>JBHYEQ010000008.1:112600-229329 GCA_051860065.1 Roseomonas sp.
GCTGCCAAGAAGGCCGCGCCGAAGAAGGCCGCCGCCAAGAAGCCGGCTGCCAAGAAGGCCGCGCCGAAGAAGGCCGCCGCCAAGAAGCCGGCTGCCAAGAAGGCCGCGCCGAAGAAGGCCGCTGCCAAGAAGCCGGCCGCCAAGAAGGCCGCTCCGAAGAAGGCCGCCGCTGCGAAGAAGCCGGCGGTGAAGAACTCCGCGCGCTCGGAAGCCGCGAAGAAGGCCGCCGCGACGCGCGCCGCCAAGCGCGCTGCCGCCGCGGCCGCCGCCCCCGCGCCGGCTCCCGAGTCCGATACCTCGATGAGCTGACGCACCCGCCGATCCCGGCGTCGGGGCGCCGTCCGCGCGAGCGGGCGGCGCCCCTGTCGTTTCAAGGCACCCGCATGATCGTCGCACCGCTGCCGCCCGACCAGAGACACCGCCTGGCGCCGCTGCTGCAGGCCTATGCCGATGAGATGCGCGACACGCTGGCCGGCACCCGCCCAGCGCGCGGCGAGGCAGCCGCCGCGCTGCTCGCCGCCGATGCGCGCACCGAGATCCTGGCCGCGACCGAGGGCGATGGCATCCTCGCCTTCGCCATCTTCTTCGACCTGCCGGAGGTGGTGTTCGCGCGGCGCTGCGGCGCGCTGGACGATCTGTTCGTGCGCCCGGACAGCCGCGGGCGCGGCATCGCGCGCGCCATGGTGGATGCGCTGTGCGCGCTGGGGCGCGACCGCGGCTGGTCGCACCTGCGCTGGATCGTGCCCGAGGCGGATCGCGGCGCCATCGCGCTGTATGAACGGATCGCCATGCGCGCCGATTGGCGGTCCTACGTCATCCGGCTGGACCCCGAGGCGTCGCTATGATGCCGTGAAGGCATCCCCGTCGCGACGCGCCGCACCCTCGGCCGACAGCTTCACCAGATGCGCGAGCAGGCTGCGTGCGGCCGCCGGCACCAGGCGTTCGTCCAGCGCCGGGCCATAGACGGCGCCGACCAGGTCGCGCGCGGTGGCGCGGCCCGCGGCGCGCAGCGCGTCCAGCACCATCGCCTCGCGCTCCAGCCGATGCGCGGCGAGTGCCGCCATGAAGGGCTGCGGGTCAGGCAGCGGCGGGCCGTGGCCGGGCAGGAACAGCCGGTCGTCGCGCGCGCGCAGCCGGGCGAGCGACGCCATGTAGGCCGCCATGTCGCCATCCGGCGGGCTGACCACGGTGGTGGACCACGACATCACATGGTCCGCGCTGAACAGGATGCCGGTGCCCTCCAGCGCGAAGCACAGGTGGTTGGCGCAATGGCCCGGCGTGTGGATGGCGCGCAGCGACCAGCCGAGCCCGCCGACCTCGCCGCCATCGGGCAGCGTCACGTCGGGGGCGAAGGAATGGTCGCCGCCCTCCCCGCCCTGGTCGGGTGGCGTCATGTGCGGGCCGAAGCCGAAGCTGGTCGCACCGGTCGCCTCGCGCAGTGCTGCCACTCCCGGCGAATGGTCGCGATGCGTGTGGGAGACGATGATGTGGGTGATGCGTTCGCCCTGCGTCGCCGCCAGGATGGCGCGCAGGTGGTCGGCATCGACCGGCCCGGGGTCGATCACCGCGACCGAAAGCCCTTCGCCCACGATCCAGGTATTGGTGCCGCGGAAGGTGAAGGGGCCGGGGTTGGGGCACAGCACGCGGCGGACGCCCGGCGCCACCTGCTGCACCTCGCCCGGCGGCAGCGTGTCGTCCTTCAGGAAGGGGATGGTCATTGGTTTCTCCGCTGGCGGGCGCGGGTCAGTTCGCGATGCAGGATATACAGGCCCGAGGCGACGATCAGCGCGGCGCCACCCAGCGTGCTCCAGCCCGGCGCATCCGAGAAGACCACCCAGCCGATCGCCACCGACCACAGGATCGAGGTGTAGGAATAGGGGCCGAGCGCCGAGACCTGGGCCGACGCGTAGGCCTCCGTCAGCATGATCTGCGCCACGCCGCCGATCAGGCCGACCAGCACCAGCAGCACCAGTTCGAAGAAGGTCGGCGTGGTCCAGAAGAAGGGCAGCGCGGCCAGGGTGAAGGCGGTCATCAGCAGGGACTGCCACAGCACGATGGTGGTCGAGGATTCCGTGGCCGAAAGCGAGCGCACCAGCAGCGTGGTCGCCGCCGACCACACGCCCTGCAGCACCGCGACCCCCATGCCGATCGCCACCACCTGGCTCGGCCCGCCCCCCTGGAAGGCGCCATCGCCGAGCGCGATCACCAGGATGCCCACGAAGCCCAGCAGCACGGCGGACCAGCGATGGATGCCGACCTTCTCGCCCAGGAAGGGGATGGACAGCAGGGTGACGAAGAGCGGCGTGGTGTAGGTCAGCGCGGTCTGCTCGGCCAGCGGCAGCACCGTCAGCGCATAGAAGGAACAGCCCTGCGCCATGGTGCCGGTGAAGGCGCGCACCAGGTGGCCGGGCAGGCGCTTCGTCCGCAGCACCCCCCAGTCCCGTCCGCGCGCGGCGATCGCGAACATCACGGGCAGCGCGAAGGCCGATCGGAAGAACATCGTCTCGATGAAGTGGATGTTGTCGCTCAGGCCCTTGATGAGCGCCGACATGATGGTGAAGAGCGCCGTGGCGCCCAGCATCATCAGGGCGCCACGGCGGATGTCGTGGCGCAGGGGCACTAGAGCATCACCCGCGGCAACGGCATCGCCCGAGCGGGTAAGGTTGCTCGCCAGGACAGGGACATGGAGCGCATGGCATGAGCCCTCGCGAATGGCATGCGCTCTATTCGTCCCGCCGTTCCTGGGCGCGGCGCACCCTTTCGCGGTGCAGGTTGTACAGCCCGGCGATGATGACGATCACGGCACCCCCCACGGTCGTCCAGGCCGGTATCTCCGCCCAGATCAGGAAGCCCAGGATGCCCCCGATCAGCAGCGGCGAATACTCGTAAGGTGCGAGCGCCGAGACCGGCGCCAGGGCGAAGGCGCGCGCGAAGAGGATATGCGCGATGGCGTTCGCCACCCCGAAGAACACCAGCGCCAGGATCACCGGCGCGCCGGGCATGGCCTCCGGCGCCGGGAAGGCCGGCAGCAGCACCAGGCCCATCGGGATATGCGCCACCATCAGCCAGAAGGCGATCGAGGCCGGCTGGTCGGTGGACGAAAGCACGCGCGTCCAGATGCGCGTGACCGCCATGGCCACCACGGCCAGCAGCAGGAAGGGCGTTTCGAACCGCCACAGGTCGCCGCCGGGCTGCAGCATGAACATCACGCCGGCGAAGCCGACCAGGGTCGAGGTCCAGCGCCGCCAATAGACGCGCTCGCCCAGCATCGGGATGGCCAGCAGCGTCATCAGCAGCGGCGCGGCGGCGGCGATGGCATAGGAATCGACCAGCGCCATGCCCGACACCCAGGCCCAGTACCAGGTGGCCGAGACGCCGCAATGCAGCACGCCGCGCATCGTCAGCAGCCGCACATTGCCCGGCGCGATGCCGCGCCCGCGCGTGATGGCCAGCACCGCCAGCGCGCCGACCACGCCGCGCGCGATCATGGACACCGCGACGCCGACTTCCGGCAGCGCCCATTTCACCGCGACATCGGCACCCGTGATGACCAGGTAGGCCGACAGGATCAGCAGGATGCCGCGCACCGATTCCGCCCCGGTGGGCACGGTGAGGCCGCGCACGCGCCGGCGGTCGGCGTCAGGCAGCTGCGCTCCGTCGCGCGGGGTCATGTGCGGCGCAGGAACAGGCGGTAGCCGTCCTGCTCACCCACCAGGCGATAGCGCGCCCAGGCCTCGGCGAAGACCGGGTGGCGGGTAAAATAGGCCAGCAGGTCGAAGCGCCCGCCGCAGCCGCGCACATTGGTATGGCGCGACACCAGCACGGCCTCGGGCATGCGCCGCGCGAGGTCCTCGGCATAGCTGGCGAAGACCAGGGCCTCGGCGTCGGACATCTCGGCCGGCGCGCGGTAGGGCGCGGGGCCGGGCGGGCAGTCGCGATACAGGCCCTGGAGCAGCCAGGTACTCATGAAACGCGACATCGGGCGCGCATCGGCATGCAGCATCGCGCCATGCGCGGGGGAGATGTCGGGGCTGATGAGCAGGATGCGCGCGCCCATCGCCTCGCGCCGCAGCCAGGCGGTCATCTCACCGACCGGCTCGCGGTCGAACCAGATCTGCCGCCAGGGCGTGTCCCCGCCACGCACCAGGTGCAGCGATGCGGCGAGGACCAGCGCGGCTGCGAGGCCCGGCGCCGCGGCACGCGCGCGGTCCTCCGGCAGTGCCGCATCCGCCCAGCGCGCCACCAGCACCAGCACGGTCGCGAGCCCCAGCAGCGTGACCGGCAGGATGTGGTAGCTCCAGCCCTTCCGCTGCGCCCAGGCGATCACGAAGGCGCCGACCGTGCAGCAGGCCAGCACCTGCGCCAGCGCGCCGGCGCGGCGCAGCATCGCCAGCGGCAGCGTCACCAGCAGCAGCAGCAGGGCGGTGCCCATCTGTTCCGTGACCAGCAGGTGCCACGGACCGGTGCCCTGGATGTCGTCGTAGAAGGCGAAGGCCAGCGGCAGGACATGCCCGGCATAGGCCGGGAAGGCCAGCAGGACGACGGCGAGATAGACGGCCCAGACCGCGGCCATGGTCCAGGGCACCGGGTCGCGCAGCGCGCGCGCCCAGCCGCGGCGCAGCACCACCAGCCCTTCGACCAGGAAGGGCACGACGAGGAAGTGCGGCTTCAGCGCGAAGGCCAGCGCCGCCACCACCGCGACCGCCAGGGACAGGCCGCGCGCGGGCGGGCATTCCTCGATCCGCCGCGCCACCAGCAGCGCATAGGGGATGGCGGCCATCGCCATGATCGCCTCGCGCTGGCCGAAATCGGTGCCGGACATCAGCAGCAAAGCGGGGATGGCGGCGGTGAGCAGCGCCGCCTCGACCGGGCCCTCGGCACGGCCGCGGCGCAGCGCGACGGACATGCGCCACAGGCCCGCCGCCAGCAGCACCAGGCAGCCCACCAGCGCTGCCGCCGGCGCGATCGGCGTCCAGGCGGCAATCGCCGCCGGCCCCAGGTTCAGGATGAAGATCAGCGGCGGGTTGACGTCGAACAGCTGCACATAGAGCCGTTCGCCGGCCAGCCAGCGGCGGGAGAAGTCGAACACCGCCGCGACGTCGTGGTTGACCGGCGGCAGCAGCACCATCAGCAGCCAGAATCCCGCCGGCAGCAGCGCCAGGGCGCGCAGCACGGTGCCGGTGCGCGCGACCGTGGCCGGCGGGGTGTCGGATGGCCTCGGCAAGGCGGCGGGGTGGGGATCGTGAAACGTCATGGATTGGTTGCACATCCTCGGGGTGATGCGCGGCAGAAGCAACATGAACCGCATCGGCGGCGACGCGGTGCTGCCATGTTCCGGCCTTGCTGCGATGCGATGAAACCGCCCCGTGGAACCCGCCGAATACGACCTGATGGACGCGGCCGAGGAGCGCATGTGGTGGTACCGCGCGCTCCATGCCCGCGTGACCGATGCGCTGGCCGCCCGCCCCGGACCGCCCGGCGCGGTGTTGGATGCCGGCTGCGGCACCGGCGGGTTGCTGCGCCGGATGGGCGCGTTGCGACGGCCGCTCGTCGGGCTGGACTTCAATCCGAAGGCCGCTTTGCGCGCGGCGGCGAAATCCGGCGCGGTGGCCGCGGCGGGGGATGCGAACCGCCTGCCCTTCGCACCGCGCAGCTTCGCCGCGCTGACATCCTGCGACGTGCTGTGCCATCGCGCGGTCGATCCGGCGGCGGCGCTGGCCGAGTTCCAGCGCGTGCTGGCGCCGGGCGGCACGATGGTGCTGAACCTTCCTGCCTATGAATGGATGCATTCGGCGCATGACGAACGTGTCCACAATTCACGCCGCTTCACCGCCGCGGGCGCCCGCGCGCTGGTCGGTACCGCCGGCTTCGACGCCATCGAGGCGCGCTACTGGAACGCGCTGCTGCTTCCGCTGATGGTCCTGCAGCGCAAGGTGCTGAAATCCGACGCCGCGCATGACAGCAGCGACGTCGCCCCCTTCCCGCCCTGGCTCGATGCCACGCTGCATGGCGTGACCGCGGCCGAGCGGGGTCTCGCCCGCCTCGGCCTGCGCTATCCTGCGGGCGGGTCCATCCTGGTGGTCGCGACGCGGCCGTGATGTCGGAGAGCCTTTCCATGTCCAACACCGCGGCCGGGGTCATCCACCCGGTCGGCCTGTCCATCGTCGTGCCGGTCTATAATGGCGCGGCGACCGTCGGCGCGCTGGTCGCCGCGCTGTCCGAACTGCGGCCCGAGGGCGGCATCGAGGTCATCCTGGTGAATGACGGCAGCCCGGACAATTCCGGCGATGTCTGCCGCGAGCTGGCGCGCACGGCCACGGTGCCGCTCACCTACATCGAGCACGCGCGCAACTTCGGCGAGCACAACGCGGTCATGACCGGCCTGCGCCACGCCCGCGGCGCCTATGTCATCACCATGGACGACGACCTGCAGAACCCGCCCGAGGAAGTGATCCGCATCTACGACCATGCGCGCAGCGGCGGTTTCGACGTGGTCTACACGCGCTACGCCGTGAAGGAACACGATGGCTGGCGCAACATCGGCTCGCGCTTCGCCAACTGGGTGGCGGACCAGCTGATGGACAAGCCCCGCGGGCTGTACCTGTCGTCCTTCCGCTGCATGTCGGCGCTCGCGGTGGCCGAGGTGGTGAAGTACCGCGGCCCCTACCCCTATGTCGACGGGCTGCTGATGCAGGTGACGCAGCGGCTCGACAGCATCGAGGTGAAGCACTTCGCGCGGGCCGAGGGGCGGTCGAACTACACGATGCGCCGGCTGATCCGGCTGTGGATGAATCTGGCCACGAATTTCTCGGTGCTGCCGCTCCGCCTGGCGGTGGTGGCGGGGGTGGCGATGGGCTTCCTCGGCGTGCTGGCGGCGGCCTGGGTGGTGTTCGAGGCGCTGGTCGGCGAGACGCCGTCCGGCTGGGCCTCCCTGATGACCGTGACGCTGCTGATCGCCGGCGTGCAGTTCATGATCCTGGGCGTGCTGGGCGAATATGTCGGGCGCGCCTTCATGTCGGCGAACGGCAAGCCGCAGGGCGTGGTGCGGCAGGTGATCGCGCCGCAGGACCCCGCGGCATGACCGCGCATTGGATCGCGCTGGCGGCGGCCATCACCACATCGCTGATCGGCCAGGTTCTGCTGAAGTCCGGCGCCAATGACGCGGTGGCGGCGGATGGCGGGTTCATCCACCAGCTGTTCCGGCTGCCCACCATGGTCGGGCTGGTCTGCTACGGCGGCGCGGCACTCCTTTATATAGTGGCGCTGCGCAAGATCCCGATGAGCGTGGCGCTGCCCTGCACCGCGGCGTCCTATGTGGTGATCGCCATCATCGGCTGGGCGATGTTCGGGGAGACGATGGGGGTGCAGAAGGTCGCGGCGATCGGGTTGATTGCGGCGGGCGTGGCACTGCTGGCGACGACCGCGTGAGGCGCGCGGCGCTGCTGCTGCCCGCGCTGCTGGCGGCCTGCGCCGCGCCGCCGCCGCCCTGCCCCGAGGGCACGCAGCAGGCGATCGTCGCCGAGGCCTATTTCGGCCAGTCCCGCCGCGACGCGCCCGCCATCACCGAGGGCGAATGGCGCGACTTCCTCGCCATTACGGTGACGCCGGCCTTCCCCGACGGGCTGACAGTGCTGGACGGGCGCGGCCAGTGGCGTCGCGCCGACGGCAGCATCCTGTCCGAAGCCAGCAAGGTGCTGGTGGTGGTGCTACCCGGCGCCGATGCCGCCGCCGCCCGCGCGCGCCTGCGCCCGGTCGAGGATGCCTGGAAGGCGCGCTTCCGGCACCAATCGGTGCTGACGGTCTATCTCAGCGCCTGCGTCGGCTTCTGATCAGGGCGCGTCGCCGACGCGGAAATACAGCCCGGCCATGCTGCCGGCCGCGCCGCAGAATTCCGAGACGCGCGCGGTCAGCATCCGCACGCGCAGCATCACGCCCTCCCGCCGCAGCTCCAGCGCGCCATCGCGGGTCTGCATCCATTCGACGCGGGTGGTGTCGCCCTCGCCGTCGTAGTCGCACATCCAGGCCAGGTTGTTGACGTCGATGGTGCTGACCGAGACGCGGTAATGGCCGCCGCCGGCGCGTTCCACCACCACCTGGCCCTGCACGCCGACCCAGTTGCCGTCGATGCTGGCGGCGGGGTCGTGCTGGAGGCGCATCAGGCGCACCAGCCGGGCTTCCATGGCGCCGCGCAGCGCACCGCGCGGGTCGGGTTCGTCCAGCGTGCCGTCCGGGTGGAAGAACAGCTCGCGCGACAGGCTGCGCCGCCAGGCGGCCTGCTGGGACGCCAGTTCGGCGGCGCTCTCGGCGCCCACCAGCGGCTCCAGTTCGTTGATCCGCATGCGCTGCGCCTGGTCGATCAGCGCGAGCCACGGATCGCTGGCGATCGCCGCGTCCACCGCGCGGGCCGCCCCGGCGCAATCGACATTGCGACGGGTCGGACAGGGGTGCTGCGCAAGGGCGGGGAGCACGGCGAGGAGGACCAGGACGGGCCACAGGCGCAGGATCATCCTGCCTGTCGTGCCGCGCCGAGGCACGCAGATCCAACGAAGCGGTTCACGCGGCGCGATGCGGGCGGCGATCCGGCCCTGCCCGCTCACCGGATCCTGTCACCCGGGGCCGGTGTCGCGCGATATTGCCGATGGCCGCCGCCCGCCGGCCCGGCTGCTCTGTCGCGGCCTCGTCGATGGGTGGCCGTCCGCGCCGGCGCCATTGCGCATGCCGCCGCGCCCTCGGGCCGGATGGATAACGCAGGCGCACCGCGGGTGCGCGCGTCAACCGAAGGCGCCGACCTCGTGGCTCACCACCGCCGAGCATTCGCGCACCAGCGCGAAGCAGCGCGCCATGGGGCCGAGGATGGCGGCGTGTTCGGCGGCGTAGGATGCGCCCTCACGCGGGGCTGCGGGTTCCGCGAAGTCCAGCCCCGTCGCCGGGTCCGGCGCGGCGGGGAAGATCTGCCCGAGCAGGTCCAGCACCGGCGGCACGTCCAGTTGCAGCAGGCGGGCGATCAGGCTTTCGCGCGTGGCGCCATGGCGCGGGCTGAATTCCGGCAGCGAGACGGCCAGCAGCCAGAGCCGCTGCACCAGGCACAGGCGCACCGCATGCACCAGCACCAGGCGGTCGGGCATGGCGGGCAGGTCGGGCCAGGCGGCGCGCAGTGCCTGGTGGTCGGCCTGCAGGCGGCGGAACATGCGCCGCGTGGCGGGCGAGAGGTCGAGGCGTTCGAGCGCCGTCGCGACCGCCGTCAGCGCCTCGCGCCGGCCAGGGCGCTTCGTGAAGCCGGCGCGATCCAGCCAGGGCGAGGGGTCCAGCATGTCCACCGCCGCGCGCAGCACGCCGATGTCGCTGCACGCCGCCGCGCGCGCCGCCATGGCCATGGCGCGGGCGAAGCGCGGCGAGCGCGCCAGCATGTCCGCGAAGGCGTCCGGGTTCGCCGCCGCCGCCGCGCCCAACCCGTGCAGCGTATTCGCCAGCCAGCCCATCTGGTGAAGGATCGCGTTGTTCGGGATGGCGCGCAGCTGCGACGGGTGGGTGATGCGCGCGGGCCCGCCGGTGTCCGATTGCCGCGCCGCCGGGCGCGAGCCGGTCTTGTCCAGCAGCCCGGGGCCGAAGGCGCCGAGCAGCGCAGCATAGCCCGGGTCCGCGACCAGCGCGGCCATTTCGCGACGCGCCGTGGCGAAGAAATCGGTCGCCCAATCGGCCTCGGCATAGATCGGGTCGGGTTCGGAGGGCAGCGGGCCGAAGGCGTGTTCGGCGATGCGCGCGATGGTCGCGCGCGCCAGGGCGGCCGTGCCGAACAGCATGTAGCCGTCGGAGCCCTGGAAGGCGGTCTCCTCGCGCAGCGGCAGGTCGGCCGCGGCCAGCGCCGCGCGCGCGGCCGGCGGCGAGAGATAGGCGAAGCGATCGGCCAGACTGTCGGGATGGCCGCCGCGGCCGATGCTCTCGCCATGGGTGTCGAACAGCACCAGCTCGATGCCTTCGAGGTCGTGCCGGCGCAGCAGTTCCGCCAGCCGGATCTTGAGCCGTTCAGCCAGGTACGACGCCGCCGGCTGGCCGACATAGCGCCCGGAATCCGAATAGCCGAATTGCAGGCACAGCCGGCCCTGGGCGCGCAGGTAGTCCCGGTAGTGCGGGGAGCGCAGCGCTTCCTCCAGCACACGCTCGCCGCGTTCCAGCGCCTCGGCGGTCTCGAACAGCGGGGAGATCTCGATGTGGTCGGCGATGCCCAGGCGCCTGGCCAGCCACAGCGCGCCGAGCAGCGTATAGCCGGTCTCGGTCTCGGCAATCAGGAAGCGCACCTTCTGGCTGGCGTCGATGTGCTTGTGCATCTGCGCGATGGTCATCATCAGCCGCACGGCGGAGGCCTGTTCGGCCAGCAGCGCGCCGTAGTCGACCGGCATGGGCTCGACCTCGCCGAGCGCCGCGTTCACCTGCGCAAGCAGCCCGCGCCGCGCCGCGCGGTCCTCGGGTGCGGCGGCGATGCCGAGGCGCTGGCGCAACGCGTTGTGGATCTGCGCGGCGTTCAGCCGGACATGGGTATGCGCCAGCGCCAGCCCATGCGCGAGCAGCCCGGCGCGCTGCACCGCCAGCGCCTGGCGCGTGGCGGTGTCCGGTGCGGCGTCCATGGCTTGCGCGAAGAGCGCGACAAGCGGGGCCGGCGTGACCAGCGCGGCATCGCGGCCTTCCACCATGCGGCGCGCGAAATCCTGCACGGGCAGCGCCTCGGCCTTTTCCGGCGCCGCGGCTTCCTGGGTGGCGACCATCGCGGCGGCCTCGCGCGCGCGGGCCACGATGGGGGCGGCGCAGGCGCCCAGCGGTTCGAGCCGGTCCGCCAGCCGGTCGAGCTGCAGCCGCTTCATCCGCAGCCGCAGCCGCAGCGTGTCCTGCCAGCCGATATCGGTGCGCCCATCGGTATCGTAGCCGACCCAGGTGGACAGGATGACCGGGCGCGGTTGCAGCGCGAGCGCGCGGTCGCCCCAGACCGCGCGCCCGGCGTCGAACAGCGCGGCCGCGAGGTCGTCCAGCGCGTCGCGCCCGCGCGCGATGGCGGCCGCCGCCTGGTCGAATTCCTGTTCCAGCGTGATCGGCGCGGGGCGATGGGCCAGGCCCTCGGGCAGCTCCGCGCCCGACGCCGCCTCCGCCAGCGCGGTCGAGGTCGGCAGCGGCAGGGAGAAGGTGGGATGCGCGGTGAACACGGCGGCGAAGCGGGCGCGTTCCACCGCGTCGCGGAAGGCGGCGAAGGGGACGGGGCTGTCGTCCGGGTCCGGGCGCACCAGCCGGGCGGCGAGGCGTGCCAGCGCCTGCGCGTCATCGCCCAGCCCCGCATAGCCCGCCAGCCGCGCCGCGCGGTCGGAGGCCGCATCCCGCGCCAAGCCGGCCACCAACCGGCCGAGGTCGTCCAGCGTGACCCGCCCCTCATCGATCGCGCGGCTGATGTCGAGCGCGACCAGCAGCACCGGGTCGCCGAAGGGATCGGCGGCGGCGGCCTGGCGCGCGATGCGCAGGCGGGCGAGCAAATCGGGGGGTGCTGCGGCGTCATCCATGGGGACGATGCTGCACCCGCGAAGAGGCCGAATGCGAGTCCGAAAACAGCGCAGTCACGCCAAAACCACGCCGCGCCTGCCCGGCCATGCGGCAGGCCGCCTGCCGGCCGGGCGATGGTGCCGGAATGGGGGCGGTCCCTGGCGCGGGACGCCGGCCACCCGGGCGGCCCGGCCCGTGCGCGGCGCTCGACAGCGCGGCGCGAACCGGCGAGCATCCGCGCGGATCGCCACGGGGGAACGCATGTCGCTGATCGAAAGCCTGAAGGGACGGCTGCGCCTGCCGCTGATCGGCTCGCCGCTGTTCATCATCTCGGTGCCCGACCTGGTGGTCGCGCAATGCACATCTGGGGTGATCGGGTCGATGCCGTCGCTGAACGCGCGGCCGGTCGAACAGCTCGACGAATGGCTGGCCGAGATCAAGGAACGCCTCGCCGCGCATGATGCCGCGCATCCCGACCGGCCTTCCGCACCCTTCGCCATCAACCTGATCGTGCATCGGTCGAATGACCGACTGGAGCAGGACCTGGCGCTGTGCGTGAAGCACCAGGTGCCGCTCATCATCACCAGCCTCGGCGCGCGGCCCGAGGTGAACGAGGCCATCCATTCCTATGGCGGCTACGTCATCCACGACGTCATCAACCAGCGCTTCGCCCACAGCGCGATCGACAAGGGCGCCGATGGGCTGGTGCTGGTGGCGGCCGGGGCGGGCGGGCATGCCGGCGCGCAATCCCCCTTCGCGCTGGTGCAGGAAACCCGCGCCTGGTTCGACGGGCCGATCGCGCTGTCCGGGTCGATCGCGCATGGCCGGTCGATCCTGGCGGCGGAGGCGATGGGGGCGGACTTCGCCTATATGGGCAGCGCCTTCATCGCGACCGAGGAAGCCCGCGCGGTCGAGGACTACAAGCGCATGATCGTCGAGAGCAGCGCCGGCGACATCGTCTACACCAACCTGATCACGGGGGTTCACGGCAACTACCTGAAGCCGTCGTTGCGCGCGGCGGGGCTCGATCCGGACAACCTGGCGGGCGTCGAGGGGTCGCAGATGAATTTCGGCACCGACCGCAAGCGCAAGTGGAAGGACATCTGGGGTGCCGGGCAGTCGGTCGGCGGGATCGACGCGGTGGTGCCGGCGGCGGCGCTGGTGGACCGGCTGGCGGCGGAATACGCGGCGGCGCGGGCGCGGCTCGGCGGCGGGTCGGCGATGGTGAATGCGGGCTGGGGGCGGCGCGTCGCGGCGTAAGGCCGGTTCCGCCCAAGCGGCGCACAGGTGGCGTCGGCGGCGTGGCGGCCGGAGCCCCTGCGCCGGTCCGGCCGACGGTCAAGCGACCTTCTGGCCCGCGCCGCGCGAGCGCGGAGACCCTATGCGACCACCGGCACGCCCCCCGCCACGCTGCCCAGTTGCTGCCGCACCCAGGCGGCATGTTCAGCCGCCTCCCGGTTGGATGGGTCAAGGGCGAGGGCAGCCTCGTACCATGCGCCGGCATCGCCCAGCCGATGCGCCACCTTGAACAGGTGTCCGAGTTGCAGATGCAGGTCGGCATCCTCGGGTGCCAGCCGCAGCGCCTCGGCATAGGCATCATGCGCGGATGCGAGGTCGCCGCATTCCTTCAGCATGTGGCCGAGCTGGATCCAGATGGGCGCGCTGGCCGGATCGCAGTCGAGTGCGGCCCGATAGGCCGCCGCCGCCGCGGCCCAGAGGCTCTCGTCGCGTGCCGAGTCGCCCGCCGCGATCGCCGCGGCGGCATCGGTGTAGGGTGGCGCGGCCTGCGACGACAACGGCGCGGGGCCGGCCGCCGGCAGGCTGGGCGCGATCGGGCGGAATGGGGCGCCGCGCGCCGCGTGGTCAGCGAAGGCGCGGTCGATGGTGGCGAAATGCGCGTCCCAGCCCGGCGGCTCGAACGGCGCCAGCGCCAGGCGCCGCACCGAGCGCGCCGCCTGCCCTTCGGCTCCCAGCGCCAGGATCGCCTGGCGCCATGCCATGGTGTCCAGCGGGTCGAGCCGTTCCGCCAGGCCTTGCGACGCTTCCTCGAAGACCGGCAGGTCGGAACAGAGCACCGGGACCGCCTGCGCCAGCGCTTCGACCACCGGCAGGCCCCAGCCTTCGCTGAAGCTCGGCATCAGCAGGGCGCGCGCGCCGGCAAGCCAGCCCAGCATCGCGCGGTCGGTCAGGCTGTCGAATTCGCGCACATGCGGGCGCAGCGCCGCGCAGCGGTCGAGCAATGCGGTGACATGCGCGCATTCCCAGCCGCGCCGCCCGATCAGGACCAGCAGCGGCACCGCCTCGGCCGGCAATTCGGCGGCCAGCGCGCGCCAGAGCTGAAGCAAGGCGACGTGGTTCTTGCGCGGCTCGATGGTGCCGATGCAGACGAAATACGGGCGCGGGTCGGGCGGCGGCGGCGGCGGCTGGGTGAAGGCGGGCTCGATGCCCAGATGGGCGACCACCACTGGCGGCGGCGCGAAGCCCTCGGCGCGCGACCAGGTCGCGAAGGCGTCGCGCGTGGCCGCGGAATTGGCGATGACCAGGCTGCCCAGCCCGGCGACCACGCGCATGCGCTGCGCGTGGGTCTCGGCATCGCCGGGACGGACATATTCGGGGAAGGCGATCGGGATCAGGTCGTGGACGAAGAAGACCAGGCCGGCGCCGAGCCGCCCGGCCAGCGGCACGAAGATCTCGGCATTGCCGATGCCGTGGTGCGAGGTGTTCAGGTAGAAGGCGCGCGCATGGCGGAGGGCGAACAGGCAAAGTTCCTGGTGCCCTGCCGCGATCGCCGAGGGTGCGGGGTCGCGGCCGATCAGCCCGGCCTCGCGCAGCGGCGCTTCGAGGTCGCTGCCCGGCCCGCCTGCCTGCCAGCGTTCGGCAAGGTCGGCAACAAGCCGCCGGCCGAGCCGGTCCGGCACCGCCACCAGCCGGTCCTCGACCTGCGCGGCCAGGCAGCACGGGCCCCAGCGTCCGGCCAAGGCCTCCTGCGCGTAGCGCAGGTCCACCCGGTCGATGCCGCTGGGCACCGGGGCGCGGCGGCGGGCGATCAGGCGGGTCGCGTCATAGACCACCGCCATCCCGGGCGCGGGGCCGGTCATCGGCCCCATTTCTGGTTCAGCGAGCCGCGCAGCGCGCCCGCGGTTGGGTCCGGCAGCGCGAGGTTCGGCGCGACCTCGGTCAGGCCCAGCACGTAGGCCCACCATTGCTCGCGGAAGATCGCGGGCGGCGCGGCGACGTAGCGCCCGTGCTGGAAGACCTCCTCATGCGGGGCGCCGCCGACTTCCACCCGGGCCGGGCTGGCGATGTAGCGCAATGTCTCCCGGCCGAAGATGCCGGCCTCGACCAGCGAGCCGGAGGACAGGCTGGCGACCAGCGCGACCTCGGGCCGCGCCAGCAGGTCGTAGATGTTCACCTCGAGCCACGAGCAGCGCGGCGTGGCATCGACCAGCGCGCGCTGCCGCGCGGTGTCGGCGAGGTGCGGGTGCGCCTTGAAATAGACTCGCGGGAAGCGGGCGGCGAGGTCGGCAAGCGCCAGTTCGATCTCCGCCTCGCCATGCAGCCGGCCGCGCCAGATCAACGAGGCATCGATCTCGATCTGGCCGAGCAGGACGGCCGAGCCGGGCTCGGGGATGTTGTTGCGGTAGATGCGGCCGGTCCGTGCGGCCGAGATGCGCGCGTAGTCCTCGAACAGCGCGGGCGGCACCTGGGTGGCGTGCAGCCGGGCGCTGATCTCGGGGATGTTGCTGCGAACGCCGAACATGTAGTCGGGCAGGAAGCGGACCGGATGGATCGACAGGTCGATGTACCCCACCCCGGCGCGTCGCAGCGCCTGTTCGAGGTAGGGCGGCATCTCGAAGGCGATCACCAGGGAGCCGGCGAAGCGCTCGGCGATCTCGGCCTCGATCTCCGGGTTGCCGAGGTCCTCATACAGCGAGGCCCAGCCGGTCGATGAGAATTCCCGCCCCAGGCGCCGGTACAGCGACAGCCGCGACAGCGGGTTGGGATAGGCATCGGCGACGAACAGGCCTGCCGGCTTGCCGAGCAGCCGCGCC
Source organism: Roseomonas sp. (assembly GCA_051860065.1). Classification (GTDB taxonomy): domain Bacteria; phylum Pseudomonadota; class Alphaproteobacteria; order Acetobacterales; family Acetobacteraceae; genus Neoroseomonas. The sequence continues at coordinate 128,173 of JBHYEQ010000008.1, forward strand.
AATAGCGGCGCGAACAGCGCGTGCACCCATTCGGCGTTGATCTGCTGCGGGTTGGGCAGCCGCTGCTGCAGGCGGTCGTCGACCTTGAGCAGGTCCGAGGTGAACACCAGCGAACGCACCGCATTGGGCATCGGCGGGGCCGGTACCGTCACCGGGGCGAAGACACCGTCGTTCATGAGGCTGCTCCCTGCCCGCCCGATTCCTGGAACAGCGCCGCGACATCGGCGTGCTGCGTGCAGAGCAGTTCGCCGACGCGCCCGCGCAGCATGGTCTCCTCGAGGAAGCGGAAGCGCTCGCGCGCGCCGTTCAACGGGACGAAGCCGCGCGGGCCATGGGCGAGGACGAAGCGGAATTGCGCGCAGATCTCCTGCAATGCGGCCTCCGGCAAGGTGGTCGCGTAGAGGCTGAGGCACCATGGGTTGAATTCGACCAGCACCGCGCGACTGGCGGCGAACAGCGCCGGCGCGCCGCGCAGCACCTCCAGCTCGCGGCCCTCGACGTCGATCTTCACGAGGTCGGCGGCCGCCCCCTCGGACCAGGGTGGGCAGGCATCGAGGCGACGGCGCTCGACCTCGATGCTGGGGAAGATCTCGGACGCCAGGCCGCCCTCGGGCAGCACGGCGTTGCCGCTGGCATGCATCGGCACGTCGCGGAAGGCGACGCTGCCGGGCGCCTCGCCGAGAGCGATGCGTTCCGCACGCACCACGGCACCGAAGGGATCGGCGGCGAGATTCGCCTCCAGCTCGGCGAAGGTCGCGGGATGGGGCTCATAGGCGAAGACACGCCCGGCGGTCGCGTGGCGTGCCATGGCGAGCGCGGTGACGCCGATATTGGCGCCGATGTCGATGCAGGTGCTGCCCTCGTGCAGCAGCTTCGAGCAGGCGAGCAACAGCGGGCGGATCGATTCGGCAGTGGTCCTGGCGGCATAGGCGCTGCTGCCGCGGATGCGGGCCGGCGCGCGTGGCAGGGCGATCTCGTTCACACCTGCGGCCGGCGCGGCGGGCTTCGGCGGCACCGGCTTGCGGCCGATGTAATAGGCGAACCAGTTCTCCCGGAAGCCGCCGAGCCAGTCGATTGGGGGCGCGTCCTGCCCGTCGGCGCGCGTGCCGCGCCTGTCATCGCGACGGTGCGTGAGCTCGTAGCGCGCCAGGTCCTGCCGCAACCCACCGAGGTCATCCATGAGCAGCCGCAGCGCCGGCGTGGTGAAGCGCCAGTAGTCCTCCGGGTAGGGATGGTAGCGATAGGCGAAGACGGTGGAGACCATGCACAGCCCACCGGGCTTGAGCACGCGCCGGATCTCGGGCGGCAGCAGCCAGGGAAAGCGAAGGTGCTCCAGCACCTGGTTGGAGAAGACGACGTCGACGCTGTCCTCCGGCAGGGGCAAGGGTTCGGACAGGTCATGGCGGATGGCGCGGTCAGCCGCCGGATCGGCCGGCGCGACATCGACCAGCACGTATTCGAAGCCGTCGCGCAGCCCGGCGATCTCCCCCCGGCCGCCGCCGAGGTCGAGCATCACCGGCCGCGCGCCCGCCGGCAGGCTGCCGCGGTAGGCGGCGAGCGCCGCCCGGCAGTCGCGCCAGAAATTGCCGAAACGCGCCGGGTCGGCGCCGCGGTGCCCGGCATTGTCGCGGAGTTGGTCGGAGGCCTCGGCCGGCAGAGTGCCCAGGCGCTGCAGGCTTTCGATCAGGAACCGCGCCGCGCCCGCATCGCCATGCGCGCCGCGCAGCACGTCGAGGAGGCCGTCAGGCGAGAGCGATTGGATGTCCGTCGGCGGCGCCATTTCCTCGATGACCGGCATCCGCGAACACGCCTCCCTTTACGATCCGGCCCCAGCCGCTTGCGGATGCACACCTTGCGCGCGTGGCCCTAACAAGACGTCAAGGGATGAACCGGTAGATTGATTTGATCGTGGTTATTCAACCAATGATAGTATCCTCCGTGGGATGCGCGGTGCCAAGCAGGAATCTGACCGCGACGCCATGTCGCTCGGCGCCAGGCGACGGGATGCGGGGCAGGCACAAGCGCGGTCGCGACCGCGCCGGCCGTATCGCTGATTGCCGCCGAGCGGATGCGCGGGGCCGGCTGCGCGACGGAAGGGACGTTGCCGCCCGGCTCGGTGCCGGGTAGGCTGGCCGGGCCGCGCTACGGCCATGCGGGAAACCGCCTGCGCGGTCATGCCGGGCGGCACGACGTCGCAGGCCCGCCGGTCACTGGACGCGCAGGCCGTCCTCGGTGATCACCACCGCGCTGATGACGCAGATGTTGGTCCGGCGCATCTCGGCCGCCTCGTTGCCGCGCCAGACGACGCGGAAGTCATAGGGGACCTCGTGCTGCAGGCGGAACACGATGCTCTGCCCGGGGCGCAGCACGTTGCCGCCCAGCCGGTCGGGTCCCCAATTGCTGTTGGAGGACGGGTTGTAGAAGATGCGCGTGACGTTGCTTCTGGAATTGTTGACGACCCGCAGGTTGGTGTCGCAGCGTTGCGCATATTGGACCTGCGCCTGGGCCTGCGGCAGATCGGCGGCGATGAAGGGCGCGACGGCAAGCAGGCCAAGAAGCGTGGCGCGGGGCAGCATGGGATGTCCTTGCGTGAACGGCATGTTCGGCGGCACGAGACGCGTTCAATTGTAACAAGTCAACGTCGACCCCGGCGTGCCGAGAACGGTGCCGCCGGCGGCGCCCCTACAGCCCGCGCAGCGCCCCGCAGATCCGTTCCACCTGCGCGTCCGTCAACTCCGGATACATCGGCAGGCTCAGCACCTCGCCGGCCGCCTTGGCGGTTTCCGCGCAGCCGGCCGGGCCCAACGGCGTGCGGTCCTTGTAGGCCGACTGCAGATGGACCGGCACCGGGTAGTGGATGCCGGTGCCCACGCCCTGCGCCTTGAGCTGCGCCTGGATGGCGGCGCGGTCCTCGGTGCGCAGGACGTATTGGTGGAACACATGCTCGGCCCCCGGCCGGCGATGCGGCGGCGCGACCGACGACCCCGCCAAGGCAGCGTCATAGGCGGCGGCGATGGCGCGGCGGCGCGCATTGCCGGCATCGAGCGCGGTCAGCTTCACGCGCAGGATGGCAGCCTGCACTTCGTCGAGGCGGGAATTCACGCCGACCATGCTGCTGATGTAGCGCTCCTTCCAGCCATATTGCCGGATGGCGGCGATGCGTTCGGCGAGGTCCGCATCGGCGGTGGAGAGCACCCCGCCATCGCCCAGCGCGCCCAGGTTCTTGGTGGGATAGAGCGAGAACGCCGCGGCGGTGCCGATGGTGCCGAGCATCTGCCCGTCCAGCGTCGCGCCATGGCATTGGGCGCAATCCTCGATCAGCGGGATGCCGGCGGCGCGCGTCGCCTCCAGCATCGGGCCGAGCTCGCAGGCCTGGCCGTAGATATGCACGGCGATGACGGCCTTGAGCGGCGGCAGGCCGGGCGGCGGGTGGTCGATGACGGAGGCGAGTTCCTCCGCATCCATGGTGTAGGTGTCGGGGTCGATGTCGAGCAGCAGGGGTGTCGCCCCCACCATCTCGATGGCCGCGACGGTCGCGACGGCGGTGTGGGAGACGGTGGCGACGGACATGCCCGGGCCGATGCCCAGGCCGCGCAGCACGAGTGCGAGCGCATCCGTTCCGTTGGCGCAGCCGACCGCGTGCTGGCCGGCACCGAGCCAGGCGGCGAATTCGGCTTCGAAGGCGGCACCCTCCTTGCCGAGGATGTACCAGCCGGATTCCAGCGCGCGGGCGACGGCGGCGTCGATCTCGGCCTTCTGGGCGCGGTAGCCGGCACCGGGGTCGGCCTGCGGGATGATGGCGGGGGTGGGCGCGTTCATGGCGGAAGGCCTTACAGGTAGTCAGCGAGACGGGGACGATACCACGCGAGGGAGCGGCGCAGACCCTCGTCGAGGTCCACCTGCGGCGCCCATCCCGAAGCGTTTCGGAAGGCGGTGTCGTCGGCGGCATAGGAGCCGATGTCGATCGGCGCGCGGTCGGCGGGGAACTCGCGGGTCTCAAACGACCCCTGGCCGCCATTCGCGGCGATCAGGCGGTTGGCGAGGTCGAGCAGCGAGGTCGGCGGGCTTCCACCCAGGTTGAACACCTGCCCGGAAAGCGCTGGTTCAGAAGCCTTTTCAGCCGAGAGAAGGAAGGCGTCGGTGACGTCCTCCACGTAGGTCAGGTCGCGCAGCTGGGCGCCGCCCCAGACTTCGAAGGGTTCGTTCTCCAGCACGCGGCGGATCCAGATGCCGAGGAAGGTCTGCCGCGCATCGCGGATGCGCAGGCGCGGGCCGTAGCAATTGGTCAGGCGCAGCGAGACGACCGGGCGGTGATGGACGCGCTGTTCCAGGAGCCAATACTGCTCGCCGGCCCATTTCGACACGCCATTCGCGTCGGGCGGGTTGACCGGGTGCAGCTCATCGACCGGCAGGGCGCGCGGGCGGCCATAGAACTGGCGGGTGGAGGCATGGACGACGGTCGCCTTGGGAGCGACCTCACGCATCACGCCGATCAGCCGGACCTGGGCCACGGCATTGATGGCGATGTCCGCGACCGGGTCCTTCTGCCCGCCCATATGGCTGGTCTGGGCGGCCATGTTGAACAGCACGTCCACGCCCTCGCACAGCGAATGCAGTTCGGTGTCGCGGATGTCGCCGCGCACCAGCAGCACCCCTGCCCCTTCGAGGTTGCGGGCCGAGGCGCCGCCATCGGGCATCATGGCATCGAGCGCGGTGACGCGCGCGCCGAACCCAGCCAGGGCATGGCACAGGTTCGAGCCCAGGAAGCCCGCGCCCCCGGTCACCAGGACGCGCCGGCCGCGCCAGAATTCGGGGGTCACCATCGCCGCGTCGTATCCTTGTTCGGTAGGGGAAGCTTTACCCGGGATTGCGGCGGAATGTCGCCGCGCGCGGGGCTGCTTTGCGATGCCGGCGTCAGTCGCAGCGCCGTGCGACCTCCTCCATCCGGTAGTCGGCAGGGCCGACCAGGCCAGGCGGGCGCGGCTGCAGCACGCGCCGCAGGTCCAGCAGGCAGCGCGCGCCGGACACCCGATAAAGGTCGTCCCGGACGAATTCGATGCGGATGGGCAGGTCCGCTTGGAAGACCTCGCGCGTGGCGTCGCTGCGGATCACCTGGCCGAAGGCCGACAGGCGCTCCATCGCGGGCGAGGTCGGCAGGGCCGCGTAGCCGGCGGCGCCGAGCAGCGCGATGCCGGACGCCGCGGCGAGGAGAAGGGCGGGCAGGCGCATGGTGGGACTCCGCTTGCGTTGTGGCCGGCGATCGAAGCGAAGCCCGCCCGGCGCCACCGTGCAAGACGCCGCCAGGCGTCAGTCGGACGGCCCGCGTCGCGGCAGCTCCGCGCCCAGCAGAGGCGGCAGGTCCGCGTCCAGCAGAGGCGGCGGGTCGGCGCCCAGCACACGCCGGGTCCGCATGATCTCCGCGAAGCCGAACAGCAGCAGCACCTGGCCCGCGACCACCTGGAGGGATGCCAGCAGCCGGATGCCGTCGTCATGGGGGGTGACGTCGCCGTAGCCGACGGTCGCCTGCGTCACCAGCGAGAAATACAACGCATCCGGGAAGGGCAGCGGCACCGGCCCCTGCGGCCCATGGAACAGCGGCACGATCGAGAGCCCCTGCGCGATCCGGTAGAAGCAGGCGAACAGGATCACCAGCATGGCGTACATCGCCAGGAACGCCACCACAGGCACCAGCATGCGCGCGGCGCGATGCGCCAGTTCCTCGGTGATCAGCGCCATGTCGGTCAGCAGCAGCACCACCCCGCGGACTGACGCCGCGACCACGATGGCGATGACCAGCATCGCCGCCAACAACCCGGCCCCCTGGTCGAAGACCGGCAGGCGGTTGACCGGCAGCGCCAGGGAGAAGGCGCCGACCGCCCAGACCGGGATCAGCCAGCGCGCCATGCGCGGCAGGTGGCCGAGGTCGAAGGGATGCGCGGCCTCCGCGACCAGCCGCAGCGACCGCCGCCGCCACCACACCGCCGCCAGGAAGGCGGCGACCGGCAGCAGGAAGGCGAGTGCGCGCGCCGGCTGCGGCGCCTCGGGGAAGGCCGCGCGACCCATCACCGCGTACAGGCAGGCATAGACCGCAAGCCCCGCGCTGGTGCCGAAGGCGAAGTGCAGCCCATGCGGGAACAGCAAATAGAGCGTGCCAAGCCCGAGCGCCGCCACGCCGATCACGAGGAAGGGGAAGATCGTCCCCTGGTCGGCCAGCCCGCCCGCCACCACCAGCCCGAAGCCGAGCGTCATCGCGACCGAGCGCAGCCAGCCCTGCGGCAGCGCGGCGCGCGGCGGCGCGGCCATGGCGCTCAGGGCGCCAGGGCGACGCCGGTGATCTCGACCTTCCAGGCCGGGTCCACCAGCGCCGCCTGGATGGTCATGCGCGCGGGTTTGTGCGCGGGGTCCATCCAGGCATCCCAGGCGCGGTTCATCGCGGGAGCGTCGCGGATGTCGGCCAGCACCACCTGCATGCTGACCAGTGCGCGCTTGTCGGTGCCGGCCTCGGCCAGCAGGGCGTCGATCTGGGCCAGGATGTCGGCGGTCTGGCCCTCGGCATCGAGCGTCGCATCGTCGGCCACCTGGCCGGCCAGCCAGACCATGCCGCCGGCCACCACCGCGCCGGACAGGCGGGCTTCCTCGGCGAGGCGTCGGATCGTCATGGTGTCACTCCCTGTGCGGTCGAGTTTCCGTCATAAGCCGCGCCGGAGGTTCATCCCATGCGCCCGATTCTCACCAGTGTGATTCTCGCCAGCCGATGGATCGCGGCGATCTTCCTGCTGGGCCTGACGGTCGCGCTGGCGCTGTTCGCCGCACGCTTCATCACCAAGCTGGTGAAGTTCGGCACCGGGGTGTTCAGCTCGCCGGAGGACCAGGCGCTGCTCGACCTGCTGCACCTGCTGGACTGGACGCTGGTGGCGGCGCTGGTGGTCATGGTCATCCTGGCGTCCTGGGACAGCCTGGTGACACCCTTCGACCAGTCGAAGGCGGATGGCATGGCCTGGGTCCGCAAGCTCGACCCGGGCAACCTGAAGGTGAAGCTGGCGGGGTCGATCGTGGCGATCTCCTCGATCCAGCTGCTGCAGCAGTTCCTGCGGGCCGACAGCTATTCCGACCGGACGCTGGCCTGGGCCATGGCGCTGCACGGCATGTTCCTGGTCGGCGCGCTGGTGCTGGCGTGGACCGACCGGATTTCGGCGACGGCCCGCGTGCCGAAGGAGTGAAGTGGCGCGAAACGGCCGGATTCGGGACTCAAGAGAATCCGTTACTGCCGTTACTTGAAGTGATACGTCAAGAACCGCGCCGAGCCGGCCCATTTGATTCGCGTTTTTACTCCGTCAAAAGGCGTTTTCCGCCCGCGAGAAATGCGCTTTTCCCTTGCCCGGCGATCCTTCACGGTCCCTAATTCGCGCATAGGTTGATATTTGGGGTCATAAATTCCTGTCATGAGCGAAATCCGCCGCCTGGAGCGCCGCCCTGCGCGCCTCGACACCATCATCCGCGACAGGCTCAAGACCTGGCCGCAACGCCCGCCCGGCGCCTCCAGCCTGGGCACCGAGGGCGCCTGGCTGCGCGGCCGCCCCTGCGATGGCGAGCCGGTCGCCCAGCCCTACCTGAAAATCCCTGGCTCCGACCGGATGCGGACCATCCCGGACGGGCTCTGGCTGCATTTCGGCGGATCGCCCGAGGACCCCTATGCCGACATCCTGTGCATCGAGGCGTGTTCGACCTTCCAGAACCTGCTCGACAAGCGGTCGCGCTTCGCGCCATCGACCATTTCGCTGCTGGCGCATTGCCCGCTGGCCTGGCTGCTCGCACCCTTGCAGGCCAATGACAGCACGCCGCGCTGGCTGATCATTCCCTTCCTGACCAGCGAGCCGATCGCCCCGCTGACGATCCCGGTGCGCGACGTGCGCGTGCTTTATGGGCTGCAGCGCGACCACTACCAGGGCTTCGCGCGCCACCAGATGCCGCATCCGCACGAATACTTCTGCCCGATGGACGCGCTGACGGCGCATGAGGGGCATGAGAACCCGGCGATGCGCTCGCTGCTCGCGCGCGCCTCGGCTGCCTCGGCCTTCATGGATCCGCCCTGAGCTTGACCGCCTGCGCCCCGGATGCCCAGGCTGGGCAACCGGGGGTGGCCATGCAGTTCAACCACGTCGCGAACCGCCTGGCGGCCGCGCATTTCGAGACTATCGTGGAGCTGTTCACGGCGCGGCTCGGCTTCTTGGTGCTGCGGCGGACGGAGCGGTCCATCTGGCTACGCCAGGGCAGCGCGCATATCGACCTGCAGTTCAGCCGCAGCGACACGACGCATCGCGATGGCGACAAGCTGCGCTCCCAGATCGCCTTCCTCAGCGAGACGCCGCGCGCGGAGCTGGACGCCCTGGCCGAATGGCTGCGCGCGCGGGGGCTGGAGGCTTCGGTCGGCGCCTATTCGGACCGCGAGTTCTACCTCGATGCCCCTGGCCCCTTCGTGGATTTCGTGATCGAGGCGATGCGCCCGGAACTGGCGGACTACCCCCTGCCCGACTGACCAGCCGCCCGCGCGGCAGGCAGCCGGCGCCCATTGATTGGGCAGCGAGCCCCCGCCCGAACCCGGAATCCGCCACCGGCCATCCGCAACGGTCTTGCGCGCCGGCCCGCCCTTGCCGCAGGAAGGCGATCCGGCCGGCCAGCTCCGGCCCCAGGGAGACATCCGAATGCTTGCAGGCTTCACGCGGCGCGCCGCCCTTCTCGCCGCCGGCGGCACGCTGGCCGCGCCCGCCTTCGCGCAGACGCAGCCCACGCGCCTGCGCCTCACGCTCGACTGGGCCTTCCAGTCGCCCAACGCCTTCGCCCTGCTGGCCCGCGAGAAGGGGTATTTCCGCGAAGCCGGGCTCGATGTGCAGATCGACCGCGGCCAGGGCAGCGGCGGCGTGCCGGTGGCCTTGGCCGGCGGCAGCTACGACATGGGCTATGCGGACCTCAACCCCGCCATCCGCTTCATGGCCGAGAACCCCGACCGCGGCATCGTCGCCGTGGCGGTCATGCACGACCGCTCCCCGCTATGCGCCATCGTGCGCGCCGACGGGCCGATCCGCACGCCCAAGGACCTCGAAGGCAAGCGCCTGGCCGCGCCGGATTTCGACGCCGGGCGCCAGCTGTTCCCGGCCTTCGCCCGCACCGCGGGCATCGACGCCTCCAAGGTCACCTTCCTGTCCGTCACGCCCGCGCTGCGCGAACCCATGCTGGTGCGCCGCGAGGCCGATGGCGTCACCGGCTTCGTCACCACCTCGGCGCTCGCGCTGAAGGGCATCGGCCTGCCGCTGAACCAGCAGCGCATCATGATGTACTACGACCACGGGCTGAACCTGTATGGCGGCGCCATCCTGACCACCCGCGCCTTCATCCAGCGCAACCCGGACGCCGTGCGCGGCGCCACCGCCGCCCTGATGAAGGGCTTCATCGACACCGCCCGCAACGGGCAGGAGATGCTCGACATCCTCAAGCGCATCGAACCGCTGACCGATGTCGCGCTGGAACGCGAACGGCACGAGATGAACCTCGAACGGGTCATCATGTCGGAGAATGTGCGCGCCAACGGCATCTCGGCGGTCGATCCGGCCAGGCTTCAGGCCGGGATCGTGGCGGTGGAGCAGGCCTACAACCTCACGCCGCGGCTGCAGGGCGCACAGATCTATACGAGCGACTTCCTGCCGGCCGACCGGAAGATCTGACGGCCGGGGGAGAGAACTCCCCCGGACCCCCTCCTTTTTCTGGCTGTCGGCAAGGCAGTCCCAGCCCCGCAGCCACCGCACCCCCGGCGAAACACGATGAGCGCGCCCACACCACCCTTCGTGCAGATCGACGGCGTCTCCATGCGCTACGGCGGGGTCGAGGGGACACTCGCCCTCAAGGGGACCAGCCTCGACGTCGCGGATGGCGAATTCGTCGCGGTCGTCGGGCCATCAGGCTGCGGGAAATCCACGCTGATGCGGCTGGTCACCGGGCTTTGGCCACCCACCGAAGGGACCGTCATCGTCGATGGGCAGGAAGTCGCGGGGCCGCTGTCGATCGCCGGCATGGCCTTCCAGAACCCCACCCTGCTGCCCTGGCGCAACATCCTCGACAACGTGATGCTGCCGCTGGAAGTCGTGCAGCCACACCGTCGGCAACTCCGCAGCCAGCGCGCCCACTACGAGCACAAGGCGCGCGAACTGCTGAAGCTGGTCGGCCTGGCGGGGTTCGAGGCGAAGTTCCCCTGGCAGCTCTCTGGCGGCATGCAGCAGCGCGCATCGCTCTGCCGCGCCCTGGTGCATGACCCGCGCCTGCTGATGCTCGACGAACCCTTCGGCGCGCTGGACGTCTTCACGCGCGAGGATCTGTGGGACGTGCTCCAGGATGTCTGGATCGCGCGGCGGCCCACCGTGATCCTGGTGACGCACGACCTGAAGGAAGCCGTCTACCTGTCCGACCGGGTGCTCATCATGTCGAACCGGCCGGGGCGCATCATCGCGGAGCGCACCGTGCCCTACGGCCGGCGACGCAACCTCGACCTGACCTACACCGCCGAGTTCCAGGCCATCGTGCATGAATTGCGCGACCGCATCTCGGATGCCCGCCGCGCGGAGGCCACCGATGCCGCCGCGTAGCGCCGAGGCCCTGGCCGAAGCGGCGCGCCGCCGCCGCCGGCTGGAGAACGCCCTGCCCTGGCTGGTCATCATCGGCATGTTCGCGGTGTGGGAAGCGGCCTGTCGCGCCTTCGATATCCCGGTCTTCATCCTGCCCGCCCCCACGGTCATCGCGGACAGCATGGTGAAATGGTGGAGCCCGCTGCTGTTCAACGCCTGGGCCACGCTCAAGACCACCGTGGTGGGCTTCCTGATGGCGGTCGGCTTCGGGCTGCTGCTGGGGGTGGCGATCGGGTCGTCGGTGCTGGTCTACCGCGGGCTCTATCCGCTGCTGATCGCCTTCAATTCCGTGCCCAAGGTGGCGGTGGTGCCGATCCTGGTGATCTGGTTCGGCTCGGGCTTCTGGCCGGCGGTGCTGACCGCCTTCCTGATCTCGTTCTTCCCGATCGTGGTGAATGTCGCGACCGGCATCGCGACCGTCGAACCGGAACTGCGCGACGTGCTGCGCGCGCTGGGTGCCAAGCCGCGCGACATCATCATGAAGGTGGGGCTGCCGCGCGCCATGCCGTATTTCTTCGCCTCGCTGAAGGTTGCCATCACCGTCGCCTTCGTGGGCTCCATCATCAGCGAGACGGTGGCGGCGAATGAGGGCATCGGGCACCTGATGCTGGTGGCGTCCTCCCGCTTCGACGTGCCGCTGGTCTTCGCCGGGCTGATCGTGACCGGCATCATGGGCGTGCTGATGTACTGGGTGGCCGTGACCATCGAGGAACGCACCACCGGCTGGGCGACGCGCGGCCAGAACGACCCGCGCCTGGCGACCGGCGGATGACTGATGCCATCCGCCTGGGGATGCTGACGCCGTCCTCCAATACGGTGCTGGAGCCCGCAACCTACGCCCTGCTGGCCGATGCGCCCGGCATCACCGCGCATTTCCAGCGGCTGCGCGTGCTGTCGATCACGCTTGATGGCGGATCGACCGGGCAGTTCGACCCGGCGCCGATGGTCGCGGCGGCCGAGATGCTGGCCGATGCCAAGGTGCAGGCGATCTGCTGGAACGGCACCTCGGGGTCGTGGCTCGGCCTCGAAGCCGACCGCACGCTGTGCGCCGCCATCACGGCCGCCACCGGCCTGCCCTGCACCACGGCCACGCTGGCGCTGCATGATGCGCTGCATGCGCTGGGCGCGAAGCGGATCGGCCTGGTCACGCCCTATCTGGCCAGCGTGCAGGACGCCATCCTGGCGAACCTCCGCGCCGAGGGCTTCACCCCCGCCGCCGAGCGCCACCTGGAAGACCCCGGCAACTTCTCCTTTGCCGAGCACCCGGATGCGCTGGTCACGCGCCTGGTGCAGGAGGTCGCGGCCGAGGGTTGCGATGCCATCGCCATCCACTGCACGAATTTCCGCGGCCTGGCGGCGGCGGCGGAGGTGACCGGCGCGGCGGTGCTGGATTCGGTCGCGGTGGCGCTGTGGGGCGCGCTGCGCGCGGCGGGCGCGGACCCGGCCCGGGTGACGGCATTGGGGCGCCTGTCCCGCCTGGCTTGAGGCGGCCGGATGGGACGGCCGGCACAATCGCCGGACGGCGCGCGTCGCGCACATGCGAGACACGTTGTTCGGTTGGATCGCGCCGTGCAGGCGATTGTTGCAACCGCCTCCCCGCGTGGGGCATTGCCTTGACGGGGCAAGGAGCGACCATGATCGGCATTGACTGGGGCACCACGCGCCTGCGCGCATATCGCCTGGCGCCGGGCGGCGCTGTGCTCGCGCGGCGAGACACGCCGCGGGGCGTGCTGGGCGTCGAGCCTGGCGGCTTTCCGGACACGCTGCGTGGCGCGATCGGCGACTGGATCGCCGATGGCGAGCGCCAAGTCCTGATCTGCGGCATGGCCGGCAGCCAGATCGGCTGGATCAATGCGCCCTACCTGCCCTGCCCCGCCGACCTCGAAGCCCTGGCCGGGGCTTCGGTCCTGGTGCCCTACGACGGCGCCGTCGTCCGCATCGTGCCGGGCCTGTCCTGCCGCGACCGCCACGGCGTGCCGGAGGTGATGCGCGGCGAGGAGACGCAGATGCTGGGGGCGGCGCTCGGCGACGACGCGACCACGATCTGCCTGCCGGGAAGCCACGCGAAATGGGCCTCGATGGCCGGCGGCGCGGTCACCGGCTTCACCACGCATCTGAGCGGCGAGGCCTTCGCCGCGCTGTCGGGCCACACCATCCTGGGGCGCCTGATGGATGTGGACGCGCCGCACCACCCCGGCGGCTTTGCCCGCGGCGTGGCCCGCGCCAGGCAGGGCGGCGGGTTGCTGCACCACCTGTTCGGGGTGCGCGCCAGCTCGATCTTCAACGAGATCAAGGAGGCGGAGGCGGCATCCTTCCTGTCGGGCCTGCTGATCGGCCATGAAGTGGCGGCGGCGCTGGAGGAGGGCGTGGCGCCGCCGGTGATCCTGATCGGGGCGGATATGCTGACGGCGCGCTATGGCGCGGCGCTCGACATCTTCGGCATCCCGCATCGCAGCGCCGCGCCGGATGCGGCGGCGCAGGGGCTGTATCGGATCGCCGAACGCCTCGGGATGAACGCGCCGCGCTGATCCGCACGGCTTGCGCGCCCGGCGCGGTTTCGCTTGAAACGCGGGCCGAGCCGGGGCCTGATCCCGGGAATGCTTCACCCGGGGGAAATGATCCGATGCCGCATCGCCGCCTGCTGCTGACCGGCGCCGCCCTTGCCGTGCCGGCACTGCTGACGCCACGCCGCGCCGCGGCGCAGGAGGTGACGCTGCGGCTGCACCACTTCCTGCCGGCCGTGTCGAACGTCCATCGCCACTTCCTGATGCCCTGGGCGAACAAGGTCCGCGACGAATCGGGCGGCCGGCTTCGCATCCAGATCTTCCCGTCGATGCAGTTGGGCGGCGCGCCGCCGCAGCTCTATGACCAGGCGCGCGACGGCGTGGCGGACATCATCTGGACGCTGCCCGGCAATACCCCCGGCCGCTTCCCGCGCATCGAGGTGATCGAACTGCCCTTCATCGCGCACAAGCGCGCCAGCGTGAACGCCAAGGTCACATGGGAATTGTTCGACCGACATATGCGGCCCGACTTCGCCGAGACGCAGATTCTCACCGCCTGGGCGCATGATGGCGGGTTGATCCATGCACGGCGCGAGGTGAAGACCATGGACGACATGCGCGGCCTGAAGCTGCGCTTCCCCACGCGCCAGGCCGGCGAGGCGCTGAAGGCGCTGGGGGCCACCGCGATCGGCCTGCCGGTGCCGCAGGTGCCCGAGGCGCTGTCGCAGGGTGTGATCGACGGCGCCGTGGTGCCCTGGGAGGTCGTGCCCGCCATCCGCATGCACGAGATGGTCCGCAACCATGTCGGCATCCCGGGCACGCCGACATTCTATACGGCATCCTTCATCCTCGCGATGAACAAGGCGCGCTACGACGGGCTGGCGCCGGAGCTGAAGCGCGTGCTGGACGCCAATTCCGGTGCGGTGGCCGCCGAGATGGCGGCGAAGGTCTGGGACGACCAGGGCCCGGTGGTCGAGGAGATGGTCCGCCGCCGCGGCAATACCATCAGCGAGATCAGCGCGGAGGAGAAGGCGCGCTGGGTCACCGCCACCGCGCCGGTCACCACCGCCTGGATCGCCGCCATGCGCGAGCGCAGCATCGACGGCGCCGCGCTGGTCGAGGAGACCCGCGCGCTGGTGGCGCGCCATGGGCAGGGCGTGTCCTGACGCAGCGCCGGTGAGCGATACGCAGGCGCCGCGCGGCCCGGTCGCGCGGCTGGCGGGCGGCTTCGCCATCGCCGGCGGCGTCGTGCTGCTGGGCGTGGCCTTCCTGGTCAGCGTGTCGGTGCTTTTGCGCTGGCTGGCCGGACGGCCGATCACGGGCGATATCGAGATGGTGCAGCTGGGCGGTGGGCTCGCGGTGCTGGGCTTCCTCGCCTATGGCACGCTGATGCGCGCCAATATCTTCGTGGACAGCTTCACGGGCTGGCTGCCGCGACGCGTCACGCAGTCCATCGACGCCTTCTGGAACCTGGTGTGGGGCGTGGTGGCGCTGGTGCTGGCGGAGCGCATGGCGACCGGCGCGATGGAAGCGCTGGCATCGCGCACCACCACCATCGGGCTGCTGGCGGTGCCGATCTGGTGGGCCATTGCGCTGGGGGCGGCCTGCTTCGCGGCGACCGGGGTCGCGGCGCTGTACTGGGTGCGGCGTCTCGCCATGGGCCGCGGTTGATGGCTGAGGAATTCGTGGTCGCCGGCGCCGGCTTCGCCGCGCTGCTGCTGCTGATGGCGCTGCGCTGTCCGGTCGGCCTCGCCATGCTGGTGGTGGGCTGCGCGGGATACGTCCACATCGTCGATGCGACGCGGCTGCTGGCGTATCTGAAGACCACGCCGTTCTTCCTGTTCGCGAACTACACGCTGTCGGTCATCCCGCTGTTCATCCTGATGGGCGCGCTGGCGGAACGCGGCGGGCTGGCGCGCGACCTGTTCGTCGCGGCGAATGCGATGGTCGGGCACCGGCGCGGCGGGTTGGCGATGGGCGTGGTGGGTGCCTGCGCGGGGTTCGGGGCGGTATGCGGTTCGTCCGTCGCGACCACGGCCACAATGGGGCGTGCGGCGCTGCCGGAATTGCGACGGTATGGCGCGCAGCCTGGCTTCGCGACGGGCACCATCGCGGTCGGCGGCGTGCTGGGGATATTGGTGCCGCCCTCGGTGATCCTGGTGGTCTATGCCATCAGTACCGAGCAGAACATCGCGCGGCTGTTCATGGCGGCGTTGATCCCGGCGGTGATGGCGGTGGCGTTCTACATCGCGACCATCGCGGTGCTGGTGCGGCTGCGCCCCGCGCTGTGCCCGGCCGGGCCGCGCGTGCCGGCCGACGAACGCCGCGCGGCATTGCGTGCCGTGATCCCGGTCCTGCTGATCGCGGTGGTGGTGGTGGGGGGCATCTATGGCGGCATCTTCACGCCGACCGAGAGTGCCGCGGTGGGCTGCGCCGCCACGCTGCTGGTGGGGTTGGCGCGGCGCACGCTGGGCGCGCGCCAGGTGCTGGAGGCGCTGAAGGCAACGGCCGAAACCACGGCGATGATCTTCGCCATCCTGCTGGGGGCGGAGGTGTTCAACGCTTTCCTCGCGCTGTCCCAGGCGCCGGATCTGCTCGCGGTGTGGGTCAGCGAGCAGGGCTTCCCGCCCTATGGCGTGCTGATCGCGTTCCTGGCGGTCTACATCGTGCTGGGCGCGGTGATGGATGAGCTCGCGATGATGCTGCTGACGCTGCCGGTGTTCTTCCCGGTGGTGACAGCACTGGATTTCGGGCTGACCACCGAGGAGACGGCGATCTGGTTCGGCATCCTGGTGTTGTGCGTGGTCGGCATCGGGCTGACGGCGCCGCCGATCGGGTTGAATGTGTTCGTGGTGTCGGGGCTGGCGCGGGATGTGCCGATCGGGGCGATCTACCGCGGCGTGCTGCCGTATCTGCTGACCGACTTTCTGCGGCTGGGGCTGTGTATCGCCTTCCCCTGGCTGTCGCTGGCGGTGGTGCGGGCGCTGAGCTGAGCGCCGGGTTGCGCGCGGCGGCGCGGCGGTATCATCCTCCGGCCACACACACGGAGTCGCCCGACCCATGAAGACCCGCGCCGCCGTCGCCTGGAAAGCAGGCGCGCCGCTGACCATCGAGACCATCGAGATCGGCGGGCCGAAGCCCGGCGAGGTGCTGGTGGAAGTGATGGCGACCGGCGTGTGCCACACCGATGCCTATACGCTGTCGGGCGCGGACCCGGAGGGGATCTTCCCCGCCATCCTGGGCCATGAAGGTGCCGGCGTGGTGCGCGAGGTCGGCGCGGGCGTCACCACGCTGAAGCCCGGCGACCACGTGATCCCGCTCTACACGCCGGAATGCCGGCAGTGCAAAACCTGCCTGTCGCGGCGGAGCAACCTGTGCACCGCGATCCGCGCGACGCAGGGCAAGGGCGTCATGCCGGATGGGTCGTCGCGCTTCTCCTGCGACCAGGGGACCGTGTTCCATTACATGGGGTGCAGCACCTTCGCGAACTTCACCGTGCTGCCGGAGATCGCGCTGGCGAAGGTCCGCGAGGACGCGCCCTTCGACAAGATCTGCTACATCGGCTGCGGCGTGACGACGGGCATCGGCGCCGTCATCAACACCGCGAAGGTCTGGCCGGGGGCCAATGTCGCGGTGTTCGGCCTCGGCGGGATCGGGCTGAACGTGTTGCAGGCGGCGCGAATGGTGGGCGCCGACAAGATCATCGGCGTGGACATCAACCCGGCGCGCGCAGCGATGGCGCGGAAGTTCGGCATGACCGACTTCGTGAACCCCGACGCGGTGGGGCGCGACAAGGTGGTGCAGGCCATCGTCGACCTGACCGGCGGCGGGGCCGACTTCTCCTTCGAATGCGTCGGCAATGTCCACCTGATGCGCCAGGCGCTGGAATGCACGCATCGTGGCTGGGGCGAGAGCATCATCATCGGCGTCGCGGCATCCGGGCAGGAGATCAGCACCAGGCCCTTCCAGTTGGTGACCGGGCGCAACTGGCGCGGCACGGCCTTTGGCGGCGCGCGCGGGCGCACCGACGTGCCGAAGATCGTGGACTGGTACATGGAAGGGAAGATCGAGATCGACAGCCTGATCACTCACACCATGCCGCTCGATGAGATCAACACCGCCTTCGACCTGATGCATGAGGGGAAGTCGATCCGGTCGGTGGTGGTGTACTGACGATGCCTGTGAATCCCGCCGACGGCGCCGTGCTCGGCGCGCTCTATGGCACCGACGCGATGCGCGCGGCGATGGGCCAGGACGCCTTCATCCAGCGCATGCTGGATGTGGAGGCGGCGCTGGCGCGCGCGCAGGCGCGGCTCGGCATCATCCCGGCCGAGGCCGCCGCCACCATCACCGACGCGGCGGACGCGACGCGATGCGATCGCGCGGCGATGGCGGAAGCCACGCGCAACACCGGCTATCCGGTGGTCGCGCTGGTCAAGCAGCTGACGGCGCTGGCCGGCCCGGATGCCGGGCGCTGGACGCATTGGGGTGCGACCACGCAGGACATCATGGACACCGCCGTGGTGCTGCAGGTCCGCGACGGGCTGGCGCTGGTCGAGGCCGATCTGCGCGCCACCTGCAGCGCGCTGGCGCGCATGGCGGCGGTGCACCGGGACACGGTCATGGCGGGGCGCACGCATCTGCAGCACGCGCTGCCGGTGACCTTCGGGTACAAGGTCGCGGTCTGGCTCTCGCCGCTGCTCGCCTCGCTCGACGCGCTGTCCCGCGTGCGCGAACGGGCGCTGCGCCTGTCCTTCGGCGGGGCGGCGGGAACGCTCGCCTCGCTGGGCGCGCAGGGGCTGGACGTATCGCGCGAACTGGCGGCCGAACTGGACCTGGCCGAGGCCGACATCCCCTGGCACGTCGCGCGCGACGGGCTGAACGAGGCGGTGTGCTGGCTCGGCATCCTTTGCGGCAACCTGTCCAAGATCGCGACCGACGTCATGCTGATGTCGCAGACCGAATATGGCGAGGTGTCCGAACCGCACGTCTTCGGGCGCGGCGGGTCATCGACCATGCCGCAGAAGCGCAACCCGATCGCCTGCGAATACGTGCTGAGCCAGTCGCGCGGCGTTCATGCGCTGGTGCCGCAGATGCTGGGCGCGATGGCGCAGGACCTGGAGCGCGGCACCGGCCCCTGGCAGGCGGAACTGCTCGCGCTGCCGCAGGCCTTCCTGCTGGCGCATGGCGCGCTGTCCCAAGCGCGCTTCATCGCCGAGGGGCTGGTGGTCGATGCCGCGCGGATGCGCGCGAACCTCGACGCAACCGGCGGGCTGATCGTCAGCGAGGCGGTGATGATGGGGCTCGCACCGGTGCTCGGGCGGATGGACGCGCACCATGTGGTGAACGACGCCTGCGACACGGTGCGCGACAGGGGCGGCAGCCTGACCGAGGCGCTGCTGGGCGATGCGCGCCTGGCCGGCAAGCTGGATGCCGCCGGCATTGCGCGCATGACGGACCCGGCGGGGTATCTCGGCTCCGCCGGGGCCTTCACCGACCGCGTGTTGGCGCGCGCGGCCGGCATGGGGATCAGTTAGAAGCCTCGGCCAGTTCCAGCAGCGCGGCGCCGTTGCGGCGCTGCGCGGCCCATTGCGAGGTCGTGCCGCGGCAGCGCTGGGTGAACAGCGCGCTGTCGGGCGCCACGACGTCGATCTTGCTGCGCACGCGGCAGACCAGGCGCGTCATCTGGCGCGGCGAACCGCCATGCCAGCGCACCACGGCCAGGCCCCAGTCCCCATAGGTCTCGTAGTGCTGGCGCAGGTACCCCGCGGCCCATTCGGTGGCGGCCCAGGGGTCGAGCGGCCAGTCCTCGCCGCGGCGCGCATGCACGCCGGTATGCACCTGCACGCAGCCGGCCATGGCGCGGCCGCCGGCGGCGCGCATCAGGCGCACCGCTTCCGCGCGGGATTCCGGATAGTAGGCGCGGCCGCGGATGCTCAGCGCATGCGCGTGCAGGCCGCTTTCGTTCAAGGCGATGCCGACCAGCAGGCCCTCGGGCAGGCCGTGCTTGCGCTCGGCGGCGCGGGCGGCTTCCAGGCAGGAACCGCGCGGCGAGGTGTCGCGCGGTTCGGCCGCGACGACGGCGATGCCCTCGAGCGGTTCGTGCTGCGCGCAGGCCATGGTGGACAGCGCCAGGCCGCTGGCCAGCACCGAGGCGAACAGGGGCGACAGCAGGCGATGTCTTCGCCGGCCTGCCATGGCCCAGACCCGGCCAAGCCGGATCCTGGAGGGGCGGGCTACCCGCGGCATCGCGCGCGCGGGCGCCGCTAAACGTCGTCGGCAGGGGGGTGCCGACGATCCATTCGCGGTCGTCATGTCGGCCACACATCACAGTGTCGCCGAAAGATCAAACGCAAATTTCGACAACAGGCCTGTCACGGAACCGGAAGGGACAATGCGGCAGGAATGGGGCAAAGTCAATTGGAAGTATTTTGAACTTCGATCGAGGATCGCTATCTCGCAGAAATACCATCGAGTATTCGAAAATTAAATAATTGTGACCAAAACGCCCAGCGGGCGCGGCCAGCATCCTGGCCGGCCGGCCGGGGCATCTTTCCTCAGCCCATGCGGACCGTTGGGGCCGGCTGGCCTTCGATCAGCACATTCACGCAGGCCGGCTTACCGGAGGCGAAGG
This sequence comes from Roseomonas sp., assembly GCA_051860065.1. Lineage (GTDB taxonomy): Bacteria > Pseudomonadota > Alphaproteobacteria > Acetobacterales > Acetobacteraceae > Neoroseomonas. The sequence goes on from JBHYEQ010000008.1 coordinate 147,984, forward strand.
CGCGTTCGATCGCCGGGACGATCTCGCTGGCCTCGGTGACGAATTCGCCGTGGCCGCCCAGGGCCGCGACCACCAGGTCGTAGCGCGTGCCGGGTGCCAGCTCGCAGCCATGGGCGCGGTTGGCGCCGTATTCGCGCAGCTGGATCTGATATTCGGCGTTCCACTTCGCGTCGTTGCCGACCACCGCGACGAAGGGCAGGCCGTGGCGATGCGCGGTGTCGAATTCCGCCATGTGGAAGCCGAAGGTGCCGTCGCCGGTCAGGCAGAGCACGCGCGCATCGGGCCGCGCGACGCGAGCGGCGAGCGCGAAGGGAATGGCCGCGCCGATCGCGCCGGCCACGCCGTTGATGACGCGCGCGGGTGACGCGAGCAGCGACTGCGCCCATTGCCCGATCTCCCCGCCATCGATGACCAGCACGCTGTCGGGCGCGGCGATGAAGGGGCGCAGCGCGTCGCACAGCGTGACGGGATGGATCGGGCCCGGCGGCGTGCCGGCCAGGGCATCCCAGGCGGCCGGGCGGTGCGTGATGGCCTGGTCCAGGCGCTGCGACCAGGCGGTGTTGGCGTGCGGCGTGGCGGCTTGCGTCAGGGCCGCCACCGCCTCGGCCGCGCCGGCCAGGGCGGCGATGGCGATGCGCTCGCCCAGGCCGCGCGCCGCACGGGCCAGCATGTCCGCATCGGGGTCCACCACGACGAAGCGCGCGGCGGCAGCGATGCCAGGCGCGCGGCCGAAGCGCAGCGTGAAGTCCAGCGCCTTGCCGAGCAGCACCACCAGGTCGGCTTCCGCCAGCACCTGCGCGAAGGCGCCGAGCGACGGGTCGCCCAGGCCACGCGGGCTTTCCATCGCGACGACCGGCAGGCCGGTTGCCGCCGACAGCGCGGCGATGGAGTCGCGCCCCGTGGGCGTGCAGAGCGCCGGGGGTGCGACCAGCACCGGGCGTTGCGCGCCCGCGATCACGCGCGCGATCGCCGCCGCGCTGTCGGCCGAAAGCGGCATGGCCGCGGGCGCATAGGCCACCGGCCCGCGCATCGTCGGTGGCGCGATGCGCGCATCCAGCACGTCGGTCGGCAGCGAGAGATGCACCGGCCCCGGGCGGCCGGACCGCGCCAGGCGGATCGCGCTCGCGACCTCATCCGCCAGCGCCGCCGGCGAGGAGGCGGTGAAGGCCTTCTTGCAGACCGGTTCGGCCATGCGCGCCTGTTCCAACTCCTGGAAGGCGCCGAGGCCGAGTTCGCCGAGCGGCGCGTGGCCCGAGAGCAGCAGCACCGGTACTTCGCCGGCCATCGCGGTGGGCAGCGCGGCGATCGCGTTGGAATGGCCCTGCCCGCCCGTGACCAACGCCACGCCGCATTCGCCGGTCAGCCGCGCCCAGGCATCGGCCATGTGGACGGCGGCGGCCTCGTGGCGGACATGGATGATCTCGATGCCCGAGCCCACCAGCGCGTCATAGACCGGCATGATGTGGTTGCCCGACAGGCTGAAGATGCGGCTGGTGCCGGCGGTCTTGAGCGCGCGCACCAGGATGTCCGCGCCGCGGATGGTCTCGGCCATGATGTCCCTCCCCCTTCGATGGTCGCGCGCAGCACGCCACGGGCTGGACAGGGTGTCCAGCGCCGGTAGTCTCGGCGGCCAGCGAGGGAGAAACGCATGGCCGATCCGGCCAGCCTGAAGGTCAGCGTCTGGCGCGGCGAGGCGTTCCAACGCTACGAGGTGCCGGCGCGGACGAACCAGACCGTGCTGGATGTGGTGACGCATATCCAGCGCGAGATCGATCCTTCCCTGGCCTATCGCTTCGCGTGTCGCGTGGGCATGTGCGGGTCCTGCGCCATGACGGTGAACGGGCGCGCGCGCTGGACCTGCCGGACGCATGTGAAGCGCGTGGTGGATGCCGATGGCGCGCTGGAACTGCGGCCGCTGGCGAACCTGCCGGTGATCCGCGACCTGGCGGCGGATCTGACGCCCTTCTTCGACAAGTGGCAGCGCGCGCGTGGCACCTTCCAGCCGAAGGATGCGGAAGATGGCGCCGTGCCGGCCGATTTCGCGGTGGTGCCGCCGGCGTCGAAAGCGCGGCGCGAGGCCGATGCCGGCATCGAATGCATCGGCTGCGCGGTGTGTTATTCGTCGTGCGACGTGGTGGCCTGGAACGAGGACTACCTCGGCCCCGCCGCGATGAACCGCGCCTGGACGCTCGTGAACGACGTGCGCGATGGAGCGCGCGGCGAACGGCTCGATGCGGTGGCGGGGGATGCCGGCTGCCATTCCTGCCATTCGACGCAATCCTGCACGGAACGCTGCCCGAAGAACCTCGACCCCTCCTCGGCCATCGCCGGGCTGAAGCGGACGCTGTTCTGGGACACGCTGCTGGGGCGGCGGTGAGCGGCGCGTCCATGCAACGCAAGGCACGCGCGCAGACGCATCTGTGGGTGGCGCAGCGTGTCACCGCCATGGTGCTCGGCATCGCGGTGGTGGTGCACCTGGTGACCATCGTGACCGCCGTGCGCGGCGGGCTGTCGGCGCGCGAGATCCTGGAACGCACGCAGGGCAACGAGGCGTGGCTGGCCTTCTACGTCGTCTTCGCGCTGGCGGCCGGACTGCATGGCGCGATCGGGCTGCGCAACATCGCGGCCGAGACCATCGGGCTGCGCGGGCGCGGGGCGGACCTGGCGTGGGTCGCGGCGGGGCTGCTGACGGCGGCCTTCGGCATCCGTGCGGCGGTGGGGCTCTACGCGTGATGGATCTGCGACCGCGGTCCCACCCGACCTATGTCGCCTTCGTGGTGCATCGCGTCTCGGGCCTGCTGCTGGCGCTGTTCCTGCCGGTGCATTTCTGGGTGCTGGGCAGCGCCATCACAGGCGAGGCGCGGCTCGATGAGTTCCTGCGCTGGGCGGAGAACCCGTTGGTGAAGGCGGCCGAGACCGCGCTGGTCGTGCTGCTGGCCGCGCATCTGGCCGGGGGCTTGCGCGTGATGGCGCTGGAATTTTTCGGCTGGCGGGCGCGGCAGAAGGACATGGTGGCGGTCTCGGCCGGGGTGGCGCTGCTGGTGGGCCTGATGTTCCTGCTCAATGTGGTCTGAGGCCGCGATGGTCGCCGGCGCGTGCTTCGTCGCGGGCTTCTGCGCCGGGGTGGCGGGCTTCGCCTTCGTGCTGGTGGCGGCGTCGATGCTGCTGCATGTGGTCTCGCCCAGCGTCACCGCGCCGGTGCTGGTGCTGGGCAGCCTGATCTCGCAGGGGATGAGCCTGCCGAGCCTGTGGCGGCACATCGAATGGCCGCGGATGCGTCTGTTCCTGGCGGTGGCGGTGGCGGGGCTGCCGGTCGGGCTGCTGGTGCTGGCGAAGGGGCCGGCGCGGCTGATCGTGGCGGGCATCGGCCTGCTGCTGGTGGTCTATGCGGGCTACATGCTGGCGCGCATCGTGTTGCGGATGGCGCCGCCCGATGTGCGCGGCAGCCCGCGCGCGGATGGGGTGGTGGGGTTCCTCAGCGGCATATTGGGCGGCATCGGCGGCTTCGTGGGCGCGCTGCCGGCGATGTGGGCCGATATCCAGGGCTGGCCGAAGGACCGCGCGCGCGCCTTCATGCAGCCCTTCATCGTCTTCATGCAGGCGATCACCTGCGTCGGCCTGGCCTTCACCGGCTTCTTCACGCCGGAGGCGCTGGTGCTGGCCGCTCTCGCGACGCCGGCGCTGGTGCTGGGCACCTGGCTGGGTCTGCGCGCGTATCGGGTGCTGCCGGCGCAGGGGTTTCGCGTGGTATTGCTGGGGCTGCTGCTGGTGTCCGGCATCTCGCTGCTGGTCTGAACGGGAGGATCCGCCATGACGCTGATCACCAAGCCCGGTGTCGCGCCGCAAGGCGCGCGGGACAATGCTTCGCCCTTGCGCGTCGAGCCCGACGCGATCGAGGAAGCGGCCAAGCTGCTGTATATCCGCGCCTGCAAGATCCTGCCCGACGACATCAAGGCGGGCTTCGCGCGGCTCGATGGGTCCGAGACCGACGCCACGGCGAAGACCATCCTCGCCACCATGATCGAGAATATCGGCGTGGCGGAACGCATGGACAACCTGCTGTGCCAGGACACCGGCATCCCGATCTTCAACGTGCTGGTGGGCCGCCATGTGCAGGTCGATGGCTGGGCGCTGAAGGAGGCCATCGCGCGCGGCACGGCGCGCGCTACGCGCGAGCATCCGCTGCGGTCCTCGGTGGTGCATCCGATCACGCGCAAGAACGAACACACATCCTGTGGCGAGCGCGTGCCGGTCATCAACATCGACTTCACCGATGCGGAACGCGAACTGCGCATCGAGATGATCCCGAAGGGGTCGGGCTCGGAGAACGGGTCCTTCCTGCAGATGCTGATCCCGGCCGATGGCGTGGCGGCGGTGAAGCGCTTCGTGGTGGACCGGGTGATCCAGGCCGGCGGCAAGGTCTGCCCGCCGACCATCGTGGGGGTGGGCATCGGCGGCACATCGGACCTGTGCATGCACCTGGCGAAGGTGGCGGCGACGCGCGCGCTGGGATCGCGCTGCGCCGATGCCGAGGGCGCGAAGCTGGAGGCGGAGCTGTCGGAAGCCGTGAACAGCCTGGGGATCGGCCCGCAGGGGCTGGGTGGCGATTCCACCGCCTTCGCCGTGCATGTGGAGACCGCCGCGACGCACATCACGATGAATCCCGTCGCGGTGAACATCCAGTGCCATTCGGCGCGCCGCGCCAGCGCCACCTTCACGCCGGCCGGCGTGGCGATCGGGTTCTGATGCTGGCCATCACCAGGGCGGGGCCGGCCGACCGGACTGCGCTGATGTCGCTGCTGGCCGACATGGCGCAGCACTACGCCGAACAGCGCGACATCGCGCGGCTCGCCGCGGCGGCCGAGGCGCTGACCGCGCCCTGCGGCCGCGCCGGGCCCTTCTGCCTGGTCGCGCGCCGCGGCGATGTCGCGGTGGGCTTCGCCTCGCTGTCGGGCTTCTTCCCGGCCTTCGACCTGACCTGGGGACTGCTGCTGAAGGACATCTATGTCGCCGGCAGCGACCGCGGCACCGGCGTCGGCCGCGCGCTGATGACCGAGGTGATGCGCTTTGCCATCGACGAAGGCTATACCCGCGTGGACTGGACCACCGACGGCACGAATGGCCGCGCCCGCGCCTTCTATGCGGGGCTTGGCGTCGAGACCTCGGGCAAGATCTTCTATCGTCTGACCGGCAGCGCGCTGGCCGCCGCATCCTGCGGCAATTGGCCGGCGGAGGAGACAGCGCCATGACGCATCATGTCCTGCCCATGCCGATCACCGAGGCGCAGGTCCGCGCGCTGCGCGCCGGCGACACGGTGACGCTCGAGGAAACGCTGTATGGCATCCGCGACGCCACGCAGATCCATATGTTCGACCATGGGCGACGGACGAAGTTCGACCTGCGCGGGCATGCGGTGATCCACACCGCGCCGAACCTGCGCAAGGTGGAACGCTCCGGCACCAACCATTCGGGCTATGAGGCGGTGTGCGTCGGCACCACCACCTCCGACCGCATGGAGCGCTTCACGCGGCCGCTGATGGAACGCGAGGGCGTGCGCGCCATCATCGGCAAGGGCGGGCTGCGGGAGGGGTCGCTCGAGGCCTTCCGCGACCTGGGTGGCGTGTATCTCGCGGTGGTCGGCGGCGCGGCGGCGCTGGAGACGACCTGGATCGAGGCGGTGGAGGATGTCGATCTCGACGACCTCAATCCGGAATCGCTCTACAAGTTCCGCATCAAGGGCTTCGGGCCGCTGCTCGTGGCGATGGATTCCCATGGGGGCAGCCTCTACGCGACGGTGAATGCCGAAGCCGCGCGCCGTCGCCAGGCCGTGCTGGAAAAGCTGGGGGCCGCATGAGCGCGATCATCGCACCCATGATCCTGCTGCCGCTGCTGCTGTTCGGGCAGGTCGTGCCGCCGCCCTTCGGCCAATTGGCGGTGCTGCTGGTGGTGGGCAGCGCCTATGGCACCGACCGGCGCGACGTGCCGCTGCCCCGGCCGCGCCTGCAATCCGCGCCCGCCGAGGACTGCAACTGCGGCGTGCCGGCCAGCCCGCGGGGGCCTCGATGAACCATTGCGCGCACCGGGGGCGCGAAGCGCATGCCTGACGCGATCGAACGCCGTCGCACGGACATCCTGGTGCTGGGCGCGGGCGGCGCCGGGCTGCTCGCCGCGCTGCATGCGAAGGATGCCGCGCCGGAACTCGACGTGACCATCGCGGTGAAGGGCCTGCTTGGCAAATGCGGCTGCACCCGCATGGTGCAGGGCGGCTACAATGTCGCGATCGCCGCCGGTGATTCCGCCGAGCGGCACTTCATGGACACGCTCGACGGCGGCAAGTGGCTGAATGACCAGGACCTGGCCTGGACGCTGGTGGTCGGCGCGCAGCGGCGTATCCGCGAATTGGAGAACCGCTGGGGCTGCTTCTTCGACCGCAATGCCGATGGGTCCATCCACCAGAAGGCGTTTGCGGGCCAGACCTTCGACCGCACGGTGCACAAGGGCGACCTGACCGGCATCGAGATCGTCAACCGCCTGGCCGAGCAGGTCTGGGCGCGCGGCATCGATCGCATGGAGGAACACCGCGCGGTGGCACTTCTGCCCTCGCGCGACGGGGCGCGCATCGCGGGCGTGCTGCTGGTCGACATGCGCACGGGCGGGCTGGTGCTGGTGCAGGCGCGCGCCGTGCTGCTGGGCACCGGCGGCGGGCCGACCATGTACAAGTACCACACGCCATCGGGCGACAAGGCCTGCGACGGCATGGCGATGGCGCTGCGCGCCGGCCTGGCGCTGCGCGACATGGAGATGGTGCAGTTCCACCCGACCGGCGTGCTGGCGGGCCCCGGCACGCGCATGACCGGCACCATCATCGAGGAAGGGCTGCGCGGCGCGGGCGGCTACCTGCTCGGCGGCGATGGCGAGCGGTTCATGCACAAGTATGACCCGCGCGGCGAACGCGCGACGCGCGACATCGTCAGCCGGTCGATGCAGCGCGAGATCCTCGCCGGCAACGTCAACGCCGAGGGCGGGCTGTGGATCGAGATGAAGCATCTCGGCCCCGATCGCGTGGCGCGCGACTTCAAGGGCATGGTGGAACGCTGCGCCGATGTCGGCTTCGACCTGGCCGGCGGGCGCGTGCCGGTGGTGCCGACCGCGCATTACATGATGGGCGGGCTGGTGTTCCGCGCCGATGGCAGCACCGACCTGCCCGGGCTGTTTGCCGCAGGCGAGGATACCGGGGGCGTGCATGGCGCGAACCGGCTGGGCGGCAATGGTGTCGCGAATTCCACGGTGTTCGGCGGCATCGCCGGCGACACGATGGGTGCCTGGGTGCCGAAGCACGGGACCTTCGAGGAACCGGATGCGGCCGCGCTGGACGCCGCCATCTCGGCCATCCACGCGCCCTTCGCAAAGCCGGCGCGCAACCTCTCGCCGATCCGCGACGCGCTGCTCGACCTCATGTGGGACAAGGCCGGCATCCTGCGCGACGGGCCGGGGCTGGCGCAGGCCGCGACCGGCCTCGATGCGCTGGAGGCGGAGGTCGATGCCGCCGGCGTCGATGGGCGCGACCGCGCCTTCAACCTGACCTGGCATGACTGGCTGAACCTGAAGTCGCAGCTGCTGGTCAGCCGCGCCATCGTCGCGGCGTCCATCGCGCGCGAGGAATCACGCGGCGCCCATTGGCGCGAGGACCATCCGCAGACCAATGACGATGCCGCCGGCCTGTCGGCCACGCGCGTGACGCTCGCCGATGGACGGATCGCGCTGGACTGGCAGCCCGTGCAATTCACGCGGCTGCGCCCGGGGAGCAGCCTGCTCGCGGCGGAGTGATCGCTTAGGGGTTTCTTTCAGCTTCCTGCTCCAGGCTGCGCCAACCGGACAGCCTGGGAACCGACATGACCCTGAAATCGATCGGCGCGCGCATCGCGGCCGCCTCCATCGCCATCGCCGTGATCGCCTGCCTGGGCTTTGGCGCGCTGGTGGTGTTGCGCGACACGCAATCCGCCGACGCGCAGCTCGAACAATCACTGGGCGCCGCGCGCAATGCCTTCGACGCCGCGCTGCTGGCCGAAACGCGCGAGCTCGCGAGCAGCGCCGAGGCCATCGCCGCCATGCCGCCGGTCGTCGCCGCCATCGCCCGGCAGGACCGCGACGGGCTGCAGGCGCTGCTGCTGCCGATCCAGGCCGGCATGACGGCGGCGAGCAAGCGGCTCAATGTCCAGGTGGCGCCGGCCATCAGCTTCCTGCGCGTCTGGCAGCCCGACCAGCATGGCGACGACGTCTCCTCCCGCCGCCATACCGTGCCCGAGGCGATGCGGACCGGACGCACCCAGGCCGGGCTGGAGCGCGGGCTGCGCGATGTCAGCCTGTTCGGCACCGCGCCGGTGCGCGCCGATGGGCGGGTGATCGCGACCGTCGACATCGCGATGAACTTCTCCGCCGAGGTGCTGGCCCGCCTGCGCAGCGCGACCGGCACCGACATCGCCATCCTGCGCGCCACCGACCAGGGGTTCGAGCCGATCGGCAGCACCCTGCCGGCGGGGGCGAATCTCGCCACCGCGCAGGCGCGCACGGCGGCGATTCGCCAGCAGGGCAGCCGCAGCGAGGCGCGGGTCGGTGACAACGCCTATGCGGTGCTGTCCTTCCCGCTGCGCGATGCCGGCGGCAACGCCATCGGTGTCGTCGAACTGGCCGCCGACACGGCCGCGGCCAGCGCGGCACGGATGGAGACGATTCGCTTCGTGTTGTTCACCGCCGCGGCGCTGCTGGCGGTCGCGGTGCTGCTCGGTCTGCTGGTGGCGCGCTCCATCGCCCGGCCGGTCACGACACTGACGGCACGGATGCAGGCGCTGGCCGGCGGCGAACTGGCCTCTGCGGTGCCCGGCCGCGACCGCGGCGACGAGATCGGCGCCATGGCGCGCACGGTGGAGGTGTTCCAGCAGGGCCTGGTCGAGGCCGAACGCCTGCGCGCCGAAAGTGCGGCCGCGCGTGACCGCGAGGCCGCCGCCCGCCAGGCTGCGACCCAGGCCCTGGCCAACGAGGTCGAGGCCGCGCTGTCGGAGATCGCGCAGCGCCTGGCCGGCACGGCGGGCGGCCTGGCCGAGGCCGGGCGGCGCCTCGATGCGACCGCCGAAAGCTCGAACGCCGCCGCCGCGCAGACCGCCGAGGGCGTCAGCCGGGCATCGAGCAACGTGCAGACCGTCGCCGCCGCGACCGAGGAACTGGCCGCCTCGACCTCCGAGATCAGCCGCCAGATTGCCGAGGCCGCCTCCGTCGCCGGCGAGGCCGCGCAGCAGTCGCGCAACACCGACGCGACGGTGCAGTCGCTCGCCGAGGCCGCGGGGCGGATCGGCGACGTGGTGCGCCTGATCAACGACATCGCCGGGCAGACCAACCTGCTCGCGCTGAACGCGACCATCGAGGCGGCGCGCGCCGGCGAGGCCGGCAAGGGCTTCGCCGTGGTCGCCAGCGAGGTCAAGACGCTGGCCGCCCAGACCGCCCGCGCCACCGAGGAGATCGCCAGCCAGATCACCGCCATGCAGGCCGCGACCAACGCCTCGGTCGTCGCGGTGCGGACCATCGGGGAGACGATCCAGCGCATGGACAGCGTGGCCACCGCCATCGCCGCCGCGATCGAGCAGCAGGGTGCGGCGACGCGGGAGATCGCGCGCGCCGTGCAGGAGGCCGCCGAGGGCACCAACGACGCCTCGGCCTCGGCCGGCCAGGTTGCCAGCGAGATGGGCGAGACGTTGGCCTCGGTGCGCGCGGTCAGCGACGGCGCGGCGCAGGTGCGCGCCCAGGGCGACGGGCTGCGCGACGCGGTGGGCGCGCTGGTCGGGCGGCTGCGCGCGGCGTGAGGCGCGCCGGCGGTGTCACGCGCCTGCGCTTGACACCGCCCGCAGCGCTTCGCCACATGGGTCGGGTGCGACCCTTCCCGACCTTTGACGAAGCCCTGCGCGTCTGGCTTCGCGTCGGCCTGCTCTCCTTCGGCGGTCCTGCCGCGCAGATCGCGGTCATGCACCGGGAAGTGGTGGATGACCGCCACTGGGTCTCCGACGCGCGATTCCTGCATGCGCTGAACTTCTGCATGCTGCTGCCGGGGCCCGAGGCCACGCAGCTCGCGACCTATCTCGGCTGGCTGATGCATGGCGTGAAGGGCGGCATCGCGGCGGGCCTGCTGTTCGTGCTGCCAGGTGCGGCGGTGATGCTGGCGCTGTCCATCATCTACGCCACGCTCGGCGAGGTGCCGATCGTCGCTGCGCTGTTCTTCGGGCTGAAATGCGCGGTGCTGGTGCTGGTGGTGGAAGCGCTGCTGCGGGTCGCGAAGCGCGCGCTGCATGGCGGCGCGGCCTGGCTGCTGGCGGCGGCGGCCTTCATGGCGTTGGCGGCCTTCGACGTGCCCTTCCCGCTGGTTGTGCTGGCGGCGCTGGGCATCGGCTTCGCGGCGCCTAACGCTTTCGCAGCGGGTGGGCACGGCAAGCCAAAGGACGGGCCGCCGGCGTTGCTTGATGCGGCGCTCGCGGCCGATCCCGATCGCATCGCGCGCATGGCGCCGGCGGCGCGCCGGGCCGGGCTGATCACGCTGGCGCTGTGGGTCTGGCCCGTCGTGCTGCTGACGGGCGTGCCGCTCTGGGGCGATATCGCGGTGTTCTTCTCGAAGATGGCGGTCGTCACCTTCGGCGGCGCCTATGCGGTGCTGGCCTATGTCGCGCAGGAGGCGGTGGAGAACTACCGCTGGCTCACCGCGCCGGAGATGCTGGCAGGCCTCGGCTTGGCGGAGACGACGCCGGGCCCGCTGATCCTGGTGCTGCAATTCGTGGGCTTCCTGGCGGGCTACCGGGACAGCGGCATCCTGGGCGGCGTGGGGGCGACCGTGCTGACACTGTTCGTCACCTTCGCACCCTGCTTCGCCTGGATCTTCCTGGGCGCGCCCTTCGTCGAGCGCATGCACGACGAGCCGCGGCTGAAGGGCGCGCTGGCCGGCGTGACCGCCGCGGTGGTGGGGGTGATCGCGAACCTGGCGCTGTGGTTCGGGCTGCGCGTCGTGTTCGCGCAGGTCGAGCGCGTGCCGATCGGCCCGGCGGCGATCGACCTGCCGGTGTGGTCCACGCTGCAGCCCACGGCGCTGGCGCTCTCGCTGCTGGCGGCGGGGCTGATCTTCGGGTTGAAGCTGGGGCTGGCGCGAACGCTCGCGATCAGCGCCGCGGCGGGGCTGGCGCTGTCCTACCTGCCGGCGTGACGCCGCCGCGCGGTTCCTCCAGCAGCCAGTAGAGGATGTTGTTGCGGAAGGTCGGGTCGCGGGTGATCTCCAGGTGCTCGCGCGGCAGGAACAATGCGCGGCGGACATCGAGCGGCGTGACCACCGCCGGCCCGCGCGCGCCGGGGTCCTGGCCCTGGCGGGCGTCGAGCATCGCGGAATCGCGCAGCACCAGGCCATCTCCAGGCGCCGCCGCCAGCTGGACGATGGCGCCGGTGGCCGGGTTGGCGGCGTAGCGTTCCGTGGTCGGCAGCGCATCGCCGGCCACCACCATCAGGTCGGTGCCCGCGGGAATGCCGGCCGGGCGGTCCATGGCGGCGGCGAAGGCACGCGCACGCGCCAGCAGCCGGGCCTGCAGCGCGAGGGCGATGCGCCGGCGTTCCTCGGCACTGGCCACATCGGGCATCAGCTGCACGAGGTCGGCATCGATGCCCGGCTTGGCGATGCCCCAGCCCATGCGCTGCCACACCGCCGCGTCATGGATGTCGAGCACGGTATCCGTGCCTGCCAGCGACACCGGGCGCGAGCGCATGCGCGGCAGCAGCTGGTACAGCGATGGCATGGTGCCGAGGATGGCCGGGCTGTAGCGCGGCACGATGGGCGATCCGAAATCGCGCCCGTCCACCAGCACGCGGAAGGCGTCGAGCGAGCCGCCATTGGGCGTGCCCACCTGGATCACCCGGCCCATCATGGCGGCCCCTTCCCAGGTGAGCGGGGGCAGTGCGCCGTTGGCCGGCAGGTCAGCGTCGCCGTACATCATGGCGTAGCGCGCGACGATGCCGCCCATCGAATGCGCCACGATGTCGAACTTCACCGGCACGTCGCGCGCGCCGAAGCGGCGGGCGTATTCGCCCTGCACGAGGGCGCGCTTCGCCCGCATGAAGGCCATCAGGCGTCGGGCGTTGACCACGTTGTCCTGGCGCCAGTCATAGGCGAACTGGAAGCAGGTGAAGTGATCGTTGCCGTAGTCGACCTGGCCGCCGAGGCCGAGGGCCTCGTCGCGATAGCCGCCGACGCCGAGCGTGCTGAGAATCTCGGCATAGGCCTGGAGTGCGATGGGGATGCCGGCGATGCGGATGCGCACGCGGTCGAGCACGCCATCGGCCGCCACGGCACTGCCGGGCGTCATCATCATGTCGGTGAAGGGCAGTGCGACCAGGCGGGCGCCGTCGGCGGTGGCGGGGTTGGCGGCGTTGCCGTCGAAGGCGCCCCAGACGACGCGCCCTGAGGCCGGGTCGCGCAGCCGGCTGCCGAGCAGGCCCGGGATGACGATGATGGGATTGCGGTCGATGCCGTGGTGCCGTGCCGCGGGGCTGTAGAGCAGGGCAAGGTCGGCCACCGGTTCGCGCGCGCAGGCGGCGAGCGTTGCGGTGGCCCCCAGCAGCAAGGCGCGTCGCGAGGCTTTGTCCATGTGCCCGGCTTCGCCGGTTCGGCGCGCCCGGTTACGTCCCCCCGGATCCAAGGGGCGGTTGCCCCTTGGTGGGGTGCGCGAGGGGCAAGGCCCCTCGCCCTACCGTGCCGCCTTGCGGATGTTCCAGGCGATGATGATCCCCGGCATGGCCAGCACCTCCGAGATGCGCGGCGTGATGGCCGAGGGCAGGTACCACTGCCCGTAAGGCACGTACGGCACCAGCCGGTACGCGCTCTCGTGCAGTTGCGTCAGGATGCGGGTGCGTTCGGCGTCGTTGGCGGCATAGGGGAAGGCGTCGATCAGCGCCTGGTGCTCGGCGTCGCAGGGCCAGCCTGGCCAGGCGCGGTCGCAGGAGGCCTGCATGGGCACGTTGCCCACGGGGTCCGACGCACCGAGCCCGTTCCAGAAGGTCAGCCCGATATGCCAGCCGCCTTCCGCGGGCGGGCGGCGATTGGCGCGGCGCCCGGCCATGCTCGCGAAATCCATCGCCTGGACATCCGTGCGGAAGCCGATGGATTCCATCTGCTGCGCCAGCACCAGCGTGGCGGCGTGCACGAAGGGATTGTCGGTCGGGTCCATGATGACGATGGGCGTGCCGTCATAGCCGCTCTCGCGCAGCAGGGCGCGGGCACGTTCGCGCGCGGCAGGCGAGCCGAGGCCCGCCGGCACGCCGGCGTTGGATTCCTGCGGCGAGCCACACACGAAGAAGGCGTGGCAGACCTGGTACAGCGCCGGGTCGGGGAACATCGCCTGGAGGATTTCCTCCTGGTTCACCAGCAGCATCAGGGCCTGGCGTGCGCGGGCGTCGTTGAAGGGCGGGTGGATGTGGTTCATGCGGATCATGCCCGGCGCGCCGAGCGTATTGGTGCGGATGATCCGCATGCCGCGGCGTTGGAGCATCGGCAGGAAATCGACGCCGGGGCTCTCGATGTAGTCGAGCTCGTTCTGGATCAGCGCCAGCACCGCCGTCTGGGCATTGGCGATGTTCAGCCATTCGACGCGATCGACATGCGCGACCTTGCCGCCGGCCGTGCCCGATGCCGGTTCAGTGCGCGGCACATAGGCGGGGTTGCGGCGATAGACCACGCGGGAGCCGGGGATCCATTCCTCGCGCACGAAGATGAAGGGGCCGGAGCCGGTGGTCTCCGTGATGTTGGTGAAGGGGTCGGTGGCGGCAACGCGCGCGGGCATGATGGCGGGCATGTTGCCGGCGGGCTTGGACAGCGCGTCCAGCATCAGCCCGTAGGGGCGGCGCAGGCGCCAGGTGATGGTCTTGCCGTCAGGCTCCGCCGTCAGCGCCTCGGTGATCGCCAGGATCTGGCGGCCATGCGGGTCGCGCGCACCCCAGCGGCGCAGGGAGGCCACCACGTCGGTCGCCGTCACCGGCGCGCCGTCGTGGAACAGCAGGCCGCCGCGCAGGGTGAAGGTCCAGGTCAGGGCATCGGCGCTGACGGTGTGCGCGCCGACCATCTGTGGCTGCGGGCGCTGCTGCGCGTCGCGGCCGAACAGCTGATCGTAGATCATGTGCGCGTGGGACTGCACGACGCCCGCGGTGGTGTTGATGGGGTCGAGCGTCTGGAGGTCGGCGTTGGGCACCATGCGCAGGATGCGCTCAGGCGGGATGGGCTGGGCGGTCGCCGGCGCCGCCAGGGTGGCGGCGGCCAGCATCAGGGCGCAGGCGGTACGACGGAACATGACGGGTCTCCGGGTGGCGCCGGCGGGGCGCGTGACGCGATATTGGACCGTTCGCTCCAGAATGAGAACCCGTCCGCATGGGCGTAACTCTGGCCAGCCACGCGGCGAAACCGCGGTGGACCCGCCCATGACGCACGCCACCCGCCGCATGCTGCCGCTGCTCGCCCTGCCCGTCCGCGCGGCGGCGGCGGAGGCTTCGCTCGATGCGCTGCTCGGGCGGCATGTGTCGATGCATGCCGATGGCGTGGCGCGCGTGGCCTATGCGCGCTGGAAGGCGGATGCGGCGGCGATGGCCGCGCTCGATGCCTGGATCGCCGATGCCGCCGCGCGCCGCCCATCGGCCATGCCGCGCGCCGAGGCCTTCGCCTTCTGGGCCAACCTGTACAATGCGCTGACGCTGAATGCGGTGCTGGGGCGCTACCCGGTGCGTTCGATCCGCGACATCCGATCGACCGGCGTGCCCTTCGACCCGCGGCAGTTCAACGGGCCGTGGCGCACGCGTCTGGTCACGGTGGAGGGCCGCGCGATGTCGCTGGACGACATCGAGCACGGGGTGATGCGCCCGACCTTCCGCGACCCGCGCGTGCACTACGCGGTGAACTGCGCGTCGATCGGCTGCCCGAACCTGCGCCCGCGCGCCTTCCGCGCCGCGACGCTGGAGGCCGAGCTGGACGACGCCGCGCGGGCCTTCGTCAACCATCCACGCGGTGTCAACGTGCTGCCCGACGGGCGGCTGCGCGTGTCGTCGATCTACCAGTGGTTCAGGGAGGATTTCGGCGGCGAGGATGCCGGCGTGGTCGCGCATCTGCGTCGCCATGCCGCGCCTGCCCTGGCTGCGCGCCTGACGGCGGCGACGGCGATCGCCGGGCACGCCTATGACTGGGCGCTGAATGATGCCGGGGATTGAACCGCGCGTCAGGCGCCTTGCAGTTCCACCTTCTCCTCGCCTTCCGCGGCGTGGTGGAAATTGGCGCGCTGGTAGCCGGTCATGAATTCCGGGTAGGTGATCGCAGGCATCCGTGCCCGGCTGCCATCCGCCGTGATCGGCGCCATGACGGCGGTGTAGTTCGCATCGAAGAAGAACGGGATGGCGTAGCGTTCGTGGCCCGACCGGTTGATGACGCGATGCGGCGTGGCGAGGAATCGGTTGTCCGTCCAGCGTCGCAGCATCATGCCGCCATTGATCAGCAAGGCGCCCTCGGGTGCCGGCGCATCGACCCACTCGCCGCTGGTCAGGCGCAGCGACAGGCCGGGAATGCGGTTCTGCGCCAGGATGGTCATGAAGGACGTGTCCAGGTGCGGGGCGATGCCGAATTCGTTCTCCGGCGCCGTCGGCTCCTGCTGCGGGTAGTGCGACATCCGCAGCGTGTACATGGGCTCGGTGAAGAAGGGGGCGAAGTGGTCCGCCGGCAGGTCGAGGGCGCGCGCATAGACCGGCAGCAGGGAGAGCGCCAGGCCCTCGAAGGCGTCGCAGGCGGCCAGCACCTGCTCGCGGAAGCCGGGCAGGTCCGCGGGCCATTGGTTCACGCCGCGGAAGCGCAGCCCGGCGCGCACATCGGGATGGTCGGGCGGCAGGTCGCGCTTGAAGAAGATGGCCTCGTTGGCGTTGGGGCGCGCCACCTCGCCCACGGCGTTGACGCGGGTGGTCGCACCACGCAGGGGCATGTAGCCGATATTGTGCTCGTTGATGCGCAGCGCGAGCTTGGCCTCGATGTCCTGGGCGTGGAAGCGCTCGGCGGCCTCGAAGGTGGCGTCCAGAAGGGTTTGCGGGATGCCGTGGTTGCGCACGAAGTAGAAGCCGACCTCGGTGAAGGCGTGGCGCAGCTCGGCGCCGAGGGCCTCCAGCGCGCCCGCTTCGCCCGCGCGTAGCGGCCCAAGGTCGAGGACGGGGATGGTGTCGGTCATCGGGTGCTTCCTCCGGCAGGGAGCAGGTTGAGGCGGGCGAGCAGCGCGCGCTCCTCCTCCATGGTCCGGCGCATCTGCTCGCGATAGGCGGCGCCATCCAGCAGCATCAGCGGCTGGTCCATGCGTTCGAGGAAGGCGACATGCGCCGGGTCCTGCGCGGCGGCGCGGAAGGCATCGGCGAGCGTGGCCACCACCGCCGGGTCCATGCCGCGCGGGCCGATCAGCCCGCCGGGGCTGTCGACCGCGATGTCGAGCCCCTGCTCCTTCAGCGTCGGCACATTGGGGAAGCGGCGCGCCCGCTGCGTGCCGTAGGTGGCGAGCAGCCGCAGGTTCCCGGCCTCGACCAGCGGGGTCCAGCCGGAGGATTCCGAGGCGAAATCGATCTCGCCCCCCATCAGCGCGCGCAGCGTATCCGCCGTGCCGCGATAGGGCACATGCGTCCAGGTGAGGTTCTGCGCGAGGCCGATGCGCTCGACCACCAAATGCTGCGTCGATCCGATGCCGAGCGAACCGAAATTCATCCGCCCGGGATTGGCGCGCGCATGCGCCAGCAGTTGGTCGAGCGTCTGGAAGGGCGAATCCGCGCGCACCACCAGGCCCATGACGAAGCCGGTGATCTGCAGGATGTAGGTGAGGTCGTTGATCGGGTCGTAGGGCGGGCGCGGGTTCAGCAACATCTGCCGCACCACGCCGACATGCATCTGCGACACCGTGTAGCCGTCCGGCCGCGCCTCCTGCAGTGCCAGCGCGCCGAGCGTGCCCGACGCGCCCGCGCGGTTCTCGACCACCACCGGCTGGCCGAAGCGGCGGGAGGCGACCTCGGCCATGATGCGGAAGCCGAGGTCGGCCGGCCCGCCGGCGGTCCAGGGCACGATCAGGCGGATCGAGCGGTCGGGGAAGCGCGCCTGCGCCAGCGCGGGAAGCGGCAGCGCGGCCATGGCGCCGAGCAGCGTCGCGCGGCGGGTGAGTCGGTTCATCGGCTTTGTCTCCCGGTGCCTTGGCGGGAAGTCTGCGCGCCGTGCCGCCACCCGGCAACCCGGCGGGTAGAGCCGATCGCCTAGCCATGCGTTCGCCTGGACGCCGGGCGATGCTCCGAAACACAGCAATCCGGGGAACGCAGCGTGCGCTAGAGAACCGGCCCCAGCACGGCCACCGCGTTGTTCCACAGCCGCCGCGTCCACGGCCAGGCGGCGACTTCGGCTGCCGTCACGCTCCGGCTGCGCGCGAGAAACGCGTCCTGCCGCGCGCGGATCGCCGCGGTGGTGGCGGCATCGGCCAGCAGGATGGTGTTCTCGTAGTTCAGGTCGAAGCTGCGGCGGTCCATGTTGGCGGAACCGACCAGCGCGACCTCGCCATCCAGCGTCAGGGTCTTGGCGTGCAGCAGGCCGTCCTGGAATTCGTGGATGGCGACGCCGGCGGCGAGCAGTTCGGCGTAGCAGCTGCGGCTGGTCGCACCCACCGCCCAGTTGTCGTTGCGCGCAGGCAGCACCAGCGTGGTCGCGACACCGCGGTTGGCCGCCGCGCACAAGGCCGCCTGCAACGGATCATCCGGCACGTAGTAGGGGGTGGTGATGACCAGCTCGCGCTCGGCCGCATAGATCAGCGACTGGAACAGCTCGGGCATGGCGGAATGGCGCGTGGTGGGGCCGCTCGCGACCACCTGGGCGGCGAAGCCGGGGCCGGGTGGTGGCATGGGGCGCGCCAGCAGGGCGGTGAGGTCCTCGGTGGACCAGGCCATCCAGTCGCTGGCGAACAGGTGCTGGTTCTGCCGCGCGA
This sequence comes from Roseomonas sp., assembly GCA_051860065.1. Taxonomy (GTDB): domain Bacteria; phylum Pseudomonadota; class Alphaproteobacteria; order Acetobacterales; family Acetobacteraceae; genus Neoroseomonas. Next base: position 166,025 of record JBHYEQ010000008.1, read on the forward strand.
CCGGACCTTCGAAGCGCAGCAGCACGTCCACCCAGGGGGCGTAGCGCGGCTTCACGCGGAATTCGGGATCGGCGCAGTTCTGGCTGCCGCAATAGGTGACCGCATCGTCGATCACCGCGATCTTGCGGTGGTTGCGAAGGTCGACACGGCCATACAAGGCGCGCAGCAAAGGGTTGCCGACCGGCAGGGCGCGCGCGAGCCGCACGCCGGCCGCGTCCATCGCGGTCCAGAGCGCGCTGCGGACCAACAGCTTCGAACCGATGTCATCCACCAGCGCACGGCAGGCGACGCCGCGCCCGGCGGCGCGCATCAGCGCCTGCGCCACCTTCGTGCCATTGCCGTCGGGCAGCCAGATGTAGAACAGCAGGTGGACGTGGTCGGTCGCGGCATCGATGTCGGTCACCAGCGCGTCGATGGCAGCGTTCGAATCCGCCATGAGCGCCGCGGTATTGCCGCCCGTGGGCGCATAGCCGCCGATCGACTGTCCCACCCGGAACAGCGGCGCGTGGCGCGGTGCAACCGTCACCGGCGCCACTGGCGGGTCGGGCAGTTCATCGCGGATGCGCTGCATGCGTTCGGCGCGGCGGCGGCCGATATTGGTCTCGCCCAGCAGCAGGTAGCCGATCATGCCGGCCACCGGCACCGCCAGCACCACCACCACCCAGGACAGGCGGGAGGCCGGGTTGCGGTGCGGGCGCAGCAGCACGCGGATGATGACGGCGGCCTGCGCCAGCAGATGCAGCGCGACCAGCATGGCGCGGCGGCCTAGAGCATCGCCTGCCCAAACGGATCCGTTTGGGCCGGTGATGCTGCTCGCAAGAACCGAAGCGTAGAGCGCATGACGTGAGCCCCTGCGAACGGAATGCGCCCTACGCCGTGCCGCGCCCGAGGATCGCGCCCGCCATGCGCTTCAGCCCGACCGCCTGCTGGCGCAGCCAGCCGCCGGTGGCCAGCGCCTCGGGGGCCTCGGGGTCGCCGGTCTCGGGGAAGACGTCGCGGCGGAAATCCGCGGTGCCGAAGATCCAGTCCCAGACCGGCAGCAGCACCGCGTAGTTCTTGCCGTGGTCGGCGGTGGACAGCACGCCGTGATGCAGCCGGTGGAAGCGCGGCGAGACCAGCAGGCGTTCCCCGACCCGCCCGAAGGACAGGCGGACATTGGCGTGGGAGAGGCTCTCGGCCAGGCGCATGACCAGCACCAGCAGCGGGAATTGCCCGGGCGGCACGCCGATCAGCAGCGCGATGGCGCCGAACCACAGCGCGCCGATGATCTCGTCCAGGATGTGGTTGCGGTCGTCGGTCCAGAAGGTCATCTGGCGCTGCGCGTGGTGGATGGAATGCAGCGCCCACCACCAGCGGAAGGTGTGCTGGAAGCGGTGGCGCCAGTATTCGCCGAAATCGAGGATCACCACGTAGATCGCGAAGGCCAGAATCGGCGCCTCGCGCAGGCCGGGGAACAGGGTTTCCAACGTGGGCGGCACGAAGCCGCTGGAGGCCACGGACCCCTCCCACCAGGCCTGCAGCGAGGCCAGCAGCACGAAGGCCACCATCGGCAAAAGGCCAAGCCGCGTCAGCAGCGTGTAGAGGATGTCGGTGCGGATGGCGCGGCGGTCCGTGACGGGCTCGACCGGCCGCCAGGCTTCCAGCGGGCGGCAAACCACATAGACCACCACGATCGAGAACACGCCGAAGAGGCCGAATTCCAGCCAGTCCAGCGCGTCGTCGGCCCAGTCCATCAGGCCCAGTTCGTACAGCAGGGGCTGGAGCAGCGTCTCGAAGATCCAGCCCGTCACGTCGTCGAGGGTTCGGCTGAAGGCGTCGGTCATGGGTCTATCGGCGCCCCTCGGGCGGCAGGGTGGCGAAGCAGAAGCCGCGCGCCTGGAGGCCGGCGATCACCTCGTCCAGCACATTGGCATAGGGGTCGCGGCGGGAGCGGATGCCCCAATGCATGACGAGCACCTCGCCGTCCCGGGTATGGGCCAGCGCGCGGCGCGCGAGCGCGGCATTGGGATGCGCGTCCGACGGCAACTCGTCGCCGAGGAAGCCGTTGGCGGTCCAGCCCTGGTGGCGCAGGCCGCAGGCCGCGCCCATGCGGACCGCGCCGGGGGTGACGATGCCGCCGGGCGCGCGCCAGAGCGGCAGCACCACGGCGTCGGGCACCGCCTCGCGCAGGCGTTCGATGGGGCGCGCGAGTTCGCGGCACATGGCGGCCTGGTCCAGCACCTCCTCGCCCTCCCGCGTGCGGGAGACGTAGCGCGTGCGGCCCGGCCCGGCGTCACCCCGGAAATACCAGTGGCGGTCGGTGTGGCTGGCGAAGACATGGCCCTCGGCCGCGCGTGCCCGCCAGAAGGCGGCCCAGGCGGGGGAGAGGCTGCGTTCGCCGGTATGCGTCGGTTCGTTGGCGACGAAGAGCGTGGCGCGCACGCCGCGGCGGCGCAGGATCTCGGCGATGCGATCCGCCTCGCGGCCCCAACCGGTGTCGATGGTCAGGTACAGCGTGCCGGCGCGGCAGGCGGGCGGCGGCTGGGCGGTAACAGGCGCTGGTGCCGCCAGCGTTCCAAGAACGGCTGCGACGCCCGCCAGTAGCGCCGCGACAGCGCCCGGGATGCCGCCCCGCGCCTCAGCGCGCATGCGTGGTGGGGTAGGAGACGGTCTGCGCCATGCCCTCGGCCCGGCGCGGCTGCACGAAGATGCCATGCGGGCTGCGGCCGACGCGGATGGTCTCGTAGTCGCCGCTGCGTGGGTCGAAGCGCGCGATCCGGCCAGACCAGCGCAGCGTCACCCAGATGCGCCCGTCGGGGTCGAAGGCGATGCAGTCCGGCCCGCCGGGCATCTCGACGACGCGGCGGACCTCCAGCGTGGAGGGGTCGATCTCGGCGAGGCGGCTCTGCACCCGGCTGGTGGCCCAGAGCGCGCGGCCATCGGGCTGCGCGAAGATGGTGTGGGCACCACGGCCGATGACGATCTGACGTTCGATCTCGCGCGTCTCGGGGTTCAGCACAGCGAAATGGTCGGAGCCCATGACGCCGGTGATGAGGCGCCCGCGATGCCAGACGATGCCGGCCGGTTCGCGCCCGACCGGGACTTCCCACAGGGCTTCGCGCGTCTCCAGGCTGATGGCGGCGACCGTGCCGCTGCCCTGCAGCGTCACGTACACCACGCTGGAATCCGGCCGGAAGGCCATGTGGGACGGCTTGTCGGGCATGCGCAGCCGGGCCACCAACGTGAGCGAGCGCGCCTCGTAGATATCCACCTGGTTGCGGCGCAGCGAGCAGATGACCAGGAAGCGCCCGTCCGGCGAGAAATCCAGGTGATAGGGGTTCGAGACACGCTCTCGCCGGCGGATGTCGCCGGTGGCGGGGTCGACGAAGAAGATCTCGTTGCCGCCGGAATCGGCGATCAGCAGGTCGCGGCCATCGGGCGAGAGCACCAGGTGATGGACCTCGCGCAGCGCCGGGATGCGGCGCAGTTCGGTGCGCGTGACGGCGTCCAGGATCGAGATGCTCGAATCCCCGGAATTCAGCACATAGATCAGGTCCGCCGCGGCGGGGCGCGCCAGCAGCAGCAAGGGGGCGGAGAGCAGAAGGGCGCGGCGACGCATGGCGGATTCCGGGTGACGGAGGGGGGCGCCGTCCGGCCGGAAATTGCGCCGGGCCCGCGCCCGACGCAAGCACCGAGTGTGTCAGCCTTCGGCCGGCTCGAAGGCGAGCGAGACGCCGTTCATGCAGTAGCGCAACCCGGTGGGTGCCGGCCCGTCGGGAAAGACGTGGCCGAGATGGCCGCCGCATTGCGCGCAATGCACCTCGGTGCGGGTCATGAAGAAGGACCGGTCGGTCTTCTCGCCCACCGCGCCTTCGATGGGGGCGAAGAAGGAGGGCCAGCCGGTGCCGCTCTCGAACTTGGTACCGGCGTCGAACAGGGCCGTTCCGCAGCCGGCACAGGTGAAGGTGCCCGCCCGCTTCTCGGCATTCAGGGGCGAGGTGCCCGGCCGCTCGGTGCCGTGCTGGCGCAGCACCCGGAAGGCTTCGGGGCTGAGGGTCCTGCGCCATTCGGCATCGGACTTCTCGACCGGGTATGTCTCGCTCGGCTGTTCGTTACGCTTGAAAAGCATGTGTCGTGATCCTTTTCGTTCCCGCGGTGCAGGGGGCCGTCGCCCCCTGCCGGGGGGTTCGAGGGGGCGGCGCCCCCTCGCCTTTTCCTACGCTGCGCTTCGCTTCACCCGGTCGGCGAAGACCTTGCGGAACTTCACCACCTTCGGCGCCACCACGGCCTGGCAATAGCCCGACCAGGGGTTGCGGGCGAAGTAGTCGTGGTGTTCGGCCTCGGCGGGCCAGAAGCGGGCTTCGGGCAGCAGTTCGGTCACGACCGGCCGGTCGTAGAGCCCCGCGGACTCGATTTCGGCCACGATGTCGCGGGCGGTCTGCGCCTGCGCGTCCGAATGGGTGAAGATGACCGAGCGGTATTGCGGCCCGACATCCCCGCCCTGGCGGTCCTTGGTGGTGGGGTCGTGGATGGTGAAGAACACGCGGAGCAGGTCCGCATAGGACAGCTCAGCGGGGTCGAAGACCACGCGCACGACTTCGGCATGGCCGGTCTTCTTGCCGCAGACGTCCTCGTAGGTTGGGTTGTCGACATGGCCGCCGGCGTAGCCCGACATCACCGAGACCACGCCGCGCAGGTCCTTGAACACCGCTTCCAGGCACCAGAAGCAGCCGCCGCCCAGGGTCGCGGCTTCGTGTCCAGCCTGTGGGGTCATCGCCTTCTCCTTCGCTTGCGCCGTGGCTTCGCCATGTGGGGGCGCAAGGTAACGCGGGGAAGGGTTCAGGCGAGGAAGACGAAATCCGCCGAGCCCAGCGCGGCCTTCGAGACCCCCGCCAACAGCACGGCATCGCCCGGCGCCAGGTCGATGATGGCGCCGGTCGAACCATCGCGCGTGACGGCCAGCACCCCGGCCGCGTTGGTGAAGCCGAAGCCCTGCAGCATCAGCCGGTCGGAGCCCGGCGTGTAGTCGGCGATGGCGTCGATGCCGGAGCCGGGGGCGAACAGGAAGGTGTCGCGCCCGTCCTCGCCGAACAGCGCGTCGTTGCCCGCACCGCCGACCAGCGTGTCGTTGCCCTCGCGTCCGAACAGCGTGTCGTCGCCGCCGGTCCCGCTGATCCGGTTGGCCAGCACATTGCCGATGCCGCGGGTGGGCCCTTCGAGGACCAGGTGCTCGACATTGTTGGGCAGGGTGAAGGAGCCCGGGCCCTGCGCGATGATCCAGTCGATGCCGAAGCCCGGGGCCTCGATGATGGTCTCGACCTGCTGGCTCGCGATGTAGGTGTCGTTGCCCGGCCCGCCATGCATCACGTCGTTGCCCGGCCCGCCATCGAGCCAGTCGTTGCCGGCCTGGCCGAACAGCACGTCGGTGATGACGTCGTCGCCGCCATAGATGGTGTCGTTGCCGTCCTGCCCCTGCATGTTGTCGCGCGCATTGCCGCCGCGGATCACGTCGTTGCCGGACCCGCCATAGATGTAGTCGGACCCGTCCTCGCCCAGCAGGCTGTCATGGCCCTCGCGGCCCTGGATCCGGTCGCTGCCGCCGCCGCCCCAGACGGTGTCGTCGCCGGCCATGGCGATGATCAGGTTGGTCACCTCGTTGCCGCGAATGCGCTCGGCCACGACATTGGCGATGACGAAGATGCTGCCGGCGCCGGGGGCGAGGATGACCCATTCGATGTTGCGGGTCAGGTTGACGCTGGCGCTGGAATAGACGGTGTCGGTGCCGCTGTTGAGGAAGTCCAGCGCCACGTCCAGGCGCGAGTCGACGAAGTAGAAGTCGTTGCCGGTGCCGCCGAACATGCGGTCGGCGCCGGTGCCGCCGTCCAGCACGTCGTCGCCCTCGCCGCCGTCCAGCGTGTCGGCCTCGGTGCCGCCCACCAGGCTGTCGGCGCCCGCGCCGCCCGCCAGCGAGTCGCGCCCGGCACCGCCCAGCAGCGTGTCGTTGCCGGCCAGGCCCTCGAGCGTATCGTTGCCGGTCAGACCCTCGATCAGATTGGCATCGTCCGTCCCGGACAGGCGGTCGGCGTGGTTGGATCCGCGCAGCGATTCGAAGCCCGCCAGCGAATCCCCGGCACCGCCGCTCAGGAGGCTTACCGTCACGGCCACGGTCGAACCGGCGTAGGTCACCATGTCGACGCCGCTGCCGCCGACCAGCCAATCGCCGCCGGTGCCGCCATCGATCAGGTCGTCGCCGGCGCCGCCATCGAGCGTATCGGACCCGGCGCCGCCCTCCAGCGTGTCGTTGCCCTCGCGGCCCTCGATGAGGTCGTCCCCCGACCCGCCGATCAGGCGGTTGCGGGCGGTGGAGCCGACCAGCGTCAAGGCCGCCGCGACGGCGGACCCGTCCACCCCTTCGAAGCCGCGCGTGATGCCGCCGCCCGCCACCTGGTCGATGGTGCTGTCGAGCGTGATGACCACGGGCGAGCGGATGACCAGCAGGTCGTTGTCGTCGCCGCCATCCACGAAGGAATCCGACGCGTCGTATTCCACCGTGTCGTCGCCGGCGCCAGCGTCGATGGAATCCGCGCCAGGACCGCCCAGGACGGTATCGGCGCCATCGCCGCCCAGGATGGTGTCGTCGCCCTCCCCGCCCAGCAGGGTGTCGAGGCCGACGCCGCCATAGAGCCAGTCGTGGCCGTCGCCGCCGGCCAGCGATTCCCGGCCGTCGGCGCCCCACAGGCTGTCATGGCCGGCGCCGCCGACCAGGGTGTTGCGGGCGAAGATGCCGTCCTGGTCCTGGATGCCCGGTCCCTCGACGAACAGCTCGTCGTCGCCATCCCCGCCATCGAGGCTGTCATCGCCCGCCCCGCCCCAGAGCTGGTCGGTGCCGCCGCGACCCAGGAGGGTATCGTTGCCTTCCCCGCCGACCAGGCGGTCGGCGCCATCCTGCCCGGTCAGGCGGTCGTTGCCGGCCAGGCCGAAGACCTCCTGCCCCGAGGCGGCGGCCAGCAGCGTGTCGGCGCCGGCGGTGCCCACGCGCACGCGGAAGCTGCCCTCGGCGAAGTGTTCCGGCGCCAGCGCAACGGGGGACCCAGGTCCGCCAAGGCGGATGACGGCGTCGTCGATGCCAAGCACCAGGTCCTGGTCGAGATCCACCACGAACCAGCCGCCGGCCGGCTGTCCATCGGACAGGGCGGGGATGAACCAGGACTGGTAGGCGCCCGGCCCGAGGTCCTGGCCCGGCAGCAGCAGCCCGAAGCCCACCCCGGCCGCGAGGTCGCGCGGTGCGAGCGTGCCGCGCCAGGCCAGCGGCGCGGGGCCGAACGCCCCGCCGACCAGCCCGCCGACCAGCGCGAGGGAGAGCACGTCACCCTCGGCCGGGGTGAAGTCGGTGATCCAGTCCGGTGCCTCGCCGGTGGCATCGGCCTGGCCGCCGGTGGACAGGTCGATGATGAAGAGGTCGGCGCCGGCCCCGCCGGTCAGGGTATCGGCGCCGAGCCCGCCCAGCAGCGTGTCGTCGCCGGCGCCGCCCTGGATGACGTCGTTGCCCTCGAGGCCATAGGCGAGGTCCATGCCCTCCCCGCCATCGAGGCTGTCATCGCCCTCGTTGGCCCAGAGCAGGTCGTCGCCATCGCCGCCCAGCAGCGTGTCGAGGCCGGCGCCGCCGAACAGCATGTCGCGCCCGGCGCCGCCGTCGAGGCGGTTGCGGTCCTCGGGATCCTCGGTCTCGGGCGCGAAATTGTCGAAGCCATAGAGGGTGTCCCAGCCATCGCCGCCCTCGAGCCAATCCGACCCCGGTCCGCCGCGCAGTTCGTCGGCGAGGTCCTCGCCGCGCAGCGTGTCGTTGCCCAGGCCGCCTTCGAGCACGTCCACGCCATCGCCGCCCGAGAGGATGTCGTTGCCGCCCTCCCCCCAGAGCTGGTCGTCGGTGGCGCCGAAGCCGGCGATGACGTCGTCCTCCGCGCTGCCGACCAGGCCGGCGAAGCCCGCCAGGAAATCGGCCGGCACCAGCGCGGTGGCGGGGTCGCCCGGCGCGACCGCGATGCGCAGGAACAAGTCGCCTGGGCTGAAGCGGCCGTCGTCGTTGAGGTCGGCCCAGAGTTCGAAGCGCCAGGCCTCGTTCTCGACCAGGCGCCACAGGACGTCGGCATAGCCATCGCCGATGCGCGAGGCGGGCAGTTGCGTGCCCGATTCGGCATAGCCCTCGAAGACGAAGTCGGCGGCGCCGACATGGAAGGCGAGGCCAAGGCCGATGGAGACCACGCCGGGCAGGCCGATGCGGTCGCCGCCGGCCGCGCCGGCACCCTCGAAATCGGTGATCAGGTCAGGGGTGGCCGGCGGGCTCTGGGGCAGGCCCGCGACGTCGAACAGGAACAGGTCGTCGCCCGTCCCGCCGGTGAGCACATCGGCGCCCGCCCCGGCGACCAGGGTGTCGTCGCCGCCCGAGCCGTCGAGCGTGTCGTCGCCCGCACCGCCCACCAGGCTGTCGGCGAGCGCGCCGCCGGCCAGCGAATCATCGCCGCCGGCGGCCAGCAGCACCATGCCCGCGGCCGAGACGGCGCGGCCATCCACCGACAGTGCCAGCGCGGTGCCCTGCGCCGAGCCGTCGATGGTGAACAACGTGCCGGGCGGCAGCGTCGCGGTCGCGACGGTCGCGGCATCGAGGGTGAGGGCGACATTGCCCGCGCCGATCTCGAAGCGCTCGATCCCGGTGACGGTAAGCGGGCCGAGCACCACGGACAGGGTGCCCGACAGGGACAGCACATCCCCGGTGCCCTCCCCGCCATCGATGGTGTCGAGGGCGTCGAGGCCGGCCTCGGCGTGGATGTAGTCGTCGCCGGCACCGGCGGCGATGCGGTCGGCGCCGCCGCGATCGGCGCCGATCCAGTCGGCATCGGCGCTGCCGGTCCGCACATTGCTGCCCGGACCATCCAGGATCAGCAGGCTGGTGTCCTGGAAGACCAGGTTGGCGGGGTTGAGGCCATTGCCGCCCAGGCCGATGCCGAGCAGGCGCACCGTGTCCGGCCCGGCCGAGACCAGCAGGTCGCCGCCGGAACTGGCGAAGCGCAGCGCCGCGGCCGGCACGCCGAAGGGCAGGATGAGCTGGTCCTGCGCCGGCACGAAGGCGAGGCTGGTGCCGGCGGCATTGGTGAAGAAGTAGGTGGCCATCGCGTCCTGCGATCCAATCACGGAAGGAAAGCGCGCGATAGTTGAATGAAGAATGAACGGGGCGGCGGAAATTGCCGGGTAGGCGGGCGGCCTCAGGTCCATGCGTCGATGGCTGGCCGATCGGGCCGCGTGGATGCGCGCGTGGGCGCAGCAGCGGCAACGATGCGGCATCCAATGATGCAGGGATGGCGTTCCGAGCGGGCTGTGTTGGTTGACGCGCGCGGCGCCGGCGGGCGAGACCTTCGCAGGGATCGGGAAAGGAGCAGCGGTCGATGACGATGTGGCGCGCCATCATGGCCATGCTGCTGTTCGCGCCGGCGGCCGTCGCGCAGGGCCTGCCGCCTGCCCTCGCGGCCCAGCAGGCGGGCGCGGTCGCGGCGCTTGGCGAGGGCTACGTCGCGCGCGCCCAGGAGGACCGGCTGGTGCTTGCCTGCCCGGCCTGCGAGGGCGCGCCGATCATCGAGATCCGGCTCGGCCGCCAGGAGGACGGGACGGAGGCGCGGCTGCGCTCCGGCCAGACGACGATCGGCGTGCTCGACCAGCAATGCCGCGGGCGCAACCCGACCTGCACGGTGCAAGGTGCCGATCTCGGCGCGGCGGTGGGCTGGGTCTCGGCCTATCGCGCCGGGGCCATAGCCGGATCGACGCTGGTGCTGCTGCGCGACGGCGCCATGGTGATCGTGCGCTCCATCGCCGCTTCGCCCGACGTCGCGCGCGGCAATATCGACCGGCTGCGCGCCACGGTGCTGCCCGCGCTGGTCGGGCCCTGAACGCTGGACGGGCGCGGCGACGCGGGCCAAGGTCCGGGCCATGAGCATCGCCGCCGCCATCATCCCGGTCACGCCCTTTGAACAGAATTGCGCGCTGGTCTGGGACCAGGAGACGATGGCGGGCGTGGTGGTGGATCCCGGCGGCGATGCGGCGCGCATCCAGGCCGCGATAGAGCAGACCGGGGTGCAGGTGCAGCGCATCCTGCTCACGCATGGCCACCTCGATCATGCCGGGGCGGCGGCGGAGCTGGCCGAGGCGCTGCGCGTGCCGATCGAGGGGCCGCATCGCGCCGATGCCTTCCTGCTCGACAGCCTGCCCGAACAGGGCGCGCGATACGGCATGGCCTGCCGGGCCGTGACGCCCGATCGCTGGCTCGATGAAGGCGAGAGCGTTGAGATCGCCGGGCAGGATTTTGCCGTGTTGCACTGCCCGGGACACACGCCGGGGCACGTGGTGTTCGTGAACGTGGCGCTGGGCATCGCGCTGGTCGGGGACGTGCTGTTCCAGGGCTCGGTTGGGCGCACCGACTTTCCCTATGGCGACGGGCCGGCGCTGATCGAGGCCATCCGCACCAAGCTGTTCCCGCTGGGCGACGACATCCAGTTCATCTGCGGCCACGGGCCGGGTTCGACCTTTGGTGAGGAACGGCGCACCAACCCCTATGCCGGCGAAGGAGCCGCGTGATGGACACGATCCAGGCCGATATCGCACCGCTCGCGCCGGCGAAGCCGGAGAGCGTGGGCATGTCCTCCGCGCGGCTGGCGCGCATCCGCCCGGCCTTGCAGCGCGAGGTCGATGAAGGCCGCTTTCCCGGCGGCGTGGTGGCCATCGCGCGCGACGGGCGGCTGGTGCATCTGGAGGCGGTGGGTTTCCTGGATGCCGCGGCGGGCGTGCCGATGCGCGCCGATGCGCTCTTCGCCATCGCGTCCATGACCAAGCCGGTCTGCGGCGTGGCGGCGCTGAGCCTGGTCGAGGAAGGCCGGCTGCTGCTGTCCGACCCGGTCGGTGCCTATGTGCCGCCGCTGATGTCGATGCAGGTGGCGAAGCCGACGGCCGCGATGCTGTCGGGCGAAGGGCCGCTCGAACTGGAACCGCAGCGCCGGCCGATGACCGTGCAGGACGCGGCGCGCCACACCACCGGGTTCGTCTATGGCGGCTTCGGGGCGACGGCGGTGCATGCGGCGCATCCGGGGACGTCGCTGACCGTCTCGCGCGACCACGATGCCGCGAGCCTGGCGGATGCGCTGGCGGCGACGCCGCTGCGCCACCATCCGGGCGAGGCCTGGGAATACGGGTTCTCGACCGACGTGCTCGGGCTGGTCGCGGGGGCGGCGGGCGGGGCGTCGCTGGGCACGCTGATGCGGGATCGCATCTTCGCGCCGCTTGGGATGAACGAGACGGGGTATGTGCTGCCCGAGGGTGGCCTCGCGCGCTTCGCCAAGGCGTTGCCCACCTGCCCGCTGACCGGCAAGCCGCAATCCGTCGCGGCGCCCGATGGCCCGCCGCGGCTGGAAGTGGGCGGCGCGGGGCTGGTTTCGACCGCGGCCGACTACCTGCGCTTCGCCGAGATGCTGCGTGCCGGCGGTTCGCTGGGTGGTGCGCGGGTGCTCTCGCCGGCCACGGTGCGCTGGATGGGGTCGGACCACTTGCAGGGCATCGAGGGCGGGCCGGACCGTATGGATCCGGGCCTGGCCGGCTACGGCTTCGGGCTGACCGTGGCGGTGCGTCGCCACGCGGGCGGCTCGGCCTTCATGGGCGCGCCGGGGGCCTTCGGCTGGTCGGGCGTGTTCGGCACCTTCTTCTGGGTCGATCCGGCGGAGCGCCTGGCGGTGGTGCTGATGGCGCATGCGCCGGGCGAGATGCGGCTGCGCTACCGCCGGCTGATCAACATGCTGGCGTACCAGGCGATCGAGGGCTGACGGGGGCGATCGCTCCTCTCCGCAACGCGCGTCAGGCGACCTTGGGGCAGCAGATATTCGTTGCAGATCATATTGACGATGGAAATTTACCGCTGTAAACATCACCCATGCCCGCCCGCCCCTATCACCATGGCGACCTGCCCAACGCTTTGCTGACCGAGGCCGAGCGCATCCTGGAAGCGGACGGCATGCCGGCGCTGACGCTGCGCGCCGTGGCGCGCGCCGCCGGCGTCAGCCACGCTGCCCCGGCCAACCATTTCGACGACCTGACCGGGCTGCTGAGCGAGCTCGCCGCCCAGGGCTACCGCCGCTTCGCCGCCGCCCTGACCGCGGCGGTCGAGGCGGCGGGACCGGCGCCGAAGCAGCGCTCCGACGCCATGGGCCGCGCCTATGTCGATTTCGCCCGCGCGCATCCGGGCCTGTTCACCCTGATGTTCCGCAGCGAGCGGCTCGACCCCCAGCGGCCCGCCCTGCGCGACGCCATCCAGGGCGCGCGCGACGCGCTGCGCCGGATCATCGCCGAACGCCCCGATGCCGCGACGCGCACGCCGCTGCAGCAGGCCGCGCAGGGGGTGGCGATCTGGGCGCTGGTGCATGGGCTGTCGATGCTGCTGCTGGAGGGGCGCCTGCGTGCGACCCTCGCCGCGCTGCCGCCGAGCGTGACGGTGGAAGACTTCCTCGACGCCGTGCTCGGCGCCGTGACCCTTGCGTGAGATGGAGACGGTGCCATGGGCATCCTGCGCGGACTGATCCCCTTCCTGGCCTTCGCCCTGCTGAACCGGGTGATCGGCACGACCGGCGCGCTGGCGGTGGGCGCGCTGGCGGCGGCCGGCCTGGTGGCGCATGGCTGGCGGTCCGGCGCTTCGCCGAAAATCCTTGAGCTGGGCACGCTGGTGCTGTTCGCGACTCTGGCGGGCGTCACGCTGCTGATCGACCACCCTCTGTCGGTGATCGGGGCGCGGCTGTGGGTCGATCTCGGGCTGCTCGCCATCATCCTGGTCTCGATGGCGCTGCGGCAGCCCTTCACCATGCAATACGCGAAGGAGAGCGTGCCCCGGGAACACTGGGACAGCCCGCGCTTCCTGCGCGTCAACATGGTCATCACCGCCGGCTGGGCGGCGGCGATCCTGGCGATGGTGATCGCCGAGGCGGCCGTCGTCTTCATCCCCGGCGTACCGCATCAGGTGGCGACCGTGGTGATCATCGGCGCGCTGGTCGGCGCCGTTGCCTTCACGCGCCGCCAAACCGAAGCGGCCTGACGCCACCCGCCCCCACAGGAGGCCCGCATGGCCGATACAGCACTGCGTCGGGCGCCGCTCGACTGGACCTCCGACGACCCGCATCTGTCGGGCAACTTCATGCCCATCGGGCCGGAGATCGACACCGACGACCTGCCGGTGATCGCCGGGCGCATCCCGCCTGAACTGCGCGGCAGCTACATGCGCAACGGGCCGAACCCGGAGTTCAAGCCAATCTCCTACGCCTATCCGATGGATGGCGATGGCATGATCCATGCCGTGCGGTTCGACAATGGGCGCGCACGCTACCGCAACCGCTTCGTGCTGACGCGCGGGCTGATGGTGGAACGCCGCGCCGGGCGCGCGGTCTATGGCGGGCTGACGCATCCCGTCCCGCTCGACCCGGCGGTGATCGGGCCGGATGGCGACCCGGGGCCGCTCAAGACCGGCGCCTTCATCAATGTGCTGCGCCATGGCGGGCACCTGCTGGCGCTGCACGAGGCCTCGGCCGCCTATGAGATGACGATGGACCTCGAGACCATCGGCGAATGGAAAGCGGGCACCGCCGCACCCATCAGCATCGGCGCGCATAACCGCCGCCATCCGGTCAGCGGGTCGATGTTCGGCATCAGCTATCGCGTCAGCGAGCCGGTGGTGGATCTGCATGAGATCGGCGCCGATGGCGTGCTGCGGCGCAGCCAGGCGGTGGCGCTCGCCGCCCCCAGCATGATCCACGACTTCGTGCTGACGGAACGCCACGCCGTGCTGCTGGTCGGCCCCGCCATCTTCGACCTGGCGGCGGCGGTGCAGGGCAAGCCAATGCTGCAATGGCGCGCCGAGATGGGCACGCGCATCGCCGTGGTGCCGCTGGATGGCGGGCAACCGCGCTGGATCGAGGCCGATCCCTTCTTCGTCTTCCACTTCGCCAATGGCTTCGAACGCGGGCGCGACATCGTGGTGGATTATGTGCGGCACCAGGATCTCGGCATGGGCCCGCGCAGCGCTGACCGGGCGCCGCCACGCGCGCATCGCATGGTGATCGACACGATCGGCCTGCGAGCGACGGACGACCGGCTGGCCGATTTCCCCACCGAATTCCCGCGCATCAACGATGCCTTCGAGGCGCGCGCGTCGCGCTTCATCCACCTGCCGACCCTGACCGGGACGCTGACCATGCCCAAGCCGCCCAGCGCCAGCTTCAACGCTCTGGTGACGCTAAATGCCGAGACCGGGGCGATGCGTCGCCACGACCTCGGCAACCGGCTGGCGGGCGAGCCGGTCTTCATCCCGCGCCCTGGCGGCAGCGGAGAGCAGGATGGCTGGATCGTGGTCTATGCCTTCGACCCGGCGGCGCAGGCCTCCGACCTGCTGCTGCTGGATGCCGCGCGGATCGACGAGGCGCCGGTCGCCGTGATCCGCCTGCCGCAGCGCGTGCCGCAGGGGCTGCACGGCAATTGGATCCCGGATTGACTCGGCCGCGCCGCCTTCCGTGATTTGCGCTGGCAGGGGCGGAATGCGGTAGCCTCGCCACAGGGAGGGCCACGCCATGATGATCGTGCAGGTGAACTACACGCGCCCCGATATGCCCAAGACGGAATGGGAGGCGCGCTACACGGATGATCGCGCCAGGCAGTTCCTTGCCGTGCCCGGCCTGCAATGGAAGATCTGGCTGGATGGCGAGGACGACCGCCGCGCCGGCGGCATCTACCTGTTCGACACGCGCGAGGCCGCCGAGGCCTATGTGGCCGGCCCGATCGTCGCGCGCATGAAGAGCAACCCCGACATCACCGACCTGCAGATCCGCATCTTCGACGTGCGGGACCGCATGACGGCGATCACGAACGGCCCCGTGCCGGGCCTGGCGATGGCGGCGGAGTAGCCGCGAACGGTGGCGTCGCGACCGCGGACGACCCGGCCAGCAGCGCCGCGTCGCGATGCGCCAGCAACCCGGTCTTGAGGCCGGCCAGGGTGCGGATCATCTCGCGCCGCAGCCAGGGCACGATCTTGAGGCGGTCGAAGACCAGGTCGCGCGCCATCGCCAGCGTGCGTGAGTCCGACTGGAAGAACGGCGTCATCAGCGCGCTGGCGCGCTGGTAGAAACGCACATGGGCGCGCCGCGCGGCGGCATAGCGGGCGAAGGCGGCCTCGTGCCCCGGTTCCTCGGCCAGCGCATCGGCCAGCGCCAGCGCATCGAGCATGGCGCTGTTCGCCCCCTGCCCGAGCTGCGGCGAGGTCGCATGCGCCGCATCGCCCAGCAGCACCAGCCGCCCGCGCCAGGGGCGCTTCGCGGTGAACTGGATGTAGGTGGCGGGGGTGAAGGCCTGCGGGCCGGGCAGGCCGGCCAGCACCGGCGCGATGGGCGGCCACAATGCGGCGGCTTCGGCGCACCAGGCGTCGTAGCCTGCCACCCAGGCCGCGTGATCGCCCGGCTTCAACGACCAGAACAGCGCGGCGAGCGGCTTCCCGCCCTGTTCCGCGCGCCCCACGGGCAGCCAGCCCAGCATGATCCGCGCATCGACATAGCGTTGCAGCAGCGTGCCTGCCGCGAGGCCCGGATCGGGCACGCTCGCCCAGACCGCGCCATAGGTGAATGCGCGCGGCGTCTTCGGTTCGACCAGCGCGCGCAGCACCGACCGCGCGCCGGAGGCATCGATGGCAATGTCGGCCTCGGCCAGCGTTTCGCCGGCAGCGTCGTGCAGCAGGATGCGGTCGGCGTGTTCCGTCACACCGGCCACCGCGCGCGCCGTCTCGATCCGCGCGCCGCAGGCGGTGAAGGCGCGCCACAGCACGCCATGCAGCGCGGCGCGATGCACCGCCAGCGCGCGCAGCCCAGGCGAAAGGTCGCCATAGGCCAGGTCGAAGACCGTCGCACCGCGATCCGTCGTGCCGTGCAGCCGCTCGATCGGCGCGCCGAGCGCCTCGATTTCCTCGCGCAGCCCGAGACGTTCCAGCGCCGCAAGCCCGGTCGGCTGGAGCATCAGCCCCGACCCCACTGGCGCGGGCCGGTCGAAGCGTTCCAGCACGGTCACGCGATGGCCCGCACGCGCCAGCAGCGTCGCGACGGCGAGCCCCGCCACGCCGGCGCCGACCACCGCGACGGAGCGCATCACTCGATGTCGCCACGCCGGCGCAACGCCGCGAAGGCCTTCTGCGCGATCACCGGCGGTTCGGGATCGACGTCGAGGTCGATGACATCGGCCTCGGTCTCCGGCGGTTCCAGCGTGGCGAATTGGCTCGCGATCAGGCTGGCCGGCATGTAGTGCCCGGTGCGCGCCGCCTGGCGCGCCATGATGAGGCCGGGCTCGCCGGTCAAATGCAGGAAGCGGATATCCGCATGGCCGTCGCGCAGCTGGTCGCGATAGGCGCGCTTCAGCGCGGAACAGGCGATGACCACGCCGGTGCCCGCCGCGCGCGCCGTCTCGATCCGCGCGGCGATGGCGGCCAGCCACGGCCAGCGGTCGTCATCCGTCAGCGGCGTGCCGGCGCGCATTCTTTCCACGTTCTGTGGAGGGTGGAAGCCGTCGCCATCCTCGAAAGGCCAGCCGAGCCGTTCGGCCACCAGCGCGCCGATGGTGGACTTGCCGCAGCCGGACACACCCATCACCACGATGGCAGCGATGGTCATTTCGGCTCCAGGTGCCCGCCGAAGCCCGCACGCATGGCTGACAGCGCCTTGCCCGCGAAGCGATCCTGGTCGCGCGAGGCGAAGCGGGCATAGAGCGCCGCGGTCAGCACCGGTGTCGGCACCGCGGTCTCGACCGCCTGCTGCACGGTCCAGCGGCCCTCGCCGGAATCGCCGACGGTGCCGGCGTATTTCGCAAGTGTCGGGTCCTGCGCCAGCGCCGCCGCCGTCAGGTCCAGCAGCCAGGACGTGACGACCGACCCGCGCCGCCAGACCTCCGTGACATCGGCCAGGTGCACGCTGATGCGATGCGCTTCCGGCAGCGCCGGGCTGTCGGCGGCGCGCAGCAGGTCGAGGCCCTCGGCCAGCGCCTGCATCATGCCGTACTCGATGCCGTTATGGACCATCTTGACCAGGTGGCCGGCGCCGTGGCCGCCGCAATGCAGCCAGCCTTCCTCGACATTGGGCGCGCGGCCTTCGCGGCGCGGGGTGGCGGGAATGTCCCCGCGCCCGGGCGCGAGCGCAGCAAAAATGGGCGCGAGGCGCGCGACCGGTTCCGCCTTGCCGCCGATCATCAGGCAATAGCCGCGCTCGAGCCCCCAGACGCCGCCGGAGGTGCCGATATCCAGGTAGTCGATGCCGCGTTCCGCCAAAACGGCGGCTCGCCGCACGTCATCTTTCCACTGCGTGTTGCCGCCATCGATCGCGACATCGCCGGGCGAGAGCAGCCCGCCCAGTGCGGCGATGGCGTCCTCGGTCGGCGCGCCATGCGGCAGCATCACCCAGACGGCGCGCGGCGCGGCCAGCGCGGCGACCACGCCGGCCAGGTTCGCAGCACCCTCCGCGCCATCCGCCACCACGGCGGCGACGGCCGCGGCGTCGCGGTCCCACACGACGCAGCGATGCCCTGCGCGCATCAGACGGCGGGCGATGTTCGCCCCCATCCGCCCCATCCCGACGATGCCGATCTCCATGCGCGTCGCTCCCTGCCCGGCGCGATCGAGACCCCGCGCTGCCCGTCGCGATGGATGCCCCGCCGCATGCGTCCTTGCAACCGACACGCGGCGGTGGCTGCACGCCCGCGTCGCGGATAGGACCGTCACCACCGCCGCTCGCGAACGCGCCGGGCCGACACGACCGGCGCAGGCCGAGCCGCCTTCAGCCCGTGATCGCCGCGCGCACCCGCCCGATGAAGCCGTCCATTGCCGCGGGGTCGGTCCAGCGCAGCACCGCCACGATGCCGGAGGACGGATCGACCCAGGTCATGTTCCCCCCCGCACCCGAGGCCCAGAACATGTCGCGCGCGCCGGACGGATACCGCTTCCCGTCGGAATTCAGCCACCACAGGAAGCCGTAATGCGGGTTCAGCGCGCAGGGCTGGGTGGACAGGTCGAACCAGCTCGCCGGGATCAACTGCCGCCCGCCCCAGGCACCGCGGTTCAGCGCCAGCAGGCCGACGCGCGCCTGGTCCTCGGCGTGGATCGCGATGCCGCCACCCCAATGCGTGCCGCCCGGCACCGACTGCACGCGCGACCCATCCGCCAGCGTCACCCAGGATGTGCGATAGCCATCCCAGCGCCAGTCGGACGACCCGCCGATCGGGCCGAGAACACGCTCGCGGAACACCTCGGGCAGCGGGCGGCCGAACAGGCGGAGCAGGCACAGCGACAGCCGGTTCACCCGCACGTCGTTGTATTCCCAATGCGTGCCGGCGGGCTGCAGCGCGCGCTGCCCCTTCTTGCCCTGGCCCTCGACGCCGAGGTTGCGGCCGCGGTCGATGCTGTCCGCCTTGCCGAACAGGGTGCCTTCCCATTCGGACGTGTTGGTCAGCAAATGCCGCCAGGTGATCGGCGCATTCTGCGGGCTGTCGAAGCCGCCATCGTCGATGCTCTGCCGCACCGGGCGGTCGATATCGGCGATCAGACCGTCGGACACCGCGATTCCCGTCAGCAGGGACAAATACGACTTCGCGACGGAGAAGGTCTGGCTGACCTCCCGCGTGTCGCCCCAGCGCGCCACCAGCACGCCATTGCGCGTGACCAGGCCGCCGGGGCCGCCGCGCGGCCAGAGCACGCCCAGCACCTCGTTGTCCGGCGGGGGCTCGAATCCGCCGCGGCCGATATGGCCGGCCAGGTCGTAGGGCCAGGGTGTTTCGTGCGCGCCGGCGAAGGCAACGGCGTCCGCCAGGCGCGTGGGGTCGAAGCCCTGGGCGGCGGGCGCGGCCTCGGGCCAGGGGGCGGGGTGGGCGTTCGGGAAGGTCATGGACATGCGCGCGACCATGCGCGGAAGTGCTGCGGCGTCCAAGGGGGGCGGCGCGCCTGAAGCCCCTGGCGCGCCGCCGCCCGGTCACGCAGGATTCACCCCGCGCCGCCGCCGCACCGGGCAGCCTGCGGCCGCCGAGCCCAAGGACGCCGCGCATGGACAGCACCGCCCGCCACATCCTGGACCTCTCGCGCCGAGGGCTGCTGCGCGGGGCGGGCGGGCTGGCGGTGCTGGCCGCGCTGGCGCCCCCCACGCGGCCGGCCATCGCACAGCCGGCCTTCCGGTCCTTCCCCTTCACCCTGGGGGTCGCGAGCGGCGAGCCCGCGCCCGATGGCTTCGTGATATGGACCCGCCTCGCCCCCGAACCGCTGGTGCCCGATGGCGGCATGGTGCGCGCCGCGATGCCGGTGACGTGGGAAGTCTCGGAGGAACGGCGCTTCACCCGACCCGTCGCCTCCGGCACCGCCATCGCGCGGCCGGAGCTGGCGCATGCGGTGCATGTCGAGGTGGCGGGCCTCGCCCCTGGCCGGCCGTATTTCTACCGGTTCCGCGTGGGCGGCGAGGCCAGCGCCGTCGGGCGCACCCGCACCGCGCCCGCGCCGGGTGCCGCGCCCGACCGCCTGCGCTTCGCCTTCGCCGGCTGCCAGCATTACGAGCACGGGCACTTCACCGCCTGGCGGCACATCGCGGCGGAGGCCGAGCTCGACTTCGTCTTCCACTATGGCGACTACATCTACGAATACCGCGGCCGGGTGCCGGGCCAGCCGGGCTGGGGGCCGCTGGTGCGCCCGCATCTGGGCGAGGAGATCATCGCGCTCGCCGACTACCGCCAGCGCTACGCGCAATACCGGCTCGACCCCGACCTGCGTGACGCGCATGCCGCGCATCCCTTCCTGGCGAGCTACGACGACCACGAGGTGGACGACAACTGGGCGGGGCCACACAGCCAGGAGGATGGCGGCAGTCGCTTCCCCGTCGCCGTGCCGCCCGAGGTCTTCGCGCTGCGCAAGGCGGCCGCCTTCCAGGCCTGGTACGAGCACATGCCGGTGCGCCGCAGCGCGCTGCCGCGCGGACCCGACATCACCGCCTATCGCCGGCTGGATTTCGGCACCATGGCGCGGGTGCATGTGCTGGATACGCGCCAGTTCCGCGACGACCAGCCCTGCCATGACGGCGTGAAGGCGGCCTGCGCCGAGGTCTCGCGGCCCGACGCCCAGATGCTGGGCGCGGCGCAGGAGGCCTGGCTGCTGGATGGCGCGACCGACAGTCCGGCGCGCTGGAACATCATGGCGCAGCAGGTGCCGATGATGCGCCGGCTGCTGGCCAGTGGAATCTCGATGGACAAGTGGGATGCCTACCCGGCGGCGCGCCAGCGGCTGCTGGATGGCCTGGCGCAGCGGCGCACGCCCAACCCGGTGGTGCTGTCGGGCGACGTGCATGTGGCGCTGGCGGCGACCATCCGCGCGCGGCCGGAGGATGCCGAAAGCGCCCCGGTCGCGACCGAATTCACCGCGACATCGGTCACCAGCGCGGGCGATGGCAGGGCGATGACGCCGGGTGGCGAGGAGGTGCTGCGCCGCAACCCCGACATCGCGCTGTTCGACGGACGGCGCGGCTATTGCGTGGCGGAAGCGACGGCGGCGCGCCTGACAACTGAGTTCGTGGCGCTGCCCTTCGTCACGCGGGAAGGCGCACCGCGCCACACGGCGGCGCGCCTGGTGGTGGAGGCCGGGCGCGCCGGCGTGGAACGCGCCTAGAGGCGCGCGGCCGCGCTACGAACCGACCTTCAGCGTGCTGGTCAGCCCGCGCAGGCAGGCCAGGATGGACAGCGGCGTGATCTTGCCGGTGCGGGGGTTTTCCTCGCTGGGCACGTTCTCGATGGTCATGGTCAGGCGCGCGCTCGCGGCCTCGACGCGGATGGTGTGCTGGTTGCGGGTCTGGGCGGGGTCGGCCCAGATCTCGACCATGGTGCGCTCGGGGCCGATGCCGGCCAGGGCCAGGGCGGCGGCGACGTTGACGTTCGCCGGAAAGCCCTGGGCGGCGTCGAAGGCATTGCCCTTGAAGATGCGCGTCGGCGTGGTGATGGCCAGCACGTCGATGGCGTTCTGCTTGAGGTAGGGCGCGCCCTCCAGCCCGCGTGGCGGCTTGCGGGTTTCGATCGTCACGCTGTCCACCTCGCCTTCCGCCGCGGCGCGCACGGCGTCCAGCCCCAGAAGCGCGCCGGTCGGGACGATGATGCGCGCGCCGGTCCGCTTCGCGCGGTCCACCAGGTGCATGCGCGGCAGCAGCGCACCCACGGAGGACGGCACGAAGATGCGCCCGGCCTCGATGGCGGCTGTGGCGATCTCCTCGAAGGCCATCGCCGGGGCGGCTTCCACCACCACGTCGCAGGCGGCGAGCTCGGCATTCGCGACCACCATGGGCGGCACCTTGAAGCCGCCGACATTGGCCTGCGCCTTCTTGAGGTCCCGCGCGCTGACCGCCGCCAGGCGCAGCCCCTGCACGCCGGCGTCCAGCGCGCGCGCCAGGTGCAGGCCGATCGCGCCGAGCCCCGCGATGCCAACTGTCAGATCCTGCGCCATGCTGTCCTCCGCTGCGATGCCGCGCGGCGGTAGCACGGCGCGCGCGCCGCGTCAGCGGGCGGCGGCGTCCGCCGCTCCGTCGACGATGCGCCGGCTGTAGAAGGCGGAAGCGCTGACGCCGAGCCACAGCGCGCCGGCGACCAGCTTCACCGTGCTGCGCGTCGGCTCGTCGTCGAAGGCGAAGGCCAGGGCGACATTGCCCAGGCCGAGCACCAGGCCGAGCCAGAAGAACAGCGTCAGCTGCGTGCGATAGGCAGCGCGGAATTCCTCCGGCGTGCCCTTGTGGCGCTTGCGGACCCAGCCGCCGGCCACCTTGCGCGCCTCGATGGGGGTCCAGACGACCAGGATCGCCGCGCAGACCAGGGCAATGAGTTCGAGCATGGGGTGTCCGCTCCGAGCCGGACGGGAAGCCTAGCGCAGGATGCCGCGGCGGCGCATGGCGGAACCCACCCAGGCGGGGCCGAACCAGGCGTGCCCAGGCAAGCCCCGGCGCATCCGGGCAGGCCGCCACGCAGGGCACCCCCGCGCGCGTGGCGCTTGACGGCGCGCCCGCGGGCGCACAGGACGTGGCCCCGCCCTCCGGACCCCCTGCCCCATGTCCTTCGACACCCTGCCCGCCCCGCTGCTGGCCGCGCTTTCGGGCCGCGGCTATGCCGCGCCCACCCCCGTCCAGGCAGCCGTGCTGCAGCCCGAGGCTGCGCAGCGCGACCTGCTGGTCTCCGCCCAGACCGGCTCCGGCAAGACCGTCGCCTATGGCCTGGCGCTGGCGCCGGAGCTGATCGGCGACGCCCCGCGCCTGCCCCCGGCCGGCCCGCCGCTGGCGCTGGTGGTGGCCCCCACGCGCGAGCTGGCCTTGCAGGTGAAGGCGGAACTGACCTGGCTGTTCGCGCCCGCCGGCGGGCGCGTGGTGTCCTGCGTGGGCGGCATGGACCCGGTGGCGGAACGCCGGCTGCTGTCGCAGGGCGCGCATATCGTGGTCGGCACGCCGGGCCGCCTGCGCGACCACCTGGAGCGCGGCAACCTGGCCCCCGCCGCGCTGCGCGCCGTGGTGCTGGACGAGGCGGACGAGATGCTCGACCTCGGCTTCAAGGAGGAGCTGGAGGCGATCCTGGAGGAAACCCCGGCCGAACGGCGCACGCTGATGTTCTCGGCCACCGTGCCGCGCGGCATCGCGGCGTTGGCCAAGGGCTACCAGCGCGACGCGCTGCGCATCGAGGTGGCCTCCGAGGGCGGCCAGCATGGCGATATCGACTACCGCGCCGCCGTGGTCGCCCCGCATGAGATCGAGCGTGCGGTGGTGAACATCCTGCGCCTGGAGGACCCGCGGATCGCGATGGTGTTCTGCGCGACCCGCGCCACGGTCACGCGCCTGCACGGCAACCTGTCTGAGCGCGGCTTCTCGACTGTCGCCCTGTCCGGCGAATTGTCGCAGGCGGAACGCAACCGCGCCCTGCAGAGCCTGCGCGATGGCCGTGCGCGCGTGTGTGTCGCGACCGATGTCGCGGCGCGCGGCATCGACCTGCCGGATCTCGGCGTGGTGATCCATGCCGAATTGCCGCGCGATCCCGAGACGCTGCTGCACCGGTCGGGCCGCACCGGGCGGGCCGGGCGCAAGGGGATTTCCGTGCTGCTGGTGCCGCATACGCGGCGCGGGCTGGCGCAGCGGCTGCTGTCCGCCGCGCGCGTGACAGCGACCTGGGCGCCCGCGCCCTCCGCCGAGGCGATCCGCGCGCGTGACGCCGAACGGCTCTCGGCGCAGGTGGTGGCGCTGGCCGCCGAGGAACCGGCCGAGGAAGACCTGGCGGTGGCGCAGGCGCTGCTGGCCGACCCCGCCTTGGCCGAGGGTGGCGCGCAGGCGCTGGCCGCCGCGCTGGTGCGCGTGCTGCGCGCGCCGCTGCCCGCACCGGAGGAACTGACGGAGTTCAACGACCGCCCAGCCGCACGGGACCACCGCGACGCCGGTCCGCGCGACAGCGGTCCGCGTGACGCCGCGCCCGGCCGCGAACCCGG
The DNA here is from genome assembly GCA_051860065.1 of Roseomonas sp. Lineage (GTDB taxonomy): Bacteria > Pseudomonadota > Alphaproteobacteria > Acetobacterales > Acetobacteraceae > Neoroseomonas. Next base: position 189,576 of record JBHYEQ010000008.1, read on the forward strand.
CGGCCAGGAAGGCATCTGGTTCCGCATGGATGTCGGCCGCGATGGCAATGCCGACCCGCGCTGGCTGCTGCCCTTCCTGTGCCGGCGCGGCCACGTCACGCGCCAGGAGATCGGCCGCATCCGCATCCTGGGCCGCGAGACGCAGTTCGAGGTCGCCCCCTACGCCGCCGCGCGCTTCGCCGCCGCCGCGCGCCGCGCCGAGGGCGATGACGCGCACATCAAGGTCGAGCCGATGCAGCCGGTGAAGGGGCCGCCGCGCCTGTCGCGCCGGCCCGAGGCGGCGCGCGAACACAAGCGCGCCGACGCGCCGGGCCCGCGCAAGCCGGCGTCTAGACCACCGGCGAAGACCCGCCATCCACGTTGATGGCGGTGCCCGTCACGTAGCCGCCCATGTCCGAGGCGAGCAGCAACGCCATCGCCGCGAATTCCTCCGCCTTGCCGATGCGGCCCAGCGGGACCGGCTTGCCCTGTTCGGCCTTCCAGTCCTCCCAGGTGATGTTGCGCTTCTCGGCGGCATGGCGGCGGACCCATTGGTCGCTCTCGATGATGCCGACCAGCATGGCGTTCACCAGCACGTTGTGGGGCGCGAATTCATTCGCCAGCGCCTTGGTCAGGGCCATGCCGGCGGCGCGCGAGACGGAGGTCGGCGTAGACGAAGCCTTGGGCGCCTTCGCCCCGATGTTCAGCACGTTGATGATGCGGCCCCACTTCCGGTCGCGCATGCCCGGCAGCACCTGGCGGCACAGCCGCACGGCCGCGAACAGCTTCAGATCCAGGTCGTCCTGCCAGAGCGCGTCGGACACTTCCAGGAACGGGCCGCGCTGGGAGGTGCCGGCATTGTTCACCAGGATGTCCACCTGACCGAGCGCGCGCACGGCGCCGGTATAGGCCTGTTCGCAGCCTTCCACGGTACGGATGTCGCAGGCGATGGCGACCACCTTGGCGGTGGGCGCGGCCTCGCGCACCTCGGCCTCGCCGCGCGCCAGCGCCTCGGCGCCGCGGGCGACCAGCGCGACATTGCCGCCGGCCTGGGCGAAGGCCTTGGCCATGGCGAGGCCGAGGCCCTTCGAGCCGCCGGTGATCAGCGCGCTGCGGCCGTTGAGTGAAAGCTGCATGGATGGTTTCCCCCGGGTTGCGTCGTCCATGCCCATAGGATCAGGCTTGGCCGGCGCGGCATAGGGGCCGTGATGGCCGCGCTCAGGCGATGCCGTCGAGGTCCACCAGGCGCCGATGGATGAACACCGCGTCGGCGCGGCGCAGGACCGGTCGCCCGCCGCGATGGAACTCCAGGGTCCGGTCATAGAAGTTGAACAGCAGGAAGCCGAAATGCCGCAGCGCATCCTCCAGGATGCGGAAGGGCACATGGGTGCGGTTGTAGGGGTTCATGCCGGCCTCGACCTGCACGAAGTCGATCGCCGGCAGCAGCGGCGCGAAGCCCAGCACGACATCAAGGTCATGGCCTTCGGTATCGATCTTGAGGAACGACACCGCATCCGCGCCGAGCGCTGCGGCCATGGTCGCGCCGGTGCGGGTGCGAATCGCCTGGCCGCGTTCGCCGTGGGCGCCCTCCCGCGGCAGGAGGCGGTTGGCGGTGCTGGTGCCGATCGCGCTCACCCTGGCCTCGCCATCGGTGCAGGACAGCGCGACCTGATGCGCCGAGAGGTTCGCGAAGGCTTCGGCCGCGGCGCTCAGCTTCGCGAAGCTGGCGGCGACGGGTTCGAAGGCATGGATGCGGGCATCGGGAAACGTCGTCGCGAGCCGTGTCGAGGTCTGCCCGATATTCGCCCCGACGTCGAAGATCACGCTCGGCTGCCAGCCCGGCAGGGACCGCGCGATGTCGCGAAACGCCGGCATGGGCTGCGCCGGGCGGTCGGTCCTTGGCATCCGGGTGCTCCTGCGCGCGCGGACCGCGCGCGGCGGGCGATGCCGAAGCCCTGTCGCGGCCTGCGCCGGCGGGCAACGACATGGGGGGAGAAGGTGGGGCGACCAACGGGACTCGAACCCGTGACATCCAAGACCACAACCTGGCGCTCTACCAACTGAGCTATGGCCGCCACCGAGGGGGCGGGGAATAGGGCCGCAGGGCCTGCCCCGTCAACTGCGCGTCTGCGCGCATGGCTGCCCTGCGCGATTGGTTGCATTGCCGCGCGTTGACGCAGCGCAACATGATGGCCGCGATACGGAGCCTGCCCAATGACCCTCTCCTCCGCCGCCAGACGCGCCGCCCTGCCGGCCGGGCTGCTGATCGCCTGCGCCGTCGCGGGGGCGATGCTGGCCATGGGGCTCAGGCAATCCTTCGGGCTGTTCCTCGCGCCGATGACGCAGGCGCATTCCTGGACGGCCTCGGGCTTCGCGCTCGCCATCGCGCTGCAGGTGCTGCTGAACGGGGTCAGCCAGCCGATCACAGGGCAGCTCGCGGACCGTTATGGCGGGCGCAATGTCATCATCGGCGGCGCGCTGCTTTATGCCTCGGGCATCCTGGGCATGGCGTTCTCGACCGGGCTGCCGCTCTTCACTTTCTTCGCCGGCGTGGTGATGGGCATCGCGGTCTCGGCGGCCGGCATGCCGACCATCATCGCCAGCATGACCCGCATGCTGCCGGAAGACATGCGCGGGCGCGCCGTCGGGCTCGGCACGGCGGGGTCGTCGGCGGGGCAGTTCCTGGTGGTGCCGCTGGCGGGACTCGGCATCGCGGGCTTCGGTTGGCAATGGGCGCTGATCGCCATGGCCATGGCGGCGCTGCTGATGATCCCGCTCGCACTTCCGTTGTCCGACAAGCCGGCGCCGGTCGCGGCCAATGCGCCGGCAGCGGATACCGAGACGGCGCGCGCAGCCCTGAAGCGGGCGCTCAGCGACCGGTCCTTCTGGTGCCTGTTCTTCGGCTTCTTCGTGTGCGGCCTGCATGTCTCCTTCCTGACCGTGCACCTCCCGGGCTTCGTGCATTCCTGCGGGCTGCCGCTCTATGTCGGTGCGGGCGCCATTTCGCTGATCGGGCTGTTCAACATCGGCGGGTCGCTGCTGTCGGGCGAACTGACGCAGCGGTGGAAGCGGCGCGAATTGCTGGTGTGCATCTATGCCGGGCGCGCGGTGGTGATGACCGCCTTCATGCTGTCGGAAAAGACCACCGCCAGCGTGATGGTGTTCTCGGCGGTGATGGGCGTGCTGTGGCTGTCCACCGTGCCGCCGACCGTCGCGCTGTGCGCGCGCAACTGGGGCACGCGCTGGCTCGCGACCATCTTCGGGCTGGTCTTCCTCGGCCACCAGATCGGCGGCTTCACCGGGGCCTTCCTGGGTGGTGTGGTGTTCGACCGCACCGGGTCCTACGACCTGATGTGGGTGCTGGGCATCCTGGCCGCGGTGTTCGCGGCGCTGATCCACATGCCGGTGCGCGACGAACCCCCGCGCGCGGTGCCGGCGCCGGCCTAGGGCGACGACCGGCACTTGCGTCATGCCTCGGCCTGACCCCGGCTTGCCCCGGCGGCCCTTGTGGGGCCATACCGTGCGCCCCGCGTCTGGAGGACCTGCCATGAAGCGCCGATTGTTCTGCAGCCTGCTCCTCGCCGCGCCGGCGATGGCCGCGCCCGCCCTCGCGCAGGGACCGGTGGCACCCCATGAATGGCTGTTCGGGTCCTGGACCGGCGGGATGTTTCCCGCCGCCGACACCATCGGCCCGCGCTGCACCGCGCAGCCGACCGTGATCTTCACCCGCGACGTGGTGCTGCGATCGGGGCTGCTCGACCCCGCCTATCGGCAGCGCATCATCGAGACGGTGGTGACGCGCGCCGATGGCGCGACCTTCCGTTTCAGCCCGGCCGTGCCGCCCGGGACCAGCGCGGCGCGCCTGCCGCCCGACATCGCCTTCGGCTGCCCCGGCGGGCCGGACACGCTGGAAGTGCGCCGCGTCGGGCCGGACGAGATCGTGTTCCCCGATTGCCGCGACATGCCATCCCCGCTGCGCCGCTGCGGTTCCGGCACGCCGTGAGCGCGGCACGCCCCAGGCGCATCGCGCTGATCCACGCGCTGCGCCATTCGCCGCCGCCGATCGAGGCCGCCTTCGCCCGGCTGTGGCCCGGCCAGGTGCTGATGAACCTGCTGGATGACAGCCTCTCGGCCGATTTGGCGCGCGAGGGCGCGATCACGCCGGGCATGACCGAACGCTTCCTGACGCTGGCGCGCTATGCCGCCGGCACGGGGGCGGATGCGATCCTGTTCACCTGTTCCGCCTTCGGGCCCTGCATCGAGGCCTGCGCGGCCGAGCTCGCGCCCATGCCCGTGCTCAAGCCCAACGAGGCGATGATCGAGGAAGCGGTGACCAAGGGGAAGCGGATCGGGTTGCTGGTGACCTTCCAGGGCACCATCCCGTCCATGACGCCGGAATTCCCGGCAGGGATCACGGTGGTGCCGAAGGTGGCCGAGGGTGGGCTGGCCGCACTCGATGCCGGGGATGTCGCGCTGCATGACCGGCTGGCCGAGGAAGCGGCGCGCGACCTGGCGGATTGCGATGCGATTGCGCTCGGGCAGTTCTCGCTGGCGCGGGCCAAGCCGGTGGTGGAACGCGCCACCGGAAAGCCCGTGCTGACCACGCCCGACAGCGCGGTGCTGAAGTTGAAGCGGCTGCTGGGCGGCTGATCAGCCGCGCGGGTTCCAGGGGGAGGACGGCCCCTGCCCCGGCGGCGCGCCGCCCTGCATCCCACCTTGGGCCGGGCCCTGCCACCAGGGGGCGGGCACCGGCAGCGGTACGCCGGGCACGCCCGGAACGCCCGGCAGGCCGCCCGGCTGCCCGCCTGGCGGGATCTGCACCGTGGCGTCGGAGGCCTCCTGCTGCGCCCAGGCCGGCGTTTCCTCGGGCACGGCACGCGCGATCGGCCCGGGGTCGCGCCCGCCGGCCATCTTCACCAGCGCCTCGACCCGCCGGCCGATCGGCGGATGCGTCGCCATCAGCGAGGACAGCGCGCTGTCGGATGCATCCTCGAGGAACAGCGCGCGCACCTGGGGCGAGACCTCGGGCATCTCGGCATTGCCCTCGACCTTGCGCAGGGCGGAGATCATGGCGTCGGGGTCCGATGTCAGTTCCACTGCCCCGGCATCGGCCAGGTATTCCCGGTTGCGCGACAGCGCCATGCGCAGCGCCGTGGCCAGCAGCCAGGCCAGGGCGATCATGAGCACGCCGATCAGCGCCACCCAGCCGCCATTGCGGGAATTGCCGTTCACCCGCCAGCCGTCGCCGCGCGTCGCGCGCGCCACGCGCCGCCCGCGCGTCATGGAATCGAAGCCCAGCGAGATCACGCCCACGAAGACCGCCGCGATCAGCCCAAGCCGCGCATCGCCGTTGCGGATATGCGCGAGTTCATGCGCCAGCACCGCGGCCAGTTCGCGGTCGTCGAGCGCATTCATCAGCCCGCGGGTGACGGTCACCGCGCCCTTGTCGCGCGTGAGGCCGGCGGCATAGGCGTTCATGGCCTGCGTCTCGATCACCGCCAGGCGGGGCATGCGCATGCCGCGCGAGATGCAGAGGTTCTCGCACAGGTTCCACAGCCGCGGCTCCTCGGCGCGCGTGACGGGATGCGCGCCGGTCGCCCAGTCCAGGATCCTGTTGTGCGCGACCCAGGCGATGGCGAACCACACCGCCGCGCCGGCGCAGGCCATCAGGTAGAGCCAGGGCAGGTTGCGCAGCGTCTCGCGGAAGGCGCGGTCGATGTTGTGCTGGTCGGCGGCGAACATCAGCCCGACGCCGAAGGCCATGATCGCCAGCAGCAGCGGAAAGCCCGCCAGCAGCAGGAACGACCGCAGCGCCGTGTTCCAGGCATGGGTGCGCAGGCCGTATGCCTGCATGGCCGGCCGCCTAGGCCTGCAACCGGCCAGGCACGACGGCCTGAACGGTCAAGGAAGGTCGCGGGTTCAGAACGCCGCAGCGCATGGCGCGGCCTAGAACTTCACCTGGGGGCTGGCCTGCACCGCGGCGCGCTCGGCCTCGGGCAGTTCGAAGAAGCCGCGCTGCTGGAAGCCCATCGACTTCGCGAAGAACACCGCCGGCACGCTTTCCGTCATGGCGTTGTATTCGGCGACCGACGAATTGTAGAAGCGGCGCGCGGCGGCGATCTTGTTCTCGATGTCCGACAGTTCCGACTGAAGCGACAGGAAGTTCTGGTTGGCCTTGAGGTCGGGGTAGGCCTCGCTCAGCGCGAACAGGCGGCCGAGCGCGGCACCGAGCTGGCCCTCCGCCGGCCCCGCCGCGGCCGGGCCCTGCGCCTGCGCGCTGACCGCGGCGTTGCGCGCCTGGATCACGGCATCGAGCGTGGTCTTCTCGTGCGCGGCATAGCCCTTCACGGTCTCGACCAGGTTGGGGATCAGGTCGTGGCGCTGCTTAAGCTGCACATCCACATCCGACCACGACTGCCCGGTGACCTGCCGCAGCGTGACCAGCCGATTGTAGATGACCACCAGCCAGACGATCAGCAGCACGACGATGCCGAGCAGTACCCATTCCATGGCGGGTGGTCCTTTCATTGTCCGGCGCGCGGGCGCCGGTCGGAGGGCGGCGGACGGGCCGCCTGATGATGCCGGAACGAATAGCCTAGCCGCCAGGGCGCAAGACGTCAGCCCTGCCGGATCACGAAGCTTGCCCTGCAATCACGCGTTTGTGTATAGTGATTGCGGCTCAATTGTTGGATTTTACCGGCTCGTTAACGCTATTTTCGTATAACGCGTTTCGGATTTTTAGACAATGACGGACCACGCGCTTCTTGACGCCGCGCCGAGCACGGCGCGGCCGGACGGGTCGAATGGCCGGATCGGGCTGCTGGCGCGCGCGCGGCGCGTGCTGCGCCGCCGCCGCGGCACCACGGCTGTCGAATTCGCGCTGATCGCCGGGCCATTCATGACCTTGATCCTGGGCACCTGCGAGATCGCCTGGCAGTTGGCAACCAGCGCGGCGCTGGACCATGCGGCGCTCAAGGCCAGTCGCTTCGGCTCGACCGGGGCCAATGCGATTCCCGAATGGCAGCGCGGCGGCACCGCGCCCGAGGACATGCCGTCCTGCCGCAGCACCGGCATCCGCTGGCTGGTGCCGTCCTCCACCGGCAACCTGATCCGCGACAACGCGAACCTCACGGTCACGACCGCGAGTTGGGGCAACCTCGGCACCATCGCCGGCGACGGCACGGCGGGCGCGGGCGCGTCCAGCCAGATCACCTCCTACACGATCCGCTACATGCAGCCCTTCATTTCCGGCCCCATCGCGGCATCGCTCTGGGGCGGGCCCGGCTTCACCCACCAATCCACGATCGTGATCAAGAATGAGCCCTTCGACACCACGGCCTGCTGAGCGCCGCCGGCGGCGCGGCTTCGGGCGGCGGGGCATCGCCGCGTCGGAATTCGCGCTGATGGCGCCGCTCTTTGCGCTGACGCTGCTGGCGACGGCGGACCTGATCCGGGTGTTCCGCGCGCAGGTTCGCATGGAGATGATCGCGGTCCAGGTCGGTCAGATCGTATCGCAGTGCAACCGCATCACGACGCCAGGCGACACCAATGAGTTCTGGGCCCAGGCGACGCGCATCGGTGGCGGTCTCGTCGATGTGAATAGCATCGGCTACATGATTATCAGCGCCGTCAGCCTGGACACCGACAACAACCGAAACCGGCTCGACTGGCGAATCCGCAGCCGCGATAACGTGAACTTGAACTTGGTTCCCAGCGTCTTCGGCAACGTCGCACAGGGCGGGCAGGTGACGCTGCGCGGCACTGGCGGCGCCGCCTTCTTGATGCCGCTTGGCGAGACACTGATGGTCTTCGAGGCCTATGCTCCCGTGATTCCCTGGCAGCTCAGCGTCGGGCTGATCGGTACCGCCCTGCCTGGCACCGTCTCCGGCGTCACGATGTTCCTCACCCGCGTATCCGAGCCGTCGCGGCTGCGGACGCCGCCCACCAATTCCAACGCAACGGATTGCACCGCATGAGCGTCATGAGGGACCGCCGCGGCGTGGTCGCGGCCGTAGGCGCCATCGTCATGGTGGGCGTCGTCGGGTTTGCCGGACTGGCGATCGACGTCACGCGGGTCTGGATGGTCAATGCCCGTCTCAAGACCGCGATCGACGCGGCAAGCCTGGTGGGCGCGCGGCAGATCACGCAGACCGCCGCGACGCGCGACGCGATGATCCGCAACGTCTACTGGGCGAACTATACGCACAACGGTCGCAGCACGAACTACCTGGGCGCAACGACGCCGGACCCGACAATCACCGTGCTCGACGAGCAGCGCATCCAGGTGACCGGCCAGGCGATCGTGCCGACCACCCTGTTCAACATCGTCAGCAGCCGCAACACCACGATCACCGACAGCGCGGTGGCGCGGCGCCAGGGCACGGGCCTCGAACTGGCGCTGGTGCTCGACGTGACGGGATCGATGGCGTCGAACAACAACATCGGGGCGCTGCGGACGTCGGCGACCGACCTTGTGAATATCCTGTTCGGCGGGGAGGACGAGCAGCCGAACCTGTGGATTTCCGTCGTGCCCTACACGGCGATGGTCAATATCGGCAGCCAGCGGACGGATTGGCTTCAACCCAACAGTCTCGTCACGAACGACTACCTTCCCAGCACTTGGCTGGGCTGTGTCGAGGCGCGCGCCGGCATCAACTACCCGAGCGGCGCCGACGAGGATGAGTCGTCGCCCACCGAGGCGCGGTTCCGTCCGCATTTCTGGCCGTCGAATCGCTACGAGCACAGCTACGACCGCAATGCCGCCGGCGTCGTCCAGTACGCCGGCCCGGGTAATACCAATCCTTATGTGTGGGTGTACCGCGGCACAACGACGACGTCGCGCACTTCGCCGCGCGTACGGGTCGCGCTCGCGGACGTCCGGGCGACTGACATTCCGGTCAATCAGGGCGACAATGCGTGGATCCCCGGTGCCGGCGGCACCGTGGTGCGCGGCGGCAGCGCGGCTTGGAGCGTCGCGGTGTGGGAACCGGATCCCGGCAATCCAGGCTCGGATGCAGACGAGAACTCGCGCGACAACAACGCCCGTGGCCCGAACCTCGGATGTGGCCGAGCGGTCCTTCCACTGACCCGGCAGCGCCCGGTCCTGCTCAACCAGATCAATGCGCTGCGCGCCACGCGGCGCGGCGGCACCATGGCCAATGTTGGCCTGCAGCTCGGCTGGGGCACCATCTCGCCGCGCTGGCGTGCCGACTGGAACCTCGCTGAATTCCACGAGGGGAACCAGCTGCCGCTCGACTACAATACTCGGTTCATGCGCAAGGCCATCGTGCTCATGACCGATGGCGAGAATCAGTGGTACGATTGGAACGGCGGCGCCCCTGGCCAATGCGACACCACCCAGACCGGCAATCCCAATGTGTGCGTGTACATTGCCAACACACCCACGCCACCGCCTGGACCGACCAATCCGACGCCGCCGACCGGCGAACCGACCAATCGGCTCGTTCCGACGGCGTGGCGAAATCCCGGCAGCCCGGCAGTGAATCGGCCGTGGGACGTCAACCCCCGCGTGACCGTTCCGTACGATGCCGACCAGAATGCCTACGGCCGGCTCGCGAACAATCGCATCGGCCTTACCAACCCCACGCCGGGCCCGACCGGCACCGCCGTCACGGATGCGACGAACGGCATCAATGCCCGCATGACGCGCCTGTGCAACGCGGTCCGGGCCGACAACCGCAACATCACGGTCTACACCATCGTCTTTGTGGCGAACCCATCGCAGACTGTGCGCGACTTGTACCGCAACTGCGCCAGCAGCCCGGACAACTTCTTCCTGGCGCCGACGCAAGCGGACCTGCGGGTTGCCTTCCAGACCATCGCCGGCCAGCTGGCCAACCTCCAGCTGCTCCAGTAGCCACCCTCACCCCGGCAGGCTGGCCACCGCCCGCAACCCGCCGCCGGGGCGGTTGGCCAGCACCACGTCCCCGCCATGCGCGCGCAGGATATTGCGCGCGATGGTCAGGCCCAGCCCCGTCCCGCCGGTCTCGCGGTTGCGGCTGGCCTCCAGCCGCTTGAAGGGCGCGAACACGCCCTCCAGCTCCGCCTCGGGAATGCCCGGCCCGTCATCCTCGACCGCCAGGCGCACCGCCCCACCATCGCGCGCCGACAGCGTCAGGCGCGCCGCGCCGCCATAGGCCAGCGCATTGCTCACCAGGTTCGCGATGGCGCGCTTCAGCGCGATCGGGCGCGCGCGGACGGTCAGGCGTTCGGGGCCGTCGAAGGTGATCGCCTCGGCCAGTTCGGGGCGGGCATCGGCGGCCTCGTCGGCCACGGTGCGGCACAGCGCGGCCAGGTCGATGGGCGATGCCGGTTCCGCCGCCGCGTCGTCGCGCGCGAAGGCCAGCGTGGCGGCGATCATCTGCTCCATCTCATCGAGGTCCGACAGCATCTTCCGCCGCTGCTCGTCGTCATCCATGAATTCGGCGCGCAGCCGCAACCGCGTGATCGGCGTGCGCAGGTCGTGGCCGATGGCGGCGAGCATCTGCGTGCGGTCCGCCACGAAGCGCCGGATGCGCCCGGCCATCACGTTGAAGGCGCGCGCCGCGGTCGCGACCTCGGATGGCCCGCCCTCCGGCAGCGGCGGCGCATTGACGTCGCGGCCCAGCCGGTCGGCGGCCTCGGCCAGCAGGCGCACCGGGCGCATCAGCCGCGCCACCGCCCACAGGATCAGCAGCACCGCCGCCACCGTCATCACGACGAAGGCCGCGAGGAAGGTGGCCGAATGCCAGGGCCGCGGCGGCGGCATCTCGACGCGGATGTTCAGCCATTCGCCATCGGGCAGGCGCAGCGAAGCGACAAAGCCGCCGGGCGCCTTCGCGGCCAGGCGCACCTCGCGCGGGCGCAGCCGCGGCGGGCCGGAATTCAGCAGGTCGAGCCGGAACAGGCGCGCCACATGCGGCGGCGGCGGCGGGGCGCCCGGGCGTACCTCCGGCTGGTGCGTGATTTCCGCGCTCAGCCCCTCGGGCAGGTCGAGGTCGGCCAGCAATTGTTCGCGCCGGTCGGGCGGCGCGAGCATGGCGGTGCGCCAGGCGTTGAAGCCGCGCCCGGCGATCTCGCGCGCCTGGATGAAGCGTTGCAGGTCCACGCGGTCCAGCGCATGGATGGTCAGGCCCGCCGCCTGCACCACCATCAGCGCGGCGATCAGCCAGAAGGCGGTGCGCCCGCCCAGGCTCGCGGGCAGGCGGAAGCGTCGGCGGGTGGCGTCAGCCACGCTCGACCGTCGCCGCCAGGACGTAGCCTCCGCCGCGCACGGTCTTGATGAGGGTGGGGTTGCGCCCGTCATCCTCCAGCTTGCGGCGCAAGCGGGAGACGGCGACGTCGATGGCGCGGTCGAAGGGCCCCGCCTGGCGGCCGCGCAGCAGGTCCATCAGCATGTCGCGCGTCAGCACGCGGTTGGGTCGTTCCACCAGCACCAGCAGCAATTCGTACTCGCCGCCGGTCAGCGGGACTTCGGCGCCCTCGGGGTTCAGCAGGCGCCGCAATACCGGTTCGAGAGTCCAGCCGGCGAAGCGGATGGATTTCGCCGGCGGTTCCTTGGCCGGGCCTTCGCCATTGGCGCGGCGCAGCACGGCGCGGATGCGAGCCAGCAATTCGCGCGGGTTGAAGGGCTTGGCCACGTAGTCGTCGGCGCCGAGCTCCAGGCCGACGATGCGGTCGGTCTCCTCGCCCATCGCGGTCAGGATGACGATGGGCACGTCGGATTGCGTGCGCAGCCAGCGCGCGAAATCCAGGCCCGGTTCGCCCGGCATCATGAGGTCGAGAACAACCAGGTGGTAGCGGCCGAGCGGCCAGGCGCGTCGCGCCTCCCGCGCGTCGCGGGCCGCGGTGACGCGCATGCCCTGCTTCTCCAGGAAGCGGGAGAGGAGGTCGCGGATCTCGCGGTCGTCATCGACCACGAGGATATGCGGTGCGGAGTCCATGGGCGTTACAATAGTCCCGCAGGCATTTGGTTGCAGCGCCGGGCCGTGTTTCGTCTTGTTGCTGAACGGCGGAGGGTTGCCCGGCGTTGCATTGGCGCCTCGGCGGGGCTTCGTTGCGTGCCATGGACACCCCACCTGCATCGTCACGGAGCCTCGCCCGCCGCATCCCCCGCGGGCGGTCCTCCCCCGAGGCGGCGGGGGTTATTCCCCCATCCCCCACCCCCGCCGCCTCCCCTCCCGTGCCGGACTGGGCGCGCCAGGCGATCGCCGGGCTGGGCCGGCTGGACCCCGATTTCGCCGGCATCGAGGACCGCGCCGGCCCCCTGCCCTGGCGCCGGCGCGACCCCGGCTTTCCTGGCCTGCTGCGGACCATCTGCGGGCAGATGATCAGCAACCAGGCGGCGGCGGCCATCTGGGGGCGGCTGTCGGTGTTGCCGGGCGTGCTCGATCCCGCAGGGCTGCTGGTGCTGGATGACGATGCGCTGCGCGGCGCGGGGCTGTCGCGGCCGAAGGTTTCGCATGTGCGCGCGTTGGCGGCGGCGGTGCTGGACGGGCGGCTGGATTTCGCGGCACTGCGCGATGCGCCGGACGAGGCGGCGGTGGCGGCACTGTCGGCCATTCCGGGCCTCGGCCCCTGGACGGCACAGGTGCATCTGGTGTTCGGCTTCGAGCGGCCGGACGTGTTTCCCACCGGCGACGTGGCCTTGGCGGCCAGCGTGGCGCATCTGAAATCCCTGCCGGAACGGCCAAAGCCGCGCGCGCTGGTGGAGATGGCGGTGGCCTGGTCGCCCTATCGGTCGCTGGCGGCGCGGCTGCTGTGGCATCATTGGCGGCACGCGACCGGGCGCCCGGCGGGCGAGGCGCCATAGACGCCCGCGCGCGCCGGTGGTTCCTTCGCGCGCCATGACCCTGCCGCTGTCGCCCCGCATTTGCGCCACCCAGACACCGCCGATCCCTGCCGTTCGCGGCTGGGCGGCGCGCTATGACGGGCGCGCCGGGCCGGTGCTGGACCTGACGCAGGCGGTGCCGGGCTATCCACCGCATCCCGACCTTCTGGCGAAACTGGCCGAGGCCGCCGGCAGCCGCGCCGCCGCGGGCTATGGCCCGATCGATGGCGACCCCGAGCTGCGCGCCGCGCTGGCCGCCGACATGGCGCGATTCTATGGCGCGCCCGTCACGACCGCCGATGTGGCCATCACCTCGGGCGGCAACCTCGCCTTCACCATGGCCATGAGCGTGCTGGCCGGCCAGGGCGAGGCGGTGATGCTGCCCACCCCCTGGTACTTCAACCACCGCATGGCGCTCTCCGCGCTCGGCATCCCCTGCGTGCCGCTGGAATGCCGGGCGGAGGATGGCTTCATCCCCGACCCCGAGCGCGCCGCCGCGCTGATGGACGGCGTGCGCGCCATCGTGCTGGTCACGCCGAACAATCCGACGGGCGCGGTCTATCCGCCGGCGGTGATCGCGCGCTTCGCCGAGCTGGCGCGCGCGCATGGCGCCTGGCTGGTGCTGGACGAGACCTATCGCGACTTCCTCTCGCCGTCGCAGTCGCCGCCGCATGCGCTGTTCGCCGACCCGGCCTGGGGCGAGGGCTTCGTGCACCTGTATTCGTTCTCGAAGGCCTATTGCGTGCCGGGGCATCGCGTCGGCGCCATCGCCTCGGGCGCGGGTTTTCGGGTGGAGTTGATGAAGGCGCTCGACACCATGCAGATCAATGCGCCGAAGGCGGCGCAGGCGGCGCTGGCCTGGGGGGTGGAGGCGCTGCGCGACTGGCGCCTGGCGAACCGCGACCTGATGGCCGGGCGGGCCGAGGCGTTCCGGCGCGCGGCGGGGCAATTGCCGGGCTGGCGGCTGGACAGCCTCGGCGCCTATTTCGCGTATCTGCGCCTGCCGCAGGATGCGCCCGAGGCGGTGGCAACCGCGGAACGCCTGGCGGTGGACCGCGGGCTGCTCGGCCTGCCCGGGCCGTTCTTCGGGCCGGGGCAGGAGCGCCACCTGCGACTCGCCTTCGCGAATGCGGAGGAGAGCGTGATCGCGCAGGTGCCGGGGCGGCTGGCGGCCTGATGCCGGCCTTCGAACGCTACCTGACGGTCTGGGTCGCGCTGTGCATCGTGGCGGGAATCGGCCTGGGCAGCGCCTTGCCCGGCGCCTTCGCCGCGCTGGCGGCACTGGAGGTCGGCCAGGTCAACCTGGTCGTCGCCGTGCTGATCTGGGCCATGGTCTATCCGATGATGGTGGCGGTGGATTTCTCCGCGGTGCAGCGCATCCATGAACGGCCCAAGGGGCTGGTCATCACGCTGGTGGTGAACTGGCTGGTGAAGCCCTTCACCATGGCCGCACTCGGCGTACTGTTCTTCGAATACGTCTTCGCCGGGCTGATCGACCCGGCGCAGACCGGGCAATACATCGCCGGGCTGATCCTGCTGGGGGCCGCACCCTGCACGGCGATGGTCTTCGTGTGGTCGCAGCTCACGCGCGGGGATCCGGCCTATACGCTCGTGCAGGTCTCGGTGAACGACATCGTCATGGTCTTCGCCTTCGCGCCGATCGTGGCGCTGCTGCTGGGCGTGACGGACCTCGCGGTGCCCTGGGGAACGCTGCTGCTGTCGGTCGGGCTGTATGTCGTGATCCCGCTGGCGGCGGGGGCCCTCACACGGCTGCGGCTGACGCGCGGGGTTGCGGGCAGCGCGGCGGAGGCGGCGGTGGCGCGCTTCACCGGGCGGATCAAGCCGGCCTCGGTGCTGGGGCTGCTGGCGACGGTGGTGCTGCTGTTCGGCTTCCAGGGCCAGGTCATCCTGGACCAGCCGCTGCTGATCGCGCTGATCGCGGTGCCGCTGCTGATCCAGTCCTACGGCATCTTCGCCATCGGCTATGCCTGGGCGTATCTGTGGCGGGTGCCCTTCCCCGTCGCCGCACCCTGCGCGCTGATCGGCACGTCGAATTTCTTCGAGCTGGCGGTGGCGGTGGCGATCGGGCTGTTCGGGCTGAATTCCGGGGCGGCGCTGGTGACCGTGGTCGGCGTGCTGGTGGAGGTGCCGGTGATGCTCTCGCTGGTCGCCTTCGCCAACCGCACGCGGGGGTGGTTTCCCGAAGACTGAAGCCGTTCCTTGCCGCCGCGCGCCCATGACCGAGACTGCCTGCCGCCCGAATACGTGCCGGAGCCTGCCATGATCCTTCGCCGTTCCATCCTGCTTGCCGCGGCGGGCACACCTGTCGCGGCGCGGGCCGCGACGACCGGCATCGTGCTGCGGCCCGGCGCGCCGCGCGCGACGATCCGCGCACGGACGCTGCGCGGCGAGTCCGGCGAAGCCTTCGCCATCGCCTTCACCGGGGAGGGCGCGCCCGAGGGCGAAATCCGCCTGCCCACCTGGTACGCCGATGGGCGCGTGCTGCGCGCCCTGCCGATCGCGGGGCGGGAGGTGCTGCTGGCGTCCTTCCAGGGCAATCGCGGCACGGGTGTCGCGCAGAAGCTGGGCGCGGTGATCGGCGTGGATGACGCGGGGGCGCTGCGCATCCTGGGGATCGAGACGCTGTCCTTCCACGACGAGCAGGTCAGCACCGCCTCGCGCCGGATGGAGGGCGTGATCGAGCCGCGGCCGGAGCGCGACGCGCTGCTGCTGCGCCAGACCACCACCGGGCGCGTCCGCCCGCGGCCCGAGACCAGCGAACGCTGGACCGCCCGGCTGTCCTGGACCGGCACGGGCGTGCTGGCGGCTGAGCCGACGCCACCGGGCGCGGGCGAGATCCGCCGCCGCGTCGATGCCGCGCGGGCGCGGATCGCCGCGATCCTGTCCGCCGCGCCGGTGACCGACGCGACGGCGATCGACTACGACGAGACCGGCATCTGGGCGGTGGGCTACGCCGTGGCGCTCACCTGACCGGCGCGGGGTCGAAGCCGTCCGGTGTGATGCCGCGCGGGCGGATGAAGTCGTAGGGGCCGCGCGGCAGGAAGCGGCCGGTGCCGGGTTCGGCCTGCACCTTGCCGTCGCGCATGACCACATCGCCGCGGCGGATGGTCGCGACCGGCCAGCCCGTCACCTCCATGCCTTCATAGGGCGTGTAGTCGATCGCGTGCTGCATCAGCGCGTTGGTGAGCCGCACCTTCTTCGCCGGGTCCCACAGCGCGAGGTCGGCATCCGCACCCACCGCGATCATGCCCTTGCGGGGTGCCAGGCCCATCAGCCGGGCCGGGTTCGTGCTGGTCAGGCGCACGAAGTCATCGAGCGTGATGCGGCCCTTCGAGACGCCCTCGCTGAAGATGATCGGCAGGCGCGCGGCGAAGCCGGGGATGCCGTTCGGGATGTCGCGGAAGACGGCATTCGCACCGTTGGACCGCTTGCCGCGGTCGCCTTCGTAGGAAAACGCGCAGTGGTCGGAGGAGATGACGTCGAGCGTGCCGCGGCGGATCATCTCCCAGATGCGGGCGTGTTCCTCCGTCGTGCGCGGGGCGGGGCTGCACATGAATTTCGCACCCTCGAAGCCGGGGCGGTCCATGTCGGCGGCGGTCAGGGCGACGTATTGCGGGCAGGTCTCGCCCCAGACCTTCACGCCGCGGGCCTGGGCGCGCGCGATTTCCTCAGCGGCCTCGGCGCAGCTCACGTGGAAGACCTGGATGGGCTGGTCCACCAGCTCGGCGAGCGCGATGGCGCGGTGGGTGGCTTCGCGCTCGACGACCGGCGGGCGCGCCCAGGCGTGGTATTTCGGGGCGGTCAGGCCGGCCTTGAGCAGTTCCTGGGTGCGCCAGTTGATCGCCTCGTAGTTCTCGCAATGCACGGTGACCAGGCAGCCCAGTTCGCGCGCCTTGGTCAGCACGCGCAGGTACTGGGCATCGTTCAGGTGCAGCGGTTCGTAGGTGAGGAAGACCTTGAGGCTCCGGACACCCTCGGCCACCACGCGGGGGACTTCATCGTCCATCACCGCATCGGTGGGGTCGGAGATGATCTGGTGGAAGGAATGGTCGAGCATCCCCTTCGCCGCCCGCGCCCGGTAATCCACGTAGCGCTCCCAGACGCCGAAGCCCTTCCATTGCGGGATGAAGCACACGACCGAGGTGGTGCCGCCGGCGAAGGCGGATGCACTGGCCGTGGCGAAGCTTTCCTCATTCACCGTGACCGGCGGTTCGGCCAAGCCGGTGCTGGCATATCCGCCGCGCGAGGGTTCCTCGATGTGGCAATGGCTGTCCACGCCGCCGGGCAGGACCAGCAGGCCGTCGGCTTCCACGACGCGTGCGGCGTCGGTGATGCGTTCGGCGATGGCGACGATGCGGCCATCCTTCACGCCGATGTCGCAGCGCGTGGTGCCGAAGCCCGTCGCCACCTGGCCGCCGCGCACCGCGAGGTCGTATTCCGCCATCACCGCTCTCCGTCTGCTGCGCTGCGAAGAGTGCGGCGCGCGAGCGGGCGCGACAAGCCTCAGCGCGGCGTGATCACCAGCCGCATGCCGCCCTTGGGGCGCAGCGCCAGGCGGCAATTCGGCCGCGGGGTGAATCCCGGCGCGAGCGCAAAGCGGAAGCGGCGGAACAGGATGGCGGCGAAGACCGTCACCTCCGCCATGCCGAAGGCCGCGCCGGCGCAGATGCGCGGCCCGATGCCGAAGGGCAGGTAGGCGAAGCGGGGCCGCTGGCGCGGCGCATCGCCCAGGAAGCGTTCGGGGCGGAAGGCGTGCGGCGCCTCCCACAATTGCTCGTGGCGGTGCAGCAGCCAGGGCACGGCCAGCACGATGTCGCCCGCGCGCACATCCCAGCGGCGGATGCGGTCGGGCGCCAGCGCCTGGCGCGCGAAGACCGCGACGGGCGGATAGAGCCGCATGGATTCCTGGATGACCGCGCGGGTGAAGGCGAAGCCCGGCAGGTCGGCGTATCCCGGCGGCGCGGCGGGCAGTTCGTCCGCCATGCGATCCGCGGTTTCCGGATGCAGCGCGGCCAGCATGGCGGTCCAGGTGAGCGTGATCGCCGCCCCCTCGCTGCCCGCGAGCAGGAACATCACCACCTCGTCCAGCAGCGCCTCGCCCGACAGCGCGCCGCGCAGCGCGGCCAGAAGCGGCGTGCCTCCATCGGGGCCGACCGCGTCCAGCAGCCCGGCGACGCGCGCGCGCAGCGCCAGCGCCAGCCGCCCGGCGCGCCGGCGGGTCAGCCAGCCCAGCATGTCCGGCAGGCCCATCATGCCGAACAGGTCGACCACCTCGGCGGCATCCTGGTAGGCGGTGAAGGTGGCGGCGATCGCCGCGGCGTCCTCGCGCGAAACCGAAGGGCCGAAGACGCTCAGCAGCAGCACGCGCGTGATGCCGGCGGCGAAGGCCGCGGCGACATCGACGGGGCCTTTGGCGCGCGCGAAGTCCCCGGCGGTTTCCTCGGCGGCCTGCAGGTAGCACGGGTGGAACTGCGCGATGCCGGAGGGGTGGATCGGCGGGCTGATCGCCGCGCGCTTGGCCGCCCAGTCATCCCCCCAGGCGATGAAGGAGGACCCGCCGACCACCGGGCGCAACGCATCCTCGAGGAAGCGCGCCTTGCGCTGGTAGATGGCGTGCTTTGTCACGAAGACGTCGCGCACCACCTCGGGCGTATTGGCCACCAGGATCATCCGCCCGGGCAGGCGCGCGGTCATCACCTGGCGGCGATAGGCATCGGCAGGGAAGATCGACAGCACGTCCCGGCGCGCGCGCAGCAGGCCGCCCAGCGCGGTGGGCGGCCGCCAGGCGGGCCTGGGCATGGGCGGGATGAATTCGGCGGCAGGGGAATGCATGGATCGCCCCAGCGTTAGCCCGCCGCCCCTGCCCTGTCACCGCCGGATGGGCGGCGCAGCGCTGGCGTGCTGAACCTGCTAGGCTCGCCCGCGACCCGGGCACGGAGGAACGAGACATGCGTGGCACCCCTGCATTCCTGTCCCTACTGGTGCTGCTGTCGGGCGCGCCCGCGCAGGCCCAGGCGCCCGACCCGGTCGCTGACAGCATCGTGCGGAACCTCACGCGCGGGCTGCGCATTCCCGACCAGGGCGATGCGGTGACCGCGCCGATCACGCCGATCGGCCCGGTGCAGGCGGCCACAGCCGGGGCGGCCGACCGGCCGGCGGTGTCGCTGATGATCACCTTCGCCAGCGGTTCGGCGGAGGTCTCGCCGCAATCCGAGCGGCTGCTGGCCTCATTGGCGCGCGCGCTGGAGACGCCCGGGCTGGCGCGCTCGCGCTTTCGCATCGAGGGCCATACCGACACGGTGGGCGACCCCGCGATGAACCAGGCGCTGTCGGAGCGCCGTGCGGCGGCGGTGCGCGACAGGCTGGTGCAGCGCTACGGGATCGACGCGCTGCGCCTCACGCCCGTGGGGTTGGGGGAGAGCACGCTGCTGGTGCCCACCGGCGACGAACGCGCCGAACCGCGCAACCGGCGCGTGCAGGTGGTCAACCTGGGCGAGTGATTCGCGTGACCGTTGCACCGACGCTACGGAAACCATAAATCGGGCGCACTTAACATATGTATGCTTTCTCCTCGGTTAAGCCACGGTAGTATCGGGAAATTTCGTCAAGGCGAGTACCCGATCCCGTGACGCCGGCGCAGGTTTTTACCGCTGTCCTGATGGTGCTGCCCGCCGGCCTCGTGCTGGCGCAGGTGCCACCCAACCTGCCGCGCCCGCCGCCCGCGCCGGCCGACCTGATTGACCGCGTCGGGCCGAGCCCAACCCCCTCGCTGTCGCCGCGCACCCAGCCGCCGCCGCCCGAGGCGCAGCGCGGCCCCGGCGAGGGGCGCGAGGTAGCGATCTCGACGGCCACGGTGGCAGGCAATACCGCGCTCGACATCACCGAATTCCGCGCCGTGCTCGCGCCGATCGAGAACCGCACCGTCACGCTGGCGCAGGTCGAGCAGACGCGCCTGGCCGTGCTCGGCCTGTATCGGCGCGCCGGCTATCCCTTCGTCTCGGTGGCCGCGGCGCTGTCGCCGCAACCCGATGGCCGGGCCGAGCTGCGCTTCGCCATTACCGAGGGCTATGTCGCGGAAGTCCGGCTGGATGGCGACATCGGGCCGGCGGGCACGCAGGTGCTGCGCTTCCTCGAACGGGTGAAGGACCAGCGGCCGATCTCGACCGCGGCGGTGGAGCGCGCGCTGCTGCTGGCCTCCGACGTGCCCGGCGTGACGGTGCGCGGCGTGCTCCAACCCATCCAGGGTGAGCCGGGCGCGCTGCGGCTGGTGGCGCAGCTCTCGCGCGCCGCGGTCAGCGGGTATTTCAACGTCGACAACCGCGCCTATCGGCTGACCGGGCCGTGGCAGGCGCTGTTGGTGGGCGGGCTGAATTCCTTCACCGAATACGGCGAGCGCACCGAGATCTCGCTGTTCGGCGCCGAGCAGGCCTCGCAATGGTTCACCCAGGCCAGCGTCGAGGCCTTCATCGGCGGCTCAGGCCTGCGCGTGCGCGTCTATGCCGGCATGGGCAATACCTTGCCGACCGGCCAGCTCGCCGAGATCGGCTATGAATCCGAGAACCGCCTGGCGGGCATCGTCGCGACCTACCCGATCATCCGCTCGCGCCCGGCCAACCTCTATGCGGTGGCGCAGTTCGATATCTTCGACAGCGACATCTACACGGGCGTGGGCACGTCGTCGGGGCGGAACGTGGCGGGGCGCGACCGCATCCGCACCGCGCGCGGCGGCTTCGACGGGCAGGCGCTCGATACCTTCCTGTCCTTCCTGCCGCCGGCGACCAACCAGGCCACGGCGCGCATCCACCAGGGCCTGGCGGTATGGGACGCCTCGGCGCCGGACGACCCGCTGGTGACGCGCATCGGCAGCCAGTTCGACTTCACGAAATACACCGGCGACTACCAGCGCGTGCAGCCGATCTTCTCGCCCTTCGAGGGCGGGATGTTCAACCTGCAGGTCTACACATCGGGCCAGTGGTCGACGAACATCCTGCCGAACGCGGAGAAATACTATCTCGGTGGATCGCGGCTGGGCCGCGGCTTCTACTCAGGCCAAGTCACGGGTGACTGGGGCTATGGCTACGCGGTCGAGTTGCAGCTGGACGTCGCCTACGACCTTGCGGCGCAGCCGGCACTCGGCAACAACCGAGGGTCGAGTCAATTCTATGTGTTCAGGGATATGGGCTGGGCTTACCAGAACCTGGACACGGATGCGGACCGCCGATTGTCGTCATGGGGCGGTGGCGTGCGGACAGTGCTTGCGGATACAGTGCAGCTCGACCTGGAAGTGGCGCGGCGCATCACGACCCGCCCCGATGGCGAATTCGCGGATCCGCTGCGCGCGACGCAGCTCTATCTCCGCACGCTGATAAGGTTCTGAACCATGGCAGGCGCGGCGCATCGCGGTCCCCGGCGGGCCGCACGAAAGACCGTTCGGAATGCGGCGCGCACGCCTGTCGCCGCAGCCGCGCAGGCGCCTCGCAGGCTGGCGGTGCGCCGTGATTGGCTGCTCGCCACCACCGCGCTGCTGCCGATCGCTGCCGGGCCGGTCATGGCGCAGCCCGCGCCCAATACCGGGCCGACCGGCGGGCAGGTGGTCGCCGGCCAGGCGGGCATCGCGCGCACGCCGGGCCGCACCACCATCACCCAGGGCACCGACCGCGCCGCAATCGACTGGCAGCAGTTCAATGTCGGCAGCCAGCACACGGTGCAGTTCGTCCAGCCGAGCCAGGGTTCCTGGACGCTGAACCGCGTGGTGGGGCCTGATCCGTCGGTCATCGCCGGGCGGGTGCAGGCCAATGGCGGCGTCGCCATCGTCAACCAGTCGGGCATGGTGTTTGCCCGCGGCGCGCAGGTGAATGTGGGGTCGCTGATCGCCTCGGCGCCGGGCATCACCAACGAAAACTTCATGGCCGGCCGAATGGCCTTCGACCAGGCGGCGCGCCCCGGCGCGCGGGTCGAGAACCACGGCACCATCACCGTGGCCGATCGCGGGCTGGCCGCGCTGGTCGGTCCCGGCGTGTCGAATTCCGGCGTGATCCGCGCGCGGCTCGGGCGCGTCGCACTCGGCGCGGCCGAGACCTTCGTCCTCGACCTGGCGGGCGATGGGCTGATCGGCATCGACGTCACCCAGGCGGTCCGCACGGCGCCCGAGGGCGGCCAGGCGCTGGTGACCAATTCCGGCGTGATCGAGGCGGCCGGCGGGTCGGTGCTCATCACCGCCCATGCGGCTTCCGGCCTGGTCGAGGACCTGGTGCGCCAGACCGGCCGCATCGAAGCCCCCACCGTCGGCACCCGTACAGGCGAGGTCGCGATCCGCGCCCAGGGCGGCGGCGTGCGCGTGGATGGGCGCGTGGCCGCCACGGGCGGCGCGGGCGAACGCGGCGGGCGCATCGCCGTGCAGGCGACCGGCACCGTCACGGCGGGTGCAACGGCGCGCATCGATGCCTCGGGGGGTACGGGCGGCGGGCAGGTGCTGGTCGGCACCACCGGGCGCGGGCGCGACCAGACCATGGCACGCCAGACCATCGTCGAGCGTGGTGCCGAGATCCGCGCCGACGCCACGGTCTCGGGCGATGGCGGCATGCTGGTGCTGAACTCGTTGGAGCGCACCGAGATGCGCGGCGCGCTGTCGGCGCGCGGCGGGGCGGCGGGCGGCCATGGCGGCTTCGTGGAACTGTCCGGCCAGGCCGTGATCGAGGCCGCCGGCACCGTCGACGTGCGCGCGCCGGCGGGCACGAATGGCGAATTGCTGCTCGACCCGCAGAACATCATCGTCAGCAACACCGCGCTGCCGGCCACGCCGGGCGGGCTGCCGGGCGGCGGGACCATCGCGGTCGAGATCACCACCGCCACCGGCACCGTCACGGCCGACGGCGGCGCCGCCACCGAATGGACGCGCGTGTCCACCGCCGCGATCACCGGCTTCGCCGGCACGGTCACGCTGGATGCCTCGCGCGACATCATCGTCGATTCCGCGATCACCAAGAACAATGGCGGGCTGTCGCTGATCGCCGGGCGCAACATCACGCTTGGCGCCGCGGTGGCGGTCAGCGGGGATTTCATCGCCAGCGCCGGGACCGGGGCCATCGCGGTGAATGCGGCGGTGGCGGCCGGCACCGGCCAGACCATCACGCTGCGCGCCGACACCATGACCTTCGGCGCCGGCGGCAGCCTGGCCGCGCCCTCCGGCACGGTCGAGATCGGGCCGCAGACGGCGGGGCGCGACCTGCGCGTGGGCGGCAATGTCGCAGATACGCTCGTGCTCGCACAGACAACGCTGGATGCACTGGGTTCCGTCATCACGGCCGGCACGCTGCGCCTCGGCCAGACCACGATCACGGGCCTTGGCACCGTCACCGCCGGCGACGTGACCATCGCCGCCGGGTCGGGCTTCACGCGCGCGGCGGGCACGGGGCTCGAGATCCTGGCCGGGGGCAACCTGACCATCGATGGCGGGCTCGGCGCGAATGCCATGCGGCTTGTCGCGGGCACCGGCACCATCGACATCGGCTTCAACCTGCGCGCCTCCAGCCTGACGCTGACCGCCGGCACCGCGATCACCCAGACCGGCGGCAATATCCAGGCGCGCGCCGGGGCGACCACGATGTTGCCGATCACGGCCACGGCCGGCAACGGCGCGGTCTCGCTCGCGCGCGCCGGCAACGGCAATTTTTCGCTCGGCGCCAGTAGCGCGACGGCGGGCTTCACCGTCGCGGCGGACACCATCGCCACCACCGGGACCATCGCCGGCACCACGGTGTCGCTGACCGCCGATACCGGCGCGCTGACCATCGGCGGCGACATCCGCGCCACCACCAGCGTGACGCTGGCCGGCGAGGCCGGCATCGACCAGACCGCCGGCACCATCCAGCACGCCGCCAACGCCGCGACGCAGATCGCCGTCACGGCGAATGCCGGCGACGGCGATGTGGCGCTGGCGCAGGACGGCAACGGCAATTTCGCGCTGGGGGCGAGCGCCGCCAGCGGCACCTTCACGGTCGCTGCCGACACGATCGCCACCACCGGCGCGATCGGCGGCACCGCCGTCTCGCTCACCGCCGATACCGGTACGCTGACCATCGACGGCGACATCCGTGCCACGTCCCTGGTGCTCGCGGGCGCCACCGGCATCAGCCAGACCGGCGGCAATATCCGCCACGGCGACGGCGCGGGCACCGAGCTGTCGGTCACGGCCAATGCGGCCGGCGGGGCCATCGACCTGGCGGAGGCGGGCAACGGCACGCTCGCGCTCGGCGCCGGCGCGGCGGGCGGCACCTTCACCATCGTCGCGGATGCACTGCGCACCACCGGCGCCATCCAGGGCACCACGGTCTCCCTCACCGCCGACAACGGCGCGCTGACCATCGGCGCGGATATCCGCGCGACCTCGCTGGCGCTGGCCGGCGAGGGCGGCATCACGCAGTCCGGCGGCACCATCGCGCATGTCACCGCCGCGACCGAACTCGCGGTCACCGCGCAGGCGGCGAATGGCGCGATTGCGCTCGACCGCGCGGGCAATGGCATCTTTGCGCTGGGCGCCAGCGCCGCCGATGCCGGGCTGAGCGTCGCCGCCGACGGCCTGCGCGTCACCGGCACCATCGAGGGCACCGACGTCTCGCTCATCGCGCGCACCGGCGCGCTGGCGTTGCAGGGCGACATCCGCGCCACCGGCCTGACCCTCGCCGGCGCCACCGGCATCAGCCAGGCGGCCGGCACCACCATCGCGCACGCGGGCGGTGCCGGCACCGCGCTCGGCCTCGCCGCCAGCGTCAGCGGCACGGGGGCCGTTGCGCTCACCCAGGCCAATGGCGCGCTGAGCCTGCTGTCGGGCGGCACGGCCAACGGCAATTTCTCGGTGACCAGCGCGGAGGGCCTGTCGGTGGCGGCCGGCGCGGTGCTGAGCGTGGCGGGCGCCGCCACCCTCACCGTGCAGGGCAACAACAACACGCTGGCGATCGATGGCGCCATCCACGCGCAATCGGTCGCGCTGGCGGCGGCCGGCGACATCACCCAGGGCGCGGACGGCGTGCTGGCGTTCCGCGACGCCGCAACCGGCGCGGCGGATTTCGCGACCGCGCTGCCGCTCACGGTGAACGTCGCCGGCGCCAATGACGGCATCATCCTGGCGGGCGACAATGGCCGGCTGCGGGTGACCAGCGCCACCACCACCGATGGCGACATCGCGATCCGCGGCCGCGACATCGAGATCGCCGGATCGGTCGTCGCGATGGGCGGCAACGCGACCTTCACCGCCTTCGACGATGGCGGCACCGGCACCATCGCCATGACGGCCGCCGGGGCGATCGGCGCGGAGAACGCCACGTTCCATGCCGCGCGCGGCATCACGCAGGATGCCGCGGCGTCGATCATCCTGGATGGCGGCGCGGGACGACTGACCGCGCGCGGCGCCAGCGGCGCGGCGGATTCGCGCGCCGGCAGCATCGCCCTGCTGGGCACCAATACCGTCGGCGAGGTGGATCTGCGCGCCGCCACGACGGCTGGCGGCACGATCGAGGCGAACCTCGCCGGCACCGTCGCGGTGGTGCAGGCCGATGGCGGCAGCGTCGCGCTGACCACGGCCGACGGCATGACCGTGGCGGCCGGCGGCAGCGGCGTGACCGCGACGGGCGATGTGCGCCTGGTGGCCAATTCGCTGGGCATCTTCGAGCGCGTTGCGGCCGGTGATGGCGCCACGCTGACCCTGCGGACCGACATCATCGGCATGAGCGGGGATGGCGGCCTGGCCGTCACGGGCGGCACGCTCGAAATCGGCCCGCGCAGCGCGGGGCGCGACGTGGCGGTGGATGGCACCGCCAATCCCGCCGCGCTCCACATCGCCGCGGCCGCGCTGCAGGCCGCCGATGCGGCGACCATCCGTATCGGGCGCACCACCACCCCGGGCGGCACCGTCACCGGCGGCGACGTGACCTTCGCCCAGGCGCTGTCGCTGGGCGCCGGCACCGCCTTCGAGGCCGTGGGCGGAGGCGACATCGCGGTCAATGCGGCGCTGGGCGCGGGCAGCCTGCGGCTGGATGCCGGCGGCGCCATCGCGCTCGGCGGGGTCGATGTGACGGCCAGCGGCACCGGCGGCGGCATCCGCCTGCAGGCCGGCACCTCCATCACGCAGAATGCCGCGGGCGCGCTGGTCGCCGGTGCCGGTACGCAGGACCTTGTGGCGCATGCCGGCAGCGGCGGCATCGCCCTGTTCGGCGAAGGCGATTTCCGCCTGGCCGATGGCGGCACGCCGGCGGGCGCGACGGGGCCGCGCTCGCTCCATGCCGCGGGCAGCATTTCGCTGACCACCGATGGCGCGCTGACCGTCGCCGCGGCGGCCGAGGCCAATGCGCCGGGCGCGACGCTGGCGCTGCAGGGCGAATCCATCCTGATCCAGGCGCCGCTGATCACGCCGAGCGGCACCGGTACGGTGGCGCTGACCGCGACCGGCGCGGGCGAGACCATCAGCCAGACCGCAGCCGGCACCATCACGGCGAGCGTGCTGACGGCGACCGCGAATGGCGCCATCGACCTCGACGCGGCGCCGAACCTGGTGGCTTCGCTGGGCGCCATCTCCTTCGAGACCGGCTTCGGCTTCCGCAGCGCCAACCCCACCGGCCTGACCATCGGCAATACGGTGGCGGCCGCGGGCGGCGGCAATGCCGACATCAGCTTCATCGCCGATACCGGCACCCTGCAGCTGAACGCGCCGATCAGCGCGGGCACCGGCACGGTGACGCTGGAGGCGACCGCGGGCAGCATCGGCCAGGCTGCTACGGGTGCCGCGATCACCGCCGGGCGGGTCGAGGTGACGGCCGGCGGCAGCGCGCTGCTGGCACCGACCGGCGCGGGCAACGAGAACGCGGTCGCGGTGCTCGGCACCAGCAGGGTGGGCGGCACGCTGGCCTTCCTGGCGGCGGGCGACCTCGCGATCGATGGCGCCATCGCGCAATCGGGCGCGGGCGGGGCGCTGAGCGTGCAGGCGCGCGGCACGCTGACCGCCAATGCCGGATCGGCGTTGACCTTCGATTCCATCAGCCTCGCCGCGGCCGGGGCGATGACGCTGCGCGGCACGGTGGGTGTGAGCGGCGGCGGCGGGCCGACCAGCATGGTGCGGCTGGGCGCCGGCGGGGACATCGCGCAGGACGCGGGCAGCATTCTCGCGGCGTCGCTGGGGCTGTACGGCGGCGGTTCGGCCGACCTGACGGCGGCCGGCAACGACGTGCGGGCCATCGCCGCGCTGACGACGGGCACCTTCGCGCTTGAGACAACCGGCGCGCTGACCACGGCGACGCTCGGTTCCGTGCCGCTACCCGGCGGCGGCTCCACCACCGTCTATGGCGTGCGGGGCAGTTCGGTGTCGCTGTCCGCCACAGACCTGACCATCCTGGCCGCGACCGGCGGCGGCATCGTGAACGAAGGCGTGGCGGCCATGGCCGACACCGGGCTGGTCCGGCTGCGCGCCGATCGGCTGACCGTCGGCGGATACGTCCTGGCGGGCGATCTTTTTGGCGACCCGGGGCTCGAAGGCACCATCGACATCGCGCCGCGCACGGTCACGCGCGCGGTTAGCATCGGGCTCGACGATCCGGGTTCGCTGTTCCTGTCGTCGGGCACCTTCGGCTGGCTGGGTGCACGGACGCTGGTGGTTGGCCATGACAGCCCGGGCGCCGGCGCGCTGACGCTCGCCGCGCCGCTCACGCCGCTTTCGCTGGTCGATAGCCTGACGCTGCAGGGCGGCAGCGTCGCCATCAATTCGACCCTGCAGATGTTCTCGCCGACCGGCCTGCTGACGCTGCGCGCCACCTCGGGTGACGTCGTGCAGGGCGTGGCCGGCGCGGTGATCGTGCCGCGCCTGTCCGCGATGGCCGATGCGGGTTCGGTGCTGATGGGCTCGCCCGGCGCGGCGAATGCCGTGTCGCAGGTCTCGGGCGGCGTCGCGGCGGGCGAGGATTTCGTCTTCCGCAACGGCGTCGGCTTCGCCGTCGCCGCGCCGGGCATCGCCGCGGCCGGGGCCGATGTGGACCTCTCCGCCGCGACCGGCGACATCACCCAGACCACCGGCGCGCGCATCGCCGCCGACAGGCTGCGCGTGGCCGCGCCGGGCAGCGTGTCGCTCGATGGCGGCGGGTCGCTGCTGGCGGCCGATCTCAATGCGGTGGGCACGCTCGCACCCTCCTCCGCCGGGAACATCACGCTGCGCAACGCGACCGCGCTGACGGTCGAGGGCGCGACCGCCGCCGGCCTGGCCGGCGGGACCGTGCTGCTCGAAGCCGCCGGCATCACGCTGGCGGGCGACGTCACCGCTAACGAATCCGGCGGGCGCGTGGTGCTGCGCACCGGCGCGAACTTCAACGCACCGGGGGCGGGCGACATCGTCCAGGATTCCGGCGTCATCCGTGCTGAGGGGCTGGCGGCCTCGGCGGGTGGCGACATCCTGCTGGACGGCGCGAACCAGGTGCAGCGGCTGCGCCGGGGGCTCAGCCTGTCCGGCCTGGAGTCGACCGATTCCATCGTGACCGCGCCCGGCGGCACCTTCCTGATCGCCAACAGCCTGACCAACCTGGCGGTCGAGGGGCGGGTCAATGCCGGCATTGGCGGCGCGATCAGCGTGCTGTCGAACGGGTTGGGCGTGACCTTCGGCGGCACCGCCTTCTTCGCGCCCGGCGGCGTGGTGCAGTTCGCGCCCTTCACCGCGGGCGGCACCATCGGCCTGGGCGGCTTCGGCGGCTTCGGCGACACCACCACCATCAGCGCCGCGGCGATCCAGCAGGTCGATACGGGGCGGCTCATCATCGGCGCGCTGGGGCCGACCGACCAGGTGAGCTCCGGCACCATCACGCTGCGCGGCAATCTCGACCTGACCGGCGTTGGCGCGCCGCAGGTGCTGGAACTGCGCAGCGGCGGCGACATCCTGGCCGATGGCTTCACGCTGTCGGTGCCGCAGGTGAGCGCGGTCGCCAATGGATCGGTGCGCCTGGGCACCACCAGCAGCCGGATCGGCAGCATCGTCGCCAGCACCTGGGATGGTGTCTCGGGCATCCGGGCCGGCGGGCCGGTCATCGCGGTGACCAGCGCCGGCGTCGATTTCGGAACGGGCCTGTTCACCGTGGCGGCGCCGATCGCGCTGACCGGCGCAGGCATCGGCGGGACCATCACGCTCCAGGCGCCGGATTTCGCGCTGCTGCCGGGTGCGACCATCGACACCGGCGCGGGCGTGGCCGGGCGCATCGAACTGCGCTCGCCCCGCACGCTCAGCCTGGGCGGCGAAGTGGCCGATGCCGGCACGGCGCGGCTGACGGCGACGGAGCTCGCGCTGCTCGACACCCATGGCGGCACCATCGCGGCTGTCGCGCCCGACATCCGCCTGCGCGGCGCCTGGTCCATCGCGCCCGCCATCGCGACGCGCCTCGAACTGGGGCTGACGGCGGGGGGCATCGGCGCCATCCGCCAGGTCGAGGGCGGGCTGTCGGTGGGCAACCTCGCGGTCAGCGCGCTGCAGGGCAGCGGGATCGTGCAGATCGACCAGGCCGGCAACAGCCTGCCTGTGGTGGGTGCGCTGGCGCTCGGCGCGATCGACATCCGCACCGACGGCGCGCTGGAAGTCCGCCGCACCGCCAGCAATGGCGGCGGCGTGACCTACCGCGCGACCGACATCACGCTGTCGACCACGGGGCTGGTCTCCGGGCAGACCACCATCGACGCCAATGGCGCGGCGGTGAACCTGACGGCCACGGCCGGCGACATCACCGGCACCACGGCGGCGGCGGCAGTGCGCGGCGGCACCCTCACCGCCAGCGCCACGGCGGGCGAGGTGCGCCTGACCGGCGACAACACCGTGGGCACGCTGGCCGCCACGGCACGCGACGGCGTGGCCTTCCGCGCCACCGGCGCGACCACGGTCGGCGCGGTCGGCGCCGGCGGCACGGGCACCGAGGTGGCCGGCACCATCGACATCGCCGCGGCATCGCTGACGCTGAACGACGTGCTGGGCAGCGGGACAGTGGTGCTCGATGCCACCACCGGCGACCTGTTGCAGAATGGCGGCGCGCGGCTCTCGGCGGCGACGCTGGCGGCCACCGCGGCCGGCACGCTGCGGCTGGCGGGCGCCAATGGCGACG
Source organism: Roseomonas sp. (assembly GCA_051860065.1). GTDB lineage: Bacteria > Pseudomonadota > Alphaproteobacteria > Acetobacterales > Acetobacteraceae > Neoroseomonas. The sequence goes on from JBHYEQ010000008.1 coordinate 219,519, forward strand.
GCACTGCGCGCAACACCATCCAGGACCTGACCGCGCTGTCCGCGGGCGGCGACATCATGCTGCGCAATGCGCTGGGGCTGACGCTCGACCTGCCGATCAGCGTCGGCACCAACCGGACGCTGACGCTGGAAGCGGCGTCGCTGACGCTGGCGAACTCTCTGAGCGCGGCGGGGCCGAGCGGGCAGATCATCCTGCGCACCGGCGGCTTCAATGGCGGGGTCGCGAGCGGCGGCGACATCACCCAGATCGGCGGCACCATCTCGGCCGCGGCGCTGGCGGCGCTGGCGGGCGGCAGCATCAGCATCGACCTGACGGGCAACACCATCGGCACGCTGGGCGGCGGGCTCGCCGCCAATGGCGTGGCGCTCGACCTTGGCCTGAGCGCCGGCACGGACGCCACGCTGCGGAGCGCGGGCTTCGCGGGCTTCGCGACCCTTGGCGTCGAAGGCGCGCTGCAGGTGGGCAATGGCGGCGCGCTGACGCTGCGCGCGGACGACCTCGCGATCGGCGCCGAACTGCGCGCGCCGGGCGGCGTCATCACCCTGCTGCCGCTGACCGCCAATGCCGGCATCGGCTATGTGCTGGGCGGGGCTTCGGGCAGCGTCAATGCGGGCCGGATCACGCTGGACAGCACGGAACTCGGCTTCCTGCCCAGCGGCACGGCGGCCGCCGAGTTGCGCCTCGGCGCGCTGGGCGTCACGGGCTCGATCGACATCGCCGGCACGGTGGACCTGGTGGACGGCTTCGCGCCACGCGTCGGGCGCCTGACGCTCGCGGGCGACGGCGCGCTGACCCAGGCCGCGGGCACCATGATCGATGTCGCGACGCTGTCGGCGAATTTCCCCAATGGCGCGGTGCTGCTGGACCCGGGCGTGGCCGGCAACCGCATCCGCGCGCTGGCTGGCGTGACCGCAGGCGGCGATGTCGCAATCCGCGGCGGCGCCGGGCTGATGGAACTGCGCGATGGCGGCACCGGCAGCGCCATCGCCGCGCCGAATGGCGCGACCATCGTGCTGCGCGCCGATGACCTCGATATCCAATCCGCCATCCTGGCGACGGGCGGTGTCATCCATATCCTGCCGGAGACGCTTGGGCGCGCCATCACGCTGGGCGGGCCGGATGCGGCGGCCGGCACGCTGGCGCTGGGCACCGCCGAACTCGCGCGCATCAGCGGCACCGGCGGCACCGCGGCGCTGCGCCTGGTGATCGGCGCCGATGGCGCGCCGGGCGATGCCGGCACGGTGCGCGCCGCCGGCGACATCACGGTGGCGGGCGACGTCACGCTGCGCGCCGGCGGGGTGGACCGCGTCGGCACGCTGGAGCTGGTGGCCGGCACGCCGGGCACCGCTGGCGGATCAGTGCGCCAGACCGGTGGCAGCGTCGATGTCGCGACCATCACGGGCACGGCGCAGGGCGACTTCCAGCTGGGCCGCGACACCAACCGCTTCGACACCGCGACCGCCATCGCGGCCGGCACCCTGCCCGCTTCTGGCGCCACCGGGCGGGTGGACCTGGCCACCGCGGGCGACCTTGGTGCCAGCGCCATCACCGCGCCGGTCTCGGTGCGCGTGGCCGCCGGCGGCGCGCTGTCGGCCGGGGGCATCACCGCGCCGGCCGTCGCGCTGGAGGGTGGGTCCGTCCGTCTGGTCGGGCTGATCCAGGGCAGCAATTCGGTCAGCATCGACAGCCTGGGCGGCGTCACCCAGGAGGCCGGCGCGCTGATCGTCACCGCGCTGTTCACGCTGAACGGCGGCAGCATCTCGCTGCCCGAGGACAATGAGATCCTCGAACTCAACGGCCTGGTCGCGACCGGGCCGGTGCTGGCGCTGAACACGGTGCTGCCGGTGCTGGTGAGCGGCACGGTCTCGGCGGTGGGCAGCCTGTCGCTCACCACCGACCAGGGGCTGACGGTTGCGGATACCGGCAGCATCACGGTGACCGGCGGGCCGGGCAGCGCCTCGCTGGTGGCGGGCGGGGCGATCGACTACGCCGGCCTGCTGAGCACCACCGGGGCGGCGAGCCTGACCGCGGGCGGCGCGCTCGGCTTCTCGGGCGGCGCGACGACCGGCGGCTTCATCACCTTCGGCGCCGGCACCTCGCTGACGCTCGGCGGCACCATCACGGCCGGCGGAGCGTTCACCGGCAGCGCCAGCGGCGCGATCGACACCACCGCGCAGATCAGCGCCGCGGGCGATGCCACGCTGACCGCGGGCGGCGCGCTGACGGCCGGCGGGCGGATCGAGAGCACCGGCGGCGACCTGGAACTGACCGGCGCGACCGGCCTCGCGGCCGATGGCACCTTCATCGCCGATGGCGCGGCGCGGCTCGCGGCCACCACCGGGGCGCTGACCCTGGCCGGCACGCTGAGCGCCGGCGGCACGGTCGACGTCACCGGCGGCGGTTCGGTCGGCACCACCGCGCAGGTCACCGGCGGCGGCAATGTCGCCATCGCCGCCACCGGCGCGCTGACGGCCTCCGGGCGGATCGAGAGCACCGGCGGCACCCTGCTGATGACCGGGGGCGACGGGCTCTCCTCGACCGGCACGCTGGTCGCCGACGGGGCCGCGACGCTGCGCGCCACCGGCGGCGCGCTGACGCTCTCGGGCAGCCTGGCGGCCGGCGGCGACGCCAGCATCACCGGGCTGACCGGCGTGAGCGCGACCGGCACCATCGACGCGACAGGCAATGTGCTGCTCTCGGCCACCGGTGCCGCGGCGGCGCTGACGCTGGGCGGTACGCTGGACGCCGGCGGCACCGCGACCGTGACCGCGGGCGGCGCCATCGGGACCACCGCGCAGGTCACCGCCGCGGGCGATGTCACCGTCACCGCGGGCGGCACGCTGACCGCCAGCGGGAGCATCGAGAGCACGGGCGGCGCCCTGGCGCTGACCGGCGGCACCGGGCTGGTCTCGGATGCCGCGCTGGTCGCCGCTGGCGATGCGACGCTGCGCGCCCTCGCCGGGACCGTCGGGCTGACCGGCGCGCTGGCCGCCGGTGGCAACGCCACGGTCGAGGCCGCCGGCGGCATCACCGCGGAAGGCTTCTTCGTGGCCGGCGACGCGCTGCGCTTCGCGACCCTGGCCGGTGCGCTCGACCTGGCGGGGATCGTCTTCGCGGGCGATGTCGGCGGCGGCGGCAGCCCAACTGGCACCGCCACCTTCAGCGCCGGCGGCAATACCCGCACCACCGCGGAGGTCGTCGCGGCCGGCGACATCACCTTCACCGCCGGCGGCAGCCTGACGGCCGAGGGCCATGTCGAGAGCCTCGGCGGCAACCTCGCCATGACCGGCGGGACAGGGCTGGTTTCCTCGGCGACGCTGCTCGCCAACCGCGATGCGACGCTGCGCGCCACCACAGGCACGGTCGGGCTGACCGGCACCCTGGCAGCGATGGGCGACACCACGGTCGAGGCCGCGTCCGGCCTGACCGCGAACGGGTCTTTCGGCGCCGGCGGCGCGCTGCGCTTTGCCACCACGGCCGGCGGGCTGACCCTGGCCGGCACGGTGATCGCGGGCGACACCGCGACGGTGACGGCGGGCGGTGCGATCGGCACGACCGCGCAGGTCTCGGCGGTGGGTAACGCGACCTTCGCCGCGGGCGGCGCGCTGACCGCCAGCGGGCGGATCGAGGCCGGCGGCGACCTGGCGATGACCGGCGGCACCGGGCTGACCTCGGGTGCCACGCTGGTCGCGAATGGCGCGGCGACGCTGCGTGCCACCGGCGGGGCTGTCGGCCTGACGCAGAGCCTCCAGGCGGGCGGCATCGTCACCGTGGAAGCCGCCACCGGCCTGGCCGCGAATGGCAGCTTCGGCGCCGGCGGGGCGCTGCGCTTCGCCACCGCGGCGGGCGGGCTGACGCTGGGCGGTGCGATGGCCGCCGGCGGCAGCGCGACCGTGACCGCCGGCGGGGCGATCTCGACCACCGCGCAGGTCACCGCGGCGGGCGACACCACCATCGCCGCCGGCGGCACGCTGACCGCCAGCGGGCGCATCGAGAGCACCGCCGGCGACCTGGCGATGACCGGCGGCACCGGGCTGACCTCGGGCGCGACGCTGCTGGCCGCCGGCGCGGCGACGCTGCGCGCGCCTGGCGGTCCGATCGCGCTCACCGGTACGCTGATCGCCGGCCCGATTGCCATCGAGGCCGGCGGCGCGCTGTCCAGCACCGGCACCGTGAGCGCCAGGACGTCGCTGGCGATGACCGCGGGCGGGACCATGACCCTGGCCGGCACGCATGTCGCCGCCACCACGCTGTCGGCCACGGCAGGCGGTGGGCTGGGCACCAGCGGGACCGTCCAGGCCGGATCGAATGCCACCCTCGGTGCCAATGGCGGCGACCTGGCCCAGTCGGGCACCGTGTCGGCGGGTGGCGAGGCGCGGCTGTCGGCCGGGGGTGCGCTGGCCAATACCGGGCTGGTCTCGGCCGGCGGGACGCTGGCGCTGGCCGCCGGTGGCGGGCTCAGCCAGACCGGCACGGTGGCGGCCGGCGGGGCGGCGACGCTGGCCGCGGGCGGCGCGGTCGTGCTGTCGGGCCAGACCACGGCCGGGACGGACATCGACATCACCGCGGGCGGCACCGCCACGCTGGCGAATGGCAAGATCACCGCCAGCCAGGCGGTGCGCCTGGCCGCCGGGCAGGGTGTCACGGTCCAGTCCTTCCAGATCGACCCGACCACCATCCTGCTGCAGACCGGCGGGGCGATGTCGCTGACCGACGCCACGCTGGTGTCGTCGGACAGCATCCGCCTCGCGGCCGGGGCCATCACGCTGCGCCGGAGCAATTTCAACACCAACACGCTGGACGTGGATTCGGCCGGCACGCTGGTGCTCGATGGCGGGCAGTTCACCATCGGGCGCGCGGTGGCCTTCAGCGGGCCCTCGGGCATCCAGACCGTCGGGCGCATCTTCGTGACGCCGCGCGGCACCGACCTGCCGGCGGTTATCTTCGACACGCGCGCGGCCAGCACCACGCCCGACCCGCTGACGGTGGTGGAACCCGACCAGCCGGGCCTGCCCGGCCGCCAGCAGCGCACCCAGGTCCGCGTGCCGGGCACCGAGGCGCCGGGCGCCTTCGGCCCGGCCAGCTCCGCCCCGGCCGGCACCATGGTGCTGGACATCGATGCCGGGCGCAGCGCCGTGTTCCTGCTGCTCGACGGCGGCACCGCCACGGGCACGATCGCCTCGGCCGGGCGGATCGGCATCCATGGCACCGGCGGGTCGGCCGAGCTGCGCGGCACGCTGACCGATGTGTCGGGCTCGCCGGTCGATGGCGCGGCGGCGGCGCGGCTGGCCGACAGCACGCGGCCGGCGGCCTCGGGCGCGCTGACGCGCTACCGGCTGAATGGCTGCGTCGTCTCCTCGGTGAATTGCATCGTGCCGAGCCAGATCATCTCGATCCCGCAGGCGCCGCCGCAGCAGCTCGACCTGCGGCTGGGCAACAACCGCATCACCGACCCCGAGGTGCAGGTCCCCAACGTCGGCGACGAGGATTACTGAAGCCGTGCGCGCACCGATCCTGCTCGGCCTGGTCTTCCTGGCGGCGGCCTGCACCGAGCCGCAGCCCGACGCCTATGTCACGCGCAGCGGCGGGGCGGTGGCGGGCGAGCCCGCCGGCACCGATGCGCGCAACGAGAATTGCCAGGTCCAGCCCGGCCGGGCGCTGCCCGCCGACCGCCCGGTGCTGCGCGCGCGCGAGGCCTATTGCGGTGGCTGGACGCAGCCCGCCGCGCGCGTGGTGGAACTCTCTGGCAGCGCGACCGAGGCCGACCTCGACGCCATCGCGGCATCGGGCCTGTGGCGTTCGTGGCTCGACCAGCGGGTGACCTGCGCAGCGCCCACGCGCACCACCATCGCCGGCGGCGGGTCGGCGCGGCTGCTGGCCTGCACGCGGCGCACCGGCGGCTGGCCGCATGTCGCGATCGTCACCGCCGGCCCATCCGGCCCGGTGGTGGCCGATGGCGTCGCCACCTCCCTGCCGGTGATCGAACGGCTGGCGACCGGACGGGTGGGCGGCGGCGGGACGGCGGCGGGCAGCGGCGGGCGTTCCGCCGCGCTGGAACTGGCGGTGGCGCGGCTGTCGGCCGATGCCTTCGGCGCCTCGGATGTCGGGCGCTACGAACAGCTGATGGCGCTGGGGCGCGACCTGAACCAGACCGAGAACTTCGCCGCCGCCGAGGACGCCTATCGCGCCGCGCTGGCGGTGCAGGAACGCGTCATGGGGCGCGACAACCCCAACGCCGCGACGGCGATGCTGCACCTCGCGATCAACCTGTCGAACCAGCGGCGCCTGGCCGAGGCGGGGGTGCTGCTCGACCGCGCCGCCGGGCTCGCGCCGCGTGCGGCGGACCCGGCGACCGGGGCGCGCGTGCTGCATTACCGCGGCCTGCATGCGCTCAATTCCGGCGACGCCAATGCCGCGATCGGCCTGCTGCAACAGGCCGAGGCCGCCTACCTGGCACTGACCCCCAACCTGACGGCGCGCGAGGGCGATGGGTCCGACCTGCTGGCCGATCCGCTGGTGCAATCCGCCGTGCTGGGCCTGGCGGAGGCCAAGCGCAACCGTGCGGTGGCGCTGTCGCGTACCGGCCGCGGCGCGCAAGCCAGCGCGCTGATCGCGGAATCCCGCGAGGTGCTGCGCCGCGCCGGGCTCGAACCCAACATGATGGTCGGCCGCGCCCTGCGGACCGAGGCCGGCACCGACATCCGCCGCGGCCGCACCGAAGCCGCCGCCCAGCTGATGGAACGCGCCGCCGGCCGCTTCGCCATCGCCGCGCCGGGCGAACGGCCCGAGGCCGTCACCCTGTTCCTGGCCGGCCAGCAGCGGCTGCGCGGCGGCAGCCGGGGCGCGGCGCTGACGGCCTTCCGCGCGGGTGCGGCCATCCTGCGGGCGCGGCAAATCGGCTTGCCGGTCGGCCTGGTGGTGCCCTACCTCGATGCGCTCGACCAGGAGGCGGCGGCCAATCCCGGCCTGGCCGGGCCGCTGCGCGCCGAGATGTTCGGCGCCGCGCAGCTGGCCCAGCGGTCGTCCACCGCGCGCTTCGTGCAGCAGGCCTCGGCGCGCCTCGGCGTGTCGGAGGGCAACCAGGCGGTGCAGGGCGCGGTGCGCAGCCTGCAGGATGCCGACCGCGAATTGCGCGAGCTGTTCGCCGAGCGCGATGCCGGCGGGGCGAACAACAGCGCGCTGGATGACCGCATCGCCGCCGCGCAGGCGCGCCGCGCGGAATCCGAAAGCCAGGTGGCATCCGCCGCGCCAGGCTACCGGCAGCTGCTGCTCGCCGCCGTGGATGCCGACAGCGTCATCCGCGCGCTCGGTCCGGACGAGGCGCTGCTGACCATGCTGCTCGGCCCGCGCGAGGGTTTCGTGATGGTGGTCCGCAACGGTCGCGTCGATGCCCGCCGCGTGCCGGTGGGCGAGGACGCCGTCGCCGCCCTGGTCAACCGCGTGCGGCGGTCGAGCGAGATCGGCCCCGGTGGCGTGCCGCGCTTCGACGCCGCCGCGGCCCACGAACTCCATCGGCTGCTGGTGACCCCGCTGGACGACACGCTGCGCGGCACCGCCACGCTGGTGGTGGCGCCGGATGGCCCGCTGCTGGCGCTGCCCTTCGGCATGCTGCTGGGCACGCCGGTGCAGGGCGACCCAACGGGCGCGGCCGACTGGCTGATCCGCCGCCATGCCGTCGTGCATGTGCCATCGCCGCAGACGCTGGTGACGCTGCGCGCGGCGGGCACGGGGTCGAATGCCCCCCTGCCCTATATCGGCTTCGGCGATTTCGTGCCGCCCTCGGGCGCGCAATTCGCCCGGTCCTTCCCGGCCAATCGCTGCGGGACGGATGCGCGGCTCGCCACCGGGCTGGGGCGGCTGCCGGGCACGCGGGCGGAGGTGCTGGCCTCGCGCCAATTGCTGGGTGCCGCGCCGGACCGCGCGATCCTGGGGGCGGAGTTCACCCTGGCGAACATGCGGCGGCAGCGGCTGGACCAGTATCGGGTGGTGCACCTGGCGACGCACGCGCTGCTGCCCGGGGAATTGTCCTGCCTGACGGAACCCTCGATCGTGGCGTCGCCGCCATCCGGCGCGCCCTCGGCCGACCCGGCCTTCCTCAAGGCCAGCGAAGTGCTCGACATCAAGATGGATGCGGACCTGGTCATCCTGTCGGCCTGCAACACCGGCGGGCCGGGCGGCGAAGGCGGCGGCGAGGCGCTGTCGGGCCTCGCGCGCGCCTTCTTCTATGCCGGCGCGCGCGGGCTGATGGTCACGCATTGGGCGGTGGATGATGCCGCGGCGGCGCTGACGGTGGCGGACACGCTGCGGCGCCAGCAGGGCGGGGCGAGTTCCGCCGCGGCGCTGCGCGGCGCGCAGGTGCTGATCCTGGACGAGGCCGGGCGCAACCTGCCGGCGGCCTTCGCCCACCCCTACTACTGGGCGCCCTTCGTGCTGATCGGCGACGGCCGGCGTGCCGGCGCGGCGAGCGCCGCCGCGCCCGCGCCCGCACGGCTGTAAGCGTGGGGACGACATCCTGGTGTCCATCCTGTAAGAACACCATGTCACGACTGCCGGACGCCGGAGACCGCAAGGGCCCATGCTGCCAGCCGAGCTGAACCAGAAATACGAGGTGCGTGGCACGCTCGGCGCCGGGGCCATGGGCACGGTCTATGACGCGGTCGACCGCATCATCGAGCGCCGTGTCGCCATCAAGGTGGTCAAGCGCCCGGCCGAGAACGACGCCGAGGCGGTCGAGGCCCATGCCCGCTTCCGGCGCGAGGCGCAGGCCGCCGGCCGCCTGTCGCACCCCAACATCGTCGGCGTCTACGACTATGGCGAGAACGCCACCGACGCCTGGATCGTGATGGAGCTGGTCGAGGGCAAGAGCCTCAAGGACCGGCTCGACAAGCAGGAACGCTTCCCGATCCCGGAGATCGTGCGGATCATGGGCGAGGTCTGCGCGGGCCTGGCCTATTCGCACCAGCGTGGCGTGGTGCACCGGGACATCAAGCCCGGCAACATCATGATGACGACCGACGGGCAGGTGAAGATCGCCGATTTCGGCATCGCACGGCTCGAGAATTCGTCGATGACGCAGGTCGGCACGCTGATCGGCACGCCATCTTACATGGCGCCCGAGCAGTTCCGCGGCGAACCGGTGGATCTGCGCGCCGACATCTGGTCGTCCGGCGTCATGCTGTACCAGCTGCTGACCGGGGAGAAGCCGTTCGAGGGCGGGTTCTCCGCCGTGATGCACAAGGCGCTGCACACGGAGCCGCCGCCGCCGTCGCAGCTGTCCGTGACCACGCCGCGCGGCTTCGATGCGGTGATCGCGCGCGCCCTGGCCAAGCGGCCGGATGACCGATACCGGTCGGCCGGCGAATTCGCCGACGCCATCCGCACCGCCGTCAACGCGCCCGCGCCGGTCGCGGAGCCCGCCGGGCTGCCGGGCCTGCCCGGCCTGAACGACGACGCCACCATGGTGAGCGCCCGGCCGGTCGCCAGCGGGACCGTGCAGCGCCCCGCGCCGCCGCCTGCCCCGCCGGCCCCGGCCGCCGGCAAGGGCGCGCCGGTCGCGCTGATCGCCGGCGGCGCCGGTGCGCTGGTGGTGGCTGCGGCGGCGGGCTGGTACTTCCTGGTTGGCCCCGGCGCGGGCACCGACCCGACGCTGGCCGACCGCCAGCGGCAGGAACAGGCCGCGGCCGAGGCTGCCGCGCGCGAAGCCGCTGCGCGCGAGGCGGCGGCACGCCAACAGGCCGAACAGGACGCCGCCGCGCGCGAGGCTGCCGCCCGCACCCAGGCGGCGCAGGATGCCGCGGCACGCGACGCCGCG
>JBHYEQ010000009.1:0-224769 GCA_051860065.1 Roseomonas sp.
GTGCCGGGCTTCAGAATGCGCCTCTCGGCGCATTCTCGAACGGTCTCCCAGCCCCGGCCGCGGTCGCACCGGCGGATCGCGGCGCGCGCCTGGCTTGGCGGCGCGCCGGCACGATGCGATACCCGGCCACCCCTGTTGCGTCGCCTTTCGGCATCGACCGTCGCACATCAGTGCGGCGCCGCGGCCGTCCAGCGACGCCGGGACGATGTGCGCGGGAGGATACGCCAGGATGAATGCGACAACACCGGGCGAGGCGGGCCCGAGCTGGCACGCCACGCTCCGCCAGGCCTTCAAGGACAACCAGGTCAGCCTGGTGCCCTATGTTCCCGACAATGTGCTGCGGCCGCTGATCGAGGGCATCCACGCCGACCCGTATTTCACCGCCTTCCCCTGCGCGCGCGAGGAGGAAGCGATCGGCATCGCCACCGGCGCCATCATGGCCGGCAAGCGCGCCGCGGTGCTCATGCAGACCTCGGGCTTCGCCACGCTGCCGAACGTGCTGGCCTCGCTGCCGGTGGCCTTCCAGGTGCCGGTGGTGATGGTGGTGTCCGAGCGCGGCACCATGGGCGAATTCAACCCCGGCCAGGCGATCGTCTGCCGCACCATGCGGCCGATCCTGGATTCCATGGGCATCGAGCACCACACTATGACGCGGCTCGACGAAGCCGCCTTCATGGCCGACCGCACCATCCGCCAGGCCTTCGCGACGCGCTGGCCGGCCTGCCTGATCCTCTCGCCGCTGCTGACGGGGAAGCGGTCATGACCGACACCACCGACAACCTGCATGTGATGAACCGCGCCGCGCTGACCAAGCGCCTGGTGGCGGGGCTGACGAAGCGTGAGGCCGTGGTCGGCGGCATCGGCAACTCCAACTGGGATCTCTGGGCGGCCGACAAGGCGCGGCCGGAGAACTTCTACATGCTCGGCAGCATGGGGCTGGCGGTGCCGATCGCGATGGGCGTGGCCCTCGCGCAGCCCTCGCGGCGCGTCTTCGCGCTGGAGGGCGACGGGTCGCTGCTGATGCAGCTGGGCTGCCTGTCCACCGTGGCGGCGCAGGCGGTGAAGAACCTGGTGGTGATCCTGTGGGACAACGGGATCTACCAGATCACCGGCGGGCAGGGCACGCCGGCGGCGGCCGCGCGCACGGACATGGTGGCGATCGCGCGGGCCTCGGGCATCGCCAATGCCGCCTGGGCGGCGGATGAGGCCGAGTTCGACGCGCTGGTGGCGCGCGCGCTCAGCACCGACGGCCCGCATTTGATCGGCGTGAAGACTGACAGCGAACCCGGCCGCACGCAGACCGACCGCGACCCGATCCGCTTCCGCGAGAGCTTCATGCGGGCGATGGCGCAGCCGGCATGATTCGCAGGGCCGGGGATCAGATCCCCGGCTCGAAGCCCTGTCCGGCGGCGGCGCGGGACAGGTCGCCCACCGTCTCGCGGAAATTGTCGCGGCGCACGACGTTGCTCGCCGCCAGCACGCGCAGCGGCGCATTCGGCGGCGGCGGCACGGCGCGGGCCGTCGGCGCGGCCGGAAAGCTCGCCGCCGGCACGTAGCCGAGCCTGGTGCCGCCGGCCGCCTCCACCGCCACGAAGCCCGGCTCGCGCGCCGGGCGCAGCAGCACGGGCTGGCCTGCGGGCACGGTGGCGATGGTCACCGCGGTCGCCTCGGGGCGGGCGCGCAGGGGCAGGGCGATCGGCGCGGTGGCCGGCAGGGCGGGGGCAGCACTGACCGCCTCGGCCGCGCCCTCGGCCCGCGCGCCGGGGGCGAGTGCCTCCATGGCCGGAGCCAATTCGCTGTCGCGCGTGGCGATCCGCGCCTCGACCTCGCGCGCGAGTTCAAGGTCGCGCCCCGCCTGGGCCTGCAGCGTGGCCAGCTCCGCCTGGGCCTGCGCGGCGGGCAGGGTGCCGGCGCGGGTCGCCTCGCGGATGTCCTGGGCGCGGCGCAGACGACAGTCGAGCAGGAATTCGGCGGCGTTGCGCGCGAGGTCCAGGTTGTCGTTCTCGCGCGCCAGGTCGCCGGCGACGGCGGTGGCCAGGGCGGCGTCGTCGCCCGATTCGCGCCGCCGCTGCTCGAGATACGACCCCGCCGCGGCACCCGCCAACGCGCCGGCCGCCAGCCCGCCCAGCATCGCGGCCGAGCCCGGCACGCCGAAGCCACCGATGCGGACCCGTACCGCGCTGCCGGCCACCGCGCCCACCGCCGCGCCGGTGATCACGGAGGCTGCAAACAGGGTCCGGGCATTGGCGAAGTTCTGCTGCTGCCGCGCGCAGGCATCATTCGGGTCGGCGGCGAAGGCGGCAACATCGGGGGTGGAGGCCGGCGGTGCGGGCGCGCAGGCGCCGGCCAGCAGCACCACCGCCAGCGCCAGGGGCGGGGCGATCCGACCGGCGGATGGGTGGCGCATGGTCCGGGCCTCCGCGCGAGGGCGCGCCGCAGGCTGGAACGTTTCGCCGTCCGGTGCAATCGCTGGTGCGCGACGCGCCGGCCCCGTCAGGCCATCTGCCCGCGCAGGAAGCCGAGTGCGGGCAAAGGCGTCCATTTGCGCGGCAGGTCGGACCGGCGGATCGGCGTGACCGAGTAATGCGGTACGGGCTGCTTGGCGCGCACCAGCCAGTCGGCATAGGCCTTCACCTGCTGGTCGCGCCACGCGCGGTCGTCCAGCGCCTGGGCGCGAGAGCGGAACACTTCCGCCACGCGGCTCTTGCGCCCGACCGTGGCCACCACGGCCCAGAGCGTGTCGTCATCGCCAGTACGGACGCTGACAAGGTTCCCCACGCGGTGGAGCGTCGCAAAACCGCGGCGCGGCGGTCAAGGGGCGCGTGCGTGTCGGTTACGTAACCGCACGGCGCGTCGCGTCGAAGCCGCCGGTGTCGAATGGTTCGACCGGGAGAGACATCGCATGACCGTCAATGCTTCACGCCGCATGATCGGCAAGGGCGCGCTGGGCGCCGGGTTGCTGGGCGCCGCCGCGCTGGTCGCGTCGCGCCCCGCCGTTGCGGGCAACCAGCTGGCCGTCGCGATCAGCGGCTACGACGCCACCAGCTTCTTCACCGGCACGCCGCGCCCGGGCGTTCCGCGCTTCAACGCGACGTTCAACGGCGGCATCTGGTTCTTCACCACCGAGGCCGCGCGCGACCAGTTCCGCGCCAGCCCGGCGCGCTTCGCGCCGCAATTCGACGGCTACTGCGCATGGGCGGCGTCGCAGGGCTACAAGGCGCCGGGGAATCCGGAATTCTGGCGCGTGGTCGATGACCGGCTGTACCTGAAGGTGCATGAGCAGGCGCAGGCGATGTGGGTGCGAGATATCCCGGGCAATATCGCCAAGGGCAACACCAACTGGCCGCGCATGCATCCGTTCTGATGCGATGGGCGCCGCGCCTGCCGCCGCAATTCCGGGCGGCAGGCGCGGCGTTGGGTCAGGCCGCGGCGTCGGCGGCGCGTGGTTCAGGCGGCCGTTTCCGCGGTACGGACTTCAAGCCGCCGCCTCCGCGGTACAGTCTTCAGGCCGCCGCCTCCGCGGCGAGGCCCACCCGCTCCAGCGGGCCGAATTCGGCTTCCAGCAAGGGCTTCACCTGGCGCTGCCAGGCGGCGATGGAGCGCATCGCGACACCCGGGTCGAGGTCCCCCACCTGCACCTGCAGCAGGTAGTGGCAGGGGTTGGCGGCACGGATCTCGGCGGCCATGCGTGCGGCGACGGTCGCGGCATCGCCGACCATCATGTGGGCGCCCATCTCCTCGATGCTCGGTTCGCCCTCCCAGGGCTTTTCGACGAGCATGGCGCCATCCATCGCCTGTTCGCGCCGGCGCAGCGATTGCGACAGGCGGATCTGCCAGCGGGCGGCTTCGAGGAAGCGGGCAGCTTCGTTCGCGTCGTCGGTCACGCAGAAGGGGCGCATGGCGCCGAAGCGCAGCGTCTCGCCGGGCTTGCCGGCGGCGCGGCGGATGCCTTCGAATCGCGCGCGGGCGGCGGCCAGCATGGCGGGGGTGAAGTGGCGCGGGGTGACCATGACCACGCAGTCGCGCTCGGCGGCGTAGCGGTGCAGGTCGGGGTTGTCGCCGGCGACCCAGATGTCGGGCATGCCGCGCACCGGGCGCGGGGCGATGTGGGTTTCCGGCAGGCGGTAATGCGCGCCGTGATGGGTGAAGGTCTCGGCGGCGAAGCCGGCCTCCATCATGGCCATGACCTCCAGCAGGCGCGGGGTGGATTCCGCGAGGTCGGCGCCGAAGCGTTCGAATTCGTAGGGCTGGTAGCCGCTGCCGATGCCCAGCACGAGCCGCCCATGCGTGAGCGCATCGACCATGCCCACTTCCGCGATCAGCCGGGCGGGGTGGTAGAGCGGCACGATCACCACGCCGGATGCGAGGCGGATGCGGGACGTCTCGCCGGCCAGGCGCGCCACCATCATCAGCGGTGAGGGGCAGACGCAGTAGTTGCTGAAGTGGTGTTCGGCGAACCAGGCGATGGCGAAGCCGGCATCCTCGGCGGCCTTCACCTGCGCGATCGTGCGGTCGTAGATCGCCGCGGTCGGGGTGCCGGGCGCGCGATAGCCCATCAGGTTGAACAGGCCGACATCCATGATTGCGTCTCCCCCATCTTGTTGGGGGGATGGTCCCGCAGGATGGCGGTGGGCTCAAGCCCGGGCCTTCGCGGCGTGCAGCGGGGGCGATAGGGTTGCGGCGACACGGGCAGGGAAAGCGCCATCCATGACAGCAGAACCGGGCGGTGACGCCTTCGATGCCATCGTCATCGGCGCCGGCATGTCAGGGCTGTACCAGCTGATCCGCCTGCGCGAGCTCGGCCTGCGGACGCTGGTGCTGGAGGCCGGCACCGGCGTCGGCGGGACCTGGTACTGGAACCGCTATCCGGGCTGCCGCTTCGATTCCGAGAGCTATTCCTACGGCTATTCCTTCGACAAGGACCTGCTGGCGGAATGGGACTGGTCGGAGCATTTCGCGCCGCAGCCGGAGACCGAGCGTTACCTGAACCGCGTGGCCGACAAGTACGATCTGCGCCGTGACATCCGGCTCCGGTCGCGCGTGGCCTCGGCGCAGTGGAACGAGGCGGAGCGCAACTGGACCGTCGCGCTGGAAGACGGCTCGCGATTCACTGGCCGCTTCCTGATCACCGCGATCGGCGCGCTGTCGTCGCCTACCATGCCGAGCTTCCCGGGCATGGACGAGTTCCAGGGCCAGTCCTTCCATACGGGGCTCTGGCCCAAGGAGCCGGTCGATTTCGCCGGCAAGCGCGTCGCGATGATCGGCACCGGCGCGTCGGGCGTGCAGACCATCCAGGAAGTGGCGAAGACCGCGGCACAGCTCACGGTCTTCCAGCGCACGCCGAACTGGTGCGCGCCGCTGCACAACGGGAAGATCACGCCCGAGGAAATGGCCGAGATCCGCAGCCGCTACGACGATATCTTCGCGCGCTGCCAGGAGACCTTCGCCTGCTTCCTGCACACCGCCGACCCGCGCAACACCTTCGACGTGACGCCCGAGGAACGCGAGGCCTTCCTCGAGAAGCTGTATTCGGAGCGCGGCTTCGGCATCTGGGTCGGCAACTTCAAGGACCTGCTGACCAACCGCGCGGCGAATGAGGTCGTCTCGGAGTTCATCGCGAACAAGATTCGCGGCCGCGTGAAGGACCAGCGCGTCGCGGAGATGCTGATCCCGAAGAACCACGGCTTCGGCACAAGGCGCGTTCCGCTCGAGACGAAATACTACGAGGTCTACAACCAGCCCAACGTCCTGCTGGTGGACAGCCGCGCGACGCCGATCGAGCGCATCACGCCGACCGGCATCAGGACGTCCGACGCGGAATACGCCTTCGACATCATCGTCTACGCCACCGGCTTCGACGCGCTGCGCGGCGCCTTCGACCGCATCGACTTCCGCGGCGTGGGCGGTGTCAGCCTGAAGGAGAAGTGGGAACACGGCGCGACCTCGCTGGTCGGAATGCTGCAGGAAGGCTTCCCGAACCTGTTCACGCTGCTCGGCCCCCATACGGCGCTGGGCAACATCCCGCGCTCCATCGAATTCAACGTGGAGTGGGTGACGGCGATGCTGCGCCATCTGCGCGACAACGGCATCACCCGCGCGGAACCGAGGCCCGAGGCCGTCGCGGCCTGGATGGACCATGTCGCGGAGGTCGCGCGCGGCCTGCTGTCGATGGAGGTGGATTCCTGGATGACCGGCGTGAACAGCAATGTCGCGGGCAAGCAGGTGCGGCATGTGGCGCGCTACACCGGCAGCGCGCCGACCTATCGCGCCTGGGCGGACGACATCGCGCGGCAGGGCTATGCGGGCGTCGCGCTGGACTGACGCCCCCTTTGCAGCATCGCGCCGCCGTTCCACCCTGTTGCACCCGGCAGGAGCATGGCGTTGATCATCATCGGACGCGGCAGCGTGCAGCAGGAGGAATGCGACGTGATGGGGCACATGAATGTGCGCCACTATGTCGCGCGGGCGGCCGATGCGCTCGATTGGCTGATGCTGGAGGCCGGGCTGCCGCCGTCGCGCCAGCGCCTGGCGGTGATGGACCAGCACCTGCGCTTCCTGCGCGAGATGGCGCCCGGCACGCCCTTCACAATCCTGGGTGGCGTCATCGCCACCGGCGCCGAGCGCATCCGCACCGTGGTCGAGATTCGCAACACCGCGACCGACGCGCCGGCCGCGACGCTGGTGACCGACCTCGGCCTGTGGGGCGCGCCGCTGCCGGACCTGCCCGGCGCCGAGGCGCTGGTCGTCGCGATGCCGGCGCATGCCGGGCCGCGCGGCCTCGGCTTCGATCCGCCGCAGGCGCTGCCCGACCGCGACACCGCCCGCGCCATGGGGCTGAACGAGGGCTATCGCGGCGCCATCCGCCCGCATGAATGCGACACCGAGGGCGCAATGCGCCCCGACGTCATCATCGCGCGCATCTGGGATGGCGTGCCGAACCTGCGCAACCGCGGCACCGGGGTGGGCATCAAGGAGGAAGGGATGGGGTCCGCCGCGCTGGAATACCGCGTCGCGCAGTTCATGCCGCTGCGCGCCGGGCAGTTGCTGACCGTGTGCAGCGGCCTGAAGGCGCTTGGCGAGAAGACCACCACCTGGACCCATTTGGTGCATGACGGCGAGACCGGCGCGGTGGTCGCGGCCGCCGAGGCGGTGGGCATCGCCTTCGACCTCAAGGCACGCAAGGCCGTGGCGATCCCGGCGGAACGCCGCACGGCGCTGGAAGCGCTGCTGGTGCCGGGGCTGGGGCTTTAGGCCGATCCCTCCCAAGTGGAATCATCCGGTCGGATGACGATGCGGCGGCGGAGATGTTGGCATGCGCTGCGGCGGCCGGAGACGTCTTCGGCGACCGTTCGAGAACGCGCCATGCGGCGCAGCCTGACGCCCGGCACCGGCGGCCTCAATGGGCCTCTCAGCCTGCGCCGCGCCGCGGCAGGGTCGGCCCGGGCAGTTCGCTGCATTCCGCCAGGCCGTTTGGGATGGCGATGCAACGGATCAGCGGTTCGGGTTCCGGCGGTTCGCGCGGCGCGGCGCAGCCGGCCAGGGCCGTCGCGGCGATCAGAAGGCACATCATTCGCATGACGGGGGTCTCCGGCGCGGCGCGATCATCCTGTGCGCGAGGGGTGCTGCGCAATCCTCGCACGCCGCGCTGGCGAAGCCCGCCCCCACGCCGTAAAACCGCAGCCGCAGGCCCCGCAGCGGGCCAGGGAGGAGACACGCCATGAGTTTCGCCATCGCCCGCCGCGCCACGCTCGCGCTGGCCGGCACCGCCGCCATCGCCGGCACCGCGCGCGCCCAGACCGTGACGCGCACCGCGCGCATGGTGATCGGCTTCCCGCCGGGCGGGTCGTCGGATGTCGTGGCGCGGCTCTATGCCGAGAAGCTGCGCGGGCGCTACGCGCCGCAGGTGATCGTGGATGGCCGCCCGGGTGCCGCCGGGCGCATCGCGGTCGAGGCGGTGAAGGCGGCCGAGGCCGATGGCACCACCTTCCTGCAGACGCCGGCCTCGATGATGACGGTCCAGCCGCATGTCTATCCGCGCGAGGTGCGTTACGACGCGCTGACCGACTTCGTGCCCGTCAGCACCGTGTGTTCCTTCCCCTTCGGCCTCGGCGTGCCGATGAACCACCCGGCGCGCAGCTTCGACGAATGGGTCGCCTGGTCGCGCGCGCAGCCCAACGAGACGCCCTGGGCCTCGCCGGCCGCGGGCTCGGTGCCGCATTTCACCGGCATCATGCTGGGGCGGAAGCTGGGGCTTCGCCTGACGCATGTGCCCTATCGCGGCGGCGCGCCGGCGGTGGCCGACGTGATCGCCGGGCGCCTGCCGCTGTTCATCGGCGTGCTGAGCGAGATGCTGCCGCATGAGGGCACCGGCGTGCGGATCCTGGCGGTGACCTCGGCCACGCGCTTCGCAAAGCTGCCGAATGCGCCGACGCTGGCCGAACTCGGCCACCCCGAACGCACCGCGGAGGAATGGTTCGGCGCCTTCGTGCCGGCGGCCACGCCCGCACCGGTGGTGGCGGGGCTGCATGGCGCGATCGTCGCCGCATCGCGCGAACCCGACCTGGTGGCGGCGCTGGAGCGGCTGGAATTCAGCGCGAGCACCTCCGCCACCCCGCAGGCCTTCGCTGACCAGATCCGCCGCGAACGCGACCAGTGGCGCGACGTGGTGCGCGAGAGCGGCTTCACGCCGGAATGACCAGGCTTCTGTGAGCGCGTTGCGATGACCCCGCTTGCATGAGCGCGTCCAGATGAACGCGGCGCCGCGCGAGATTCGCCTCAACGCCTTCGACATGGCAACACCGGGCCACATCCAGCAGGGGATGTGGACCCACCCACGGGACCGCGCGACGGACTACCTGTCGCTGCCGTATTGGACCGGCCTGGCGCGGACTCTCGAACGCGGGCTGTTCGACGGGTTGTTCCTGGCGGATGTGCTCGGCGTGTACGACGTGCATGGCGGCAGCCAGGATGCGGCGGTGAAGCACGGTGTGCAGATCCCGCTGCTGGACCCGATGCTGCTGGTGCCGGCGATGGCCGCCGTCACCCAGCACCTGGGTTTCGGCGTGACGGTGAATCTGGCCTGGGAACCGCCGGCGCTGTTGGCGCGGCGTTTCTCGACGCTGGACCACCTGACGGGCGGGCGCGTCGGCTGGAACATCGTCACCGGCTATCTCGACAGCGCGGCGCGGGCGATGGGGCTGGACCGGCAGATGGCGCATGACGACCGCTACGACATGGCGGATGAATTCATGGCCGTGGCGTACCGGCTGTGGGAGGAATCCTGGGCGGCGGATGCGGTGAAGGCGGATCGTGCCGCGGGTGTCTATGCCGACCCGGCGGGCGTGCGGCGCATCCGGCACGAGGGGCGTCAGTATCGGCTGGATGCGCCGCATCTGGTGGAACCCTCGCCGCAGCGCACGCCGGTGCTCTACCAGGCCGGCGCCTCGGATCGAGGGCGGGCCTTTGCCGCGCTGCATGCGGAATGCGTGTTCCTGAACGGCGGGCCGAAGCCGCATGTGGCGGCGCTGGTGGCGGATCTGCGTGCGCGCGCGGCGCCGCGGCCGATCCGCGCCTTCCTGGGGGCGACGCTGGTCATCGGGCGCACTAGCGCCGAGGCGCGCGACAAGCTCGAGGATTACCGTCGCTGCGCCAGCGTGGAGGCGGCGCTGGTGCATGCCTCGGCCTCGCTCGGCATCGACCTGGCGGCGCTGGGCATGGATGACGAACTGCCCGACGGCAACGCCATCCAGTCCAACGTCACCGCGCTGCGCGCCGCCGCACCCCGCGCCACCAAGCGCGCGCTGGTCGACCGCATGATCCTCGGCAGCCGCCAGCCGCCCATCATGGGCAGCGCGGAGGAAGTCGCGGATGCCCTCATCGCCTGGGTGGACGATGCCGATGTGGATGGCTTCAACCTGTCGCGCACCGTGATGCCGGACTGCATCGAGGACGTGGTGGAGTTGCTGGTGCCGGTGCTCCAGGAGCGCGGCCGCTACAAGAGCGCCTACGCGCCCGGGACCTATCGCGAGAAGCTGTTCGGCGCCGGCCCGCGCCTGGCCGCCCCGCATCCGGCGGCCGCCGTCGCGCGCTGACTTGCCCGGCGGCCAGGGCGCGCTACCTTCGGGGCAACACCCGAAGGATCGACCACCATGGACGGAACCCAGATGCCGGCGGCCGCCGCCGCGCTCACCGCTCGCTACGGCGCCGGCGCCGAGCCCAAGGCGGGCCCGTGGAACGACACGCTCGCGCTGCTGCTGGCGCACCGCTCGACGCGCGGCTTCAAGCCGGATGCGCTGCCGGACGGCACGCTGGAGATGCTGATCGCCGCCGCGCAATCCGCCGCGACATCGTCGAACCTGCAGACCTGGTCGGCGGTGGCGGTGGACGACCCCGCGGTGCGGGCCGAACTCGCCACCATCGCCGGCAACCAGAAGCATATCGAGGTCTGCCCGATCTTCCTGGTCTTCCTGGCCGATGTGTCGCGCAACGGGCGCCTGGCCGCGGAGGCCGGCACGGAACTGGCCGGCATGCCGTATCTCGAATCCTTCCTGGTCGCGTCGATCGACGCCGCGCTGGCGGCGCAGAACGCGGTGGTGGCGGCGGAGAGCCTCGGCCTGCTGACCGTCTATATCGGCGCGTTGCGCAACGACGTGCAGCGCGTGGCGGGGTTGCTGAACCTGCCACCGGGTGCGACGCCGGTGTTTGGCCTGTGCGTGGGCTATGCCGCACCGGGCCGCGAGGGCGAGGTGAAGCCCCGCCTGCCCCAGGCCGCCGTGCTGCACCGCGAACGCTACGACGCCGACGATGCCGGCCACCGCGCCGCCTATGATCCGCGCATGGCGGATTTCTCGGCGCGCAACGAGATGGGCGCGACCACCTGGACGCAGCGCGTCATCGCGCGCCTGGGCACGATGAAGGCGCTGAACGGGCGCGACAAGCTGAAGGACGCGCTGGTCGCGCTCGGCTTCCCGCTGCGCTGACCCGCGCGCGTCAGCCCGCTGCGGCGGGCTGGCGCAGCCGCGCCTCGAAATACGCCACGGTGCGCGCCAAGCCATCTTCCAGCGGCACCGTCGGCTCCCAGCCGAGCAGGCGCCGCGCCAGGCCGATATCCGGGCAGCGCCGCGTCGGGTCGTCCTGCGGCAGGGGGCGCTTCTCGAGAGCGACGCCGGCGCCGCACAGCCCGATCACGCGCTCGGCCAGCTCGCGCACGGTGATCTCGTGCGGGTTGCCGATGTTGACCGGGCCGGTCACGTCGTCGGGCGTCTCCATCAGGCGGATCAGCCCCTCGACCAGGTCGTCGACGAAGCAGAAGGACCGCGTCTGGGTGCCCTCGCCATAGATCGTGATGGGTTGGCCCTGCAGTGCCTGGACGATGAAGTTGGAGACCACGCGCCCATCATTGGGGTGCATGCGCGGGCCATAGGTGTTGAAGATCCGCACCACCTTGATGCGGACATTGTGCTGGCGCTTGTAGTCGAAGAACAGCGTCTCGGCGCAGCGCTTGCCTTCGTCGTAGCAGGCGCGGGGCCCGAGCGGGTTCACCGAGCCGCGGTAGTCCTCGGTCTGCGGATGCACCTCGGGGTCGCCATAGACCTCCGACGTCGAGGCCTGCAGCACCTTGGCCTTCAGCCGCTTGGCCAGGCCCAGCATGTTGAGCGCGCCCGAGATGCTGGTCTTGGTCGTCTGCACCGGGTCGAACTGGTAGTGCACGGGCGATGCCGGGCAGGCCAGGTTGTAGATCTCGTCGACCTCGACATAGAGCGGGAAGGTGATGTCGTGGCGCATCGCCTCGAATTGCGGGTGCGCCAGCAGGTGCGCGATGTTGTCGCGGGTGCCGGTGAAGTAGTTGTCCACGCACAGGACCTGGTGGCCCTGTGCCAGCAGCCTTTCGCACAGATGCGAGCCGATGAAGCCCGCCCCCCCGGTCACCAGCACGCGCTTGCGCGAGATCATGTGGTCATTGTTCCTTGCCTGCCGCCCGTCCGGTGTTCGATTGCGCTGTCCAGCTTGTCCACGAAAGTGGTGCGCCTGAAAAGGCGCATCGGCGCCGTCACGCGGCGATGGTCGCGCGCCACCGCCGCAGGTCGGCCTCGACCATCTCGGCGATCATCTCCTCCAGGCTGGTCTCGGGCACCCAGCCGAGCGCGGTGCGTGCGCGCGTCGCGTCGCCCACCGTCACCTCTACATCGGCCGGGCGCAGGAAGGCGGCGTCGACCCGCACATGCGCCTGCCAGTCCAGGTTCAGCTGGGCGAAGGCGATCCGGCACAGGTCGCGGATGGAGGCGGCGCGCCCGGTGGCCACCACGTAGTCCGCCGGGCTGTCCTGCTGGAGCATCAGCCACATGGCGCGCACATAGTCGCGCGCATGGCCGAAGTCGCGCCGCGCATCGAGGTTGCCCATCGGCAGCTCGGTCGCGAGGCCGAGGCTGATGCGCGCCGCGCCGTCGGTGATCTTGCGAAGCACGAACTCGATCCCGCGCAGCGGGCTGTCGTGGTTGAACATGATGCCGTTGCAGCCGAACAGGCCGAAGGCGTCGCGGTAGTTCCGCACCAGGCAATGCGCGAAGACCTTGGCCGAGGCATAGGGGCTGCGCGGGTGGAACAGCGTGTCCTCGTTCTGCTGCGGCGTCTCAGCGCGGCCGAACATCTCGGACGAGCTCGCCTGGAAATAGCGCAGCCCGGGGGCGGCGATCCGCACCGCCTCCAGCATGTTGGCGGTGCCGATGGCGGTGACCTGCGTGGTCAGCAGCGGCTGGTCCCAGGACATCCGCACGAAGGATTGCGCGGCGAGGTTGTAGACCTCGTCGGGCTGCACCTTCTCCAGCAGCCGGATCAGGGAGGACAGGTCGATGAGGTTGCCATCGACCATCCGCACCGCGCCGGCGCAGCCCAGCCGGCGCAGGCGCTCCTGCACCGCCTCCGACCCGCCATGGCGATGCAGCAGGCCATAGACCTCGTAGCCCTTGTCGAGCAGCAGGGCGGCCAGGTAGGCGCCGTCCTGGCCGGTGACGCCGGTGATCAACGCGCGTGCCATGGATTGCCTGGTCCCGTCCTTCGCCGTGCCCCCGCGGGGGAGCCTAGCCGCGTCGCGCCGCGCCCGCCAGGAAGCGGGCGGCGCAGCACCCGGGCGCGGCGGTCAGTCGGTGGTGGCGCGTTGCAGGCTCGGCAGGCCGATGCGGAAATGGAGGGTGGCGCGCACGCCGTCCTCGGGGAAGTCGAGCTTCACCTCGGCACCGGGGCCGAGGTCGTGGACCAGCCCGCGTTCCAGCAGGCGCACGCCGAAGCCGCGCCGATCGGCAGCGGGGACGCTGACGGGCGGTCCGCCGCTCTCGCGCCATTCGAAATGCGCCACGCCATCCTCGCCGAGCGACCAGGTGACCTCGACCTCGCCGCCCGGGCGCGACAGCGCGCCGTGACGCACCGCATTGGTGGCGAGTTCGTGCAGCGCCAGCACCAGCGCCTGGGCCTGCGGCGCCTCGACCTGGATGCGCCCGGAGCCGGCGATGCGGATCGCCCGCCCGCTGCCCAGCCACGGGCTGAGCGCCGCCTGCACCACGCGCGCCAGGTCCACCGGCCCCCAGCCGCCCTCGGCCAGCAGGTCGTGGCTGCGCGTGAGCGCCTGCAGCCGCCCCACGAAGTCGCGCCCGAAGCCGGTCGAATCGCCGCCGGCGCGGCGCAGCGACTGCGCGGCGAGGGACTGCACCGTGGACAGCGTGTTCTTCACGCGGTGGTTCAGCTCGGTCACCAGCAATTCGCGGGAGCGTTCGGCGCGCACGCGCTCCGTCACGTCCTGCAGCACGGCCGAGACGCCGGTGACCACGCCATCGGCATCCTTCACCGGGTGGCAGGATGCCAGCCAGTGGCGCAGGTGCTGCACCGCGCCCGGCGCCTGCCCGGTGCAGGTCACGTCGAGCACCGGGCGGCCGGTGCGCAAAACCTCCTGCTGGGCGGCTTCAAGCGGGGCCGCCAGGCCATCGGGCATCACCTCGTGCGGCGCGCGCGCCACATGGGCTTCCGGCGGCAGGCCGCTGATCGCGGCAAAGCGGGCATTGACGTTGACGAAGCGCAGCGCGGTGTCGACCAGCGCCAGGCCGACCGGCACGTTGTCGTATACGGCGCGCAACTCTGCCACGGTCTGGCGCACCTGCGATTCATTGAAGCGATGGGCGGTGCCCGCGCCGCGCGCATCCGCCACGTCGTGGATCGCGCCGACCCATTCGACCAGCGTGCCGTCCTCGGTGTTCACCGGTACGCCGGTGGCGCGCACCCACCGCCAACCGGCCTCCTCGCTGGCGGTCCGCAGGCGGAACTCGACGCCGATCGGCTGGCGCGCCACCAGGCAGCGGCCCCATTCGGCGAGCGTCGGCGCACGGTCGTCCGGGTGCAGCATCTCGACCCAGCCATCTTTGCGGAAGGCGGGGGCGGTCTGCCCGGTGAGGCCGGCCCAGCCGGCGGCCTCGATCCAGCCGCCGGCGGCATCCGCACGCCAGAGCACCAGCGCGCCGGCCTCGGCGAGCGCGCGCAGCCGGCGCGTGTGTTCGTGTGACGCGGCCTCGGCGGTGGCGAGGGCGGCGCCGAGTGCGGCGATCTCGGTCGGGCCGGCGGGGGCGGGCGCCGCGGGGGCGGGGCTGTCGCTGCGGAGCGCCTCGGTGGTCGCCTCGGCGTGCTGGGCCAGGCCCAGCAGCGGCGCGCGCAGGCCCCGCAGGGTGGCGCGCAGCATCGCGGCCGCGGCCAGCAGGCTCAGCGCCACCAGGCCGACGGCCCAGGG
Organism: Roseomonas sp.; assembly: GCA_051860065.1. Taxonomy (GTDB): domain Bacteria; phylum Pseudomonadota; class Alphaproteobacteria; order Acetobacterales; family Acetobacteraceae; genus Neoroseomonas. Next base: position 14,768 of record JBHYEQ010000009.1, read on the forward strand.
CCACAGGCCGATGCCGCCGGCCGGGCGCGCGTGCAGCGCCACCAGGCGCCAGTCCGGCGCCTCCTGCAGGGTCGCGACGACAAGCTCGACCGGCGCGCCGGCGGCGGTGGCCACCGTGGTCGGCACGTCGCGCGGCAGGGCCACCAGGGCATGCCATTCGGGCAGGTCGCCGGGCTGCGCGCCCTGCGCCGCGACCATCCGGCCCCGGCTGTCGAGCAGCACGCCGCGCACGCTGCCCAGGGCGCCGGCGAGACGCTCGGGGCGCAACGCCAGGCTCAGCACGGCCTCGGCGCGCCCGTCGCGGATCAGTGGCACCATCAGCATCGGCGGCACCAGCGTGCCGCCGGGGCCGTTCAGCATGTCGCTGACGCGCGGGCGGCCGGTCTCGACCGCCCAGAGCCCGGCGCCTATGGCCGGCGTGGACGCGAGCGGCGTGCCATAGGGCTGGCTGGTATCGACCAGCATCCCGAGGCCGCGGTCGAGCAGGCCGATCGGCGTGCCGAGGGTGTCCGCGAGGCGCCGCGCCGCGCCGTCGGCGTTGGCGAGGTCGGTGGCGAGGCTGGCCGCGTCGATGCCGCTGCCGAAGGCGAGCAGCGCCAGGCGGCGCGATTCGATCTCGGCATCGATGGCGTGCGATGCCGCCTGGGCGCCGGCGAGCAACCCTGCCCGCGCGGCATCCTGCGCCGCGCGGCGGTCCTGCACTGCGAGCGCGATGCCCCCGAGCAGCAGCGGCAGCATGGCGATGGCGACAAGCATGCGCAGGCGCGCGCCCAGCGTTGCGCCCGTGGTGCCGACCTGGCCCGCGCTCTGCGTCATCCCCTGAACGACCTGTTCTCGGCGGAGCCCCACGCCCCCACACAGCGCCTAGGTTCAACCAAAGGTTGTTCTATTGCAAGCATTTAACGGAGCTCTGACACGAATCGGCGTTCACGATGCTGAAACCGCCGCGGGGCGGTGGTAGCGTCCCGCCATGGGGTGCAGGTTTCGGTGGACCATGTCGTTGCGCGGCGCGTCGGTGCTCGTCCTGATGGTGGGCGGGCTGCTTCTGGCGGCCTGCGCGGCGGAGGAGCCGCCGGCCGAAGACCTGCCGCTGCCGCCGCAGCCGCCGGCGCGGGTGCCACCGGCACGGCCCTCGGCGGCCGCAGCGGCGGCGGATCGTGCGCCGGCCGGGGAGCCGGAGGCGCCGGCGGCGGCGGACGACGCGCCGGCATCCGAAGCGGCGTCGGCCGCGCCCCCCGCGCCGGCCCAGGAGTGGCGCGTGGCGCGCGACGGCACGCTGGGCTGCGCCGACAGCGCGCCGCTACGCCTGCTCCGGCAGGGCACCGACACCACGCCGCGGCTGCTGGCGGAAGCCCGCGCCGCCGGGGGCTGCCGCACCACCTTCCGCGTCAATGCGTGGGTGCTGGAAGCGCAGGAGGGCGACCTGGTGCGGCTGCGCCTGGTCAATGGCGCTGCGCTGACCCTGTGGTTCCTGCGCGCCGACGTGCTGCCGCCCTGACCACGGCTGGACGACCGCCCGTCGCGGCGTGAGACTGCCGGACGGGAAGGGAACCGATCCGCGCATGACCTGGCAGCCTGAACTCGACGAATTGCATCGGCGCGAGGCGCTGGCCCGCGAGATGGGCGGGCCGGACAAGGTGAAGCGCCAGCATGATGGCGGCCGGCTGACGGTGCGCGAACGGGTCGAGGCGATGGCCGATCGCGGCAGCTTCCACGAGGTCGGCGCCATCGCCGGGCGCGCGGAATACGATGCGAAGGGCGACCTGCAGGCCTTCACGCCGTCCAACTGCGTGATGGGGCGCGCGCTGGTCGATGGGCGGCCCGTGGTCGTGGTGGGCGACGACTTCACCGTGCGCGGCGGCAGCGCGGACGCCACCATCCGCGACAAGCCGATCATGGCGGAACGCATGGCGGCCGAGTTGCGCCTGCCGATCATCCGCATGATCGAGGGCTCGGGCGGCGGCGGGTCGGTCAAGACCATCGAGACGACGGGGCGCGCCAACCTGCCGGGCGGCGTGGGCGGGACGCAGCTGTATTACCAGACCACCGCGAATATGGGGCTGGTGCCGGTGGTGACGCTGGGGCTGGGGTCCGTCGCGGGGCTGGGGGCGGCGCGGCTGGCGGCGGCGCATTACTCGGTGATGACGAAGTCCTCGGCGATGTTCGTGGCGGGGCCGCCGGTGGTGGCACGGCTGGGCGAGGCCCTGGACAAGCGCGAACTTGGCGGGTGGGAAATCCAGACCCGCGCCGGCGGCGTGGACGATGCGGTGGAGACCGAGGCCGAGGCCTTCGATCGCGCGCGTCGCTTCCTGTCCTACCTGCCGTCATCGGTATTCGAACTGCCGCCGGCGGTGCGGTCGCGCGACGACGCGGCGCGGCGCGACGAGACGCTGCTGAGCGCGATCCCACGCGATCCACGTCAGGCCTACAAGGTGCGGCCGATCATCGAGACGCTGGTCGACAAGGGATCCTTCTTCGAGATGGGGCGGTGGTTCGGCCGTCCGGTCATCACGGGCTTCGCGCGGCTGGATGGGCGGGCGGTGGCGGTGCTGGCCTCCGACCCCGTTTTCCAGGGCGGGTCCTGGACGGCGGATGCGTGCCAGAAGGTGATCCGCTTCGTGGACCTGGCGGAGACCTTCCATTTGCCGGTGGTCTACCTGATGGATTGCCCGGGTTTCGCCGTGGGCCTCGATGCCGAGCAACGGGCGACCATCCGCTGGGGCGTGCGGGCGATGGCGGCCGTCAACCAGTGCCGGCAGCCGTGGTGCACGGTGATCATGCGGAATGCGTTTGGCGTGGCGGGCGTGGTGCACCAGCCGGCGGGGCGGTATTCGATGCGCTATGCGTGGCCGTCCGCGCGCTGGGGGTCGCTGCCGCTGGAGGGTGGGGTCGAGGCGGCCTATGCGGCGGAGGTTTCGGCGGCCGAGGATCGCGACGCGAAGGTGGCGGAGATCGAGGCGCGGCTGCAGAAGCTGCGGTCGCCCTTCCGCACGGCGGAGGCCTTCTGGGTCGAGGAGATCATCGATCCCCGCGAGACGCGCGGCCTGTTGTGCGAGTTCGCGCGGCTGGCGGACCCGCTGCGGGCGCCTGGGGTGGCGGGGTTCACGATGCGGCCCTGACGCTGCGTGGCGTGCGCTGGCGCACGCCGGCGCGGCGGCGTCCGCGCCATGGTGCGGGCATCGCTTCGGAGTCCGGTCCATGCGCCTGCCCGCCTCGGGATTTGCCGAACTGTCGCCGCGCCGCCGGCGCATCCTGATGCAGATCGTGCCGAGCGTGGTGCCGAGCCACTACGGCCAGGCGGCCTTTCGCCAGATCGACGCCGGGTGGTCGCCGGGGGCGGGCTACACCACCTGCGGCGGATTGCCCGCGCTGGTCGCGACGCGCCTCGGCGTCTCGATCCCGATGCGGGTCGAGGGCATGGGCGGCGGGGGCCTGCTGAGCATGCGGAATGCGGCGCTGAAGCGTGGCGCCTGGGTGCATGCCTGCCGGAAGGGAGGTGCGCCGCATGGCGGCGCGATCGCCGCATTGCCCGGCACTCTGCCGAAGCCCGGAGACCTGTACATGCTGTGCAGCGGGCCGGGCCATGAGCATGGCTGCTGCCTGCCGCAGCGCGCCACGGACAGCGATCCCTGGCCGGCGGTGCTCGGCGCGAAGATCGAGCATGTCGGCGTCATCATCGATGCCGGCGGCAGCACCGCCTGGCAGACGGCGGATGCCGGGCAGGGCGGGTCGCAGCTCCAGATGGCGATGTACATGCAGCGCCACTACAGCCGCGCCAGCGGCACCATGACCGGGGAGGCGACATTGACCGGCCGCCCCATGCGGCGGCTTTGCGGCTGGGTCGATGTCGATCGCTACCCGTTCCTCGATGGATGGGGCCTCGGCCGCACCTGACTATTCGGGCGTGATCCCCGCCGCGGCGATCACCTGCCGCCATTGCGGCACTTCCGCCGCCAGCCGTGCCGCCAGCGGCGCCGGCCCATCCAGCAGCAGTTTCGACCCGCGATCCGCCATGCGGCGCGAGATGTCGCTGGTGGGTGCCGCGAGCGGCGCGAGTTCGCTGTTCATGCGTGCGATCGCTTCCGGCGCCGTCTGCTTCGCCGCGAACAGCCCGAACCAGAAGGGCACGGCGTAGCCCGCGATGCTCTCGCCGATGGCGGGCGTGTTCGGCAGCAGCGGCGCGCGGGTCGCGGTGGTCACGCCGATCGGGCGGATGGTGCCGGCGCGGATGTGTTCCAGCGCCAGCGAGAGGTCGCCCACGAAGGTGTCGATCTCGCCGCCCAGCAGCGCGGTCATGATGAGCCCGGCGCCGCGATAGGGGACGTGCAGCAGCTCGATCCCGGCCTTCTGCATCAGGAAGGCGGAGGCGAGGTGCGTGGCCGAGCCGATGCCCGAACTGCCGACCGAAACCCGCCCCGGCGCTTCCTTGGCGCGCGCGATATAGGCGGCGAGGTCGGCCGGGCCATTGGCGCGCACGCAATAGACCAGCGGTGCCTCGGTCACCATGCTGACAGGAAGCAGGTCGGTGAAGGGATCGAAGCCGAGGTTGCGCCGCAGCGCCGGCAGGGTCGCCACCGAATTCGACGTGATCAGGAAGGTGTGGCCATCCGTCGCGGTGGCGACATGCTGCATCCCGACCTGGCCGCCCGCACCCGCGCGGCTGTCATAGACCACCGGCTGGCCGAGCCGCGGCGTCAGGTAGTCCACGAAGTAGCGCGCGGGCACGTCCTGCGGGCCACCGGGGGCGAAGGGGCTGATCAGGCGCACCGGGCGCGTGGGCCAGGTGTCCTGCGCGACAGCCGGCGCGGCGAGGCCGCTGGCGACAGCGGCGCCGAGGGCGCGGCGGGTGATGGTCATGCGTGTCACTCCCGGGTGTTTTTCATTGGCGGGACGATGGTGTCCCAGCGGGGCAGGGGGCGTTGGTCGATCGACACCAGCCAGGCGGCGTGGTTGGCGCGGGTGATCGGGATGGCGGGCAGCAGGATCTCGCGCGGGACCGGTTCTGCGCGCAGGTGGCGCAGCGCGGCCATGGCGGCGGCCGCACCCATGCGCTGCCCGTCATAGTCCATGCTGGCGAGGAGGCGGCCGGTGGCGATCTGCTCCGCGGCCTCGATGGTGCCGTTGTTGCCGACCACCAGCGCGCGGCGCCCGGCGGCGTCGAGCGCATCGAGCGCGCCGAGCGCCATCAGGTCGTTGGTGCAGATCACGCCGTCGATGCGCGGGTGCTGCGCGAGCAGGGATTGCATCGCGGCACGGCCGGGTTCGCGCAGGTAGCGACCGTTCGCGGTCCCGAGAACGCGGATGCCGGGGCGGCGCGCGAGCGTCTCGCGGAAGCCGCGGCCGCGGTCTCGGCTGGTGGGAGCGGTGTCGGGGCCTTCGATCAGCACGACATCGCCGGTGCCGCCGAGTGCATCGACCATCACGCCCGCGATGGTGCGGCCCATGGCCACGTCGTCGGCGCCGATGAAGGTGACGAAGCCGCCCTTCATCCGATTGACGAAGCCGATGAAGGGGATGCCCTGCGCGATCGCCTCCGCCACCGGCGCTTCCAACAGCGCATCGTCGGCGGGGGCGAAGATGATCGCATCGGGGTGTTGCGCGACCACCGCGCGCAGCAGGGCGATCTGCTGCGTGGGGTCATCGGGCGTGTCAGGGAAATGCCAGGTCGCTTGAACGCCCTCGCGCTCGGCGGCGCGTTCGACGCCGCGAAAGAACGCCTGGTAGTTCGGGTTGACCCCGTTCTTGGTGAAGGCGGCGAGGCGCATCAGTCGCCGCGCACGCCGGCGGCGCGGATCACCTCGCCCCAGGAGGCGAGGTCGCGCGCGATGCGGGCGTTGAAGGTGGCGGTGTCCTCGAATTGCGGCGTCAGGCCATTGGCCAGCAGGCGTTCGCGGAATTGCGGGTTTTCCAGCCCGCGGCGCGTCGCGTCGGACCACTGCGCCAGCGCGGCGGTGCTCATGCCGCGCGGGCCGCAGATGCCGAACCAGCCGGCCATCTGCAGCCCCGGCACGAAGGCCGAGATCGGGCGCGCCTGCGGGAACAGCGGCGAACCCGCATCATCGCCCAGCGCCAGCAGGCGCAACTCGCCGCCCTGGATCTGGCGCATCACGTCGCCGAGGTTGGTGATCATGAAGTCGATGCGCCCGCCCAGGATATCGACCACCGCTGGCGTCGCGCCGCGATAGGGCACGTGCACGATGTCGACGCCCGCCCGCGCCTTCAGCAGTTCCGCCGAGAGATGCTGCGCGGAACCGACCCCCGCCGAGGCATAGGACAGCCCGCCAGGCCGCGCGCGCGCGGCCGCCAGCAGCCCCGGCACGTCCTGGTGCGGGCCGCGCGCGGCGACGATCAGCGCATAGGTGGACAACGCGACATTCGCCACGCCCATCATCTCGGTGCGCGGGTCGATCGGCATGGACACGCCGGGCAGGTTGGGCGTGATGGTCATGCTGCCCATCGGGCATTGCAGCACGGTGTTGCCGTCGGGGGCGGCGCGGGCCACCACCTCGGCGCCGATCAGGCCGTTGGCGCCGGTGCGGTTCTCGACCACGCCGCGCGCGCCCATCAGGGGCGGGACGTATTCGGCGATGAGGCGCGCCATGAGGTCGCCGGCGCCGCCGGCGGCGAAGCCGGAGATCACCCGGACGGTGCGCTCCTGCGCGAGCGCAGGGGTCGCGAGTGCCGCCGCCAGCAAGGCGGCGAACAGGGTACGGCGCATGAACAATCCCTCCCTTGTCGTTGCTGGGGAGCCTAGGCCAGCCGCAGCGGCGGCGCCAAGGCCATGCGCGGCAAGTGCTCGCGATCAGTTGAACTGGCGAATTGCCACGCCGTGCATCCATCACCGGTTGTGATGCGTAGCACTGGATCGCTGCCGGAATCATCCCGCGCGGTGCGGGACGGCCGGCCGGCGACAAAGCCGCCGCAAACCTGCGCCGGCGAACGGGAAAAGGAAGCGGTTTCAATGAACGAATTCCGTATTCATTCCAGGCATTGGTCGTCCGCGATCTGCAGGGCCATCCCGCTTGCACTGCTGATCGGCACCACAGCCGCCTGCTCGGGCGGTGGCAGTGGCTTCACCCTCGCGGAGAGCAGCGTCCCGGCCGATGGCGCCGGCGCCGGCGCCGGCGCGGGCGGCGGCAGTGGCGGCGGCGGCGACCAGGCCGCGAATGGGCCTGGCGGCGGCAATGGGCCCGGCGGCGGCAATCCCGGTGGCGGCAATCCCGGGGGTGGCAATCCGAGTGGCGGCACCGGCCCCACCTCGGCCACCGCGACGGTCGGCGGATTGGTGAGTCCGGCGGCCTCGGGCGCGCTGATCACCACCGGCAATACGGTCGGCGTGGTCGGCCAGACGCTGCTTGGCGCCGGCACCCAGGGTGGGCCTGTGGGCACCGTGCTGCTGCCTGGGGCCGAGCTGGTGCAGACGGTCGGCAACGTGCTGACCGATGGCGGCACCGCCGTCGGCCAGCAGGGGCTGTCCGGCCTGCCGCTGGTGGGTGGCACCGTCGGCACCGTCACGGCGCGCGTGGATACAGTGGCGGCGCCGCTGGCGGAGGTTGCGCTGGGTGGCCGGCGCATCGGCGGCACCGGCGGCACGACGCCGGTCCTGGTCGGCGCGGGCGTCGGAGCGGCACGGGTGCCCGCGCCCAATGCGGTGGGTGTCGGCGTACTGACCGGCGGGCAGGTGGCCAGCGCCACCATCACGCCGGGCAACATCGCGCCGGCGCTGGGCGCCACCGTCGCGGCGGTGCCGGTGGCCGGCCCGGCGCTGGCGCCCACCGCGGCGCGCGTCGGCACCGTGGCCGGTGCGGTCGCGACGCCGGTGGCCCCGGTGGTCAACCGCGCCAGCGGTGCGGTCGGCCAAGTGCTGACCCATGTCACGACGCCGGCCGGCACGGCCGCCGGCGCGCTGGTGCAGGGGGTGGCGCGCCGCTGACGGCCGCTCCGGGGCGGCTCGAGCCGCCCCGGGGTTCCTTGGGGGGAAGCAAATATGACGAGAGCATCCTGGGCCCGCGCCGTGGCGCTGGCGTGGAGCGCACTGGTGGCTGTCGTGCCGGCGAAGGGGGCGTGGGCGCAAACCGGGGCGCGCATGGTGGATACCGGGCGGCTGGACCAGGTGCCGGCCCGGGTCGGGGCGGCGGCGCGCATGCCGGCGGAACCGGCCCCGGCCACGCCGCTGATCGCCGCGGTGCGGCCATTCCGGCTAGTTGCGGTCGAGGTGTCGGGCGCCGAGGCCCTGCCGCCGGGCAGCCTGGAGCGCGCATGGCAGCGCGCCCTGGGCCAGGAGGTCGGCGCGGCCGGGCTGCTGGCGCTGGCGCGCGCGGTTGAGGCGCGCATCGAGGCCCTTGGCTATGCGCTGCGCCAGGTCAGCGTGCCGGCGCAGGATTTTGCGGGTGGCGTGGTCCGCATGCAGCTGGTGCTGGGCCATCTGGCGGAGGTGACCGTCGCCGGCAACGCAGCCGCTGCCGCCTCGGGCTTCGTGCAGGCGCAGGTGGCGCGGCTGACCGCGGAGCGGCCGTTGCGGCAGGAGACGCTCGATCGCGTGCTGGCGCTGCTGGCGCGCGTGCCGGGGTTGACGGTCCGCAGCACGGTGGAACCGACGGTCGATGTGGCCGCGCTGCGGCTCAGGCTCGATCTCGAATGGCGGCGGGTGGAGTTTGGCATGGGCGCGAACAATCTCGGCGCCGTGCCGCTGGGGCGCACGCAGTTCGATGCGCTGCTGGGCCTGCATGGCCTTGTCGGCGGGGCGGGCGATCGCACTGAGCTCATCTACGCCATGCCGGCCGATGCCCAGCGCTTCCGGTACTACGGCATCAGCCATGCGCGGCCGCTCGGCACGGACGGGCTGACGCTGCGGCTTTCCGCCGGATACCTGCGCACCAAGGAGAGCGACACCACGACCGATGGCGACGCCACGACCTATGGCATCTCGCTGTCCTATCCGCTGATCCTGGCGCCGCGGCGCGAATTCTCGGTCGATGCGGCGTTCGATGGCATCAACAGCGAGAGCGCGCTGCTCGGCTTCACGCTGTCCAACGAGCGCACGCGCGCACTGCGCGGGGGGTTGAGCTACATCGAGCAGACGCCGGAGGAAGGCACCACCGTGCTGCGCCTGGTGGTGGGCACGGGCCTCGATATCCTGGGCGCGCGGGCGGGCAGCGCGGCCTATGGCGGGCCGACTTTCGTGAAGGCGGTGTTGCAGGGGTATCGCGAACAGGAATTGCCGGGGCCTTTCGTCGCCCGGCTGGCGGGGCTTGGCCAATGGGCGGACGGACCGCTGCCCGCCAGCGAATCCCTGCTGTTCGGCGGGCGTCCATTCGGCCGAGGGTTTCCCCAGGCCAGCCTGCAGGGGGATTCGGGCGTGCTGGGCGCGGCCGAGCTCGCGATCAGGCTGGCGCCGCTGGAGGTCGGGCCGCTCAGCACCGTGGAGGCCTACAGCTTCGTCGATGCCGGCGCGCTGTGGACGCTGCAGGCCACGCGTCGCGGTCTGCCGGAGTATGTCTCGGCGGTGTCGAGCGGCTTCGGCGCGCGGGCCACGCTGGCCTCGCGCGTGACGGCGGATGTCTATGTCGCGCGGGGCGTAGCGCAGGATGCGCCAGGCCTGGCGAACGAATCCTGGCAGGTGCTGTTCACCCTGCGGAGTGCGTTCCCCGGCCCGCTGCGTTGAGCGCGGCGATCACCGCGTTGGCCATGGCGCGGGTGGACAGCACGGGCTCGCCCGGCAGCGCGATGTCGGCCGTGCGCGCACCGGCATCGAGCGCGGCGGCGACAGCTGCATCGAGCAGGTCGGCCTCGGCCGGCATCCCCGCCGTCCAGCGCAGCAGCAGCGCGGCCGACAGGATCGCGCCGAGTGGATTGGCGATGCCCTTGCCGGCGATATCGGGTGCGGAGCCGTGGATGGGCTCGTACAGCGCACGGCGGCGGCCGTTCTCGCGCGGGGCCGACAGCGCGGCGGAGGGCAACATGCCGAGGCTGCCGTTGATCGCGCCGGCGCAGTCGCTCAGCAGGTCGCCGAACAGGTTGTCGGTGACGATGACGTCGAAGCGGGACGGCGCGCGGCCGAGCTGGAGCGCGCAATTGTCGGCCAGCATGTGCTCCAGCGTGACGTCGGGGAATTCGGCGGCGTGGATGGCGGTGACGGTGTCTCGCCACAGCCGCCCGGCCTCCATGACATTCGCCTTGTCCACGGAGGTGACGTGGTTGCGGCGCGTGCGGGCGAGTTCGAAGGCGAAGCGCGCGGCGCGGGCGATCTCGGCCTCGGTATAGGCATGGGTATTGACCCCGCGGCGGGTGCCGTCGGGTTGCGTCTCGATGCCGCGCGGCGTGCCGAAATAGACGCCGGCGGTGAGTTCGCGCACGAAGACCAGGTCGGTGCCGGCGACGGTGCGCGGCTTGAAGGGGGAGGCCTCCGCCAGCGCCGGCTGCGCCTTCACCGGACGCAGGTTGGCGAAGACGTCGAGCCCGCGGCGGATGGTCAGCAGCGCGCCCCTGCGGCGTTCCTCCGGCGGGATGTGCGTCTGGTCGAGGCTGCCGGTGGCGCCGAACAGCAGCGCATCGGCGGCCATGATGGCGGACCAGGTGCGGTCCGGCATGGTGGTGCCCTCGGCCGCCCAAGCGGCGGCGCCGAACAGGTGGCGGGTCATGCGCAACGGCACGGCGCGGTGCGCGACGAACCAGTCGAGCACGCGCACGGCTTCATCCGTGACTTCCGGGCCGATGCCGTCGCCCGGCAGGACGACGATGTCGAGCATGCTCATCGCTCGACCGTCTCCCAGGCCCAGGCGCGCTTCGCGCGATCCGCCTTCTGCCACGCGAGAATCTCATCGCGGCGCTTCAACGTCAGCGCGATGTCGTCGAGGCCCTCGAGCAGCGCGTCGCGCTTGCGCGCATCGATGGTGAACGGGATCTCCGCGCCATCCGGCGTCACCACCACCTGGCGGGCGAGGTCCACCACGGTGTGGCGCGCGCCCTGCGCGGCCTCGGTCTCGTCGGCGATGCGGCGGATCGCGTCCTCCGGCAGGACCACCGGCAGCAAGCCGTTCTGGAAGCAGTTGTTGAAGAAGATGTCGCCGAAGGATGGCGCGATGACGGCGCGGAAACCCATGCCCATCAAGGCCCAGACCGCGCCCTCGCGCGAGGAACCGCAGCCGAAGTTGGGCCCGGCCAGCAGGATGGGGCTGTCGCGATACTGCGGGCGGTTCAGCACGAAGTCGGTGTTGTCCGACCCGTCCTTGTTGTAGCGCAGCCGTTCAAAGGCATAGGGGCCGAGGCCGCTGCGCCCGGTGCCGACCAGGCGCTGGATCGGGATGATGACGTCGGTGTCGATATTCGCACCCAGCATCGGCGCGGCGGGGCCGCTGACGGTGGTGAACTTGTCCATGATGCCTGTTCCTTACGCCGCGACCGACCGTACATCGGCGATGGCACCTTCGAGTGCCGCCGCCGCCGCCATGGCGGGCGAGGCGAGATGCGTGCGTGCCCCCGTGCCCTGCCGGCCGACGAAGTTGCGATTGGATGTGGAGACGCAGCGCGCGCCGGGCGGGACGAATTCGCCATTGGCCGCGACGCACAGCGCGCAGCCGGGTTCGCGCCATTCGAAGCCGGCCGCGCGGAACGCTTCATGCAGCCCTTCCGCCTCGGCGGCGTGCTTCACACGCTCAGACCCCGGCACCACCCAGGCGGTGACGTGCGGCGCGACCTTGCGGCCGCGCAGCACGGCGGCGGCGGCGCGCAGATCCTCGATGCGGGAATTGGTGCAGGAGCCGATGAAGACCCAGTCCACCTTCGTGCCGGCGATCGGCGCACCGGCGGTCAGGCCCATGTAGGCGAGGGCCTTTTCCCAATCCGCGCGCTTCTCGTCGTTCGGCGCATTGGCGGGATCGGGCACGCGGCCGGTGACGGGCAACACCTGCTCGGGGCTGGTGCCCCAGGTGATCTGCGGGGCGATGTCGCGCATGTCGATCAGCAGGTCGCGGTCGAAGGTGGCGTCGTCGTCGGAGGGAAGGGCGCGCCAATCGGCCAGCGCGGCCTCCCAGTTCGCGCCCTTGGGGGCGAAGTCGCGGCCCTTCAGCCAGGCGAAGGTGGTCTCGTCCGGCGCGACCATGCCGATCTTGGCCCCCATCTCGATCGACAGGTTGCACAACGTCAGGCGGCCTTCGACCGACAGCGCGCGCACGGCGGAGCCCGCGTATTCGACCGCGTATCCGGTGCCCGCCGCTGCGCCGAAGCGGCCGATGGCGGCCAGGATCATATCCTTGGGCGTGACGCCCGGCGGGGCCTCGCCCTCGAAGCGGATGCGCATGGTGCGCGGCTTCTTCTGCGGCAGGCATTGCGTGGCCAGCACATGGCGCAGCTCCGACGCGCCGATGCCGAAGGAGATCGAACCCACGCCGCCATTCGTGCAGGTGTGGCTGTCGCCGCAGACCAGCACCGTGCCGGGCAACACGATGCCGAGTTCCGGCCCCATGACATGCACGATGCCGTTGCCGTCCTGGCCAAGGTCGAACAGCCGCACGCCGGTCTCCGCCGCGCGCTTGCGCAGGCCGGCAAGCAGCTTCGCGCCGGTCGGGAAGGTCTCCGAGGTGCGGCCGGGCGCGGAGGAGACCGCGTGGTCGGGCGTGGCGAAGACCAGGTCGGGCCGGGCCACGGCGTAGCCGGCCTCGCCCACTTCCTGCAGGGCGCGCCCACCCGAGAGGTCGTGTACCAGCACGCGGTCGCAATGCAGCAACGACCAGCCGCCGCCGAGATCCGCCACCACATGCGAATCCCAGATCCTGTCGAACATCGTGCGTGGCATGGCCGTCATTCTCCCGTGGTTACTCTTTCGGTCCGCAGCCGCCGCGGCATGCCGCGGCTTGACGCTGGCGGGCGGGCAAGGGAGCGTCCCGACAGCGGCGGCATCACGCCGCGCGGGACGGGCGCGGTCAAGCGCCCGCGGGGAACGGGAGAGAGACCATGGCGAGGATCACGCGTCGGATGGTCGGTCTTGGCGTGCTCGCCGCGCCGTTGGCGGCGCGCGCGCAGGCAGCCTGGCCCGACCGGCCGGTCCGCATGGTGGTGCCCTACAGCGCTGGCGGCGTGGCCGACACCATCGCGCGCATCGTGCAGGCGCGCGTGAGCGAGCAGCTCGGCCAGTCCTTCATCATCGAGAACCGCACGGGGGCCTCCGGTGCGATCGGCGCGGCGGCGGTGCATGCCGCGCCGGCCGACGGCCACACGCTGCTGTTCGAGGGCGCGACCTTCGCCACGCTGCCGGAGGTTCGCCGCGACCTGCCCTTCGACTACGGCGCGGCCTTCATCCCGGTCGTGCAGGTGACGACGCAGCCCTACATCATCGGCGTGCGCGCGGGCTTCCCTGGCACCGACCTGGCCGGTTTCGTGGCGGAGGCGAAGCGTCGCCCGGGCGAGGTGACCTATGGCACGCCCGGCGTCGCGCATATCGGCCATTTCATGGGCGAGGCGCTGCAGATGGCCGCCGGCATCCGGCTGGAGCACGTGCCCTTCCGCGGCGGCGCCGATGTGGCGCGCGAATTGGCCGGCGGGCGGATCGATGCGGGCATCATCTCCTACTCAAGCCTGCGCCCGGCGGTGGAGCGCGGCGCGACGCTGATCGCCAGCACGGCCGGGCGGCGCCAGGCATCGCTGCCGCAGATCCCGGTGATCGGCGAGACCTTCGCGGGCTACGACATGTCGTCCTGGACGGGGGTGTTCGCACCGGCCGGCACGCCGGCCGTGGCGGTGCAGCGGATCAGCGCGGCGATGCGATCGGCGCTGGCGGACCCGGAGGTGAGGCGGCGGCTGGATGCCTCGGGTGCGGATGCTGTGGAATCAGACCCCGCGGCCTTCGCGGCGGTGATCCGGCGTGACCGCGAGACGGCACGGCGGATCGTCGCGGCGACGGGGCTGCGGGTGGGGTAGGGGGCGGCAGCGCGCCCCCAGGCGAAACAGCAGATTGCGGATCGTGCGCCTGCACGATCCTGGAGCGCGAAGCGCGACCGCGCCCAGACCACCCATCGCGCCGGGCGCACCAGTGTGGGGCGCGAAGGCAAGGCGGGCGGATGCCCGCCGCCCGCCGCTTGAGGGCGGAAAATGACTCCGCTTCGGAACGTCACTCCGCCGCCTTCGGCGCATACCCCAGCCCGCCCTCGTATTTCCGCCCGCTCTCCTCCGGCAGGAATTCCGCCTCCATCTCCCGGATGCGGTCGAAGCCTGAGAAGCCGTGCAGGTTGCCCATCGGGTGCTGCTTGAAGCGGGCGTCGTAGGCAGCCTCGGCCATCGGGCCGTCTTCCTTGAGCGCCACGGCGAAGTCGTGGATCGCCATGATGGTGGCGCGCATGGCCGCACCCGGCAGGATGCAGACGCGGATGCCCAGCTCCGCCATCTGCTCGGCCGACAGGCGCGGCGAGATGCCGGTCATGTTGTAGAAGACCGGCCCCTTCACCTCGGCGCCGATGCGCGCGACCTCGGCGACATCCTTGGGGCCCTCGACGAAGGCCAGGTCGGCGCCGGCATCGAGGAAGGCATTGGCGCGGTCGATCGCTTCGTCGAGGTTGCCACCATGCGCGCCGCGCGCATCGGTCCGCGCGATGATCACGAAGTCGGGGTCGAGCGCATCGCGGGTGCGGGCGGCGGCGCGGATCTTCAGCACCGCCTCGTCGCGCGCGATCACCTCGCGCCCCGCGACATGGCCGCAGCGCTTGGGGGCGACCTGGTCTTCCAGGTGCAGCCCGGCGACACCGCCGCGGATGTATTCCTCGACCGTGCGGACCACGTTGATGGCGTTGCCGAAGCCGGTATCGGCATCGGCGATCAGCGGCACCTTCACGGCGGAGGCGATCAGCTTCGCGTTCAACGCCATCTCGGTGAGCGTCGCGAGGCCGGCATCGGGCAGGCCAAGCAGGTTCAGCGAGGTGCCGTAGCCGGACATGTAGAGCGCGGGGAAGCCGGCATCCTCGAGGATGCGCGCGGACATGGCGTTGAAGCAGCCCGGCACGACCAGCGGGCGATGGGCTTCGATCAGGGCGCGCAGGCGCGTGGTGGGGCGGGCGGGGCTGCCTTGGCCGAGGCGCATGGGAATGTTCCTTGTTTGCGGACGCAGGGGCGCGATCTTGCCTGATCGGCTGCGGGGAGCAATGACGCAGGGCCATCGCCGCCGTGGCCTGGTGGAGTGACGCGGTCAGTCCAGACGTTCGGCAGCTGCGTGCAAGGTTGGGCGTGGCCTGCGCGCACGCAGGACAGCGGTGCGAGGGCGATCGGGCCGGGCGGCCTCAGCCAGGCGTGCCCGCGGCGGGAAGCGGCGCCAGGCCGTCGCTGCCGGCCCTCGCCGCATCGCTGTGCAGGATACGGCGGGCGATCGCGACGAACAGCGCGAGGATCGCGACGGGCGCAAACAGCACCTCGATGCTGCCGATGGCCATCGTTGCCTTCAGGGCAGCCAGGTAGGCCGCAACCAGGATCGCTGTCTCGCCGCGCAGGTATCCCGTGCGCGACGCCTGCACCCAGAGCCAGGCCAGCGGGATGGCGATGACCACCATGTCGTAGCGCAGCAGGTAGGGCGTGCAGAGCGCGGCACAGCACACCATGGCGGCGCCTTGCGCGGTGGCGCAGGCGCGCCGCCGGATCAGCAGCAGCAGGACCGCCAGGCAGGGCAATGCGACGGCGACCTGCACGATCAAGGCGAGGGTCTCGCTGGCGCCCAGCAGGCGCACGGCGGCGTAGATGCTGATCATCTGGCGCAGGTATCGCGGATCCTGGGAAAGCCTGCTCGTGGCTTCGCCCGTCATTCCGAGGAAGGCGGCCCAGATGTCCGGGCCGAAGGCCAGGGTGGCGGCTGCCGAGGTCGCGATGACCGTGAGCGTCGCGCCGAGGAAGGCGCGCCAGTGCCCGCCCGCCGCCAGCACAAGCGGGATGATGACACCCAGATGCGGCTTGTAGGCGAGCAGGCCGATGCACAGGCCCGCGACCCAGGGGCGCGGGCCGAGAAAACGCACGGCGAGCGCAAACAGCGCGGCGGTGACGAAGCCGTTCTGGCCGTAGGAGATGTTCCAATACGCGGCCGGAAACGCCGCCAGCGCGACGAACATCCCGCGTGAGGGCACCAGGGTGCGGAGCGCCGCGAGCCAGGCGCACAGCGTGCTGGCCACCCAGACCACGGCTGACATGCTGTAGGGCATCAGCCCGAACGGGATGATGGCGAGGAGGAAGGATGGGGGGTAGGCGAAGTCCACCGGTTGCAGGATGTCGCTGTGCAGGCGCAGTTGGGCCGCGACCTGCACGTCGACCGCATAGGCGTCGGCGGCGCGGCCTTCCAGCGCGAAGCGTGCGGCCAGCCAGAAGGCCAGGAAGTCGAAGACGGGCGCGCCCTTGCGCCAGATCGAGAGAAGCAACGGAAAAAGGTAGATCGCAAGGATGCAGGCGGGGGCGAAGACCGGGCCGCCGAACTGCGTGATGGCCTGCGCGCCCTGGGCCAGGCCTGCCCAGCTCACCATCGGCGGATGGCCGGCGGGTCGACGCGGCTTGGGCGGGGAGTCCATGCCGAATCACAACAACATGGGCGGCCAGCGTCAATGATCGGGATTGGCGCGGGGGGCGGGGCCAGCGTCGATGGCGAAGGCGTCGGAGCCTGTCTGCGGATCGCCGCCGTCAGGCGTGGGAAGCGCCGGACCGCGCAGGCGCAGGCGCGCGTTCAGCCGGCCCCGGCGCGGCTGGAACCGGCGCGGAATCTCCAGCAGTGGCGGCATCGCCCCGCAGCGCGCGATGGGCGATCGCGACGAACACCGCGAGGATCGCGAAGGGTGCGAGCAGGATGTCGGTGTCGCCGATCCGCACCGTCTTGAACGCCGCCGCCAGGAAGGTGGCGATCACCACCACGATCTCGATGCGATGGTATCCCGTGCGCGACCCCTGCACCCAGAGCCAGGCGAGCGGAATGGTGATGACCACCATGTCGTAGCGCAGCAGGTAGGGCGTGCAGAGCGCCGCGCAGCAGACCATGGCAGCGCCCTGCGCCGTGGCGCAGGCGCGCCGCAGGATCAGCAGCAGCAGCACCGCCAGGCAAGGCAATGCGACGGCGAGCTGTATGACGTAGGCGAGCGTCTCGTTGGCGCCCAACAGGCGCGCGGCGGCGTAGACGCTGATCATCTGGCGCAGGTAGTCCGGCGGGTAGGACAGCCAGCTCCGCGCTTCATCGGTCATGCCGAGGAAGGCCGCCCAGATGTCCGGGCCGAAGGCCAGGGTGGCGGCTGCCGAGGTCGCGATGACCGTGAGCGTCGCGCCGAGGAAGGTGCGCCAATGCCCGCCGACGGCCAGCGCGAGCGGAATGATGATACCCAGATGCGGTTTGTAGGCGAGCAGGCCGATGCACAGGCCGGCGACCCAGGGGCGTGGGCCGAGAGAACGCACGGCCAGCGCAAACAACGCGGCGGTGACGAAACCGTTCTGGCCGTAGGAGATGTTCCAGTAGACCGCCGGGAACGCGGCCAGCCCGAGCAGGATGCTCCAGGACGGCACCAACGTGCGGAGCGCCGTGAGCCAAATGCTCAGGGTGCCGGCGACCCAGAAAAAGGCCGCCACACCATAGGGCATCAGCCCGAATGGGATGATGGCGAGAAGGAAGGTCGGGGGATAGGCGAAGCCCACTGTCTTCACGGTCGCATCGTGAAGGCGCAGTTGGGACGCAGCGTGCAGTTCGACCGCATAGGCGTCGGCAGGGCGTCCCTCGAGGGCGAACCGGGCGGCCACCCAGAAAGACTGGAAATCGAATACAGGCGGGCCTTCAATCCAGACGACCTTGATCAGGGCGTAGAGATAGACGGCCGCGACGCAGATTGACGCAGCGAATGGCCCGCCCGTGCGGAGCATGATCGTCGCGCCCTGCGCAAGGCCCGCCCAGCTCACCATCGGTCGCTCGGGCGCGGCTCCTTGCCGCCTGATCGGCGCGTCCATGCCATAGGACTACCGTGTCGAGGGTTGGCGTCAACGTGCCTGTCGGGCGCCTGGGATATCGCCGCACGGTCGGAAGCCAAAAAGGTCGGCTGGTCGCACGATGGGCCGGTGATCGGCGTTTCGAGCGGCGCGATGCGATCGGCGTTGACCGCCATGAGGGCGCCCGCGCCTGCCCGATTGGTGGCTCGGTTGCCGCATGCGACAGCCATCGAGCTGTGGGTCGCAAGGGACGGTGGAGCGATCGGGTGTGCTTCCTGGTTGGCCGGAGGATGACAGGAGGGCGGGGCCGGCGCGGCTCGTCTCGGCCGCAGCGATTTTCTCCGCTGGCCCAACAGTGTTGGTTGGTGATTCGTGTTGCGCACGGTCCCGACGATCATCCGTCTCTCGTGCTGTATCCGGTCGAGATGCGTGCCCAGAATGGGTGTCTGCCACGTGAAATCAGGGCGTTTTGCAGTTCGTTTCGCGTCATTCATGAGGTTGATGGCGGAAGGGAGGCTCCGTGAGTGCTGCCCACTCACGATCAGTTGAACGGAAATCTTAATTTTTATATAAAGTCGCAAAAATTAGCGTTGACGTTTCGTTAATCAAAATGCTTTGGTTGCCTTGTCGCGGTTGAAACCCAAACGGGCGATCCGCTTCGCAGCTACACCAAGCGGTCCAGGCGAGCGGACCAGGTGTGGGTGTTGCAGTTAACGGCTCGTTTTTGAGATCAACCAAAGGGGATCGACATGATTCGCAAGTTCCTGGCTTCCGCTTTCGTCGCGACCACGGACCGCAAGGGCGTGACCGCCGCCGAATACGCCGTGCTGGCCGTCGGCATCGTGCTCGTCGTCGCCGCGGCGGCGCTGGCCTTCGGCACCGCGCTGAGCGGCACCTTCTCCTCGCTGACCTCGTCCGTCAGCACGTAATAACTGCCAGCCCAGTGACCCGCGCGCTTCTGATCCGACTGGGAGATGCGGTAGCCGACGACCGAGGTGTGACTGCTGCGGAGTACGCCATCCTCGGGGTCGGCATCATCCTCATCATCGGGTCCGCGGTTCTGGCGTTCGGTAGCAGCCTGGCCGCCGCGTACGATCTCGTGAGACCGGTGGTCAGCGCTGGACCGTAATCCTTCGTGTCAGCCGCGGTGCATGTCCGCTTACCGGCTGGTCGGTGTGTCCGACCAGCCGGTTCGCAAAAGCCGACAATCGATGGTCGTCGCCAGCGGTTTCTCCGTCATTCGCCGCGAATGTCGAAGTTCCGGCTGTCATGTCATGTCGATTTGAACGCAGTGTGCTCGGTGTGGAAAATCGTTGACTCTGAAGACTGATGAGAGCGGAGTATTACAGAGCGGTTAGCAGTCTCTGATCGTATAGCTTTACAAGAATACAAGAAGAGTTCGGCTTTGTCCGTATCGCAGGGAGATCTTTCGGCAAATGTCCGATCTGCCATTGTATCAAGCGCTTGCGGCAGGTCTCCTGGTCTATGCGGCTGCGCGGGATGTTGCCACGCGCCTCATTCCCGATGCGGTGCCGATCGCCTTGGTCGGGCTTGGCGTGCTGTATCGGATCCTGACCGTCGGCTGGTCCGGCGCCGGCGTTTCTCTTCTTGTTGGGTGTCTCATTTTTGTGGGTTTGCTGGGCCTGGCGATGCGCGGTTGGCTTGGCGGCGGTGACGTGAAGCTGGTCGCCGCGCTGTCAACCGGGCTCACTCTTGACCAGGTCTGGCTGTTCATCGTTGCGACCGTCTTCGCCGGTGGCGTCCTGGGTGTCGTATACATTATTGGTCGATATGTCGTGCCTGAGACGCGTGTCGCCGGCGGTGGAAGCCTGGTCCGCCGCGTGATCGCGGTCGAAGCCTGGCGCGTCCGTCGACGCGGTCCGCTGCCCTACGCCGTCGCGATCGCGATCGGCGGCCTGTTTGTCCTCAGCACTTTGACGAGGGTCTGATCCGATGTTCCTGCGGGTTCTTGTCGTCGTCTCCCTGGTCCTGAGCGCCACCGGCCTCGGGATCCTGGCGCTGCAGCTGATCCAGCCGCCCGCCTCCACGCCGCAGCAGGTCGCGCGCGTCGAGGCGCCGCCGGTCGTCGCCCCGCCGCCCAAGGTGCGGATGCTGGTGGCCGCGCGCCCGCTGTCCATCGGCACGCTGCTCAAGGAAGACGACTTCCGCGAGATCGAGGTCGGCGCCGATGGCGTGCCGGAAGGCGCCTTCACCGGCGGCGCGACGTCGCTGGCCGAATTGCGCGGTGCGCTGCTGCGCCGCTACATCGACCCCAACCAGCCGGTCATCGCGACCGACGTGCTGCGCCCGCGTGACCGCGGCTTCCTCGCCGCCGTGCTGCGCCCTGGCACGCGCGCCATCGCGATCGGCGTCGATGCCGTCACCGGCACGGCCGGCCTGATCTGGCCGGGCGACGAGGTTGACCTGATCCTGACGCAGAACCTGCAGCAGCAGAACCAGGCGCCGGAATCGGCTGGACGCCGCGTCGTCGGCGAGACCATCCTGTCCGCCGTCAGGGTGATCGCGGTGGATCAGCAGATCAGTCACAGCGGAACCGATTCGACGGCAGCGCGGGTGGTGGCCCGCACCGTTACCCTCGAGGTGACGCCGGAGCAGGCCGAACGCTTGGCCGTCGCTGTGCAGCTCGGGCGCATCTCGCTGGCCGTCCGGTCGATCGAGGGCGTGCCGGAAGCGTCCGGTCCGCGGCCTTCGCTGGTTTTTGGTTCCGACGTTTCCTCCGCGCTTACCGGTCCGCAGGCACCTTCCCCTTCGACGCGGATGCGTATTATTCAGGGCGGCTCGCAGCAGGAGGTTACGTTCCGATGAATGAAGGACACCGGGCCGGATCGGTTCGACCTCATCCTGTCTGGAAAGCTGGCCTGCGCCCGCTTGCGATCCGCGTGATGCCCTTGGCATTGCCGCTGGCCGTTGTCCTTCTGGCGGGCGTCGCCCTGCCGCCCGCCGCCTCCGCCCAGGACGCGCCGGCTGCCGCCAACGCCACCGCGCCGCGCATCGCCATGCGGACCGGGACCCATCCCGGCTATGGCCGGATCGTCTTCGACTGGCCCGCGCGCACGGAATACCAAGCCGAGGCGACAGCCGAGGGGCTGGTGATCCGCTTCGCCGGCGAAGGGCGCATCGCGCTCGGTGCCGCGGCGCCGCGCAATGTGGTCGCAGTCTCGGCCGAGGGCCAGGCGGTGCGGATCGATGCACGCCCGGGTGCGCGCTTCCGCCACTTCCATCATGGGCCGAAGCTGGTGGTCGACGTGCTCGACCCTGGTGCCGACGTGGCCGAGCCGCGCCGTCCGGCGCCGAGTGCCGAGGCGGTGCTGGCCGATCTGGCTGCGGCCACGCGGATGAGCCCGCCGGCGCGCGTTGCCGCCGCGCCTGTGCTCGCCAGCGCCACGCCTGCCGCGCCGGGCGCCAGCGCCACTGTCATCTCAGACGCACCGCTAACCGCCGAGGCGCCGGCGCCGGCGATGATCCGCATGGCGCAGGCGCTGCCGCAGGGCGGTCCGCGCAGCGGCACGCCGCTCACCGTGCCCGTGCAGAACTCGCCCTTCGGCATGCCACTGGTGCCGCAGGCCCAGGCGCAGGGGGTGACGCCGCAGATCCCCGGCGCGCCGCAGGTCATCGCGCCGGCGCCGGGCGCCACGCTGACCCGGCCGCTGGTCCTGGAGCAGGGCTCGGGCCGCCTCGTCGAGTTGCCCTCGGCGGCGCTGACCGTGCTGGTGGCTGACCCGCGCATCGCGCGCGTGCAGCCGGCCTCGCCGACCAGCCTGTTCATCATGGGCGTCAATGCCGGGCGAACCAACCTGATCGCGACCCGCGAGGACGGCTCGCTGGTCGCGGAATTCGACATCACCGTGGCCTCGACGGTGGCGACGCCGGGCGTCGCGGCGCCTGGTGCGGCCGCGGCCATCCCGCAGGTCACCGCCGGCCAGGTCCAGAGCATGATCCGCCGCACCGTGCGCGGCGGCCAGAACGTGCGCGTCAGCATGGTCGGGCGCGGCGCCATCGCGCTGTCCGGCATGGTGCCCACCGCCGCCGACGCCCAGCGTGCCGAGGCGGTTGCCAAGGCGATGGGCGGCGAGGCGCGGGAGGTCATCAACAACCTCACCCTGCTGTCGGGCATCCAGGTGAACCTGCGTGTGCGGGTCGCCGAGATCTCGCGCGAGATCACCCGCGACCTCGGCTTCAACTGGCTCGGTGCCTTCAATGACGGCACCTGGCAGGTCGGGCTGCGGACCGGCAGCGGCGTGGTCGGCACGCTGGTCGGCGCGCTGACCGGTGCAACCGCGACCGGTGGGCTGGTGGGCCTTGGCTACAACAGCAGCCGCTTCGACATCAACGGCATCATCGATGCGCTCGCGCAGGACAGGCTGGTGACCATCCTGGCCGAGCCGAACCTGACCGCGCAGTCGGGCGAGGTGGCGTCCTTCCTGGCCGGTGGCGAATTCCCGGTGCCGGTTGCGGCCTCGGGCAACAGCAATGCGCTGACGGTCGAATTCAAGCCCTTCGGCGTGAGCCTCGCCTTCGTGCCGACGGTGCTCTCGCCCGAACGCCTGAACATGCGTGTGCGCCCCGAGGTGAGCGAGCTGTCGGAAGCGAATTCCGTGACCTTCCCGGTCGCCGGCGGCACGGTGCGGGTGCCCGGCCTGAGCGTCCGGCGCGCCGAGACCACCATCGAGGTCGGCAGCGGCCAGAGCTTCGCCATCGCCGGGCTGCTGAGCCGCAACATGGCGACCAACAACAGCGGCCTGGCAGGCCTGGGCGAGATCCCGGTGCTCGGCGCGCTGTTCCGGTCGGATCGTTTCCGCCGCAACGAGACGGAGCTGGTGATCATCATCACCCCGTATCTGGTTCGGCCGGTCTCGGATCCATCCGCGCTGGCCACGCCGCTCGACAGCTTCCGGCCCTCGACCGACCTCGAGCGCATCCTGCTGCGCCGCCAGACCGGGTCGGGCGCGCCGTATCGCCAGATCCGCCCGCCGGCGGCCGCCGGCTTCATCGTGGAGTGAGCACCATGGCACGGCACATCCCTGCGGTCCTGGTCGTGGCGCTCGCGCTGGGCGCCTGCGGATCGGACAACTATTTCCCGGCCAATGACATCGACCGCCGCGGCACCTGGCAGGCGGAGGGCATCAACGACCGTAACCTGCGCGCCCAGGTGGCCAACCCGGCGCACCTGACGCGCGGCGCAAGTGCGGCGACCGACCGCGGCGACCAGGGCTCGGCGGCGATCCGAGCGCTCAATGACGGTCGGCGCCCACCCTTGCCGGCAGGTCTGTCGGATATCGGCGCGACTGGCGGCAGCGGTGCCACCGGCGTGACCAGTGGTGGCGGTGCCGGTGGTGGCGGCGGTGGCGGTGGAGGCGGCGGTGGTCAGAACTGAGCGCATGGCGGTCCACGAGATTCCCGACGCGACGCGCGGCGGGGCGGTCATCTCGGCCGACCGCCCGGCGCTCATGGTCTTCGTCGCCGACGAGGCGAGCGAGGCGGCGGTACGCGGCGGCATTGGCGACGTGCTGGGCGCGCAGATGCGCCGCGGCACGGTTCGCACCGCCGTCAAGGCGCTGGAGAAGGAAACCACGCCGCGCGTGCTGATCGTCGACATCAGCGGCATCGACGACCCCTTCGCCGCGCTGGATGACCTGGCGTCGGTCTGCACGCCGGACGTGCGTGTGCTGGTGGTGGGCGAACGCACCGAGATCGGATTCTACCGCGACATCACGCGCAATGTCGGCGTGCATGAATACCTGCACAAGCCGCTGACGCGCGACAACGTGGCGCGGCTTTTCGCCCCGCATGTCCAGGGCGGCGGCGAGGCCGGGCAGGATCGCGGCGGCCAGGTGACCGTGGTGTGCGGGGTGCATGGCGGCGTCGGGGCTACCACCATCGCGGTGAATTTGGCGCTGGAGCTCGAGGAATCGACGCACAGCCATGTCGCGCTGCTCGACCTGCATCTGCGCGGCGGCGCGGCGGCGATGATGCTGGGCGCGCGCGTGACCTCGGGCCTGCGGATCGCCATCGAGGAACCCGAGCGCGTCGACGCGCTGTTCCTCGACCGCGTCGGCGTGCCGATCGGCGACCGCGTGCGGCTGATCGCCGCCGAGGAGCCGATGGAAGCGCAGATCAAGCCGACCGAGGAAGGCGTGCGCCGCGTGGTCGACATGCTGCGCCAGCGCTTCAACCATGTGGTGGTCGACCTGCCGATGCCCCCCGGCCCGGCCGAGGTCGCGGTGCTCCAGAAGGCGCGGCATGTGGTTCTCGTGCTGAGCCCCGACGTCGCCAGCATCCGCGACACGGTCGCGATCAAGAAGCTGGTCGGCCTGACCGGCGGGTCGAGCCGCGTGATCACCGTGCTGAACGGGGCGGGCCGGCGCGGCTACCTGCCGCTGAAGCTGATCGAGGAAGGCATCGGCAGCGCGCCGGATGTGACGATCGGCGACCTGTCGCGGCAATTGCCCCGGGCCGCCAATCTCGGCCGGCCGGCGCGCAAGGACAGCGCGACGCTGCGGCGCGCGCTGGGCCAGCTGACGCAGGAGATCGCCGCGGTGCGCGCCGTCGCCGGCGGCGGGTCGTTCTTCGGCAAGTTGTTCGGCAAGGGAGGCGGCTGATGCGGCCCTTCGGTCGGCGCAGCGACGGCTCGCCGCATCTGCCGGTTCCGCTCGCGCAGGAACCGGAATTCCGCTCGGTCAACATCTCGGCCGGCGACATCGCGCTGTCGGACAGCGCGGAGCTGGCGCGGCTGCGCACGCTGGTGCTGGAACGCATCGACCCGGTGGTGGCCGGCGAATTGCCCGCCGCCGCGCTGCGCCAGCAGCTCGATGCGCTGGTCCATGAACTCGCCTCGCGCGAGCGGATGGAGATCTCGGCGCGCGACCAGTCGCGCATCGCCGAGGAAATCGCCCGCGACATGGTGGGCTACGGCCCGCTGGAACCCCTCCTGGCCGACGACACCATCAACGACATCATGGTGAACGGGCCCGACCACGTGTTCGTGGAAGTCCGCGGCAAGCTGATCCGCACCAATGTGCGCTTCCGATCAGCGGCGCAGATCGCGGCCATCGCGCAGAAGATCGCGGCCACCGTCGGCCGGCGTGTCGATGAATCCTCGCCGCTGTGCGACGCGCGCCTGCTGGATGGCTCGCGCGTCAATATCGTGTTTCCGCCGCTGGCGCTGGACGGGCCCTGCATCTCGATCCGCAAATTCGCCAAGAAGCGGTTCGACCTGCCCTCGCTCGCGCAGAACGGGGCGATGTCGCCCTCGGTGCAGCGCATCCTCGAGATCGCCTCGCGCTGCCGGTTGAACGTGGTGATCTCGGGCGGCACGGGGTCGGGCAAGACCACCATGCTGAACGCCATGTCGCGGCTGATCGACCATGGCGAGCGTGTCGTGACCATCGAGGACGCGGCGGAACTGCAGCTGCAGCAGCCGCATGTGGTGCGGCTCGAGACGCGGCACGCCAACCTGGAGGGCCGCGGCGAGATCACCGCGCGCGACCTGGTCCGCAACGCGCTGCGCATGCGCCCCGACCGCATCATCGTCGGCGAGGTCCGCGGCGGCGAGGCCTTCGACATGCTGCAGGCCATGAACACCGGCCATGACGGGTCCTTCTGTACCGTCCACGCCAATACCGCGCGCGATGCGCTGACCCGCATCGAGAACATGGTGATGATGGCGCAGTCGACGCTGCCGTCGCGCGCCATCCGCACCCAGATCGCCGCCGCGGTGGACCTGATCGTGCAGATCGAGCGCATGCGCGATGGCGGCCGCCGCGTCTCGCAGGTCGCCGAGATCTGCGGCCTGGAAGGCGATGTCATCACGATGAACGACATCTTCACCTTCCAGTACGAAGGCGAGACCGCCGAGGGCAAGCTGCGCGGGTCCTGGACCTCGCCCGGCATGCGGCCGGCCTTCGTCGAGCGGCTGACCTATTTCGGCATGCTCGACCCCTGGATGCGCGCGCTCCAGGAAACCTGACGATGGACCGCACCCTGCTGTTCGGTACCGCGGCGCTGCTGACGGTCGCGCTGGTGACCGGCGTGCTGACGCTGCTGAAATCCGGCCAGCAGCG
Source organism: Roseomonas sp. (assembly GCA_051860065.1). Taxonomy (GTDB): domain Bacteria; phylum Pseudomonadota; class Alphaproteobacteria; order Acetobacterales; family Acetobacteraceae; genus Neoroseomonas. The sequence continues at coordinate 40,768 of JBHYEQ010000009.1, forward strand.
GCGCATGAAGGAGAGGGTGTCATCGGCCGGCGCGCTGGAAGCGCCGGGGCTGGACGCCAGCGGCCTGCCCAGCATCCGGTTGCAGACCACGGAATCGCGCCCGCTGCTCGAACGCTTGCTGCGCTTCCTGAGCTACCATCCGGACGTCCCGCAGGCGCACACCATCCCCTGGTACCTGGTGTTGATCGTCGGCGTGCTGGTCAGCGTGATCGTGGCGAATTTCATGAAGGGGCCACTGGGCCTGCCCTTGACGGTCGCGCTGGGCATCGCGTGCGGCCTGTTGGCGGTCCGCGCGCTCTTCGCCTACCAGTACAACAAGTATGTCGACCGGATATTCACGCAGATACCTGATGCCATCGGGCTGATGGTCCGTGCCATCCGCGCCGGCCTGCCGGTCGGCGAGGCGCTGCGTTCGGTGGCCGCGGAGCTCGCCTCGCCGTTGCGCGATGAATTCTCGCGCATGCTGGGCGATGTCGCGGTCGGGCGGCCGATCGACCAGGCGCTGATGCGGCTGTACAAGCGTACTGAGCTCCCGGAATTCTCCTTCCTGGCCGTCACCCTGGGCATGCAGTCGCAGACCGGCGGCAATCTCGCGGAGACGCTCGACAACCTGGCGGACATCGTTCGCAAGCGCGTGGCACTCGCCAAGCGCGCCAAGGCGCTGGCGGCCGAAGCCCGCATGCAGGCGGGCATCCTGATGGCGCTGCCCTTCATCTCGGCGCTGGGCATGTCGCAGCTCCAGCCATTCTACATCGAGCAGTTCAGCACGCCGGCCGGGCAGCGGCTGGCGCTGATGGGCCTGGGCTTCTCGGCGACCGGCTTCCTCATCATCCGCTGGCTGATCAAGCGCGCGGGGCAGGACTGACCGCCATGGCCGAATTGATCACCAATGCCGGCTGGATGCCGATCCTGATCGCCGCGCTGGCGGTCTGCCTCGCCATCATCGCCGCCATCGTGCTGGCGCGTGGCGCGGAGGACAAGGATATCGCCTCGCGGGTGCAGACCGTGCTGCGCCCGGCCGATGCGGTGCGCCCGGACGCCGGGGCGAACATCAACGCCGCCGCGGCACCCTTCCGCCGGCTGGGCGAGAAGCTCCGTAACACGGCGCTGATCTCGGACAAGGATATCGAGGGCTTCCAGCTGGCCATCGCCTCGGCGGGCCTGAACCCGCGCGCGGCCGTGCCGACGCTGATCGGCGTCAAGGCTGTGCTGCTGTTCGGCCTGCCGGTGGTGGCCGGGCTCTATTGCTACCTGAACGGCGTCGAGATGCTGCGCGCCGGCTTTATCGTGTTCGGCGCGATCGTGGTGGGCATGTTCGGGCCGAACATGTTCCTGACCTACCTGAAGCGGAAGCATCAGGAACAGCTCCGCAAGGGCCTGCCCGATGCGCTCGATCTGCTGGTGGTGACCGCCGAGGCGGGGATGGGCATCGAGACCGCGCTCGATCGCGTCGCACGCGAGATCGAGAACAACAATCGCCCGCTCGCCATCTCCTTCCTGGTGCTGGTGCAGGAACTCCGCATGCTGCCCGACCGGCGCCAGGCGCTCGAACGCTTCGCCCAGCGGTCCGATTTCGAGGGTTTCAAGCGGCTCGGCGGCACCCTGTCCCAGACGCTGAAGTACGGCACGCCGCTGGCGCAGGCGCTGCGCGTGCTGGCGGCCGAGATGCGCCAGGACCGCATGCTCCGCATCGAGGAAAAGGCGATCCGCCTGCCGGCCGTGCTGGTGATCCCGCTGATTCTCTTCGTCATGCCGGCCGTCTTCATTGCGCTGATCGGCCCATCCGTGCTGCAGCTTGGCGCGGGCCTTACGGCGAATTAGGTGGAGTCGACCCGGCGATGACCCGTCCTGTGCTGCGCTTCGCGCTGTTCGCTCTCGCCGTCCCGGCGCTGGTGGCCTGTGCCGACGAGGGCTTGCGCGACCCCGATGCGGCCTCGCGCATGCGCGTGGCCTCCGCGGCCGAGGCCGGCGGGCAGATGGATGTGGCGCTGTCGATGTACGGCGCGGCGGCCGCGCGCGATCCGAACAATGGGGAGGCCCAGGCCCGCTTCGCCGCCGCCCTGATGCGCGCGGGCAATCGCGCGCAGGCCGAACAGGTCCTGGCGGCCGCCGTGCAGCGCCGGCCCGATGACGGTGCGCTGTTGCTCGAACTGGGCAAGATGCGGCTGCGCGGCGGCGCGGCCGGGGAGGCGCTGGGCCTGTTCGACCGCGTGCTGGCGCGCGATTCGCGCAATGTCCCAGCGCTGGATGGGCGCGGCGTCGCGCTCGACCTGATGGGGCGCCACCCGGAGGCGCAGGATTCGTATCGCCGCGCGCAGGCCGTGGCGCCGGACTCGATCTCGGTCGCCAACAATCTCGGCCTGTCGCTGCTGCTGGATGGTCGTGCGGATGAGGCACGCGCCGTGCTCGAACCGCTGGCGCGACGTTCGGACGCCAACCAGCGCGTCACCGCGAACTACGCCATCTCCCTGGCCGCGACCGGCGACGAGGCGGCGGCGCGCAGGGTGCTCGGCAGCGAGGAGGCCGACCTGAGCGGGGTCGCCGAGGTGCTGCGGGTGAACCGCCAGGTCATCGAGGTGACGCCGGCTGGCGGGCGCAGCTGATACCGGGCGCGCGAAGGTTTCACCGTCGTACACCTCAGGCGCCGGGCAGTCCGCACCCGCGGCCCTTGGATTCGCGGCGCCTGCCGGGGCGGCCGCTCGGTTCTGCGGGCCGCAGGTCGGGACGTCGTGCGCTTGGCATGAGGTGCGGCTGGGCGTCAGCGCGGTCGATCCGCCCGCTGTCCAGGTGAGGGCGGCTGCCCGAAGATAACCGACATTCGCCCCCGGCCGATGGTGCGGGATCGCAGCCACCACACAGCTTCAAGGCCCGTCATCAGCCGACGCGATCGCGCCCGCCGCTCAGCCAGGCGCTGCCCGGCTTGCTGTGCGCAGGCACATGATGCGCGGGCGGTTCGGCCCCGCCGCGGCGGGGCGGCCGCGCAGGCGAAGTTCGACATTCGGCGCCGCCACCACCGGCCGCAGGCTTGGTGCCGAGGACCCCAGCAGCAGGACCGCCCCGCGGCCCGAGGCACAAAGCCCCGCCATCGCCGGCCCCGGCAGCGGGATGACCCCGGGTGCCGGGCCGGGCACGAAGCCCTGGCCGGTCATCGCCGCCATCACGCGCTGGTGATAGATCAGGCCGCGCTCGGGCGTGGCCGAATGATAGCGCGCGGTGGCCTGCGCCCAATCCCCGGTCTGCGCATGCAGCGACTTCAGGAAGCGCACCGCATAGGCGACATTGGTGGCGGGTTCGAAGCCGGCCTCGACGCTGGGGAAGGCGGTCGGGTGGTGCAGCAGGTTGATCTGCATGCAGCCGATGTCGATCGACCGCGTGCCGGCGGCCAGGCGCGCCTGCACCTCGGCCACCGCCTCGACGCGGGTGGCCATGTAGCGGCCCTCGCCGGCGGCGTTGAAGGACCAGGGCCAGGGCTGCACGCCCCCGGTTGGCGTGCGCCGCCCGGTCTCGACCCGCGCGATCGCACCCAGCAGGCCCGGGGGCAGGCCGGAATTCTGTTCTGCCGCGGCAATGGCCTGCGCGCAGACATCCCACGGGCTGTCGGAAACGGCGGGTACGGCGGTGGCGCGTTGCCGTGCCTCGCCGGCTGACGATCGCACGGCTTGTCGGCCTTGCGCCGGGCGCGCCGCGGCGGGTGTCGCGGGCCGCGCAGCCGCCGTAGGCGGGCCGGCGGCGTCGCGACGCGCCGCCGTGTTCGCCTCGGCGGCAGGCGCCACGAAGATCAGCGCGGCGACGGCGGCGGCCACCCCGGCTGACCGTCGTCCGGCTCGGTGTCGATGCGCAGGCATGGCCGCGTCATGGACTGTCCAGGCGCGCCGGGTCAAGCATCAGGGGTCGATCCGCGTCCGGGACGAACCGCGGAGGGCGTGCGAATGCCGCCGCATTCGCGCGCCTTGGGCCTGCCCGGCGGGGGCGCCGACCGGGCCGCGCCGCGCGTCAGATCGCGTCGCTGCGCACCCAGACGCTGACGCTGCCCCCCTGGGCGCGCACCTCCAGCCGACCCTCGCCGTCGGCGCGCCGTTTCTCCTCGCAATGGCCGAGCAGGTCGCGGAATTCCACCTCGGCGAAGGCCTGGCCGAGGTCCACTGTCTTGGTCGCCTCGGGGCCATTGCACAGCATCACCACGCAGCCCGGCTCGGTCTCGGTGCCGTGGCGGATGAAGGCGATGGCGTGCGGTTCGTCGAAGATGTCGGTCTGCGGGCCGTGCGCGAATCGCCGCCGCGCATCGACCAGCGCCGGCAGGCAGGCGATGGGCGGCATCTCGACGGCGTGCTCCTGCCCGTCGCCGCCAATGTCGCCATACGCGGCGCCGTACAAATCGGGGTGGAAGATGCAGGGCACGCCCTGTTCGCGCAGCAGGATCAGCGCATAGGCCAGCGGCTTGAACCAGGGCTCGACCGAGGCCTCCATCGCCTGCAGGGGCTGGGTGTCGTGGTTCGCGACCAGCGTCACCGCGTGGTCGGGCATGGCGGCGACCAGCGTGCCGTCGAAGATGGTGCGCAGGTCGTAGCTGCCGCCGGCCTTCGAGGCGTCGAAGAAGCGGTGGTGCAGCGCCACGTCGAACAGCATCAGCTGCCTGTCCACCTGCTCGAGGTAGGTGGTCATGGCCGCCATGTCCGGCTGCCAGTATTCGGCGACGACAAACAGCTCGGGATCCACCGTCTCGCGCATGTGGCCGACCCAGTCGCGGAAGAACCAGGCCGGGATGTGCTTCGCCGCATCCAGGCGGAATCCATCGACGGGCAGCTGTTCACCGAGCCAGCGGCCCCAGTATTTCAGTTCCTCGTAGACGGCGTTGTTGCGGAACTCGACATCGGCGCCCATCAGGTAGTCGAAATTGCCCTTTTCCTGGTCGACCTCGAGGTTCCACTCGCCCTCGCCGTATTCGTTGACCAGGCGGAAGACGCCGTCCTCGCCGGGGTCCTCGATGCGATCGACGCCGCTGAAGCAGCGCGCGTCCCAGACAAACTTGGAATGCGTCCCGCCCCGCGCCGGGAAGGTGAAGCGGGTATGGGCCGAGGCCTCGAAGGCCTCCTGCTCGATCTCGGTACGGTTGTCCGGGTTGACGCGGCGTACGCGCACGCGCTCGGTCTCGTCCGCGCCCATGCGGTGGTTGAAGACGACGTCGTGGATGACCCGCAGCCCGGCCTCGCGCAGCGCGGCGGTCGCGCGACCGAGGGCGGCCCGGTCGCCATACTTCGTCGCGACGCCGCCCCTCTGGTCGAACTCGCCCAGGTCGAACAGGTCGTAGACATCGTAGCCGACCGACACGGCGCCGGAGGCCCCCTTGCAGGCCGGCGGCAGCCAGACATCGGTGATGCCCATGCGGGCGAGGCCCGGTGCCTCGGCCGCCAGGTCGGCCCAGAGGCGCCCGCCGGGCGTGTACCAGTGGAAGCTCTGCAGGAGGGTGCGGGGGCGCATCGAGTGTCCGATTGTGGTTTCCGCCGGTCAATGTCGTGGCGGGCGAATGGTTGCGCGCCGCCAAGCGGATTCAGACATGATCCGCCCCGCGGCACCACGCAATCCGAGATGGACAGGACCGCCGCGCGCGCCCCCGGCACCTGCGCCTGTGTGGCGAGCGTACCGTCCGCGAGCCCGGCCGAGGCGATGCGCCGCGCCACCGCAGTATCGTCCGCGCCGCCGGGGCCGCCCACGCGGCGGATGTCCTGCCACCAGCGCCAGGCCAGCGCCGGCAGCATGGTCCAGCCCGACGCCCCCCCAGGCGTGGGCCATGGCCCGCGCCGCCACACCCCGATGGACACCGCCTGGCCGCGCTGCGAGGCTGTCCGCAACGGCGCCGCGCGACGGGGCCGACCTGCCTGGAGGAAACCGAATGACCCTCATCATCGCGCGGCGCGCGCTTCTCGCTGCGCCGCTGTTCACCCCGGCCCTGGTCCGTGCGCAGGGGGCTTGGAAGCCGACGCGCCCGGTCACCATGATCGTGCCCTTCGCCGCCGGGTCGGGCACCGACACCGTCTCGCGCCTGCTGGCGGGGTTGCTCGAAGCCGATTGGGGCATCCAAGTCGTGGTGGAGAACCGTCCCGGCGCCAATGGCGCGATCGCCGCGGTGGGCACGGCGCGCGCGGCACCCGACGGCCAGACCGTGATGATCACCACCAATAGCCCGCATGGCGCGACCCCCGCGCTGATGCGCCGGCCGACCTATGACGCGGTGGCGGATTTCACCGCCATCTCGCGGATGGGGACGTACATCTTCGTGCTCGCGTTGAACGACCAGGTGCCGGCGCGCACGCTGGCGGAATTCCTCGCACTCGCGCGTGCACAGCCGGGGCGGCTGACCTGCGCGTCGGGCAACACCACCGGCGTGGTGGGGGCGGCCATGCTGAACCGGCTCGGGCGTGTCGAGATCACGCATGTGCCCTACCGGTCCTCGCCGCCGGCCATGACCGACGTGATCGCCGGGCGGGTGAGTTCGATGTTCGCCGATGTCGCGGCGTCCCGCGCCTTCCTGGCGGAGGGGAAGCTGAAGCCGCTCGGCATCACCTCGGGCCAACGCACGCCGCTGTTCCCGGACTGGCCGACGCTGGCGGAATCCGGCCTGACCGGATTCGAACTGCTGTCCTTCATGGGCGCGGTGGGCCCGGCGCGCATGCCCGAGGAGGTGGTCGCCGGCTGGAACGGCGCCATCCGCCGCGTCTGGGAGCGCCCGGAGACCGCGCGCCGCCTGGGCGAATTCGGCATCGAGCGCGTCACCTCCACCCCCGCCGAGTTCGGCGCCTTCATCCGCGAGCAGATCGCCTTCTGGGGCGAGCAGGCGCGCGCGGCGGGGATCGAGCCGGAATAACGCCGCGCCGCGGTCATGCTGCTGCCACATGCGCGGGGATCATGCCCGCCATCGATGCACCGCGCTTGCTGCGCTGCATCGATGTCACCATGTCGACATGACGATCGACGGTGGGGAGGCCGCGACCGTCATCCGAAGGACAATCAGCATGACCGCACCCATCCACACGACCAACCTGGCCCGCGCCATCGCCGAGATCGCCGAGGGTGACCTGGCGGAGCGCATCCGCATCGAGACCGCCGCGCGCATCGTCGCGACCGCGCGCCGTGCCGCCATGCAGGCGCCGCTGCCGGCTGCGACCATGGCCGACCCCGCCGTGCAGGCGGTGACCGAGATCGCCCGCCACTGGGATGCCGGCGCCGTGACCGCCCTCGAATACGCCGAGACGCTTCCGGCCGCGGCGCTGGAGCGGCTGTTGCGCGCCGCCCCGCGCTGGGCGGCTGCCTTCGCGCCGCGCACGGACCGCCTGGCGGCGTGACGCGCGTGATGCACCCGGTGCATGGGCGCCGGGTGCCGGCGGCCTATCAATTTGCGCGCTGGGTGCCAGCAACCCTTGATTCTGCGCGCTGGGTGCCAGCGACCTTTGATTCAGCGCGCTGGGTGCCAGCGCGACGCATTCGCGCTATACCCGCGCTTCCTTGCAGCACGGGATGGGCATGATGGCATCGAGCGGCGCAAGCCGGGGCAAGGCAGGCAACGCGCCGCGGCGCGTCCTGCTGCTGACCGGCGCTTCGCGGGGCATCGGCCACGCGACCGTCAAACGCTTCTCGGCCGCGGGGTGGCGGGTCATCACCGTCTCCCGCCAGCCCTTCCCTGAGCAATGCCCGTGGGAGATGGGCCCCGAGGACCATATCCAGCTCGACCTGACCGACCCGGCCGCGACCGAGATCGCGGTGGCCGAGATCAAGGAACGGCTCAAGCCCGAGGATGGGCGGCTGGACGCGCTGGTGAACAACGCCGCCATCTCGCCGAAAGGTCCGGGCGGCGCGCGGCTCGGTTCGCTGGAGATGGACCTGGAGGGCTGGCTGAAGGTCTTCCGCGTCAACTTCTTCGCTCCGGTCCTGCTGGCGCGCGGCCTGGTCGAGCCGCTCCGGAAGGCCAATGGCGCGGTGGTGAACGTGACCTCGATCGCCGGCGGCCGCGTGCATCCCTTCGCGGGGGTGGCATATTCCACGTCGAAGGCGGCGCTGGCGGGGCTGACGCGCGAGATGGCGGCGGATTTCGCGCCGCTCGGCATCCGCGTGAACGCGATCAGCCCGGGCGAGATCGACACCTCCATCCTGTCGCCCGGGACCGAGAAGATCGTGCAGGAGCAGATCCCGATGCGCCGGCTCGGCCGGCCCGAGGAAGTGGCGCAGGCGATCTACTTCCTCTGCACCGAGGCGTCGTCCTACGTGAACGGCGCCGAGATTCACATCAATGGCGGGCAACACGTTTAGGCGCCCGCCGGCGGCGGGCGCCTGAGTCTTTGTTGAGCCCTCAAACGGCGGGCGGCCGGCATCCGCCGGCCTTGCCTTCGCGCCATGCACTGGCGTGCCGGGGGGCGCTGATGGTTTGGGCGCGGTCGCGCTGTGCGCTCCCGGATCGTGCTGGGCACGATCCGCAGGCTGCTCTTTCGTCGGAACAGGTGACCTTTGTCGGATAGCGCGCCGATCCGTCGCGTCGCCGCGCTACGGCTGCTGCTGCCGTTCCTGCGCCCCTATGCGGGGCGTGCGATCGGCGCGGCGGTTGCGCTGCTGGCTGCGGCCGGGCTGACGCTCGCCATCGGGCAGGGGCTGCGGCGCTTCATCGACGAGGGCTTCGGCGGCGGCGCCGGCGCGCTGAACCAGGCCGCCGCGGTGATGGCGCTGATCGTCGCGGCCCTCGGGATCGCCACCTCCCTGCGCTACTATCTGGTCACCTGGCTCGGCGAACGCGTCGCGGCCGACCTGCGGCGCGCGGTGTTCGACCACCTGACGCGGCTCGATGCGCGCTTCTACGAAACCGCGCGCACCGGCGATTTGATGTCGCGCCTGACCGCCGATGTCGCGCTGCTGCAATCGCTGATCGGCTCGGCGATCTCGATGGGGCTGCGCAATGCGCTGACCGGCAGCGGCGCCTTCATCATGCTGGTGCTGACCAGCACCAAGCTCGCGGGGCTGATGGCCGTGGTGGTGCCGCTGGTGGTGCTGCCGATGATCGTGTTCGGCCGCCGCGAACGCCGGCTGTCCAAGGCTGCGCAGGAACGCGTCGCGGACCTGGCGGCGACCGCCGAGGAAGCCATCAACGGCATGCGGACCGTCCAGGCCTTCACGCATGAAGATGCGGAACGCGCCCGCTACGGCGCGGAGTCCGAACGTTCCGTGCAGGCGGCGCTGCGCCGCATCGCGACGCGCACGGCGCTGATCCTGTCCGTCATCCTGTTGGGCTTCGGCGCCATCACCTTCGCGCTGTGGGTCGGCGGGCAGGATGTGATCGCCGGGCGCATGAGCGGCGGCGACCTGACCGCCTTCGTGTTCTACGCGGTGCTGCTGGCCAGTGCGGGTGCGACGGTCAGCGAATTGTGGGGTGAGATCCAGCGCGCGGGTGCCGCCGCCGACCGGCTGGCGGAAATCCTGGCGGTGGAGCCGACCATCGCCGCGCCGGCGAACCCCGTGACGCTGCCCGCACCGCGCGGCGCGGTAGCCTTCCGCGACGTGACCTTCCGCTATCCTTCGCGGCCCGATACGCCGGCGCTGGACGGCTTCTCGCTGGAGGTCGCGCCCGGGGAGACGGTCGCGCTGGTCGGCCCGTCCGGTGCGGGCAAGACCACGGTGCTGGCGCTGCTGTTGCGCTTCTACGACCCGCAGGCCGGGCGCATCGAACTGGATGGCATCGACATCGCGTCAGCGGCGCCGGAGGCGGTGCGCGGGCGCATCGGCCTGGTGCCGCAGGACCCGTCGATCTTCAGCGCGACGGTCGCCGACAATATCCGCTACGGCCGCCCCGGCGCCTCCGATGCCGAGGTGCTGGCCGCGGCGGAAGCGGCATCCGCCGCCGGCTTCATCGCCGCCTTGCCGGACGGCTACGCGACGCATCTTGGGGCGCGCGGCGTCACGCTGTCGGGTGGGCAACGGCAGCGCATCGCCATCGCGCGCGCCATCCTGCGCGACGCGCCGGTGCTGCTGCTGGACGAAGCGACCTCCGCACTGGATGCCGAGAGCGAACGCGCCGTGCAGGATGCGCTGGAGCGCCTGTCGCGCGGGCGCACCACCATCGTGGTGGCGCATCGCCTGGCGACCGTGCGGGCGGCCGACCGCATCGTGGTCATGGAGGCCGGGCGCATCGCCGCGACCGGCACGCATGAGGCGCTGCTGGCGCAGGGCGGGCTCTATGCGCGCCTGGCGTCCCTGCAATTCACCGACGCCTGATCACGCCAGGCGCCTGGCCATGAACACCGTCTCGCCCGCCAGGTAGGGCTCGCGCGCCGTCACGACGTAGCCGTGTGCTTCGTACAGCGAGATGTTCGACGCGAAGGCGCCGTTGGTCAGCAGGCGCAGCTCGGCGCGCCCGGCCTCGCGCGCCAGCGCCTCGGCATGCGCGAGCAGGCGGCGGCCGAGGCCCTGGCGCTGGTGGTCGGGATGCACGGCGATGTTCTCGATCCAGAGGTGGTCGTCGCGCAGTGCGGTCTCGATCAGCGCCATGATGGCGAAGCCGCGCACCAGCAGGTCGAAGCGATGCGCCAGCACGGCGGCGTCGTAGTCCACGCGCATCGGCAGCGGCTCGCGCCCGATCACCGGCACCCATCGCGCATAGGCGGCGCGCGTGACGTCACGGATGGTGGCGGCATCGGCGGGTGTGGCGCGGCGCAGCGCGGTGGGCGGAAGCGGTGCCATGGGAGGGGTCCCTTGCGAACGGACACGAAAAACCCCGCCGACCTTGCGGTGGGCGGGGCGCCGGGGCGACGGAGCTGCGGGGGTGCCGCTAGGCTCGCAACGTCGGATCGGGCGCGCGCCGCCACGGCGTCGTCGGGCGACGGCGTCGGGTGGCGGTGATGGCGGGGCGCGCGGACATGGCAGCGATGGTCGCGGCGGCGCGGCGCGCCGTCAATGCTTTTCCAGGAAGGCCAGCACCGCGGCGTTGAAGTCGGCCGGGTTGTCGGCCTGCACGCTGTGCGCGGCGCGCGGGATGGTCACGCGCGTGGCGTTCGGCATCGCACCTTCCAGCGCATCCAGGATGACGCCGAATTGCGGCTGCGACTGGTCGCCGCCCACCAGCAGCGTGCGGATGGCGATGCCCGCGGCCTCGGCGCGGCTGTAAGGCTTGCGCTGTTCGTTGATCTGGCCGAGCAGCGTGCGGGCGTTGTCGCGGTTGACCGCCTTGCGCGCTTCCGAGCGCTTCGCCCAGGCGCCGGGGCCGCCGGTGTGTTCGGCGATGACGGTCAGCCCTTCCTCGTCCTTGCCCTCGCGGATCAGCGCGGCGCCGTTGGCGAAGGCCGCGCCCTGCTTGCCGGCTGGCGGCGCGCCGCCGAGCGTTTCGTCCAACTCGCCGCCCGGTTCCAACAGCACCAGGGACTGGATCAGTTCCGGGTGATGCTGCGCGACGCGGAAGGCGATGTGCCCGCCGCGCGAATGGCCGATCAGCCGCACCGGGCCTTCGCCCAGCGCCTTGATGAAGCCGGCGATGTCGGCGGTGTGGCGCGCGATGGTGAAGTCGCCGGAATCGGTCCATTCGCCTGGCCAGCAATGGCGCAGGCTGACCGCCATTGCATGGTGCTTCGCGCCGAAGGCCTCCATCTGCCCGCCCCAGGACCGCTGGTCGCCGAGCGTGCCATGGATCATCAGCAGCGGCGGGCCGGAGCCGGCCTCGGCATAGGCGATGGGATAGCCTTCGATGGTGATGCTGGGCATGGCGTGTCCTCCGTGCCGCCATGGAGGCACGGCCGGGCGCGCGCGGAAAGCCCCCGTCAGGCGCGGCGCGCGTCGTCCATGATGGCGCGGAAGCGCCGCACGGTGGGGTCAAGGCCCTCGAACACCGACTGCGATATCAGGAAATGGCCGATCGAGACTTCGCTGACCTCCGGCATCGCCGCGATCGGGCCGACCGTGTCGTAGGACAGGCCGTGGCCGGCGTGGCAGAGCAGCCCGGCCGCGCGCGCCGCGACCGCGCCCGCCTTCAGCCGCGCGAGCTGCGCCTCGCGGTTCGCGACGGGCCCCTCGGCATAGGTGCCGGTGTGCAGTTCGATGGCCTGGGCGCCGAGCCGCGCGGCGGCCTCGATCTGCGCCGGGTCGGCCTCGATGAAGATCGACACGCGCACCTTGGCGGCGCGCAGGCGGTCGATCGCCTGCTGCAGGAACGGACCCGCGCGCAGCACGTCGAGGCCGCCCTCGGTGGTGAGCTCCGCGCGCTTCTCCGGCACCAGGCAGCAATAGGGCGGGCGGATGCGCTCGGCGAAGGCGACCATCTCCTCGGTCGCGGCCATCTCGAAGTTCAGCGGCGCGGCGATCTCGGCGCGCACGCGCTCGACGTCGCGGTCGCGGATGTGGCGGCGGTCCTCGCGCAGATGCATCGTGACACCATCGGCGCCGGCGGCGACCACCACGCGCGCGGCCTCGACCGGGCAGGGGAAGGTGCCGCCGCGCGCATTTCGCAGCGTCGCGACGTGATCGACATTCACCGAGAAATCGAGATGCGTCATGCGAAACCCCTTGCGCGCGCGAGTTCCGCCGCCAGGCGGATGGCCGCGATCAACGACGATGGATCGGCCCGCCCCGTGCCTGCGATGTCCAGCGCCGTGCCATGGTCCGGGCTGGTGCGCACGATGGACAGCCCGAGCGTCACGTTCACCCCGCCCGCCATGTCGAGCGTCTTGATCGGGATCAGCGCCTGGTCGTGATAGAGGCAGATCGCCGCGTCATAGGTCGGGCGCGCATGCGCGGTGAACATGGTGTCGGGCGGCAGCGGGCCGCGGGCGTCGATGCCCTCGGCGCGCAGCATCGCGATGGCGGGGGCGACGATGTCGATGTCCTCGCGGCCCATGGTGCCGGCCTCGCCGGCATGCGGGTTGAGGCCGGCGACGGCCAGGCGCGGGGACGCGATGGCGAATTCCTCGCGCAGCGCGCGGGCGGTGATGCGGGCAGTCTCGACGATCAGCGCGGGCGTCAGGCGGGCGATGGCGCGCGCCAGGGCTTCGTGCACCGTGACGGGCACCACGCGCAGGTCGCTGCTCGCCAGCATCATCACCGGCGGCACGCCCGTGCCGGCGATCTCGCCGAGGTATTCCGTGTGGCCGGGATGCTTGAAGCCCGCCGCGGTCAGCGTGGCCTTCTGGATCGGGTTGGTGACCACGCCGGCGGCGCGGCCGGCGCGGCACAGCGCCACCGCCTCGGTGATGGCGGCGATGACGGCGGGCGCGTTGGCGGTGTCGGGCGTGCCGGCGATGGGCGCGCGGGGCAGGGCGCGGTGCAGGACCGGCAGGGCATTGGCGAAGGCCGCGGCGGCATCCTCGGGCGCGTCCACCGGGCGGATGGGCACGGTGAAGCCGCGCGTCGCGTCGTCGATCAGCACGAAGGCGGGGCCGGTCGCGCGCAGGGCGCGCCAGGCGCCGGCGGCGATCTCGGCGCCGATGCCGGCGGGTTCTCCCATGGTCAGGATCAGCGGACGCATGCCCAGGCGTTTACGGCGTGGCGCGCCATCTGGCGAGGGCTTGCGAGGGCGCAACGCGGCGCCCGCCGCGCATGGTAGAAACGCGCCATGGAGTTCCTGGCGAATTGCCTGCACGACCTGACGGCGCTCGGCCCCGGCGGCGTGCCGGCGGTGATGGCGGCGCTGTTCATGGCGGGGCTGGCGGGCGGGGCGACGCATTGCGCGGGCATGTGCGGACCCTTCGTGATTGCGCAATCCGCCGCGGTGGCCGATCGCGTGGCGTCGGGCGGCGTGCTGGCGCGCGTCGCGGGCGCGGCGCTGGTGCCGTATCACGCGGGGCGGATGCTGGGCTACGCGGTACTGGGCGCAGCGGCGGGCGGCTTCGCGGGCGTGGTGGCGCTGGGCATGGGGTTCCGCTTCGTGCTGGCGGGGCTGCTCGGTGTCGCGGCGGTGCTGATGTTCGCACAGGCCAGCGCGCGCATCGCGGCGCTGCTGCCGCGGCTGCCGGCGCCGCGCCTGCCCGGGGTGTTGGAACGGCGGTTGGGCGCGCTGCTGGCCGCACCCATCGGGCTGCGCGGCGTGGCGCTGGGGGTGATGCTCTCGGCGCTGCCTTGCGGGTTGCTCTATGGCGCGCTGGCGGGGGCGGCGGCGACGGGCTCGGCGCTGGGCGGGGCGCTTGCCATGGTGGCCTTCGTGGCAGGTACGGTGCCAGCGCTGGTTGGCGTCGCGCTGCTCGGGCGATTCTTCGGGCGGCGCGCGGGGCCGGGGATGCGCCTGGCGGGCGCGGCGCTGTTCGTGCTGAACGGCGTGGTCCTGGCGGCGATGGCGGTGCGGGTGGTCGCCTGACGCCTACGCCACCAAATCCCGATACGCGTGCCAGGTCGCATGCCCCACCAGCGGGATCACCAGCGCCAGGCCCAGGAAGAACGGCACCATCGCCATCGCCGTGAACACCACGATCAGCCCCGCCCAGAATAGCATCGCACCGGGGTTCGCGACGACCGCGCGCACCGACACCACGATCGCCTCGATCGCCGAGACGTCGCGGTCCACCAGCATCGGGATCGACACCGCCGAGATCGCGAAGGCCGCACCCGCCAGCACCGCCCCCGCGCCTGTCCCCACGATCAGGAAGGGCAGCAGCATGTCGGAGCGCAGCATCGCCATCGGCAGCGCCTCCAGCGAGGGCGAGAAGTTGATGCCGAACATCAGCATGAAGAGCAGCGCCGCCACGCGCACCCAGAACAGGTGCAGCACCACCAGCACCACGCCCATGAAGGCCAGCTGCCCGCCATTGCGCGTGAAGCCGCCCATGCAGGCGGCGAAGGTGACAGGCTGGCCGGCTTCGCGCAGGCGGGATGCCTCGTACAGCCCCGCCGCCAGGATCGGCGCCACCATGAAGAAGCCCGCCGAGACCGGCAGGATGGCCCAGCCCGTGCGCGCCCACAGCAGCACCAGCGCCAGCACCCAGCCCGCCAGCGTGAGCGCGCCGCCGTAGAAGAAGCCGATCTGCGGGTTCGCCATCAGGTCGCGCCAGCCGGCCGTCAGCCAGGCCCAGGGACGGTCTGGCGCGACGATGCGGATGGTGGCGGTGCGGCGGGCGGCGGTCTGCGTCTCGCTTGGCATGGCTGGTTCTTCCCCCCGGGGCTGCGCCGCAGCGTAATCCTGCTGCAGCGCGAGAAACTTGATCCGGATCAAGGACGCCACGCCGCACCGGGCGTTCCCTGCCGCCCGTGGCGCGCCCCGCGACTCCGCGACGGCGCCGGTGCAGGAGAGATCGGTCGTGGCAGCAGCAACGCCAACCGTCGCGCGGGCGCAGGAGGTGTCCTATGTCGAGGCGCCGATCCGCGCCTTCGCCATCATCACCGCCTTCTGGGGCGTGGTCGGCTTCCTGGTGGGCGTGGTGATCGCCTCGCAGCTGGCCTTCCCGCTGCTGAACCTCGACCTCGAATGGACCACCTTCGGGCGGCTGCGCCCGCTGCATACCAGCGCGGTGATCTTCGCCTTCGGCGGCAATGCGCTGATCTGCACCAGCCTGTTCGTCGTGCAGCGCACCTGCCGGGCGCGACTGTTCGGTGGTGACGACGCGGGCTGGTTCCTGTTCTGGGGCTACAACTTCTTCATCGTGATTGCCGCGCTCGGCTACGTGCTGGGCGTCACGCAGTCGAAGGAATATGCCGAGCCCGAATGGTATGCCGACATCTGGCTGACCATCGTCTGGGTCGCCTACCTGGTGGTCTTCGCCGGCACCATCATGAAGCGCGAGGAACCGCACATCTACGTGGCGAACTGGTTCTTCCTGGCCTTTATCATCACCGTGGCCGTGCTGCATATCGGCAACAATATCTCGATCCCGATCGATATCGGCGCGTCGGCCTCCTACTCGGCGACGCCGGGCGTGCAGGGAGCGATGATCCAGTGGTGGTACGGCCACAACGCGGTGGGTTTCTTCCTCACCGCGGGCTTCCTCGGCATCATGTACTACTTCATCCCGAAGCAGGCGGACCGGCCGGTCTATTCCTACCGGCTGTCCATCGTGCACTTCTGGACGCTGATCTTCCTTTATATCTGGGCCGGTCCGCATCACCTGCACTACACCGCGCTGCCGGACTGGGCGCAGGTGCTCGGCATGGTCTTCTCGGTCGTGCTCTGGATGCCGTCCTGGGGCGGCATGATCAACGGGCTGATGACGCTGTCGGGCGCCTGGGACAAGCTGCGCACGGATCCGGCGCTGCGCTTCTCGGTCACCGCGGTCGGCTTCTACGGCATGTCCACCTTCGAGGGCCCGGTCATGTCGATCCGCGCGGTGAACGGACTGTCGCATTACACCGACTGGACCATCGGGCATGTGCATTCCGGTGCGATGGGCTGGGTCGGCTTCATCACCTTCGGCGCGCTCTACTACCTGTTCCCGGTGCTGTGGCGGAAGAAGGGTGTGTGGAGCGAGACGCTGATCGCCTGGCACTTCTGGCTCGCGACGCTCGGGATCGTCTTCTACATCACCGCGATGTGGGTCTCGGGCATCATGCAGGGGCTCATGTGGCGCGCCTATGACGAGCTCGGCTTCCTCCAATACTCCTTCGTGGAAACCGTGGAGGCGATGCACCCCTACTACGTGATCCGGCTGCTCGGTGGCGTGCTGTACCTGACCGGCGCGCTGATCATGGCCTTCAACCTGTGGAAGACGGTGACCCAGGGCGAGGAGGCCGCGCCTGCGCGTCTTCCCGCCATGGCCGTCGCGGCGGAATAGGGGGAGCACGCAGATGTTCGCATGGCTTCGCGACCACGGCATCATCGAGCGCAACGTGGTGCTGATGGCGGTGCTCACCCTCATCACCATCTCGATCGGCGGCCTGGTGCAGATCGTGCCCCTGTTTGCCATCGAGACCACGATCGAGCGTGTCTCGGGCATGCGGCCCTACACCCCGCTCGAACTGCGCGGGCGCGATATCTACGTGCGGGAGGGCTGCTACAACTGCCATTCCCAGATGATCCGCCCGTTCCGCGACGAGCTGGAACGCTACGGACACTACTCGCTGGCGGCCGAGAGCATGTACGACCATCCCTTCCAGTGGGGGTCCAAGCGCACCGGGCCGGACCTCGCGCGCGTCGGCGGGCGGTATTCGGATGACTGGCAGGCGCAGCATCTGCGTTCGCCGCGCGCACTGGTGCCGGCCTCGATCATGCCACCGTACGCCTTCCTGGATCGGCCGCTCGACACCAGCGACATCCAGCGGCGGATGCGCGCGCTGCGCGCGGCGGGCGTGCCCTACACCGACGACATGATCGCCAATGCCGCGGCCGACCTGCGCGCGCAGGCGACACCGGATGCCGACGCCGGCGGGTTCGAGGGTCGCTACGCCCGCGCCCGGCAATCCGCCTTCGACGGCAACCCCGGCCTGGTGACCGAGATGGATGCGCTGGTCGCCTACCTGCAGATGCTCGGCACGCTGGTGGATTTCCGCGACGTCACCCCCGCGCAGCTGCGCCAGCCCTAAGGGATCGCGCGATGCAAACGCTGATCGAAGGCCTGCCCGCGCTGCGCGCGATGTGGGTGGTGTGGTTCTTCGTGCTGTTCCTCGGGATGCTGTGGTTCGTGCTGCGCCCGTCGAAGAAGCGCCACTTCGAATCCCAGGCCGATATTCCGCTGCGGGACGATGCGCCCCGCTCGCGCAGCCCCCGCTGACAGGAGCATCCGAGGATGCCGACCAAGATCGAAAAGGACGCCCTGACCGGCACCGACACCACCGGCCATGAATGGGACGGGGTGAAGGAGCTGAACAACCCGCTGCCGAAGTGGTGGCTCTACACATTCTACGCCTGCATCGTCTTCGCGGTGGTGTGGATGGTGATCTATCCCTCGCTGCCCTTCTGGAAGGGCACCAGCGGCTGGGTGGCGCGCGAGGCCGTGGTGGCCGATGTCGCCGCTGCGCAGGCGCGCAACGCACCGATGATGGCGCGGCTGCGCGAAGCCACGCCGGCGCAGATCGCGGCCGACCCCGAGCTGCGCGCCTTCGCCACCGCCGGCGGGCGCGTCGCCTTCGCCAACAACTGCGCTGGCTGCCACGGCGCGGGCGGGCAGGGGGCGGTGGGTGGCTTCCCGTCGCTGGCCGATGACGACTGGATCTGGGGCGGCTCGCTGGAGGCCATCCAGCACACCATACGCCACGGCATCCGCGCGAATGAAAGCGACGACCAGCGGCAATCCATCATGCCGCGCTTCGGCGCCGACGGTCTGCTGACCCGCGCGCAGATCGACGATGTGGCGGAGCACGTGCTGTCGCTGACCAACCGCGCCACCGACCAGGCGGCGGCGGCGCGCGGCGCGGTGCTGTTTGCCGAGAACTGCGTCGCCTGCCACGGCGAACGCGGCGAGGGCAACCGCGAGGTCGGCGCGCTGCGCCTGAACGACCAGGTGTGGCTGTACGGCGGAAGCAAGCGCGACATCGTTGCGTCGATCACCAGCCCGCGCATGGGCGTGATGCCGGCCTGGCAGGGGCGGCTGGACCCGGCGATGGTCAACATGCTGACCGTCTATGTGCATTCGCTCGGCGGGGGCGAATAGGCCGCGCGCCATGAGCAGCATCGAGGCACCGCAGCGCGCCAAGGCGGACCGGCCGGCGGCGACACACGCCGCCGGGCAGTCGCTCTACGCCGACCGCGTGAAGGTCTATCCGAAGCGCGTCTTCGGCCGCGTGCGCTCGGTGAAGTGGGCGGTGCTGGTGGCCTGCCTGGCGCTCTACTACATCCTGCCCTGGCTGCGCTGGGACCGCGGGGCGGGCGTGCCCGACCAGGCGGTGCTGGTCGATATCGCCAATGCGCGCCTGTTCTTCTTTTGGATCGAGCTCTGGCCGCAGGAGATCTACTTCCTGGCCGGTGCGCTGATCCTGGGCGCGTTTGCGCTGTTCGCGGTGTCCTCGCTGTTCGGGCGGCTGTGGTGCGGCTTCACCTGCCCGCAGACGGTCTGGACCGACCTGTTCATGTTCGTCGAGCGCTGGATCCAGGGCGACCGCAATGCGCGCATGAAGCTCGACCAAGGGCCGCGCGACGCGAATTACTGGACGCGCAAGGCGCTCACGCATGGCGTCTGGCTGCTGATCGCGGCGGCGACCGGCGGCGCCTGGGTGATGTACTTCAACGACGCGCCGAGGGTGACACGGGAGATCCTGACCGGGCAGGCGAGCGTCACCGTCTATTTCTTCTTCGCGCTCTTCGCCGGCTTCACCTACCTGCTGGCCGGCTGGGCGCGCGAGCAGGTCTGCACCTACATGTGCCCCTGGCCGCGCTTCCAGGCGGCGATGCTGGATGAGAATTCGCTGGTCGTGACCTATCGCGACTGGCGCGGCGAACCGCGCGGCAAGGCGAAGGACGCGCATGCCGGTGATTGCGTCGACTGCTTCGCCTGCGTGCATGTCTGCCCGACGGGCATCGATATCCGCGACGGGCAGCAGCTGGAATGCATCGGCTGCGGGCTGTGCGTCGATGCCTGCGACAGCGTCATGGGCAAGCTTGGCCGGCCCAAGGGGCTGGTCGCCTTCGAGACGCTGAAGAACCTCTCGGCCAGCGCCGCCGCCACCGCCGGCATGCCCCCCGGCGAGGCGCGCTTCAAGGCCGGCATGGCGGCGCGCCACCTGCCGCGCTTCATCCGCCCGCGCACCATGATGTATGCGGGCGCGCTGGCGGCGGTGTCGCTGGTCATGCTCGGCGCCTTCCTGCTGCGATCGACGCTGGACGTCACCGTCATCCGCGACCGCGCGCCGCTGTTCGTGCGCCTGTCCGACGGCGGCATCCGCAACGCCTTCACCGTCAAGATCGTCAACAAGACGCGCGAGGAGGCGCCGCTCGCGCTCGTGCTCGATGCGCCGGCCGGCTTCCGCATGGTGGTGCAGGATGTGGAGGACGACGCGCAGGGCCGCCCGCTTCTCGCGCGCCGCGCCGACGGCATCGCGCAATACCGCGTGCTGGTCACCGTGCCGGGCGGGCAGCGCATCGCGGACTCCACGCCCGTGACCTTCCGCCTGCTGGACGCCACGGGCCGCGCCATGGCCAGCACCGCCAGCACCTTCGCAGGACCACGCCCATGAGCGCGACCTACGACCCGAAGCGTAGTCGCTGGATCCCCTGGGCCTTCGCCGGCGGCATGGCGGTGGTCGTCGTGGTCAACGGGATCATGGCCTGGTTCGCCATCTCCACCTTCACCGGCGTGACCGTGCCGCGCGCGTATGAACGCGGCCGCGGCTACGACCAGGTATTGGCCGAGGCGGCGCGGCAGGATGCGCTCGGCTGGAAGGCGGAGGTCACGTTGTCAGGCGGCGCGCTTGCCGTTGTCGCGACCGATCGTGACGGCCGCGCCATTCCCGGCCGCATCGAGGGCGTGCTGCTGCGCCCGCTCGATGGCAGCGAGTTGCCGCTCGACTTCGCCGCACGCGGCACCGGGCGCTGGGCGGCCGAGGCGCTGCCGCCGCAGCGCGGACAGTGGGAAGCGCGCCTGACGCTCTACGGCCCGGACGGCACGCCCTTCGACATTCGCCGCCGGGTGATCGTCCCATGAGCCTGATCGGCCGAACCCGGCCGGTCGCGCCGGACGCGGTCTCGGTCGCGTCCTGCGCGCATTGCGGCGCGCGGCTTGCCCCCGGCCAGGCGCGCTTCTGCTGCACGGGCTGCGAGGGCGCGCATGGGTTGGTCGCGGGCCTCGGCCTCGATGCCTTCTACCGCCGGCAGGAGACGGAGGCCGGCTTGCTGCGCCCCGAAGCCGCGGCGCCTGCGCTGGATCTCGCGCCCTTCGCGACACAGGAACGCGACGGCGTGCAGCGGCTCGACCTGGTGGTCTCGGGCCTGACCTGCGGCGCCTGTGTGTGGCTGGTGGAACAGGCGCTGGCGGCGGAACGCGATGTGCTGTCGGCGCGCGCGGCGTTGTCCACGCGGCGGCTGTCCATCACCTGGCGCGGGGTCGCGGCGCGCGCGAACGAGCTGGTTGCGCTGCTCGCGCGCCTCGGCTTCCGCGCCGCGCCCTGGTCGCCCGCTTGCCTGCGCGCCACCGAGGATGCCGAAGGCCGCGCCCTGACCCGCGCGCTGGGCATCGCCTTCTTCGGATCGATGAACGTGATGCTGGTGTCGGTCGCCGTCTGGGTCGGCGGCGACATGGGCGAAGCGACGCGCCACGGGCTGCACTGGCTGGCGGCGCTGATCGGCCTGCCCGTGGTGCTGGTGGCGGGGATGCCGTTCTACCGTTCGGCCTGGGCCGCGCTGCGCGCCGGGCGGCCATCCATGGACATGGCGGTCTCGCTCGGCGTGCTGGCGACGGCGGCGATGTCGCTGTCGGAGACCTGGTTCAACGGCCCCTACACCTATTTCGATGGCGCGACGGCGCTGCTCGCGCTGCTGTTGGCCGGGCGCGTGCTGGACCGCGCGGCGCGGAGGCGCGCGCGGCAATCGGTGGCGGAATTGCTGGCCTTGCAGGACGGCCTGGTGACGCGGCTGCTGCCCGATGGGCGCAGCGAATCCGTGCCCGCCGAGGCGCTCGCCGCCGGCGACCGGGTGCTGGTCGCCTCCGGCGAACGCCTTCGGCTGGACGGCGTGGCGGCCGGCGACACGCTGCTCGACGCCGCCGCGACCACGGGCGAGAGCCTGCCGCGCCGCTTCCCGCCCGGCGACGCGCTGCCCGCCGGCGCGGTGAACATGGGTGCGGCCTTCACCATGACGGTCAGCGCCGCGGCGAAGGACGGTTCGCTCGCCGCCATGGCGCGCCTGCTGGAACGCGCGGAGCAGGCCAAGGGGCGCTTCGTCTCCATCGCCGACCGAGCGGCGCGCGTCTATGTGCCGGCCGCGCATGCCGTGGCGGCCGCGACCTTCCTGCTGTGGTGGGGCGTGTTGCACGCACCGTGGCAGCTCGCTCTGGTGCATGCGGTCTGCGTGCTGCTCATCACCTGCCCCTGCGCGCTCGCGCTCGCCGTGCCGGCGGTGCAGGTGGTGGCGGTGGGCGCGCTGTTCCGCCGCGGCGTGCTGGTGACATCCGCCACCGCGCTGGAACGCCTGGCCAGCGCCGACCACGTCGTGCTGGACAAGACCGGCACGCTGAGCGAAGGCCGCCCCGTGCTGCTGCCGGAAGGCCAGGACGCGGCGGTGCTGGCGCGCGCGGCGGGGATGGCGCGCGCCTCGCGGCACCCGCTGGCGCAGGCGCTGGCGCGCGCCTGCCCTGACGCGCCCCTGGCCGATGGCGTGCGCGAAACCGCCGGCCAGGGCTTGCAGGCTGGCGATGCGCGGCTCGGCTCACCCGCCTTTGTCGGCCTGCCGGCATCGAGCGATGGCATGACCCTGGCCTTCCGCGACGGCGATGCCGCGCCCGTGCTGTTCCGCTTCGCCGACCGTATGCGCGAGGACGCGCCGGCGGCGGTGGCCTCGCTCGCCGCGCTCGGCCTGCCGGCGGAATTGCTCTCCGGCGATGGCGAGGGCGCGGTCGCGGCGCTGGCCTGGCAGGCCGGCATCGCGGACTGGCGCGCCGGCACCGACCCACTCGCGAAGCAGGCGCGCATCGCCGCGCTCGCCGCCGAAGGCCGCCACCCGCTGATGGTCGGCGATGGCATCAATGACGCCGCCGCACTCGCCGCCGCGCATGTCTCGGCCAGCCCGGCGGGTGCCACGGACCTCGCGCAATCCGCCGCGGACCTGGTGCTGCAGCGCGACGGGCTGGCCATGTTGCCGGCCGCCATCCGCATCGCACGGCGCGCGCAGGCGATCGCGCGGCAGAACATCGGCTTCTCGGTGGTCTACAACGTGGTGGCGGTGCCGCTCGCGGTGGCGGGGACGGTGACGCCGCTGATCGCCGCGCTGGTGATGGCGTCGTCTTCCATCATCGTCGTGGTCAATGCGCTGCGGGCGGGGAGGGACTGACGCATGGACGTCCTGCTCTACCTCATCCCCGTCTCGCTGCTGCTGGGCCTGCTCGGCCTGGTGGCCTTCCTGTGGACGCTGCGGTCGCGCCAATACGACGACCTCGATGGCGCGGCCGCCCGCATCCTGTTCGACGACAATCCCCGCAAGGAGACCAAGCCATGAGCGGAACCCGTGCCTTCTTCCTGGCCTTCTACGCCGTGCTCGCGCTGGTCGGTCTGTTCCTGGCCGCGGCGGCGAAGGACGCCGGCATCACCATCTTCGCCTGGGGCCTGGTGCTGTTCGGCGTGCTCAACGCGTATCGCACCATCGGCGTGCATTACGACGAGGCCGGGCGGTCGCACTGACGGCCGCCTCCCGTCAGGGCGCGGCGGAGCCGAGGAACCGCTCGACCTCGTCCAGCATGCGGAACCAGGCGGGCTCGCCCTGCATGAGGACGTGGTTGTCGCTGTCGAGCTCGACGAAGCGCGCCTTTGGGATGGCGGCGGCGATGCGGCGGCCTTCCTCGAAGGGCGAGACAGTGTCACCGCGGCTGTGCAGCACCAGCGTCGGCGCTTGCACGCGCGGCAGCAAGGCCGATACGTCGATCTCGTCGCAGGCGTCGCGGAAGCGGATGGCGGTGTCGGCCGAGGTCGTCGCGCGCTGCAGGTCGGTCCACCATCTGATCTGCTCCGGCGTGCCCTTGGGCAGGTAGACCGAGCTGAAGGCCTGCATGAAGGCGGAGCGCTCGTCACCCCAGCCCTGGCGCATCAGGGTCATCAGAGCCTGCGCCTTCTCGCGCTCCACCGGCGTGCCGCGCCGGTTGCGTCCGCGCGCATAGGCGCCGCAGAGGACCAGGCGCGACACGCGCTCGGGGTGCGCGGCGGCATAGGCAATCGCCGCCGCGCCACCCTGGGAGGCGCCCATCAGGGCGAAGGGCGTGTCGCTGAGCGAAGCCGCGACCGCTTCCAGGTCCCGCGCGAAGGCGGCGAAGCTGATCTCCGCGACGTCGCGGTCCGACAGCCCATTGCCGCGCGCATCGTAGCGAACCAGGCGATGGCCCGCTGCCAGGCGGCGCAGCAGCGGCGCCCAGAGCGGGCTGTCCCAGTCCTTCTCGACATGGGTGAGCCAGGTGCCGGCGCGCAGCAGCAGCGGGCCCTGGCCGGCCGAGGCGACGGCCAGCGTCACGCCATCGGCGGCCATGCAGAAGGTCACCTGCTGGTGCGGCGGCGGCAAGGTATCCGGTGCGGCATCCGATGCGGCATCGAGTTCCCGCACCGTGCCGACGAAGCGGAAGCCGCGTCGGGAAATGGTGCGGATCAGCCGCTGCGCCTCGCCACTGTCGCCGATCGCGCGGCGCGCAGCGTTCACGCGGCTGGCGAGGGTCGAGTCCGACACGATTCGCCCGCGCCATATGCCGGCCAACATGTCGTCGCGCGTGACGACGCGGTCGCGCATGCCGATCAGCAAGGCCAGCAGGTCGAACACCTGCGGCTCGACCGCGACCAGGGCGTCGCCGCGCCGCAGTTCGCGGCGTTGCGCGTCCAGCACGATGTCGTCGGCGAGCAGGTAGCGCATTCCCGGCAGCACCTCCTGCCCGCTGGATAGCAGGCCGCGCCGGGGGCGTCGCGGAATCATGGCCGTCTCAAGGGAAAATCAGGCTGGTCTCAAAGCGGCCGGCGCCGCGGGCGCGCATCCTGTCCCCGGTGCTCCCGACGCGGGAGCGGGGGGAGGGAAGATGACCCGACAGCAGGAGCCTCGCCGCCATGCCGATGGTGCCATCGACATCGGCCACTACAGGCGGCGGGCACGCCGCTTGCGCAGCATCGCGCGGCGCCAGGCCTGGGTGTCGCTGCGCCAGCGAATGGCGGCGCTCTGGCGCTGGCTGAAGCCGCGCGGCATCGGCGGGCCGGTCGCGGCGAGGCTTCTCGCGGCGCTGCTCTGCGTCGGGGCGGCCGCGGCAGCGGCGGAACCGGCACCCGGCGGCTTCACCGCGAGCCCGCTGCTCGCGGCGCGGCTCGATGCCAGCCCGTGGTGGATGTTCCGCATGTCTCGTGTCGCGCTCGGCCGCGGCGCCGAGATGGCGCGCGCCATGCCGCTCGGCGACGAGATCGTCCTGGTCGCCGAGGGCTCGATCGTCGTTGAGATCGAGGGTCGTTCGCCGCGTGTGCTCCGCAGCGGCGAGGCCTTCCAGTACCGGCCGATGGCGCCGCATGTGACGCGCAATGCGTCGGCGAGCGAACCAGCGCTGCTGATCCTCGTGAGCGTCTCGGGCGTCGGGCTCCCCTCCGCCCTGCCGGTGGGCGGTTTCGACTGACGTTTCAGGGCACCGGCGAGACCACGCGCTTCAGGCAGCGCAAGGTGAACGCCGTGCGCGTGTGGCGCACGCCCGGCAAGCGATACACTTTCTCGCGCAGCAGGCGTTCGTAACCCGCCGTGCCGCCGACCGCCGCCTTCAGCATGTAGTCGTACTCGCCCGTTACCAGCCAGCATTCCAGCACTTCCGGAATGGCCAGCACGGCTTCCTCGAATCGCGCCAGGTGCGTGTCGTCGTGGCGTTCCATCATCACTTCCAGGAACACCGTGTCGGGTAGGCCGAGCGCGGCCTGGTCCAGCAGCGCGTGGTAACCCTGGATCACGCCGGCCTGTTCCAGCCGCTTCACCCGCGTCCAGCAGGGGGAGGGGGAGAGGCCGACCTCCTCGGCCAGTTCTGCGTTGGTCAGCCGTGCCTTGCGGGCCAGGGCGCGGAGGATCTTTCGGTCGATGGCGTCCATCCCGGCAGGATGTTCCGTCTCTTCGGCGCCGCACAACAGAAATCGGAAAAAACCGCTGCGCGACCTGGCGCATCATCCTGCCATTGGCAGACCGCTCCGGGACCCCCAACATGACCGCCATGGGCAGCATCATCCGACCCGACGCGACGCTCGAGGAACGCTGGGACGCCACCGGTGGCCCGGTGCTGCTCACCGGCACCCAGGCGCTGGTGCGCCTGCCGCTGCTGCGGCAGGAGATGGATGCCGCGCTGGGGTGGAAGACCGGGGGGTTCATCTCGGGCTATCGCGGGTCGCCGCTGGGCGGCTTTGACCGCGAACTGGCCAGGCAGCAGAAGCGCCTGCGCGCGCATGGCGTGGTGTTCCAGCCCGGGCTGAACGAGGACCTCGCGGCCACCGCCGTGTGGGGTTCGCAGCAGGTCGGGCTGACGACGGGTGCGACGGTCGAGGGCGTGTTTGCCATCTGGTACGGCAAAGGTCCGGGCATCGACCGGTCGGGCGACGTGCTGCGCCATGCCAATTCCGCCGGCACCATGCCGCGCGGCGGCGTGCTGGCGCTGGCCGGCGATGATCCGTCGTCCAAGTCCTCGACCATTACCTCGGGCTGCGAATACGCCTTCATGGATGCCGAGATCCCGGTGCTCGACCCGGCGGATGTGGGCGAGGTGCTGGAATTCGGCCTCAAGGCCATCGCTCTGTCGCGTTTCGCGGGCGTCTGGGCCGGCATGAAATGCGTGGCGGACACGATGGATGCGTCGATGACGGTGCTGCTCGACCCCGCGCGCTATGCCACGCGCGATCCGGTGGGGCTGGATGCTTCGCCGGATGGGCTGCACATCCGCCTGCGCGACACGCCGATCGCGCAGGAGGCGCGGCTGCGCCACTTCAAGCTGCCGCATGCCGTCGCCTTCGCCCGCGCCAATGGCTTCGACCGCATCGTGCTGGATGGGCCGAATGCGCGCTTCGGCATCGCGGTGCGCGGCAAGGCGTATGCCGTGTTCCGCCAGGCGCTGGAGGAGGCCGGCATCAGCGATGCCATGGCGCGCGACGCCGGGCTTCGCATCTGGAAGGTCGGGCTGGCCTGGCCGATGGACACCGAGGCCGCGCGCGCCTTCGCCGATGGCCTGGAGGAAGTGCTGGTCATCGAGGACCGCCGCCCCATGCTGGAATGGCAGCTGCGCGACGCGCTGTTCCATGCGCCCACGCGCCCGCGCGTGACGGGCAAGAAGGACGAGCACGGCCGCCCGCTGCTGTCCGACCTGACCGAGCTCGACACTGGCGCAATGCTGCGCGCGCTGGCGGTGCGCCTGCCCGAAGCCCTGCGCACCAACCGCCTGCTGGACCGCATCGCGGAGCTGGATGCGCTGGCCGCCGCGCAGGCCGCGCCGCTGCATGCGCGCGACCCGTATTTCTGCCCCGGTTGCCCGCATAACTCGTCCACGAAGATCCCCGAGGGATCGCGCGCGCTCGCCGGCATCGGCTGCCATTACCTCGCCAAGAACATGGACCGGAATTCCGACCTGTTCACCCAGATGGGCGGCGAGGGCATGCCCTGGATCGGCGCCGCACCCTTCACCACCGAGAAGCACGTCTTCGCCAATATCGGCGACGGCACCTGGGGGCATTCGGGTTCGCTGACGGTGCGCTTCGCCGTGGCCGCAAAGGCCAACATGACCTTCAAGATCCTGGTCAATGGCGCCGTCGCCATGACCGGCGGGCAGATGCCCGAGGGCGAGATCGACGTCCCGCACATCGCCGCGGCGCTCCGCGCCGAGGGCGTGCAGCGCATCGAGATCGTCGCCGATGATGAGGACCGCCACCGCGGCAATCCGCTGATCCCGCCGGGGGTCGGCTTCCACCACCGTTCGCAGCTCGATGCGGTGCAGCGTTCGCTGCGCGAGACGCCGGGCGTCACCGCCATCATCTACGACCAGGAATGCGCCACCGAGCGCCGCCGCAAGCGCAAGCGCGACCTGGCCCCCAAGGCCGAGCGCCGCGTGATGATCAACCCGCGGGTCTGCGAGGATTGCGGCGATTGCTCGCGCGCCTCGAACTGCCTGGCGGTGGAACCCATCGAGACGGAATTCGGCCGCAAGCGCGCCATCGACCAGTCGGCCTGCAACCAGGACCTCTCCTGCGTGCAGGGCTTCTGCCCGTCCTTCGTGACGCTGGTCGGCGCGAAGCCGGCGGAGCATGTGGTCGCCGCCGCCGGCGCCGAACCCCCGGAACCCACGCGCCCAGTGATCGGTGCCGAACCGTGGAACCTGCTGATGGCCGGCGTCGGTGGGCAGGGGGTGTCGTCGCTCGCCGCCATCCTGGCGCAGGCGGCGCATCTGGAAGGACGGCCGGTGCGCAGCCTCGACTTCCTCGGCCTCGCGCAGAAGGGCGGCGGCGTCTACGCGCAGCTGCGCATCGGCGCGGTGGGGGCGGCGGCCGATGCCATTGCCGGCGCGCGCATCGGCGCGGGCTCCGCCGACCTGCTGCTGGCCGCCGACATGGTGGTCGCGCATGGCACGACGGCGCGGCCGCTGCTCGGGCCCGCGCGCACCGTCGCGGTGGTGAATGCGGACCTCGCGCCGACCGCGCAATTCGTGAAGGACACCGCCACGCGGTATCGCGGGGCGGAGATGCTGGCATCGATCCGCGCCGCCTGCCGCGAGACGGTGGCGCTGGGTGGCACCACGCGCGTCACCGCGGAACTCGGCGATGCGGTGATGCTGAACGTCTTCCTGCTCGGCATCGCCTACCAGCGCGGGCTGGTGCCGCTGAGCAGCGAGGCGATTTCGCGCGCGCTGGAACTCAACGGCGCACAGGTTGCGCTGAACAAGGAAGCCTTTGCCCGTGGGCGCGTCGCGGCGCTGGAGGACCTCGCGCCGCCAGTGGATGCCGCCGAGACGCTGGATGCGCTCATCGCACGCCGCGTCGCGGACCTGACCGCCTATCAATCAGCCCGGTACGCCCGCGACTATGCCGGCTTCGTCGCGCGCGTGCGGGAAGCCGAGGCCGCCACGCTCCCGGGCGAGGAACGCCTCACCCGCGCCGTCGCCACGCAACTGCATCGCCTCATGGCCTACAAGGACGAATACGAAGTCGCGCGCCTGCATGCCGACCCGGCCTGGCAGGCGCGGCTCGCGCAGTCCTTCATCGGCACGCAGCGCGTCGAACTGAACCTGGCCCCGCCGATCCTGGCGAAGCCCGACCCCATCACCGGCGTGCCTGGCAAGCGCGCCTTCGGCCCATGGATGCTGCGGGCGATGGCGCTGCTGCGGCACGGCAAGGTGCTGCGCGGCACCGCGCTCGACCCCTTCGGCCGCACCGAGGAACGCCGCATGGAACGCGCCCTGCCGGGCGAATTCCGCGAAGGGATCGAACGCCTGCTGTCCGACCCGGCACGGGCTGCGGAATGGGCCGAAGCCTGGGCCGGCGTGAAGGGCTTCGGACACATCAAGGCGCGCAACCTGGCAGCGACGCGCGCGCGCCTGGCGCAGATCGTCACGCCAGCCATCGCTGCCGAATAACGCGCGCGCCGCCGCTTCGTCCGGCGGCGCCGCCGCCTCACCGCCCGATCGTCTGCGACACCCCGGCCGGCGCGGCCGTGCGCCCGCCATCGATCACGTATTGCGCGCCGGTGATGTTGCCCGCCAGGCCCGAGCACAGGAACAGCACGACATTCGCCACTTCCTCCGCCTGGCCGTAGCGGCGCAGCGGGATGCCGGCGACATAGGCTTCCTCCACGCTCTCGGGCCGGTTGGGGGCGATCTGGCGTTCCAGGTCGCGGATCATGCGCGTGTCGATCGGCCCGGGGCAGACGGCGTTGACGCGGATCCCCTGCGGCCCGACCTCGGCGGCGACCGACTTCGTCAGCCCGAGCACCGCATGCTTGGACGCGACATAGATCGGCATCCGCGCCGTGCCGACCAGCCCGGCGGTCGACCCGGTATTCACCACCGCGCCCGCACCCTGGCGGATCATCACCGGCAAGACGTGCTTCAGGCCGAGGAACACGCCCTTCACGTTCACCGCCATGATCGCGTCGAAATCGGCATCCTCGTATTCCACGACGGGGGCGACCTTGCCCTCGATGCCGGCATTGTTGTGGAAGCAGTCGATGCGGCCGAAGGCGTCGAGCGCGCGCGCCACATAGGCGGCGACATCGGCCTCCTTCGTCACATCGGCCGCGCAGGCCAGGGCGTTCGCGCCGATCTCGGCCGCCACCGCGGCGGCGGCGGCTGCGTCGCGGTCCACCACCAGCACGCGCGCGCCATGCGCCGCGAAGCCGAGGCACGCAGCACGGCCGATGCCATTGCCGCCGCCGGTCACCACCGCGACCTTTCCGCTGAAATCCATTCGCCGTTCCTCCGTGGTCTTGTCGTGGGCGCCAGGGCACAGAGTGCTGCGGATGGGCGCGTCCGTCGATGGCGGGGCGCGACTTGCGCGCTATGCTGTCAGTCAGGGGGAAACCGATGACCCAGATGTTCGACCTGCCCGAGGCCACGCGGGACCTGCAATCCGTCGCCCGCGACTTCGCACGCGACGTGCTGGCCCCCCATGCCCGCCGCTGGGACGAGGAACGCCATTTCCCCGTCGACGCGATGCGTCAGGCCGCAGCCCTCGGCATGGCCGCGCTGTATGTGCGCGAGGACAGCGGCGGCGCCGGCCTCACGCGCCTCGATGCCGCGGTGGTGTTCGAGGCGCTGGCGACAGGTTGCCCGACCGTCTCGGCCTACCTGTCCATCCACAACATGGTGGCGTGGATGATCGACCGCTTCGGCTCCGACGCGCAGCGCGCCGAGCACCTGCCCTCGCTCATCACCATGGAGCGGATCGCCTCCTATGCGCTGACCGAACCGGGTTCGGGTTCCGACGCCGCGGCGCTGCGCACGCGCGCGGCGCGCGACAACGAGGGCTACGTGCTGAACGGCACCAAGCAGTTCATCTCTGGCGCCGGCGTGTCGGACCTGTACCTCACCATGGTGCGGACCGGCGGGGAGGGGCCTTCGGGCGTCTCCGCCCTGCTGATCGACAAGAACGCGCCCGGCCTGTCCTTCGGGGCGAATGAACGCAAGATGGGCTGGAACGCGCAGCCGACCCGCCAGGTCATCATGGAGGATGCGCGCGTGCCGGCCTCGGCCCTGCTCGGACAGGAAGGCCAGGGCTTCCGTTTCGCCATGGCGGGGTTGGATGGCGGTCGGCTCAATATTGCCGCCTGTTCGCTGGGCGGTGCCGAGGCGGCGCTGGCCATCGCGCTCGATTACGTCCAGCAGCGCCGCGCCTTCGGCAAGGCAGTCAGCGACTTCCAGAACACCCAGTTCCGCCTGGCCGACATGCGGACCGA
Source organism: Roseomonas sp. (assembly GCA_051860065.1). Taxonomy (GTDB): domain Bacteria; phylum Pseudomonadota; class Alphaproteobacteria; order Acetobacterales; family Acetobacteraceae; genus Neoroseomonas. Next base: position 71,708 of record JBHYEQ010000009.1, read on the forward strand.
GCTCGAGGCCGCGCGGTCCCTGTTGTGGCGCGCCTGCGGCAAGCTCGATGCCGGCGCGCCGGATGCCACCGCCTTCTGCGCCATGGCCAAGCGCTTCGTCACCGACACCTGTTCGCGCGTGGCGGATGACGCGCTGCAATTGCTCGGCGGCTATGGCTACCTGGCGGAATACGGGATCGAGAAGATCGTGCGCGACCTGCGCGTGCACCGCATCCTGGAGGGCACCAACGAGATCATGCGGGTGATCGTGGCGCGAGGGATGCTCGGCGCGCGATAGGCGCGCCGAAGGCAAAGCCCGCGACAACGCGCCTCACGCCCACAGCACCGAGTTCCCGTCAAACCCTTCGGGCGGGAATCCCGGCAGCCAGAAGGCCATCTCCGCCTCGCCATCGCCGGTCAGGTCGATGCTCAGGATCTTGGTGGCCTCGTCGAAGCGGCCCTCCATGCGGCCCTCGCCGGTGAAGGAGAAGGCGCCGCGCCAGCGGAACGCCCCGGCGCCGCCGATGCCCGCGAAGGCCAGGACATCGCCCTCCAGCGGGTTGAAGTTCACGATGGTGTCGGGCGCGTCCACCGGGGAATGCGACACCGCGGTGTAGAGGAACAGGTCGGCCCCGCCGCCGCCCGCCAGCCAATCGGCCCCCGCGCCGCCGCACAGCGTATCGGCGCCTCCCGCGCCGGTCAGCGTGTCGTCGCCCGCGCCGCCTTCCAGCATTGACCGCGCGGTGCCCTGCGCCACGGTCACCATGTCGGCCCCGGCGCCGCCGCGCACCCGGTCCACGCCCGCGACCTGCACGATGAAGCCGGCATCGCCCAGCGTCAGCATGTCGTAGCCATCGCCCAGCGCGACCGTCACCGTCGCCGTCGGCCCGTCCAGGAACACCTGGTCATTGCCGCGGCTGCCCTGGACGTTCTCCACGCCCAGCAGCCGCACGGCGTTGGCGCCCGGGCCCAGCACCACGCGGTCATCGCCCGCGCCCAGGTCGATTACCGCGCCGGCGGCAACGCGCGACAGCACCACGATGTCGTCGCCGGAATGGCCCTCGATGCGCTCCGCATCGGCGACGATCACGCGGTTGTCGCCCGGCGCCAGGCGCAGCAGGTCCGACCCTGTGCCCAGCCGCAGCACCATGCCGTCCACCGCGCCGGCCAGGTCGATGGTGTCGTCGCCGCTGCTGCCCAGCAGCAGCTCCACCCCGGCGACCGTGATCGCATTCCCCCCGCGCGTGAGCAGCATCCAGTCCTGGCCCACGCCAAGGTCCACCAGCCCCGCCGGCATGGCGCTGCCCAGCACGATGGCGTCGTCGCCGCCCGCACCCAGGATCGTCTCGGCCATGGCGATGGTCAGCAGGTTGCGGCCCTCGGCCAGGATCACGGTGTCGGCGCCATCGCCCAGGTGCAGGAACCCGCCGCGCACCGCATCGAGCAGCGTGACCCGGTCGTCGCCGCCGCCGGCCTGGACCATCTCCACGCCGCGCAGGCGCACGATGTCGCTGGTGTCGTCGAGGAACACCCGGTCGCGCCCGGCGCCCAGCACGATCAGCGGATTGGTGGCCTGACCGACGAAGGTCACGTCGTCATGCCCGGCGCCGCCGTTCAGCACCTCGACCCCCGACACCGTCACGCTGTTCCCGCCGGCGGCGAGGGTCAGCCGGTCGGCTCCCCCGCCCAGGTCCACCACCATGCCGCGCATGGTGCGCAGCAGGTCGATCGCATCCGCCCCGGCGCCGCCCAGCAGCGTCTCGATGCCGCCGATGGACAGCGTGTTGCCGCCATCGGCCAGGCGCAGCCGGTCCTGCCCGCCCTTGAGGTCGATGGTGCCCGCGATGGGCGCGGTCAGCGTCAGGTCCTCGTCGCCGCCGCCGCCCTCGATGGTCTCGATGCCGACCAGTCGCGCGCTGACCGGCCCGCCGCGCACCACCAGCCGGTCGGCGCCGGCGCCGAGGTCGACCAGCCCATCCGTGATGGCGCCCGAGAGCGTGACGATATCGGCGCCGTCGCCGCCGAGCAGGGTCTCGGTGCCGCCGGCTCGCAGGACGTTGCCGCCATCGGCCAGCAGCAGGATGTCGCTGCCCGCACCCAGGTCGACCACGCCGCCGATGATGCGCGTCTGCGCGGTGACGTGTTCGTCCGCGGCGCTGCCCACCAGGGTCTCGACGGCGCGCATATGCAGGGTGGTGCCGCCCAGCAGCGTCACGCGGTCGGCCCCCGCGCCGCCGGCGATGGTCTCGACGCCGCGCAGGCTGACCTCGTTGCCGCCATCGGCCAGGGCGATGCTGTCGGCGCCCTCGCCGAGGTCGAACAGCCCGCCCGCGGCAATCGGGTCCAGCAGCAGCAGCCGGTCGTCGCCGGCGCCGGCAATGACGGTCTCGACGCCCGACAGGCTCAGCCGGTTGCCCCCTTGCGCCAGCACCAGCCGGTCGGCGCCCGCACCCAGCGCGATGATGCGGTCGGTCACCCGGTCATGCAGCGTGAGGTCGTCGGCGCCGGCGCCGCCGACCAGGTTCTCGACCCCGTGCAGGGCGGCGCTGCCGCCGCCATTGCCCAGCAGCAGCCAGTCCTCGCCGAGGCCGAGGTCGATGGGCCCGGCATAGGGGCCATCCAGGGTGATGGTGTCATTGCCGGTGCCGGCGCTCAGGGATTCGGCGCCGCGCAGGGTCACCAGGTTGGGCCCGTCGGCCAGCGCCAGCGTGTCGTCGCCGCCGCCCAGGTCGATCCAGGCGCCGGCCGTCACTGCGCCGGTGAAGGTGACGACGTCCTGGCCGGCGCTGCCCTGGAGGGTCTCGATGTCGGGCGCCAGCAGCACGGCGTTGCCGGCCGTGGCGGACAGAGTCAGCCGGTCGCTGCCGGCGCCGAGCGACACGTAATCGATGAAGCGCGAGATCGCGATGACATGGTCGTCGCCGCTGCCGCCGATGACGGATTCGACATTGGCGACGTTCACGGAATTGGTGCCGTCGGCGAGGAACAGCATGTCGGCGCCGCCGAGCAGCGCGACCCGCATGCCGATGACCGGAGCGGCGAGGGTGACGATATCGGCGCCGTTGCCGCCGTTCAGCGTCTCGACGCCGGCGACCAGCAGCGTGTTGGCGCTGTTCGACAGCTTGAGCGTGTCCGCCCCGCCGCGCAGGTCGACATAGGCGCCCGACAGGGCGCCGGTGACACTCACGTCATCGGCGAGATTGCCGCCGATGAGGGTCGAGAAGGCGGGCAGCGTCCCGGTGTTGGAGGACGAGGGGGCAAGCGTGACGACAGACAGGGCGGGGGCTCCGGGTCAGGGCCGGCGCGCGAGAGCGCCGGACCCCGACAGGGTGCCTGCCTGTCTTTAAAAGGAGACGAATTTCCGAGAAAAATCTCGTGTAGCGAGACCGCTTCCCGGAAACCGCGTCAGGTCTTGATGGGACCTCCACCGCCGCGACCGCGACCGGGGGGGTCGTTCGGGTCGGTGTCGCTCGGCCCGGCAGGCGGGCGGGCGCCGCCGCCGCGCCCACCGCCGGGCGGGTCATTGGGATCGGTGTCGGTGACGCCGCCGCGCGGGCGCTGGGCACCGCCGCCGCGGCCGCCGCCTGGCGGGTCCGTCGGGTCGGAATCGGACACGCCGCTGCGCGGACGTTGGCCACCATTGCCGCCACGCCCGCCGCCTGGCGGATCGGTCGGGTCGGCATCGGACACGCCGCTGCGGGGGCGCTGCCCACCTCCGCCACCACGTCCGCCGCCCGGCGGGTCATTCGGATCGTTGTCGGTCACGCCGCCGCGCTGGCCGCCGGACCCCCCACGCCCGCCGCCAGGCGGGTCGGTCGGGTCGGCATCCGACACGCCCGTGCGCGGGCGCCCGCCACCCTGGGCGCCGCGGCCGCCGCCGGCCGGGTCATCGGGGTCGGAATCATTCACCCCGGTGCGCGGGCGGCCGCCACCTTGCGGCCCACGGCCCGCATTCGGCGGGTCGTTCGGGTCGGTATCGGTCACGCCGGCTTGCGGCTGGCGACGGGGCGGCGCGCTGCCGGACCCGCGGCCCTGGCCCGCCGGGTCGTTCGGGTCGGCATCCGATACGCCGGAGGGGGGCCTGGCCGGCGCCGGCGGGGCCGGGACCGGCCCCGGCGAGGGAATCGGCCCGGACGAGGGCCCGCCGCCGCTGTCGCCCTTCGTGCCCTGGGCCATCGCGGCGGCAGGCAGGGCGGCAGCGCCGCCCGCGGCTAGGCGCACCACCAGGAGGCGTCGCGCGAGGCGATGGTCAGGGGAATCGGGCATCGGGCGGCGGCTCCGTTGCAGGTCGGCCCGGGCATTCTCGGCGCCTGGGTGGCGCCGGCACAAGGGCGGGCGCGGGATATCGGGAAATTTTGCCGAGGTCGCAACGAAAGGCCTCGCGGCGCTTGCATTCATGTTCTGGTTTTGTTCTTATCATCGCATGAGCCACAGCAGCGCCTTCGACCCCTCGCTGGTCATCCCGCCCCGTCCCGTCATGGTGCGCTTCGTGCCCGCCACGCCGCCCGCGCGCGCGGCGCGCCGGGCGCTGCGCGATTTCACCGGCTTCCTGGTGCTGGCCTGGGCCGCCGCCGAGATCGCGCTATGGGCCGGCGGCGCCTGATGCCGGCAGCCGGGTCGGCTGGCCGGATGCGGGCGGCGCGGCCGCGGCGCCTGGCGCATGCTGCGTTCGCCCGCGCTCGCTTCGCAGGCTCCGGCCTGTTGTCTTCAGAGCATCGTCACGCGTTCAGATGATTCGATCTGAACCGGATCTGCTCGTGGCGGGACATCAACCAGCGCCAAGGGTGGCGCGGGCGGCCGGCGGCACGCGCGTCAGGCGGCGCGCTCGCGCAGGATGGCGACGGCGCGGCGGAAGCCCTCGGCCATGCGCTCCGCCGGCATGGCACCGGAGAACAGCAGGTGCCGGTCCAGCAGGAAGGACGGCACGCCGCTGATGCCCGCCTGCGCCAGGGCACGGGATTCGGTCGTGACCTCGGCGCGTGCGGCGTCACCGGCCGTGAAGGCGGCGAGCGACGCCTCGCCCATGCCGGCTTCGGCGCCCAGCGCCGCCAGCACGGCGGGCGAGCCGATATCCTGGCCCTCGTGGAAATAGGCGCGGAACAGCCGGTCCATCGCGGCGTGCTGCACGCCGTCGGCGCCGGCCAGGCGGATCAGGCGATGCGCCTCGATGGTATTGGGCGTGCGCGCCATCAGGTCGTGGCGGAACGCGACACCCGCGGCGCGCCCGGCCTCGGCCACCTGGGCATCGAGCTCGACCGAGCGCTCCCAGGACCCGAACTTCTCGGTGCGGTAGGTGCGGCGATCGACGCCGCCCTCGGGCATCTCGGGATTGAGCTGGTAGGGCAGCCAGCCGACCTCGAAGCGCAGCCCCTCGGCCTCCAGCAGCGCCAGCGCGCCGTCCAGATGCGCCTTGCCGATCCAGCACCACGGGCAGATGGCGTCCGAGACGACCTCGAGGCGGCCGGCGACAGGCGTGGACATGGCAGTTCCTCCGAACAGGTCCCTTCAGGATGGGGGGCACCCCGGCCGGCGGCAAGCGCGGGGCGTCGCGCCTGCTCGCCGCCGAACCGCGCCGCAGACCGTCACGCCACCATCCCTTGCGCTGCTGCGCACCGGGGCGATCATGCCGCCCGGCAGGGAGTACGCCGGATGCTCGACTTCGACGACGTGGCGCTGCGCCTGGCTGCCGCCCTGCTGCTGGGTGCCGCCATCGGTGTCGAGCGCCAATACCGCCAGCGCGCCGCCGGGCTGCGGACCAATGCGCTGGTGGCGCTGGGCGCCGCGGCCTTCGCGCTGATCGGCTTCGCCATGCCCAACGAGGCCAGCCCGTCGCGCATGGCCGCGCAGGTTGTCTCGGGCATCGGCTTCCTGGGCGCCGGCGCCATCATGCGCGAGGGGCTGACCGTGCGCGGCCTGAACACCGCGGCCACGCTGTGGTGCGCGGCGGCGGTCGGGGTGGCCTGCGCGGCCGGGCTCGCCGCGGTTGCGGCGCTGCTGGCCGGGCTGGTGGTGGCGGTCAACATCGTGATCCGCCCGCTGGTGGCGGCGATCGACCGGGCGCCGCAGGCGGGCAGCGAGGCCGAGCGCGCCTTCCGCATCACCGCCACCTGCGCCGCCGCCAGCGAGGCGCCGATCCGCCTGCTGCTGGTCAAGCAGATCGCGGCGAGCGAGGCGCGCCTGCTGCGCCTGGACAGCGAGGACATCGAGGGCTCCGGGCGCGTCGCCCTCAGCGCGCGGGTGGTCGCGGCGGGCGATCCGGCGATGATGCTGGAGGCGATGGTCGGGCGGCTCAGCCTCGACCCCGCGGTCACGCGCGCGGGCTGGGCCGAGGAGGATGGCGGGCGCGACGCTCCGTGACGGCGCGGCGCAGCCCTTGGCCTGCGCTCCGCCGCGGCTTCCAGCCGCGCGTCAGCCGAAGGTCGCGAGCAGGTCGTCCACCTGTGCCGGCGTCAGTTCGCGCGCGCCGGCGCCACGCAGCAGCAGCGCAAGGCGCGCGGCTTCCTCGAGTTCCTCCGCCGCATGGACGGCATCTTCCAGCGTGCGGCCGGAGACCACCGGGCCGTGATTGGCCAGCAGCACGGCCTTGGCCGTCCTGGCTGCTTCATGGATGTCGGATTCCATCGCGCCATCGCCCGGCCGGTAGTAGCGGATCACCGGCAGCGCGCGCCCGACACGCATGACGAAGTAGGGCGTCAGCGGCGGGATCGGCGCGGTCTCGCCAGGCTGCGCCAGGCAGCCGATGGCGGTGGCGTGAGTGGAATGCAGGTGGACGACCGCGCCGGCATCGGGCCGCGCCGTCAGCACCGCGCGGTGCATGAACACTTCCTTCGACGGCTTGTCGCCGGACAGATGCGACCAGTCCGGGCCAAGCTTGCTGATCCGCGCAGGGTCGAGCCGGCCGAGGCAGGAATTGGTCGGCGTCATCAGGTAGCCATCGGCGAGCCGCACCGAGATGTTGCCGGCCGTGCCGACCGAATAGCCGCGCTGGAACAGCGAGGCGCCGAGCATCGCGAGCTGGTCGCGGAGCGCCGCCTCATCCATGGGAGAACGCCTTCAGGAAGAAGTCGCGCGCGCCGAAATTGCCGGATTTCAGCGCGAGGTGGATGCCCTTCGGTTCCGCATAGGTCCAGGGCACGCCGGGGTCGATCTCCGGCCCGATGCGCAGCGAGGTGACGCCCAGGCGCTGCACCACGGCGCCGGAGGTCTCGCCGCCCGCGACCACCAGCCGGCCCACGCCGCGCGCGACCAGGCCTTCCGCGATGGCGGCGACGGCCTGTTCGACCAGCGCGCCGGCAGCGTCGCGCCCGAGCTTCGCCTGGAGGGCCGCGACCTTGTCGGGCGTGGCCGAGGCGGCGATCACCACGGGGCGCGCGGCATCCAGCTTGCCATCGACCCAGGCCAGCGCCTGAGCGGCGAGCGCGGCGGCGTCGGGCGTGGCGAGCGCATCGAGCTCCAGCACCGGCGCATGGTCGCGCGCCAGGCCGATCTGCCCGAGCGTGGCGCGCGAGCACGACCCCGCGACCACCGCCGCGAAGCCCTGCATGGCCGGCAGCGACGCCGCGTCCGCGCGCTCCGGCAGCAGGCCGGCACGCCGGAAATTCTCCGGCAGGCCCATCGCCACGCCTGAACCGCCCGAGACCAGCGCGTGGGGCTGCACCGCCTCGCCGATCGCCATCAGATGCGCGTCGGTGACGGCATCGACGATGGCCCAGCGGCGACCGGAATCGACAAGACGGGTCATCTCCCGCCGGATCGCGCCCGCGCCCTGTTCCACGGTGTTGAACGCCACCAGCCCCACGCCGCCGGACGTCTGGCGCGACAGCACGCGCACCAGGTTGGGGTCCGTCATCGGCGTCAGCGGATGGTCCTGCATGCCGCTCTCGTTCAGCAGCGCGCCGCCGACGAACAGGTGGCCGAGGTAGATGGTCCGCCCATTGGTCGGGAAGGCCGGGCAGGCGATGGCGAAGCCCGAGCCCAGCCGCTTCAGCAGCGCATCGCCGACCGGCCCGATATTGCCCGCATCCGTGCTGTCGAAGGTCGAGCAGTATTTCCAGAAGACCTGCTTCGCCCCGGCGGCGACAAGCGCATCGCAGGCCGCGAGCGACTGCGCCACCGCATCGCCCACCGGCGCGGTGCGCGTCTTCAACGCAATGATGACGGCATCGGCCTCGGGCAGCGGCCCATCCGGCACGCCGATGATCTGCACGGCCGACATGCCCCCTTTCACCAGGGTGTTCGCGAGGTCCGTGGCACCGGTGAAGTCATCTGCGATGCAGCCGAGCAGCAGGGGCATTCTCGCCCTCCTTGGGTCAGAAGACGGGCGTGCCGTCCTTGCGGTAGTATACGGACTTGCCGTCCGGGCCGGGGCGGATGTCGAGGTCGTCGTCGGGGTAGGTCACGCGTTCGAACAGCGTGCGGTCGCCGATTTCGAGATACACGCAATCCGCATCGCCGCGATTGACCAGGTGATGCGCGTCGCCGGTGCCGGCGGGGAAGCCGGCGCACATGCCGGCCTTCATGGGCGTCTCCCCGGCATCGGTCACCAGCGTGCAAGCGCCTTCCAGGATGAACACGAACTCGTCCTGCTTTTCGTGCGCGTGGCGCAGCGCGGAGGCGGCACCCGGCGGCAGGCGCGTGATGTTCACGCCGAAATTCTGCAGGCCGAAGAGGTCGCCCAACGTGCGCTTCTCCCGCGCGCCGATCTTCGCGATCAGGTCGGCCGGATAGCCTGACAGCTTCGCGCGCGGCGGTACCTCCATGGCGGTAACGGCGATCGGGCGCGGCGAATCGGTCATGGTGGGGCTTCCTTCAGCCGGGCGGCAGGGCGAGCACATCCTGGTGGCCGATCCGCACCGACAGCATCGCATCCATCGCCTGGGCGCGGCGGGCCTCGATCCAGTCCTCGATCTTCCAGGCCTCGCGCCGTTCCCATGCCATGGCGGCGTTGCCGTGGCCGGTGGCGATCTCCTGCGCGAACAGACGGGAGCGGCGGTCCACCACCCAGTCCGATGCCGCCCGATGGACGGTGTAGCCATGGGCGGCGAAGGCCTCGGCGATCACCCCGGGCGCGGCGGGGCCGAGTGCGACGCCACCGAAGCCCTTGTCGCGCCGCTGGTCGCGGCGGAAGCCGCGCGCCACCAGCGCATCGCCGGGGTAGGGGGGCGAGAAGCGCTCGCGCCCGGTGACGTTCAGCGCGGCATAGAAGGGCAGGCGGCGGCGCGCGCAGGCGGCGGCCATCGCCTCGATCCAGTCGCGCGAGACGAGGTCGCACAGCGCGGTGTTCACGACGGCGTCGACGCGATCCAGCGGCAGGTTCGCCGGCGCCAGGACCAGGTTGGCGATCAGCCCCTCGACTCGCCAGGCGCCTTCGGGGGAATGCACCAGCAGGGTGTTGCGGCTCGGCCAGGTGGCGGCCCAGCCGACCGCATCGGCGCGATCGGCGATGGTTTCGAAGGCGCGTTCGATCAGGTCCTCGTCGCGGTCCACCAGCGTCCAGGCCTGGGCGCGGCCGATGAAATGACCGAGCCAGCGCAGGAGCGAGCCCGTGCCGGCACCGAGGTCCAGCACGCGCGGGCGGAGGGGCAGGGCGGCCGAGAGCATCTCGGCCAGGCCGGGGTCGCGCGCCGCCGCGTCGTAGGGTTCGCGCAGGTCGAGCCAGTCGCCGTCGAATTCTTCCGCCACTATGCGAAGGCCTTGTCGAGTTCGGCGCGGAAGGCGTCCGCGCGGTCCGTCCAGCGCGGCAGGCGCTGCCCGCCCTGCCAGGATACCTCCGCCATCTCGGCGCGCAGGCTTGTGTCGAAGATCGGCCGGCGCATGCCCTTGGACAGCGACATGTGGTCATCGACCGGCGAGACGATGGCCGAGCCCTGCACCACCACCTCGGCGATGGCGCCGCCGGCGGTGATGGCGAGTGGCAGGCCGCGCGCCATCGCTTCGGCAGCGGCCATGCCGTAGCCCTCCCAGCGGGTGGCCAGCGCGAAAAGGTCGGCCTGGTGATACAGCGCCTCCAGCGCGTCGCCCGCCACCTCGCCGGCGAAGGTCACGCGCTGGGCGATGCCGAGTTCCTCCGCCAGCGCGCGCAGCGTCTGCGCGTGGGTGGCGTCGCGGCGGTCGTCGCCGGCGATGGTGAGGCTCCATTCGAGGTCGCTGAGCCGCCCCAGCGCGCGCAGCAGCACGTCATGCCCCTTGCGCGGCACCAGCGTGCCGACCGACAGGATGGCGCAGCCCGGCCCGCCGGAGCCCGCCGCGCGGGGCGCTTCGTCGGTGCCTGGTTCGACCACGCCGATGCGGTCGGGCTCGACGCCGAATTCCTCGGCCACCCGGCGCGCGGTGAGCGGGGAAGTGCAGACCAGCCGCGTGCAGGCAGCGAACAGCGCGCGTTCCTTCGCCTTCAGCACGGTGCGCGTGGCCTCCTCCGCGCCGTGTTCCAGCGCGGTGGGGTGGTGGATCAGCGCGACGGCGCGGCGCGAGGCCAGGTCCTGCGCCAGCGGCAGGAAGGCCGGCAGGCCGAGCCCATCGATCAGGATGCGCGCATCGGCCGGCAGGGCGGCGATGGCCGCGCGCGCACCGGCCTCGGCGGCCTCGTCCGGGGCGGGGTGGCGGCCGGGGAGTTCGATGACCTCGACGCTCTCGCCCAGGGCGCGCAACCCCTCGACCATGCGCCGGTCATAGATGTAGCCGCCCGAGATCGCGTCGAAGGGCGCCGGGACAAGGAGATGGATGGTCAAGCAGCCGGCGCCCCTTCGTAGGCGGCCCAGGCGATATGGCTTTCCTTCAGCAGCACCTTCAGCCCCGTGACCGCGCGCCCGCCATCGCCCAGGCGCCCCTCGGCGAGGGCGGCCGACAACAGCCGGTGGATGTGGGCGCAGAGGAATTCGGTCGTGGTGTTCTGCCCGGCGAATTGCGGTTCGGCGTCCAGGTTGCGGTAGTCGAAAGTGTCGAGGATGGCACGCAACTCCACCTTCGCCGCGGCGATGTCCACCAGCAGGTTCAGGCGGTCGAGCGCGGGGGCGCGGAATTCCGCCTCCACGATCATGGTGGCGCCGTGCAGGCGTTGGGCCGGGCCGAATTCCTCCCCGCGGAAGGAATGGGCGATCATCACATGGTCGACGACGGTGAGGCTGTACATGCGGGTCTTGTAGCGCCCGCGCGCGGCTTCGTCACCGCGCCCGCGGCGCGGCCGGCCCGTGTCACGGGGCCATCACGATCCAGACCGCCAGCAGGCCCATCACCACGAGGGCCAGGGACAGGCCCAGCACCCAGCGCACCGAGCCGAAGGTGCGGCCCTGGCGGATGGCCTCTGTCGGGGTCTCGGCGGCCGCGGCCGGTCGATGGGCTTGGTCGTCGTCGTTCATCGCTGTGGTGCTCCCGCTCGTTGCAACACTAACGACACGGGAGAGCCGGGGTTTCCTGCCGCGCGGCGCGACCGGTCAGCCGTAGGTCACCAGCGGGCAGAGTGGCGGGGCCTCGCCCGGCGGGGGGTTGAGCAGGCGGGGCATGGCCGCGGGCAGGTCGGCGAAGGGGGTGGCGGGGCCGACCAGCGCATCCAGCACCGGGTTCGCCAGCAGGTCCAGCGCCAGGGCCATGCGCTGGGCGTGGGTGCGCCGGCCGCGCAGCGCCGGGGCGACGGCGCCGACCTGGGTCGAGACGATGCGCAGGCGCTTGCTGTGGAAGGCCTCGCCGAGCGGCAGGCTGGCCTCGCGCGTGCCGAACCACGATGCCTCGATGATGCGGGCCTCGAAGGCGCAGAGTTCGAGGGCGCGCCGCAGCCCGGCGGGGTCGGCGGAGGCGTGGATGACCAGGTCGTTGTCGCCCGGCGCGTCCTCGGGCGCGCAGAAACCTGCGCCGAGGGATTCGGCCACGGCGCGGCGGCGCGGGTCGATGTCGCAGACCGCGACCGCGATGCCGGGGATGCGGGCGAGCAGGTGGGCGGCGAGCAGCCCGACCACGCCGGCGCCGATGACCAGGGCGCGTTCGCCGACCAGCGGCTGGGCGTCCCACAGCACGTTCACCGCGGTTTCCATGTTGGCGGCGAGGATGGCGCGGTGGTCGGGCACGCTGTCGGGCACCGGGATGCACATGGCTGCGGGGGCGATGAAGCGGTCCTGGTGGGGGTGCAGGACGAACACGCGCTGCCCCGTGGCCTCGATGGTGCCGACGGCGCTGTAGCCGTACTTCACGGGGAAGGGGAAGTCGCCCTGCTGGAGGGGGCAGCGCATGGTGGCGTGCTGGGATTCGGGCACGCGCCCCATCAGGACCAGGCGTTCGGTGCCGCGTGAGATGCCGGTTGCGCGTGTGCGGATCAGGTATTGGTCCGCGCTGGGTTCCGCCAGCGTTTCGGTCCTGATTTCGCAGCGGTTCGCCGCGATGGTCCAGAGTGCTCGAGCGTCGTTCACCCGTCGGTTCCCAAAGGCCAAAAAAAGGAGGGGGTGTGGGGGAGTTCTCTCCCCCACTGCTTGCTTCTCATGTTTGCCCCGGTCGTATCCGGTCGACCGCGATATCGAGCAGGATATCCGGCGGAATCTCATGGACGTGCCACGAGAACCTGAGCCCATCCGCGATGCGCGCCACTTCCGGCAGCGTGAAGGCCGGTATCCCTGACCCGAGCAGCACGGGTGCGACCGTCACATGCAGCCGGTCGAGGCAGCCGGCCGCGAGGAAGCGCGAGACGGTGAGCCCGCCCCCTTCGACGAAGATGCGCGTGAGGCCGCGGCTGGCCAGTGCGCGCAGCAGGGCACCCGGCGCGATGCCGCCGGTGGGTTCGCGCGGCAGGCGCATGACCTCGGCGGTGCCGTGGGTGTCGGGGCCTGGCGCGTCCTGCGCGCAGGCCAGCAGGGTGGGCGGGCCTTCGCGGAACAGGGTGTAGTCGGTGGACAGGCGACGATCGGTGTCGATCACCACGCGGACCGGGTCGGGGCCGGGGACTTCGCGGGTGGTCAGGCGGGGGTCGTCGTGGCGCACGGTGCCGGCGCCGACCACCACGGCGTGACACAGGGCGCGCAGGCGGTGGGTGTGCAGGATGTCGCCGGGTCCGCCGATCCATTGGCTGCTGCCCGATGCGGTGGCGATGCGCCCGTCCAGCGTCTGGGCCAGGCGGCCGACCACGCGGCAGCCGTCGGGGGCGCTGGGTGGGGCCAGGATGGGGCCGAACAGGGGCGCGTGCGCGCCGGCGGGCGGGGCGCCGTCGCGCGCGGGCAGCATGGCGGTCCAGTCGGGGTCGAGGGGCTTGGCATCCATTTGCCGCGCGTCATGCCCGAAGCCGGGCGCCGGCGCCAGCGAGGCTCAGGGCGCGCCCATGCTGATGGGCAGCACGGCCGCCACGGCTTCGGCCAGCAGCCCGGCCAGGATCGGCAGGGGGGCTGCCGCGACCAGGCGGATGGCGACGAAGCGCCAGCCCAGCACCGGGTATTCCCAGGTGATGATCCGGTGCAGCGCGAAGATCGACCAGCCGGTGATCAGCGCCGCCATCTGCGGCACGCCCGCGCCGGCCTTGGCGAAGGCCAGCACCAGGGGGAAGGTGACGAAGGGCCCGCCCGGCATCAGCCCGCCGGCAAGCGAGGCGACGGCGATGCCGTTCAGCCCCGAGTCCGGACCGATCCAGGTGACGGCGGCATCGGCGGGAATGAGCTCCGCCAGGAAGGCCGCCATGGGCAGAGCGACGGCGAAGATCGGCAGGATCTTCACGAGGGATTGTCCGGTATCGACCACCGCCTTGCGCGCCGTGGCCGGCCCGCGGCGCAGGCAGAAGCCGAAGGCGATGAGCGCCACCACCGCCAGGAAGACCTGCGCGCCGGTCACTTGGGCGGTTCCCAGGCGATCGGCAGCCGCCGCGCGATCCAGCCGGCCAGCATCGGCATGGGCAGGGTGATGAGCGTGCGCATGATGGCGAAGTCCGGCCCGAGCAGCGGCATCTCGTAGACCAGCAGCTTCTGGAAGCCGTTCAGCGCCCAGGACAATATGTAGGCCACCAGGGCGCCGCGATCGGCCCCCGCGCCGGCCAGCACCAGCACCAGCGGGAAGGCGGCCATCGGCCCGCCGGGGGTCATGGCGCCCGCGAGCGTGGCGACGGCCAGGCCGAACCAGCCGCTTTCCGCCCCCATCCAGCGCGCCAGTGCGCCGGGCGAGATCAGCTGGCGAAGGGCCGCCGCGAGCAGAAGGCCCGCGAGCAGCGAGGGCGCGATGAACAGGAACAGGTCCCAGGCATGCAGCAGCGCGGTGCCGACGGCGGGGCCGCCGTCGCGCTGCCACAACGCGGCCGCGGCGGTGGCGCCGATGGCGGCTATCACCACCGTGCTGGCATGACGTCGGAGAAGGGCGATCACGCGGCGACCCTGCGTCCGCTCGTGCGGGCGCGCAAGCCTGCCCGTGTGGACAGCCGCGCGGGCCGCGTGTACCCGGCCGGCATGCAGCAGGGCGGTGCGCTGCCGGCAGCGCCGGCCGGGGAAGCAGGGCGCGTCGACACGGCGTTCGCACGCCTTGCCAGCGCGCTCGATCGCGCCCAGCTGGTCGCGCCCGATGCCCTGCGCCTCGGGCCCACGGTGCGCGAGGCGCTGCATGTCCTCGGCCGCGCCCCCCGCGTCGCGTCGCGGCCACAGGATCCGGCGCGCGTGCCCATCCTGGCGCCCTTCGCGAAGCTCGGCCTGTTCCAGGATATCGACACGGCCGCGGCGTTGCTCGATGCGCCGCCCGAGGTGCTCGATGCGCTGCGGGCGGGGCGCGGCCTGGTCATGATCGACAGCGGCAACGAGGGCAGGGCACTCAATCCGCAGCATCTCGCGACGCTGCACGGGCTGTTCGAACGCCACGGTATCCCGGCAGGGCGCGTGGTCTGGGTGCAGCAGAACCGCAGCCTGGCGGAACGCTACGCGGCGCATTGCGCGCAGCACGGCCTGGCACCGATGCGGATCGAGACGGCGCATTCGCACGCCGCCGGGCTGTGGCGGCGGCTGGTACAGCGGCGCGGCGAGGCGACCCATTGGCGGCTCGGCTTCGCGGCGCGGTCCGGGCCGGAACGCCGGCACCGCTGGGTCTGCCTGAACTACAAGCTGCGCCCGGCGCGCGCGCTGGTGGTGGCGCGGCTGCTGGGCAGCGGCGCGCCGGGCTACCTGTCGTTCTCGGTGACGCGGCAGACGCCGGGGCGGCGCACCGACCGGCAGCTGCTCGACGGCGCCGCGGCGCTATGGCCGCAGGACCCCGATGGCGCGCGGGCGGAGGTGGCCGGGCTGCTGGCGGGCGCGGTGCATCACGGCTCGGACCTGGACGGCTTCGCCCATCCCGCCGAGCGCATCTATTCCCTGCCCGTGGAGGCCGTGGCGGCGGCCGAGCTGTTCGTCGTGACCGAGACCGAGATGGAGGGCCCGGGCCTGCAGCGCCTGACCGAGAAGACCCTGAAGGCGCTGGGGTCGGGCCTGCCCTTCGTGGTGTTCGGCAATGCCGGCGTGATCGGCGGGCTGCGCGACCTCGGCTTCGACGTGTTCGACGACCTGCTGGACCATGGCTACGACGCGCTGGCCGACCCGGCGGCGCGCTTCGCGGCGGCCGAGGCTGCGACCATGCGCTTCCTGGCGCGCCCGCCAGGCTTCACGCCGGGCGAGCAGGCGCGGCTGCTCGCGGCGGCCGCGCAGAACGAGGCGGTGTTCCGCAGCCGGCTGATCGAGGATGCGCTGCTGGAGCCGATGGCGCGAATCCTGGCGCTGGCGGTCGCGTGAGGCGCGGCGCCGCTCACGAGGGCGGGCAGGCCGGCTCCGCGAGCAGTATCCGGTAGCGCAGCATGAGCGGATGGTCGGGCGCGACCGGCCCGTGGTCCAGCATCGGCGTGTAGGGACCGATGGTGCATTCGGCCAGCGCGATCGCCTCGAAGGCGCCGTGCAGCGCAGCGTCGAAATGGCGGCTGGTGCGGATGTCGCGCGGGCTGTAGGGCTTGCGCCCGGCGCGGAAGGGGCTGACCCGCGCCAGCGCACGATCCAGCCGCGCGGCATCGACCCCGCCCGTCACATGCCGCAGCAGCGCGGCGATCCGCGCGGCCGGGTCAGCGACCAGGTCCTCGTAGCGCAGCAGCAGGATGTCCGGCCGGGGGTCGCGCAGCCACTTTTCGGTGAAGCGGCGCCGATACACCAGGCGATGGGCCAGCCAGTCGAGGTGGTGGTCGGGGCGGAAGGGCACGCCGTCATCCTCGCGCTGCTCGATGCGCGAGAGCACCTGCGGCAGCGGGTGGCGGTCCTGCACGATGTAGAACAGCCACGGCGCGGTCTGCGCGCTGTCGAGCGTGAGGTCGAAATCGTGGTTCTTCTGGTACCACAGCCGCTTGCCCCGGGAGGCGGGGCAGGGCCTGGCGCGGCAGCATTCATTGCCCTCGCCCACGCAGAAGGCCATGTCGTCGCGGAAATAGGCGATCAGCGTGCGGCGCAGGAAGCTGTGCCCCGAGCGCGGCATCGAGACACCGACGCAATGCGGGGCGATGGCGCCGGCGTGGTCGGCGTCCATGGTCAGGCGCGGTGCGGTTGGGCGGGGTGGGTCACGCCCGGCCGTCTCAGCCCATCGCCCGGGGGCCGTCAAGGCGGCCTGTCAGGCGCGTGCCGAGATTGCCAGCGCCGGCGGGCGCGCGGGGGCGGCGCGCCCGGCCGGCGCATAGCCCTGCACCTGCGCCTTGGGCAGCGCCGCGCCGGCGATGGTCTCGATGACGCGCGATTGCAGCGCCACCGCGCGTTCCAGCAGGCGGCGATTCTCCTGCCCCAGCGCGGCGAGCCGTTCGGCCAGCACCGCGGCCGTGTCGCGCACCGGGCCCGCCGGCGCGCTGCCGTGCCTGGCCTGCGCGGCATAGGCGGCGGCGAAGGCGTCCGACGCCGCGATCTTGGGCCCCGCCAGGCGTGCGGCGCGCGGCAGGTCGAGCGCGGCGAGCGCCTCGTTCTCGGCGCGCAGGGCTTCCGCCAGGCGGTGTCCGGCGAGGATCAGGGTGTCGATCATGGGG
The DNA here is from genome assembly GCA_051860065.1 of Roseomonas sp. Classification (GTDB taxonomy): domain Bacteria; phylum Pseudomonadota; class Alphaproteobacteria; order Acetobacterales; family Acetobacteraceae; genus Neoroseomonas. The sequence goes on from JBHYEQ010000009.1 coordinate 88,653, forward strand.
TGCGCTCTCCCGTATTGGGGGTGGTGGCGGCGGCGCGCATGCGGTGCATTTCCCGCAGCACGAGGTCACTGAGGCCGAGCCCGGCGCCGGCCCGCGCGGCGGCACCGGCATAGGCATCGACCAGCATGGGCTGCCACTGCGCCTCCGCCGCGCCGCCGCCGTAGCGGCTGCGCGAGAAATCCACCGTGGCGAAGACCGGCTGGAGCAGCATGGCGAAGGCCTGCGCCTCGAAATCCTGGGCGGCGCGGCGCATGGCGGCATCGCTGCCGGCGGCGGTGGGGGCGCGGAGCGCGCGCGGCTGGACGGGGGCGAGGGCGGGGGATTCCATCAGCGGACCTCCAGCTCGGCCTGCAAGGCGCCGGACGCCTTGATGGCCTGCAGGATGGTGATGAGGTCGCGCGGCCCGACGCCCAGGCTGTTCAGCCCGCGCACCAGATCCTGCAGCGTGACCGATTGCGGCAGCACGCCCAGGCGGCGATTGCCCTGGTCGTCCACCTCGACGCTGGTGCGCGGCACCACCACCGTCTCGCCGCCCGCCAGCGCATTCGGCTGGCTGACCTGGGGGGTTTCCGTCACGCGGATGGTCAGGTTGCCCTGCGCGATCGCGACCGTGGAGACCCGCACGTTCGATCCCATGACGATGGTGCCCGAGGCCTCGTCGATCACCACCCGGGCGATCTGGTCGGGCACCACGCGCAATTGTTCGATGGCGCTGAGGAAGGCGACCGGCGAACGCCCGCCCAGCGAGACCGTGACGGTGCGCGAATCGGTGGCCGCCGCCAGTTCCCCGCGCTGGGAACGGTTGATCGCCTGAGCGATCCGCCGCGCCGTGGTGAGGTCGGGGTTGCGCAGCGACAGGCGCACGCGGTCGCGCCCCGCCAGGGCGAAGGGCACCTCGCGCTCCACAATGGCGCCATTGGCGATGCGCCCGGAGGTCGGCACGCCGCGCGTCACCGACGCCCCGGCCCCGCGCGCGCTGATCGCCCCGGTCGCGACGGCGCCCTGCGCCACCGCATAGACCTCGCCATCCGCGCCCAGAAGGGGCGTGACCAGCAGCGTGCCGCCGGTGAGGTTGGTGGAATCGCCGAGTGCTGACACCGAGATGTCGATGCGCGAGCCCGGCCGGGCGAAGGGCGGCAGGTTGGCGGTGACCATCACCGCGGCGACGTTGCGGGTATCGAGCTGGCGCTCCTGGTCGCGCGTGTTCACACCCAGGCGTTCGAGCATGCCCACCAGCGATTGCCGGGTGAACACGGCGGATCGCAGCCGGTCCCCGGTGCCGTTCAGCCCCACCACCAGGCCGTAGCCGACCAGCTGGTTGTCGCGCACGCCCTCGACATCCGCGATGTCCTTGATGCGGACCTCCTGCGCCAGGGCGCTGGGCGCCAGCACGAGGGCGAGCAGCAGGGCGGCCAGCAGCGTCTTCGTCCTCGCGTAAGCATTGGTCACCAATATGCGTCTCCCGCGGGGGGCCGGCGTCAGCGTGCCGATCGGCGGGGACGAAAGCGCAAGCCGCGTGCCAGCCCGGGGGGCGCGCGGGCCGCCCGGCGGGGCGGCAGGGATTGCCGGGGGGCGGCGCAGCCTGCCGCCAGGCGGAAGGAGAGGACGCATGGAGCCGATTCGCGGCATGGGGGGTGGCGGCACGATCCGCGGCGGGCGCGCCCTGCGCGGGCCGGGCGGCTTCCGCCTGCCCGGCGCGGCGCAGGCCAGCGGCGGGGCCGAGGCCCCCGAGGGCGCGGCCGCCACCTCCGCCATCGGCCTTTTGGCCCTGCAGGAAACCGCCCCGGCGGCGGAACGCGACGCCCGCGCGCAGCGCCGCGGCCAGGCGATGCTGGACGAACTCGCCGCCCTGCAGCGGGACCTGCTGGCCGGGCGCGCCGACCCCGCGCGCCTGCACCGGCTCGCGGCGCTCACGCAGGGCGAGGCCGCCGCCGATCCCGCCCTGGCCGAGGCGGTCGCGGCCATCGCGCTGCGGGTCCGCATCGAACTCGCGCGGCGGCAGACCGCGGCTTTCCCGGCGCCTGACTGAAAACCACGCTGTTTCAGGGATTTGTCGTCAAACCCCCCTTTTCTTTCCGGTGGGCCCGCGTCTATGTTCCGCCCGCTTTGAACGGGGGTGTCGGGTCGCTGTCGGGAAGGCGGCCCGGAGCCTTGCGCCGGGGGATTGGACTGATGCTCGTGACGCTGCCGCCCGACTACCGCCCCTCGGACACCGAGGAATTCATGAACCCGGTGCAGCTGGAATACTTCCGCCAGAAGCTGTTGCGATGGCGCCAGGACCTGCTGCGCGAGGCCGGTGAGACCCTCTCCTCCCTGTCCGAAGGCGGCATCGCCGAGGCCGACCTCACCGACCGCGCATCCGTCGAGACCGACCGCGCGCTGGAACTCCGCACCCGCGACCGCGCCCGCAAGCTCATCAGCAAGATCGACCAGGCGCTGGATCGCATCGAGACCGGCACCTACGGCTATTGCGAGGAAAGCGGCGAGCCGATCGGCCTGCGCCGGCTGGAAGCGCGGCCCATCGCCACCATGAGCATCGAGGCGCAGGAGCGCCACGAACGCATGGAGCGTGTGCACCGGGACGACTGAGGCGGCGGCGGTATCCCGCCGGTGGACACGCTCTTTCGCAACATCTGGGACGGGCAGGGCTGCGTCGCCATCGCGGCGCAGGTCAGCGCCATCGCGATGGGCGCCACGCTGGCGGTCTGCGCGATCATCGTGCTGATCGTGTGGGTGGCGTCGCGCCGCCGTGGCGGCGATACAGCGGTGATCGTATGGCCCATGGCGGGGGTGTTCCTGTTGGTCGCCGGCATCGTCGCCTGGGCCCTGCTGGGCGACCGTATTACCCACCGGGTAGACATGACGGCCGATGGCCTGGTGTTCCAGGGCTGCGATGGGCTGACCCCCTTCAGCGAGGCTGTGGCGTTCGACGACTTAGCCGGCGCGGATTACCGGCTACGCCGTGGCGGTGGGCGTTCCCCCAGCCTGGTGGACGAACTGGTGCTGACCCTGCGTGGTCCGGGCGAGCCCTGGATCATCCCGCTCTCGACCGATCCCGCGACAATCGACCCGGCGGTGCTGCGGCGCCTGGTGCCGCCCGAGGTGATCGAAGCCTGGCGTGAGTCGCTGGCGCAGCGCGGGATCAGCCTGCCGGCGGGGTATTGAATCAGGCGAGGCGCGGCGGCGGGTCGTCGAGTTCCGGCGGCGCCACGGCCAGCGGGTCGCGTTCGATCAGCCCGGCGTCGTTCTCCGCCACGCGGCCGACTCGCGAGCCGACCGGCCAGAAGGACAGCAGCGCATCCTCCGCCGGGACCAACAGCGCGCCGGGGTCGTCGCCCTCCAGCCAGTCATCCCAGGCATTGCGCGGCAGGATCACAGGCATACGGTCGTGCAGCAGCGCCTGGCGGCCGGCGGCGGCGCAGGTGACGATGGAATAGGTGCGCAGCCAGTCGCCATCGGGCTGCTTCCAACCTTCCCAAAGGCCGGCGCAGGCCATGGGTTCGCCGGATTTCAGCGAGCAGGCGAAGGGCTGCTTGGCCTTGCCCTCGGTGCGCCATTCGTAGAAGCCGTCCATCGGCACGAGGCAGCGGCGCTTCGCGAAGGCATCGCGGAAGGCGGGCTTGTCGGCAACCGTCTCGCCGCGCGCGTTCATCATGCGCGCCCCGCCAGTGGCATCCTTCGCCCAGCGCGGCACCAGGCCCCAGCGCAGGACGTCGAGGTGGCGCGCGCCGGTGTCCGGGTGGCGGCGCACCACCAGGCCCTCCTGGGTCGGCGCCTTGTTGAAGGACGGGAGCAGGTTCGGGGTCGGGTTGGTGGTCGCGAAGTAGCGGGCGATGTCGCCCGACCCGCGCGCCTGGAAGTATCGCCCGCACATTTGGTTTGTCCGCCGAGCCGTTAGCCGCCACGCCAACCCTAACCGCTCGGCGGAAGGGGGGGCAGGGCCCCCCTATACCCCCCGGCCGCGGCGCACCGCCGCGGCCGGTGGTGCTGCCGGGCACGGGGCGTCTAGGGTGGGGCAGCCCACGGAGCCGCCCATGTCCCAGACCGCCGCCGATTTCCTCGCCGCCAGCCTCGAAGCCGCCGGGGTGAAGCGCATCTACGGCGTGGTCGGCGACAGCCTGAACGGCGTCACCGACAGCCTGCGCCGCCGCGGCGCCATCGACTGGGTGCATGTGCGCCACGAGGAAGCCGCCGCCTTCGCGGCGGGAGCGGAGGCGCAGTTGACCGGGGAACTGGCCGTCTGCGCCGGCAGTTGCGGGCCGGGCAACCTGCACCTCATCAACGGGCTGTATGACTGCCAGCGCTCCGGCGCGCCGGTGCTGGCGCTGGCCGCGCATATTCCCAGCAGCGAGATCGGCATCGACTATTTCCAGGCGACGCATCCCGAGATCCTGTTCCGCGATTGCAGCCACTATGTCGAGCTGGTCTCGAACCCCGCCATGCTGCCGCAGGTGCTGCAGCGCGCGATGCGCGTCGCGATCGCGCGGAAGGGAGTCGCGGTGGTGGTGCTGCCGGGCGACATCGCGCTGAAGCCGCTGGAGGCGAAGCCCGCCCCCTGGGTGGCGCCGGAGCCGCCGCGCATCGTGCCGGCCGTCGATGAACTCGCGAAACTCGCCGCGCTGCTCAACACCGCGGGCCGTACCACGCTGCTGTGCGGCGCGGGCTGCGCCGGCGCGCAGGCGCAGGTGATGGCGCTGGCGGCCAAGCTCAAGGCGCCGATCGTCCATGCGCTGCGCGGCAAGGAGCACCTGGAATACGACAACCCCTATGATGTCGGCATGACCGGCTTCATCGGCTTCGCCTCGGGCTACGCCGCGATGAAGGATTGCGAGACGCTGGTCATCCTGGGCTCCGGCTTTCCCTACCGGCAATTCTACCCGCAGGGCGCGCAGGTCGTGCAGGTCGACATCAGCCCGGAGGCGCTGGGCAATCGCTGCCCGCTGACCCTCGGCGTGGTGGGCGATGTGCGCGCCACCCTCGAAGCCGTGCTGCCGGTGATCGAGGACAAGCCGGACCGCGCGCATCTTGATGCCGCACTGGCGCATTACGACGCCGCGCGCCGCGACCTCGATGCGCTGGCCGAGAGCCGGCCGGACAGCGACATCATCCACCCGCAATACCTCTCGCGCCTGGTCAGCGAACTGGCGGCCGAGGATGCGGTCATCACCTGCGACGTCGGTACGCCGACGGTCTGGGCGGCGCGCTACATCCGCATGAACGGGCGGCGGCGGCTGCTCGGGTCGTTCAACCATGGCTCGATGGCCGGCGCGATGGTGCAGGCGATGGGCGCGCAATCCGCCTTCCCCGGGCGGCAGGTCATCTCGATGTCGGGCGATGGCGGCTTCACCATGGCGATGGGCGACCTCATCACGCTCACGCAGATGGCGCTGCCGGTGAAGGTGGTGGTGCTGAACAACGGCACGCTCGGCTTCGTCGAGCTGGAGATGAAGGCCGCCGGCTTCCTCGACACCGGGGTCGCGTTGAAGAACCCGGATTTCGCGGCGATGGCCAATGCCATGGGCATCAAGGGCATCCGCGTGGAGACGCCGCAGGCGCTGCGCGGCGCGCTGATCGAGGCCCTGGCCCATGACGGGCCGGCGCTGGTCGATGTGGTCAGCGCGCGGCAGGAGCTGGTCATTCCGCCCAAGACGAGCTTCGGCAATATCCGCGACTTCGGCCTGTTCATGCTGAAGGCGGTGATGGATGGGCGGGCGCGGGAGGTGGTCGACCTGGCCAAGGTCAATCTCCGCCGCTGATCAGAAGGGCAGGATGATGTCCAGCAGCTCCTGCCCCACGCGCGGGCGCTGGATGTCGCTGATCGTGCCGCGCCCGCCATAGGCGATGCGCGCTTCCGCCAGCCGGTCGTGCCGCACCGTGTTGTCGGAGGCGATGTCCTGCGGGCGGATCACCCCGCCGACCGTCAGGTCGCGCAGTTCGGAATTGACGCGCACCTGCTGCCGGCCGGTCACCACCAAATTGCCGTTGGGCAGCGTCTGCGTGACCGTGGCGGCGACGCGCAGCGTGACGGATTCGCTGCGCCTGGTCGCACCGGTGCCGTTCACCCCGCTGGTCGAATTGCCCTGCACCATGTTCGACGGATCGAAGCCCGCCGGGAAGAAGCGGCCGTAGGAGGCATCGAGGCCCATCAGGCGGGGGATGCCCATGCTCTCGCTGTTGTCGCGCGAGCGCGTGGTGCGGTTCTGCAATTCGGCATCGTCCTGGATCGCCACCAGCACGGTGATGATGTCGCCGACCGCCGCGGCGCGCTGGTCGCGCAGGAAGGTGCGGCTGCCCGGCCGCCAGAGGGAATTGTTCGCCAGCGGCGGGTCCTGCGGGTTGGGCATGGGCATGCTGACCGGCCGCCAGCGCGGGTCGGCGGTGGGGTTGGTGACGTTGGCCATCTCGGGCGGGTCGCCCAGGCGCGACAGGCGCTCGGCGCCGGAGCAGGCGGCCATGGCCAGCGGCAGGGCCAGGATGATCAGGCGCCGCATGGCTCAGCGCCGCCCGGCGATCTGCAGCGGCGCGGCACCATGGCGCACGCGCACCTGGCCCGGGCCGATCGCCTCGGCCTCGACCACCTGGCGGGAGGCGAGGTTCATCACCCGCACCATGGCGCCGCGGGATGCTGCCTCCAGCGCGCGGCCCTGCGCGGTCAGCGTCATGCCCGGGGCGTCCAGCAGCATCAGCACGGCCTGGTTCTTCGCGATGATCTCGGGGGCCAGCAGGTCCACCGTGGCGAAGGGCATGTCGGTGCCGACGGGGCGGCGGAGCTGGCGGCCGATCACGTCCTCGGCGCGCTGGGCCATGCCCGGGCGCACGCGTTCGGCGCGCAGGCGGCGTTCCTCGATGTCGGTGGCGCGGACGATCTCGCCGACCGCCATGCGCCGCGCGGCGAGCACGACGGGCACGGTCGGTGCGACGCGCCCGGCGATGCGCAGGCGCTGCATCGCCATGCCCTCGGCCGAGACCGCCAGCGTCGCGGCGAAGCGGCGCGTCGCGCTGTCGTAGTGCGTGGATTCCAGCGCGATCTCGGGCAGCGCGGCGGTGGGCACCAGCGGCGGGACGAAGCCGGGCAGGTCGAGGTCATGTTCCTCATCCGCGCCGTGGCGGGCCAGTTCCGAGCGCAGCAGCGCCTCGATCTCGTCGCGCGGGACGGGGCGGCCGGGGCGTTCGACGATGCTGCGCTCATCGCCGGAAAGCGGGCGCCAGTTCAGCCCGTGGCGGCGCGCGATGGCGGCGAGGTTCGAGGCATCGAGCACCATCCGCCGCCCCGGCGCCGGCGCGGCGCCGACCGCCTGGGGCGCCAGCGCGCCGGCATTCTCGAAGATGTCGCCCAGGCGCAGCATGGCGTCCTCGGCCAGCACGACGGGGCGCGGGTGCGGGGGCAGGGCGTCTGCCCGCGCGGGCAGGGCCAGCAGCGGCAGCAGGAAGACGGCGCGGCGGATCATCAGCGGAGCCTCGTGAGGGTGGAGAGCATCTCGTCGGATGCGGTGATGACGCGGGAATTCATCTCGTAGGCGCGCTGCGCGGTGATCAGCGACGTGATCTCCTGCACGACATTGACGTTCGACGTCTCGATGAAGCCCTGCATGGTCTGGCCGTAGCCCGGCGTGCCGGGCGCGCCCTGCTGCGCATCGCCCGAGGACGGGGTGGCGAGGAACAGGTTGTCGCCGACCGCCTCCAGCCCGCCCTCATTGGCGAAGATCGCGAGCTGGAGCTGGCCGACATTCTGCGGCTGCACCTGGCCATCCAGCTTCGCCAGCACCTCGCCATTCGCGTTGATGGTGACGTCGCGCGCATTGGCCGGGATGGTGATGCCCGGCTGCACCACGAAGCCTTCCGCGGTGACGATGGTGCCCTCGGCGCTCAGGCCGAAGGTGCCGTCGCGGGTATAGGCGGTCTCGCCGCTGGGCAGCTGGATCTGGAAATAGCCATTGCCGCGGATGGCGATGTCGAAGCGGTTCTCGGTCTGCTGCAGGTTGCCCTGCTCGGCGATGCGATAGACCGCGGCGGTGCGGACGCCGAGCCCGATCTGGGCACCCGAGGGCAGCGTGGTGCCGGTATCGGCCGACTGCGATCCGGTGCGGCGCAGGTTCTGGTAGATCAGGTCCTGGAACTCGGCACGGCGGCGCTTGTAGCCGGTGGTGGAGATGTTCGCGATGTTGTTGGAGATGACCTCGACATTGTTCTGCTGGGCCATCATGCCGGTGGCGGCGACGTGGAGGGAGCGCATCGCGCGGTTCCTTACGAGCGCCGGCGCAGGATGCGCTCGACGGCGGTGGACAGGCGCTCGCCTTCCTTCTCGGCGAATTGCGCGGCGAACTGGAATTCGCGCAGTTCGGCGGTCAGGCGCGTCATCTCGATGATGGGGCGGACGTTGCTGCCCTCCAGCACGCCCTGGCGCAGCGCGGGGCGCTCGACCGCGATGGGGTCGGCGCCGGCGGCGTCGAACACCCGGTCGCCCTCGGCGCGCAGCGATTGCGGGTTGTCGAAGCGCACCACGCGAAGCCGGCCGAGGATGCCGTTCTCGCTCCGCACCGTGCCGTCGCCCTGGATCTCGATGCGCGTGTCGTTGGGCGCGAAGGCGATGGGCGTGCCCTCGGCGCCCAGCACCGCATTGCCCTCCATGTCCACCAGGCGCCCGCCTTCACCCAGGCTGAAGCGCCCGCCGCGGGTGTAGCGTTCCCCGCGCGGGGTCTCGACCGCGAAGAAGCCATCCCCGGTGATCGCGACATCGAGCGGATTGCCGGTGGACTGCATCGCGCCGGTGTCCATCTCGCGCCAGGTCGCGCGGTCCTGCACATAGGCGACCGGCCGCCCGCCGGGTGGTGCGCTGGCCATGTCCTGGCGCTGCACCATCTCGCCGAAGACCGGGCGCAGCGCGCGGAAGCCCGGCGTGTCCGCATTGGCGACATTGTGCGCCAGCACCTGCGTCGCGCGCTGCTGCAACGCCAGGCGCGAGAGGATGATGTAGCCCGGGCTGTCCATGTGGCGCGTCTCCGGCGGTGGTCCGGGACGGGAAGGGCAACCGCCGTGCCAGCGGATGACGCGGTTCGGCGCGGCAGGAATTGCCTGGCGGCGGCAGCCTGCGCCCGGCCGCCGGCACTTCCGCCCGCGCGCCGTGCTGCGGTGCAAGCCTTCCTTAACGGCGCCAGCGGAGGATGCCCCCCTCGGCAGGAGGCTGTGGATGTCGGCGGCGCCGGAAGCGGCAGAGTCAAACGAGGGCGCGAAGGGCGGCGGGGGCAGGAAGAAGCTCGTGCTGCTCGCGGTGCCGCTCGTGCTGGCGGGGGTGGGGGCGGGGCTGTGGTTCACCGGCATCCTGCCGCCGCTGCTGGGCATGGGCCCGGCGCCCGCACCGACCCAGGCCACAGCCGCCGCGGCCGAAGCCGCGCCGCGCCCACCAGCCTTCTTCGACATGCCCGAGATCATCACCAACCTGAACGCCACCGGGCGCCGGCCGGTCTTCGTGAAGCTGCGATCGAAGCTCGAGATCACCCGCGCCGAGGACAGCGCGCAGATCACCGCCGCCATGCCGCGGCTGCTCGACCTGTTCCAGACCTACCTGCGCGAAACGCGGCCCGAGGAACTGCGCGGGTCCGCCGGTACGCATCGCCTGCGCGAGGAACTGATCGCGCGCGCCAATATCGCGCTGACGCCCCCGCCGGGCAGCACGCAGCCCGCCCCGCGCGTCACCGACGTGCTGTTCACGGAGATCCTGGTGCAATGAGCGGCCAGGGAGAAGAGGAAGACCTCGGCGCCGCCTGGGGCGCGGCGCTCGAGGAAGAAGGCGCGCAGCCCGAGGAAGCGGCCCCGCCGCCCGATGCGACGCGCGTGCTCAACCAGGCCGAGATCGACAGCCTGCTGGGCTTCGAGGGCGGTGCCGGCGGCAGCGGCGACGAAAGCGGCATCCAGAAGATCATCTCCTCCGGCCTGGTGTCGTATGAACGGCTGCCGATGCTGGAGATCGTCTTCGACCGGCTGGTGCGGCTGATGTCCACCACGCTGCGCAACTTCACCTCGGACAATGTCGAGGTCTCGATCGACGGCATCGTCTCGCTGCGCTTCGCGGACTACCTGAATTCCATCCCGCTGCCGGCGATGCTGGGCGTGGCGCATGTGAAGCAGTGGGACAATTACGGCCTGGTGGTGGTCGATTCCGCACTGATCTATTCGGTGGTGGACGTGCTGCTCGGCGGTCGGCGCGGCACCGCGGCCATGCGGATCGAAGGGCGCCCCTACACCACCATCGAGCGCACGCTGGTCGAACGCCTGATCGGCGTGGTGCTGGAGGACGTGACGTCGGCCTTCGAACCGCTGTGCCCGGTGAAGTTCGAATTCGACCGGCTGGAGGTGAACCCACGCTTCGCCGCCATCTCCCGCCCATCGAACGCCTGCGTGCTGGTGCGCCTGCGCGTGGACATGGAGGATCGCGGCGGCAAGCTGGAATTGCTGCTGCCCTACGCCACGCTGGAACCCATCCGCGAGCTGCTCCTGCAGCAGTTCATGGGCGAGAAATTCGGCCGCGACAGCATCTGGGAGACGCACCTCGCGGAGGAGCTGCGCTCGACCGAGATCGCGCTGGACGTGGTGCTGGACGAACAGCTGCTGCCGCTGTCGACCATCCTCGACCTCAAGGTCGGCGACCGCATCGCGCTGGGTGTCGCACCCGGCGCGCCGGTGCGCCTGCGCTGCGGCGAGATCGCGATGTTCGAAGGCGAGTTGGGCCGCCAGGACCAGCGCCTGGCGGTGCGGATCGCGCGGGAATTCGGCCGCGCCAGGTCGATGGGGGTCTGAGGCATGTCGGTCCTCGAATGGTCGCTGCAGATCCTGCTGCTGGGCCTGTTGGGCGCGGCCATTCCCTTCGCGCTGCGCCTGGAACGCGCGCTGCGGGAAATCCGTCGCGACCGCGGCGCGCTGGAGGGCAGCGCGCAGGGGCTGGGCGAGGCCGCGCGCATGGCCGAGGCCGCGATGGTGCGCCTGCGCGCCTCGGCCGAACTGGCCGGCCGGCAGGTGGCGGAACGCACCGCCGTGGCGGAACCCCTGCGCGACGACCTGCGCTACCTGATCGAACGCGCCGAGACGCTGGCCGACCGGCTCGAAGGCCTGGTGCGCGCCGGCCGGCCGATCGCCGCCGAGGCGCCGCGCGCGCCCGAACCGCCACTGCAAAGCCAGGCCGAGCGCGACCTGGTGCGCGCCCTGGCGCTGGGTGCCGCGCGGGGCGGCGGCTGATGCTCCGCCCCCGCCTGCTGCCGGTCGCGATCGCGGCCATGGCGGCGCTGTTCGTGGTGAAGGCCGAGGGGCTGCTCGGCCTGCTGCGCGGCGGCGCGGCCGTGGTCGCACCCGCGCGCGCGGCCGACCCGCCGGCACCCGCACCTGCGCCCGCACCGCCACCGACCCCCGTCAGCGCCGCGCGCCCGGCGCCGCCCGCGCCCGCCGCGCCGCCGCCCAGCGCGCCCGACCCCGCCACCGCCGCCGAACGCGCCCTGCTGGAACAGCTGCGCGCCCGGCGCACCGAGATCGAGGCCCGCGAACAGGCGGTGGCCGCGCAGGAGATGGTGCTGGCCGCGACCGAGCGGCGCCTGGCGCGCCGCGTCGAGGACCTGACCGCCTTGCAGCAGCGGCTCGAAGCGCTCGACCGTGCACGCAACGAGCGCGAGGAGGCCGGCTGGCGCGGCCTCGTCCGCACCTACGAGGCGATGCGCCCGCGCGATGCGGCCGCGATCTTCAACGAGCTCGAAATGCCGGTGCTGGTCGAGATCATCGACCGCATGGGCGAACGCAAGGCCGCACCCGTGATCGGCGCCATGCGCCCGGAACAGGCGCGGCTGGTGACGACCGAACTCGCGCGCCACCGCGCGCGGCGCACGGCGGCGAACTGACCAGCAACCGAAGGAGGCACAAGGGCCGATGGACAAGAACATGAACGTCCTCATCGTGGACGACTACCGCACGATGCTGCGGATCATCCGCAATCTTCTGAAGCAGCTCGACTTCAACAATGTCGATGAGGCGACCGACGGGCAGGAGGCGCTGGCCAAGCTGCGGTCGGGCAATTTCGGCCTGGTCATCAGCGACTGGAACATGGCGCCGATGACGGGCCTGGATCTGCTGAAGGAAGTGCGCGCCGATGCGCGGCTGAAGAACCTGCCCTTCATCATGATCACCGCCGAGAGCAAGACCGAGAACGTGGTCGCGGCCAAGCAGGCGGGCGTGTCGAACTACATCGTGAAGCCCTTCAACGCGGAGACGCTGAAGGAGAAGATCGAGAAGGTGATGGTCCATGCCTGACGGCACCCCGGGCGACGACCGGATCGAGGCGGCGGTGCGCGCCGTGCTCGGCACCATGTCCGGCGACCTCACCGCCAAGGAGGCGACGCTACTCGCCGAACTGGAGGGGCTGGGCCGCACCATCGCGCGCGCCAAGGCCGAGATCGCGGCGCTGTCGGTGGATGACATCACCGGCGCGCATATTCCCTCGGCGACGGATGAGCTCGATGCCATCGTCGGGCACACCGCGCAGGCGACCAACGAGATCCTCGATTGCTGCGAGGTGCTCGAACGCCTGCAGGCCGACGTGCCCGAAGCCGCCGCGACGGCGCTGCAGGGCGCGGTGACGCGCATCTACGAGGCCTGTTCCTTCCAGGACATCACCGGCCAGCGCATCGGCAAGGTGGTGAATGCGCTGAAGGCGATCGAATCGCGGGTCGAGGCGGCGGTCGCCAATGCCGCGGGCCGCATCGCGCCGCCGCCGGCCGAGGCCGAGCCGGTCACCGAGGGGCGCGCGCTGGCCCATGGCCCGCAACTGCCCGGCGGCGGCACCTCGCAGGCCGAGATCGACCGGCTGCTCGCGAGCTTCGACTGATGTCGCGCGCCGCGGCCGTCCTGGCGATGCTGCTGCTGATCAGCGCGCCGGCACTGGCGCAGGACGCGCCGCGCGTGCCGCTGCGCGCCGGCAGCCACGCCGACCACGGCCGGCTGGTCTTCGACTGGCCGGCGCGCGTGGGCTACCGCATCGAGGAACAGGATGGCCAGGTGGCGGTACGCTTCGACGCCCCGGCGACCATCGACCTGGCCGCCGCGCGCCGCCCGCCACGCAACGTGCTGGGCGTGGAACAGGCCGATGGTGCGGTGGTGGTGCGGGTCGCGCCGGGCGCGCGGCTGCGCCATTTCCGCCTGGGCAACCGCATCGTGCTGGACCTGCTGGATGGCGGCGAGGCGCCGGCGCCGGTCGCGCAGCGCGCGAACGCCGCGGAACAGCCGCTGCCCCTGCCGCCGCCCCTACCTACTGGCCACGCTGACCCGCCGGGCGCGCCGGCATCCGCGCCGCGACCGGCGCCTGCGCGACTGGCCGGCGGGGCCGCGGCGGCACGCGAACCTGACGCCGGCCCGGCCCGCGCCGTGAATGCCGCGCCCGCCCGCCGTACCGATCCGCCGCCTGGAAGCACCGGTACGCCCGCGCCCGACCGCCCTGCCACGCCCGCGCACGACGCCAGCCCCACGCCTGCGCGCCCTGGTATTCCGGCACCTGCGCGCGACACGACGTCCGCACCAACGCGCCAGGCCAACGCCGCGCCCGCGCGCGAGACCACAGTGCATCATCATCCGGCACCAACGACCCACGCGCCATCGCCCGCCGACGCCGCCGCCGCGCCCACCGCCGTCCTCGCAGCCCGCGATGCCGTGCCAGTGCGCCTGCTGCCTGGCGCGCCCGCCATCGCCATCCCTGCCGATGCCGAGGCCGGCCTCGCGCTGTTCCGTCGCGGCGAGACGGTCTTCGCCATCATCGACCGTCCGATGCGGCTCGACCTCGCCGCGCTCGCCCGACACCCGGTCTTCGGCAGCGCGGTCACGACGCTCGCCGGCGAGGCCACCGTCCTGCGCCTGCGCCTCGCGCCGCCGGCCGTGCTGCAGGCGCGGCGGGATGGCGCCGCCTGGGTGCTGGAAGCCCGGCCCGAAGCCGCCGCGGCTGATCCGCCGCCGCTGCGCGTCGTGCCCGAACCCGGCCCGCCGGCCCGCCTGGCCTTGCAGGGCGGGCTTGCGGCCGAGGCGCTCGGCACCGTCGTCGCGCTGCCCGACCCCGAGACCGGCGAACCGTTGCTGGTCGGCACGCTGCGCCGCCCCGGCCCGGGCATCGCCGTGGCGCGCCGCCTGCCGGAAGTCGAGATCCTGCCGAGCATGATGGGCGCGGCGATCCTGCCGCGCGCCGACCGCGTGGTGCTGCGCGTGGCGGGCGAGGGCTTCCGCCTGGAGGCCAGCACCGGCGCCCTGGCGCTCGGCGCCGCGCCGGGGCGCGACCCGCCCGCGGATTCGGTGGCGATGTCGCGCCTGCTCGACCTGCCGGTGGCGGAGGTGCCGGCGCTGATGGAACGGCTGCGGACGCAGCTCCTGACGCTGCACGAGACGCCGCCGCTGGCGCGTGGTGCCCCCCGCCGCGCCGCGGCCGAGACATTGCTGGCGCTGGGCCTGCCGCAGGAAGCCCAGGCCATGGTCGGGCTCGGCCTGCGCGAGGATGCGCGCGCCCAGGACGACCCGCGGATGCTGCTGGCGCAGGGCGTCTCCGCGCTCCTGTCGGGGCGGCTCGATGAGGCGCGCGTGCTGGGCGACCGGCGCCTGCCGCCCTCGGACGAACTCACGCTGTGGCGCGCCCTGCTGGTGGCGGCGCGGGGCGAGGTGCAGGCGGCGGCACCGGCGCTCGCGGCCGGCGCCCCGCTGGTGCTGGCCTATCCGGACGCGCTGCGCGCACGGATCCTGCCGCCCTTGATCGAGACGCTGGCCAGCGGCGGCGAGGCGCCGCGCGCCGCCCGCCTGCTGGCGGAGGCCGGCGAGGCACCGGGCCTCGAACTCGCGCGTGCCATGCTGGCCGAGGCCGAGGGCCGCACCGAGGACGCGCTGCGCCTCTATGCGGAGGTCGCCGCATCGCGCGACCGTCGCCAGCGCGCCGCCGCGCTGCGGCGCGCCACCGAGTTGCGCCTGTCCTCCGGCGCGATCGACGCGGCGGGCGCGGCCGATGCGCTCGACCAGGCCCTTTTCGCCTGGCGTGGTGGCGCGCAGGAGCTCGACCTGCGCCGGCGCATCGCTGCGCTGCGCCTGGCCTCCGGCAACGGCCCGGCGGCCTTCGCGATGCTCGACGAGGCCGGGCGCGTGTTTCCCGATCAGGCGCGAGTGCTGCGCCCCGACCTCGCCGAGGCCTTCGCCGTGGCGCTCGAAACCGCGCCGCCACTCGCCGCCACCACCCTGTTCGATGCGCATCCGGACCTGCTGCCGGAAGGCGAGCGGGGCGAGGCCGCGGTGCTGCTGCTGGCCGAACGCCTGGCTGCGCTCGACCTCGCGGGGCGGGCGGCGGAATTGCTCGATCGCGCGGCGGCGCGCGCGGCCCCGCCGGCGCGCGCGGCGATCGGCGCGCGGCTGGCCGCACTTCGCATGGCCGAGGGCGATGCCGCCGCCGCCCTCGCCGCGCTGGATCGCAGTGCGGCGGATGACGTGCCGGCACCGCTCGCGACCCAGCGCACGCGGCTGCGCGCGCGCGCCCTGGCGCGGCGCGGTGACCGGGCCGGGGCGGAACAGGCGCTGGCGACGCTCGGGCCCGCCGGCGCCGAAGCGCGCGCCGATCTGCGCGCCGAGGCACAGGACTGGGCGGGGGCCGCGGCCGCGCAGCGCGAACACCTGGCCGCCCTGCTGCCGGCGGCGCCGGCGCCGCTCGGCCAGCCCGAACGCGCCGCGCTGGCGCGTGCGGCCGCCTTCGCCGCCCTGGCCGGGGAGGACGACGCGCTGGTCGCGCTGCGCGAGGCGCATGGCGCGCGCATGGCCGGCGGCCCGCTCGCCGAGGCCTTCGACCTGCTGACCGCCGACCCGCTGCGCGGCCTGGCCGACCTGCCGCGCCTGCAACGCGAGCTCGGACTGCTGCGCGTGCTCCCCACGCGGCTGGAGGCCTTGCGGGCGGGCGTGCAGGTGGCGCGCTGAGTTACGCGTCCCCCCGGTGGGGGCAACGCAATTTTTCCGGTCCCCGGGCGAGTTTTTCGCACCGAGGGGGTGAATTTCACTTGCGTCCGCGGACCCCTTGCCTCATATCGCGCGGCCGTTGACCCAAATGGTCGGACTTCCCCGACCGCCCTGGTCATCTGCTGGCTGGAAGGAGCCCTCACATGGATGCTCTCGTCCAACCGGGGATGGTCTCGGATTTGCCGAGCGACACCCGGAACATTGACGAAGACCGCTCGGTGAATCCCGAGAAGGACTATTTCATTGCGCGCAACGGCGTTCGCTACGCCGGGACGCACGTGATCATCGACCTCTGGGGGGCGACGAACCTCGACGACCCCGAGCACATCGATGCCGTGCTGCGCGAGGCCGCTCTGGCCACCGGTGCGACGATCCTGCACGGGCATTTCCATCACTTCTCGCCCAATGGCGGGGTGTCGGGCGTGCTGGTGCTGGCCGAGAGCCATGTCTCGATCCATTCCTGGCCGGAACGGGATTACGCGGCGCTCGACATCTTCGTCTGCGGCGAATGCGACCCGTACAAGGCGCTGCCGGCGCTCAAGCGCGGCTTCCTGCCGGAGCGGGTGCAGCTGGCCGAACACAAGCGCGGCCTGATCGGGTAGTTCGCTGCCCTCAAGAGCCGGGCGGGCCGCGTCCGCGGCGCTTGGCTTTCGCCGGACTGCCGGCGGGCCGCATTCGCGGCCTCGGCGCGCTGCCAGCGCGCCGCACAGCGACCAGTCGAAGCGGGGCCGGACGGTAGCGTCCGGCCCCTTCGCATGATGGGGGATTTCCTCATGGCCTATGACCTCTGGGTGAACGAGACGCTCTACGAAGCCTGGGGCCAGCGCTTCCGGGTGAAGCGCGAACTCGCGCGCGTGACGTCGGACTTCCAGGACATCCTGATCTTCGAGAGCGAGACGCATGGCCGCGTCATGATGCTCGACGGCGTGGTGCAGATCACCGAGGCGGATGAATTCTCCTACCAGGAGATGATCGCCCATGTGCCGCTGCTCGCACACGGCGATGCGAGGAACGTGCTCATCATCGGCGCGGGCGATGGCGGCGTGCTGAAGCGCGTGCTGCAGCACCGCAACGTGCAGCGCGCGGTGATGGTCGAGATCGACGGCGAGGTGATCCGCCTGGCGAAGGAACACCTGCCCGGCATCGGCGGCGATGCGTGGCACGATCCGCGCGCGCAGGTCCTGGTGGCCGATGGCATCGATTATGTGCGCCGTGCGCCGGATGCCTCCTTCGATGTCGTGATCGTCGATTCCACCGACCCGATCGGCGTGGGCGAGGTGCTGTTCACCGATGAATTCTACGCGAACTGCGCGCGCCTGCTCGGCCCGCGCGGCATCGTGGTGAACCAGTGCGGTGTCCCCGCCATGCAGGCGGATGAACTGCGCGAGACCTCCATCCGGCGCGGCAAGGCCTTCGCCGATATCTGGGCGTATCTGGCGGCGGTGCCGACCTATGTCGGCGGCTTCATGACGCTCGGCTGGGCGGCCAAGGATGCGTCGTGCCGCGCCGTGCCGGTCGAGACCATCCGCGCGCGCGCGCATGCCGCCGGCATCCTCGGCACCACGCGCTACTGGACGCCGGAGATCCACGCCGGCGCCTTCCACCTGCCGCCTTATATCAGCGAACACCTGCCGCGCGGCTGACCGCGCTCAGGGCGCGCCGGGGTCGAGCCGCGCCAGGCGCTCGCCGCGGAACCGCTCGCCATAAATGGGTTCCAGCGTGGTGGCCGCGGCGATGCGCGCATCGCTCCAGCGCTGGCGCGCCTGGGCCAGCGCCTCGGCGGCACGGATTTCCTCCGCGGCGCGCGCGGCATCGTCCAGCCCGCTCACCATCGGCACGGCCAGCAGCCGCGCCCGGGCCTCGATGGATTGCCGCTCGGCCGCGCGCAGCGCGTCCAGTTCGGCGTTCAGCCGTCGCACGCCCTCTGCCGGGATCGCCTTGCCCGCGACATAGGTGAGTTGGCTGAGACCCAGCAGCTGCATGGTCTGCGCCGGCACGGTGAAGCCCGCGAGATCCGCCGTGCCCGAGAAGATCAGGCTGGAGCACACCAGCAGCGTGAAGAACAGCGCCTGCACGCGCGTGAGGTCGACCTCGCCATCGGCGATCACCAGGTCGCTCATGCGCGGCAGCCGGCTGTTGCCCGCCACCACGCCCTTGCCGGCCAGCCAGGCGGCATTGGCGGTCGAGACCGAGCCCGCATTCGCCGCGATCCGCGCCCCGAAGCTGCCCAGCGCGGTGATGCCCAGCAGCGCGAGGATGTCGCCCGACAGCACCGGGATCGAGAAGGTGCTGAAGAACACCACCAGCAGCACGCCCACCACGACGAAGGTGAAGACCATGATCTGGAAGCGGCCGAGGCTGGCATCGCCCTCGGCGGTCTGGGTCATCGCCGCGGGGTGCAGCATGCGCCGGTAGCGCCACAGCAAAGGCGGGTCGGGTGGGTCCTCGTCGGTGCGGCAGGCGGCCCAAACGCGCTTCAGCAGGCTGCGATGCGCGATGACGGCGGCATGCAGCGCCAGCAGCAGCAGCAGCACCAGCACCACTGCCGTGCCGCCGGCCGCCAGCCAGGACGACCCGACGCCGAATTCATAGGTCGCCCAGCCATGCATCTGCGCCTTGCGCGCATCGCACAGCGCCAGGACGATCAGCCAGGATTCGCGCAACTGCGTCGGCCCGCCGCCATTGAGGAAACTGCCGAGCGGCGGCAGGTCCACCCGCACGACCGCGAGGCCGGCTTCCTCGACCACGCGCCCCGACCCGTCGGTGAGGAAGCGGGCGAAGATGCCCATCGCCCCGCGCGAGGGCGTGCCGGTGCCGGCCGGGCGCGCCGCGGCGATCAGCTCGAGGTTGATCCAATCCGTCTGCAGCCCGCGCGGACGCGGCATCGCGACCTCGATGTAGCGGCCCGAGACGCCGACCAGGTTGCGTGGGCGCAGGTACAGCCCGTGCGCGTCGGCGCGCGCGGCGGCCTCGGGCTCCGCCGTGCCGCCGGGTGTGGCGGGTTTTGCGGCGCCGACCGTGCGTTCCAGCAGCGGCCCGGCATCGAGCGAGGCGCCGTGGTCGGCAAGGCAGCTCTGCATCGGGTTCGGCGGCGCATCCTGGGCCCGCGCGCCGCTGCATGCCGCGGTGACGACGACCACCAAAGCGCCTGCCAGCCAGAGCCTCATCGCCGCCTCCCGTCGGGTCGGTCGGCGCGCAGACTAGGCGCCGGCGGCGTCCGGCGGCGTGCGCCGGCTCACATCCCCACGAATCCCTGCACCAGGGATGCCGAGACCAGCCGCCAGCCATCCACCAGCACGAAGAAGATCAGCTTGAAGGGCAGCGCGACCACCGATGGCGGCAGCATCATCATGCCCAGCGACATGAGGACTGACGCCACCACCATGTCGATGACCAGGAAGGGCAGGAACAGCAGGAAGCCGATTTCGAAGGCGCGCTTCAACTCGCCGACCATGAAGGCCGGCACCAGCGCGCGCCAGGGCGCGGCGTCGGCGGAAGCGGGCGCGGGCAGGTTGGCCAGTTCGAGGAAATGCGCGAGGTCGTCCTCGCGCACCTGCGCGGCCATGAAGCGCCGGAAGGGTTCGGCGGCCGCCTCCAGCCCCGCGATCTCGCCGATGCGCCCTTCCGACAGCGGCAGCAACCCCTGCGTCCAGGCGGCCTCGAAGACCGGCTGCATGACGAAGAAGGTGAGGAACAGCGCGAGCCCCACCAGCACGGGGTTGGGCGGGATGCCCTGCGCGCCGATCGCGCTTCGCAGCAGCGCCAGCACGATGACGATGCGCGTGAAGGCCGTGGCCATCACCAGCAGCGAGGGTGCCAGCGACAGCATGCCGATCAGCGCGGTCAGTTGCACCAGCCGTGACGTCGTCCCCGGCTGCCCCGCCTGGCCGAGGTCGATCGCGACCGATTGCGCCAGCGCGGCACCGGGCAACAACAGCGCGACCAGCACCAGGGCGCGGATCATGGCGCGCGCTCCGGCAGCCAGCCGACCACCTGGTCCTGGGTGCCGCCGGTCAGCAGCAGCACCTCCCGCCCGTCGCAGCGCAGCAGCACCAGGCGGCGGCGCGGGTCCAGAGCGAGGGTTTCCTGCACGCCAAGCCGCGTGCCGGCACGCGCGGCGGGCGCGATGCCGCTCGCGCGCAGCAGCCGCCCGCCCAGCAGCACCAGGCCGAGCACCGCCAGCAGCGAGGCGCCCGCCGTGAGCCAGTGTGTGATGTCGGGGGTCATGCCGCGGCCTCCTGCCGGCGGGGTGGGTGGGTCAGGGCGGTGCGAGCCCCGTTCTCAGGCGATCGAGCTGGCGCAACAGGGCTTCGAGGCGCAGCCGCACATCCGCCACGGCGCCCTTGGGCGCTGCCAGCGATGCCGCGCAGATGCGCCCGATCTCGGCCTCCAGCCCCGCCAGGTCGATGCGGCGGCGTTCGATGGCCAGCGCCTCGGCGACGGCCAGCGTTCCTTCCATGGCCTCGATCGCGGCGACCAGCACGGCGGTCTGTCGTGCCGTCCCGGAGTGTTCGTTGGCACCGCCCGCTCGGTTCATGGCGCGCAGTCAACACGGTCGGGGTTACCGCAGGGTTGCCGAACCGGCGGCCCGCAAGCGTGCCGGCGCGTTAACCGAACCTTCGCCGGGGCCATGCGACGCCTGTGTGCATGGACCCGACCCGCACCGGACCCGTCGCCCTTGCCGAGAGCCGCATGCGCTGGCTCGACTCGCGCCAGCGCGTGCTGTCGCAGAACGTCGCGAATGCCGATACGCCGGGATTCCGCCCATCGGACCTGCGGCCCTTCGGCCAGGCGGTGAGCGCGGCGCTGATGCAGACCAACACGCGGCACCTGGGCCCGGCCGGCGGCGCCGACCCGCGCGCGCGCGTCGAACGCCGCGCGCCCGACCGCAGCATGAACGGCAACGGCGTGGCGCTGGACCGCGAGGCCATGCGCATCGCCGATACCGAGACGGCGCATGCGCTGGCCGTCGGGCTGCACCGGCGCTTCCTCGGGATGTTCCGCACCGCGCTCGGGCGCAATTCGTAAGGGGGCAGGATCATGGATCTGGACCGCGCGCTTCGCATCTCGGCGGCCGGCATGCAGGCGCAATCGACGCGGCTGCGCGTGGTGGCCGAGAACCTGGCCAACCGCGACAGCACCGCCGAGACCGCCGGCGGCGACCCGTATCGGCGCAAGACCGTCACCTTCCGCAACCGCATGGACCGCGAACTGGGCACGCCGCTGGTCGCGGTCTCGCGCGTCGGCACCGCGCCCGGCGACTTCCCGACGCGGCACGACCCGTCGCACCCGGCGGCCGATGCGCGCGGCTATGTCCGCATGCCCAATGTCGACAGCCTGATCGAGACGATGGACATGCGCGAGGCGCAGCGATCCTACGCCGCCAACCTGTCCGTCCTGGAAGTCACCCGCGGCATGCTGACCCGCACCATCGAGGCGCTGCGCGGGTGAGCATCCCGCTCACCGCCGTCGCCGCCTATCGCGCTGCCGATGCGCTGCCAAACGCGGCGGCGCCGAGCGGCGGGCCGGGCTTCGGCGCCGCGCTGACCCGCGCCATGGAACAGGCCGTCGAGGTCGGGCGCGAGGCCGACACCGCCTCGACCCGCGCGCTGACCGGGCAGGGCAGCGTGACCGATGTGGTGCTCGCCGTGGGGCGCGCCGAACTCACCTTGCAGACCGCCGTGGCGGTGCGCGACCGCGTGGTCGCCGCCTACCAGGACGTGATGCGCATGCCGATCTAGCGCCGCGCTATGACAGCCCCGGCCCGGAAAAAGGTCCGGCCATGAACGAAGTGGCGCTCGCCAGTCGGGAAGCGCTGTGGGTCACGCTGCAGATCGGCGGACCGCTGCTGGTGTTGATGCTCATCGCCGGCCTGGTGATCGCGGTGTTGCAGGCCCTCACGCAGGTCAACGAGGCGACGCTGGGCTTCCTGCCGAAGGTCGCGGTGCTGGCGGGTGCGCTCGTGCTGCTGGGGCCCTTCATGGCGGGCGTCTTGCGCGGCTACGCCAGCAGCCTGTTCCAGGCGATGGTCGATGTCGGGCTGAAGGGCTGAGCGGGTGGACGAGGCCGCCTTCCTTGCCGCGCTGCCGGTGCTCGCCTTCCAGGCGGTGCTCGCCTTCGCCCGCCTGGGCGCGGCGGTGATGCTGCTGCCGGGCCTGGGCGATGACGGGGTGCCGGCGTCGATCCGGCTCGGGCTTGGGTTGGCGGTCGTGCTGGTGCTGCTGCCGGGGCTGGAACCGATCCTGCCGGCGGCACCGGACAGCGCCGTGGAATCGGTGCGGCTGATCCTTCTGGAAGTGCTGGTCGGTCTGTGGCTGGGCGGCCTGGCGCGGCTGGTGGTGATGGCCATGGCGGTGGCGGGGCAGATGATCGCGCTGCTGCTGGGCCTGGCCCAGGCCATGGTGCCGGACCCGGCGCTGGGGGGGCTCGGCACCGCGCCGGGGCGGCTGCTGTCGCTGGCGGCGGTTGTGGTGGTGCTGTCCACGGGGCTCTATGCCATTCCGCTGCGCGCGCTGGCGGAATCCTACGCGCTGCTGCCACCCGGCGACCCGTTCCCGGCCGGGGCGGGGGCCGAATCCCTGGCGGCCGCGGCGGGCGAGAGCCTGGCGCTGTCGCTGCGCCTGGCGGCACCCTTCGTGGTGGCGGCGATCGTCATCAATGTCGCGCTCGGGCTGCTGGCGCGCATCGCGCCGCAGGTGCAGGTGTATTTCGTCGCCATTCCGGGGCAGGTGCTGTTGGGGCTCGCGCTGCTGGCGGCGGTGATGCCGGCGCTGCTCGGCGCCTTCCATGAATCGGCGCGCGCCGCCTTCCTCGGCCTGCCCGGGCTGCGCTGACCCATGGCCGAGGGCGGCGGCCAGGGCAACGAGGCGGAAGACCGCACGGAAGCCGCAACACCGCGGCGCATCGAGAAGGCGCGCGAGGACGGGCAGGTCGCCGTCTCGCGCGAATTGGCCGGCTTCGGGGCGCTGGCCGGCGGCGTGCTGGGTCTGATGATCGCGCTGCCGCCGGCGGGGCTGGAATTGCTGCGCGGCCTGCGCGCCGTGCTGGAACGCGCGCACGAGATCCCGCCGATGGCGGGCGCGCTGGAACTGGGGCGGCTCGGCTTGCTGGCGGCGTTGCCGGCGGCGGCAATGGCGGCGGCGGGTGCGCTGGTCGCGACGCTGCTGCAGACGCGCGGCCTGGTCTCGGCCAAGGGCATCGCGCCGCAGGCCTCGCGGATCAATCCGATGTCCGCGCTGAAGCGGCTGTTCGGGCCCGAAGGCGCGATCGACTTCCTGCGCACGCTGATGAAGCTCGGCCTGGTCGGGGCGGCGCTGTGGTGGGCGGTGGGCGACCCGGCGGCGTTGGGGGCGCTGCTGCACCAGCCGGCGGCGGCGCTGCTGGCGGCGGGCGGGCGCGCGTCGATCGACCTCGCGCTCGCCGCCCTGGCCGCCTTCGCGGCGATCGCGGCGCTCGATTACCTCTGGGTGCGCTGGCGGCACCTGCACCGGCTGCGGATGTCGCGGCAGGACCTGAAGGAGGAATCGCGCGAGAGCGAAGGCGACCCGCAGATCAAGGCCCGCCTGCGCCAGTTGCGCCAGCAGCGCGCCCGTGGGCGCATGATGGCCGCCGTGCCAAAGGCGGCCGTGGTGGTGACCAACCCGACGCACTTCGCGGTGGCCTTGGCCTACGACCAGGGCAGCTCGGCCGCGCCGCGCATCGTGGCCAAGGGGGCGGATGCCGTGGCCGCGCGCATCCGCGCCATGGCTGACGAGCACCGCGTGCCGATCGTGTCCAATCCGCCACTGGCACGCGCGCTGTTCCGGCTGGACCTGGATGCGGAAATCCCCGCCGAGCATTATCAGGCGGTGGCCGAGATCATCGCCTATGTCTGGCGGCTCGGCGGGCGGGGGCCATCAGGGTGACGGATCGCGATCCGGAGGCGTCGGCATTCAGCCGGCTGTTCGAGGCGGAGGAATCGGCGGGGCTGGCGGTGCTGGACACCGAGGGCCGCATCCGCCTGGCCAACCCGGCGCTGGCCGCGCTGTGCGGCGCGGCGCCAACGGCCGGGCTGCCGGGTGCCGCATTGTTCGTGGCCGATTCGCGCGATGCGGTGGCCGCCGCCATCGCCGCCGCCCTGGCCGGCCCCCCGGCGCCGCCCGTGGTGGCCGCGCGCATCGACAATGCCGCGCTGCCCCCCGATGCCAGCTTCGAGGTCGCCTGCCGCCCGCTGCGCGGCGAACCCGGCGCGCTGATGCGCGTGGTGGACGTGACCGCGCGCCGGCGCATGCAGGCCCAGATGGAGGAAGGCGCGCGCCTGCAATCGATCGGCCAGCTCGCCGGCGGCGTGGCGCATGACTTCAACAACCTGCTCGCCGCCATCTCCGGCGCGGCGGAGGCGGCGCTGGCGCGCGGGCCGGAAAGCGAGACGGCGGAGGATCTGCGCCAGATCCTCGACAGCGCCGGGCGCGGCGCGCGGCTGGTGCGGCAGCTGCTCGCGTTTGCCAGCCGCCAGGCGCTGGCACCGCGGGTGATCGCCCTGGGTTCCGCGGTGGAGGCGATGGCGCCGCTGCTGACGCGGCTGCTGCGCGCGCGGCAGACCTTGGCGCTGGACCTGGAATTGCCGGGGCCGCGCGCGCGGGTCGATCCCTCGCAGCTCGACCAGGCGCTGCTGAACCTGGTGGTCAATGCGCGGGATGCCATGCCCGATGGCGGGAGCATCCGCGTCGGTGTGACCGCGGTGGACCTGGCGGCCGAGGAAGTGGCGCAGGGCGCGGTGATCCCGCCCGGCGCCTGGGCGGTGCTGAGCGTGGCGGACCAGGGCGGGGGCATCGCCCCGGCGCTGCTGCCGCGCATCTTCGAGCCCTTCTTCACGACGCGGCGCGGGCAGGGGGGGACGGGGCTGGGCCTGTCCACCGTGCTGGGCATCCTGCGGCAGTCGGGCGGGCATGTGTCGGTGGCTTCCAGCCCTGGCGAGGGCACCGCGATTCGGCTGTGGTTCCCGCGCAGTGATGCGCCCGCGGTGGCCGATGCCGCGCCGGTGGCCGCGCCCTGCGCGTCCGCCGCGCGCCGCATCCTGCTGGTCGAGGACGAACCGCCGCTGCGGCTGCTGGCGCGCCGCGCGCTGGTCGCCGCCGGCCACGATGTCCAGGCCGCCGAGGATGCCGATGCCGCGCTGTCCGTGATCGAGGGTGGCTTCGTGCCGGACGTGCTGGTGACCGACGTGACGATGCCCGGCGAGATGGACGGCTTGGCACTGGCCGAGACCTTGCTGGAGCGGCTGCCGGGGCTGTCGGTGGTGCTGGTGTCAGGCTACGCGGCAGCCACGGTGGGGGAGGGGTTGGCCGGGCGCGGCATGCGCTTCCTGGAAAAGCCCTTCCGCATGGCGGAGCTCGCGGCGGCTGTCGCCGCCGCTTGATTTTTGGTTTGCCCTCAAGCGCCGGGCGCGGCTGGTAGGTTGGGCGCGGTCGCGCTTCGCGCTCGCGGATCGCGACCAGCCGCGATCCGTGTCCCTGTTTGCCCTCAAGCGCCGGGCGGCGGCATGCGCCGGCTTGGCTTGCGCGACGCGGGCTGGTGCGCTTGGCGAGCTTTTGGGTTGGGCGCGGTCGCGCCGTGCGCTCCCGGATCGCACCTGCGCGCGATCCGAAGGTTGCGTGGTGGCGTGCGGTCACGTTGTTCTTAATATGTTCTTGCCGATCCGGCCAGTTTCGCGCATCCTCCGCTTGCGTCGAATCGCCCCGCCATGCGCGGGTGGGGCGGCAAGGGGTCCGTTGGGGCCTCTCGATTACTGGGCGATAGACGCCTGAAGGAGATCGCCCTATGGTTGATAAGCCATCGCTGGAGCGGGGGAAGGGCATGGATAAGGGAAAGGCGCTGGACGCCGCGCTGAGCCAGATCGAACGGTCCTTCGGCAAGGGCTCGATCATGCGGCTCGGGGCCAAGCAGTCCCAGCAGGGCGAGATCGAGGTGGTGTCCTCCGGCTCGCTGGGTCTCGACCTGGCGCTGGGCATCGGCGGGCTGCCCAAGGGGCGCATCATCGAGATCTACGGGCCTGAATCCTCGGGCAAGACGACGCTCGCGCTGCATGTCATTGCCGAGGCCCAGAAGAAGGGCGGCACCTGCGCCTTCGTCGATGCCGAGCACGCGCTCGACCCCGGCTATGCCAAGAAGCTCGGCGTCGATGTGGACAACCTGCTGATCAGCCAGCCGGATGCCGGCGAGCAGGCGCTCGAGATCGCCGATACCCTGGTGCGGTCCGGCGCGATCGACGTGCTGGTGGTGGATTCCGTGGCCGCCCTGGTGCCGCGCGCGGAACTGGAAGGCGAGATGGGCGACACCCATGTCGGCCTGCATGCGCGCCTGATGTCGCAGGCGCTTCGCAAGCTGACCGGGTCGGTCAGCAAGTCCAACACGCTGCTGATCTTCCTGAACCAGATCCGGCTCAAGATCGGCGTCATGTTCGGCAACCCGGAGACCACCACGGGCGGCAATGCGCTGAAGTTCTACGCATCCGTCCGCATGGAGATCCGCCGCATCGGCGCCATCAAGGACCGCGACGAGGTGACCGGCAACCACACCCGCGTGAAGGTGGTGAAGAACAAGATGGCCCCGCCGTTCCGCGAGGTCGAGTTCGACATCATGTATGGCGAGGGCATCTCCAAGGTCGGCGAACTGATCGACCTCGGCGTGAAGGCCAATATCGTCGAGAAGTCCGGCGCCTGGTTCTCCTGCGACAGCCAGCGCATCGGGCAGGGGCGCGAGAACGCCAAGCAGTTCCTGCGCGACCACCCGGAGATGGCCCAGTCCATCGAACAGCGCGTGCGCGGCCAGGCCGGGCTGCTGGTGGACCAGATGCTCGCCGGCGAGAGTGCTGGCGACGACGAGGCAATCGCGGCCGAATAGGCCCTCCGCAGCGGCGGGGGCGATACACGCCCCCGCCGCGCAAGCCGGTCAGCGCCGCTCGCGCTCCACCTTGATGACCGCGCCCGAGGTCGGGTTGATATCGACCTCGATCCTGCCGCCATTGGCGTCGCGTCCCTTCACCTCCCATTTCCCGTCATCGCATTCGAGTTCGCGGATCTGCGCCACGCCCGCGCCGGTGGCGATGCGCAGCGCCTCCGTGGCATTGATCGGGCCACCGCAACCGGCATCCTGCGCCTGGGCGGGCGCGGCCAGCAGCGGGAGAGCCAGCACCGCGGCCGTCAGGGTCATCGAACGCATAATCATCATCGTCTCCTTCATCGTGTCGCGCAGCGTGCGCGTTGGTGTCGTCCCGCGCTGCATGCGCGTCATGGGACGTCGTGCGGGACATCCGCTGGGCGACAACGCCCTGGATGCGCGGCGGCTGCGGATCATCCGCCGAAAACATGAACAAATATCCATGTGGTCGGACACAGCGAGCGGGCAAGCGTGAAACCGCCTTCATCGCCGGGCGTTGCAGAACCAGAAGGAGTCCTCGCATGAACGAACCGCGTCGCCCCGTCCTGCCCGAACCGGAACGCCCGGCCCAACCGCCCCAGCCCGACCCCAGGCACCGTCCGGACGAACGCAAGGAAGGCGGCCCGGATTTCGGGAAGGAAGCGAAGCAGAAAGAGAAGCCCGCCGAATTGCGCCAGGATGCCACGGAGCCCGCACCTGGCCTCGAACCGGACTGACCGGCACCCCTTCACGCCCCGCCGCCCGCGGGCTACCTCTCGCTCCCTTGTGCGCCCGCCGCCTTCCGGCGGGGCTTCCAGGCGACGCGACGGGCAGGACATGACGAGCAGCAACGACATCCGCGCCACCTTCCTCGACTACTTCGCCCGCAATGGGCACGAGGTGGTCGAGAGCAGCCCGCTGGTCCCGCGCAACGACCCGACGCTGATGTTCGCCAATTCCGGCATGGTGCAGTTCAAGAACGTATTTACCGGGCAGGAGAAGCGGCCCTACTCGCGCGCCACCACCGCCCAGAAGTCGGTCCGCGCCGGCGGCAAGCACAATGACCTCGACAATGTCGGCTACACCGCGCGCCACCACACCTTCTTCGAGATGCTCGGCAACTTCTCCTTCGGCGACTATTTCAAGGAGCAGGCCATCCCCTATGCGTGGGAGCTGTTGACCAAGGATTTCGGCCTGCCCAAGGACCGGCTGCTGGTCACCGTTTATTCCGAAGACGAGGAAGCGCCCGCGATCTGGAAGAAGGTCGCCGGCCTGCCGGACAGCCGCATCATCCGCATCAGCACCTCCGACAATTTCTGGCGCATGGGCGATACCGGGCCCTGCGGCCCGTGCTCCGAGATCTTCTTCGACCATGGCGACAAGATCCCGGGCGGCCCGCCGGGTTCCCCCGATGAGGACGGCGACCGGTTCATCGAGATCTGGAACCTGGTGTTCATGCAGTTCCTCGAGGAGCCGGCCGGCACGCGCAACCCGCTGCCGCGCCCGTCGATCGACACCGGCATGGGGCTGGAGCGCTTCGCTGCCATCCTGCAGGGCAAGCACGACAACTACGACACCGACACGCTGCGCGCGATCATCCTGGCTTCCGCCGAAGCCACGGGACAGGAACCGGACGGGCCGTTCCGTTCCAGCCACCGCGTGGTGGCCGACCACCTGCGCGCCGGCGCCTTCCTGATCGCCGATGGCGTGCTGCCGTCCAATGAAGGGCGCGGCTACGTCCTGCGCCGCATCCTGCGCCGCGCGATGCGCCACGCGCACATGATGGGCTCGCGCGATCCGCTGATGCACCGGCTGCTGCCGTCGCTGGTGCGGCAGATGGGCGCGGCCTACCCGGAACTGGTTCGCGCCGAGGCGCTGATCTCCGAAACCCTGCGCCTGGAGGAAACCCGCTTCCGCTCGCTGCTGGAACGCGGCCTCGGGCTGCTGGCGGAGGAAACCGCGCGGCTCGGCTCCGGCCAGACGCTGCCGGGCGACGTGGCGTTCCGGCTTTACGACACCTATGGCTTCCCGCTCGACCTCACCCAGGATGCGCTGCGCGCCGAGGGACGTCCCGTCGATGTGGACGGCTTCAACGCCGCCATGACCGAACAGCGCAAGCGCGCCCGCGCCGCCTGGGCCGGCTCCGGCGAGGCCGCCACCGAAAGCGTCTGGTTCGACCTGAAGGAGAAGGTCGGCGCCTCCGAATTCCTCGGCTACACCACCGAGAGCGCGGAGGGCGAAATCGTCGCCATCGTCGTGGACGGCAAGCCGGTGGACGCCGCGCCGGTCGGCGCCGAGGTCGCGGTGCTGCTGAACCAGACGCCCTTCTACGCGGAATCCGGCGGCCAGGTGGGCGATACCGGCATCATCCAGGCCGGCCCCGCCTGCACCATTGCCGTGAAGGACACGCAGAAGAAGCTCGGCGCGCTGTTCGTGCATGTCGGCACGGTGATGGAGGGCGAGGCGAAGCTCGGCCAGGCCGTCACCGCCGAGGTCGATCACGCGCGGCGTTCCAACATCCGCGCCCACCATTCCGCGACGCACCTGCTGCACGAGGCGCTGCGCCGGCGGCTCGGCAACCACGTCGCGCAGAAGGGCTCGCTGAACGCGCCCGACCGGCTGCGCTTCGACGTGTCCCAGCCCACGCCGATGACCGAGGAAGACCTGCACTGGGTCGAGGCCGAGGTGAATGCCCGCATCCGCGAAAACGCCGAAGTCGTCACCCGCCTGATGACGCCCGAGGCCGCCGTCGAAGCCGGCGCCATGGCGCTGTTCGGCGAGAAGTACGGCGAGGAAGTCCGCGTGGTCGGCATGGCGCATGACCCGGCGGCGGTGGAGAAGCACGGCGTCTATTCGCTGGAACTCTGCGGCGGCACGCATGTGCGCCGCACCGGCGATATCGGGCTGTTCAAGATCCTGTCCGAAGGCGCGGTGGCCGCAGGCGTGCGGCGGGTCGAGGCCGTCACCGGCGATGCCGCGCTGGCGCATATCGCCAGCATGGAGGAAAGCCTGATCGCCGCCGCGGCTGTGCTGAAGGCGCAGCCGGGCGAATTGGCCGGGCGCATCGCCGCCCTGGTCGAGGACCGCCGCAAGCTGGAACGCGAGGTGGCGGAACTGCGCAAGAAGCTCGCCACCGGCGGCGGTGGCGCGGAGGTCGAGACCATCGCCGGCCTGCGCGTCGCGCTGCGCGACCTGGGCGAGGTGCCGGCGCGCGACCTCAAGGGCCTGGCGGACGCCATCCTGAAGGGCGGCACCGCCGATGTGGTCGCGCTGGTCAGCAGCGCCGAGGGCAAGGCGTCGATCGTTGTCGGCCTGGGCGAGGCGGCGAAGGGTCGCACGGACGCGGTGGCGCTGGTGCGCGCGGCGTCTGCGGCGGTCGGCGGCAAGGGCGGCGGTGGCCGGCCGGACATGGCGCAGGCCGGTGGGCCCGACGCCGACAAGGGCGCGGAGGCGCTGGCGGCGGTGCGGGAGGCGTTGGCGCAGGGCATCGCGGCCTAGCGGCATGGCGCGAGAGACGGCGGATCACGGCGCCGTTGATTCTGCATCGGCGCTTGCACGCCGTCGCGCCCGCGCACTGGGCCTCGCGCCCGGCATCTTCCCGCCTGGTGCGCACAACGCCATCACCGATGTGGCGGGCGTAAGCGTCGGCCACGCCACCGTCACGCAGGGCGAGGGCACGCGCACGGGTGTGACCGCCATCCTGCCGCATCCGGGCAACCCCTTCACCGACCGCGTGCCGGCCGGGCTGTCGGTGATGAATGGCTACGGCAAGCTGGCGGGCGCCACGCAGCTTGCCGAACTCGGCGAGCTGGAGACGCCGATCGTGCTGACCAATACGCTCGCCGTCGGCCGTGCCGTCGAGGCCCTGGTGGACTGGACGCTGGCGCGCAACGCCGATGCGCTGTCCGTCAACGCCGTGGTGGGCGAGACCAATGACGGGCGCCTCAACGACATTCGCGCGCGCGGGGTTACCGCCGCCCATGTCCAAGCCGCGTTGGACAGCGCGACGGATGGCCCGGTCGCGGAGGGCAGCGTCGGCGCCGGCACCGGCACCATGGCGTTTGGGTTCAAGGGCGGCATCGGCACGTCGTCGCGCGTGCTCCCGCCCGCACTCGGCGGCTGGACCATCGGCGCGCTGGTGCAGGCGAATTACGGCGGCGTGCTGACGATGGACGGCATCGCCGTCGGGCGCGCGCTCGGCAAGTGGTACCTGCGCGAACACACCGACCGCGGCGATGCGGATGGGTCGGTGATGGTGGTGATCGCCACCGATGCGCCGCTGTCGGACCGCAACCTCGCGCGGCTCGCAACGCGTGCGATGGCGGGGCTGGCGCGCACCGGCGCGGCGTTCAGCGATGGGTCGGGCGACTACGCCATCGCCTTCGCGACGCATCCGGGCGTGCGGCGCACGGCCGAGCGCCGCGCCCACCAGGCGATCATCGCCGACTGGCCGAATGAAAGCATGTCGCCGCTGTTCGTGGCGGCGGCGGAGGCGGTGGAGGAAGCCGTGCTGAATGCGCTGACCATGGCGACCACCATCGAGAGCCGCATCGGCGGCAAGCGTGTGGTCGGGCATGCGCTGCCTCTTGATCGCGTCGCGGCGCTGGTGCGGCCGCCGCCGGGCTGACCGCGGCGAATCGCGCGTCCCGCGCGTTCAGCGCACCGTGCATCGAGGACCCCACGCGTCGCATGCGCCCTGCCCACCGCAGCGCCCCCCACGCTGGACGCCCACCGCCGCGCCTGCGACGCTGCCCGCCGGAGGTGCCCTCATGCAGATCGATGACCTGACACGCGAGGCCCTGGCCGACGCCACCGGCGCCGAAGTCCGCCAAGCCATCCGCAGCCGCCGCTGGCGCTGCACCACGCATGACATGGCGCGCGGCCGCATCCAGGCGAACCTGGCGATCCTGCCGGCCTCCCATGCGCTGGATTTCCTGCGCTTCTGCCTGCGCAACCCGAAGCCCTGCCCGGTGCTCGACGTGACCGACACCGGCGTGCCGGAAGCGCGCCAATCCGCCCCCGGCAGCGACCTGCGGACCGACCTGTCGCGCTACTGCCTGTATCGCGATGGCCGGAAGGTGGCGGAGCTGGACCACCTGCGCGACGTCTGGCGCGACGACCATGTCGGCTTCGTCATGGGCTGCTCCCTGTCCTTCGACGCCGCCCTGGAAGCCGAGGGCATCCCGGCCCGCAGCTTCCGCCGCGGCGCGCGCATCCCGACCTTCACATCCGCCATCGACTGCGTGCCGGCCGGCCCGTTCCGCGGACCGATGGTGGTCAGCCTGAAGCCCATCCCGCAGCGCTGGGCGGGCGCGGTGCGGGAGGTGACGGCGCGCTATCCCGGCGCCCATGGCGGCCCCATCCACGAAGGCGACCCGGCGGCGATCGGCGTCGACCCCTCCCGCGCCGACTGGACCACGGGGTGCGACATCGCCCCGGACGAGGTCCCGATGTTCTGGGGCTGCGGCGTCACCCCGCAGGCGGTGGCGATGGCCGCCGGGATACCCGAGATGATCACCCACGCCGTCGGCCACATGTTCATGACGGACCTGACGCTGTCCGACCTGCGCCATGGCTGACCGGCGCGTGCTGTTCGCGGTCACGGCCTTCGCCGTGCTGGTCGCCGGCGCCGCTGAGGCCGCGCGCGCCACGCTGCGCGCCGCCCGCCCCGGCCTGCCGCCGCTGGTGCTGGAGGCGGCCTCCGACGACACCAGCTGGACCGTCCGGGTGCTCGACGGCGGCAGAGAGACGCAGCTGATCGAGGTGCAGACCGACCGGCCGGACACCCGCCCCGTGCTGGGCGACGTGAATGGCGATGGCGCGTCCGACCTCTGGGTGCCGCTGATCGGCGACAATGCCAATGCCGCCTGGGACCTGTGGGTGATGCGCCCGGGCGAGGCACGCTTCCGCCGCGCCGGGGAGATCAACGGCCTGGCCTTCGCGCGCGACCGGGCCGGTCGGCTGATCGCCATCAGCCGCGAGGGCTGCTGCCTGGTCTCGATGATCTTCCACACCATCGACGCCGAGGGCACGCTGCGCGAGGCCTTCGCGGTGAATCGCCGGCTGGATGTACCCGGCCCGCGCCGATGCACCGGCACCGCGATCGCGGAACCGGCGCCGGCCGCCGTGGTGCGCGCGGCCTGCGCGCTGGAACCGGGCCAGATGCCGGGGGTGCGGGTCGGGCCGCGCTGAAGGCTCATGCCAGGCGCACGAAGTTCCGACCTGCGGCCCGCAGCGTCGAGCGGCCGAATGGCCGCCGCTGCAAGTGCCGCGAAGCCAAGCGCCGCGGGTCCGGCCCGCCCGGCGCCTGAGGCGCACGAGGATGAAACCTTCGTGCGCTCGGTATCAGCCGACCCGCATCGTCGCCAGCGCATCGCGCGCGACGGACCGGAATTCGCGCCGGTGCAATTCGCGCAACACCAGCAGGCTGGCGGCGATCAGCGCCAGCGGATGGATGATCCACGCCAGCGCCGCCAGGCCGAAGTAATACGACCGCAGCCCGGTGTTGAAATGCCGCGCGCCGCGGTTGGCCAGCCGCGCGGCGGCCTCGGCGCTGCCGATCGCGGCGCGGTCCTGCGGCATGCCCATCACCAGGATGCTGAGGTAGTTGAACTGGCGCAGCGACCAGGTCAGCTCGAAGAAGGCATTCACGAAGATCAGCAGCAGCAGGCCGATCTTGACCTCCCACATGGCTTCGCTCGGCACCGCGCTCCAGGGGAAGGCGGAGACCACGCGGCGGCCGAGGTCGGGCGCTGCCATCATCGCCACCAGCCCGCCCAGGATGAGGATGGAACTGGTCGCGAGGAAGGAGACCGAGGACATCAGGTTGCCGATCGCCGCGATGTCGGCGATGCGGTTGTCGCGCGGCAGGGCGGCGATCATCCAGCGGCGCCGATGCTCGTCCATCGCGGCGATCACGCTGCGTGCGCGGATGGACGGGATGCGGTCCACCAGCAGGGCATAGACCACCCAGCACAGCACGAAGACCGCGAGGGCGATCCAGTCGAGCAGCGTGAGCGGCAGCATCAGCGCGCCGGCTCCTCGGCGGCGCAGGCGCTTTCCAGCATCTGGCGCGCGGCCGGCGTGGCCCCCGCGAAGCGCCCCGCGGCGCGGTCCCAGGCATAGGTGAGGGGAACGTCGCGGCAGTGGTCCGCGTCACGGCTGCAACTGGTCACCCGCAGGCGCAGCGCGCTGCCCTGGCGGTCAATCAGCACGCGGCCATCCTGCATGCCTTCGAAGATGCGCTGGGTGAGCACGCGCCCGCCGGGCTGCGTCCAGCGCAATTCAATCGCGGTCCAGATATGCGCCCCATGGGCCGGCATGCGGCCGACCCGCCAGCGCAGCGCGCCCGGCGGCAGGCCGGCCAGCACGCCCTGTTCGACCACCGCCTGGCCGTCGGACCAGTCGAAGCAGTCGGCGCGGGCCGTTGCCGCCAACGCCAGCGCGGCCAGGGCGCCAAGCGTGCCGCCGCGCATGACAGCAGCACGCATCGGCACCCGCCCCCCGTGTCAGGCCATCGCCTTCTGCAGGTTCTCGTCGATCTTCGCGAGGAAGGCCTGGGTGGTCAGCCAGGGCTGGTCCTTGCCGATCAGGATCGCGAGGTCCTTGGTCATGTGGCCGCTCTCGACGGTGTCGACGCAGACCTTCTCGAGCGTGGTCGCGAAGTCGGTCACGTCCGGCGTGCCGTCGAACTTGCCGCGATAGGCAAGCCCACGGGTCCAGGCGAAGATGGACGCGATCGGGTTGGTCGAGGTCTCGCGGCCCTTCTGGTGCTCACGGTAGTGGCGGGTGACGGTGCCGTGCGCCGCTTCCGATTCCACCGTGTTGCCGTCCGGGGAGAGCAGCACCGAGGTCATCAGCCCCAGCGAGCCGAAGCCCTGCGCCACGATGTCCGACTGCACGTCGCCGTCGTAGTTCTTGCAGGCCCAGATGTAGCCGCCTTCCCACTTGAGCGCCGAGGCCACCATGTCGTCGATCAGGCGATCTTCGTAGACCAGGCCGCGCTTGTCGTATTCCGCCTTGAACTCGGCGTCGAAGATGGCGCGGAAGATGTCCTTGAAGTTGCCGTCATAGGCCTTGAGGATCGTGTTCTTGTGGCTGAAGTAGACCGAGAAGTTGCGCGCCAGGCCGTAGTTGAAGGACGCGCGGGCGAAGCCCTCGATCGACTTGTTGAGGTTGTGGATCATCATGGCCACGCCGCCGGTCGCGGGCATGACGAACTCGCCGATCTCCTGCGGGGCGCCGCCTTCGGGGGTGAAGGTCATCTTCACGGTGCCGGCGCCGGCGACCTTCATCTCGACCGAGCGGTAGATGTCGCCATAGGCATGGCGGCCGACCACGATCGGCTTCGACCAGTGCGGCACCAGGCGCGGCACGTTCTTGCAGATGATCGGTTCGCGGAAGATCGTGCCATCCAGGATGTTGCGGATGGTGCCGTTCGGGCTGCGCCACATCTTCTTCAGGCCGAATTCCGCCACGCGGGCTTCGTCCGGGGTGATGGTCGCGCACTTCACGGCGACGCCGTACTGCTTTGTGGCATTGGCGGAATCGACGGTGATCTGGTCGTCCGTCTCGTCGCGCTTCTGGATGCCGAGATCGTAGTACTTCAGGTCGATGTCGAGGTAGGGGAGGATCAGCTTGTCCTTGATGAACCCCCAGATGATGCGGGTCATCTCGTCCCCGTCCATCTCGACGACGGGGGTCTTCACCTTGATCTTGGCCATGAACTGTCCTCTGCGCGCATGCGTGTAGCGGGCCTGCCCGGGGGCGGCCGATGCCGGCGGACCTTGCACCCGGGGGCCGGGTGCGGCAAGCCCGGGCGCACGAAAAACCGGCCCGCGACGGCCCTTTTCGCAGCACGGAGACCCGCATGAAGGACGCCCCGCGCGGCATCGCCGCCGGCCTGGCCCGCAGCCTGGATCGCGCCACCGGCGAGGGATACCGCCTGGGCTACGAGATCGCCCGCGACGAGGCCGCCTTCATCGCGCTGGAAGCGGGGCGGCCGGATCTGGCGGAGCGCATCCGCGCGCTGCGGCCGCTGCCGGACCGTGGCGCGCCGAAGGGCTGAGCGGGGCGCCGCACGCCGCCCCGCCCAAGTCTCACCCCAGGCTGGTCACATCCATCGGCGCCGGCACCCAGGCATAGCCCTGGCCCGCCTTCACCACATTGCCCAGCCCCGGCCACGGGAAATGGTAGGACAGCAGCGAGGGCTGGTCGGTCGCGAAGCGTTCCAGCAGCCGCGCGCGCGTCTGCGCCGAGACCTTCGGGTCGGTGTCGAAGGAGAATTCCAGCAGCGGCCGCTGCAGCAGCAGGATGTGGTGATGCGCCAGGTCGCCCGTATAGACCATCACCCGCGGCCCCGAGGCGATGGCGT
Source organism: Roseomonas sp. (assembly GCA_051860065.1). Classification (GTDB taxonomy): domain Bacteria; phylum Pseudomonadota; class Alphaproteobacteria; order Acetobacterales; family Acetobacteraceae; genus Neoroseomonas. Next base: position 124,921 of record JBHYEQ010000009.1, read on the forward strand.
AGATCATGTGCCCCACCGTATGACCGGGCGCGGCGATGGCGGTCACGCCGGGCACCACCTCGCGCCCGTCATTCACCATGACCATGCGGTCGCGATAGGCGTTCAGGTTCTTCTGCGCGCCGCGGATGAAGGGCTCCATGAAGGCGGGGCCGCGGATATTCGCGTCATTGGTCCAGTAGTTCAGGTCGGCCTCGCTGATCGCGACCTGGGCATTGGGGAAGTTGCGGTTGCCCTGGCCGTCCACCAGCGCCCAGCAATGGTCGCAATGCGCGTGGGAGAGCACGACCATGTCGATCTGCGCGGGCTCGATCCCGGCCGCGCGCATGTTGCGCAGCAGGCGGCCGGTGGTCGGGCCGAACATCTGGCTGGCCGGGCCCATGCTGTCGCCCATGCCGGTGTCGAACAGGATCAGGTGCCGGCCGGTGTTCACGATGACGGCGTTCTGCTCCAGCAGCGCATTCGCGGGGTCCAGCAGGGCTGCGCGCATCATGGCGTTCACCTCGCCGGGCGCGGCACCCACGAAGGAATCCTCCGCCTTGCCGAGCGGCAGCGCGCCGTCGGAGACCACCGTCACCTCGTACTCCCCGAAGCGGAAGCGGTACCAGGCGGGCGCGCCGCGGCCGATCATCGGCGCGGCGGCTTCAAGCCGGGCGAAGGGCAGGGCGGCGGCAGTGGCGATCCCGGCGCCCAGCAGGGCGCGGCGTTGGATGGACATGGCTTGGTTCTCTCCCTTTCGGCATGGCCGCGACGGCGCCGCGGCGGCAGGCTAGTGTTGCGGCGACACGCCGTCCCGGCCGCGTGTGTGCTGCCGGGCGGGATACTACCGTGACGGGAATGGGGTGATGCAATGATCCTTCGCGTGATCGGGGCCGGGATGCTCGGCGTGGCGGTGGCGTCCGCCGTGACGACGGCGGCGGTGGGCGTGCTGGCGGCCTGCGCGCTGCGTCAATGCGCGAAGCGGCGCGCCGCCTGGCCGGAGGAAACCGCGCCGCCGGTGGACGAGGAGGCGTGACCATCCTGGTTGCCGGCGGCGGCGTCGGCGGCCTGGTGCTGGCGCTGTCGCTGCACGAACGCGGCATCCCGTGCCGGGTGTTCGAGGCGGCGGAGGCGGTGCGGCCTCTCGGTGTCGGCATCAACACGTTGCCGCATGCGATCCGCGAATTGGCGGCGCTGGGGTTGCTGCCGGCGCTCGACGCCGTGGCGGTGCGGACGCGCGAATTGCGGTATTTGAACCGCTTCGGCCAGGCGATCTGGACGGAACCGCGCGGCACCTGGGCGGGGCATGACGTCCCGCAATTCTCGATCCATCGCGGGCATCTTCATGCGGTCCTGTGGGATGCGGCGCGCGAACGGCTGGGGCCGGATGCGCTGGTGACCGGCGCGCGGCTGGCTGGCTTCGATCAGGATGATGTTGGCGTCACCGCGCATTTCGCCGATGGGCGCAGCGCGCGCGGCAGCGCGCTGGTGGGCGCGGATGGCATCCATTCCGTGCTGCGCGCGGCCCTGCATCCCGAAGATGGCGGCATCCGCTGGAACGGCATCCAGATGTGGCGCGGCGCCGTGGACTGGCCGACATTCGAGGGCGGCGACACCATGATCGTCGCCGGCGACATGACCGAGAAGCTGGTGCTCTATCCCATCGCCGCCGGCGCGCGCCCCGGGATGCGCCTGACCAACTGGGTGGTCTGCGCGCAGGTGGGCGACGCCACCCGCCCGCCGCCACGGCGCGAGGACTGGTCGCGCCCCGGCCGGCTCGACGACGTGCTGGCGCATGTCGCGCGCTTCCGCATGCCCTTCCTGGATGTCGAGGCGCTGGTGCGCGCCACGCCGGAATTCTGGGAATACCCGATGTGCGACCGCGACCCGCTGCCCTGGTGGACGCAGGGGCGCGTGACGCTGCTCGGCGATGCCGCGCACCCGATGTACCCGGTGGGATCGAACGGTGCGTCGCAGGCGGTGCTGGATGCGCGCTGCCTCGCGGCGTTGCTGGCGGAACGCGCCGTGCCCGATGCGCTGGCGGCCTACGAGGCCGAACGCCTGCCCAGGACCGCCGAGATCGTGCGCTCCAACCGCCGCGGCGGGCCGGAGCGCGTGGTCGACGTTGTCTCCGAACGCGCCCCCGACGGCTTCGCGCGCATCGAGAATGTCATCGCGCGCGAGGAACTGGCGGCGATCGCCGGCGGCTACGCGGCGATGGCGGGCTTCGCGACGCCGCACTGAACGTGCTCAGGGGCCATCCACCAGCGCGCGCAGCAGCGTATACAGCCCGACCGTGTCGGTGATCGCGACATAGAGCCCCGCCAGCAGCGCGGCGAGGGCGAGGCTGGCCACCACCAGCCCGGCCGCGGCCCCGCGCGTCAGCGCCGCCCGCCCGGCCGGCACCATGCCGCCTGGCGCCAGCAGCGCCACCAGCGTGAAGGCGCCCAGCACCCAGGCGAGCAGCCCGAAATTCCCCCACAGGGCCAGCAGGAAGCCGCCGCCCATCAGCGCCGTGCCGACATGGCGCAGCACGCTGGCCGGCATGAAGGGCCGCAGCGCGATGAGCGCGAGCTGCCCGCCATCCAGCGGCGGGATGGGCAGCAGGTTGAACAGGTTCAGCGCCGCGAAGAAGGCCGCGCAGGCCAGCAGGAAATGGCTGTCCAGCACCCAGCCCAGCGCACCCGCCACCAGCGCCGAAGCGAGCCCCGCCGCCGGCCCGCCCAGCACCATCGCCGCGTGCCGCCAATCCTGTGCGTGGTGCATCCGCCCGATCGCGACACCGCCCAGGAAGGGCACGAAGTAGAAGGCGGATGACCGGTCGCCGAAGGCGCGCATGACGGCGACGTGCCCGGCTTCATGCGCGACCATGCCGGCCACCAGGGCGAAGGCCAGCCACGGCCCGAAGCTCCAGGCCCACCAGCCGCAGGCGACGACTGCCAGCAGCAACGCCCCGCGCGACACCCGCATGCCCAGCAGGCTGGCCCCCGCCGGCGCCGCACCGTGTTCCGCGGCGTAGCGGTCGAAGGCGCCGGATTTCGCCAGCACCTGGTTCATCTGCATCCGCAGGCTGGGCCCGGTCAGGCCGCGCAGCAGCAACTGCGCCCATTGCCAGCCGCCGCGCCGGCCGAGCGTTTCGAATTCGATCTCCATCTCCAGGCGCGCGCCGCCGGGGTCGGGGCGGATGGCGGTCTGGCAGGTCATCTTCTCAGCCGTCTCGCCAGCGCCATTCAGCGTGACGATCAGTTGGCCGGCCTGCAGCCGGTCCTCCGCCAGGTCGTGGCTGTAATGGGCGCGCCCGGCGCCGCGGTAGTGGATGATGGCCTCGCTGTCGGAGCCGGGCGCCCAGTCGTAGCGTTCGATGCCGTCGAAGTGGTTGGGGCGCGCGGGGCTTGGCACGCTGGCATCCCACAGGTCCTGCGGCGAGACGCGGTAGACCTGGCTGATCCGCAGGCGCCGGCGCGGCCAGGCGAGGAAGACGACCAGCGCGGCGCCGAGCAGCCAGGGAAGAAGTGTGTCGATCATCGAGGCTGTGGTGCTCCGCGGCGTTTGGCGCGGTTAAGGCCGCGCGGGCGGCGCAGTGTCAACGCAACGCTTCACGCGCAGCGCTGGGCAAGCCGCGCACCGCGGCGCAGGATGCCGGGACGGGAGGACCACAATGGCCGGACGCATCGATGTGCAGCGCACACAGGGCGGGCGCGTGGCGCGCGTGCTGGTGGACCACGACGCCAAGCTCAACACGCTGAACCCGGCGCTGATGGAAGACTTCGCCGCGCAATTCGCCACGCTGGCGCAGGATGCCGCGCTGCGCGCCGTGGTGCTGACCGGTGCCGGGCCGCGCGCCTTCATCGGCGGTGCGGACATCACGACCATGGCGGCGATCCCGGATGAGAAGGGGGCGCGCGCCTTCATCCGCCTGGTGCATGGCTGCTGCCGCGCGGTGCGCGATCTGCCGGTGCCGGTGATCGCGCGGGTGAATGGCTGGTGCCTGGGTGCCGGGCTGGAAGTCGCCGCGGCCTGTGACCTGCGGATCGCCTCCGATGCCGCGCAGTTCGGGATGCCGGAGGTGCGCGTGGGCATTCCCTCGGTGGTGGAGGCGGCGTTGCTGCCGGGGCTGATCGGCTGGGGCCGCACGCGCCGCCTGTTGCTGCTCGCGGAGACGATCGACGCCGCGGAAGCGCTGGACTGGGGGTTGGTGGAGCGCGTCGTCGCGCCCGATGCGCTGGACGCCGCGGTCGAGGAGTGGGTGGCGTTGCTGCTGGAGGCCGGCCCGGCTGCGATCCGCGCGCAGAAGGCGCTGATCCGGCGCTGGGAGGACCTGCCGCAGACGGCCGCGATCGCCGCCGGCGTCGATGCCTTCGGGGCGTCCTGGCGGACGGATGAACCGCAGCGGATGCTCGGTGGCTTCCTGGAGAAGCGGAAGCGGTAGGGACGACGGAACCCACGGCCAGAAAACGGAGGGGGATTCGGGGGAGGTGTCCTCCCCCGACCTTCCTTCGTCAGGCGGGCGGCGGCAGGAACTCCACCTCATGCAGCGCCGACAGCCGCACCACCTCCGCCGGGTCCGGCACGTTGTGGATCGCCTTGAACAGGTCGTGCAGGCGACGTGCCGGGCTCACCCAGAAGAAGGCGCGTGCGGTGGCGTCGCTGTCGTTGAAGTAGCCATGCATGATGCCCATCGGCATCCGCACCAGGTCGCCGGCCTTGGCGTGGTGGGTCTGGCCGTCAAGCACCAGGCGCCAGGTGCCTTCCAGCATCAGGATGTATTCGTCCTGCGTCGGGTGGATATGCGGGGGCACGAAGGTGCCGGGCGGGCTGACGGCCTCGAAGCCGAAGGCGCTCTCGCTCGACTGCTTGGGGTAGTAGGTCTGGCCCAGGATGTTCCAGACGACGCCGTCGAGGCCTTCGCCCAGGCGGGTGATGCCGGCTGTTTCCGCTTTCATGGTGGGTGGCTCCCTCAGACGTGCAGGTAGGTGTCGCGCACTTCCGGCGCGGCGGAAAGAGCCTCGCTGGTGCCGGTCCAGACCACGCGGCCCTTTTCGATCACGACATGGCGGTCGGCCAGGCGCTGCAAGGCCGCGAGGTTCTTGTCGATCAGCAGGATCGCCTGGCCCTCGGCGCGCAGGGTGGCGAGCACGGACCAGATCTCGGCGCGGATCAGGGGTGCGAGGCCCTCGGTTGCTTCGTCGAGCACCAGCAGGCGCGGGTTGGTCATCAGGGCGCGGCCGATGGCGACCATCTGCTGTTCGCCGCCGGACAGCCGCGCGCCGAGGTTGCGGCGGCGTTCCGCCAGGCGCGGGAACAGCGCGAGCACGCGCTGCAGCGTCCAGCGTGGCGCCCCGCCGGTGCGGTTGGCGGCGGTGGCAACCAGGTTTTCCTCGACGGTCAGTGTCGGGAAGACCTGCCGGCCTTCGGGCACCAGCCCGATGCCGCGTTGCGCGATGCGGTGCGGGGCGAGGGCGGTGATGTCGGCGCCGTCGAAGCCGATGCGCCCCGCATCGGCCGGCAGCAGGCCCATGATGGCGCGGATGGTGGTGGTCTTGCCCATGCCGTTGCGGCCGAGCAGCGTGACGACTTCCCCCGCACCGACCGTCAGGTCGATGCCGTGCAGCACGCGGGATCCGCCATAGCCGGCGACGAGGCCCTGCACCGCGAGCATCAGGCGTCGTCCTCGCCAAGGTAGGCGGCGCGGACCTCGGCATTGGCGCGGATGGAGGCGACGTCGCCGGTGGCGATGACGCGTCCGTAGACCAAAACAGAAATGCGGTCGGCCAGGGCGAAGACGGCCTGCATGTCGTGCTCGACAAGCAGGATGGCGTAGGCGGGGCGCAGGCGCGCGAGCAGCGTGACCAGGCGGTCGGCCTCCTCCGGCCCGGCGCCGGCGAGGGGTTCGTCCAGCAGCAGCAGGCGCGGCTCCGTGGCCAGCGCGATCGCCAGCTCCAGTGCGCGCTTCTCGCCATGGCTCAGCGTGCCGGCGGGCTCGGCCGCGCGATCGGCCAGGCCGACCTGCTCCAGCGCATCCATCGCGGCGGCGTTCAGCGCGCGTTCCCGCGCGGCCGGCCAGCCGAAGCGGAAGGACGAACCGGAGCGCGCCTGCACGGCCAGCGCGACGTTTTCCAGCACCGAGAAGCCGGCGAGGATGCTGGTGATCTGGAAGGTGCGCGCAAGGCCGGCGCGCACGCGGCGCGGCAGCGACAATCGCGTGATGTCGGCGCCGTTGAAGACCACGCGGCCGTCATCGGGGGCGACGATGCCGGTGATCTCGTGGATCAGCGTGGTCTTGCCCGCGCCGTTCGGGCCGATCACGGCATGGATCTCGCCGGGCAGCACCTCCAGCGAGACGCCATCCGTCACGGCCAGCCCGCCGAAGCGCTTGCGAAGGCCATCGAGGCGCAGCAATGGCTCAGCCACGGCGCGCCACCAGCCCGGCCAGCCCGCCGCGCAGGAAGATCACCGCCAGCACCAGCAGCGGCCCGAACACCAGCTTCCAATGCTGCATCTGCTGCGCGAGCCAGGTCTCCAGGACGACGAAGACCAGCGCGCCCAGCATCGCCCCCCACAGCCGCCCCGCACCGCCCAGGATGACCATGAACAGCAGCTCGCCCGAGCGCTGCCACGACAGGGTGGCGGGGGAGACGAATTCGGTCGCGTTGGCCAGCAGGAAGCCGGCCAGCCCGCCCATCGCGCCGGCCAGCGTGTAGCCCACCAGCCGGTAGGGGTAGGGCGCGAGGCCCACGGCTTCCACCCGCTGCGCGTTCTCCCGCGCCGCGCGCAGCACGCGGCCGAAGCGGGACGCCAGCAGCATGGCGCAGACCGCCCAGGTCAGCGCCAGCGCGCCCAGCACCATGTAGTGGAAGGCCAACCGGTTCTCGAGCAGCCGCGTGCCGAACACCTCGGTGCGGCTGTACATCGTGTAGCCGTCATCGCCGCCATAGGCCGCCAGCGAGGAGGCGGTGAAGAACGCCATCTGCCCGAAAGCCAGGGTGATCATGATGAAATGCACGCCGGAAGTGCGGATGGCGATGGCGCCGGTCAGCAGCGAGAACACCGCCGCCGCGCCGATCGCGACCGGCAGCACGCGCGCCGCCTCGGTCACGCCATGCGCGTCCAGCATCGCGACCGCATAGGCGCCGACACCCATCGACGCGGCATGACCCAGGCTGACCAGCCCCGCGCCGCCCACGAGGAACGCCAGCGACACCGCCGCCATGCCGAGGATCATGGCACGCGCCATCAGCGTGGTCTCATAGGACCCGCCGAAGCCCAGCAGCGGCGCGACAGCCAGCGCGCCGAGCACGGCCAGCGGAAGCCAGGCCTCGCGCATCAGCCGGAGCGGACGGGGAACAGGCCGGCGGGACGGAAGGCCAGGATCGCCGCCATCGCCACATAGACCAGCATCGACGCCAGCGCCGCCCCCGCCTGCCGCGCGGCGGACGGGTCCAGCACCAGCCGCAGCAGGTCGGGCGCGACGGACTTCCCCAGCGTATCGATCAACCCGACCAGCAGCGCCGCGATGAAGGCCCCGCGGATCGACCCGATGCCGCCGATCACGATGACCACGAAGGCGAGGATCAGCACATTGTCGCCCATGCCCGGTTCGACCGAGAAGATCGGCCCGGCCAGCACGCCGGCGAAGCCCGCGAGCATGGCGCCGAAGGCAAACACCAGCGTGAACAGCCGGTTGATGTCGACACCCAGTGCGGAGACCATCGGCGCATTGGTGGCCCCCGCGCGCACCAGCATGCCGATGCGCGTGCGCTCCACCAGCCACCACAGCAGCGCGCCCATCGTGAGCCCTGCCGCCAACACCGCCACGCGGTAGATCGGGTATTGCAGCCCGGGCATGATCTCGATGCCGCCTTCCAGCAGCGGCGGAATCGCGACCTGCAAGGGTGCGGCGCCCCAGACCACCTTCACGCCCTCGTTCAGGAACAGGATGACGCCGAAGGTGGCGAGCACCTGCGCCAGGTGGTCGCGAGCATAGAGGTGCCGGAACACCAGCACCTCCAGCAGCAGTCCCGCCGCCAGCGCCGCCGGCAGCGCCAGCAACAGCCCGAGCCAGAACGACCCCGTCGCCGCCGCCAGCGCCGCACCCAGATACGCGCCCAGCATGTACTGCACGCCGTGCGCGAGGTTGATGAAGTCCATCACCCCGAACACCAGCGTCAGGCCCGCCGCCACCAGGAACAACAGGATGCCGAGTTGCAGGCCGTTCAGGGCCTGCACCAGCAGCAGCTGAGTCGTCACGCGCGTATCGCGCGCGGCCGCCCCGCCATCCCCGCGCGCATCAACGCATGCGGCATTCGGCCGCCCAGGGATCGACGTTGGCGGCGAAGACCTTGCGCTCGGTCTGCGTTTCCAGCTTGCCGTCGGCGCGGCGGCCGACCTTCAGCAGCCAGAAATCCTGCACGGGATAGTGGTTCACGCCGAAGGCGAAGGGCCCGCGCACCGAGCGGAAATCGGCCGCCTTGATCGCCTCGCGCAGCGCGTCCTTGCCGGCCAGGTTGCCGCCCACCTTGCGGATCGCGGAATCGAGCAGCATCGCCGCGTCATAGGCCTGCGCCGCATAGGTCGCCGGCACCGCATTGTGCGCGGCGATGTAGTCGGCCACGAACTTCACGTTCTGCGGGTTGTCCATGTTCGGCGCCCAGGACGCGGCCGAAAAGAAGCCCAGCGCCGCATCGCCCTGCGCGGGCAGCGTCGCCTCATCGACCGTGAAGGTCGACAGGAACGGGATGTTGGCGAGCCCCGCCTGGCGATACTGCCGCACCAGGTTCACCCCCAGCCCGCCCGGCATGAATGTGAAGATCGCGTCGGGGCGCGCCGCGGCGATCTTCGCGAGCTCGGCGGAGAAATCGAGCTGGGTGAGGGGGACAAACACCTCGTCCACCACCTGCCCCTGGAACTTCGACTTGAAGCCCGCCACCGCGTCGCGCCCGGCCTGGTAGTTCGGCACCATGACGAAGACGCGGCGGTACCCGGCATCCTGGGCCGCCTGGCCCATCACCGAATGGACCTGGTCGTTGTTGTAGGACGTCGTGAAGAAATTCTGGTTGCAGCCACGCCCGGCGAAGGTGGAGGGGCCGGCATTCGTGCTGATGAGAATCGTGCCGCTCTCGGTCACCGGGCGCATGATCGCCTGCAGGATGTTCGAGAAGACCACGCCGACGATGAAGTCGACCTTGTCACGTTCCAGCGCCGCGCGGACCTTTGTCACGGCGACCTCGGGGCGCAGTTCGTCGTCGATCAGCACGGTCTCGACCGTCAGCCCGCCGAGCTTGCCATCCAGGTGCCGCAGCCCGAGCGCGAAGCCGTCCTTCAACTGCGTGCCGAGGGCCGCCTGCGGGCCGGTCTGCACCGCCACCACGCCGATCTTGACCCCGCCCGCCGGCTGCGCGTGCAGCAGGGCAGGGGCGGCCAGCAGGCCGGTGGTTGCGCCCAGAAGTCCGCGCCGTCCGATGCCGATCATGGGTAGCCTCCCGCCGCCGTGAATGGATGACCCTGTTAAGCGCGAAGCGTCACAAGGACGCAAGCCGCCGCGCCATCTCCGCCGCCCGGGTGGCCAGCGCCGAATCCGGGTCGGTCAGCGGGTCGAGCACGGTGAAGTGGTTGGCGCCGGGGATTTCCTCGGCGGTGGCGCCCCAGGCCTCGGCGAAGTCGCGGGACTGGCGGCGGAATTCGTCGCTCTCGGCGCCGCCCACCACGACATGCAGGGCGCCATCGGCCGGGTCCTGGAAGCGGGGCGACAGGGCGCGGGCGGCCTCGGGCGTCAGCCCCAGCGCCGCGCCATAGCTGGTGCCGAGCAGCGGCTCCAGCTCGAAGACCCCCGAGATCGGCAGCGCGCCACGCACCACCAGGCGCCCGAGCGGTTTGGCGAAGCGCGAATAATCCTGCCCCACCAGGCTGGCCGCCAGGTGCCCGCCGGCGGAATGGCCGACCGCCAGGATGGATTGATGCGTCTTGGCGCACAGGATGGCGCAGAGCTGCTGCATCTGGTCGATGATCTTGGCCAGCGGCACGGTCGGGCAGAGGTCGTAGGACGGCACCGCCACCGCAACCCCGCGCATCAGCATGCCGCGCGCGAAGTGGCTGACCGCCTTGCGGTCCAGCGCCTGCCAGTAGCCGCCATGAATGAAGACCGCGAGCGGGGCGGGGCCTTCCTGCGCCGGCAGGAACAGGTCGAAGCGTTCGCGCGCCGAGGGGCCATAGGGCAGGTCGAGCTGGCTGCGCGCCCAGCCTGAGCGGAAGCCCTCCGCATCGCGCGACCATTGTTCCAGGATGGCGGCCGAGCCCGGCACGCGGGCGCGGTTGTCGTATTCGGCTTGCAGGTCCATCGCCGCCCTTTCACATGGCGCGGGCGCCTCGGGCAAGGCAGGATCGTGGGAATGCGCGTCTATCTCGCCGGCCCCGAGGTCTTCCTGCCCGACGCCCTGGAGGTGGCGGCGGCGAAGAAACGCGTCTGTGCCGCGCATGGGCTGGAGGGGGTCTTCCCGCTCGACCCCCCGCCGGCCGCGCCGCCGGCCGAGATGCCGTACTGGATGCGGATCTACCTGGGCAACGAGGCGCATATCCGGTCCTGCGGGGCGCTGATCGCGAACCTGACGCCGTTCAGGGGGCCATCGGCGGATGTCGGCACGGTCTATGAACTGGGCTTCATGCGCGCGCTGGGCCGGCCGGTGGCGGGGTATTCCAATGCCGCGGCGGAATTCCTGGCGCGCACGCGCGGATTCCTGGGGTCGTCGGCGCGCCCGCGCGCCGATGGCGGCTTCGAGGATGCCGATTCCATGGGCCTCGAGGATTTCGGCCTGGGCGACAACCTGATGGTCGATGGCGGGATCGAGGCCGCGGGCGGCGTCTTCGAACGCCGCGACGTCGCGGGCGACCGCTGGCGCGACCTCGCGGCCTTCGAACGCTGCTGCGCGTGGATCGCGCGGCGCTGAACCCAACAGCGGATCGTGCGGATGCACGATCCGGGAGCGCAAGGCGCGACCGCGCCCAGACCGTCAGCGGCGTTCAGCGCGAGAGTGCATGGCGCGCAAGCCAAGCCGGCGGATGCCGGCGCCCGGCGCTTGAGGACAAATCAATGATCCTCCGAGTCGAGCGCGTAGCCCGCCGAGCGCACCGTGCGGATCAGGTCCGGCTCGTGCTCCGCATTGATCGCCTTACGCAGGCGGCGGATATGCACGTCGACCGTGCGCGGTTCGACATGGATGTCGCGCCCCCACACCGCATCCAGCAGCTGTTCGCGCGTGAAGACGCGCCCCGGATGGCTCAGGAAGAACTCCATCAGCCGATATTCGGTCGGCCCCAGATGCAGCGCGCGCCCGGCGCGGCTCACGCGATGTGCGTCCTGGTCCATCGTCAGGTCGCGATAGGTCAGCGTGCCCTTCACCGCCACGCTGCCTGACCGGCGCAGCAGCGCGCGGATGCGCGCCAGCAGCGCGTCCATCACGAAGGGCTTGGCGATGTAGTCGTCCGCGCCGGTGTCGAGCGCGCGCACCGCGTCCTGGTCCTCGGTGCGCGCCGTCACCATGATGATCGGCAGGTCGCGCGTATTGGGGCGGCGGCGGAGCTGGCGGCAGACCTCGATGCCCGAGAGCGCGGGCAGCATCCAGTCGAGCAGCACCAGGTCGGGCCGCGCTTCCGCCACGCGCAGCAGCGCCTCCTGCCCGTCGGCGGCTTCCTCGACGCGGAAGCCCTGCTTCTCGAGGTTGTAGCGCAGCAGGGTGAGCAGCGGCGCCTCGTCCTCGACCACCAGGATGGTCGGCTTGGCGAGCGTGGCGTAGGCCTCGGCCATCGGGGGCTCCCTGCTATTCGCCCGCCGGGCGGACCACCGCGAAGGCCGACTGGTCGGCCTTGGGGCGTTCGTCCGGCAGCGTGTCGCCGCGCACGGCATAGAAGATGCGTTCGGCGATGTTGGTGGTGTGGTCGCCGATGCGCTCCAGGTTCTTCGCGATGAACAGCATGTGGGTCGCCGCGGAGATATTGCGCGGGTCCTCCATCATGAAGGTCAGCAATTCGCGGAAGATGCCGTTGTAGATGGCGTCGACGGGTTCGTCGGCCTCCCACACGCGCTGCGCGGCCTCGGCATCGTCGTTCACGAAGGCGTCCATCGCGGCCTTCAGGTTCTCCTGCACCAGGTGCGCCATGCGCTCGAAGCCGTTGAGGCTGCCGATCGAGGGCAGGGAGGCCAGCACGATGGCGCGCTTCGCGGCATTGGCCGCATAGTCGCCGATGCGCTCGATGTCGTTGGACGCCTTCATCGCCGCGATCACCACGCGCAGGTCGGCCGCCATCGGCTGGCGCAGCGCCAGCAGGCGGACGCAGAAGGCCTCTACCTCGCGTTCCAGCGCGTCGATCTGCGCGTCGCGGCTGACCACCTCGGCGGCCAGGGTGGTGTCGCGGCGCACCAGGGCGCGGGTGGCGTCGGCCACCTGGCGCTCTGCCAGGCCGCCCATGCGGGCGGTCAGGTCGCGCAGCTTGCGGAGGTCCTCGTCGTAGGACCGGACGATGTGGTCGGTGGGCATGGTCGTGTCCTTACCCGGCTCAGCCGAAGCGGCCGGTGATGTATTCCTGGGTCTTGGCATGCTTGGGCGCGGTGAACATCTGCGCCGCGGGCGCCACCTCGATCAGTTCGCCGAGGTAGAAGAACGCCACCTGGTCGGCGCAGCGCGCCGCCTGCTGCATGTTGTGGGTGACGATCACGATGGTGAAGTCGCGCTTCAGCTCGTCGATCAGCTCCTCGATCTTCAGCGTGCTGATCGGGTCGAGCGCGGAGGTCGGCTCGTCGAACAGGATGACCTCCGGGCGCACCGCGATGGTGCGCGCGATGCACAGGCGCTGCTGCTGCCCGCCCGACAGGCCGAGCGCGGAGGCATCGAGGCGGTCCTTCACCTCGTTCCAGATGGCCGCGCGGGTCAGCGCCCATTCCACCCGTTCGTCCATCTGGGCCTTTGACAGCTTCTCGTGCAGCCGGATGCCGAAGGCGATGTTGTCGTAGATGGTCATGGGGAAGGGCGTGGGCTTCTGGAACACCATGCCAATCTTCGCACGCAGCAGGTTCAGGTCGGCATCGGGGGCGACGATGTTCATGCCGTCGATCATCGCCTCGCCGGTCGCGCGCTGGCCGGGGTACAGCGAATACATCCGGTTCAGCACGCGCAGCAGGGTGGACTTGCCGCAGCCTGACGGGCCGATCATGCCGGTCACCTGGCGGTCGGGGATGTTGAAGTCGATCGACTTCAGGGCGCGGTTGTCGCCGTAGAAGAAGTCCAGGTTCTTGATGGCGATGCGCGGGGCATTCAGCGTCGCCGCGGAGCGCGCCTGCACACCCCCGAAGCCCTGGCTCGCGGTGTCGGCGGCATTGGTCTCGGTCGTGGTCGACATGGTGTCGTTCCTTCCGCTCACGTGCGGGTACGCAGGACGCTGCGTGCCAGGATGTTGAGAAGCAGCACGCTCAGCGTGATGATGAGCGCGCCCGCCCAGGCCAGGGCGATCCAGTCCTCGAAAGGCGAACCGGCGAAGGAATAGATCGCCAGCGGCAGGCTGGACATCGGCCGGGTCAGGTCGGTCGACCAGGCATTGTTGCCCAGCGAGGTGAACAGCAGCGGCGCGGTTTCGCCCGCCACGCGCGCCACCGCCAGCAGGATGCCGGTGATGATGCCCGACATGGCGGACTTCCAGCACACGAAGACGATCATCTTCCACTTGGGCGAACCGAGGCCGATCACCGCCTCGCGCAGGGTGTTCGGGATCAGCGTCAGCATGTCCTCGGTGGTGCGGACCACGACGGGGATGACGATGATCGCCAGCGCCGCCACACCCGCCCAGCCGGAGAACCCGCCGAAGGGCAGCACCAGGATCTGGTAGACGAACAGCCCGATCAGGATGGAGGGCGCCGAGAGCAGGATGTCCGACACGAACCGCACGACATTCCCCAGCCTCGACCCGCGCGCATATTCCGCCAGGTAGGTGCCCACCAGCATGCCGATCGGCGTGCCGATGGCGGTGCCGAGCGTCGCCTGGATCAGGCTGCCGACGATGGCGTTCAGCAGCCCGCCCTCGGAGCCCGGGGGCGCCATGGTGTGGGTAAAGACGCGCAGGTTCATCGCCTCGAAGCCGCGGTAGAACAGCGTCGCCAGGATCGAGGCGAGGAAGACCAGCCCGATCACCGTCGCCAGCACACACAGCGCGCGGATGATGAAGTCGGTGCGCTTGCGCCGCCGGCCGAGCCGCAGCGCGACCTCGGGGTCCTTGCGCGGGCCGGGCACGGCGCCGGCGGAGAGCGTGATGCTGCTCATGGGATCAGGCCTTCAGCCGCGAGCGCAGCAGGTAGCGCGAGGTGGCAAGGACGATGAAGGAGAGCACGAAGAGGATGAAGCCCAGCGCCAGCAGGGAGGCGAGCTTCAGGCTGTCGGTCTCGCTCTCGCCGAATTCCAGCGCGACCAGCGAGGCGATGGTATTGCCCGGCCCGAACAGCGACCCCGTGATGCGGTTGGCATTGCCGATGACGAAGGTGACCGCCATCGTCTCGCCGAGCGCACGCCCCAGCCCCAGCATGATGCCACCCACGACCGACACGCGCGTATAGGGGATGACCACGCCGCGCATCACTTCCCAGGTGGTCGCGCCCAGCCCGTAGGCGCTTTCCTTGTAAACCGGCGGCACCTGCTCGAAGACATCGCGCATGGTGGCGGCGATGAAGGGCAGGATCATGATGGCAAGGATGAAGGCGGCGGTGAAGATGCCGGTGCCGAAGGGCGCGCCCTGGAACAGGAAGCCGATCAGCGGCAATTCGCCGAGCGTGTCGATCAGCGTCGGCTGCACATAGGTCGCGAAGGCCGGCACGATCACGAAGAAGCCCCACATGCCGTAGATGATCGACGGCACGGCCGCGAGCAGCTCGACCGCCGTACCGACCGGACGGCGCAGCCACACCGGCGCGAGCTCGGTCAGGTAGAAGGCGACGCCGAAGGCGACGGGCACGGCCAGCAGCACCGACAGCACCGCGGTCACGATTGTGCCGTAGATCGACACGCCGGCGCCGAAGACCTCCTGCACCGGATCCCATTCGGTCGACCAGATGAAGCCCACGCCGAAGGCGCGGAAGGCCGGCAGGCCGGCGATGAACAGCTCGATGATGATCGCGCCCAGCAGCAGCAGGACGAAGACGCCCGCGCCCCTGCAGGCCCATTCGAAGATGATGTCGCCGAGGTTGCCCGCGCCACGCGCCGTGCGCGCCGGGGCCGGGGGGATCGCTGTCGCGGCCTGGCTCACTGTGTCTGCCCGTCAGGAGGAAGAAGGAGGGGGCCCGGCGCGCGCCGGGCCCCCCGGGGTCGTGTCAGGCGCCGAACTGGCGGTTCCAGGCCGCGCGCACCGCGTCCTTGGTCGCCTGCGTCAGCGGGATGTATTCCAGCTCCTGCGCCAGGCGGTCGCCTTCTTTGAAGGCCCAGTCGAAGAACCGGCGCACATTCGCGCTGCGCGCCGCATCCGTCGGGTTGGTCGGCAGCAGGATGAAGGTCGGCGCCACGATCGGCCAGGACTGCGCGCCGGGCGTGTTCACCACGTTGGCCGCGAAGCCCGGCACCGACCAGTCGGCCGCACCGGCGGCCGCCATGAAGGTGGCGTGCTCCGGCTTCACGAAGTTGCCGTCCTTGTTCTGGATCTGCGTCGTCACCAGGCGGTTGGTGATGGCATAGGCGTTCTCGACATAGCCGATCGCGCCACGCACCTGGCGCACCGTGCCGGCGACACCCTCGTTGCCGCGCGCGCCGGTGCCGGCGGGGAAGCGGACCGAGGTGCCGACACCCACGCGGGTCTTGAATTCCTCGGACACGTCCGAGAGGTACGACACCCACACGAAGGTCGTGCCCGAGCCGTCGGCGCGGTAGGCCGGTGCGATCGCCAGGTTCGGCAGCGTCAGGCCGTTGTTGATCGCCGTGATGCGCGCGTCGTTCCAGCGGGTGATCTTGCCCAGGTAGATGTCGGCCAGGATCGGGCCGGTCAGCTTCAGCTGGTCGTTCTCCACACCCGGGATGTTCACGATGGCGACGATGCTGCCCATCACGGTCGGGAACTGCAGCAGGTTGCCTTCGGATAGCTGCGTCGCGTTCAGCGGCGCGTCGGTGGCGCCGAAATCGACCGTGCGGTTGCGGATCTGGTTGATGCCCGCGCCAGAGCCGACCGACTGGTAGTTCACCTGCACGTTGATCGCGGCGCGGGCCGCCTCGGCCCACTTCTGGTAGACCGGGTTGGGGAAGGACGCGCCGGCGCCGGTGATGGTGGCGCCCTGCGCGCGCGCGCCGAAGGCCGGCAGGGTCAGCGCCGCACCGGCGCCGAGAAGGATGGTCCGCCTGTTCATCTGGGTATCTCCGTCGCGAGTTGCTTTCGGTGTCCGCCCCGGCAGGGACGCCACTGGCGCGCTTCTAGGAGCACCGGAAGACCTCCCGATTGCAGATTTGTGAAGGTTCGATGACGCAGTGGGCTACAAGTCCGGCGGTTGTCCATGCCCGTCTGCCGCGCGCGTGGTGGTTGCGCGGCAGGCGAATCAACGGCTTGCGGCCTGGGGCCGCTTCCGCTCGCCCGGGCGCGCTGCGACGCCTCCAGCCCATTGTTTTTGCAAGAATGTTCACCCGCCCGGATGACGCCATCCGGGCGGGACCCGGCCTAGCGATACCAGCCTGGCCGGCGCTTTTCGCGGAACGCCGCCAGCCCCTCGCGCCCCTCCGCGCTGGCCCGTTGCATCCAGGATTCATGCGCCAGCAGCGACATCTCCCGCGCTGTGAGCTTCAGCCCATTCGCCCCCAGGAAGGAATCCTTGGTCATGGCGATGGCCGTGGGCGCCGAGAGCATGGTCTGGTCGATGATCTCGGCGAGTCGCGCCTCCGCGTGGTCGGCGGCCACCACCTCGTGCACCAGGCCGATCCGCAGGGCTTCCTCGGCGCCGAAGCGTTCGCCGGTCAGGGCGTAGCGCCGCGTGTGGCGCAGCCCCATGGCATGGACCATGTGCGTGCTGATGGGGGTGGGGGCGACGCCGACGCGCACCTCGGTCAGGCCGAAGATGGCCGCCGGCGTGGCGATCGCGACATCGACGCAGCACACCACCCCGCAGCCGCCGCCGAAGCAGGCGCCATGCACCAGTGCGAAGGTCGGCTTGGGGAATTCGTTGAGCTTCTGCATGGCGGTGGTGGTGGCCATCGACGCCGCATAGGCCTGCTCCGGCCCATAGGTCGCGGCTTTCGCCAGCCAATCCAGGTCAGCCCCCGCCTGGAAATGCTTGCCCGCGCCGCGGATCACCAGCGCGCGCACGCTGTCATCGTCATGCAGCTTGTCGAGCCCGGCGATCAGCGCGCCCAGCAGGTCCTCGTCATAGGCATTGCCCTTGGCGGGCTTGTTCAGCGTGGCAGTGGCAATGCCGCGGGCATCGATGGACAGCAGGACGGGTTCGGACATTGGCGGGGCTCCCTTGGAAGGCGCGCATCCTCGGCGGCGTGCCGCGCCGCGCCAAGACGAGATTGACGCATGGCTGTCACACGCCGAGGCTCCGCCGCCTGACCCGGGAGCATCCGCACCATGTACGCCACCCGCCCGACCCTCTCCGGCCCGCGCCACGCCGTCTCGGCCGGGCACTACCTGGCTTCGACCGCCGCCATGGCGGTGCTGGAGGCCGGCGGCAATGCCATCGACGCCGGCTGCGCGGCCGGCATGGCGCTCGGCGTGCTGCTGCCGGATCTCGTGAACGTGGCGGGCGTGGCGCCCATCATGATCCGCCTGGCCGATGGCACGGTCGAGACCATCGCCGGCCTCGGCCACTGGCCGCGCTCCCTGCCGCCCGACATCTTCATGCGCGAGCACGGCGGCAGGATCCCGAACGGCGTGCGCCGCACCGTGGTGCCGGCCGCGCCCGATGCCTGGATCACCGCGCTCGAGCGCCACGGCACCATGGGCTTCGGCGATGTCGCGCAATACGCCATCCGCTATGCCGGGGAGGGCTACGCCGTCTATCCGCTGCTGGCGGAGACGGTGGCCTCGCATCGTGACGAATACGCCCGCTGGCCTTCCAACGCCGCGATCTTCCTGCCCGGCGGCGAACCGCCCGTCGTCGGCACGCGCTTCGTGCAGTCGGACCTCGCACGCACGCTCACCTACATGGTGGATGAGGAAAAGCGCGCGACCGGCGGGCGCCTGGCGGGCCTCGCCGCCGCCCATGCCGCCTTCTACCGCGGCGACATCGCGCGCGAGATCACCCGCTTCGTCCAGGCCGAGGGCGGCTTCCTGTCCATGGAGGACATGGCCGGCTTCCGCTCCCGCCTCGAACCCGCCGTCGCGCGGCGCTGGCGCGGCCACACGCTGCTGACCTGCGGCCCGTGGTGCCAGGGGCCTGCCCTGGCGCAGGCGCTGCTGCTGATGGAACGCGCCGGCTTCGACGGCATGGCGCACAACTCGGCCGACTACCTGCACCTGCTGACCGAATGCGTGAAGGCCGCCATGGCCGATCGCGAATACCATTTCGGCGACCCGCTGTTCACCGATGTTCCGCTGGACGCGCTGCTGTCGCCCGAGCACCTCGATGCGCGCCTTCGCCAGATCGACCCGGCCCGCGCGCATCCGTCCATGTACGAACCGCTGCTCGGCGCCGGCACCCCCGCCGATGGCCCGGTGCGCGCCGATTTGCCAAAGGTGGAGGCCGATACCTCCTACGTCGCCGTGGTCGATCGCTGGGGCAATGCGTTCAGCGCGACGCCGTCGGACGGGTCGTGGAATTCGCCGGTGGTGCCGGGCCTCGGTCTGATCCCGTCCAACCGCGGCAGCCAGTCGCGGCCGGACCCGGCGCATCCTTCGGGCGTCGCGCCGGGCAAGCGGCCGCGGCTGACGCCCAACCCGGCGATGCTCGCGACGGAAGACGGCGGCGTCATGCCCTTCGGCACGCCGGGCGGCGACGTGCAGATCCAGGCCATGCTGCAGGTCATGCTGAACGTCTTCCATTTCGGCATGGAATTGCAGGAGGCGATCGAGGCGCCGCGCATCGCCAGCTACGCCTTCCCATCCTCCTTCGCGCCCTTCGACTACTTCCCCGGCCGCGTGGCGGCGGAGGGCCGCATCCCGCAATCCGTGCGCGACGAGCTGACGGCCCGCGGGCACGAGGTGAAGGCCTGGGACGATGTCACCTGGCTGGCCGGCTGCGTCGAGGCGGTGCTGTCCGACCCCAAGGCCGGCCTGGTGCGCGCCGGCGCCGACCCGCGCCGCCCGGCCTACGCCATCGCCGGGTGAGGGCCGGCTCGCGCGCCGGTGGCTGCGCGCGCCGATGCCGCGCGGCGTCACGCGGGCGCGCCGGCGGGCGGGGCATGGCCACCTGCCCGGCCGCCTGCCGCCCGCGCCTTGCGACGGCGCCATGGCAGGCCATCTCTGCCGCCATGGAACGCCTCCCGATCCGCCGCCGCGCCGTGCTGGGCGCAACCGCCGCGCTGGCGCCGGGCCTGGCCGCCGCGCAGGCCGCCCCGGTGCTCGACCTGCTGCTCGTGCTGGCGATGGACGCGTCCGGCTCCATCGACGCCGATGAATTCCGCCTGCAACGCGAAGGCCTGGCCGAGAGCGTCACGCACCCGGCCATCCTCGCCGCCATCGCCTCCAAGCCGAACGGCGCGATCGGCATCGCGTTGGTGGAATGGGGCAGCCCCGGCGGCGCGGTCACGGCGGTGGACTGGATGGCGGTGCGCGACGGCGCCACTGCCGGGCGACTTGCCGAGGCGATCCTCGCCGCGCCGCGCACCCGGCAATCCTACAACGCCATCGGCGATGCCATCGCGCACAGCACCGCGCTGATCGCCGCCGCCCCCTTCCGCAGCGACGACCTGGTGATCGACGTGGCCGGCGACGGCCCCGACATGCGCTCCTTCCTGCCCGCGCCCGAGGCGCGCGATGCCGCCGTTGCCCGCGGCATCACGGTGAACGGCCTGGCGATCGAGGTCGCCCCCGTCACGCGCTTCGGCGAACCGCTGCACCGGCACTACGAACGCGAGGTGATCGGCGGCCCCGGTGCCTTCGTGATCGTGGCGGAAACCCGCGCCGACTTCGCCCGCGCCATGCGCGCCAAGCTGATCCGGGAGATCGCATGATCGCACGCCGTGCGCTGCCGCTGCTGGCCATGCCCGCCATCGCCCACGCCGCGCTGCCCGACTGGGTGGCGGCGCTGCGCGGCGGCGGCTTCGTCCTCTACATGCGCCACGCCATCACCGACCGCGGCCAGGTCGATACCGGGCGGCTGGGCGACAGGGCAGGGCAGCGCAATCTCTCGGCGGCGGGGGTGGCGCAGGCGCGGGCGCTGTCGGATGCCATGGCGCGGCTCGCCATCCCGCTGCGGCCGATCCGCTCCTCGCCGGTGTTCCGCGCGGTAGACACGGCGCAGGCCATGGCGCGCGGCACGCCGGTGGATGTGACGATGGAACTGGTCGCGGACGACTACACGGCGGATGTGCAGGGCGCGATTGCATCCGCGCGGCGGGCGATGGGCAATGCGCCGCCGGCCGGCAGCAACGCGCTGCTGGTCGGCCATATCCATGTGTTCGGCCCGGCGATGTTCGGGCGGATGCTCTCGCAGGCCGAATTCCCCGAAGGCGCCTTCGGCATGGTCGCGCCCGAACCCGCCGGCCCGCGCGTGGTGCGCGTGCTGATGCCCGATGCGGTGATCGCGGCCGCCCGGGCGTAGCGCGGCCCGTCGATCGACCGGTTGGCCGCGCAAGCCGGCCGCGTCATCGACGAATGCGGGTGGACCGGCATCCGGGAGGCGCGTGTCATTGCCGCGATCCGCGCCGCCTCGAAACCGTCGCCGCAGGTCGGCCAGCCGGGCACGGGGTTTGCAAACCCACGCCGCGGCGCAAGGATGCCGCGCCGACAGCCCGAGGACACGCCCATGCCGAACGACCCGACCCCCGAGATGATCGCGGCGATCCGCCTGTGGTCCGGCGTGGATGTCCCGAACGCCGCCGGCGCGCGTGCGCTGGAGGATTTCCCCGCGCTGATCGCCGAATTCGAGGCGCTGCGCGGCACGCTGGTCTTCGAGGACGAGCCCTCCTCCTTCGAAGCCGCGCTGCGCGCCGAGCAGGAGCCCGGCGCATGACCGACCTTGCCCTGCTGTCCGTCACCGAAGCCGCCGACGCCTTCGCGACGGGCGAGGCGAGCGCCGAGGCGCTGGTGCGCGCATCCCTCGCGCGCATCGACGCCCATGACGCGCAGGTGAACTCGGTCATCCGCCTGGACCGCGAAGCCGCACTCGAAGCCGCCGCCGCGCAGGACCGCGCGCGCGCCGGCGGTGCGAAGCCCGGCCCGCTCAGTGGCGTGCCGATGATGCACAAGGACATGTACTACCGTGCCGGCCGCGTGAGCAGCTGCGGGTCGAAAATCCGCCGCGACTTCACGCCCGCCGTCACCGCGACGGTGCTCGACCGCCTCGACGCCGCCGGCGCCATCGACATGGGCACGCTGAACATGGCGGAGTTCGCGCAGAACCCGACCGGCCACAACGCGCATTTCGGCGACTGCCACAATCCGTGGGGCCTGCCCTACTGCACCGGCGGGTCGTCGTCCGGTTCGGGCGCCGGTGTCGCGGCGCGCTTCTTCGCGGCCGCACTGGGGTCCGACACCGGCGGGTCGATCCGCCTGCCGGCGTCGATTTGCGGCGTGACGGGCATCAAGGGCACGCAGACCCGCGTGCCGCGCACCGGCGTCATGCCGCTGTCGTTCTCCATGGACAATGTCGGGCCGCTGACGCGCACCGCGCGCGACGCCGCACGCGTGATGACGGTCATCTCCGGCAAGGACCCGCTCGACCCCACCAGCGCGCCGGAAGCGGTGCCGGACTACGAGGCCGCGCTGAGCGGCGACCTGCGCGGGGTCAGCGTGGCCGTGCCGCGCGAATGGTTCTTCGACGGCGCGGATGACGTGGTGGTGCGCGGCTTCGAGGCGGCGCTGGAGGTGCTGAAGGCGCGCGGCGCGTCCGTGACCTATGTCGCCTGCCCCTCGCTGCGCGCCATCGGCGCCTATGTCGCCGTGGTCAGCCGCGTCGAGGGTGCCACCATCCACGCCAACTGGATGCGCGAGCACCCCGGCGACTACGCCATCCATCTCTCGGGCCGGCTGTACGGCGGCTACGCCATCCCCGGCACCTACTACCTGGAGGCGCTGGCACGCCGCGGCGCGCTGCTGCGGCAATTCTGCCAGGAGGCCTTCGCCGGCCACCACATCGTCGCCACACCCACGCTGCGCATGCGCGTGCCGACTCTGGCCGAGACCAGCATCGATGCCAGCCCCGACAATTGGGCGCGGCACATGGCGATCTCGGCCAATACGCGCCCGTTCAACTACCTGGGCATACCCACCGTCAGCGTGCCCTGCGGCTTCGACGACCGCGGGCTGCCGATGGGGCTGCAACTGGCCGCCCGGCCCTTCGGCGAAGGGCGCGCGCTGGCCGTGGCGGATGCCTTCCAGCGCGAGACCGATTGGCATGCGCGGGTGCCGACTATCCCCGCAGCGCCTTGATCTGCGCCGGATAGCCCGAGGGATCGACCGCCACGTCGATCAGCACCGGCCCGGTCGCCGCGCAGGCCTCGGCCATCGCGGCGGCCAACTCGGCCTCGGTGTTCGCACTGAGGCCGATGCCGCCCATCGACCGCATCGCCGCCGCCAGGTCGGCGCGCGGCCAGCCCAGTGCGCCGGCGGGTAGGTCGCGCCTGTCCTTCTTGATGTCGATCAGCGACAGCGTGGCGTCGTTGAACGCCACCACCACCAGCTTCACGCCCAGCACCGCCGCGGTCGCCAATTCGCCGAGACCCATCAGCAGCCCGCCATCGCCGGTGAAGGCCAGCGCGCCGCGCGCCGGGTCGTGCAGCGCCGCCGCGATCGCCGCCGGCACCGCGAAGCCCATCGTCGCCAGGCCGTTCGAGATCAGCAGGTCGCCCGGCCGTTCGCATTGCCAGAAGGTGGTGGCGGGGAACATGTGCGCCCCGGCATCGACCGCCACGCGCGGATCGAAGCCAGCAGCGCGGGCGGCGGCCTGGGTGATCTCGACCAGGCGCTGCGGGCCGATCCCGGTCCCGCGGCGCGGATCATTGGCCAGCACGCGCAGCCAGTCGCCGCGCAGCGCGGCGATCTCGGCGGCACGCCAGTCCGACCGCACGGCACCCTCGGCCAACGCCGCCAGCGCCGACGCGATGCACCCGGTCAGCGCCGCCGCCGGCGCGGCATAGGGCAGGGTGCGCGCCGAGGTCGCGACCTCGATCACCGGCACGTCCCAGCGCCACGGCTTCGGGATGAACTCGACCGGATCGGCGCCGACCATGATGACGGCATCCGCGCCATCCAGCACCGGGCCTTCCGCCGCGCCGCAAGTGAAGATGCCGGCGAAATGCGCGTCGGAATCCGCCACCACGCCCTTCGCCTTGTAAGTTACCAACGCCGGGCAGCCGAGGGCGGCCACCAGCGCGCGCAGCGGTCCGGCCGCCGTCACCGCCTCCAGCCCGGCAATCACCACGGGGCGTTTCGCGCCGGCCAGCACGCGCCGCGCGGCGGCGATGGCGCCGGCATCCGGCGCGGGCAGGGCAGGGGCTGCTGCCGCCGCGGGCAGCGCCGCCGGCTGGCGCGCCATGCTGCCCGAGACCTCGATCAACGCCGCGCCGCGCGGCGCCGCCATGACCGCGCCGATCGCCTGCATCGCCGCATCGCCGGCCGCCATCTGCCCGACCGACACCTGCACCTTCGTCACCGGTGCCAGCATCGCCGCATGGTCGAAATACTGGTGGGTCGCGAAGGCGCGCTCGGCGGCTGCGAAGCCGTCGGCCACCAGCACCACCGGCGCGCGGTCGAGTGCGGCATGCGCCATGCCATTCGCCGCATTGCCCACGCCAGGCCCACGCGTGCACAGCGCCACACCCGGCGTGCCGGCCAACTCCGCCTCGCTCGCCGCCATGATGACCGCCGAGGTCTCATGCCGCGCCAGCACGAAGTCGATGCCCCGCGCCTTGGCGGCGGCGATCAGGTCGAGGCTCGAACCACCGCCCGGCACGCCGTAGATGCGCTTCGTGCCGGCCGCGGCGAAGGCGGCGGCCAGGGCGTCGGCGGCTGTGGTGGCGTCGGGCATGCGGCAACTCCGGTGCAAGGGGCGCGGACCTGAGGTCCGCTGCAAGCGGCGCGGACCATAGGCGCGATGCGCGCGGCTGCCCATCGGGGGGCAGCGGGCGCCCGCTTGCTGGGCAGACACGTCATCGTTCCGGGCCGCGGGCGGCAGGCCGGGCTTGCGCCGAGGGCCATGCCTCGGCAAGGCTGGGCATCGGAGGATTCCGCGCCGGTGACCATGACCACCCCTGCCTTCGACGAAATGTCGGCCGACGGCCTGATCCGCGGCCCCTATGCCGAGATCGCGCGATGGCTCGCCGCCACGCCGCGCGCCGCGCTGGAACATCGCCGGCACGAGGCCGAGCTCTTGTTCAAGCGCATCGGCATCACCTTCGCGGTCTATGGCGAGGGCGGCGATCCGGAACGCCTGATCCCCTTCGACATCATCCCGCGCATCCTCGCGCGCGCCGAATGGGATGCGCTGTCGCGCGGCCTGGTGCAGCGGGTCACGGCGCTGAACAAGTTCCTCGCGGATGTCTACGGCAAGCAGGAGATCCTGCGCGCCGGCCGCATCCCGGCTGGCCTGGTGCGCGAGAACGAGGCCTTCCGCCCCGAAATGGCCGGCTTCACCCCGCCGGGCGGCGTCTACACCCACATCGCCGGCATCGACGTGGTGCGCACCAGCCCATCCGAGTTCTGGGTGCTGGAGGATAATTGCCGCACGCCCTCCGGCGTCTCCTACATGCTGGAGGGGCGAGAGGCGATGCTGCGCCTGTTCCCGGGCATCTTCGCCACGCACCACATCGCGTCGGTCGGCCATTACCCCGAGGAACTGCTCGAGACACTGAAATCGGTCGCGCCGCCAGGCTGCCGCGGCACCCCGCGCGTGGCGATCCTGACGCCCGGCTCCTACAACAGCGCCTACTACGAACACTGCTTCCTGGCCGACGAGATGGGCGTGGAAGTCGTCGAGGGCCCCGACCTGTTCGTCGAGGACGACGTGGTGTTCATGCGGACCACCACGGGCCCGCGCCGCGTGGACGTGATCTACCGCCGCATCGACGACGACTACCTGGACCCCAAGGTGTTCCGGCCCGAGAGCGTGCTCGGCGTGCCGGGGCTGATGGCGGCCTACAAGGCGGGCAATGTCGCGCTGGCGAACGCGCCCGGCGCGGGCATCGCAGACGACAAGGCGATCTACCCCTACGTGCCCGACATGATCCGCTTCTACCTGAACGAGGAACCGCTGCTCGCCAACGTCCCCACCTTCCTGTGCGAACGCGCCGACGACCGTGCCTATGTGCTGGACCACCTGCACGAGCTGGTGGTGAAGCTGACGCATGGCTCCGGCGGCTACGGCATGCTGGTCGGCCCGCACAGCACGGCGGACCAGCGCGCTGAATTCGCCGCGCGCATCAAGGCCAACCCGGCCGAATACATCGCCCAGCCGACGCTCGCGCTGTCCACCGTGCCGACGCTCACCGACAAGGGCATCGCGCCGCGCCATGTGGATCTGCGCCCCTTCATCCTGAGCGGCAAGGAAGTGCGCGTGGTGCCCGGCGGGCTGACGCGCGTCGCGCTGCGCGAGGGCTCGCTGGTGGTGAATTCCTCGCAGGGCGGCGGCACCAAGGATACCTGGGTGCTGGAGGACGACCCCGCCGACATCGCACCGCCCAGCCGGTCGCAGATGCAGACGCAATCCCAGTCGCAATCGGGGGGCGGTTCGCAAAGCCAGTCCCAGTCGCAGGGCCCGTCGCAGTTCCACGGGGGCGCGGGATGCTGAGCAGCACTGCCGCCAGCCTCTATTGGCTCGGCCGCTATGTGGAGCGCGCCGGCAACAACGCGCGCGGCTTGCAGGTCGCGCTGCGCATGGTGTCGCTGACCGGCGCGGTGGCGCAGCGCGACAATGCGTGGCGCGCGCTGCTCATCGCCTCCGGCTGCGAGCCGGGCTTCCGCGCCAAGGACATCCCGCTCACGCAGGAGAACGTGGTCCGCTACCTCGCCGCCGATCCCGAGAACCCGTCCTCCATCATGTCCTGCATCGAGGCCGCGCGGCGCAACGGCCGCGCCGTCCGCACCGCGCTCACGGTCGACATGTGGGAGGCGGTGAACGAGACCTGGTCGCAGGCCCGCCGCTGCTCCGACGAGACCTTCACGCCCGACAACCTTCCTGATTTCCTGGACTGGATGAAGTCCCGCACGGTGCTGTTCAACGGCGCCTATGCCGACACCATGCTGCGCGACGAAGCCTGGCGCTTCGTGCGCCTGGGCACCATGCTGGAACGCGCCGACAACACCGCGCGCGTGCTCGACGTGCATCACCACGCGCTGGGCGACATCGAGGAAACCGGCGCCGTCGCCTACCTGCAATGGCAGGCGATATTGCGGTCGGTCGCCGCGGTCAGGGCCTACCAGTGGGTCTATCACGCGCGGCTGGAACCGCGGCGCATCGCGGAACTGCTGCTGCTGCGCCCGGAGCTGCCGCGTTCCATGATCGCCTGCTACGCGCGCATCGAGGAAACGCTGGAGGACCTGGCCGTCTCGCATGGCGGCAAGCGCGGCGAATGCCACCGCCTGGCCGGCGAGACCCACGCCCGCCTGCGCTTCGCCCGCATCGAGGACATCATGGCCGGCGGCCTGCATGACTTCCTGACCGCCACCATCGACCGCAATATCGACCTCGGGCGCGAGATCGGCGGCTTCTACCTGCATTCCTGACCAGGCCCGGCACTCATGACCTATTGCGTCGGCCTCTTCCTCGATGACGGCCTGGTGCTGTTGTCCGACACGCGCACCAATGCGGGCGTCGACCACATCTCGACCTTCTCCAAGATGCATGTCGAGGAGATCGCGGGCGAACGCGTGCTCGCGCTGCTGTCCTCCGGCAACCTCGCGATCAGCCAGGCGGTGTGGAACCGCCTGCAGGAAGGCGTGTGGCTGGATGGCGAGCGCCACACGCTGCGCAACGTGCCCACCATGTTCCGCGCCGCGCAGCTGGTGGGTGCGGCGGTACGCGCGGTGTTCGAAGCGGATGGCCCCTCGCTGCGCGCGCAGGGCATCGGCTTCGATGTCGCGCTGCTGCTGGGCGGGCAGATCGCCGGCCAGGCGCAGCGGCTGTTCATGATCTACGCTGCCGGCAACTTCGTCGAAGCAACCTCCGACACGCCCTTCCTGCAGATCGGCGAGCACAAATACGGCAAGCCCATCCTCGACCGCGTGGTCACGCCCCAAACCTCGTTGATCCATGGCGTGAAGCTCGCGCTCATCAGCATGGATTCCACGCTGCGGTCGAACCTCACCGTCGGCATGCCGCTCGACCTGCTTGTGTATCGCGAAGGCACGCAGGCGATCGCGCTGCACAAGCGCATCACCGAGGACGAACCCTACTTCCGGTCCGTCCGCGAAGGCTGGTCGACCAGCCTGCGCGACGCCTATCGCGCCATGCCGGTGCCCGACTGGCTTTAGCCGCCCGGGGGTTGCCCTGGCGGCGCGCGCGCTGCATCACAGGGCCAATACCAACGGGAGAACGCCGATGATCCACCTGACACGCCGCGCCGCCCTTGGCGCCGCCGCCGCCATCCTCGCTGCCCCTGCCGTGCGCGCGCAGGCCGCCCCCATCCGCATCGTGGTGCCCTTCGCGCCGGGCGGTTCGACCGACGCCGTCGCCCGCCTTGTCTCGCCGGGCCTCACGCAGCGCCTGGGCGCGCCGGTGATCGTGGAGAACCGCGGCGGCGCCGCCGGTTCCATCGGCACCGATGCCGTGGCCAAGGCGCGCCCCGATGGCCAGACCTGGCTGCTGACCTTCGACAGCCACGCCACGCTGGCCGCGCTGCTGCCGCAACTGCCCTTCAACCCGGATCGCGACCTCGACCCCGTCATGCTGATCGGCGGCGCGCCCTACGTCCTGGCCAGCAAGCCCGACAAGCCGTTCCAGTCGATCACCGACGTGGTGAACGCCGCGCGCGCGCGGCCCGATGCGGTCTCCTTCGCCTCCACCGGCAATGGCACGATCGGCCACCTGACCATGGTGCTGCTGCAAGGCCAGACGCGCACGCGCATGACCCACCTGCCGTATCGCAGCGGCGGCCTCGCGGTGAACGACACCGTGGCCGGGCATACCGACATGATGATCGGTTCCGCCGCCGTGGTGCATCCGCATGCGCGTTCGGGCACGCTGCGGACCTTCGCGCAATTCGGCCCGCAGCGCCTGCCCGCGCTGTCCGACCTGCCGACCGTGGGCGAAGCCGGCCTGCAGGGCCTGGAGGCCGAGGCCTGGTGGGGCGTCTTCGCGCCGCACGGCACGCCGCAGGATGCCGTGACGCGGATGAACGCCGCGCTGAAGGAATCGCTGTCCGAGGAGCGCGTCCGCACCACCATGCAGGAGGTGCAGCAGGCGCGCCTCATCATGTCCTCGCCGGCGGAACTCGGCACCTTCGTGCAGCGCGAAGTCGCGAAATGGAGCGCCGTCGTGCGCGACAACAACATCCGCGCCGACTGAGGCATCGCGGCACGGGTATTGCTCCTCACGGGCGAGGCGCGCAGGCTATCGCGCGCATCGCCTCGGAAGGAGAACCCCTGCCATGCAGCGACGCTCGCTCATCGCGGCCACCGGTGCCGCGATCCTCGGCGGACCCTCGCTGGTCCGCGCGCAATCCGCCAGCACGCTGCGCTTCACGCCGCAGCAGGACCTGGTGACGCTCGATCCCGTCACCACCACCGCCTACGTCTCGCGCAACCACGGCTACATGGTGTTCGACACGCTCTACGGCATGGACGCCTCCTACCAGGCGACGCCGCAGATGGTGGACGGCCACACCATCGAGAATGACGGCAAGCTTTGGAACCTGACGCTGCGCGAAGGCCTGCGCTTCCACGATGGCGAGCGCGTTCTGGCGCGCGACTGCGTCGCCTCCATCCGCCGCTGGGCGCGGCGCGATCCCTTCGGCACGACTCTGATGGACGCGACGGACGAGCTCTCGGCCCCCGACGACCGCACCATCCGCTTCCGCCTGAAGCAGCCCTTCCCGCTGCTGCCGATCGCGCTGGGCAAGGCCTCGGTCCCGGTCTGCGCCATGATGCCCGAACGCCTGGCCAATACCGATCCGTTCCGCCAGGTCAGCGAGATGATCGGCTCCGGCCCCTTCCGCTTCAAGGCGGATGAACGCGTCCCCGGCGCGCTGAACGTCTACACCAAGTTCGAAGGCTATGTGCCGCGCCGCGACGGCCCGCTCGCCTGGACCTCCGGCCCCAAGGTCGTGCATTTCGACCGCGTCGAGTGGCACGTCATGCCCGATGCCGGCACCGCCACCAACGCGCTGGTGGCCGGCGAGCGCGACTGGCAGGAATACGCCTATCACGACCTGCTGCCGCAACTGCGCCGCGCGCGCGACGTCACGATCCGCGTGCTCGACACCTCCGGCTTCGTCGGCATGGTTCGGGTGAACCACCTGCAGCCGCCCTTCAACAACCCCGCCATCCGCCGCGCATTGTGGGGTGCGATCGACCAGACATCCTGCATGCAGTCCCTGGTTGGCAACGACACCAGCCTGATGCACGTCCCGCTCGGCTTCTTCGCGCCAGGCACGCCCATGGCCTCCGAAGCCGGCCTCGACGTGCTGCGCGGCCCGCGCGACTACGCGAAGGTGCGCGCCGACCTGCGCGCCGCCGGCTACCGTGGCGAGAAGGTGGTCTTCATGATCCCCTCCACCTCCGCCCCCAACGCCGCCATGGGCGCGGTCATGGACGACCAGTTCCGCCAGGCCGGCCTCGACGTCGAGATCTACTCGGTAGAATTCAACGCCATGCTCCAGCGCCGCAACCGCAAGGGGCCGGTGTCGGATGGCGGCTGGTCCGCCTTCATGACCAACTGGGCCGGCACCGACTGGCTCAACCCCGCCGGCCACATCGCGCTCCGCGGCAATGGCGAGGCCGGCTACGCCGGCTGGGCCACCATGCCGCGCATCGAGGAACTGCGCGACGCCTGGTTCCGCGCACCGGACCAGGCCGCCCAGCAGGCGATCTGCCGCGACATCCAGCTCGAGGCGATGAAGGAGGTGCCCTACTACCCGGCAGGACAGTATCTCCAGCCGACGGCGTATCGGAACACGATCACCGGCGTGCTGGAAGGCTTCGCCACGTTCTGGAACGTCAGGCGCACGTAAGGCGAGGGGGCGCCGCCCCCTCGACCCCCGCCAGGGGGCTACGGCCCCCTGGACCGCGGTTACACAGGCAATACACCGCGCGAGGCGTCGCGACGGCGCAGCAGCGCCACCAGCGGCAAGGACAGCGCCACCATCCACGCCTTGCCGACCACCTGACCCAGCAGGAAATCCAGGCTGCCGAAGGCCAGCCACAGGAAGACCACGCTATCCACCACCAGCCCAACCACGCTGCTCGCCGCCACCGCCATCACCAGCCCCCGCCGCTGCAACGGCGTGAACACGGCAAGGTCAGCAAACTCGCTCAACAGGAACGCCACCGCCGAAGCCACCACGAGGGCCGGCGGCGCCACGAAGCCGGAAAGCGCCGCACCCGCCAGCACCGCCAGCGCCGCCCAGCCCACGCCAAGCCGCCGCTGCACCAGATCCCGCAACACCAGCGCCAACCCGATCATCAGCACGCCCGACGGCGCCATCAGCCCCGGTGCCACCGGCACCAGGCACGGCCCACCCGGCACGCAATACGTCCCGACATTCCCGATCAGCCAATTCGCCGCGGGAATGCAAAGCCCGAAGCCGATCAGCGCCAGCACGCCCTCGCCACGCGGGGTCAACATCACAGCCTCTCCGAAACATAATCGCGCCAACCCTGGGCGCGCAGCTCGCAGGCCGGGCAGGTGCCGCAGCCAAAGCCCCAGGGATGACGATGGGTCCGGTCGCCGAGATAGCAGGTGTGCGTATGCTCGACCACCGCCTCCACCAGCGCCCGCCCGCCGAGCGTCTCCGCCAGCCGCCAGGTATCCCCCTTGGTCAGCCACATCAGCGGCGTGTGCAGCACGAAGCGCCGCTCCATCCCGAGGTTCAGCGCGACCTGCAGCGCCTTGATGGTGTCGTCGCGACAATCCGGGTAGCCGGAATAGTCAGTCTCGCACATCCCCGCGACGATGTGCTTCAGCCCGCGCCGATACGCCAGCGCCGCGGCGAAGGTCAGGAAGACGAGATTCCGCCCCGGCACGAAGGTGTTCGGCAGGCCCTCGGCACCCATCGCGATCTCGGCATCCCGCGTCAGCGCGGTGTCGGAGATCGCCCCCAGCGCATCGAGCTGCACCACATGGTCCGGTCCCAATCCCGGCAGCGTGGCGCGGAACGCATCACGCACGTCCAACTCCACCCGATGCCGCTGCCCGTAGTCGAAGCCGAGCGTCTCCACATGCGCGAAGCGATCCAGCGCCCAGGCCAGGCAGGTCGCGGAATCCTGCCCGCCGGAGAACAGCACCAGCGCCGCGTCATCCCTCATCGCAGGCCCTCCAACTGTTCCGCGGCCCAGCGCGCGGCCTCGGCCACCACCGGGTCGGCATCCTCGCACAACGCCTGCGCGGTTGCGCGCAGCGACGCATCCGCCGAATTGCCGACCGCCACCATCACGTTCCGCACGAAGCGGTCGCGCCCGATGCGCTTGACCGGGCTGCCGGAGAACATCGCGCGGAAGCCTCCATCGTCCAGCGCGGCGAGCTCCGCCAGCAACGGCGCACGCAACGCCTCGCGCGGCGCAAACGCCGGTTCGCTGTGCGCGCGGGCGAACTTGTTCCACGGGCACACCGCCAGGCAATCGTCGCAGCCATAGATGCGGTTGCCCATCAGCGGCCGCAGCGCGATGTCGATCGGCCCGCGATGCTCGATGGTCAGGTAGGAAATGCAGCGCCGCGCATCCAGCTCATACGGCGCGGGAAACGCCGCGGTCGGGCAGGCATCGAGGCAGGCGCGGCACGACCCGCAATGGTCGCGCTCCGCCTCGCCGGCGCCGAGGTCCAGCGTGGTGAAGACCTCGCCGAGGAACAGCCACGACCCCATCCCGCGCGACACCAGGTTCGTATGCTTCCCCTGCCATCCCAGCCCCGCCGCCTGTGCCAGCGGCTTCTCCGCCACCGGCGCGGTATCGACGAACACCTTCACCCCCGCATCCGGCCAGCGCGCCACCATCCATCGCGCCAGCGCCTTCAGCCGCTTCTTCAGCACATCATGGTAGTCGCGGTTACGCGCATAGACGCTCACGGTCGCCCGGTCACGCTGCGCCAGGGTCTCCAGCGGATCGGCGTCGGGCCCGTAGTTCAGGCCAAGCACGACGACCGACGTGGCTTCCGGCCACAACGCCTGCGGATGCGCGCGCTGCTCCGCCCGATCCGCCATCCACCCCATCGACCCGTGGCGGCCTTCCGCCAGGAAATGCATCAGCCGGTCGCGGACCTCCGCGCCCAGATGCGCGCGCGCGAAGCCCACGGCATCGAAGCCGATCGACAGCGCCTCCGCGCGGATGGCGTCAGCCGCGCCCACGATAGGGCTGGACCTCCTGCGCCGGGATCCAAACGCCTTCGGGCGGCGTGCCCGATTGCCAAAACACGTCGATCGGCATCCCGCCGCGCGGATACCAATACCCCCCGATCCGCAGCCACACCGGCGCCAGCAGCGCGACCAGGCGCTGCGCGATATCCAGCGTGCAGGCCTCGTGAAACGCGCCATGGTTGCGGAAGGACGCCAGGTAGTTCTTCAGCGACTTGCTCTCGACGATCCATTCGCCGGGCATGTAGTCGATCACCAGATGCGCGAAATCCGGCTGCCCGGTCAGCGGGCACAAGGACGTGAATTCCGGCGCCGTGAAGCGCACGCAATACCGCAGCCCCTGGTGCGGCGCGGGCACGCGT
The DNA here is from genome assembly GCA_051860065.1 of Roseomonas sp. Lineage (GTDB taxonomy): Bacteria > Pseudomonadota > Alphaproteobacteria > Acetobacterales > Acetobacteraceae > Neoroseomonas. Next base: position 157,859 of record JBHYEQ010000009.1, read on the forward strand.
TCCAGCACCGCCTCCTCCGGGCTGCGGGGCAGGGCGGTCGGCTGGCCGAGCTGCGTCAGGCCGGAATAATTCTCGGTCATGCGGCCTTCTCCTCGCTCCAGGCGGCTTCGATGCGCGCGGCGGTCGTCTCAAATGTCCCGGCCAGGATGGCCGCGCGGAGCTCCGCCATCAGGTCCTGGTAATACTGGATATTGTGCCAGGTCAGCAGCATCGGCCCGAGCATCTCCCCCGCCTTGAACAGATGATGCAGATAGGCCCGCGAATGCCGCGCGCAGGCGGGGCAACTGCAATCCGGGTCGAGCGGCCCGTCATCCTCCGCATGGCGCGCATTGCGGATGTTGACGACGCCGCGCCGCGTATAGGCCCGCCCGGTGCGCCCCGAGCGCGTCGGCATGACGCAGTCGAACATGTCGATGCCGCGCCGCACCGCGCCCACCAGGTCGGCCGGCGTGCCCACCCCCATCAGGTAGCGCGCGGAACCCGCCGGCAGCAGCGGCACGGTGCTGTCCAGCACGGCGAACATCGCGTCCTGGCCCTCGCCGACCGCGAGACCGCCCACGGCGTAGCCCTCGAAGCCGATGCGCGTCAGCGTCTCCACGCTCTCGGCCCGCAGCGCCGGATACACGCCGCCCTGCACGATGCCGAACAACCCGTGCCCCTCGCGTGGCGTGAAGGCCTCGCGGCCCCGCGCCGCCCAGCGCATCGACAGCCGCATCGACGTCGCGGCCTGCTCCTCCGTGGCCGGGAAGGGCGTGCATTCGTCGAAGGACATCGTCACATCGGCACCCAGCAGCCGCTGGATCTCGATGCTGCGCTCAGGTGTGAGGCGATGCTTCGACCCGTCCACATGGCTGCGGAAGGTCACGCCGTCCTCGTCCATCTTCCGCAGGCCGGACAGCGACATCACCTGGAAGCCGCCGGAATCCGTCAGGATCGGGCCGCGCCAATCCATCATGCGGTGCAGGCCGCCCAGCCGCGCGACGCGCTCCGCCCCGGGCCGCAGCATCAGGTGATAGGTATTGCCCAGCACCATCCGCGCGCCGGTGGACCGCACCGCGTCGGCGGTCATGGCCTTGACCGTGCCGGCGGTGCCGACCGGCATGAAGACTGGCGTCGGCACTTCGCCATGCGCGGTGTGCAGCGTGCCGGCGCGCGCGGCGCCGTCGGTCGCGGAGCAGGCCCAGCGCAGCGTCATGACGCGCGCTCAAGCAGCGACGCATCGCCATACGAATAGAAGCGATACCGCGCCGCGACGGCATGGCCATATGCCGCCTTCATCCGCGCCGTGCCGGCGAAGGCGCAGACCAGCATGAACAGCGTGCTGCGCGGCAAATGGAAGTTGGTCATCAGCAAATCCGCGGACCGGAAGCAATGCCCCGGCAGCAGGAAGATGTCCGTCAGCCCGCGGAAGGGCTGGACCGCGCCCGCCTCATCCACCGCGGATTCCAGCAGCCGCAGCGCCGTCGTGCCGATCGCCACCACCCGCCCGCCGGCCCCGCGCGCGGCATTGATCGCGTCGGCAGCCTCGCCCGTCACCTCGCCCCATTCGGCGTGCAGCCGATGCGCGCGCGGGTCCTCCCCGCGCATCGGCAGGAAGGTGCCCGCACCCACATGCAGCGTGACCGTGGCGCGCCCCACCCCGCGCGCGGCCAGCGCATCGAGCAACTCCGGCGTGAAATGCAGGCTGGCCGTCGGTGCAGCCACCGCACCGGGGCGCTGCGCGAAAATCGGCTGGTAGTCCGCGGCATCCTCGGCGCGCGGCCCGTCCGGACGCGCGATATAGGGCGGCAGCGGGATCTCCCCCGCTTGCTCCAGCGCCGCCGCCAGGGCCGCCTGGTCGGGCCCGAAATCAAGCACCACCGCGCCATCCTGCGGTGCCGCCGTGACGGTCGCGGTGCAGCCCTCCGCGCCTTCCACCGCGATCACGTCGCCCGCGCGCAGCCGGCGCGCGTTGCGGACCAACGCATGCCACAATCCGCCGCCCTCGGCGCGGTTCAGCATCACCTCGATGCGCGCGGCGCCGCGCCGGGCATGCAGCCGCGCCGGGATCACCCGCGTGTCGTTCACCACCATCACGTCGCCGGGGCGCAACAGCGATGGCAGGTCGCGCACGCCGGCATCGGCCAGCCCATCGGGGCGCACCACCAGCATGCGCGCGGCATCGCGCGGCCGCGCGGGGGCCTGGGCGATCAGGTCCTCGGGCAGGGCGAAGTCGAAATCGGCGGTGCGGAGCGGGGCGGACACCGGCGCGCGGTAGCCCGCGCCGCGCTTCGGTGCAACCTGGGTCCGGTCAGTTCGCCCGGCGACGCATCTGGAAGTCCCGCACGCATTGCCGCCCGGAATACTGGGCGGTCAGGGTCGACCCGGTGATGCGCCCGACGAAGCTGTTGCCGCCGGTGCTGATGCTGAAGCTGCCATCGGCGGCGATCGGCCCGTTGAAGGTCACGCCATACCGGTTGTCGTAGGGGAACTCGATCGCCCCGTTGCGGACCGTCAGGCGCCGGTCGGTGGTGTCCGGCCCGCAGGCGGTCCCGGCGCCCTGCCGGCGGGTTAGGGTGCCGGTGCCCACCCAGGTTCCGTCGAAGGCCGACGCACCCTGCGCCAAGCCGGGCCGGGCCTCTATGGTGCCGAGCGCGAGGGTTGCGAAGGCGAAGGCTGCAAGCCGCATCATGGGACCTCCTCGGAAACCCGGCGACGCGATGCTAGCAGGGTGGTTCCGGTTGCGGAATCGAAATCCTGCGCCTACTCCCGCGTGTAGCCCAGCGCCTTGTCGCGCTGCGCCACCGCCTGGTCGCGCTCGGCGGGGTCGCCATGGCCGCCGCCGCCGGGCATTTCCACCACCAGGCGCTCGCCCGCCGGCACGACATGGAAGCCCTTGGGCTTCAACTCGGTCCCGGATTTCAGCGACAGCCGCCCGCGCGCGCCATTCTCGCCGCCGGCCCGCCCGCGCGCCGGGTGCTTCACCCGTTCGAAGGTGGCGAAGATGCCGAAGGGCTCGCCGTCCCGCCGCCCGACCTCGATCACCTGGCCTAGCCCGCCGCGATAGCGCCCCGCACCGCCCGAGCCCTCGCGCAGTTCCTTCTTCCAGATCACCAGCGGCGTGATCGCCTCGGTGACTTCGACAGGCACGTTCCGCACGCCCGACGGGAAGGGCGTGGCCGACAGCCCATCGAGGTTCGGCCGCGCCCCCGTGCCGCCCGAATGGAAGGACGTGACCATGAAGGCCGGCCCCTTCGGTCCGGTATAACCCGGCCCGGCCCCCAGCTTCAGGTTCCACAGGTTGGACGTGCCCTCCGCCGGCACGCGCCCCGGGATCGCCTGGTCCAGCGCGCCATAGACCACGTCGGGCAGCATGTGCCCCATGGTGGAGCGCGCGGTCACCGGAAAGGGGAAGGGGGCGTTGACGATCGACCCCTCCGGCGCGGTGACGATGACGGCATCGAGCGTGCCGGCATTGTTCGGGATCTCGGCGCCCACCAGGCATTTCACGCCGAAGGCGGTATAGGCCTCGGTGTAGCAGAGCGGGCAATTGATCCCGAAAGGCACGGCCGCCGAGGTGCCGGCGTAATCCACCGCGATGTGGTCGTCGGCGATGGTGACGGTCGCATGCAGGTCGATCGGGTCGGTCACGCCGTCGATCCGCATGTGCGACTTCCACGTCCCCTTGGGCAGCTTCTGGATCGCCGCCGTCATGCCCGCGCGCGACCGCGTGATGATGTAGTCGCCCAGCGCATCGAGGTCCGCCAGCCCGTGCTCCGCCATCATGGCGGAAAGCCGTCGCTCGCCCGTCTCGTTGCAGGCCATCAGCGCGAAGACGTCGCCCTCCACCTGCACCGGTTCACGCACATTGGCGCGGATGATGCGCATCACCGTCTCGTCCACCACGCCTTCGCGGGCCAGCGGAATCAGCGGGATGAACAGCCCCTCGTGAAACACCTGCTTTCCCTCGGCCGACTGCCCGACGCCGCCGATATCGACCAGGTGCGTGGTCGACGAAAACAGCGCCACCAGCTTCCCGTCATGGAACGCCGGCGAGGTCACCACCAGGTCATACAGATGCCCCGTCCCCTTCCAGGGATCGTTGGTGATGTAGTGGTCGCCCGGCTTCATCGTATGCACCGGGAATTCGCGGATGAAATGCACGACGCTACGCGCCATGGAATTCACATGCCCCGGCGTGCCGGTGACGGCCTGCGCCAGCATCTGCCCCTGCAGGTCGAAGACGCCGGCGGAGATGTCGCCGGCCTCGCGCGCGGAGGTCGAGAACGCCGTGCGCACCAGCGTGCGCGCCTGTTCCTCGACCACGCTCAGCAGGCGGTTCCACATCACCTGGTTGCGGATATCGGCGGCTGCGATGGAACTGGTCATGCGCTGGTCTCCAGCACGATCTGGTGCAGGGCGTTGATGCGCGCGGTCATGCCGCGCGGCACGACGGTGGTGGTGCCGTCCTCGACGATCAGCGCCGGGCCGGGCAGGGCCATGCCGGGTGCCAGCGCGCGGCGTTCGAACACCGCGGCGGGTTCGGTCGTGCCGGTCGCGGGGTCCGTCACGTCGCGCGTGCCGGCGGCGGCGGGTGCTGCGCGCGCCGGCGGATCGGCGCTGCGCGTCGGCAGCGCGCGGGCTGCCGAGAGCGACAGCGCGAAGGTCATCGCTTCCACCTCAAGCCGCGGGATGACGCGGCCGAACAGCGCCGTATAGGCGGCCTCGAATCCCGCGCGCAGCGTCGCGGCGTCATCCGTCGTCAGCGCGCGCGCCGGCAAAGCCACCGCGATCTCGTGCCCCTGGCCGCGATAGCGCATGAAGCCGGTGAGGCTTTCGGTCAGCACCGCATCCGGCGCGCCCATCCGCACCACGGCTTCCGCTTCCGCGCGCATCTCGGCGAACAGCGCATTCAGCATCGTCGCGTCGAAGCCATCGAGCCGCATATGCCGGCTTCGCACCACCTCGTAGGCGATCGGCGCGCGCAGGAAGCCATGCGCGGAGCCCACGCCCGCACCGACCGGCACCACCACCTTCGCGATGCCCAGCTTCGCCGCCAGCCGCGCCGCATGCAGCGGGGCCGCGCCACCGAAGGCGATCATCGCGCGTCCGGCGGTGTCCTTGCCGTTCTCGACCGCGTGCACACGCGCGGCATTGGCCATGGTCTCGTCGACGATCTCGGCGATGCCGACGGCACCCTGGCGCGGCGCCATGCCCGCGATCGCGCCGCCCACCGCGGCCTCCGCGCGCCCCACATCCAAACCGATGGTCCCGCCCGCAAACCGCGACGGATCAAGCCGCCCCAGCGCCGCATCCGCATCGGTCACCGTCGGCTGCGTCCCGCCGCGCCCATAGCAGGCCGGACCTGGCACCGACCCCGCGCTGTCCGGCCCGACCAGGATGCGCCCCAGCGCATCGACCCGCGCGATGGAACCGCCACCCGCGCCGATCTCGACCAGCTCGATCACCGGGATGCGCACCGGCAGCCCGCTGCCCTGGATGAAGCGATAGGCGCGCGCCACTTCAAACGAACGGCTGCGCTGGAACTCGAGCGCATCGATCAGCGTCAGCTTCGCCGTGGTCCCGCCCATGTCGAAGGCGAGCACTTCGTCCAGACCGTTCTCCGCTGCCACCGCCTGCGCCAGGATCGCGCCACCCGCCGGCCCGGATTCCACCAGCCGCACCGGAAACCGCTTCGCCGTCTCCACCGTGGTGACGCCGCCCGAGGACATCATCAGCAGCAGCGGGCAGCCCATGCCTGCGTCGCGCAGCCCCTGTTCCAGCGCCGCGAGATACCGCCCCATCAACGGCAGCACATAGGCATTCGCGATGGTGGTGGACGCGCGTTCGTATTCGCGGATCTCGGGCGCCACCTCGCAGGATAGCGTGATGGCGGCGTCGGGCATCTCCTCCGCCAGGATGGCGCCGGCGCGGCGTTCATGCACGGGGTTGGTAAAGGAATGCAGGAAGCAGACGGCGACCGCCACGATGCCGCGTGCGCGCAACGCGCGGGCGGTTGCGCGCAGCGCGTCCTCGTCCAGCGCCAGCAGCACCGACCCGTCGGCCGCGATGCGTTCCGGCACGCCCAGCCGCAGGTCGCGCGGCACCAGCGGCTCGGGCCGCTGCATCGACAAATCGTACTGCTCGAAGCGATGCTCGTAGGCCATTTCCACGGAATCGCGGAAGCCTTCGGTCGTCAGCAGCGCGGTCGGCGCGCCCTTGCGCTCGATCAGCGCATTGGTCGCGAGCGTCGTGCCATGCACCACCAGCGCCACATCCCCCGGCGCGCAGCCCGCCGCTGCCAGGATCGCGCGCGCGCCTTCCAGCACCGCGCGTTCCGGCGCCTCGGGCGTGGTCAGCAATTTCATCTCATGCGTGCCGGAGGGTGTTTCCAACACCAGATCCGTGAAGGTGCCGCCGATGTCGACGGCCAGGCGTGACTCACCCATCGATACGAATATTCCCTCTGCGGACCACGCCTTCCCAGCGCGCGGAATCGGCGCGCAGGAAGGCGACGTAATCGTCCAGTTCCATCACCGCCGGATGCAGCCCGGCCTCGTCGAAGCGCCGCGCCGTGGCAGGGTCGCGCATCACCTTCACCACCGCGGCATGCAGCGGGCGCAGGATGGCCGGCGGCGTGCCGGGCGGCGCGGCCAGGCCGTACCAGTTCTCGCTCTCGTAGCCCGGCACGCCCTCGGCCACCGCGGGCGTGTCGGGCAGCAGCGGCCAGCGCCCGGGCGATGTCACCGCCATCGCGCGCGCATTGCCGCCATTGATCACCGCCAGTGTCGCCGGGTCGCCGAAATACAGGTCCACCACCTTCGCCGCGAGGTCGTTCAACGCCGGCCCCGTCCCGCGATAGGGGATGTGCAGCATCCGCAGCCCGGCCATCTGGTTGAACAGCTCGCCGGTCAGGTGCTGGCTGGTGCCCGCGCCGCCCGAGGCGTAGCGCAACTCCTGCCGCTTCGCGAGGTCGAGGAACTCTGCGAGCGTGCGCGCCGGAAGATCGGTCCGCACCGCCACGATGAACGGCATCCGCACCAGCCGCGTGACATGCGCGAGGCCCAGCGCGTCGTAGGGCAGCTGGCGCAGATGCGGCCCCGCTGTGATCGTGCCCGCCCCCGTCAGCGACAGCGTCAGGCCATCGGGCGCGGCGCGACTCATGGCCTCGACACCGATCACGCCGCCCGCGCCACCGCGGTTCTCGACCACGACCGTCTGGCCCAACTCGCGCGACAGCGGCTCCGCCAGCAGCCGCGCCGTCAGGTCCACGCCGCCGCCGGGCGGGAAGGGCGCGATCAGGCGGATCGGCCGCTGCGCCCCGCTGCCCTGTGCCCGCGCGACACCCGGCGCGGCAAGCGTGGCGGCAATGAGGGCGCGACGGCTGGTCAGCATGGCGATGCCTCCTGGCGATGCGGCAGGATGGCCCCTTGTGCGACGCAGCGAAAGCCCCCGCCCTGCGGCGCCGAAGCGCGCTACACCCGCGCACGCCACACAGCGCGCTTCACCAGCGCGACACACCGCAAGGACCACGCATGACCACCTTCGACCCCGCCGCCCACCGCATGGTCCCCGACCAGCGCTGGTTCGAGGACTTCTCCCTCGGCGAACGCTTCGTGCTGCCCAGCCGCACCATGACCGAGGCGATCTTCCTCGCCTTCCAGGCCGCCTCCGGCGACAACCACCCGGTCCACTACGATGCCGAATACTGCCGCGCGCGCGGCATGCCGCACATGCTCGCGCACGGCTTCCAGGTGGCGATCCAGACCGCCGCGGGGGCCGGCATCTTCCCGCACCTGGTCGAGGAATCGCTGAAGGGCTTCCTCGACCAATCCTCCCGCTTCCTCCACCCGGTCTTCGTCGGCGACACGCTCTACGCCGCCTTGGAGGTGGACGAGGTCACGCCGCAGCGCACCACCGGCGTGCTCGGCCTGCGCAGCACCGTGCACAACCAGAAGGGCGTGCTGGTGATGGATGGCCGCCAGCGCTACCTGCTGCGCCGCCGCCCCTGACTTCACGCGCGGCACGCCGCGCGCCACACTCCGCGCCAACGGAGGAACCGATGGCCCGCATTCCCTACGCCGACACGCAGCACCCCGACCACGTCGCGGCCGCTGCCGCGATCCGCGCCTCGCGCAAGAAGATCGGCCACCTGCACCGCATGCTGCTGCACGCCCCGCCCATAGCGACCGGCTGGATCGCCATGTTCGACGCCATCCGCTGGAACTCCACGCTGCCCGGCCGGCTGCGCGAACTGGTGATCTGCCGCATCGCCGCGATCAACGGCGCCCCCTACGAATGGGAAGCGCATGCGCCGATCGCGCTCGCCGAGGGCGCCACCCAGGCGCAACTCGATGCGCTGCGCGACTGGCAGGCCAGCGACGCCTTCGACGCCACCGACCGCGCCGCCCTGGCCTATTGCGACGCCATGACTCAGCAAGTCCATGTGCCGGGCGATGTCGCGAAGGCCGTGCGCGACATCTTCCCGCCGCGGCAATTGGTGGAACTGACCGCCACCATCGCCGGCTACAATTGCGTCTCCCGCGTGCTGGAGGCGCTGGAGATCAACGGCGCCGACGCGCTGCCGCCGGACGCCTGACGCTCACTCCGCCGCGCGCAGCCCGGCGGCCTCGATCAGCGCGCGGAACTTCTCGCCCTCGGCGCGCGAGAAGGCCGCGAAATCGGCGCGGTTGCGGTACAGGATGGGCTGGGCGACGCGCGTCATGCCGGCGACCACCTCGGGGTGGCTCATCGTGCGTTGGCAGGCCGCTTCCAGCCGCGCCATCACCGGCTCCGGCGTGCCGGCCGGCGCATAGAGCCCCGACCAGATCGTGTAGACCAGGTCGTAGCCGGCCTCGCGCATGGTCGGGACGTTGGGGAATTCCGGGTTGCGGCGTTCGGTCAGGAACGCGATCGGGTGCAGGTCGTATTGCCGGATCAGCAGCGTCTGGTCGGTGAACAGCTGCACCTGGCCCTGCTGGAAGGCCAGCATCACCTCGCCCGACCCGCGATAGGGGATGTGGTTCATCTGCATGTTCGCCGCGCGCAGCAGACCCACCATCGCGATATGCGGAATGGTGCCCGTGCCGGTCGAGGCATAGGGGAAGTCCATCCCCCGCTCGCGCCCGCGCGCCACCACATCGGCCACCGTGCGAAGCCCCGATGTCTTCGGCGTCATCATCACCACCGGGCTGTCCGCGACCTGGCAGATGGCGGCGAAGTGATCGAGCCCATAGGACAAGCCGCGGCGGAAATGCGGTTGGATCGCCATCGGTCCGACCGGGGAGAACAGGATGGTCTGGCCATCGGGCCTGGCGCGCGCCACCTCGGCCGTGCCGATGGTGCCCGCCGCGCCGGCGACGTTGCGGACCACCACCGCCTGCCCAAGTGCCGCGGACATCTCGTTCTGCATCATGCGGGCGACCAGGTCGGTCGGCCCGCCGGCGGCGAAGTTCACCACCATCTGCACCTGCGCGATGGCGGGCAGGGCCACGGCCATCATCGCCGCGGCGACCGCGGGCAGCATCCGTCTCATGCGCATCCTCCTGCCCGCTTGTCCCGCGGGATGGAGGCAGCCTAGGGCCGTTCAGGCCGGCGGCGGAAGCCTTGCGTCAGGCACGCCACCCAAGGCCCCGGCCATCATCGCGAGCGCCGCCAGGTCGCGCAGGTGCTCCGCATCGGCGAGCGGCACGCGCAGCAGCGCGCCCCCCCGGCCGCGCAGGTGCAGCTCGGCACCCTTGGCCGATTGCAGCAGCGCGACGGAGGACAGGTCTTCGGCGGGACGGGTGGGGCACGCCAGGTCGGTCATTTTCGGCCTCTCCGACAGGATCGCCGCGGTTTGCGGCGAGTCGGAGCAGACCGCGCCCCGCCTTGCCGGACCCTTAACGCGCGGCTTGCCCGATGTGTTTTTGCGCCGCAGCATGGCGCCCTGACGAAGGACCCCGCCATGCCCCGCATCGATGCCGACCGCTTCCTGCGCGACCTCAACGAACTGCGGCAGATCGGCGCCTACAAGACCGGCGTGCACCGCCCGACCTACTCGCCGCAGGACATGGAAAGCCGCCGCTGGCTGATGGAGCGCATGACCGAATGCGGCCTGGAGGCCAGCATCGACGGCATCGGCAACGTCTATGGCCGGCACAAGGGCAATGGCCCGCATCTGCTGGTCGGCAGCCATATCGAAAGCCAGAATCAGGCCGGCTGGCTGGATGGCGCGCTCGGCGTCATGGCCGGCGTGGCGCTGGCGCGCGCCGGCCTGCCCGTCGATGTGGTGGCCTTCGCCGACGAGGAAGGGCACTTCGAGGGTGGCTTCCTCGGCTCGCGCTCGATCATCGGGGAGTTGTCCGAAGACGAGATCGACCGCTCGCGCTCCCGCAACGACGGCCAGCCCCTGCGCGAGGCGCTCGCCGCCGCGGGGCTGGAGGGCAAGCCGCGCATGCAGCTCGAACCCGGCCGCCACAAGGGCTTTTTCGAGATGCACATCGAACAGGGCACGCAGCTCGAAAGCGCGGGCCTGCGCGCCGGCGTGGTGACCGGCATCGTCGCCATCTGGCAGTGGCTGATCCGCTTCGAGGGCATGCAGGACCACGCCGGCGGCACCACCATGGCGGAACGCCGCGATGCGGGGCTCTCGGCGGTGCGGCTGCTCGCGGCGATCGACGCGGAATTCCCGCGCGTCTGCGGCCCGCGCTCCACCTGGACCACCGGGCGCATCGCGCTGGAACCCGGCGCGCCCTCCATCATCCCCGGCAGCGCGGAGGTGCTGTTCCAGTTCCGCGACGTCTCCGTGCCCGTGCTGGAACGCATGGAGGCCACGCTGCGCGCGCTGGTCGCGGAGAGCAACCGGCGCGAGAAATGCACCGCCACGCTGGAGCAGAAATCCCGCGCGACACCCGCCATCTGCGACCCCGCCATGATGGACGCGCTGGATGCCGCGGCGCAGGCCGAAGCCCCCGGCGGCTGGACGCGCATGCCCTCCGGCGCCGGCCACGACGCGCAATACATGGCCAAGCGCATGCCGGTCGCGATGCTGTTCACGCCCTCCATCGGCGGCATCAGCCACCATTGGGCGGAGGACACCAAGGAGGAAGATTTGGCGCTGTGCTGCCAGATCCTGGCCAGCGCGGCGGCGAAGTTCCTGGCGGCCTGATCCGCCGCGATGGCGCGGTCTACCTGCTGGCGCCGTCGTAACGCTGGATCTCCAGGGCATCGAGATCGACCGCCGGCACGCAGCGCAGGTTGATCGCAACACTCGGCGTGCCGTCGGGCGCGTCGGCATAGGCGAAGGTCTCGATGCCGCAGGTCGTGCAGAACTGATGCGCGATCTTGTGGGTGTTGAACGTGTAGCCGTGCAGCGCCGCCTCGCCGCTGCGCAGCGTCAGGCTGCTGCGCGGGACGAAGGCGAGCAATGCCCCTGTCCTGCGGCAGATCGAGCAGTTGCAGGACAGCGCCTTGCCGGGAGCATCGCCCTCCACCGAAAAGGCGACCGCACCGCAATGGCAACTTCCATCGTAGGCCATGACGCTTCCCCTTGGTTCAGGTGTCATCCGTTCCGCAGCTTGATCCCAGCAATCAGCGGGCGGTCCTGCCCGCCGCCACCGTGGCTCTCGACCTTCACGGCGATGGTGCTCCGCCGGGGCGCCAGAGGGAAGGAATAGAGGCGCTCGCCCCCCAGCAGGAAGGCGCGCCCGCCGCGCGGAAACAGCCCGGCAATCGCGGGATCGGCGGTGTCGAGCCCGCCGGTATACGCACCGAAGGCCGGCATCAGCACGCGCCGCCCATCGCTGACGAAGCAGGCGCGCGCCACGCCGCCGGCGCGTGTCGGCGCGGTCGCGCGCGGGTGCAGGTGGCCGGCGACCTCCCCCACCGCGCGCGCGATCGGGACGTGGCGGAACACCAGCGGCCCATCGCGCAATTCCTCAACCGCAGTGCCCGGCAGGCCAACCGGCGGCGCGGGGTCGTGGTTGCCGGCGATCCAGATGGCCTCGATCCCCGCCAGCGCATGGACCAGCACGGCGCGATCGGTCGCGGCCAGGCGCGTGCAGCCCGCCGCGTCGTGGAAGGAATCGCCGAGGAAGACGATGCGGCGCGGCGCATACAGCCGCAGCACCGGCAGCAGACGCGCCAGCGTCTCGCGCGTGTCGTAGGGCGGCAGCAACTGCCCGCGCGCCGCGAAGGCGCTGCCCTTCTCGAAATGCAGGTCCGCGACGACCAGGGCGCGCCGCGCCGGCCAATGCAGCACGCCGGAGGGGTCGAGCATCAGCCTCTCGCCGGCGATGTGGATCGGTGCGGCGGCCATCAGCCGGTCACCATCTTCGGTGCGGATCGCCGCCACTTCGAACGGCGCTTCTCGCGCGCAACCGAGGTGCCGCGCACCGGCAGCGTGTCGGTCACCTCCGCGAGCGTCTCGGCGAAATGCTCCGCGCCATCGGTCGCATCCGCCACCAGCGCGGCGGCCTCGGCCAGCAGCGCGTCCTCCGCTCCGCCGGCGACCCATTCGCGGCCTTCCTCGATCAGCGCCGGCACCGCAAGCGGGGAGACCTGGTCCAGCACGCGATGGCGGATGCGCCCCTTCACGCGCGCCAGCAGCGCCGCAATGCGCGCCACGTCGGTCAGGCCCTGCGCGGCCTCGGCGCGCGTCGCGCGCAGCAGGATGTGGTCGGGCTGGTGGCGGCGCAGCACGTCGTAGATCAGGTCGGAATTCATGGTCATCTGGCGGCCCGATTTCTCCGCGCCGGGGTGGTTCTTCTCGAGCAGGCCGGCGATGGTCGCGATGTTGCGGAAGGTCCGCCGCAGCATCGAGGATTCCGCCAGCCATTCCTCCATCTCGTCGCCCAGGATGTCCTCGGCGAACAGTGATTCGACATCCTGCGGTTCGAAGGCCGACCAGATGGCGAGCACATAGTCGGTGCCGACATACCCCAGCGGCCCGAGCCCCATGCGTTCCATCCGCTTGGTCACCAGCATGCCCAGCGTCTGGTGCGCGAGGCGCCCTTCAAACGTATAGGCCACCAGGAACCACTTGCCGCCGCGTGGGAAGGTCTCGACCAGCAGCCCGTCGCGCGGCGGCAGTTCGGATTTCAGGCGTTGCAGCCGCAGCCATTCCTTCACGGGCTCCGGCAGATGCCGCCAGCGGCGCGGGTCGGACAGGATGGAGCGCACGCGCGCCGCCAGATGCGTCGTCAGCGGCATCCGCGCCCCGGCATAGACGGGCACGCGCGGTTCGCCATCCCCCCCGCGCGTCACGATCACCGCAGTGGGTTCGATGCGTTCGTATTTCAGCACCTGGCCGCCGAACAGGAAGCAGTCGCCGGGCTCCAGGGTCGAGACGAACCATTCCTCCACCTCTCCCACCACGCCGCCGCCGCGCAGGCGAACCTTCAGCAGCGGTGTCTCCACGATGGTGCCGAGATTCATCCGCAACTGCCGCGCCACTGCCGTGCCGCGCACATGCACCATGCCCTCGGCATCGCGGAACAGCTTGCGGAAGCGGTCATAGGCTTGCAGGGCATAGCCGCCATCCTCGACGAAGCGCACCACGTCGTCGAAGTCGCGCCGCGTCAGCGCGGCATAGGCGCCGGCGCGCGTGACCTCGGCATACAGCGCATCCGGGTGGAAGGGCGCGGAGCACGCCATGGCCAACACATGCTGCGCCAGCACATCCAGCCCGCCCGGGCGCGGCGCTTCGCCGTCCAGCTCATGCGCGGCGACGGCCTCGGTCGCGGCGACGCATTCCACCACCTCGAACCGATTGGCCGGCACCAGCACGGCGCGGGAGGGCTCGTCCATCCGATGATTCGCGCGCCCCACGCGCTGCAGCAGCCGCGACACGCCCTTGGGCGCACCCACCTGGATCACCTGGTCCACATCCCCCCAGTCGATGCCGAGGTCGAGCGAGGCCGTCGCCACCACCGCGCGCAGCCGCCCTTCCGCCATGGCCGCTTCCACCTTGCGGCGCAGGCCGATCTCCAGGCTGCCGTGATGCATGCCGATCGGCAGCGCGGCCTCGTTCAGCCGCCACAGCGCGGCGAAGACGAGTTCCGCCTGGGCGCGGGTGTTCACGAACACGATGGTCAGTTTCGCATCGGCGACACGGCGGTAGATTTCCGGCGCCGATGCCAACCCCATATGCCCGCCCCAAGGCAAGCGACCTTCGGGCAATTGCAGGTCGAAGACCGGCGCCGCGCCGCCCTTGGTTTCCACCAGCCGTACGTCATCGGCCTGCGCGGTCGGCGAAAGCCAGGCACGCAGCGCCTGCGGATGCGCCACCGTCGCCGACAACCCCACCCGCCGCGCGCCCGGCGCCAGCACCCCCAGCCGCGCCATGCACAACGCCAGCTGGTCGCCGCGCTTGGTGCCCGCCAGCGCATGCGCCTCGTCCACGATGATCGCCCGCAGCCCGCCAAAGAACACCGGCGCATCGGGCAGGGAGAGCAGCAGCGTCAGGCTCTCCGGCGTGGTCAGCAGCATCTGCGGCGGGGTTTCGCGTTGGCGGGCGCGGCGGTTGGCGGGGGTGTCGCCGGTGCGGGTCTCGATGCGGATGGGCAGCGCCATGTCGGCCACGGGCGCCGTCAGGTTGCGCGCGATATCCACCGCCAGCGCCTTCAACGGCGAGACATACAGCGTGTGCAGCCCCTCGCGCGGATTGCGCGCCAGGTCGACCAGCGAGGGCAGGAACCCCGCCAGCGTCTTGCCGCCCCCGGTCGGCGCCAGCAACAGAACGTGCTCCCCGCGCGTTGCAGCCTCCAGCAAGGCCAATTGGTGCGGCCGCGGCGTCCAGCCGCGGCCAGCGAACCAGCCGGCGAAAGGTTCTGGCAATGTTCTCATTCGCGGGGCAATATGGCGGCGGTTCAACGCCTCGGGAAGCCACCCATATGCGACCCGTGAGCGCCCCCCATCCCCAGACCTGGCTGAAGGTCACCCCCTCCGGCCTGTGGTGCGAGCCCGGCGGCTTCTTCATCGACCCGACCCGCGCCGTGGACCGCGCCATCATCAGCCACGGCCATTCCGACCATGCGCGCACCGGCCACGCGCATGTGCTCGCCACGCGCGAGACGCTGGCCATCATGACCCAGCGCATGGGCGAGGGCAGGGCGGGGGAAACCCAACAGGCGCTCGGCTTCGGCGAGACGATCGGCATGAACGGCGTGCGCCTCTGGCTGCGCCCGGCCGGGCATGTGCTGGGCTCGGCGCAGGTCTGCATGGAATGGCAGGGGTCGCGGGCCGTGGTTTCCGGCGACTACAAGCGCCGCCCGGACCCGACCGCGACGGCCTTCGAACCCGAACCTTGCGACGTCTTCGTCACCGAGGCCACCTTCGCCCTGCCGGTCTTCCGGCACCCGCCGGCGGCCGCCGAGATCGCCCGCCTGCTGCGCTCCGTCGCCCTGTTCCCGGAGCGCACGCATGTCGTCGGCTGCTACTCCCTCGGCAAATGCCAGCGGCTGATCGCGTTGCTGCGCCAGGCCGGCTGGGACGGGCCGATCCACCTGCACGGCGCCCATGTCGCGCTGTGCCGCGTGTATGAATCGCTCGGCGTGCCGCTCGGCGAATTGCGCGCAGCGACCGTCGCAAAGAAGGACGAGCTGAAGGGCGCGATCGTCCTGGCCCCGCCCTCGGCCATCGCCGACCGCTGGGCCCGGCGCCTCGCCGAACCCGTGGTGTGCAACGCCTCCGGCTGGATGCGCGTGCGTCAGCGCGCCAAGCAGGGCGGCGTCGAATTGCCGCTGGTCATCTCCGACCATGCCGATTGGGATGAACTGCTCGCGACGGCCGACGACGTCCAGGCGCCAGAAATCTGGGTCACCCACGGGCGCGAGGACGCGCTGATCCATGCCCTGGCGGCCAAGGGCATCCGCGGCCGCGCCCTGCACCTCGTCGGCCGCGGCGAGGAAGACGAGGCCGAGGCGCCCACCGAGACCGCCGCGCCATGAGCCTGCCCGCCTTCGCAGACCTGCTCGAACGCCTGGTCTTCACACCCGGCCGCAACGCCAAGCTGGCGCTCCTGGTCCAGTGGTTCGCCACGCAACCGGACCCCGAACGCGGCATCGGCCTGGCCGCGCTGACCGACGAACTGGTCTTCTCCGCCGCCAAGCCCGGCTTGATCCGCGAACTCGGCGCATCGCGCATCGACCCGGAATTGTGGCGCCTCTCCTACGACTACGTCGGCGACCTGGCGGAGACACTCGCGCTGATCTGGCAGCCGCGCGCGGGCGTGAATGCGCCGCCGCCGGCGCTGTCCGACATCGTGCAGGCGCTGGGCACCACGCCCAAGCCCGAGGTGCCCGCACTCATCGCCGGCTGGCTCGACACGCTCGACGCCGGCGGCCGCCTCGCGCTCATCAAGCTGGTCACCGGCGGGCTGCGCGTGGGCGTCTCCGCACGCCTGGCGCGCGTGGCGCTGGCCCAATGGTCCGGCCAGCCGGTCGAGGCCATCGAGGAAGTCTGGCACGGCGTCGCCTGGCCCTACGCGCCGCTGTTCCGCTGGCTGGAAGGCCATGCCGAGCGCCCCGACCCGCGCGACCAGCCCATCTTCCGCCCGCTGATGCTCGCCCATCCGCTGGAAGCGCCCGACCTCGCCGCCCTGCACGCGCCCGACTGGCGCGCCGAATGGAAGTGGGACGGCATCCGCGTGCAGCTCACCGCCGGCCCTGGCGGCGCGCGCATCTTCTCGCGCGGCGGCGAGGACATCTCCGGCGCCTTTCCCGAGATCCTGTCGGCCATGGACTTCCACGCCGTGCTCGACGGCGAATTGCTGGTGGTGCGGGAGAACGAGGTCGCCCCCTTCGCCGACCTCCAGCAGCGCCTCAACCGCAAGGCGCCGACGGCCAAGATGCAGCGCGACTTCCCCGCCGCCGTGCGCCTCTACGACCTGCTGTTCGACGCCGGCGAGGACCTGCGCGCGCTGCCCTTCGACACCCGCCGCGCGCGCCTCGAAACCTGGCACGCGCGCACCGCGCCCGCGCGCATGGACCTCTCCGCCCTGATCCCCTTCGCCAGCATCGACACACTCGTCCGCATCCGCGACGGCGCCCGCGCCGCCTCCATCGAGGGGCTGATGCTCAAGCGCGCCGACGCGCCCTATGTCGCCGGCCGCACCAAGGGCCTGTGGTGGAAGTGGAAGCGCGATCCGCTCACCGTCGATGCCGTGCTGATGTACGCGCAGCGCGGCCACGGCAAGCGCAGCAGCTTCTATTCCGACTACACCTTCGGCGTCTGGCGCGCCGATGGCGAACTCGTCCCGATCGGCAAGGCCTATTCCGGCTACACGGACGAGGAACTGGCCTGGCTCGACAAGTGGATCAGGACCAACACGGTCAACCGCTTCGGCCCGGTGCGGGAGGTCGAGCGTGGCATCGTCTTCGAAGTCGCCTTCGACGCCGCGCAGCGCAGCACGCGCCACAAATCCGGCGTCGCGCTGCGCTTCCCGCGCATCGCCCGCATCCGCCGCGACAAGCCGCCCGAGGAAGCCGACCGGCTGGAGACCGTCGAGGCGCTGATCGACGTCACGCTTGCGGAACGCGACCGCGCCGGGTGAACCTTTCCCGCCAACCCGGGAGCCCCCAGCATGACCCGCCTGCCGACCCTCGCCGCCCTCGCCCTGATGCTGCCCCTCGCCGCCACGGCCCAGGACCGCGTCGTCGCCACCCGCAACGCGCCCGAGGCCATCGGCCCCTACAGCCAGGCTATCCGCGTCGGCAACACGCTGTACCTGGCGGGCCAGATCGCGCTCGACCCGCGCACCAACCAGATGATCGCCGACCGCAGCATCGAGGCCGAGACGCGCCAGGTGCTCGACAACCTGCGCGCCGTGGTCGAGGCCGCCGGCTTCACCATGGCCGACATCGTCTCGACCACGGTGTTCATGGCGGACCTCAACGAGTTCGGCCGGATGAACGCGATCTACGCCACCTACTTCCCGACCAACCCGCCGGCCCGCGCGACGGTGCAGGCGGCGCGCCTGCCGCGCGACGTGAAGATCGAGATCGCCGCCATCGCGGCGCGCTGACCTCCCTCAGCGCAGGGGCGCCACGCCCGCGCGATCGTGATGCGGGCGGCACCTGCTCCCGGCGCCTGCGGCATTCCGGCGACCCGGCGGACGCCGGCGGGTTCCGACCGGCACACGGCGCCTCAGCCTGCGGACGCCATCGGTCGGGACATGATCCGCCGCACCTGTCCATCGCGGCCATCCGCGCGCACACTCGCTACGCCGACAAGCACCGCCCCCGTGCCGGAGACGCCCGATGCGCCCCATCCGCCTCGCCGCCGCCCTGCTGCTCGCCGCCGCGCCCGCCATGGCGCAGACACTGACCATCGGCCTCGCCACGCCGCCCACCGCGCTCGACCCGCACTACCACGCGCACGCGCAATCCAGCGCCACCGCCGCGCATGTCTTCGAAGCCCTGCACCGCAGCGACGCCGCCATGCAGCTGGTGCCGCAACTCGCCACCGCGGCGACCAGCGCCGACGGCATTACCTGGAACGTCGCGCTGCGCGAGGGCGTCACCTGGCACGACGGCACGCCCTTCACCGCGGATGACGTGGTCTTCTCCCTCCAGCGCGCCGGCAATGTGCCCAACAGCCCCGGCAGCTTCGGCACCTACACGCGCGAGGTCCGCAGCGTCGAGGCAATCGGCCCGCATACCTTGCGGATCACCGCCGCCGCGCCGGCGCCATTGCTGATGGCGAACCTGTCCAACATCTTCATCGTCTCCCGCCGCCACGGCGAGGGTGCCGCCACCGAGGACTACAATTCCGGCAAGGCCATGATCGGCACCGGCCCCTACCGCTTCGCGCGCGCGACCATCGGCAGCGAGATCCAGTTCACCCGCAACGACGCCTATTGGGGCGGCCGCGAACCCTGGGAACGCGCCACCTTCCGCGTCATCGCCAACAACGCCGCGCGCACCGCGGCGCTGCTCGCCGGCGACGTGGACGTGATCGCCGACATCCCCTCGACCGACGTCGCACGGCTGCGCGGGGACCGCCGCTTCCAGGTCTTCACCATCGCCTCGAGCCGCCTGGTCTTCCTCGGCTACGACCGGACCGACGATGCCCTCGCGACCGGCCATATCCGCGCCGCCGAGGGCGCGCCCGCGCTCACCGCCAACCCGCTGGAGGATCTGCGGGTGCGCCGCGCGCTCTCCCTCGCCATCGACCGCCGCGGCCTGGTCGATCGCGTGAATGAAGGTCAGGCCATCGCCACGGGCCAGTTCCTGCCGGAGGGCTTCTTCGGCCACTTCGCCGATATCGCCGTTGAGCGCCACGACCCCGCCGAGGCCCGCCGCCTGCTGGCCGAGGCCGGCTTCCCCAACGGCTTCCGCCTGACCCTCACCACCTCCAATGACCGCATCACCAACAGCGCGCGGATGGTGCAGGCGATCGCGCAGATGTGGACGCGCATCGGCGTCGCCACCACGGTCGAGACCATGCCGCATTCCGTCTTCACGCCGCGGCGCAACCGCTACGAGCTGCCGGTCTTCCTGTCGTCCTGGGGCAACCAGACGGGCGAGGCGCTGTACACCCTGGTTCCGCAGCTCGGCACGCGCGGGCAGGGGGGCTTGGGCAACGCCAACCGCATCCGCTACAGCAACCCCGCGCTGGACCGGCTGCTGGTCGCGGCGAGTGCGGAGATCGACGCGCCGCGCCGCCTGGCGCTGATCCGCCAGGCCACCGACCTGGCGCTGGCCGAGGCCATCATGCAGCCGCTGCTGCTGCAGGTGAACAATTGGGGCGCGCGCCAGGGCATCACCATGACGCCGCGCATCGACCAGTACACGCTGGCCATGAGCATCCGCCCCGCGGATTGACCGCCCCCGGTGCGCGTGGTGGCCTGCGCGCCACGCAACCCCGGGGGAAACGCATCCATGCCCATCGCACCCAACCTGGCCCGCCGTCGGCTCGAGAAAGGCGAACTCGCCCTCGGCTTCGGCGTGCATCATCTCCGCACGCCCGCCGTGGGCATGATCGCCGCCGGCTGCGGCTTCGACTGGCTGTTCATCGACATGGAGCACGGCGCGATGAGCGTCGATGACGCCACGCGCATGTGCATGGCCGCGCTGTCGCAGGGCGTCACGCCCATCGTGCGCGTGTGCAAGGACGCGCTGTTCGAGGGCACGCGCTGCCTCGACAATGGCGCGATGGGCATCGTGGTGCCGCATGTGGACACCGCCGCCGAAGCCGAGACGGTGGTGCAGGCCTTCCGCTACCCGCCGATCGGCAGCCGGTCCTGGGGCGGCCCGCCGGCACAATACGGCTTCATGGTCAGCGACACCGCCGCCGCGCAGCGCGACCTGAACGCCGAGATCCTGGTCTGCGTGATGATCGAGACGCCCGAGGCCGTGGCCAATGCCGACGCCATCGCCGCCGTGCCCGGCGTGGACAGCCTGATGATCGGAACGTCCGACCTCACGGCCTCGATGGGCATCGCCGGGCAGATCGGCCACCCGGATGTGCGCGCCGCCTACGAGAAGGTCGCCGCCGCCTGCAAGGCACACGGCAAGCACATGGGCATGGGCGGCGTTTATGATGAGAAGGTCGCCACCGACTACATCGGGCTCGGCGCGCGCTTCCTGCTCTCGGGCGCCGATCACGCCTTCCTGATGGCGGCGGGCACGGCGCGCCAGAAGTTCCTGCGCGGCCTGCAGCCCTGACCGGGCGCCGCGGGATGCGCCGCAGCGGCGGATCCCGCGGCATCGGTATCGGACATTCCACCGAAGTCATGGCCAAGGGCGCCGTGGCTTAGCGCCGGCCGGGAACCGATCCGCCCGGATCGCCAGCGCCCAGACGGGGCAAGCGGCCCCGTGGGGCAGGGGCGATCGGCGGGTGCGACGCGTTCGCAATTTCCCTTGCGACAGGTTCTCAGTTGCAGTAGCAACGCCCCAACGAAGTCTCGGGGTCTCGCCATGCTGCGCCGTCACGTCCTCTCGCTTCCCGCCGCCCTCGCCGCCGGCGCTCTCGCCCGGCCCGCGCTGGCGCAGGACCGCACGCTCGCGCTCTATTCCTCGCGCCACTACGACACCGACCGCGCGCTGTACGATGGCTTCACCGCCGAGACCGGCATGCGCATCCGCCTGATCGAGGGCGACGCCGACCAGCTGATCGCCCGCATCCAGTCCGAGGGCGCGAACACCCCGGCCGACGTGCTGATCACGGTCGATGGCGCGCGCCTCGCCCGCGCCGTCGCCGCCAACATCATGGCGCCGACCACCTCCGCCGTGCTGGCGCAGCGCGTGCCGGCCAGCCTGCGCGATCCCGACGGGCAGTGGTACGGCGTCTCGACCCGCGCACGCGTGGTCATGTTCAGCAAGGAGAAAGGCCGCCCCGCCGGCCTCGACCGCTACGAGGACCTGGCGAAGGAAGAATTCCGCGGCCAGATCCTGGTCCGCACCGCCGCGCATCCCTACAACACCTCGCTGATGGCCAGCATCATGGTCGCCGATGGCGAGCAGGCGGCCGAGGCCTGGGCGCGCGGCGTGGCGCAGAACATGGCGCGTCCGCCCCAGGGCGGCGACACGCCGCAGTTCCAGGCCGTGGCCGCCGGCGTCGGCAGCCTCGCCATCGCCAATACCTATTACCTCGCGCGCATGGGTGCCTCGTCCAACCCGGCCGAGAAGGCCGTCTACGACAAGATCGGCGTGATCTTCCCGAACCAGGCCGCCGGCGATCGCGGCGCGCATGTGAACGTCTCCGGCGCCGGCGTGGTGCGCTCCTCCTCGAACAAGGAGATGGCGCTGAAGTTCATCGAATACCTGACCGGCCCGCGCGCGCAGGAACTCTTCGCCAACGGCAATTTCGAATACCCGGTGGTGGCGGATGTGGCGCCGCATCCGGCGCTGGCCGCGCTCGGCACCTTCCGCGCCGACCAGCTCAACGCGCAGCGCTTCGGCGCACTCGCCCCGCAGGCGCTGCAGATTATGCAGCGCGCCGGCTGGCGCTGAGGGCCGCACGCCAATGGTCGTCTGCCACTGCAATCGCCTGACACAGGCGCAGATCACGGCGGCGATCGCCGCCGGCGCTTCCCGCCCGGCCGAGGTCTATGCCGGGTGCGGCTGCGGTGCCCAGTGCGGGTGCTGCTGCCAGACCATCCTCGGCCTGCTGCGCGCCGGTTCGGGCGATTGCAAGGCCAGCGGTTGAGAATGCGCCGCAGCGGCATCTCTCAATAAAAACAGACACTTGCTTGACATTCTGTGCCGCCTGCGTGCCTTCTGGCGCCAGGCGGCGCGCCGTTTCGCGCCGCATCGCCGGAGGAACCCCCGATGCTGCGCGACCCCAAGGTTGTCGAACACCTGAACACCCAGCTCACCAATGAGCTGACCGCGATCAACCAGTATTTCCTGCATGCGCGGATGCTGCGCCATTGGGGCGTCACCAAGCTCGGCAAGCATGAATACGAGGAATCGATCGAGGAGATGAAGCACGCCGATGCGCTCATCGACCGCATCCTGTTCCTCGGCGGCCATCCCAACGTGCAGCGCCTGAACCCGGTGCTGATCGGCGAGGGCGTGCGCGAAGTCCTGGAATGCGACCAGAAGCTCGAGGAAAAGGCCATCGCCGACCTGCGCGAGGCCATCGCCTATTGCGAGACGGTGCGCGACTACGTCAGCCGCGACCTGTTCCTGAGCATCCTGCGCGACGAGGAAAAGCACGCCGACTTCGTCGACACGCAGTTCGACCTGATCGCGAAGATCGGCATCGAGCGCTACACGCTGCTCAACTCGGACGCCGCGCCCGACCAGGATCACTGAGACGGCGCGCGCGAAGGCGACGCCTTCGCGCGCCTCAGACGCTCGGCGGCGGGCATCCGCCCGCCTTGGCGTCGTGTCGGAGGAACCCTTCCGGCGTCGTGCCGGCCTCGCAGCCTCGGCCGTTCGGGCCACCTATGGTGCCGGCGGGTTCCGCAACGCGGCAGCCGCGGCGGCGAAGCGCTCCGGGTCCGCGATCACCCGGGGCACCTTGTGCTGCCCGCCCATCTTGCCCTGGGCGCGCATCCAGCCGGCGAAGGCGCCGGGCGGCAGCAGCACGATCTCGGGCGGCGCCAATTGCGCGCCGTCGCGATGCGCCGCGTAGTCGTCGTTCTCGGCGCGCAGCGCGGCGTCCAGCAGCGCGGATAGCCGGGCAGGGTCGCAGTCGCCCGACACCTCGACGCACCAGCGGTGCCGCCCCGCGGTCCCGCTGAATTCCGGCCCCACCATGTATTCCGCCACCGCGATGCCGGCCTGCGCGGCAGCGTGCAGCAGCGCGGCCTCGATCTCCTCGCCCGCCAGGTGTTCGCCGAAGGCGGACAGCGTCCACGACGTGCGCCCCGTCACCAGCAGCCGCGGCGGCGCGCGATCCACGAATCGCACCGTGTCCCCCAGCACATAGCCGAACAGCCCGGCGCAGGATGAGACGACCACGGCGTAGTCCACCCCGGTCTCGATGGTGGCGGCCCAGTGGCGCGTCGGGTTCGGCGCGTCCAGCGCATCGACCGGCACGAACTCGAAGAAGCAGCCGCGGTCCAGGCACAGGCGCATGCCTTCGCCCTCGCCGCGGTCGGCGATCGCGACGAAGCCTTCGCTGGCCGGATAGACCTCGCGCGTCGCGCAAGCTGGCGGCAGGAAGGGCGCGATTCGGTCGCGATACGGCGGCCAGGCTACGCCGCCATGGATCAGCAGCTCCAGCTCCGGCAGCGGCGGCATCCCGTGCCGCGTCGCCAGCCGTTCCAGCAGCACCAGCAGCCAGGACGGCGTGCCCGACAGCGTGCGGATGGCCTGCGCCGGCGCCTCCGTCGCCAAGGCATACAGCTTCGCGTCCCACGCCGGCAACAGCGCGATCCGCTCCGGCGGCCAGGCCCAGGCGCGCAGGAACCACGGCACCTCGACCGCCGCGATGCCCGACAGGTCGCCCGCGCGCACGCCCGGCGCGACCTGCGTCAGATCCGTCGATCCGCCCAGGATGAAGGACAGCCCGCCGAAGGGCCGCGCGCGCGGGTGCTGCGCCAGGTGCCAGGCCAGCACGTCGAAGGCCGCGCCGCGATTGGCGCGCACCATCTCCCGCGTGACCGGCACATGCTTGGTGCGCCCGGATGTCGTGCCGGAGGACAGCGCGAGATACGGCGTGCGCCCCGGCCACAGCACATCCTCCAGCACGGGAAGCGCGCGAGCCAGGTAGGCATCGTGCAGTGCCTCGTACCGCCGCAGCGGCACCGCGCGCTGGAAATCGGCAACCGAGCGCAGCGCATCGAACCCATGGTCGCGCCCGAAGCGCGTGGCGGCGGCGCGCTTCAGCAACCCCAGCAGCAGCGCCTGCTGCGTCGCCGCCGGGTCCAACGCCAGCAGCCGCGCATGGCGCCGTGCCGCCACGGCACGCAGGATAGGCGTCGCGTCGAAGGGCGCGCTCATGGCCTCGGGGCGATCCGCGTCACGCGCGGAAATTCCGCCGCCACCGTCTCCGGCCGCAGCGGCACGCGGATGGACCGCCGCTCAAGCCACAACGGCACCTGGTCCGCGAACGCCGCCGACCCCAGCCACCCATCCTGCCCGCCCCACAGCGTGAACCAGTTCGCATCCGGGTCCGCCATGTCGCTGACATGCCGCGCCATCGACCCGAAGGTCGCGTTGTGCCGGTCCGTCACCAGGCCATGGCTGGTCTTCATCGGCGTCTCGCGCGAACCCCCCACCGGATAGTCTCCGTAGCGGAAGAACGCCTCGCCCAGCACCGGCAGGTTCACCAGCGCATGGGCGTGCGGCAGGCGGTGCATCTCGCCCCAGGCCGGCAGCCGCGCGAAGTCGGCGGCGGCGGCGGTCGCAGCCTCGCGCAGCACCGCGTCGCGTCGCGCCGCATCCAGCGCATCCAGGTCGCGCAGCAGGAAGGCGGTGATGAAATTCCACTGGCTTTCCGGCGCACGCCGCGTGCCCGCGCTGTCCTGCCGCTCGGCCGCCGCCAGCAGCGGCACCAGGCGGGCCAGCAAAACCTCGAAGGCCACCGGCGCGCGCGCATCGGCGCGGTAGTCGCCATCCCAGCCGCGCAGCGCCTCGACCAGCGGCGCGGCCTCGCTGATGCCCGCCATGCGCGCGCCCAGCGCCGCCGCCAGCCGCCCCGCGCGCGGGGAGCGCGTATCCGCCTGGATCGCCATGATATCCGCCGGCGTGTGGCGCGCGCGCGCGGCCAGCAGTTCGCGCAGGCGCTCCACCCTGTCGCTGTCGGAGAAGAAGAAGCCCAGCACCGGCGGCGCCCGCCCGCCCAGTGGCTCCGGCCGGTTGTTCGCACTCGCCAGCACACCCTCGCGCGGGTTCACCACGAAGGGCAGGTCCGGCGTGCGCAGCAGCCGATGCCACGGCGCCGTGGCAGCCGGGTCGCGCGCATCCAGCACCGGGTCGGCCGGCACCGCGCGCCGATCCGGGATGGTCGTCGCGTAGAACTGACCGATCCGCCCGTCGCGCCCCGCCCAGATCATGTTCTGCGCCGAGACACCGAACGTCGCGAAGGCCGCGCGGAACTGCTCGCCATTGCGCGCGCGCGCCGCACCCAGCAACGCGGTGATCTCGTCCGTCGGCTCATGCCCTACCCATCGCAGCGCGATCACGTCGCCGGGCCGCCGCGGCAGCACGGTCGCGTCCGTCACCACCGGGCCATGCGGCGTGATCCGCACCTCGCGCTGCGCGCTGAACCACAAACGCTGCCGGATGCGGACGGTGTGCGTGCGGAAATCCCCCGCCGGCAGTGCCGAGACATCGAACAGATCGGACGATGCCGCGCGCATGTTCGTCCCGCCCCAGGCGATGTCCGCATTGCGTCCGATCGCCAGGAACGGCAGGCCCGGCACCATCAGCCCGACCGCGTGGAAGGATGGCGAGCGCATCCCCGCCGCCAGCCAGACATTGGGCTGCATCAGCCCCAGATGCGGGTCCGACCCGATCAGCGCGCCGCCCGTCGCCGACCGCCGCGCCGCCACCGCCACCGTATTCGACCCCGCCCGCCCGCTGCCCGCCAGGATGTCGCGGATCACCGCCAGGCGCCGATCCGGCGGCAGCGCCGCCTCGGGCGCCGAGGACCCCGCCGCCACGGTGCGCTCCCACAGCCGCGCGAAGCCCGGCGTGCCCCGCGCCGGCAGCACCGCCAGGTAGCCCAGCCAGTTCACATCGGTCCCGGCCAGTCGCCCGATCGCCAGCAGGTCGTCCTCGGTGAAGGGATCGCGCGACAGGCCCAGAAGTCCGAATTCCGGCGGCGGCGGCCCGTTCATCACCGCATGGTTCAGCCCCGCGGTGAAGGACGCCATCAGCACGCGCGTCTCCTCCGGCCAGGCCGCGCGGATGGCCGGCGCGGCGCGCCCGAAGTCCAGAATCCGCAGCGCGTGGTCGATGTCGGTGGCAAACGGCCCCGCCGCCTCCGACAGCCGCCCGCGCGCCGCCAGTCGCAGCAGCGCGATCTGCGCCCCGCGCAGATGCCCGTGCACCAGCCCCAACGCGAAGAACAGGTCGCGGTCGCTCTCCGCATCGACCCAGGGCACCATGTGGTCGTTCCAGCGGATGGTCACGGGCCGCTCCACCGCCGCGCCGGCGACAGGCAGGGCGGCAATGCGCGCATCCGTGCCGACCGCGCGCGGCGACAGGGCAGCACAGCCCGGCAACACCAGCGCAGCCAGCAACACAGCACGTCTCGCGAAGGGCAGGGGCATTGGCGGCAATGACCTTGTCGGTGATGGCATGATGCTTGGGGCGGGACGGGGCGCCGGCAAGGGTGGCGTCGCGCGGGGAGGGCTCTGCCCTCCCCGGACCCCACCCGCCAAAGGCCTAAGGGCCTCTGGACACCAATAGCTGATCGGGGATTTTGGGGAGGGGCATGGCGCGCCCGCCGCGTCGGAGGCACCGACGAAGCCCCTCCCCAAAATCCCCGATAAAGTCAGGGGTTCCAAGGGCCTTAAGCCCTTGGCGGGGGGTCAAGGGGGGCAGAGCCCCCCTTGCGCGCATCACCCCGCCCGCCGCATCGCCCGCGTCAGCGCCGCCACCGGCAGCAGCCCTGCCAGCACGATCAGCAGCGCCGCGGTCGATGCCTCGGCCAGTCGTTCGTCGGAGGCCAGGTTGTAGATCCGCACGGCGAGGGTATCGAGGTCGAAGGGCCGCACGATCAGTGTGGCCGGCAGTTCCTTCATGGTGTCCACGAAGACCAGCACGCCGGCCGTCAGCAGGGCGCCGCGCGCCAGTGGCAGTTCCACGTCGCGCACCGCCTGGCCGGGCGTGCGCCCCAGCACCCGCGCCGCGTCGCGCAGCGACGGCTTCAGCCGCGCCAGCCCCGATTCCACCGCGGAGAGCGCCACCGCCAGGAACCGCACGAGATACGCGAACACCAGCGCCACCATGGTGCCCGACAGCAGCAGCCCGGTGGAGATGCCGAAGCGTTCGCGCATCCAGCCATCCAGCGCGTTGTCGAACAGGCCGAAGGGCACCAGTGTGCCCACCGCGATGACCGAACCAGGCAGCGCATAGCCCAGCCCCGCGACGCGGTTCGCGAAGGCGCGCGCGGGCGAGGGATGCAGCCTCGCCGCCCAGGCCATCATCGCCGCGATCGCCACCGCGATCCCCGCGGTGATCCCCGACAGCGTCAGCGAATTCACCGCAAAGGGCAGGAAGCGGTGCGGGTCCAGCGGGTCGCCCGAGGTCGCGGCCAGCCAGGCCAGCGCGCCGGCGGGGATGGCGAAGCCCAGCACCACCGGCATGGCGCAGGCCAGCTGCGCGGCCGCCTGCCGCCAGCCATGCAGCACCACCGGGCGCAGCGGCGGCTGGCGCGTGGTGGTCGGGTGGAAGCGTCGCCCGCCGCGCGAGATGCGTTCGAGCCCGAGCAGCAGGAACACGCAGCACAGCAGCCCGACCGCGAGCTGCGCGGCGGCACCCCGGTCATCCATGCCGAACCAGGCCTCGTAGATGCCGGTGGTGAAGGTGCGCACGCCGAAATGCTGGACGGTGCCGAAATCCGCCAGCGTCTCCATCAGCGCCAGCGCGATGCCGCCGGCCAGCGCCGGGCGCGCCAGCGGCAGCGCGACATGCAGGAAGGTGCGCGGCAGCCCGTGCCCCAGCGTGCGGGACGCCTCCAGCAGGCAGACGCTCTGTTGCAGGAAGGCGCTCCGGCACATCAGGTAGACGTAGGGGTACAGCACCATCGCCAGCATCAGCGCCGCACCGGGCAAGGACCGGATCTCGGGCGCCCAGTACTCGCCGTAGCGCAGCCCCGTGGCGTCTCGGAAGGTCTGCTGCACCGGTCCCGCCACGTCGAACAGCCAAGTGTAGACATAGCCGTTGAGGTAGGCCGGCATGGCCAGCGGCAGCAGCAGCGCGACCTCGAGCGCCTGCCGGCCGCGGAAGTCGCAGGTGGCGACGATCCAGGCCGAGATCGCGCCGGCGGAGCCCGCCATCGCCGCGACCAGCAGCACCAGCAGGGCGGAATTGGCCAGCATCTCGGGCAGGGTGGTGGTGGCGATATGGATCACGCTGGCACCCGGGCGCGTCGCCGCGGTGAGCATCACGGCCAGCAGCGGTGCTGCAACCAGCGCTGCGACCAGCAGCGACCCCCAGGCCCAGCCCGAGGCACGCCGCCGCGCAGGGGCAGGGGGCGCGGCGGTCATCCCGGCGATGGTGTGATTAAGACCCATTCTCAGCCGCCGATAGCACGCGGCTATGCCGCCGGCGAGACCGCGCCCTACCCGCCCGGCGGGCGCAGCGGCGGGATCCGTACGCCGCCCTGGAACCCCTGGATGGTCCAGTCATACGGCGCCGTGCTGGTGCGCGTCTCGCCAAGCCGAGGGGAACCGAGGTCGAGGATGGCCGTCATCACCACCGTCCACATCGCGATCAGCGCCAGGCTGAGCGGGCGGACCTGCAATCCCCGCAGGCCGAGCTGGTAGCCGAGCGCGCCCATGCTCGCGACCGTCATCCCCACCAGCAGCCAGAACAGCGATGGCGGCATGCCGGTGTTGAAGGCCAGGCGCTCGACCGACGACTGGTCGATCACGTCGTTCACCGCGGCCATGAGGGAGGCGGCCACGGGGTCCGGCCGCTCGCGCACCAGCGCCGCCACATGGCCCCACATCTCGCCCTGCAAGGTGTTCGACCGCGCATTGATGGCGGCGAGGGCGACCTCGTCATGCGGCGCGGCCACATAGGCGCGCCGCACCGGGGCATAGGCTTCGAG
Source organism: Roseomonas sp. (assembly GCA_051860065.1). GTDB lineage: Bacteria > Pseudomonadota > Alphaproteobacteria > Acetobacterales > Acetobacteraceae > Neoroseomonas. Next base: position 186,998 of record JBHYEQ010000009.1, read on the forward strand.
CAGGCGGGTGACCTCGGCGGCGCGGGGATGGTCGATGGCGCCGGCGCGCAGCCAGGCGGTGCCGATGGCGTTCGCTTCCTGCAACGCGCCCTCGCGCCGTTCCTGGAAGCGCGCGCTGGCGAAGGACAGCGTGAGCGCCAGCACGAAGGCCAGCAGGCCGAGCATGCCGCCGACGATGACGCCGACACCCTCGCCTTCCTTGGCGCGCCGGGCGGCTTGGCGCGCGCCGAGCCAGTGCCCGGCCTCGCGCGCGATCGCCTGGAGCAGGAACAACGTGCCGGCGAAGGGCACCACGCCCAGCTTGGCGACCTGGATGACGAGATCGGTAATGCTGGCGGCCCCCACGCGCGACGCCTGGACTCTATGCACCGTCCGGCCCGCCGTGCAACCGGACGCGCTGGCGGCGGCGCTGGCGCGCGCCTAGTCTCGACCGATGCAGACCAGCTTCACCGCGACCCAACTGGCCGACCCGGACATCGCCGAGAGCAACCGCATCCTGCGCACCTGCGTGCATTGCGGGATGTGCACCGCGACCTGCCCGACCTTCCTGCTGCTGGGCGACGAGCTCGACAGCCCGCGCGGGCGCATCTACCTCATCAAGGACATGCTGGAGGGGGCCAAGCCCGCCACCGAGGAAGTGGTGCGGCACGTCGACCGCTGCCTGTCCTGCCTGTCCTGCATGACCACCTGCCCGTCCGGCGTGCACTACATGCACCTGGTCGATCATGCGCGGGCCTATATCGAAGAGACTTACCGCCGCCCCTGGCCGGAGCGCGCGCTACGACGCGTGCTGTCGATGGTGCTGCCGCATCCCGGGCGGTTCCGCCTGGCGCTGGTGGGTGCGTCCCTCGCGCGGCCCTTCGCGCGGCTGGTGCCGGGTGCGTCGATGACGGCGCAGCGCCTGCGCGCGATGCTCCGCCTGGCGCCGGCATCCGTGCCCTCGCCATCGGCCATCGAGCGCCCGCGGGTGCATCCGGCGCAAGGCGAACGCCGCGGGCGCGTCGGCATCCTGATGGGCTGCGCGCAGCAGGTGCTGTCGCCCTCGATCAACGAGGCGACGATCCGCCTGCTGACCCGCATGGGGATCGAGGTGGTGGTGACCAAGGGGCAGGGCTGCTGCGGCGCGCTCGACCACCACATGGGGCACCATGAGGCGTCGATGCGCCTGGCGCGCGCCAACATCGCCGCCTGGATGCGCGAGGTCGACGGCGAGGGGCTGGATGCGATCGTGGTGAATGCCTCGGGCTGCGGCACCACGCTGAAGGACTACGGCTTCATGTTCCGCGAGGCGCCCGAGGCCGCTGCCGCCGCGCGCGTCGCCGGCCTCGCGGCCGACATCACCGAAGTGCTGACCCGCTTCGGCTACGCGCCGACCCGCGCCGCGCCGGGCATCACGGTGGCCTACCACGCCGCCTGCTCGCTCCAGCACGGCCAGAAGATCACCGCCGAACCGAAGGCGCTGCTGAAGGCGGCCGGCTTCGCCGTGCGCGAACCGGCCGAGGCGCATATCTGCTGCGGGTCGGCCGGCACCTACAACATCCTGCAGCCCGAGATCGCGGGGCAGTTGAAGGCGCGCAAGCAGGCGGCCATCGCCCGCACCGGCGCGACGCTGATCGCGGCGGGGAACATCGGCTGCCTGACGCAGCTCGGCGACGGCGCCATGCCCGCGGTGCACACGATCGAGTTGCTGGACTGGATGGCCGGCGGGCCCGAGCCGCACGCGGTGGCGCGCGCCCGCACCGCGGCATGACCGTGCCGCGCCGGTGGCGTGACGTGACCGCTGCGCAGCTGTGGCGTGGCATGGCCACGGCGCACCTGCGGCGCGGCTGCCCGGCGCGCACCGATGGCGCGACATGAAGCCAACGCGCGCGGTGCGCGACGTGAACACCGTGCGCCTTCGCGCGACATGACGCCGGGCGCCTGTGGCACGACAACCACCGCTCGTCTGGGCTGCCAGATGACGCTGCGCGAAGGTGGTGCGCCGTGACCATCGCCCGGCTGTGGCGCGGCGACCTGCCGCTGGCCGAGGCGTTCTGGAGCTGGGCCGTGCTGGGCGGGCTGCTGGTCAATGTCTCGACCACCATCGGCTTCCTGTGGCTGCTGATGGCGGGGCAGACGATCGCGGCGTACCTCGTGGGGTATGCGCTGTCATTGCCTTACAACCTGGTCGCGACGGTGGGGGTGTGGCGCTCTGCCGGGCGGGCGGGCGCCGACGCGCGCTGGGCCGGTGCGGCGAGGGTTGCGGTGGCGGTCGGCATGACCATCCTGAGCCTGACATGAGCACTCCGCGCTTGCCTCGCGCCCCCCGGCGGGCGGACCATGGCGCCATGCGCGCCGCCCTGACCGCCCTGGCCCTGCTGCTGACCCCGGTGCTGGCACAGGCCCAGCCCAACCCCAACCGTGCCCAGGAGAGCCGGCGCGCCGAGCTCGACAGCCTGTTCGAAGGGCTCAAGACCGCCCCGGATGACGGCGTGGCGACCATGATGGAGGGGCGCATCCGGGCGCTGTGGGTGGAGCAGGCATCGCCCGCCACCGTGCTGCTGCTGCGCCGCGGCGCGCGCAACCTGGCCGCGCGCACCCATGACGAGGCGCTGGAAGACTTCGACGCCGCCATCACGCTCAGCCCCTCCAGCGCCGAGGCCTGGCACCAGCGTGCGCAGGCCTTTGCTGCCATGGGCGACCCGGCCTCCGCCGCGCGGGACCTGCAGGAGGCGCTGCGGCTGGAGCCGCGGCACTTCGGTGCGCTGCTGACCCTGTCCATGCTGCAGGAGGAAGCGAACGACCCGCGCGCCGCGCTGCGCAGCATGGAGGCGGCGCTGGCGCTGCACCCGCGCCTGCGCGGTGGCGAGGCGCGCCTGCGCGAACTGCGCCGCAAGGCGGAGGGTGACGCGACCTGACCGCGCCGCCTGGCCCGGGTGCGGTGCGTCCGGCGGGCGCTGCCCCGGCCGCGGCGCGTGCGGGAGGCAAGGCCGGCAGCCGATGACGGCGCGCCGGCGCAACGTGCGGATGGCAGGGGCTGGGCGCGGCGTGGCACATCGTTCGTCATGCCTGATGCCCTGAACGCCACCGATCCCGATGACCTCCGCTGGGAGGCCGTGCTGGCGCGCGAGCCGCGCGGGGACTTCCTATATGCGGTGACGACGCAGGGGGTGTTCTGCAAGCCGGGGTGCCCGTCGCGGGCGCCGCTCAGGCGGAATACGCGGTTCTTCTGCGATGCCGCCTCCGCCGAGGCCGCGGGGTTCCGGGCCTGCAAGCGGTGCGATCCGAAGGGGGAGCGGGCGGCGATCCATGCCGCGGCCGTGCAGTCGGCCTGCGCGATGATCGAGGGGGCGGAGGGCATTCCTTCGCTGGCGGCGCTGGCGGAGCGGGCGGGGTATGCGCGCCACCACTTCCTGCGGCTGTTCCGGGAGGTGACCGGGGTGACGCCGCGGTCCTTTGCCGAGAGCGTGCGGGCCAGGCGGCTGGCGGCGGCGCTGGCAGCCGGGGAGCGGGTGGCGGATGCGGTGGCGGGGGCGGGGTTTGGCTCCGAGAGCCGGGTGTATGAGGCTCCGGGGCGGGTGCTGGGGATGACGCCCGGGGCGGCCAGGCGAGGCGGTGCGGGGGAGGTGATCCGGGTGGCGGTGGCGGCATCCGCGCTGGGGCCTCTGATGGTGGGGGCGACCGAGGCGGGGGTGTGCTTCATCGGGTTCGGGGAGGATGCGGAGGCTCTGCGCGGGGATGTCATGGCGCGCTTCCCGCGCGCGACCATCGAGGATGCGCCCGACGCGCTGGCGGATGCGGTGCGCCAGGTGGTGGCGTATGTGGCGGAGCCCCGGGCCGCGCTGGAGCTGCCGCTGGACCTGCGCGGGACGGCGTTCCAGCGGCGGGTGTGGGAGGCGCTGCGGGGGATCCCTCTGGGCGAGACGCGCACCTATTCCGGGTTGGCCGCCGAGATGGGCGAGCCGCGGGCGACGCGGGCGGTGGCGCGGGCCTGCGCGCAGAACAAGGTGTCGATCGCGGTGCCCTGCCACCGGGTGGTGGGGAAGGATGGCGACCTGACGGGGTATCGCTGGGGGGTGCCGCGCAAGCGGGCGCTGCTGGCGGGCGAGGCGGCGGCGGCCAGGCGGCGGTCATGACCAGCCCAGGCGGATGGCGCGGGGGAGGTATTTTACCCCGCTGGCGCAGCGGTGGAGCTGCCGCAGCGCCTTGATGAGCACCAGGTAGGCATCGAACTGCTGGCGCGTGCGCGGTGTTGGCGGCAGCCAGGCGGTGCGGCGCAGGGTTTCGGACAAATTCGGGTCGGGCACCTTGTGCGGCGGGCCGTTCAGGGCGTGCAGGAAGCCGAGGCGGCGGATCAGGGCGATGAAGGCCAGGCCCCGGAGGCGGATGGCGCGGCGGCAGGCGCGCAGGATGAGGGGGGCGATGGTGTTGAGGGGGTGGGTAGGTTCGTTGTCCTTGAGGGCCTGGAGGAGTTTTTCCCACAGGCCGGCGTGGGTGAGGCGGCGGAAGTAGCGGGCGATGGTGGCGTGGTTGCCGTGGTCGGGTGGGATGGCGCGCCAGGGGGCGGTGGTGCAGGCGAGGGAGAATATGGCGTCCATGCGGGCGCGGAGGTCGCCGATCTGGCGGCCTCGGGGCGAGCGGGGGAGGAGGTAGGGGAGGAGGGCGAGGAGTTGGTCGGGGGTGAGGGGGGTGGGGGTCATCCCATCCGTGTATAGGTTTTTTTTCTTTTTTTCAAGCGTGACGTCAGGCGGCGTGGCGGGCGAGCCAGTCGCGGAGCGCCTCGTTCAGGCGGGTCTGCCAGCCGGGGCCGGTGGCGCGCAGGCGGTCGAGCAGGTCGGGGTCGAGGCGGATGGTGACCTGGCGCTTGGGGGCGGGTGAGGGCGGGCGGCCGCGGGCGCGGCGGAGGACGCGGGGGCCGTCGCGCAGTTCGGCGGTGGCGAAGAAGGTATCGGACAGGGGCGGGGCGTCTTCTGGGTCAACCCAGGTGGTGGCGCCAGCGGGCTTCTTCGTCGGCATGGGCGTGCCTCATGGAAATGATGCGGCGGGAGGGGCCGCGGGGAGTCCAGACCATGACCACCAGACGGCCGTGCAGGTGGCCGGCGGTGATGAAGCGGGGTTCGCCATAGTCGCGGCGGTCGTCCGGGAGGGTGGCGTGGAGCCCGGCGAAGACCTGCGCGGCATCGGCGAAGTCCAGCCCTCGTTCGGCGAGCGTTCTGGCGCGCTTGGCCGGGTCGAAGGTGATCCGCACGGGATTAGTGTAGGGACGGAAAATGGAGCGCGCAATATGTGTGGTGACGGGAATTCGGGGTGGCGAACTTGATGGGGTGATGTTGGATGCCATAGCCTGATGGCATCGCTATCAGTCCGCGGAGTGTGCCAGCATGGCGGCCGTTACCATTCGGAACCTGTCGGAGGAGACGCATCGGGCGCTGAAGCTGCGCGCGGCGCGGCATGGGCGCAGCACGGAGGCGGAGATGCGGGCCATCCGCGATGAGGCGGCGCGGCCGGCGGAACAGGTGCGGTTGGGGTCGGCGATGGCGGAGCGGAGCCGACGGATCGGGCTGACGAATGATGATGTGGAGGTGCTGGAGGACTCGAGCGAGGCGCGGCCGGCGGAGCCGATGCGCTTCGGATGAACCTGGTGGGTGCAAGCCTACTGTCGGACGTGATACGACCCACGCCGGACGCACAGGTACTCGCATGTTGGATGGAACTTGTCCGCGGGCGATAAGAGTAGCACGCGACGAGAGCTGTCAATCGAGGTCCGTGATAACCGCGGACCAACGATGAACGCGGAGTGTGCTCGTGACATGCGCTCTAGATGAACCGAACAGCTATGATAATTTTGGTAACAATAAGCCCAAGATCTGCGCTTCGCATCTGCTGTACTCATCGCGAGAAAAAATCTGACAAATACGTCGTTTCCCTTCATCGGGCGTAAGGCCCATGATTGAAGAAATGTTTTCCGAAATTTCTGTAACAATTTTTTTAGCGGCGTCTCTCAACGGTTTTCCATTCTTAGAATCGGCACTTGATATTGCGATCTGATTTATCACAAATGCCGGTCGACCCAAATCTTCACGGATCATGCTCTCGGCATGCTGCCGATTTCGTAGAAAATTAAGTATTCCAACTTCAGGAGTCCATGGCAAGTAGTCAATTTGATGTTTTAGCTTTTCAAACAACCCGAGATGCTTGTGGTCATTGCTTGATCGCCAATGGACGAGCGTTTCTTCTTTTACATCGCGATCTAGAATAGCAAATGATCGTGTGCGTTCGGGCATCATCGCGCGGTGATGATGGAGAAATTGAACAACTGCTTTAAAGTCACCAATTGGTATCACGCGTACATCAGGAAACAAGTTAATGCTAGAAAATTTCGTTCTTAGTGACAACTGCACAAGTGATTCTAGAACTGTTTTCGCGACTTCATCTTCTACATAAAGCACAACATCAGGAGCTCTTTCTTCTCCAAGAGTTATATTTCCGACCGCGAAGGCTGGAAAGCATCCCTGGACGGTAGTTACGGTTCCCTTGTCGTCTTTATCAAGAAATATAATTTGCGAACGCGGCACCGTCTTGAGGAGACTTACCGAATGCGTCGAAAAAATTATCGTTAAATTCTTTACCTTGGCAGCACCTTCAAGGTATCGATATAGTTGTACCTGAGCCCTTGGGTGTAGTGCCATCTCGAGTTCATCAATTAGTATTAGGGATTGATTTTTACAGTCGCGTATTTCTTCAATTAACTTCAGAATACAAAGCTCTCCCAAGCTAAAATTCTTCTCCGAGTGATATTTAGCTGGAGAATCGGCCACTTTCAGTAGGAAGGCTTGATTCCCACCACCCCTAGAAAGATTGATAATCTTTAGATTATCAAATTTTTTGGTCTCAAAGATTTTATTTGCAGCATCAATAAGCGCTGACGGAGCAGATTTAACTCTTCTAACAGTAAAATCCTCAGGGCGCGGAGTGATCCGATCTGCATTAGCTCCAATGTATATAACTTCTGGATAACCAAATGCCGAGAGCAATCCGCTATTAGCTCTCGGTCGTGGCGCCCAGCGTGCTCCTCTGTAGGCGTATTCGACTTCCTTATCTCCTAGGCGATATGTGATGGCTGCCGCAGTAAAATCGTCAAGATTTTCAGATTCAGCAGAGGCAGGAAAATGCACTGGGAAGGCATTAGCCTGGCCAATTCGCCGTAAACACGCAAGAAGTGATGTCTTTCCTGCACCGTTACCTGCAGTAAGAAGCCAGGCACCCTGTTGAGGGATTGTAAATTCTAGTGATTTAATGTTTCGAAGATTAGAAATCGAAATGCAATTTGTCATAGTGCTTAAAGCTCCAGCTTTACTATTCCGTTAGGCGGCGATCGAACTACTTATCCAAAAAAGATTGGCATGAGGGTCGTCCGAGACGCAAGGCTGAGGCTGATCTTTTTGCAAGCGGTGGACATAAATCTCTGCTTGATACGTACTCCTGTTCCTCGGTCTAAGCCGGATACCGTCACCTCACCACCGCCACCCGCAACGCATTCGTCGTCCCCGGCGTCCCGAACGGCACGCCCGCCGTCACCACCACCTCGTCCCCCGTCTTCGCGAAGCCCTCGTGCTGCGCCGCGCGCACCGCCTTCGCCACCATCTCGGTCATGGAGTGGATCTCCGCCACTTCCAGCGGATGCACGCCCCAGATCACCGCCATGCGGCGTGCCGTGACACCGGATGACGTCAGCCCCAGGATCGGGCAGCCGGGCCGTTCGCGCGCCACGCGCAGCGTGGTCGATCCGGTCTGGGAGAAGGTCGCGATCACCTCGGCGTCGATCGTCTCGGCCACCTGGCGCGCGGCGGTGCTGATCGCACCCGCGCTGGTCTTTTCCGGCGCGGGGCGGGATGCGTCGGTCAGGCGGCGCCAGTCCGGGTCCTGTTCCACGCGGGCGACGATGCGGTCCATCATGTTCACCGCCTCGTAGGGGTATTGGCCGGCGGCGGTCTCGGCCGAGAGCATCACGCAATCCGCCCCGTCGAAGACCGCGGTGCCGACGTCGCTGACCTCGGCGCGGGTGGGGCTGGGGGCGGTGATCATGCTCTCCAGCATCTGGGTGGCGACCACGACGGGCTTGCCGAGGGCACGGGCGGCGCGGACGATGCGCTTCTGCACCAGGGGCACTTCCTCGGGCGGCAGTTCCACGCCGAGGTCGCCGCGGGCGACCATGACGCAGTCTGCCAGGGCCAGGATGCCGTCGAGGTTCTCGACCGCCTGGGGCTTTTCCATCTTCACCATGACCCAGGCGCGGCCGGCGGCGATGCGTTGGGTCTCGGCCACGTCCTCGGGGCGCTGGACGAAGGACAGGCCGATGTATTCGATCCCGAGCGGCAGCACGAAGTCGAGGTCGGCGCGGTCCTTCTCGGTCAGGGCGGGGATGGGCAGGGCGACGTCGGGGACGTTGACGCCCTTGCGGTCCGACAGGGGGCCGCCGACGACGATCTCGGTCTCCAGGTGGTCGGGGCGCACGCGGGTGACGCGCAGGCGCAGCTTGCCGTCGTCCAGCAGCAGGGAGGTGCCGATCTGGGCGGCGGCGATGATCTCGGGGTGGGGCAGGTTGACGCGGCGGACGTCACCAGGCGTGGGGCTGAGGTCGAGGCGGAAGGGCTGGCCGGTCTGGAGCTGGACGCGGCCGCCCTGGAACTTGCCGACGCGGAGTTTCGGGCCTTGCACGTCCGCCAGGATGCCGATGGGGCGGCCGACCTTGCGTTCGACTTCGCGGATCATGGTGATGCGGGCGGCGTGGTCTTCGTGGGAGCCGTGGGAGAAGTTGAGGCGGAAGACGTCGGCGCCGGCGCGGAACAGGCGTTCGATGATTTCGGTGGTGGCGGAGGCGGGGCCGAGGGTGGCGATGATTTTCGTGCGGCGGCGGCGGCGCAGCGCGGGGCGCGTGGCCATGCGGGGCAGTCCTTCGGGCTTGGGCGGCGGGGGGGCCGTCAGGTCGGGGCGGATGGTGGTGGGGGCCAGGCCGAGGATGCGGGCGACGTCGATGACGCGGTCGTCGGGCACGCGCTTCCATTGGGAGACGGCGGCGGTGGAGATGCCGAGCTCGGTGGCGATGCGGGTGATGGCGCCGCGGCGGGCGAAGATGTCTTCGAGGGTGGGGTCGCGCATGGGGGGAGCTTAGACTGGATAAGGCGCGCGGTGCATCCGTGAAGTTTGGCTTAGTGCGGGTAAGGTCGGTGCGGGCGGTCAGGTTACCAGGATGGCGCGGAAATCGTTGACGTTGGTCAGGGTCGGGCCGGTGGTGACCAGGTCGTCCAGGGTGGCGAAGAGGCGGTGGCTGTCGTGGGCGGCGAGCAGGGCGCGGGGGTCGAGGCCGGCCGTGCGGGCGCGGGCGAGGGTGTCGGGGGTGGCGATGGCGCCGGCATTGTCGTCGGAGCCGTCGATGCCGTCGGTGTCGGCCATCAGGGCGTGGATGCCGGGGGTGCCGGCGAGGGCGAGGGTGGCGCCGAGCAGGCATTCGCCGTTGCGGCCGCCGCGGCCGGGGGTGTCGGTGCGGAGGGTGACGGTGGTCTCGCCGCCGGAGAGCAGGACGCAGGGGGCGGGCAGGGGGTGGCCGTGGGCGCGGGCGGAGAGCGCGATGCCGGCCAGGGCGGTGCCGAGTTCGCGTGCCTCGCCTTCCAGGGCATCGCCGAGGATGAGGGGGGTGAGGCCCAGGGCGCGGGCTTCGGCGGCAGCGGCTTCGAGGGCCAGGCGCGGGGTGGCGATGAAGCGGTAGTCGGGGGCGGGCAGGCGGGGGTCGCCGGGCTTGGGGGATTCCTCGGCGGCCGCGGCCAGGTGGGCGGTGACGGCCTCGGGCAACGCCATGCGGTAATGGGCGACCAGCGCGCGGGCCTGGTCGAAGGTGGAGGGGTCGGGGACGGTCGGGCCGGAGGCGATGACCGTGGGGTCGTCGCCGGGCACGTCGGAGATGGCGAGTGTCACCACGCGCGCCGGGTGCGCGGCCGCGGCCAACCGCCCGCCGGAAAACGCCGAGAGGTGGCGGCGGATGCAGTTCATCTCGTGGATGGTCGCACCCGAGGCCAGCAGCGCGCGGTTCACCGCGATCAGGTCTGGCAGGGTCAGGCCGGGGGCGGGCAGGGTGGTCAGGGACGAACCGCCGCCGGAGACCAGGAACAGCACCAGGTCGTCGGGGCCGGCGGCTTCGGCCAGGGCCAGCATGCGGCGGGCGGCCTCGGCGCCGGGTTGGTCGGGGACGGGGTGGGCGGCTTCGGCGACCTCGATATGGCGTGTGGGGTATCCGTGGCCGTAGCGGGTGACGACCAGGCCGTGCAGCGGGAGGTCGGGCCAGGCGGCTTCGACGGCGGCGGCCATGACGGCGGCGGATTTGCCGGCGCCCAGCACCAGGACGCGGCCGGCGGGACGTTCGGGGAGGTGGCGCGCCAGCACCGTGCGCGGGTCGGCGGAGGCCACGGCGGCATTGAACAGGCGGCGGAGTGCGCTGCGGGCGGCGGCGTCGGTGAAGGTCATGCGGTGGTGGCTCTCCCTGGGCGGCGAAGGTGCGGCAAGGGGCGGGCAGCAGCAAGCCGGCCACGCGGCGCTTGATCGTGCCGCGCGCAGGCGCATCTTTGGCAGGAGCATCGCAGGAGCCACGCCCATGCCCGCGCCCATGAAGGAAGCCGACCTCGCCCTCGGTGCCGCCGCCGATATCGACCCCGCGACGCGCGAGGCGATCGAGGCCGCCGCCTTCCGCAAGCTGGTGCAGCACCTGCGGGAGCGGAACGATGTGCAGAATATCGACATGATGAACCTGGCGGGGTTCTGCCGGAACTGCCTGTCGCGCTGGTTCCAGGAGGCCGCGGCCGATCGTGGTGCCACGCTCGACACGCCGGCGGCGCGCGAGGCGCTGTACGGCATGCCCTACAAGGACTGGCAGGCGGCCCACCAGAAGGAGGCGACGGCGGAACAGAAGGCTGCCTTCGCCGCCGCCAATCCCGGCCATTGAGGAGCGCCCGTTGATGGCACGCAGGCCGAGGGCTAAACCCGCCTCCCTTCAGGATACGGGCAGGGCCATGTCACAGGCGGCGACGAAGAACGACGACACCGAGGTGGGCGGGATCGCGGCCGACCGCCTGCGGTCGATCATCGAGCGCGTGGAGCGGCTCGAGGAAGAGAAGAAGGCGCTGTCCTCCGACATCAAGGACATCATGGCGGAGGCGAAGTCGGCCGGCTTCGACGTCAAGGTGATCCGGCAGATCCTGCGCATCCGCAAGCAGGAACCGGCGGATGTGGAGGAGCAGGAGACGCTGCTCGACCTGTATCGCCGCGCGCTGGGGATGTGATGTTCGCGCCGCCCGACGCCATCACGGGCTGGCACGCGCATGTGTATTTCGACGGCGGCTCGCGCGAGGCCGCCGAACGGCTGCGCGAGGGCATCGCGCATTCCTTCCCCGACGCGGTGCTGGGCCGCTGGCATGACAAGCCGGTCGGCCCGCATCCGCAGGCGATGTACCAGGTGGCCTTCGCGCCGGCGCTGTTCCCGACGCTGGTGCCGTTCCTCGCGCTGAACCGCGAAGGGCTGGCGGTGCTGGTGCATCCCGAGACCGGGCGGCAGAAGGCCGACCACCTGCATCATGCGATGTGGATGGGCGCGGTGCTGGCGCTGGATGCGAGCGTGCTGCCGGATTGACCGGGCGGGGCGTGGTCCGATGGATCATGTGCAGCGCGCGCGGGGTGCGCCGTCGTGCCCATCGCGCGCAGCCGCGCGGGCGGGCTGCGCTGGAGACGCGGTGGAGCCCATTCGGGATCCCGCGCCTTGGCGCCACAAGCCGGAACGTCCGTGCGATCGGCATCATCCGCGGCGCAGTGCTGACGCGTTGTCCACGCCTGGGACGTGCGTATGGCGGTAGCCATTTCCGCCAGCCCGTTCATGCCCTAGCATCCGATCGCGCGAGGATCCGCCCCGCTGAACCATCGGTCTGCCAAGGATCGGTCTGTCAAGGAAGAGTCGTATGCCCTACGCCAGGGACTATTCGGTCGTCCAAGTGAAGGCGCTGCTGGCGGAGGCCGAGAAGTGGGGCGGGCATGGCAAGAGCCTGCACCACGACATCAGCGATTATGAATCCGTGCGCCGGCACAAATCGGCCTTCCTGAACTACGCCGACACGAATGCCACGACGACGGTGCGGGAGAATGTCGGGTCGCGCCGCCGGCCGGTCTGGCGGTCGCGCGATGTCACGCTCTACACCGCCAGCAAGTCCGACCAGCCGATGATGGTGGCGTTGCTGCTGAATTCGGCCTTCGGCCAGGCGGCGTTGGGCCTGCTGGACCGCTATGCGCTCAGCCGCATCGTCATCCATGGCTGGGCGATGAGGATGGGCATGGGCATGCCCGAGATGACCATGCGCGTGCCGAACGGCAACCGCGTGGTGCATGCCGGTATCGGCCGCGTGGTGATCGTGATCGACGGCGGCTACCACGACATCCATATCGTGACGGCCTACCCGACCGTGCATACCTCCTACAACTTCAAGTTCGGCCCGCGGAACCTGATGCGGCCGCAGAGCCTGCCGGGTGTCGAGCACACCTTCAACAACGGGGCCGGCCGGAAGCTGTGGCAGTGGAGCGGCCATGACCAGCAGAAGGGCAACCTGCTTCTGAAGTGGTGAGGCCGGGGCGCGCGGGCGGGGCTTCGGGCCGCCCGCATCACCCCGCGCGGCGCACCATGGCCACGAAGCCCAGCGCGGTGGCGAACATCAGCAGGCTGTAGATCGCCGCCGGCACCGCGAAGGCGGCATCGAGGCCGAGGGCCGCCACCACCGCGATGGCCAGCGTGCCGTTCTGCAGCCCGCATTCCAGCGACAGCGCGATGCGCTGCGGCGGCGCGCAGCCGAGCAGCGCGGCGCCGCGGAAGGCGACGGCCATCATCGTCACGTTCAGCGCCAGCGCGGCCAGGCCCGCGGCGGCGAAATACGCGGCCATGTTCGCCCGTTCCGTCCAGATCGCCACCGCGACCACGACGGCGAAGAGCACGCCGGAGACGATCTCGGCCGCCGGCAGCCAGCGCGCCGCCAGCGCCGGGCGCGCCGCGCGCAACGCCATGCCGAGCACCACCGGCACCACCACGATGCCGGCCATGCGCAGCGCGACGGCGCCCATCGACAGGTCCTGCGCGGCCTCGGCCCCCGCGAAATGGCGCAGCGAGAGCAGCACCACCAGCGGCACCGTCACCATCGCGGCCAGGCTGGTCATGGCGGTGAGCGCGACCGACAGCGCGACATCGCCGCCGGCGAAGCGGGTCAGCAGGTTCGAGGTCACGCCGCCGGGGGCCGCCGCGATGATCATCAGCCCGACGGCGAGGGCCGGTGCGGGCGCCCAGAGCGTGGCGATGGCGAAGGCGATCGCCGGCAGCAGCAGGAGTTGCGAGGCGAGGCCCGCCAGGACATCGCGCGGCTGGGTGGCGATGCGCCGGAAATCCTGCACGCGCAGCCCGAGGCCGAGCGTGGCCATGATGATGAACAGGGCGAGCGGCAACAGGATCTCGGTCGTCACACCCATGAATGAACTCCCTCGGGCCGCGCCCGGGGGTGGGCGGCGGCGCCGGGGCGTTGAACCGCGGGAAGGGCGCGGGAGTCCAGGGCAGGCGGAGGGGCCAAATGGAGGCCGTGCCGTGGGCAGCGCGCCGTGGCCGGCGGGGCCGCGCCGCGCGGCGTCCCGCCCGCTTGACCGGCGCGGCGCGCGGGCTGAGGTTCCGGGCTTCCCGTCCAGACGAGGCCTGCCCCGTGACCATCGCCACCGTGACCCGCCGTGCCCTGCCGGGGCTGTTCGGCGCGCTTGCCGCGCCTGCCTTGGCGCAGGCGCCCTGGCCCAACCGGCCGATCCGCTTCGTGGTGCCCTGGCCGCCGGGCGGGCTGAACGACCTGATCGCGCGCGCCTTCAACGACCGCGTCGGCGCCGCACTCGGCCAGACCATCGTGAACGACTTCAAGGCGGGCGCGGGCGGGCGGATCGGGGTGGCGGAGGTCGCGCGCGCGGCGCCGGATGGCTACACGATCGGGATGGGCAACCTCGGGCCGCTGACGATCTTCCCGAACCTGTATCGCGACATGCCCTTCGATGTGGCGCGGGACCTGGCGCCGGTGACGATGTTCGCCGCATCGCCGCTGGTGCTGGTGACCAAGGGGGATTTCCCGGCGACCAGCGTGGCCGAGCTGATCGCGCGCGCGACGGCGCAGCCGGGGCGGCTGAATTATGGGTCGGTGGGGATCGGCACGGCGCAGCACCTGATCTTCGAAATGTTCAGGCAGCGCGATGGGGTGGACATGGTCCATGTGCCCTATCGCGGCAATGCGGACAGCCTGATCGCGCTGCTGTCGGGCGATGTGCAGGCGATGTTCGAGACGCTGCCGACCATCCTGCCCGCCATCCGCGATGGGCGGGTGCGGGCGCTGGCGGTGACCACGCCGACGCGGGTGCCGCAATTGCCGGATGTGCCGACGCTGGCGGAAGCCGGACAGCCGGGGATCGAGGTGTCGACCTGGTATGCGGTGATCGCGCCCGCGCGCACGCCGGCGCCGATCCTGGACCGGCTGTTCGAGGTGTACACGCAGGTGGCGCAGACGCCGGAGATGCAGCGGTTCCTGGCGGAGCAGGGGCTGGTGTACCTGCCGAATACGCGGGCGGGGTTTGCGGAGCGGATCGCGGCGGAGTCAGCGCGGTGGGCGGCGTTGATTCGGGAGCGGGGGATCAGTGTGAATTGAGGGCGGGGCGAGCTGGTGTGGGCCGGGCGGTCGCGGCGGTTACCCATCGGACGCCCATCTGGTGATGCTGTGGCATTCGGTGGAGCGGAGCCGTGCGCTGGCGAAGTTGCACCGGATGCAGCGGGGATCGATGGATAACGGGGCACCAAGTCGCGCGGCGGTGCTCGGCAGGAGTGCGAAACCGGGGTGAGGGGTGACAGGGCGGATGAGGACGTGATCTTCGAGGCAATCGTGCCGATGTCGCGCGATGCGCTGGTGGCGCTCTTGCTGCGCCGCTGTGGCACTGTCTGGGGGCATCCGAGCACGCTTGGCCCCGTTGCCGCGTCGAAGACAGAGAGCGGCTTTCGCCTGAAGCGCAGTGGCATGTTCCGCCAGCCCGACTTGGTGTCGATGGAGGCCAAGGTCGTGGACCTCGGTGGTTCGTGCCGCTTAAGCGGGCGCGTTGGCTGGGACCATGACTGGCGAACGAGACGGTGGTTCTACGGCGCGATAGGGGCCGCGCAGTCTGCGCTTGGTATGGCGCTGATCTCGCACGGCCTTTGGGTCGGAGCCCTGAATCCGGGCTGGTTCCTGGTCTTCGCGTTGGTTGTGGCTGCCGGGCTGGTGGGACCGATCTCGGCCCGGCGTGTTGTGCGGCACGCGTCGGCGAACCGGGCGTTCCTGATCGAACGGCTGGAGGGGATGATTGGGGTGCCCGTGGTGGTGCGGGCGGGCGGGGCGCGAGGCTAGGATATCCAGGCCGGCTCGTGGCTGCCGGTCGGCATCGAGGGCAGCGACCAATGCGCCGGCGTGGCGGGCAGCGTCGCGGCGTGCCGCACCGCCGTCATGCGCCCGAAGCCGCTGTCGCTGTCTTCCAGGAACGGCGCGGCGTCGGTGATGCCCGGCGCGGCCAGCCCGCCCTCGATGCGCCCCAGCCGCTTGATCCATTCGCCGGTGCCTGCCAGCGAGACGCGCACCAGCCACGACCCGCCTTCCTCCGCGCGCCGCAACAGCGCGGCCATGGCGCCGAGTGCGAGCAGGTAGCCCGAGGCGTGGTCCAGCGCTTGGCAGGGCAGGGGGCGCGGCTTGTCCTCGCCTGCCGCGGCGCGTTCGGCGTCGTTGATGCCGTTGGCGTTCTGCACCAGGGAATCGAAGCCTCGGCGGGCTGCCCAGGGACCGAGGTGGCCCCAGGCGGAAAGGGAGACGCAGACGATGCCGGGGTTCAGCGCCGCCAGGTCGTGCGGCGCGAAGCCGTGCGCGGCGATGGCGCCGGGGCGGTAGCCTTGCAGGAAGACGTCGGCGCGTGAGGCCAGGGCGCGCAACGTCGCGCGGCCGTCCTCGTCGCGCAGGTCGATGAAGGCGGTGCGCTTGCCGCGGCCGGTGTCCATGGCGAGCGCGGGCAGGGCGGGCAGGTGGGCGGCGCCGATGTGCAGCACCTCGGCGCCATGGGCCGCGAGGGTGCGGCCGGCGACCGGGCCGGCGATGACCTTGGTGAGGTCGAGCACGCGGATGCCGTCCAGCGGGCGCGTGGCGAGCGGCGGCAGCGGGGTGGGGGGTGCGTTTCCGATGCGTTCGATGATGAGCGCCGGCAGGGCGGCTGCGGCGATGCCGGCGGGGTGGTCGGACCATTCGTCCAGGCTGCGGGTCATGGTGGCGACGCCGCCCTCGGCGTAGATCGCGGTCTCGGCGGCTTCGGCCTGCCAGTGGGAGAGCGCGGCTGTCACGGCGTCGCGGGTGTTGGCGCAGCCGAGGGCGCGCAGCGCCGCGGCGCGGTGGTGGTCGTGGTTGGTGTGCAGGCGGACCCAGCGGCCGTCGCCGCAGCGGTAGAGGCCCGACAGCGCGTCCCAGTCATGTGCGGCGAAGCCGGGGACGCGCATGTGCCGCTCGGAATGGAATTCGGTGAGGGCGTGGGCGATCTCGACGCTGACGCGCTGCGGTGGGCCGCCGCGCGCGGCGTGGATGGCGGCGGCGGCGGCGGCGGTCGCGCCAATGGAGGCCAGCGCGGCGGTGCCGATGGCGAAGGTGGTGGGCTGGCAGGGGTCGGTGCCGTGCAGCGCGACCTCGGGCAGGGCGCGCAGGCCGGCCTGGGTCCAGAGGGCGGCGAGCGCGGCGTCGGGTGAGGTGGGCATGGCGGGAGGGTCGCGCCGGGCTGGCGCGCTGTCGAGAGTTGCGCCGGGCAGGCGCGCTGTCGAGAGTTGCGCCGGGCAGCCGTGGTGTCGAGAGAGGCGCCGGGCCGGCGTGGTGTCGAGGCACGCCAGGCGGGCGGCGCGGCGCGCCCGTCAGCCCGACAGCGTCTCGATCTCGCCCTTGCGCTCCTCGATCGCCATGCGGCGCTTCACCTTCATGGTTGGTGTCAGCAAGCCGTTCTCGATGGTGAAGGGTTCGGTCGCGGCGAAGTGGCGGACGCGCTCGATGGTGGGCAGCTTGCCGTTCACGCGGCGCACGGCGTCGGCGATTTTCTCCGCCATGCCATCGGCGGGGACGATGAGGGCGACCAGGGCGGGCTTGCCCTCGCCGGCGACCAGGGCCTGGTGGATTTCCGGTTCGGCCATCAGCAGGGATTCGATGCGGGCGGGGCTGACCATGTCGCCGCCCAGGGTCTTGATGAAGTCCCGCTTGCGGTCGGTGATGCGCAGGCGGCCGTTGTCGAGCACGCCGACATCGCCGGTGTGCAGCCAGTCGCCCGGGGCGCCGTCGATGGGCTTCAGGGCGGCGGCGGTGGCGTCGGGGTTGCCCCAATAGCCGGTCATGACCAGGGCGCCCTGGACCAGCACCTCGCCGTCATCCGCGATGCGCAGCGACACGCCTTTCAGCGGCGGGCCGACGGTGGTGCGGTGGTTGTCCCAGGGGAGGTTGACGCTGACCACGGGGCCGGCCTCGGTCTGGCCGTAGCCTTGCAGGACCGGCAGGCCGAGCGCCATGAAGAAGCCCGAGAGGTCCGGGTCGAGCCGCGCGCCGCCGGAGACCATGGCCTGGAGCTTGCCGCCGAAGCGGGCGCGGGTCTTGTCGCGCACCAGCCTGTCGAGCACGGCGTCCTGGATGCGTTCGAATAGCCCGAGCGGCGGGCCGTCCATGCGGCGCAGGCCGAGTTCCACCGCGCGGTCGAAGAGCTTGCGCTTGAACGGCTTCTCCTTTTCCAGGCCGGCGAGGATGCGGCCGCGCAGCACCTCGAACAGGCGGGGCACGGCGGTGATGACGGCGGGCTGGATCTCCGCCAGTTCGGCGCTGAGGCGGTCGGCGCCGCGGGAATAGACCACCTCCATCCCCAGCGAGGGGAGGAGGAAGCCGCCCACCGTGTGCTCGTAGGAATGCGACAGCGGCAGGAAGGACAAATAGCACTTGCCGGACAGCGCCAGGCGCTCGGCCAGGGGCACCACGCCGTCGCGGTTCGCCAGCAGGGCGCGGTGGGGCAGCATGACGCCCTTGGGCAGGCCGCCGGTGCCGGAGGTGTAGATCAGGCAGGCGATCGCCTCGGCGGAGGCCTGCTCGGCCTCGGCGGCCAGCGCGGCGGGGTCGGCGGGGGTGGCAAGGGCCTCGGTCCAGGCGTGGCCGGCGAGGCCGGCCGCGGCGGGCGGTTCCTCGCAGCAGACCAGCAGGTCGAGGCCGTTGGCCAGGGCGGCGCCTTCCAGCACCTTCTCGGCCAGCTTGCGGGTCGAGACCACCGCGGCGCGGGCGCCGGAATCGCGCAGGATGTGGGCGTGGTCGGCCGCCAGGTTGGTGGTGTAGGTCGGCACGGTGATGGCGCCGATCGCCATGATGGCGGTGTCGGCGATGGGGAATTCCGGGCGGTTCTCGCTGACCAGCAGCACGCGGTCGCCGGGGTTGACGCCGCGGGCGCGCAGGAAGGCGGCGACGGCGGCCACCTGCACGGCGAAGTCGCCCCATTTGAGCGACCGCCAGGCGCCGCCCTGCCAATGGCGGAACAGCGGCCGGTCGGCCCATTCCGCCGCACGGGTCAGCATCATGGCCGGCAAGGTCGGCCAGCGGCCCGGCGTGTATGGCATGCGTTCTCCCCGGTTCGGCGCTCCATCTTCGCCTGTCGGGGGGCGTCACGCCAACCCCGTGGGCGGGTGGCTGGCGTGGAATTCAGCGCGGGGTCGGTCGCGGGCGACGCTTGGCCAAGCCCCCGTTTGGCCTATATGGGCAATGTGACCAAAACCCATCTCCCGACCCCGCTCCGCGCTCCCCTCGATGCCGCAGCCGCGCCTGGCGCGCTGCCGGTCTGGGACCTGTCCGACCTCTATGCCGCGCCGGATGACCCGCGCCTGGCCGCCGATCTTGACCGGATCGAGGGCGAGGCGCGGGCCTTCGAGGCACGGCTGGCCGGCAAGCTGGCGGGGCTGCCGGGCGATGCGCTGGCGCGCGCCATCGGCGAATACGAGGCGATGTGGGAGGGGCTGGGGCGCGTCTCCTCCTTCGCCGGGCTGGTCTTTGCCGGCGACGCGCAGGACGCGGCGAATGGCCGCTTCTACCAGACCATGCAGGAGAGGGTGACGACCATCTCCACGCACCTGCTGTTCTTCACGCTGGAGATCAACCGGCTGGAGGACCATGCGCTGGAGAGCAAGGTCGGCGGGTCCGCCGCGCTGGCGCATTGGCGGCCCTGGCTGCGCGACCTGCGGGTGTTCCGGCCGCACCAGCTGAGTGACGAGCTGGAGAAGCTGCTGCACGAGAAGGAGGTGGCGGGTGCCGCCGCCTGGAACCGCCTGTTCGACGAGACCATCGCCACCATGACGGTGCGGGTGGGCGAGGAGGACCTGACGGTCTCCGCCGCGCTGAACCTGCTGTCGGATCGCGACCGGGCGAAGCGGGCGGCGGCGGCGAAGGGGGTCTCGGCGGCGTTCGGGGATCGGGTGCGGCTGTTCACGCTCATCACCAATACGCTGGCGAAGGACAAGGAGATCGAGGATTCCTGGCGCCACTACCCGCGCCCAGGATCCTACCGGAACCGCTCGAACATGGTCGAGGACGAGGTGGTGGATGCGCTGGTCAGCGCCGTCCGTGCCTCCTTCCCGCGGCTGTCGCACCGGTATTACGCGATGAAGGCGAAGTGGCTGGGGCTCGAGAAGCTGCAGCACTGGGACCGCAACGCGCCGCTGCCGAACGAGGATGATCGCCTGGTGCCCTGGCCCGAGGCGGTCGAGCGTGTGCTGGATTCCTACGCCGCCTTCAGCCCGGAACTGGCGCAGGTGGGGCGGCGCTTCTTCGACAGGCCGTGGATCGATGCGGCGCTGCGGCCGGGCAAGGCGTCAGGGGCGTTTGCCCACCCGACGGTGCCCTCGGCGCACCCGTATCTGCTGCTGAACTACCACGGCAAGCCGCGCGACGTGATGACGCTGGCGCATGAGCTGGGGCATGGCGTGCACCAGGTGCTGGCAGGGGCGCAGGGCTACCTGATGTCCTCCACGCCGCTGACGCTGGCCGAGACGGCGAGCGTGTTCGGCGAGATGCTGACCTTCCGCGCCGTGCTGGACGCCGAGACCGACCCGAAGCGCCGCCGCGCGATGCTGGCGGGCAAGGTCGAGGACATGCTGAACACGGTGGTCCGCCAGATCGCTTTCTATCGCTTCGAGACGCTGCTGCATGACGAGCGTCGCAAGGGCGAGGTGTCGTCGGAGCGCATCGCGGAACTGTGGATGCAGGTGCAGGTGGAGAGCCTGGGGCCGGCCTTCGAGTTCACGCCCGACTACGGGGTGTATTGGTCCTATATCCCGCACTTCGTGCATTCGCCCTTCTATGTGTACGCCTATGCCTTCGGGGATTGCCTGGTGAATGCGCTGTATGGCGTGTATCGCGAGGGCGCGGTGCCGGGCTTCGAGGCGAAGTACCTCGAGATGCTGCGCGCCGGCGGGACCAAGCGGCACAAGGAATTGCTGGCACCCTTCGGGCTGAACGCGGCGGACCCGGCCTTCTGGATGAAGGGGCTGGATGTGATCGCCGGCTTCATCGATGAACTGGAAGCCGGCGATGGCTGACCGGGAAGGCAGCACGCTGTTCGGCGAGGCGCGGCGGATGCTGCGGACCTCGGGCGCCGTGGGCGGCATCGCGGCGCGCTTCGCGGGGCAGCGCTTCCTCGGCATGAGGTCGGACAAGGCGGCGCATGCGGAGGATCTGAAGGCCATCCTCGGCGGGCTGAAGGGCCCGATGATGAAGGTGGCGCAGTTCCTGTCCACCGTGCCGGATGCGCTGCCGCCGGAATACGCGAAGGAACTCGCAACGCTGCAGGCCAATGCGCCGCCGATGGGCTGGCCCTTCGTGAAGCGGCGCATGGGGACGGAGCTGGGCGCGAACTGGGAATCGCGCTTCGCGAGTTTCGAGCATGAGGCCGCCGCTGCCGCGTCGCTCGGCCAGGTGCATCGCGCGGTGCTGCATGATGGATCGCGCGTGGCCTGCAAGCTGCAATACCCGGACATGGCCAGCGTGGTGGAAGCCGACCTGCGGCAGTTGAAGATCGCACTCGCCGTCTTCCGCCGCATGGACAGCACGCTGGAGAACGAGGAAGCCTTCATCGAGCTGTCCGACCGGCTGCGCGAGGAACTGGACTACAAGCGCGAGGCGGCGCAGCAGAAGCTGTATCGCAAGATGCTCGACGGCGTGCCCGGCGTGCGCGTGCCCGTGCCGGTCGAGGAACTGTCCACGCGCCGGCTGCTGACCATGAGCTGGCTCGATGGCCGCGCCATCCAGGCGCGCATCGACGAGGACCCGCCGCTGGAGGAGCGCAACGCCTATGCGCGCGCGCTGTTCCGCGCCTGGTATGTGCCGCTCTACGGCTATGGCGTGATCCATGGCGACCCGCACTTGGGCAATTACCAGGTGCGGTCGGACATGCCGGAGAATGGCGGCTGGGGGATCAACCTGCTGGATTTCGGGGTGGTGCGGATCTTCCCGCCCACCTTCATCGGCGGCGTCATCATGCTGTTCGAGGCGATCCGCGACGGGGACTTTGATAAGGCGGCCGAGGCGTATCGCGTCTGGGGGTTCAAGAACCTGTCGCGCGAGACGATCGAGGTGCTGAATATCTGGGCGAAGTTCCTCTATGAGCCGCTGCTGGATGACGCGGTGCGGCCGATCCAGATGGATGACGACCCGCAGCATGGGCGGCGGATCGCCGAGCAGGTGCATGCCGGGCTGAAGCGCACGGGCGGGGTGCGGGTGCCGCGCGAATTCCCGCTGATGGACCGGGCAGCGATCGGGCTGGGGTCGGTGTTCCTGCGGCTGGGGGCCAGGCTGAACTGGCATGAGCTGTTCCAGGAACTGATCCAGGGGTTCGATACGCAGGTGCTGGCGGAGAAGCAGCGCGTGGCGTTGGCGGAGGCGGGGTTGCCGGATCCGCATACGGCGGCGGCGGGGTAGGCAGGCGGCATTCGCGCCGCACGCGCCGTTTGGCCGTCGTGCTAGGCTACCCGTCATGGCGCGATTTCTCTCCCCGGCCGAGGATCGGCTGATCGCCCGTTTCCAGGACCTGCTGGTGCAGCGCCTTCCCCCCGGCGCGCTGCACGGCGTGGTGCTGTTCGGCAGCCGGGCGCGCGGGAATTCGGGTGAGGAATCCGACATCGACGTCGCGGTCGAGGTGGCGCCGAGCGTGGCGGCCCTGGCGGCGCGGCGCGCGGTTGCCGATGCGGCGCATGACGCGATGGCGGAAGGCGATGGCTTCGCGCTGGGGTTGTCGCCGGTGGTGGTGCCGGCGGGGCAGGGCGGTGGCCTTGGCGCGGCGCTGGCGCGGGATGGGGAGCGGCTGTGGCCGCGCGCCGCCTGACGACGCCGGCGCTGCATCTGGCCAAGACCGGCCGCAGCCTTCACGCCGTGCGCGTGCTGTTGGCGGCCGACCTGCCCGAGCAGGCCACGTCCGATGCCTGCCACGCCGCCTTCCATGCCGCGACAGCGCTGCTTGCCAGCGCGGGCGTCGAGGCCGGCACGCATGAGGGGCTGCGGCGGCTGCTCGCGCTGCATTTCGTCAAGGACGGGCCGCTGCCGCCGCCTACCGCGCGCGACCTGTCCCGCCTGCTGAGCGATCGGCTTCTGGCCGACTACGCCGTGGCGGGGGAGATCGACCTCGCCGCCGCCTTCGATGCCGCGCGGCTGGCCAATGGCCTGGTCCGCGCGATGCTGCCCGTCCTGCTGGCGCGCGACCCCGCCAGCGCCGCGGCGGCCGAGGCGGTGCGGCGCGAGGCCGACCTGCTGGACCAGGCCGCCGCGTGAACGTGGCCGCCGCGCCACGCCCGCGCGCCAAGCGTCGCGCGCGTCGCCGCGCCCCTTGAAAAAGACGCCTTCCACCATTCCTTGACGCGGCCGGGCGGCGTGGCGCCCGGCGGGGGATGGGCGCTGGACAGTCCGGTGCCGTGCTTGTAGGTGCGCCGCATCAATTGGCGCGTGGGGGGTATCTCCGGATGCGTGTGGCGGTCCTGAAGGAACGGCGTAGCGGGGAGACCCGCGTCGCGGCGACGCCCGAGACAGTCAAGAAATACATCGGCATGGGCCTCGATGTGGCGGTGGAGGCGGGCGCGGGCACGGCCTCCGGCTTCATCGACAGCGCCTATGCCGAGGCCGGCGCGACCATCGCCGCCGATGCGGCGGCGGCGCTGGAGGGGGCGGGCATCGTGCTGGTGGTGCGCTCGCCCGAGGTCGAATTGCCGCGCGGGGCGCTGCTGATCGGCACGCTCGGCGCCGATGCGGCGGCCGCGGCGGGGTATGCGGCGGCGGGCGTGGATGCCTGCTCCATGGAATTGCTGCCGCGCATCACCCGCGCGCAGTCGATGGACGTGCTGTCCTCCCAGGCCAACCTGGCGGGGTATCGCGCGGTGATCGAAGGGGCGGCGGCCTATGACCGCGGCTTCCCGATGATGATGACGGCCGCCGGCACCGTGCCCGCGGCCAATGCCTTCATCATGGGGGCGGGTGTTGCGGGGCTGCAGGCGATTGCGACGGCGCGCCGGCTCGGCGGGCGGGTCTCCGCGACCGACGTGCGCCCGGCGGCGAAGGAGGAGATCAAGTCGCTCGGCGCGTCCTTCGTCGGCTACGAGGATGAGGAGAGCAAGGCCGCGCAGACCGCGGGCGGCTATGCGAAGCAGCTCTCGGCCGAGTTCTACGCGAAGCAGGCCGAAGTGGTCGCGGCGCATATCGCCAAGCAGGACGTGGTGGTCTGCACGGCGCTGGTGCAGGGCCGCAAGGCGCCGACGCTGGTGACCGCCGCAATGGTGGAATCGATGAAGCCGGGCTCGGTGATCGTGGACATCGCCGCGGATGCCGGCGGCAATTGCGCGCTGACCAAGCCGGGCAAGCTGTTCGTGACGCCCAATGGCGTGAAGATCCTGGGCTTCACCAACTGGCCCGGGCGGCTGCCGGCGGCGGCATCCGCGCTCTACGCGCGCAACCTGCTGACCTTCCTGACCACCTTCTGGGACAAGGAGGCCCGCGCGCCGAAGCTGCCGGAGGATGATGACATCGTGAAGGGCGTGGCACTCACGCGCGGTGGCGCCGTGGTCCATCCGCTGATGCAGGCGCAGGGGGGCTGAGCGAGATGAACCCGACCCAGATCGCGAACGAGGCGCAGACCATCGCGGACCGCGCCGCATCGCTGGCCGACATGGCGCGGCGCATGGCGGAAGCGGCGGCGCCGCATGCCGAGGCGATCTCGCCCTTCCTGTACCTGCTGACGATCTTCCTGCTGGCCTGCTTCGTCGGCTACCACGTCGTGTGGAACGTGACGCCGGCGCTGCATTCGCCGCTGATGGGCGTGACCAACGCGATTTCCTCGGTGATCGTGGTGGGTGCGATCCTGGCGGCCGGGCATGCCGAGAGCAGCGCCGCGCGGGTCTTCGGCTTCCTGGGCGTGACGCTGGCCGCGGTGAACATCGCCGGCGGCTTCATGGTGACCAAACGCATGCTCGCGATGTTCAAGAAGAAGGGGAGCTGAGGCCATGGGCGTCACGCTCTCGACGATCGCCTACCTGGCGGCGTCCGTCCTGTTCATCCTCGCGCTCCGCGGGCTGAGCCACCCCGAGACCAGCCAGAGGGGCAACCTCTATGGCATGATCGGGATGGGGATCGCGATCTTCGCGACCGTCTTCAAGGGTGGCATCGATTTCGGCGGCTTCGTGCTGGTGGTGGCCGGGCTTGGCATCGGCGGCACCATCGGCACGGTGCTGGCGCAGCGCATCCAGATGACGTCGCTGCCGCAGCTGGTCGCGGCCTTCCACAGCCTGGTCGGCATGGCGGCGGTGTTCGTCGCCGCCGCCGCGTTCTACTCGCCGGAGAGCTTCGGCATCGGCATCCGCGGCAACATCAAGGCGGTGTCGCTGATCGAGATGTCGCTGGGCCTCGCGATCGGCGCCATCACCTTCTCGGGGTCGGTGATTGCCTTCCTGAAGCTGGATGGGCGGATGTCGGGCGCGCCGATCATCTTCGACAACCAGCACAAGCTGAACGCCATCCTGGGCGGGGTGCTGCTGCTGCTGGTGATCCTGTTCGTGGCCACCGGCTGGGGCTTCCTGTTCTGGGCGATCGCGATCCTGTCCTTCGCGCTGGGCTTCCTGCTGATCATCCCGATCGGCGGGGCGGACATGCCGGTCGTGGTGTCCATGCTGAACAGCTATTCGGGCTGGGCGGCGGCGGGCATCGGCTTCACCATCGGCAACCTGCTGCTGATCGTGACGGGCGCGCTGGTGGGTGCCTCGGGCGCCATCCTGTCCTACATCATGTGCAAGGGCATGAACCGCAGCATCATCAACGTGCTGCTGGGCGGGTTCGGGTCGGATGGCGGCGTGGCGGGGGCTGGCGGCGGCGATGCCGACCGGCCGCCGGTGAAGGCCGGTTCGCCCGAAGACGCCGCCTACATGATGAAGAACGCGCAGAAGATCATTGTCGTGCCGGGCTACGGCATGGCGGTGGCGCAGGCGCAGCAGGTGCTGCGGGAGATGGCCGACCTGCTGAAGAAGGAGGGCGTGGAGATTTCCTACGCCATCCACCCCGTCGCGGGGCGCATGCCGGGCCACATGAACGTGCTGCTGGCCGAGGCGAACGTGCCCTATGACGAGGTGCACGAGCTCGAGGAGATCAATCCCGAATTCGCCGATGCCGACGTCGCCTTCGTGATCGGTGCCAATGACGTGACCAATCCGGCGGCCAAGACCGACAAGTCGTCGGCCATCTACGGCATGCCGATCCTGGATGTGGAGAAGGCCAAGACGGTGTTCTTCATCAAGCGCGGCATGGCGTCCGGCTATGCCGGCGTGGACAACGAGCTGTTCTTCCGCCCGAACACGATGATGCTGTTCGGCGATGCGAAGAAGGTCACGCAGGAGATCGTGCAGGCGCTGCAGCGGTAGCGGCGGCGCGAGGACGGAGCGTTGACGGGCGCCGTGGCCATGCCGCGGCGCCCGTCCTGCGTCTGGGGGGCGGTGTGAGCGCGCACACGCTGCTGCTGATCCTGCCCGGGGCGATCCTGCCGATCAGCACCGTGGCGCTGACGCAGGCGCAGGCGACGCCCGCCGAACTGGCGGCCGGGTATCGCGACGCCTGGCTTTTCGACGCCGACGGCACGCTGCGACGGATCGAGGCGGTGCGCGTGCTGGGGCCGTTCGGGACATTCGTGTTGCGCCGGCTGCTCAGCTGCATGACCAATGGCTGGCGGGTCGAGCTGGACCTGTCGGCGCCGGTGGTCTGGGACACCGAGGCGCTGCGCGACCGGCTGCTGGACGGGCTGCGAGGCGCGGACCCGTGGACCGATGCGGAGCGTGCCATGGCCGCGGTGCGGGAAGCGGCCAGCCCGCAGGCCTTGTTCGCGGCACTCGCGCTGCCGGCGCCGGAGGACGCGCTGGACGTGCTGTGACGGACTGCCGGTTCATGGCGTGCCTGACGCCTTGCCGGTCCTGCCGCGAGGGCTCGAGAAGAATGTCCAGCGGCAGGCGAAGACCGGCGGGACCGTCATGTATCCCGCCACGTCGCGGACCGTCCTGCGCCGCATGATCGGCCCGTCGGGACAGCCAGTAACGGATCCCGATCAGATCGGATCATCCGATCGGGTGGAAAGGATCACGAAACAGCGGTCTGGAGACGTTGCGGCAAGCCAAGGCAAGCGGAACGGCGCTGGAGCATGCTGCGTTCGCTTGCGCGCACTTCGCAGGCTTCTGCCTCTTGTTTTCAGGGCATCTTCACGCGTTCGGATGATGACATCTGAAGGAGATCTGCTCTAGTCCTCCAGGAGGGCGAAAGTCTTGAGGTCGGATGGCGAGGTCTGGCCCGCATAGCGGCCGAAAGTCTGGCCTTCGAAGACCAGTCCGGGCCCACGAATGATCTTCAGGCGTTGGCCATCGACAAGAACCTTGCCGTTCCTGGTGATCTCCTCGGTCACGCCTCCTCCAGGCTTCTCGACGGTCGCGGCGGCGCCCTTGTATCCCTTCAGCCAGCCGGCCCGGATACCGTTCATGGCCAGGGCAGACGCGAAGTTATTGAGGAAGTATCCCCGGCCCACGAAGCACGACTTGAATGTAATCAGCCCCACCTCCGACAGGCCATGCGCCTTCAGCATACTGGCCAGGGCAACGGCATTGTCGCCCGCGGGGTTGATCGGCGCTTGCGTGCCCTCGGGCCGAAGCCCGTCGTCGGACATGAACGAAATGCCGAAATCATTCCCATGCGCGAAGATGAACAATTTGTTCTGCTGGGTGACGCGCAGGAAAGATGTCGGTGACAACGCGCTGAATTTTCCGCGATTCCAGTTCCACGAAAATCCCTTGCCGTAACGTCCGTTCTCGGTCTCGCTTCTCCGGGTGGAAAAGCATCGGTCAATCGGGATGTTTTTTGATTTTGCGTATGATGATGCGGAGTCAGTGATGATCTGCTTGCTGTCGTAGGTGATGGCCGGCTTGTCGGCCGTTGCGGCGTCGCCCTTCCTGTCCTGGACCACCAGGATGTAGTCGCCTCCGCCGAACTTGCTCATCTGCGTGACCGTTCCGGATGCCCTGACCGAAGGCTGCTCCGAATCTTTCCATCCCGCAACGTGTCTGCCTGCTGGCCGAGCCGGCGCGTCGCCGCCCGGTCCGGCGTTCCAGCCACGCTGTCATGGATGGTTCCGGTATGCCCGGACCGGACCGTGGCGCCGGATCGCGGCGATACCGCGCGGTCGGCTGGCGCCGCGACCATGGCGACCAAGCATGGCCGGGACCGGGCTGCTTTGGCCCATCGGTACGATATCGCAACCCTCGCGATCACGTCAGCCCCTTTGCAGGGGCGCCCGATGCAAGCTGCCCAACCGGGGCCTTGCGCCCAAGGCAGGGGAAGAACCGTCTTCGGCGCGACCGGCCAGGCCTGGCGTTCGCCGATCGGCGGGAGGCACCCATGGACGAGATCCTGCTCTACGCTGCCATCGGCTTCCTCGCCCAGCTTGTCGATGGGTCGATCGGCATGGCCTATGGGCTGACAGCGACCTCGGTGCTGCTGGCCCATGGCGTGTCGCCTGCGGTCGCCTCGGCCGCGGTGCATGCGGCGGAGGTCGCGACCACCGGCCTGTCGGGCCTGGCGCATTGGCGGCTCGGCCATGTCGTGACGCGGCTGATGTGGCGCCTGGCGCTGCCGGGGGTGGCGGGCGGCGTGGCGGGCGCGCTGCTGGCGGGCAGCCTGCCGATGCATCTGCTGAAGCCGGCGGTCAGCCTCTATCTGCTGGCGATGGGGCTGCTGGTGCTGCGCCGCGCGGTGCTGGGCACGCGCCGGCAGGCGGATGGGCTGCGACCGGGCCTGCTGGGCGGCGCGGGCGGCTTCCTCGATGCCATCGGCGGCGGCGGCTGGGGCCCGCTGGTGACGACGACGCTGATCGGGCGGGGCGTTGATCCGAAGGTCGCGATCGGCAGTTCCAACGCGGCCGAGTTCTTCGTCGCCAGCGCCGTCACAGTGGCATTCCTGTCGACCATCGGGATCGGCATCTGGCCGGTGGTGGCGGGGCTGGTGCTGGGCGGTGCGCTGGCCGCGCCCCTGGCGGCGCTGGCGACGCGCCACATCCCCGCCCGTGCGCTGATGGGGGTGGTGGGGGCGGTAATCGTGCTGCTGGCCGGTGTGGCGCTGGGGCGGGAGTTCGGGCTGGTCGGCTGAGGTCGGTCCAGGCGCACGAAGGTCCGACCTGCGGCCCGCAGGGCCGGGCCGCCGCCCCGGCACGTGCCGCGAAGCCAAGGGGCGCGGATGCGGCCCGCCCGGTGTCCGAGGGGCACGAAGGTGAAACCGCCATGCGCTCGGAATCAGCCGTTCGCCATCAGCGCGGCGCGCAGTTCCGCCCCGCCGGAGACCCAGCCGAAGAAGGTCTCGACATTGAATTCGGTGGCGGCCTGCGCGCCCGGGCCGGCTGCCATGGTCGCGTCAGCCAGCATGACGGGGAAGAATTCGCGGTGGTAGGCGTCGCGGATGGTGCTCTCGACGCAGACATTGCTGGCGACGCCGCAGACCAGCAGGGTGCGGATGCGCCGCGCCGCCAGCACCTGTTCCAGCGCGGTGCCGGCGAAGCCGGAATAGCGCGACTTGGGCACGACGATGTCGCCGGGCTGGGGTGCGAGCTCCGGCACGATTTCGTGGTCCCAGGTGCCATGGGTGATGAGGCGCCCGGCATAGGCCTCGTTCGCGCGCATGAACTTCAAGGCGTTCGATTTGTGCCAGACCGGCGCGCCTTCGGGCGCCTCGCGCTGGTCCGGCGAGAAGCCGTTCTGCAGGTAGATGACGGGGATGCCCGCGGCGCGGCAGGCTGCCGCGATGCGCGCGGTCTCCGTGATCACCGGCGGCGCGCCGGAGACGTCGAAGCCCACCAGGTCGATGTAGCCGCCCTTCGACAGGTAGGCGTTCTGCATGTCGACGATGACCAGCGCGGTGTCCTCGATGACGATGTCGAGCGGTTCGGGCCGGCAGGGCAGGGTGATGGTGCGGGGCATGGCGGGTGTCCTTGTGTCGCCCGATCGCTGGCATCGGGCGGGCCTGTCTGGGGAACGGGATCACGCAACGCCC
Organism: Roseomonas sp.; assembly: GCA_051860065.1. Classification (GTDB taxonomy): domain Bacteria; phylum Pseudomonadota; class Alphaproteobacteria; order Acetobacterales; family Acetobacteraceae; genus Neoroseomonas. Next base: position 216,682 of record JBHYEQ010000009.1, read on the forward strand.
GTGCCAGCCGGCGGGAAAGCGACGAGGCAGCGTAACCAATCGGCGACCCGCGGCGTTCGCCCGGCATGGACATCACGATCTTCCACAATGGCGAGGCCGGCGAGGGCGCGTGGCCGCGCGAGCGCATCCTGGCGCTGTGCCGCGACCTGAAGCTGTCGCCGGTCTACCTGGATGCCAAGGACGGTGCCGCGCTGGACAGGCTTGAGAAGGCCCGCGGAGCGGTCGCGGTGATCGGCGGCGACGGCACCGTCTCGAAGGCGCTGGCGCGGCTGGACCGCAAGGCCGCCACCCTGCTGATCGTGCCGATCGGGGGCGCGAACAACATCGCGCGGTCGCTCGGCGTGCATGCCGACCCCGCGACGGCGCTTCGCAGCGCGGGGAGTGCCGAGACCATCGGCCTGCATGTCGGCAAGCTGACCGGCGATGGCGGGAACACGCATTTCGTCGAATCCGTCGGCCTCGGCGTGCTGGTCAGCCTGGTCAGCGGCGATGGCCAGGACGAGGACCCCGAGACCAAGCGCGAGGCCGGGCGGAGGCGGCTGATGCAGGCGCTGGAGGATGCGCAGCCGCTGCGCGCGCGCGTCCTGCTGGATGGCAAGCCGCTCGACGAGCCGATCCTGGCCTTCGAGGCGACCAACATCGCCATGATCGGCCCCAACCTGCCGCTCGCGCTGCGGGTGGCGCGGCCGCCGCGCAGCATGGTGGCCTGCTGGCTGCGCGAGGCGCATCGCGAGGTGATGCACGACTGGCTGCAAAGCCCTGACCCGGAGCATTCGCCCTTCCAGGCGGTGGCGGCGGATCGCATCGACATCGAACGCGAGGATCATTCGCTTCGGGTGGATGACGCGCTCGGCGAATACGGCGACAGCATCCGCCTGCGGCTGCGCCGGCGGCCGATCCAGGTGATCGTGCCGAAGGTGCTGCCATGAGCGCGCCCGACACCGACCTGCTGATCGAATGGGAGCGGATGGCGGTCGAGATGGCGCGCCTGGCGGGTGCGGAGATTGCCGACGCGCTCGGGCGCACCTTGAGCGTGCGCTACAAGACCTTCCTGGGCGATGACGGCCCGCCGCAGTATCGCGACCCGGTCTCGGAGGTCGACCAGAATGTCGAGGCGCTGATTCGCGCGCGCCTGGCCGATCGCTTCCCGGGCCATGACATCCTGGGGGAGGAGGTCGAGGCGCCGTCGGGCGGCGCCGAGACGGTCTGGGCGATCGACCCGCTGGATGGCACCACCAATTTCGTCAACGGCTTCCCGCTGTTCGCCGGGTCGATCGGCGTGCTGCACCAGGGTGTGCCGGTGGCGGGGGCGATCTGGTGTTCGACCACCCATGCGCTGCGGGCGGGCGTCTACCACGCCCACCAGGGCAGCCCGCTGAAATTCGAGGGGGAACCGCTGGCCCTGCGCGCCAACCCGACGCTGCGCCGTCGCCTGGCGGGCACGCCCTATCTGGGCGACGTGCCGGAGGCGGGGTGGGATTACCGCAAGACCGGGTCGGCCTCGATCGAATGCGCCTTCGTCGCGGCAGGGCTGCTGGAGGTGGCGAATTTTCGCGCGCCCAATGTGTGGGATGTCGCGGCCGGTATCGTGCTGGTGCAGGCCGCGGGCGGCGTGGCGCGGGTGGCGGATGGCGGGGGCTGGAGCGAATTCGACGGCTTCGGCGCGCCGCCGCCGCGGGCCTGGGGGCGCAAGCTGATCCTGGGGCCGCGCGATGCGGTGGTGGCGACGCAGGAGGCGCTGCGCGAACCGGTGGGCGGCTGACGGCGCGGGCGGCCCTGCGTCGAACGCCGGCGGCAGGCGGGCCTTGGCCGCATCGGGGCGGTGCGCCATGGGGCCGGGCGCGCGCACGCGGCGCCCTGATGCCGACGACGCACCGGCTCTGTCACGAGCGCGGCGTTGCTTCCGCCTCCGCGCCGCGTCAGCATGATCCCGATCAAGCAAAGGGATGTTCCATGAGCAGGCACGGGCCGCCGCCGGAGCGTGGCGCATGAGCGTGGAATCGCACGGGCCCGACCTGGTCAGCGCGGTGGCGCTGCTGGGGGCGGCGGTGGTGGCGGTGCCGCTGTTCAAGCGGCTCGGGCTGGGGTCGGTGCTGGGCTACCTGGTGGCGGGGCTGGTGATCGGCCCGTATGGCTTCGCGCTGTTCAGCGACCCGAACGCGATCCTGCATTTCGCCGAGCTCGGCGTGGTGATGTTCCTGTTCATCATCGGGCTGGAGATGGAGCCCTCGCGGCTATGGGGCATGCGCCAGCAGATCTTCGGGCTGGGGCTGGCGCAGGTGGGGGTCTGCATGGCGCTGCTGGGCGGCGTGGCCTGGCTGCTGGGATACCCGCCTGTCGTCGCCTTCGTGGCGGGCACGGGGTTCGTGCTGACCTCGACCGCCATCGTCATGCAGATGCTGGAGGAACGGCGGATGATCGGCGTGCGCGCCGGCCAGCGCATGATCGCCGTGCTGCTGTTGGAGGACCTCGCGATCGTGCCGTTGCTGGCGCTGGTGGCCTTCCTCGCACCCGGGGCGGGGGAGACCAGCGCGATGGATCGCTGGCAGGCGGTGGGGATCGGGCTGGCGTCGATCGCGGCACTGGTGGCGGCGGGGCTTTATCTGCTGAACCCGATGTTCCGCCTGCTGGCCGAGGCGCGCGCGCGGGAGGTGATGACGGCGGCCGCCCTGCTGGTGGTGCTGGGATCGGCGCTGGCGATGCAGCTGGGTGGGCTGTCGATGGCGATGGGGGCCTTCCTGGCCGGGGTGCTGCTGTCGGAAAGCGCCTTCCGGCATCAGCTGGAAGCGGATGTGGAGCCGTTCCGCGGCCTGCTGCTGGGGCTGTTCTTCCTGGCCGTCGGGATGTCGCTGGACCTGGCGGTGATCGCGGCGAACTGGCTGCTCGTGGCCGGCGGCGTGGTTGCCTACATGCTGGTGAAGGCGGCGGCGATCTACATGGTCGCGCGGCTTGGCCGGGCCGGGCATCGGGAGGCGTTCGAGCGCGCGGTGCTGATGGCGCAGGGCGGCGAATTCGCCTTCGTGCTGTACGCGGCGGCCGCGGCGGTCGGCATCATCGACGCGCAGACCAATGCGGTGCTGACCGCGACCGTCATCGTCTCGATGGTGCTGACGCCGATCATGGTCATCCTGCACGACCGGATGATGCCGCCGGAGGCGCCGTCGCTGGAAGGGATCGAGGCGCCGACGCACAACGAGGCCAGCGTGCTCATCATCGGCTTCGGGCGCTTCGGGCAGATGGTCGGGTCGTCGATGCTGACGCGGCAGTGTTCGATCTCGGTGATCGATTTCGATCCGGAGATGGTGCGCGAAGCCAATGCCTATGGCTTCCGGGTGCATTACGGCGATGGGACGCGGCTCGATATCCTGCATGCGGCCGGGGCGGGGCGGGCGCGGATGGTGCTGTGCTGCGTCGATGACCGCGAGGCGGCGCTGCGCATCATCCACCTGCTGAAGGCGGAGTTCCGCGGCATCCCGGTGCTCGCCCGCGCCTTCGACCGCGAGCACGCCATGCGCCTGCTGGCCGCCGGCGCCGACCAGGTGGTGCGCGAGACCTTCGAATCCGCCATGGCGATGGGGCGGGAGGCGCTGATCCGGATGGGCAATGGCGATGCCGAGGCGGATGAGGTGATCGCCACGCTGCGCCGGCGCGATGCGGAGCGGTTTGCGCTGGAGGCGTCGCAGGGGATGGAGGCGGGGCGGCGGCTGCTGTTGTCGCACCGGCAGGATTGGCTGAACGAGCAGGCGGAGGCGCAGGCGGCGGCTGTTGCTGCCGTGGCGGAGGAGGCGCCGGCGCCGCAGCGCGGCGGGGTGTGAGGCGCGGCGTGGCCGGCCAGGCGGTGGCGGGCGACCTTACGCGTTCAGGCGGGGCTGATCGGGGCGCCCGGCGCGCCGGGCAGCAAAAAGCCGCGGATCAGGGGGTCCTGGGCCGCGGCCATCGACATTGCTCCGCGCGGGGCGCGGGGGGTGCTTCGCGCGAGGGCGAAGAGGGGTTGGGTCAGCGCCTGGCGGGGTGCCGGCGCATGAACCATGCCCGCGGTATCAGAAGCCTTCGCGCTCCAGGCGCTTGCGCTCGACCTTGCGGGCGCGACGGACGGCCTCGGCGGCCTCGCGCGCGCGGCGCTCGGACGGCTTCTCGTAGTGGCGGCGAAGCTTCATCTCGCGGAAGACGCCTTCGCGCTGCAGCTTCTTCTTGAGGGCCTTGAGGGCCTGATCGACATTGTTGTCACGAACGACGACTTGCACGCGGCGCAACCTCCTGCGCGTTGGATGTGGGAAAGGCGTAGGCGAGAAAGCACGGCCGGTCACCCGGTCCGTGCGACAGCGCGGAGCCTTAGCATGGATTCGCGGCGCGCCGGAAGCCCTCCCGCACGCGCGATGCAGCCTATATTGGTGGGTGCGCCACATTTCCAGGTGCGACGGACCGCCATGGCCATCCTGAAGATCGCCCGCATGGGCCACCCCATCCTGCTCGGGCGCGCCGCCGAGGTCGCGGACCCGACCGATCCCGAGATCCGCCGCCTGGTCGCCGACATGGCCGAGACGATGGAGGATGCGGGCGGGATCGGGCTGGCGGCGCCGCAGGTGCATGTGGGGCTGCGCGTGTTCGTGTGGCGGACGGGCGCGGGGGGTGTCTCGGCGTTGATCAACCCGGTGCTGGAACCCGTGGGGGAGGAGAGCGAGGCGGCCTGGGAAGGCTGCCTGTCGATCCCCGGGCTGCGCGGGGCGGTGCGGCGGCCGGCGCGCATCCGGTTCCGCGGGGTGGATATCGCCGGCCAGGCGGTGGATGGCGAGGCGGCGGGGATCGTTGCGCGCGTGATGCAGCATGAGAACGACCACCTGGACGGCGTGCTCTATCCGATGCGGATGGAGGATTTTTCGCAATTCGGCTTCACCGAGGAATTGGCGCGCGCCGCGGCCGCGGACCGCGCCGCGAAGGAGGCGACATGACCGAGCTGAACGAGGCCGACCGGGGCAGCCGCGACGCGGTGATCCAGGCCCTGCTGCCGCTGGTGCCCGAGGCCGGCTGGACGCCGCGCGCCATGGCCGCCGCGCTGCGCGCGACCGGCCTGCCGGAGGAGGAGGCGACCTTCCTGTTCCCGCGCGGGCCAGTCAGCGCGATCGAGGCCTGGCTGGACCTGGCGGATCGCGAGATGGCCGATGCCGCCGGCGACCTGTCCGGGCTGCGGGTGCCCGACCGCATCCGCACGCTGATCGCGACACGGCTGCGGCAGGCGGCGCCGCACCGGGAGGCGGTGCGCCAGGCGCTGGCGGTGCAGGCGCTGCCGTGGAACGTGCCTTCGGCGCTGCGCACGGCGGCGCGCACGGCAAATGCCATCTGGTATGCGGCGGGCGATACCTCGGCGGATTTTTCCTGGTACACGCGGCGGGTCAGCCTGAGCGCGGTCTATGGCGCGACGCTGGCCTTCTGGCTGCGCGACGAATCGGCGGATATCGGCCCGACGCTGGACTTCCTGGACCGCCGGCTGGAGGGGCTGGCGCGGGTCGGGCGGCTGCGGCGGCGCTGCACGGCACCACGCGCGGCGTGACCTTGCGGGGGCGTCTGCAAGGCGCGTTACAAGGCCTTGGATCGGCTGGTGAATGGTACCGCATTTTTTGATTCCCCCGTATCGGGTTGCGGGGTATCAGCGAAGCCAGGAGTCGTGTATCGCGCCCGGGGGACTGGGGCGATTCGCGTCCCATCCATCCGCAAGGGAGCGCCTGGCGCCCATGAACAAGACCCGCACCTTCGTCGCCGCGCTCTGCGGCATGGTCATCGCCGCGCCGGCGATCGCCAATACCTGCCTGCGCGCCGAGGAACGCAACGTGTTCGAGCTGCGCGCGCTGCGGTCGTACCTGATGGTGACTGCGCTGCAGTGCCAGAAGAGCGAGCCGTACAACCAGTTCGTCCGCCGCTTCGGCGGCGACCTGACCGCCGCCGACCGCGCGGCGCAGGCGCATTTCACGCGGGCGCATGGCGGGCGCGGGCGCACGCTGCTCGACAGCTACAACACCACCATGGCGAACGAGCATTCCGAGGACGCGATCCGCGCCGGCGGTTTCTTCTGCCGCGACGCCGACCCGCTGTTCCAGCGCGTTCTGGCCACGCCGGCGGCGCAGCTGCCGCAGCTGGCGGCGGAGCGGAACATCCCGCAGACCTATGGCGATGATTGCGGGGCGACGCCGGCCGCGGCGGCGCGCCCGGCGGCACGCAGCGCGTCGCGCACGACGCGACGCTGATCGACGGCCCGGTTCGGGCGGGAAGGGGCGGTGCCGATGGCGCCGCCCTTTTTTCGTGGGGTGGGCGCGCCCGTGCGTGGCAAGCCGGCCGGAGGGCCGGCGCCTGCCGTCTGAGGGACGCACAACGACCCGGATCGTGGCCTTGCCGCGATCCGGCAGCGCATGGCGCGACCGCGCCCAGACCGTCAGTCGTCGCCAACGCGCCAGTGCATGGCGCGAAGGCAAGCCGGCCGGATGGCCGGCGCCCGCCGTCTGAGGGACGCACAAGGCCTCGGATCGTGGCCTTGCCGCGATCCGGGAGCGCACGGCGCGACCGCGCCCAGACCGTCAGTCGTCGCCAGCGCGCCAGTGCATGGCGCGAAGGCAAGCCGGCCGGATGGCCGGCGCCCGCCGTCTGAGGGACAGAAGAAGCAAGCTGATCGCCTTTAGCGGCCGTCGGCCGCCAAAGGGATCAGCGCACCACGATCTCGACGCGGCGGTTCTGCGGTTCGCGCACGTCGTCGGCGGTGGCGACCAAAGGCTGGGTCTCGCCGAAGGCGGTGATGGCGATCTCCTCGCGCGCGATGCCGCGGCGGACGAGCTCGGCGGCGACGGTCTCGGCGCGGCGGCGCGACAGCGCCTGGTTGTATTGCACCGTGCCCGAGCGATCGGCATGGCCGGCGACCTCGACGCGGGTGCTGCGCTGGCTGCGCGCGTGCTGCACCGCTTCGGTGATGATCTGGCGCGCGCGGTCGGTCAGGTCGGCGCGGTTCCAGTCGAAGAAGACGAGGAAGGTGCGGCTCGCCTGCGGTGCGGCGGCGGGTGCGGGGGCGGGTGGCGCCGCGGTGCGACCCAGCGTGTAGCGAAGGCCAAGCATCAGCGAGTGGTTCACCACATCGGGTTCGACCGCGCCGGAGGCGACGGTGGCGCCGGTGGTGGGGTTGTCGAAGCGCGCCTGCAGCCGCGGCTGCAGCGTGGCCAGGTAGCGGTACTCGGCGGTGAAGGAGAGGCCCGGCGCGAAGCCGACCGGGAAGGCCAGGCCGGCGATGCCCTGGTAGGCGAACTGGCCGTCGCTGTCGTCCACGCGCATCCGCAGCGCGCCGTTCTGGCCGATGCCGCGCACCCCGGTCCAGTCGGTCACGACATAGCCCGCACCGATGCCGACATAGGGGATGACCGGGCCGAAGACGCCGAGGTCGAGCAAGGCATTGCCCATCACGCCCCAGCTTTCCTGGCGGCCCGAGGGGCTGCCGCCGCTGGCCCAGCCGGCGGCGCCGGAGACGCTGTCGACCTCGTTGCGGCGGTAATTGCCCTCCAGTTCGAGTCGCAAGCCGTTGCCGAAGCCCCAGCCCAGGCTGAGCACGCCGGCGATGCCGTTCTCGAAGCCGACCGACCCGCTGGCGCCATAGCCGGCACGGGCGAGGCCGAGCGTGCCCGCCTGGTCGAGGTTGAGGTCGGTGTTGGGCACCAGGTTCCAGCCGAAGCCGCCGGCGATGTAGGGCCCCTCCGGGAATTGCGCGGCGGCGGATCCCGGCAAGGCGCAGAGGCCGAGGGCGAGCAGCGCGGTGGCGGAGGTCAGTCGGCGATCGGCGAAGGCGGGGGGCATGTCGATTCGGATAGTGGGACTCGGGTTGCCAGACTGTGCAGGACGCGACGCCCTGCTGCAACGCAGAAAGGGGCGCCTCGTGGCGCTGCGCCTGGGCGGCATGGTGCGCGTCGCCGGCGCGCCGGCGCTGTCGTCGTGAATCCGGCGCGCCGGCGCTGTCGTCGTTAATCCGGCCTGCCGGCGCTGTCGCCCTGAACGCAGAAAGGGGCGCCTCGCGGCGCCCCTTCCCGTGATGTCCGGTGATGTGTCCGCTGGTTAGCGGAG
>JBHYEQ010000010.1:0-203580 GCA_051860065.1 Roseomonas sp.
CGAGGCCGAACGCCTGCTGCGCCTGCTGCAGGACGATGCCCGCCGCGCCGAACTGATCCGTACCCTGCAAGGGCTGTCAGCGGCCGGGGCGCTGGCGCCCGGCGCCGCACCCGCCGCCACGCCGGGCGCCGCGGCGACACCCGCGACCCAGGCGCCCGCGACATCTGCGCCGGGGACAGCGCCGGCGACAGCGCCGGCCGCGCCAGCGCCAGCGCCGGCCGCCGCGCCCGCGGCACCGCCCGAGGCCGCCCTGCTCGCCCCCAATACGCTCGGCGCGCAGTTGCTCCAGGGGGCCTCGCAGCGGCTCTCGGCGCTGTCCGAACAGCTTGTGGTGGCGGTGCAGACCATCGCCGACCTGCCGGCCATGGTGTCCTGGCTGTCCTCGATGGCGCGCGACCCGGTCACCCAGTTCCGGGTCATCGATGCCTTCTGGAAGCTGGCGCTGGTGCTGGGCCTGGGCCTGTTCGCCGAGTGGCTGGCGGTGCGGATGCTGCGACGGGCGCGCGATTCGCTCGATTCCCGCGCGCCGGCTGAGGGCGAGCGGTTCTCCACCCTGCGCCGCGTGCCGCTGGTGATCGCGCGGCTTGGCCTCGACCTGCTGCCGATCGCCGCCTTCGCCATCGTCTCCTACGGCGGGATCGGCCTGGTCAGACCGCTGCCGACCACCGAGCTGGTGATGCTGACGGTCAACAACACCTACATGGCCTCGCGCGCGGTGATGGTGGCGTCGCGCATGCTGCTCTCGCCGGCCTCGCCGATGCTGCGGCTGCTGCCGGTGGCGGACGAGACGGCGGCCTACATCACCGTCTGGCTGCGCCGCATCACCTTCGTGCTGGTGGTGGGCTACGCCTCGGCCGAGGCCGGGCTGCAATTCGGCCTGCCCTGGACCGCGTATGATTCCATCCTGCGCGTCTGCCTGCTGCTGGTGACGCTGTTCCTCATCATCGTCATCCTGCAGAACCGGGCCGCGGTGTCGGATGCGCTGCGCGCGCCGGACGCGACCACGACGACCCTGGCCGAGACCCCGCGACGCCTGCTGCGCGCGTTGCGCGACCGCCTGGCGGACATCTGGCACATCATCGCCATCGCCTGGCTGATCGCCGCCTGGGGCGTCTGGGCGCTGGAGGTGCAGGGCGGCTTCTGGCGGCTGTCGCGCGTGTCGCTGCTGACCCTGGTGGTGCTGGGCGTGGCGAAGCTGGTGGATGTGGCGATGCGCCGCACGCTGGCGCGCGCCTTCCGCATCACGCCGGACCTGGCGCGCCGCTATCCGGGGCTGGAGGCGCGGGCCAACCGCTATTTGCCGATCCTGAAGGGCATCTTCTCCAGCATCATCACCGTGCTGGCCATCCTGTTCCTGCTGGAGGCCTGGGGGCTCGATGCCTTCGGCTGGTTCAAGCAGGGGCAGCTCGGCAGCCGGCTGATCGGATCGCTGGCCTCGATGGGCTTCACGCTGCTGATCGCGATGGCGGCGTGGGAGGCGGCCAATGCCGCCATCCAGCGCCACCTGGTCAGCCTGTCGCGCGATGCCCAGGCGGCGCGCAGCGCCCGCGTCCGCACGTTGCTGCCCATGCTGCGCACGGCGCTGATGGTGACCATCCTGGTGATCGTCGCCTTCATCATCCTCACCGAGATCGGCGTGAACGTGGCCCCGCTGATCGCCGGTGCCGGCGTGGTCGGCATCGCCATCGGCTTCGGCTCCCAGACGCTGGTGCGCGACGTCATCACCGGCATCTTCCTGCTGTTCGAGGACGCGCTGGCGGTCGGCGACGTGGTGCAGGTGGGCGGGCTGTCGGGCGTGGTCGAACAGCTGTCGATCCGCTCCATCAAGCTGCGCGCGATGGATGGCAGCCTGCACATCATCCCGTTCAGCGCCGTCACCACCGTCACCAACATGACGCGCGACTTCGCCTTCGCGGTGATGGACGTGAACGTGGCCTATGGCGAGGACACCGACCGCGTGACCGACGTGCTGCGCAGCGTGGCGTCCGAGATGCGCGAGGATGTGAAGCTGCGCTCGGCCATCCGCGACGACCTGGACGTGCTGGGCGTTGAGCGCCTGGCCGATTCGGGCGTTATCATCCGCGTCCGCATCAAGACCGAGCCGTCCCAGCGCTGGTCGGTGGCGCGCGAGCTGAACCGCCGCGTCAAGCGCCGCTTCGACGAGCTGGGCATCGAGATCCCGTATCCGCACCAGAAGCTGGTGGTGGAACAGGGCGCGGGGCATCCGGCCCAGCAGGCGCCGGCGCGGGTGATCGAGGAATGACGCGCGCCCCGCGCATTGCCCTCGGCGCCTTCATGCTCGAAAGCAACGGCCACGCGCCGCCGGCCACGCGCGCCGAGTTCGAGGCCGCCTGCTGGCTGGAAGGCGCGGCGCTGGCCGCCGACCTGGCGCGCCCCGCACCGCGCGCGCCCACGGCGCTGACCGGCTTCATCCGCGCCATGGATGCCGGCCGGCCCTGGGTGCCGGTTCCGCTGGTCGCGGCCGGCGCGGGTGCGTCGGGCCCGATGGAGCAGGAGGTCTTCGACGACCTGCTGCACCGCATGGAGGACGGGCTGCGCGCCGCGCTGCCAATCGATGGCGTGTTCCTGTCCCTGCACGGCGCGGCATCGGCCACCGTCGAGGTCGATCCCGACGGCCTGCTGCTGGCGCGCGTGCGCGCCATCGTGGGGCCGGACGTGCCGGTCATCGCGACGCTCGACCTGCACGCCAATGTCTCGCGCGCCATGGTCGAGCATGCCGATGTGCTGGTCGCCTTCGTCACCAACCCGCATGTGGACATGGCGGAGCGCGGCGCGGAGGCAGCGGCGGCGATGCGCGCCATGCTGGGCGGGCTGCGGCCGCGCGCCGGCTTCGTGAAGCTGCCGATGATCCCGCCGGCCACCAGCCAGAACACCGATGCCGGCCCCTATGCCGATGCCATCGCCTTCGGCCGCGGCTTCCTCGACCATGAGGTGATGAACGTCTCGATCTCCTCGGGCTTCTCGCTGGGGGATACGCCGAAGAACGGGCTGTCGGTGGTGGTCACCACGCGCACCGACGGGGCGCGCGCGCAGGCGGTGGCGGAGGAGATCGCGCGCTTCATCTGGTCCTCTCGCGGGCGTTGGATGGCGCGGCTGCTGCCGCTGGCCGAGGCGGTGCAGCGCGCCCGCCAGGTCGGCACCGACCCGCACGCGGCGCCGCTGCTGTTCGCCGACGTAGCGGACAATCCCGGCGGCGGCGGGCGCGGCAACACCGCCTGGATCCTGGAGGCCTTCCACGCCGCCGGCGTGCAGGGCGCGGTGCTGGGCGTGTTCAACGACCCGGAGCTGGCGGCCGAGGCGCATCTGCTCGGCCCCGGCGCCCGCTTCGCCGCGCGATTCAACCGGGCGGAGACGCACCATTTCTCGCATGGCTTCGAGGCCGAGGCCGAGGTGCTGGCACTGCATGACGGGCGCATCATCGGCCGGCGCGGCCTCTATGCCGGGCGCGAGGTCGAGATGGGGCCAATGGCGCTGCTGCGGATCGGCGGGCTGCGCGTGGCGGTGGCGACGCAGCGGCGGCAATTATGCGAACCGGCGATGCTCGAGGCGCTGGGCGTGGACATCGCCGCGGTGCGGTCGCTGGTGGTGAAGTCGCGCGGGCATTTCCGTGCCGGCTTCGACGAGCATTTCTCGCCCGACCGCATCCTGGAGGTGGACGTGCCGGGCCTGACCACCGTGGTGCTGGACCGCGTGCCCTGGCGCGCCGTGCCGCGGCCGATCTGGCCGCTGGATCCGGCGATGGAGTGGGCGCCCTAGGACGCGCCCGCCTGCCCGATCGGCACGCCGGCGGCGTCCTTCGCGGTGCGGATGGTCTGCAGCGTCATTACCCGCATCACCGCCGGCGCGCCGGTCAGTCGGCCGGTCAATTCATTCTCATGCGCCGTGTCGCGCGCCACCAGGCGCAGTAGGAAGTCCCCGCCGCCGCGGATCATGTGGCATTCGCGCACCTCGGGCCAGGAGGTGGCCAGCGCCTCGAAGGCGTCCAGCACGGCCTGCTTCTGGGAGTCCAGGCCGACCAGGGCGAAGAAGGTGACCTCCCAGCCCAGCGCCACCGGGTCGATGTCGGCGTGGTAGCCGCGGATGATGCCGGCCTCCTCCAGCCGGCGGACGCGGCGCAGGCAGGGCGGCGCCGACAGGTTCACCCGCCGCGCCAGCTCGACATTCGTCATCCGGCCATCGCCCTGCAATTCATCCAGGATGTGGCGGTCCACGGCGTCGAGGTCGGCTTCGTCGGGGGGGCGGGGCATGGTTCGGGAATTCGCTTGTTTCGTTGCTCGGTGGCTTCGTCGGGCGCAATATCATTGCAGGTGCCGGCAGCATCAAGGCATCAGGGTTGTGATGCACGCGGGGCTGGCCGATATCCGGTGCAGCGCAACAGAATCGGGAAACGCCCTGTGGCCGAGACTCATCGCACCCGCCTGCTCATCATCGGCGCCGGCCCGGCAGGGTACACGGCCGCGATCTATGCGGCGCGCGCGGGGCTCGAACCGCTGGTCGTGGCCGGGCTGCAACCCGGCGGACAGCTGACCATCACCACCGATGTCGAGAACTACCCGGGCTTCGCCGAGGCCATCCAGGGCCCCTGGCTGATGGAGCAGATGCAGCAGCAGGCGGAACACGTCGGCGCGAAGGTCATCCACGACATCATCACCCGCATCGACCTGTCGCGCCGCCCGTTCCGTGCCTCCGGCGATTCCGGTGATGCCTTCGAGGCCGATTCGGTGGTGATCGCCACCGGCGCCCAGGCCCGCTGGCTGGGCATCCCGGGGGAGAAGGAACTGGGCGGCTTCGGCGTCTCGGCCTGTGCGACGTGTGACGGCTTCTTCTATCGCGGCAAGGACGTGGCGGTGATCGGCGGCGGCAATTCCGCGACCGAGGAGGCGCTGTATCTGTCCAACCTGGCGCGCCACGTCACGCTGATCCATCGCCGCGACAGCCTGCGGAGCGAGAAGATCCTGCAGCAGCGCCTGTTCGCCAAGCCGAACGTGACGGTGCTGTGGGACACGCTGACGGAAGCCGTGCTGGCCGACCCGTCCGGCCGCGTGCCGGTCGCGCGGGGCCTGGCGCTGCGCCATGCCAAGACCGGCGAGGCATCCGAGCTGAAGGTGGATGGCGTGTTCGTCGCCATCGGCCATGCCCCGGCCACGGCGCTGTTCGCCGGCCAGATGGACATGGATGCGGAGGGCTATATCCGCACCATGGCGGGGACCACGCGCACCTCGGTGCCTGGTGTGTTTGCCGCGGGCGACGTGCAGGACAAGGTCTATCGCCAGGCCGTCACGGCCGCCGGCACCGGCTGCATGGCGGCGCTGGAGGCCGAGAAGTTCCTGGCCGCCGCCGATGCCGCGACAGAGCAGGTCGCCGCCTGATGCCGATCGACTGGGACAAGCTGCGCGTCTTCCACGCGGTGGCGGAGGCGGGGTCCTTCACGCATGCGGGGGAGACGCTCAACCTCAGCCAATCCGCCGTGTCCCGCCAGATCCAGGCGCTGGAGGAGGCGCTGACCGTCCCGCTGTTCCACCGCCACGCCCGCGGGCTGATCCTGACCGAGCAGGGGGAGACGCTGAACCGCACCGTGCGGGAGGTGTTTGCCAAGCTGGCGATGACCGAGGCGCTGCTGACCGAAAGCCGCGAGCGCCCGGCAGGCCGGCTGAAGGTCACCACCACCACGGGCTTCGGGAGCTCCTGGCTCGCGCCACGGTTGCGCCGGATGCTCGATCTGCATCCCGAGATCAGCGTGACGCTGCTGCTGGATGATTCCGACCTCGACCTCGCGATGCGCGAGGCCGATGTGGCGATCCGCATGCATCCGCCGCGGCAGCCCGACCTGATCCAGCGGCATATCGCGACCTTCGGCTGGAAGGTCTGCGGGTCGCCGGGCTACCTCAAGGCCACCGGGATTCCGCAGCGGGTCGAGGACCTCGATGCCCATCGGCTGATCGTCTATGGCGACTACCGCCCGCCGATCGAGAATGTGAACTGGCTGGCCGAGGCCGGGCGGCGCACCGGCGCGCCGCGGCGCGCCGCGATCGAGATCAATTCCCTGCCCGGCATGCTGGAGGCCGTGCGCAGCGGCTTGGGCCTGGCGGCGCTGCCCGACTACATCGGCGACCAGTTCGGCGGCCTGGTGCAGGTGTTGCCGGAGGTGAAGGCGCCGCGGATCGAGGCCTTCTTCGTCTACCCCGAGGAGATGCGCCATTCGAAGCGCGTGTCGGTGTTCCGGGACTTCCTGGTGGCGGAGCTGGCGACGGCGTCGGGCTGACGGTAACGAAGATCACAGGGCTGTGTGTTACGCCATGCGCGAAACGCATACCGGAATGGTGGAGATAGGGAGTCACGCATGCTGCGTCTGCACCTATCTTGCTGGTCATCCGGCGACTTGGTCGGAAGGGGTCCTCTGGATCCCTCGTCTCCCAGACGTGAAGCCTCCCTGTTGACTAGGCCCGGAAAACCTTGGTTTTCTGGGCCTTTCTTTTTGTCGAACGGCTGCCCGTGGCACACGTCGTGGCACAACTGAACAGAGAGCGGTGGGGCTGCGACCGACCGGGAAGCGATGCCCCGACCTGACGGCCTACACCGAATCGTGACGGCCTCCCCAAAGCAGGCGGCGGGAGGAAGCGAAACTGTCGAGGTGGCCGCGTTGTGGCGTGCCATCGAAACGATAGCCGGAATCGGCGGCGGGTTCGGCGGCGTTACGACGATCCGGGTCTGGGCGGCCCTCCTTCTGAATCGAGAGCGGTCCACAGGTGTGGTGCGCATGGATCGAGCCGATGTCGCGCAACTGGTGGGGATAAGTCCCGGGCGCATGAGCCGCATCCTGACGGCCTTGACGGCGGCGAAGATGATCGAGCGTCGACGCGAGCGTATCCCCGGCAAGAGGGGACCGGGACGGCTCGTGATTGTCATCCCGTAGGCCGCCGAACTGATTGAGTGTCCCATTCGGACAGTTTAATGAAAAGCCCGGCCGGTAAATACGGCCATGAAAAACAACCCGCCCCCTATCGTTCTCGATTTTCCCGGGATGACCCCGGCCGCCCTTGGCCCCGACCTGTTCACGCGGGTGCTGTACTGCACGCGACGGGCCGCCGAGATTTACGCCCCCGGCGCGCACCACCTTTGCGCGACATACGATCCGAAGACGCACGAGAAGACGGGCTATCGCCTGATCGTCCCGGATCAGAAGACAGCGCGTCGCGTTCGTCGATGCCACACGCTCGCGCGGGACTGCCGCCGGATGCCATGGCGTTGACGATGGGCGGCGGCGCATCGCCATGGTCGCGGCGTCACACGGCCTCGACCCTCGGGCTCGTCTTGCCATGAGGTTCCGAAGCACCGCCTCCATGGCCTCGGCGATTGAAGCGGAGACGGACGACCTCGTGGCCGCGCTCCGGGACTTCGGTGATGACGATTTGGCGGGGCGGCTTTGGCGCTGCCAGCAGGCCCGCAAGGAGAAGGTGACCGCACAGCGAACTGGCGTCCGGACCGGCTGGCCCAAGATGTGCCGGTCGGTTGCTTGCCCCTCGTGCCGTCGATGGCTTGGACGCGGATGGCGTGAACGCGCCAGCAGTCACTTCGCAGCGGCGAGCGGTCCTGCATGCAGCCACGTCACGATCATGCTGGCATGCACAGGCGACCTCGACGCAATCCGAGGTGTGGTGCGCGACCTTCGAGTTGACCTTCGCAACCTCCGTGATCGCAGTGCTGAACGGTCTCGACGTTGGGCGACCGTCGCAGCACATGGTCTTGTCGAGGTGGATGCCCATCTGCGTGACGACGTGATGTTCCTGCCGCCGAGGCGCCGGGCCGTCGTCCAAGAGCTTCCCTACCTTGGTCGTGGTCCCGTGGCGTGGGTGCCCCATGCTCACCTGTGTTTTCACCACCCACGGCTCGACCGAGCGGCGCTTCGAGAGGCGTTGAGCACCCAGTGGCCCGGAGCCCCGGGACGCGTGGATGTGCGGCCGTTCGACAACGGAGACGCGGACGTCAACGCAGGGAACATTGCCGCCTACGCGGCGAAGATGCGCATGACGACGACCATGCTGAATGGCGTCGAGGAGGAATGGCCGGTGACGTGGCGCGCAGCCTATTGGTCATGGCTGTGCGGTCAGCGAGCGGGCCTCGCTCCGCTTCGACTTCGATTGGGTCCGATGGGGAGTCGGACGAAGCCTTTGACGTTGCGGGTTGAACCGCCGATTGAACCTATGCCTACTCTGATCGCTTGAGCCAAATAATGATCTATCCGGTAGTAAATAAACTGGGGCAGGAGCCAGATCAAGGGTCGCGCGGCAAACAAAGGTCTGCCAGAGAGATCAAGTTATTTACGCGTATTTTAATGTCGCCATCCTGACTTTCTGCACAGAGCCATATTGCGATCCGCCGTATTACCGCATCTCGGCAACCCATCCTGTACCGGTGCGCGACGAGCAGTCCCGCTTTGCCCGGAGAAACAACACGGTCATAGAAATAGACACCGGGATATGGAGGAAGATAAGTCAGCCGCTCGCGCATAGAATTGGCGAACCAAAGGATCGGCCATTCGAAAGGGGCAACCGGCACCTTCCGCCACCGAGCCCGGAGTTTACTGGCGCGCGCACGATAGGCGGCAAGGTCGGCCTGCGAAGTGCCTTTGGGCATCCGGAACCGAACATTGGCGACGATGCGATCCCAATCGTCCACAGCATCCGGGTCGAGGCCCGCACTTAGGAAGGCGGCACGCGGATCAGTGGAAACGCGGCTCTCAGCCACCTTCTCCATCGCGTCGAGGTGGGTCTGGAAATCACGGACATCGTCGCGGAGTGCGTCGTGTGCCGTCTTCGCACGCCCGGCGAGAATGGCGGCCGTGAGCAGGCCGAGATCCTTCACTGGCCCCGTCATGTGATCGCGTCTTCTACGAATATGCAGCGCTTCACGCATCGACATGGACGACTCTCATTACAACGATTCGGACGACCGCCTTGGCGCCAAGAGCCTCGGGCAGTCTTCCATCATGCACACCAAGCCGATTCGGGGCATAACTGAGAACCAGCGCACGGCGCGGTTCGACCGGGTTGGGATAGATGGCCCCCGGTGTTTCCGGTCGTTGGCCATAACCGCCTCTGATTCAGGCGGCCAACCACTCCAGATCGGTCTCGACATCGTCCTCGGCTCGCTTCGACTTCCGGGCGGCCAGTGAATGGAGATGCCAGATGGCGTCAGCCGGATCGAGGCGAAGAGCCTTCACGCCAGAGGCCAGAAGATCGGACCTCAGCTTCTCTACCACCTCGGGCGACACTGGCGCGTTCTTCGGCGAGGCGACTTCCTCGATCACCAACAAGGCACCCGGGATCAGCGGCCGGAGGGCGAGAAGAACCGGCGGATTGTCGGCGATCAGGAACACCATGCTGCCGTCCGTGAGACGAAACCAGTGACGCGCCGCGTAGTGCGCGGCATGCCCAACGCAATTTTCGAAGCTGATGCCGATCCGGCGGAGGTCCCCCAAACTTGGAACGACCCGGAACGGCGCAGGCGGCTCGAAGCCCGGGTCGGGGGCGGTGAGCGCGTCGAGGGCCTGCTGCATCCGCCGGAAGGCGCCACGCGGCCCGGCATTGGGCGCCAGCCCCCAATCCACGGCATCCACTGCCCCGTGGGTGCGCAGCAGCGTCACCAGCGAGTCCAGATGGTCGATGGTGCAGATGCTCGACGGGAAATGCTGGGAGAGCATTGCGACGAGCGGGTCGGCGGCGAGGACCGCATCGACATGGTCAAGGCGCTGGTCGTTCAGCAGCCCGCCGTCAAGCAGGGACGGGCCAAGCGGGCTGGTTACTGCTGCACCAAGGCGGCTGTAGAAGTCACGCCCGCGCACATGATCACCTGCGCGATCCAGCGCTCGATAGAGCCGGGGCGGCGCATCGGGCAGCGCCGCCAGCAACAGGTCACGCGGATCGGTGTCCTCGATCCGAAGGCCGACGTCGTGGTCGGGTCCGGCCGCTTCGGGGGCGAGATGCAGGTAGGCGCCCATCGCGTGGATGGCGGGACGAGGGGCGACCACCAGCCGGGTGACGAGCGACGGGCAAGCGCGCACGAGCCCGGCGACGCGCCCGGCAAGAGGCCCAAATACTCGGAGAATCGGTGCGCGTTCCTTGCGCCAGTCGGGAACTTCCACTGTGGTTCCCCATAACCGCATGCAGCGTTTCTGTCATCTCTTCTCCGACGACAGGGCGGGCTCCTGTACATCGGCGTGGCGCTGCCGTCCCGACTTCACGCCACCAGCGAGGATTTTCTTGCCCTGCCGCAATCAGCGGGCGAGTCTCGACGCACCACTGTGATCGAGACGACCGGGACCATGGCGAAGGCAGCGAAGAACAAGGGCAGCGGGGCAAAGGCGGCACCGGTCGAGACCAAGGGCTATGTTCATGCCGACAAGGACATGGCGGCACGGCCGGAAGTCGGTGCGGCGCCCCGGTTCCGGGCGAAGAAGCCGCCGACCACCTATCGGTACGACAGCAGCCTGTCCCCGGCCATGGAGTGGGACAGCGCCCCGACGCGGGAAGTCGGGAACTTCCTGCTGGCGTGCATCGAGGATGCCGCCGCCCTGCCGCCGCCGCACCTGTTTCCTGAACGACGGGTGCTGACAGGAGTAGACGGCAAGGCGCTGCTGGAAGTGGCCGGGTTGCAGGATGCCTTGGCGCGGCTGAAGCGGATGCAGGCGCCATTCCTCGACTGGTCAGGGAAGGCCGAGCGAAGCGCTTTCGACGTGCCGACGCTGCCCCTGTTCGTCCACGAGCGGCTGTCTACGGCCGCCATCATCAAGACCTTGGAGGATCACCGGAAACGACCCGACCAATCCGACATGTTCGGCCTGTTCGCGGACCCTCAGCGTCCCCTCGCGGATCAGGTCCGGGCCTTTGAGCACCGCGACCGCTGGGTGAACCGGATGGTCCTTGGCGATTCACAGGTGGTGATGAACAGCCTACTGCGGTTCGAGGGCATGGGTGGGCAGGTCCAGATGATCTACATGGACCCGCCTTACGGCGTTCGGTTTGGTTCCAACTTCCAACCATTTGTGCGGAAGCGCGACGTCGCCCATGGCGATGATGCCGATATGACGCGTGAGCCCGAGATGGTGCAGGCGTACCGAGACACGTGGCAACTCGGCCTTCACAGCTATCTGACATACTTGCGAGATCGTCTCGCAGTAGCTCGTGATCTTCTCGCGCCCACGGGCAGCCTCTTTGTTCAGATCAGCGACGAGAACTTGCACCATGTTCGGGCCGTGATGGACGAAGTGCTGGGCTCCGAGAACTTCGTCTCGGTGATACCATTTGTGAAGACGGCAGGACTGGGAGCGTCGGGCCTGCCGACAGTTTGCGATTTTCTGCTGTGGTACGCGCGGGACCACGAGCGGATGAAGTTCCGGCCGCTCTACAATTCGCGTGGGTTTGGCGACGATGGGGCGGATGCGTATTCGTGGCTGTTGATGCCGGACGGCGGCCGTCGTCGAATGACACCGGACGAGCGCGCCGGTCGCGCTTCCCTTCCAAACGGGGCTCGAATTTATCGGCTCGACAATCTGACCTCCGGTGCGTTCCGCGAGAACACGACGATCCCCTATGCGTTCGAAGGGCGGACGTTCCACCCGGGTGCGGACAAGTGCTGGAAGACAACACGAGAGGGCCTCGACAAGCTTGCCAAACACGGTCGCCTTCAAACGGTTGGCAATACCCTCGCCTATGTCCGCTTCATCGACGACTTCCCAATGCAACCCATCAAAGCATTGTGGACCGACACCGGAACTGGTGGATATGGTGACGAGAAATTCTATGTTGTTCAGACAACATCCAAGGTAATAAGCCGCTGTTTGTTGATGACAACAGACCCGGGTGACCTTGTTTTGGACCCCACCTGTGGATCAGGTACGACCGCCTATTGCGCGGAGGCTTGGGGGCGCCGCTGGATTACCATCGATACCTCCCGGGTTCCCCTTGCTCTGGCCCGTCAACGGCTGCTGACATCGACATTTCCTTGGTTCAGCCTTCGCGACGAGAAGGTTGGTCCATCCAGCGGCTTCACGTACTCCCGAAAGCAGAACCGCAAGGGGGAGGAAATCGGCGGTGTCGTCACGCGTGTCACATTGGGTTCCATCGCGAATGACGAGCGGCCGGAAGAAGTGCTGGTCGTTGATCGCCCCGATGAAATCGGGGACGTCACTCGTGTCACCGGGCCATTCGTCGTCGAGGCAACCCTGCCCACGCCGCAGTTGCTTGATCGAGATGTGCCGGAGGTTGCCGGGCCGCCGGAGGAACCGGGCGACCATGTGGCTCGGATGATTGAGGTTTTGCGCCGCTCTCCGACCCTGTCCCTCACCGGCGGCGCCAAGGTCACCCTAAAGAACATCCGCCGCCCCGGCCGCAGCCTGTCGCTCTCCGCCGAGGCGATGGTGGAACACGACCCGTCAGGTGGTTCGGTATCGCTCGGCGCTGCTGTGGATGCGGCCCACGAGGCCAGCACCGGCGGCCTGCCGTTCTCGTCGACTCCCGTCGCCATCCTGTTCGGCCCCTCCGATGGTCCCATAACCGGAAAGGCCGTTCGCGACGCGGCGACGGAAGCCAACGTCAAGGGTTACCGCCACCTGTTCGCCATCGGCTTCGGCTTCACCGCCGAGGCCAACAAGGAGATCGCGGGCGGCGAAGATGCTCTGGGCCTGCCCGCCACTGCCGTCACAATCACCATGGACGTCCTCATGGGCGACCTGCTCCGGAACCAGCGCAGCAGCCAGATCTTCGCCGTCTGCGGGCTGCCGGAGATCGAGGTGCTTCCCTTGGCCGAGGACGCGGAGGACGGAACACCGCGCTGGCAGGTGAAGCTGCTCGGCCTCGACGTCTTTGATCCGGTGACGATGACGACCGACCACAAGGACGGCAACAACGTCCCGGCGTGGATGCTCGACGCGGACTGGAACGGCTTGGCTTTTCATGCGGATCAGGTCTTCTTCCCGCGCACCAGCGCGTGGGAGAATCTACGGAAGGCGCTCAAGGGCACGCATGACGATGCGGTCTGGGCACATCTGGCGGGCGATACGTCCGCGCCGTTCGTGGCACCGCTCGGAACCGAGATCGCCGTGAAGGTTCTGGACGACCGAGGCAACGAGCTTCTGGTCACCCGCCGCCTGACGAAGGCCGGATCGCCGCAGGGCGCCCGAAGCATGGAGGCTGCCGCCGGATGAGCGACACCACCACCGCCAGCGGTGGGTTCGAAGTCCCGGAACCCATCCTGAGCAGCCCCTTCGACGAACCGACAGCCCACTGGCTGCTGCGGGAAGGTGAACAGCCAGAGCAGCGGTCCGGCCGCCGCCCGGCGGGCTACTACTATCGTGATCCCAAGGCGGGCGTTCAGGGCTCCGGCGGCAGTCGGGGCGTCTGGCAAGAACTCCCGCTGGTCAACCTGATCCGCACCCGCATGCAGGAATGGCGCCTTGTCGGTCGGCCGGGCATCACCCGAACGACGGCCGAGCTTCTGGCGTGGTGGGAACGCGATGGCCGCCAGCCCCGGCTGTTCTTCGCCCAGCGCGAGGCGGTCGAGGCCATCATCTTCCTGAACGAGGCGCGCGCCGACTTCCTACAGGGAATCGACGTTCCGCTTGATGAACCGAGCGACGACCGAAAGGCCAACGGTTACGCCGCGTTCCGACGGCTCTGTGCCAAGATGGCCACCGGGTCCGGCAAGAGCACGGTCGCCGGGATGATCTCGGCATGGAGCATCTTGAACAAGGTCGCCGACCGGGGTGACGCGCGGTTCAGCGACACGGTGCTGATGGTCTGCCCGAATGTCACGATCCGGTCCCGCCTTGCTGAATTGGACCCGTCCTTGGGCGAGGCGAGCCTCTACATCACCCGCGACCTCGTGCCGCCCGCCATGATGCCGGACCTCGCCAAGGGTCGGGTGATCATAACGAATTGGCACGTGTTCGAACCTCAGGCGCCTGGCGGCGCCGGAAGTGCCCGCGTCGTCCGCGCCGGGGTGCCGGAAACGCGCACCGAATGGATCGTCATCGGCTCGAAGACCACGACAGCACGGGGCAGCCGGTACTTCACCCCGGAAGCCTATGGTGCCGCCGTCGCGGCCGGTGAGTTGGAGGTGCTAGCCGAGGAAACGTCGCCGGACGGCTCCGTGCGCAAGGCCCTCGTCCGCAGCACCCGGTATGTCGAGAGCGACGCCGCCCTCGTGGCCCGCATTCTGGGCAAGGGCGGGAAGCAGCACATCCTCGTCATCAACGACGAGGCCCACCACGCCTACCGTATCCCGGCCAAGATCGAGGACGACGACGGGCAGGGGG
Source organism: Roseomonas sp. (assembly GCA_051860065.1). Lineage (GTDB taxonomy): Bacteria > Pseudomonadota > Alphaproteobacteria > Acetobacterales > Acetobacteraceae > Neoroseomonas. The sequence continues at coordinate 14,333 of JBHYEQ010000010.1, forward strand.
ACCTCGGCGTCGACGAGGATGAGGAAGAAGACGAGGAAGCGGACCGCAAGGAGGCCACCGTCTGGGTGGAAGGTCTCGACCGGATCAACAAGGTCCGGGGCATCAACCTCTGCGTGGACCTGTCCGCCACGCCCTACTACCTCGGGCGGATGGGCAGCCAGACGAACATGGTGTTCCCGTGGGTCGTCACCGATTTCGGCCTGACCGACGCCATCGAGAGCGGGATGGTCAAGGTGCCGCAGCTTGTGGCGCGCGATGGCACCGGGCGGCTGATCCCGGCCTTCTTCAACGTCTGGCAGTGGATTCTGCCGAAGCTGACGGCCGCTGAACGTGGCGCGCGCAAGGCCAGCCCGAAGCCGGAAGCCATCCTGAAGCACGCCCACACGCCGGTCGCCATCCTCGGCGGCATGTGGGCGGAGCTACTGGCCGAATGGGGCAAGGGCGACGATCCACGCCCGCCCGTCTTCATCCTCGTGGTCAAGAACAAGAAGATCGCGAAGACGATGTACGAGTGGATCGGCGAGGACATCCGGCCGCCGGGCATCCCGTCCTTGAACATCCCGGAACTGCGGAATGACGATGACAAGCGGGTGACGATCCGCGTGGATACCGGCGTCGTCCACGATACGGATTCCGGCAACGCGAAGTCGGACGATTCTGCGTGGATGCGCTTCACGCTGGACACGGTCGGCCGCCAGAGATGGCCGGAGGATCGGCAGGGGCGGCCGATCTATCCTGAGGGCTTCGAGGCACTGGCCACGAAGCTCGGGCGTCCCCTTCATCCGCCGGGCCGCGACGTGCGCTGCATCGTCAGCGTCGGCATGCTCACCGAGGGATGGGACTGCAACACCGTCACCCACGTGATCGGGCTGCGGCCCTTCCAGAGCCAGTTGCTCTGCGAACAGGTCGTGGGTCGGGCACTTCGGCGCCGGAGCTACGAGATCAATGGCGACGGGCGCTTCGACGAGGAAGTCGCCAAGGTCTTCGGGGTGCCGTTCGAGATCGTGCCCTTCAAGGCGACTGGCGCGACGCCGAAGCCGAAACCGCCCCAGCGCCGCATCTACGCGGTGCCGGAGAAGAAGCCCTTCGCGATCACCATCCCCCGCGTCCTCGGCTACTCCATCGGCGTAAGGAACCGGGTCACGGTTCCCGACTGGGATGCGGTCGCCAGCCTGCCGCTCGACCCCATGCAGGTGCCGCCTGAAACTGAGATGGCGGCAGCCCTGAACATGGGGCGTCCGTCCATCCACGCACCCGGCGGCGTCCATGACGCGAGCCTCAGGGCGTTCAGGGCGAAGCACCGGGTTCAGGAGTTGTGCTTCCAGATGTCCGCTGACCTGACGCGGCTCTACTGCCAGCAGCCGACGTGCGAGGCGCCGCCGCATGTGCTGTTTCCGCAGGTGCTCGGCATCGTGCGCCGCTACATCGACGAGAAGGTGAAGCCGCAGCCCCCAGCCCAACGCATCGACGCTTTCATCAGCCCCTACTACGGCTGGATCATCGAGCGTCTGGTGACGGCGATCCAGCCCGACACGACCGCTGGCGAAGCGCCGGAGGTTCCCGACATCGACCGCGACCGCCCATGCGCCACCGGCGACATCAGCGTGTTCACCTCGAAGGATGTCCGGGAGGTAGCCCGGAGCCACGTGAATCTCGTCGTCCACGACACGGCGACGTGGGAGCAGTCGGCCGCCTACCACATCGACCGCCACGCGGTGACGCGTGCCTTCGTGAAGAACCACGGGCTGAACTTTGCCATCCCGTATCTGCACAACGGCCAGCCGCGCGAGTACATCCCCGACTTCGTGGTCCGTCTGGAACGCCCCGGCGAGCACTACCTCATCGTGGAGTTGAAGGGCGTGGATTGGGAAGCCTTAGCCGAGGTCAAGAAGCAGGCAGCCGAACGTTGGTGTGCCGCCGTGAACGCGACCGGCGAGTTTGGCCACTGGGAATACGTGCTGGCGATGAACGTCGGCGAGGTCGTGGCGGCTCTGGACGAGAGGGCGGCAAGTTCCGCCGTTGCCGCGTAGCTCACCGCCCATCCAGCCGGAGCCACCGAGGAAGTCGGATCGGTGGCTCCGGAGTTGATCAGGCCGAGGGACTACTGGCGCGGTCCGATGTTGAGAGTGCATTCGGCCCTTCGGCCTTCCGCCTGCGGCCCGGCATCCATTGGCCGGGATCACGGTCTGGTTCCAGCAGGTGGGATTCCAATTCGACGGCGCGGCGCTCCTGCTCGCCATCCCACCACGTCTGAACCTGCCCAACCCGCCAGTACCGCCGCCCGGTCTGCGTATGCCTCACAGGCCGAGGAAACGGGTGTTGGTCAGGTTCCCTCGCGAGGTAGCGAAAGAGATTTGTGCGGCTACGGACGATGCCGGATGCCTTGATGTCGTTGAAGCTGACCCATGCGGTGTCAGCGAGGTCGTTGATCATGAAAAAACGCCCGATGGCGCGGTGCGCCACCATTGGGTTGTACGAGGTCTTGCGACCTCGGCGACAACGGCGTCCGACACGGCACCCTGTGCCGCGCGGCTGATAGCCTGCCCCACTTCGGACCGGGCGTCGGTCCTCAGTTTTCCTCCCCTACCGTCGGGGAGTTCTCGACGACCGCATGGGCCGCCGGGGGTGATCCGCGCACGTAGTATACGCGCACCACCCCCGATGCGCCGAAATCAAACTGCGCGCGCGGGAAGCCGGACGACGTTGGCGTCGACGGCATGCTGTTCGGCGGCGCGACGACGGCGTTCCGCCTCCACGGCTTCGAGCAGCAGGCCCTCCCACCGAGTCAGGGCATCGAGCATCGGACGCACACGGCGGCTGAGGTTGTAGTGGAACGTCACGCCCAACTGCGTTTCGAGGCTGTGAGACAGGAGGCGCGCGATGATCGAGTCGTCCACGTCGAGCATGTCGCCCATTGCCGTCGCGCAGCCCGTCCGGATGTCGTGGATCGTCCATCCCTCGGGCATGTCGGAGCATCGGCGGCGGAGGCGCGCCATGAGCGTCTGCCAGCCCGCGAACTTCCGCTTCCCGGCCGACGGCGAGAAGACGAACGGCCCTGCCGTGCCACGATGCTCGTGCATTTCCCGGACGAGGCTCAAGGCCAACGGCGGCAGCGGCGCCATGTGGGGTCGCTTCCCCTTCATGCGGGTCGCTGGAAGATCGAGGGCAGGCGCATCGAACGCGGGATGATCGAGCTTCACGATGCTCTCGTCGTTCATCAGGCTCTTGACCTCGTGCCACGACAGGCCGGTGACCTCCTCCCGCCGCAGTGGGATCAGGAGCAGAAGGCGGACGAGGTTCCGGACGTGGATCTCGTCGTCTTCCACCGCCAACCAGACCCGGGCGAGATGAGGCATGCCGAGAAGCAACTTGGTGCCTTCTCGGAGGCGGCGCTTGCTGGGTTCCTCTGCGATGGGCCGCTCGACGGAAGGAGCCACGCCCGGCGGGATTTTGCCATTGCGCTCCGCCCAGCGGAGCAGGCCCCCAACCTGCGTGTGGACCCGATTGGGAAGGGTGGTCACGATCCGCTTCCTGCTGTCCACCGGGCGTCCGCGCTTTCTCTTCCGCGCAACGGGGGCCGATCCGGCAGTAACGGCCAAGTCCCCGGATGCCTTTGCGGATACGGTCGCCATAATACCTGCGAACAGGTTGGCGAGATCATGCTGCGTGAGGTCGATCAGGCGCGCATCACCGAGGGTGGGCTCGACGTAGTTCCGGAACATGCTGCGGACATTGGCAACGTATCCGGCCTTCCGACCCTTGGTGGTCAGGAGGTACGCGCAGTACTCGTCGGCGGCTTCTCGAACCGTCAGCGGCCTGACCTTCGTGAGCGCAGCGCGCGACACCCTCGGGTCGCGGCCGAAGCTCTTGTCGGCAGCGGCCTCCATGGCCTTGAGCCGGGCTTCCTCGACGTTCGAGGCGTCGAGACGAACCTTCCGCCAGCGGGACGTACCCTTCACGCGCCAGCGGAAATAGAACGCCCGGGAGCCGTTGGGACGGACGCGCGCGACAAGCCCGCGCACGTTGTCGTCTGAGATGTCGACCGGCCGGGTCAGCTTCTTCGACGCCAACGCGTTCAGCTTGGCGTTGGTGAGGGTGGTCCGGCGGCTCTTGCGAGGAAGTCCGCCCTTCTGGGTGGCCGGTGCCGTCTTGGTAGCCAGCCAGTCGGAGGAAGGCGTCGATGAAGACGGCGCCGATCCTGAAGTCGTTTCGAAATTGGAGTCCATAAAGCCCTTCGTTCTGAAATGCAGAACGCCACCGGCGTGCCCCCGTGGCACACGTCGTGGCACAATTGCCCCGGACGACCGGTCGCGTTCCACGGAAGTTATGCCATCTGTTCCACCACGATTCGATTTGTTTCTTCCGGGATTTGCTCAGCACGGTGGTCCACGCGTGGAACACGGGTGGATATACTGAGATCAGCCTCCCAGACGTGAAGCCTCCCTGTTGACTAGGCCCGGTCCCGCTTGCGGGTTCCGGGCCTTTCTTTTTGGATGACGCCCGCAACGCGCCGCCGGTGGACCACGGCGCGCGGCGCGCGCAGCATGGCGCCATCCGCGGTTCCATCGCCGCGGACCCGCGCCACCCAGAGGATGCCGGCATGGCCGCTGATCCCTACGAGGCCCTCGGCGTCCCGCGCGACGCCACGCCGGAGGCCATCAAGCAGGCCTATCGCAAGCTGGCGCGCCAGCACCACCCCGACCTGAACCCCGGCAAGCCCGAGGCCGAGGCGCGCTTCAAGGCCGCCGCCGCCGCCAACGACCTGCTCTCGGACCCGGAGAAGCGCGCCCGATTCGACCGCGGGGAGATCGACGCCGACGGCCAGGAACAGCGCCCCGCCGGCGGGTATCGCCAGTATGCGGAGGACATGGCCGGCGCGCGCTACGGCGGACCGCATGACGGCCCGACGCCCGATGACATCTTCGCCGAGTTCTTCGAGGCCCGCCGGCGCGCCCAATCCGCCCCCCGCCGTGGCGAGGACGAATCCTATCGCCTGGCTGTCCCCTTCCTGTCCGCCGTGGCCGGCGCCACCGAGGTGCTGACGCTGCCAGATGGCCGCACGCTCAGCGTCAAGATCCCGCCCGGCGTCGAGACCGGCCAGGTGCTGCGCCTGCGCGGCCAGGGTGGCGCCGGCTGGCAGGGCGGCCCCGCCGGCGATGCGCTGATCGAATTGCAGGTGCAGGACCACCCGCTGTATCGCCGCGACGGCCGCGACCTGCGCATGGACCTGCCGGTCACGCTGAAGGAAGCAGTGCTGGGTGGTGCGGTCGAGGTGCCCACCCCCTTCGGCCCGCTGCGCGTCACGCTGCCGGCGCAAAGCGACACCGGGCGACAGGTGCGGCTGCGCGGCAAGGGTGTCGCGGCGCACGGCACGCGACCGGCGGGCGACCTGTTCCTCACGCTGCGCGTCATGGTCGGGCAGCCGGATGCCGCGCTGGAGGCCTTCCTGCGCGACTGGTCGCCCGAACACCCGGCCGACCCGCGCGCCGGGCTGGAGCGGCAGGCATGATCACCATCGACATCCTCTGCGCCCGCTTCACCAGGCTCAGCCCTGATGAGCTGCAACGCTGGATCGCCGCCGGGCATGTGCGCTGCGAATCGCAGGGCGGCGCGCCCTGCTTCCACGAGATCGATGTCGAGCGCATCCGGCTGATCCTGGAACTGCGCCACGACCTGGAGGTGAACGAGGAAGCGCTGCCGGTGGTGCTGTCGCTGCTCGACCAGCTCTATGCGCTGCGGCGGCGGCTGAAGCAGCTCGGGATCGGGGAGGAGGAGCAGGCGCCGCAAGGTTCGGCTTGACGGCGCGCGGGCTTCTTCGCTCCCATGGCGGCAAGGCCGGCAAGGCCGTCAGGGAGACGTCACGTGACACGCACCGCCATGCTGCGCCGCCGCAGCCTGCTTGCCCTTGTTGCCGCGCCGCTGGCGGCGCCGGCCTTCGCGCAATCCAGCTGGCCGAGCCATTCGATCCGCTTCATCGGGCTGTTCCCGCCAGGCGGGGGCACCGACATCCTGTCGCGGCTCTGGTGCCTCAAGATGAGCGAGATCACCGGCCAGCAATTCGTCGTCGAGAACCGCGCCGGGTCGGCCGGGAACATCGGCACCGAGGCGATCGCGCGCGCCAACCCGGATGGCAACACGATCGGGCTGGCGTCCGTTGCGCCGCTGGGGATCGGGCCGACGCTGTACAGCCGGCTGCCGTTCAATCCGACGCGGGACTTTTCCTATGTCTCGGGGCTTTGGCAGTTGCCGAACCTGCTGGTGGTGAACAACGACGTGCCGGCGCGGTCCGTGCCGGAGCTGATCGCGCTGCTGCGCGCCAATCCGGGGCGGTATGCTTATGCGTCGTCGGGGTCGGGCACCACGGTCCATATCTCGGGCGAGATGTTCAAGACCATGGCGGGGGTGGACATGCTGCACGTGCCCTATCGCGGCGCGGCGCCGGCGCATGTCGATATCCAGGGCGGGCGCGTGCACATGATCTTCGACAACATCCCGCAGGGGCTGCAGCTGCATCGCGACGGCAAGGTGCGCGCGCTGGCGGTGACGGGCGCGCAGCGCAGCCCCGTGGCGCCGGAGATCCCGACCATGGCGGAATTCCTGCCGGGGTTCGAGATCACCTCCTGGGGCGGCGTGATGGGGCCGGCGGGGATGCCGCGGCCGATCGTGGATCGGCTGAACGTGCTGACGAAGCAGTCGCTGGAGAGCGACGATCTGAAGCGGCGGTTCCTCGAGAACGGGGCGACGCCGTGGTACACGACGCCGGAGGATTTCGCGACCTATCGGGCGGCGAATGAGGCGGCGTTTGCGCCGATCATCAGGGCGTCGGGGGCGCGGGTGGATTGAGGGGTGGGGGTCAGACCCCCGCCTTCTCCGCCGCCCCGCGCAGGAACCCCCCCAGCGCCGCATGAAACTCGGGCTCCTCCAGCAGGAACGCGTCGTGCCCCTTGTCGGACGCGATCTCCACGAAGGACACGCTCGCCCCCGCTGCGTTCAGCGCGCGCACCACGGCGCGACTCTCTGAGGTCGGGAACAGCCAGTCGCTGCTGAAACTCGCCAGGAAGAACCGCGTCGCCGTGCCCTTGAAGGCCGCCGAGAGGTCGCCCTCGTGCTCCGCCGCCAGGTCGAAGAAATCCATCGCGCGGGTGATGGTCAGGTAGGAATTCGCGTCGAAGCGCTGGACGAAGGTGCTGCCCTGGTGGCGCAGATAGGACTCGACCTCGAACACGTCCTCAAGGAACGTCAGCGCCGAGGCCCCGCGCAGCCGCCGCCCGAATTTCCGCGTCAGCGCCTGCTCGGACAGGTAGGTGATGTGCGCCACCATCCGCGCCACCGCCAGGCCGCGCGCCGGGATGCGCTGAGCCTCCCAGTACCGCCCGCCGGCATAGTCCGGGTCGCCATGGATCGCCTGGCGGCCGACTTCGTGGAAGGCGATGTTCTGCGCCGAGTGATGCGCCGCGCAGGCGATGGGTGCCGCGGCCAGCACGGCGTCCGGGTAGGTCGCCGCCCATTCCAGCACCTGCATCCCGCCCATCGACCCGCCGACCACGGCGAGCCAGCGCGAAATCCCCAGATGGTCCATCAGCCGCTTCTGCGCCCGCACCATGTCGCGGATGGTCACCTGCGGGAAATCCGTGCCCCAAGGCCGGCCGAGCCCGCGCCCCTGCGCGTCCGTCATCTCGGACCGCGGGCCGGTGCTGCCCATGCACCCGCCCAGCACATTGGCGCAGACGATGAAGTAGCGGTCGGTATCCAGCGGCTTGCCCGGGCCGACGATGCTCTCCCACCAGCCGGGCTTGCCGGTGACGGGGCTGGGTTCGGCCAAATACTGGTCGCCGGTCAGCGCGTGGCAGACCAGCAGGGCGTTGGTCCTGGCGGCGTTCAGCGTGCCGTAGGACCGGTAGGCCACCACCAGCGGCGCGACCACGGCGCCGCAATCCAGCGGCAGGCCGTCGGCGAAGACGACATGCTGGTGGTCCACCTCCGGCAAGGGGGCGATGACCTGGGACATGGGGGGCGATGCTTAAGCCCGGCGCGGCGTGGCCGCAACGGTGTAGGCGCGGCATGGCCGCGACGGTGGAGGCGCGGCATGGCCGCGACGGTGGAGGCGCGGCGTGGCCGCGACGGTGGAGGCCCGCAGCATGGCCGCGACGGTGGAGGCGCGGCGCCGTCGCGAGCGCGCCGGGCCGCCATGCGCGCGCGCAGCCTTGGCGCCCCGCGCGGGCCCGTCTATTGCAACCTACCGCACGGCAGTTGCCGCATCGCACCGGGTACGGATCCCACAAGCGCCCATGCCAGACACCTCGACCGCCACCCCCGCCGAGGCCGACATCACCGCGCTGCGCGCCGAGATCGACGCGATCGACGACGCCATGCACGCCCTGCTGATGAAGCGCTCCGCCGTGGTCGGGCGCCTGGCCGGCAGCCGTGCGAAGGGCGGCACCACACCGCTGCGCCCGGGGCGCGAAGCCGCCGTGCTGCGCCGCCTGCTGGCGCGCCACGAGGGCCCGCTGGCGCGCGAACGCCTGGTGCGCATCTGGCGCGAGATCTTCATGGCGAGCACGGCCATCCAGGGGGGCTTCTCGGTCGCCGTGCATGCACCCAACCCGCAATCCGGCCACGCCAGGCTGGCGCGCGAGCATTTCGGGCCGATCGCGGCGATCCGCGTGCATCCCACCCCGGCCCGCGCGCTCGCCGCCGTGACGGATGGCGAGGCCTCGGTCGCCGTGCTGCCCGCGCCCGCCGACCAGGAAGCCGGTGCGGGCAGCGCCTGGTGGGCGCGGCTGGAAGTGCCGAAGCTCCAGGTCGTGGCGCGCCTGCCCTTCGTGAGCGAACCGCCAGGCGGCCCCGGCGCGCTGGTGGTGGCCCCGGTCGATCCCGACCCGTCGGGCGACGACCGCACGCTGGTCCTGCTGGAGGCCGAGGCGGGCGCGCCGCGCGGGCGCATCGCCGCCACGCTGGCGGAAGCGGGGCTGGAGGCGGCTTCGCTGATCGTCGCGCGGGTCGGCCAGGCCACGCTGGTGCTGGCCGAGATCGAAGGCTTCCTGCGCGCGGATGATGCGCGCCTCGCTGCGCTGCCCTGGGCGCGGCGCACCATCCTCGGCGCCTATGCCGCGCCGGTCGTCGGAGACGCAGCATGAGTGTGATGCCTCGCCCCTCGATCCTGTCGGTCGAGCCCTATGTGGGTGGTGAATCCAAGATCCCGGGCGTGAACCGGATCGTGAAGCTGTCTTCCAACGAGGGGCCGTTCGGGCCGCCGCCGGGGGCCATCGCGGCGATCCAGGCGATGGCGGCCGAGGCGCATCGCTACCCCGATGGCAATGCGAAGGCGATCCGCGAGGCGATCGGCGCGCGCTTCGGGCTGGACCCGGCGCGCATCGTGGTCGGCAATGGGTCGGACGAGTTGATCGCGCTGCTCATCCTCGCCTATGGCGGGGAGGGGACCGAGCTGGTGATGAGCGCGCATGGCTTCCTGATGTACGACATCACGGGACGCTGGGCGGGCTGCCGCATCATCAAGGTGCCTGAGCGCAATCTGGCCGCGGATATCGACGGCATGCTGGCGGCGGTCGGGCCGCGCACGCGCCTGGTGTTCCTGGCGAACCCGAACAACCCGACCGGGTCGATCCTGCCGCAAGCCGAGGTGGACCGGCTGCGCGCGGGGCTGCGGAACGACATCCTGCTGGTGTTGGATTCTGCCTATGCCGAATACGTCACGCGGCCGGATTACGATGCGGGCGCCAAGCTGGTGGATGCGAGCGGCACCACGGTGATGACGCGGACCTTCTCGAAGATTTTCGGCATGGGCGGGATGCGGTTGGGCTGGGCTTATGCGCCGGCGCCGGTGGTCGATGTGCTGCAGCGCGTGCGCGGGCCGTTCAATGTGAACGCGGCTGCGATGGCGGCGGGCGTTGCGGCGCTGGCCGAGCAGGGCTGGGTCGAGCAGTCGGTCGCCCACAACACCGAATGGCGCGGGCGCGTGGCATCCGCGCTGGAAGCCGCGGGCATCAAGGTCTGGCCGAGCGAAGGCAACTTCCTGCTGGTGGATTTCGGTACGCCGGCGAAGGCCAAGGGCGCGGATGACGCGCTGAAGGCGCGCGGGCTGATCGTGCGCGCCATGGGCGGCTACGGGCTGCCGTCCTGCCTTCGCATCACCATCGGCACCGCCGAGGAATGCACCATGGTCATCGAGGCGCTGACCGCCTTCATGCATGGCTGAGCCGGTCTTCGAACGCCTGTGCCTGGTCGGCATCGGGCTGATCGGGTCGTCGATCGCGCGCGTGGCGCAGCAGCGCGGTGATTTGGCACGCACGGTGGTGGCGACGGCGCGGCGGCCGGCCACACTTGCGCGGGTCCGTGAGCTCGGCATCGTCGATGTGGTCGAGGATGACGTTGCGAAGGCCGTGGCCGGCTGCGACGGGGTGATCCTGTGCGTGCCGGTGGGTGCTTATGCGGGGGTTATGGCGGTCATCGCGCCGCATCTGGCGCCGGGCTGCGTGCTGTCCGATGTGGGGTCCACCAAGGGCAGCGTGGTGCGCGACCTGACGCCGCTGATGCCCGCGGGCGTGCACCTGGTGCCGGCGCATCCGATGGCGGGAACCGAGCATTCCGGCCCGGATGCCGGCTTCGCGGAGCTGTTCGACGGGCGGTATTGCATCGTGACGCCTCTGCCGGGGTCGGATGCGGCGGCGGTCGAGAAAGTTCGAGAGTTCTGGCGCCGCTGCGGGTCGATGATCGAGACGCTGGACCCGGTCACGCATGACCGCGCGGTGGCGATCGTGTCCCACCTGCCGCACCTGATCGCCTTCACCATCTGCGGCACGGCGGATGACCTGGCGGAGGAGACGAAGGAGTCGGTGCTGAAATTCGCCGCCGCCGGTTTCCGCGACTTCACGCGCATCGCCGCGAGCGACGTCGACATGTGGCGCGACGTGTTCCTCAACAACCGCGAGGCGCTGCTGGAGATGCTGGCGCGCTTCAGCGAGGACGCGCACGCGCTGGGCCGCGCGGTGCGCTACGGGCAGGCGGAGTTCATCGAGGACCGGATCAGGCGCGGGCGGAAGATCAGAAGGGAGCTGATTGAGCGGAAGCAGGCGTGAGCGGAGTGGTGTCGTTAGAACTCTATCGCAGTACGCTCGAAGCAGTGCATCTGCAGATCCGCGCTGCCCTAGGCAGTTGGGGCATTGTTCGCGCTGCGGCTCAGACACCGGGGCTTCGAGATCGTATTTCCGGAACACTGCAATCTGGCTATGCGGCTGAGACGATACTGAACAGTTGCACCGAGACCGCACTGCTTGCCGCAGCGCGTTTGTGGGACAACGAGGCAGAACCACCGCTGTGCGGTACCGTCGCTAACCCCCTTCGAAATCCGGAGCTCGGGAACGCTATTGCGCGCCTTCTGCACGCTGCGGGCGTTTCGGAGGCAGACGCAAGGAATCGAATCAAGGCGTTCGGCAAATGTGCGAGCCGTCAACGGCGGCGCGCACGCCGGGCCTATGCATCACTCGAGCCGCTTCGGAACCGCTGGCTGGCCCATCGCCAGGTTTCAACGCCGAAGGACGGTGGACCGCACTACCACGATGAGGGTGGGGCGGATTTCCCGACGATCGACTTCCTGAGCCTCATCTACCGAGCCCATGTGATTGCTTCTGGCGCAGAGCAGCTTTTGGAGCCAAGGTTTTTCGCAGAGCCCTTCCGCACGCTGCGTTCGGAGTTCATCGAGAACGGGTCCGCGTTCTGGTCTGCCTACGTCAAGGCTCCGCCCGCGAAGGATGATCTTGACCGCGTTCTATGATCCAACACATCGGCTTGATGATCACCACTCCAACGCCGCCCCGCGCGGCGTCGTCGCTATTGCCTCCCTCAGCCTGGCCGCCAACGCCGCCGGCAACTGACTGAGGCTCGCATCATCCAGCGGCAGGTTCGACAACGGCCCTGCGAGCAACCCCGCCACCGCCTCCCCCTGCAGCCGGTCTCGCCCACGCTTCTCTGGTTCCCGGTCCTCGCGGTCCGCCAGCCACAGCTTGTGCGCGGCGAAGAAGCGTGGATCAGCGGCCACCATGCGCACCGGCAGCCCGTTCTCGGCGATCGCGACGGCGGCGAAGCGCGGCGCCTCCACCAGCCATTGCAGCTTGCCGATCTCGACCGCTTCCAGATCCTCGGCCGCGGTGCCGAGCCGCCGAGGCGGCATGCGCCGGCGCAGATCGCGCGGCTCCGCCGTGATCAAATCCACCATGAAGCCGTCGCGGTTCACCGCGCGGAAATCGCCATCGCGGCGGATCGCGAAGCTGCGGTCCACTTTTCGCAACAGGCCGAGCAGACCTTCCGGCCGCAGCTCCGCCGCCAGTGTCAGTGACCGCCGCGCATCAAGCGCCAGATCGACATCCACCGTCGCCAACAGGCCGGACCCAAACTGCACGCCGGCCGCCGCCTCGTAGGCGAACAGCGCGTTCGTCCCCACCACCGCGATGCGCGGGCCGAGCAGCCCCTGCTCGTCCAGCCGCCGCAGCACCCGCGCCACGACATTGGGCACGCGGCCAAGTCGCAGCGCGACATTCACCGGCGCCATGCGCTCCAACCGCGCGCGCAGCCCCTGCGCCAGGTCGTCGGCGCGCGCGCGGCCGGCGCGGAAGGCGGCTTCTATGGCCTCCGTCTCGGCCGAGCGCGGGCCTAGGCTTTTCTCGACCCTGCCGCGGCGGCGATAGAGGTAGTCCTGGCCGTTGACGGCCTTCCACGCCATGCTGCCGGCGAAGCGGCGCGACAGCTCGGCTTCGGCGGCGCGCAGCGCGTCGAAGACCTGCCGGCAATCGACGGCCTGTCGCGCTTGTTCTGCATCTAAGCCGTTGAAAATTCGGTGTTTATCCATGATTGGTGCAGAATACGGCACGGCAGTGGGTAAAAGCCATGATTTCATCCTGTTAGGAGGATTTCGTACCCTCTCAGGATAGGCCCAGGCCCCCATCCGCCTTCAGCACTTCCCCGGCCAGATACAGGCTTCCGCACACCAGCACCCGCCCTGGCGCCCCTTCCCGCGCGATGAGTGCGAGCGCCTCCGCCACTGTCGGCCCCGGCCGCGCCACCCCGCCGCTCGCCGCGACAATATCCTCCACGCTCATCGCCAGATGCTGCCCCGGCTCCGCCACCGCGGTCAGCGTCGTCGCAAACGGGATCAGCGGCCGCAGGAATTCCTCGCTCGCCTTCCCCTTCTTCATCCCCACCACCAGGTGCAGCGGCCGGTCGCGCCACGTCGCGAGATGCGCCGCCAGAGCCACACCCGCCCCGGCATTGTGCCCGCCATCCAGCCACAGCTCGAACCCGCCCGGCAGCATCGCCGCCAGCGCACCGTGCAACCGCTGCAAACGCGCCGGCCATTCGGCGGAGGCCACGCCACGCGCGATCGCCGCATCGGTCAGCCACTCCGGCCCCCACGCCCGCAGCGCCGTGATGGCGATCCCCGCATTCTCCGCCTGGTGCGGCCCCGGCAACCCCGGCGGCGGCAGGTCGATCGACCCGCGCGCATCGGCATAGACCAGCCCGCCCTGCACCGCATCGCAGCGCCAGTCGCGACCGCGCATCAGCAGCGGCGCGGCGTTGTCCGCCGCCACCTGCTCGATCACGTCGCGCGCCTCGGGCATATGCAGCCCCGTCGCGCAAGGCACGCCGCGCTTGATGATGCCGGCCTTCTCGAAGGCAATCGCGCCCAGCGTGTCGCCCAGGAACTCCATGTGGTCCATCGACAGCGACGCGATCGCCGTCGCCACCGGCCGGTCGATCACATTCGTCGCGTCGAACCGCCCGCCGAGCCCCACTTCCAGCACCATCACATTCGCCGGCACGCGGGAGAACAGCAGCAACGCCGCAGCCGTGGTGATCTCGAACACCGTGATGGGTTCACCGCCATTCGCCGCCTCGGTTTCCTCCAGCGCCGCCACCAGGTCGGCGTCGCTTACCAGCGTTCCCGCCAGCCGCACCCGCTCATGGAACTGCACCAGGTGGGGCGAGGTGAAGACATGCGCGCGCTTGCCCGCCGCTTCCGTGATGGCGCGCAGGAAGGCGCAGGTGGACCCCTTCCCGTTGGTTCCCGCCACATGCACGACCGGCGGCAGGCGCTTCTCGGGATTGCCCAGCGCATCCAGCGCACGCTGCATGCGCCCCAGGCTGAGGTCGATCAGCTTCGGATGGAGCGCGTGCAGGCGCTCGACGATCGCCTCGGCGCGGGACATGCGCTCAGGCCTGGGCTTGCGGGGCCGGGTCCTCGGGCGGGGGCAGGGCGGTCACTTCCTCGACGCTGACCTCCGGCTGGCGCAGTACCAGGGGCACGCGTAGCAGGCCGATCACGCGCGCCAGCGTCGCGCGCATCTCGCCGCGCTTGACGACCATATCGAGGATGCCGTGCTCCAGCAGATATTCGGCGCGCTGGAAACCCTCGGGCAGTTTCTCGCGCACCGTCTGCTCGATCACGCGCGCACCGGCGAAGCCGATCATCGCACCCGGCTCGGCGATGTGGATGTCGCCCAGCATGGCGAAGGATGCCGTGACACCGCCCGTCGTCGGGTCGCACATCACCACGATGTAGGGCAGCCCCGCTTCCTTCACGAGGCGCGTGGCGATCACCGTGCGCGGCATCTGCATCAGCGACACCGCGCCTTCCTGCATGCGTGCGCCGCCCGATGCGGTGAAGATGATCAGCGGCGCATCCTGCAGCACGGCCAGCTTCGCAGCGGTGACGATCGCCTCGCCCACGCCGGGGCCCATCGACCCGCCCATGAAGGCGAATTCGAAAGCGGCGACGACGGCGCGCTGGCCCTCGATGGTACCGTGCGCGACGGCCACCGCGTCATCCATCGCGGATTTCGCCTGCGCTTCCTTCAGCCGGTCGGTGTAGCGGCGCTGGTCGCGGAAGCGCAGCGGGTCGGCCGGCGCCTTGGGCAGCTCGATGCGGGAGAACCCCTCATCCAGCGTGCATTCCAGCCGGCGCGTCGCGGAGATACGCATGTGGTGGCCGCAATGCGGGCAGACATTCAGCGCGGCATCGAGGTCGCGGCGGAAGATCATCTGCTCGCAGGCCGGGCATTTGTGCCAGAGGTTCTCCGGCACATCCCGCTTGAACAGGCCGGAGATCTTCGGCAGCGCCCAGTCGGAAATCCAGTTCATCGGTCCATGCCTTCAAGCGCCGGCGCGCGCCCCCCGGGAAGCGCGCCACAGGCCGCGCCAACCGGTCCGCGCCGCCGCGTCGCGCCGCCTTATATGGGGTGGCGCGCGCCAGGGCCATATCCGCGCGCGGCAGTCCGAAACGCAGGACGGCCGCCCCCTTCCAGGAGCGGCCGCCGATCAGCACGGAACGATTGCCCGGCTTACGCCAGGTCGAACCGATCCGCGTTCATCACCTTCACCCAGGCCGCCACGAAGTCGTTCACGAACTTCCCGGCATTGTCGGCCTGCGCATAGACCTCGCTCAGCGCCCGCAGCTGGGAGTTCGACCCGAACACCAGGTCCACCCGCGTGCCGGTCCAGGTCACCGTGCCGGTCGCGCGGTCGCGGCCCTGGAATTCCTCCGCGCTCTCATCGGTCGGCGACCAGGCGGTGCCCATGTCCAGCAGGTTCACGAAGAAGTCGTTCGTGAGCTGCCCGGGGCGCTTGGTCAGCACGCCATGCGGCGAACCGCCGTGGTTGCCGCCGAGCACGCGCAGGCCGCCGACCAGCACGGTCATCTCCGGCGCCGTCAGGCCCAGCAGCTGAGCCTTGTCCACCAGCTGCTCCTCGGCCGAGACCGTGAAGCGGGCCTTGCGGTAGTTGCGGAAGCCGTCGGCCTCGGGCTCCAGCGCATCGAAGGACGCGGCATCGGTCTGCGCCTGCGTTGCGTCGGTGCGGCCGGGCGCGAAGGGCACCGTCACGCCGAAGCCGGCCGCCTTGGCCGCGGCCTCGATGGCCGCGCAGCCGCCCAGCACGATGATGTCGGCCAGCGACACCTGCTTGCCGGAGGTGGCGGAGGCGTTGAACGCCTTCTGCACGCCTTCCAGCGTCGCCAGAACCGTCGCGAGCTGCGCCGGCTGGTTCACCTCCCAGTCCTTCTGGGGCGCCAGGCGGATGCGCGCACCATTCGCGCCACCGCGCTTGTCGGAGCCACGGAAGGTCGAGGCCGAGGCCCAGGCCGTCTGCACCAGCTGCGAGACCGACAGGCCGGTCGCGAGGATCTGCGCCTTCAGCGCGGCGACATCACCCTCGTCGATCAGCGCATGGGTCACCGGCGGCACCGGGTCCTGCCAGATCAGGTCCTCGGCCGGCACGTCGGGGCCCAGGTAGCGCACCTTCGGCCCCATGTCGCGATGGGTCAGCTTGAACCAGGCGCGGGCGAAGGCGTCGGCGAACTGGTCCGGGTTCTTGTGGAACCGCTCGCTGATCTTGCGGTACTCCGGGTCCATCTTCATCGCCATGTCGGCCGTCGTCATGATCGGCGCGTGGCGCTTGGTGGGGTCATGCGCGTCGGGCACCAGGGTGGCCGCGGCCGGGTCGGTCGGGATCCACTGCTGCGCGCCGGCCGGCGACTTGGTCAGCTTCCAGTCGTAGCCGAGCAGCATGTCGAAGTAGGAATTGTCCCACTTGGTCGGCGTCGGCGTCCATGCGCCCTCGATGCCGGAGGTGATGGCATCCACGCCCTTGCCGGACTGGAAGCTGCTGAGCCAGCCCAGGCCCATCTGCTCCATCGGCGCGCCCTCGGGCTCGCGGCCCACCAGCGAGGCATCGCCCGCGCCATGGCACTTGCCGAAGGTATGGCCGCCGGCGGTGAGTGCGACGGTCTCCTCGTCGTTCATCGCCATGCGCGAGAAGGTCTCGCGGATGTCGCGGCCGGAGGCGATCGGGTCGGCCACGCCGTTCGGGCCTTCCGGATTCACGTAGATCAGGCCCATCTGCACGGCGGCGAGCGGGTTCTCCAGCTCGCGGTCACCGGTGTAGCGCTTGTCGCCTAGCCAGGTGTCCTCGCTGCCCCAGTAGATGTCGTCCTCGGGCTCCCAGATGTCGACGCGGCCGCCGCCGAAGCCGAAGGGCTTCAGGCCCATGGATTCGATCGCGCAGTTGCCCGTCAGCACGAACAGGTCGGCCCAGGAGATGCGGTTGCCGTACTTCTGCTTCACCGGCCACAGCAGGCGCCGCGCCTTGTCGAGGTTGGCGTTGTCCGGCCAGGAATTTTCCGGCGCGAAGCGATGCGCGCCATTGCCGGCGCCGCCGCGGCCATCCGCCGTGCGGTAGGTGCCCGCCGCGTGCCAGGCCATGCGGATGAAGAACGGGCCATAATGCCCGTAGTCGGCCGGCCACCAATCCTGGCTGACCGTCATCAGCGCCATGATGTCCTTCTTCAGGGCATCGAGGTCGAGCTTCTTGAACTCGGCGGCATAGTCGAAGCCTTCGCCCATCGGGTTCGGCTTGGCGGAGTGCTGCGCGAGGATGCGCAGGTTCAGCGCATTCGGCCACCAATCCTTGTTGCCGCGGGAGGAGAAGCGCACCGCCGTCGGCGTGCCGTGCATCACCGGGCACTTGCCGGCGGAAGCCGTGTTTCCGTCCATCATTCTTCTCCACTCCAGGTTGCGATGGCTGCCCCGCCCGCGGGCGGGGTTCCTGATCGGCGATGGGTTTCCCATGTGAAGGGTGATTACGGAAGGCCCAAGTTTTGAAGATTGTGATAGACAGAGCCAATGATGGCGGCGTGCCCTGGGCTGCGCGGGCGCGGGTTGCCCCGGCGCAACGCGCGCGCACCGCACCCCGGACGCCAGCATGAACCTCCGTGACCTGCGCTACATGCTCGCCGTCGCCGAGCACCGCCATTTCGGCCGCGCCGCCGAGGCCTGCCGCGTCAGCCAGCCGACGCTGTCCGTGCAGCTGCGGAAGCTCGAGGACTCCCTCGGCACCGTGCTGTTCGAACGCAACAGCAAGCAGGTGGTGCCGACCCCGGTCTGCGAGGCGCTGCTGGCCCATGCCCGCGTGGCGCTGGCCGAGATCGAGGCGATGACCGCGCTCGCGCGCACGCTGGCGGACCCGTTGCGTGGCCCGCTGCGGATCGGCGTGATCCCGACCCTCGGCCCCTACCTGCTGCCGCTGGTCTTCGCCCCCTTGCGCGAGGCGCTGCCCGACCTCGCCATCGAACCCTGGGAGGACGTGACCACCACGCTGGTCGAGAAGCTGCGCGCCCATGAGCTCGACGCCGCGCTGCTGGCCACCGAACCGGACGGCGCCGACCTGTCCAGCCGCGCGCTGTTCACCGAGCCCTTCATCGCCGCCCTGCCGCCCGACCATCCGCTCGCGACGCGCGACCGCATCGCCGAGGCCGAGCTCTCCGCCGACGTGCTGGTGCTCGCCGATGGCCATTGCCTGCGCGACCAGGCGCTGGAGGCCTGCGGTCTCGCGGGGCCGCTCGGCGGCGCGCTGCGGGCGTCGAGCCTGGCGACGCTGATCAACATGGTCGCCGCCGGCTATGGCACCACGCTGGTGCCGGGGTTGGCGGCCGGCGCGGCGCAGGATGCCGGGATCGTGCTGCGGCCGCTGGCGGCGCGTGCCTCGCGCACCATCCGCATCGTCTGGCGTGCCGCCTTCCCGCGCCGCGCCGCGGTCGATGCGGTGGCGCGCGTGGTGGCCGAGCGCCTGGCCCCCTACGCCGCCGCCGCGGAACGTGAGGCGGCGGGTCTGGACCGCGGGGCAGGGCAGGGCCACTTGGAACGGTCGCCATGAGCCTCACCACCATCCCCCCCAAGACCCACCTGCCGCCCGATGCGCTGCGCGACCTGCGCGCCGCCTATGAGGCGCTGGAGAATCCGTCCCTTGCCGCGCGCCTGGCCGGCGTGGCGGGGATGCCGATCGAAGCGCTACGCGCGCGGCTGCCCTCCGCTGTGCAGGGCACGCTGGACGGCGCGGTGCGCGCGGCGCTGCAACTGGCGATCGGCACGGCCATGCGCTCCGGCCCGGCAGTGTCGCCACTGCCCATCCCCTCCTCCTGGTTCCATCGCGGCATGGCGGCGACCTCGGGGGCGCTCGGCGGCGCCTTCGGCCTGCCCGGCACGCTGGTCGAACTGCCGGTCTCGACCACCATCCTGCTGCGACAGGTCGCCGCCGTGGCGGGCGAGGAAGGCGAGGATCTTTCGGCCCCCGAGGCCGCGTCCGAATGCCTGAAGGTCTTTGCGCTGGGTGGCACCAACGCGGCCGACGACGCGACCCAGAGCGGCTACTTCGCCGTCCGCATCGCCCTGGCGGAGGCGCTGAAGGGCGCGGTGGGCCGCACCATCGTGCCCGGCTTCGTGGCGGCGGTGGCGTCGCGCTTCGTCGGGCCGATCGGGCTGAAGGTCACGGCGCAGGCCGCGCCGATCCTGGGAGCGGCGGCCGGGGCGGCGGTCAACATCGCCTTCCTGGAACACTTCCGCGGCGTGGCGCGCGGGCATTTCACGCTGCGCCGGCTGGAACGCACCCATGGCGCGGCGCAGGTGCGCGCGGCCTGGGACGCGCTGGCGAACACGCGCGACGCGCCGTTCCTGGTGAACTGACCGCACGCCGTCAGGGCGGCGGCGCCAGGTCCAGCCCGGTGGCGTCGCGCAGCAGGCGCGCTGCCTCGGCACGAATGTGCAGCAGCCGCGCTGCCTCGGCGCGGATGTCAGCCCAGTTCACGACCGGTTCGGCCGGCACCTCGACCTCCAGTTCGCGCCCGCCCGCCACCGCGAAGCGCAGGCGGCAGGCTTCGCCCAGGTAGCACACGCCGCGCAGCCCGGGCGCCAGCATCAGCCAGCCGGCCGGCCCGGTCGCGAATTGCGCGAGCAGCCGACGTGGCAGCTCGGACTCCGGCAGCATCGCGACCAGCGCCGGGGCGGCCTCGCGCCCATTGGCGAAGGCCAGTTGCCGGCAGAGCGACAGCCCATCGGCATCAGGCCGCGTGCAGCCATGCGGGTGCCAGTCGGAATGCGCCGGGCCCGCCCCGCCCGGCGTGACCATCGGCGCCGCGACGGCCGCGGCCAGCCGCAGCCGGCGGATCGGAACGGCGGGCGGCGGCAGGCGCGGATCCGGCGCGATCTCGACACTGCGCGGCGGCTCGATATCCGGCTGCGCGGGGTGCAGGCCGAGCCAGCCCTGCGGCACGGTGAAGGCGACCGGGCCCTCGCCCATCGCGGCCTGCACGACGCCACCCGCATGCACGCCCGACCGCCAGCCGCCCGCACTGATGAACAGGCGGTGCTCGGCGTGCTCCGCGGCGATGCGCGCCGGCACGTCGACCATCCAGCCTGGCCCCAGCGCGGGCATCGGCGCCACCAGGGCCAGCACCACCAGGGCAACGCCGCCGCGCCAGGGCAGCGGCGCGGGGCCCGGGCGCATCGCCATGGCCAGCAGCGCATGCGGCAGGAAGATCGCGACCGAGGGCAGCAGCAGCAACGCCAGGCCGGCACCGGTGGCGCCCTGCGGCGGGATGTCGAAGTCGAAGCGCTCGCCGGTCGACAGCACGGCCGGCAGCAGCCCCACGAAGGCTATCAGCAGGCCCACCACATGCGGCCAGGCGCGCGGCGCCACGCCATCCTCCGCCGCCTCCCGCCGCGCCAGGATCAGCGCGATCAGCACCACGCCCGCCGCGCCCGCCGGGATGGACAGCAACCCCATCGAAAACAGCCCGAGCACCAGCGCCACCGCGAAGGTCGCGATGCACAGGCCGAGCGTGATCGCCGCACCCGCCAGCGCCCGGCGCCAATCCGCGATGCCCGTCAGCTGCCACGCCGCCAGCCACGCCGCCGGGATCAGCCAGATCGCGCCGAGCCCGCCGATCAGCCCGTCGGAGGGGATCGTCGCCGTCTCGTCGCGCGTCAGCGCATTCCAGGCGAGCACGACGGCGGATTGCGCGGCGCAGAGCAGCGCGAGCCGCGCCATCGCGCGCGCTGTGGTCGTTCGGCTGGACATGCGGGATGCAGCCTACTACGCCGATGGCCTCGCAGCCCTGAAGCGCCGCACATGCCCGAAGCCCCGTCCGACATCCGCTACGTCGCGAAGAACATGCGCCTGGATCTCCGCCTGATCGCGGAGATGATCCCGCATGGCGCCAAGCTGCTCGACATCGGCTGCGGCGACGGCGCGCTGATCGAACACCTGACGCGCGAGAAGCAGGCCGATGCGCGCGGCATCGAGATCAACATGGCGGAGGTGACCAGGGCGGTCTCCGCCGGCCTCGCGGTGATCCATGGCGATGCCGACCACGACCTGGCCTTCTACCCCGATGGCGGCTTCGACTACGTGGTGCTGTCGCGAACCCTGCAGGCGGTCGAGAAGCCGCGCGAGGTGCTGCGCCAGATGCTGCGCATCGGCGCGCATGCCATCGTGTCCTTCCCGAATTTCGGGCATTGGCAGCTGCGCTGGCGGCTGCTCACGCGCGGCCGCATGCCCGACACCGATACCTGGAACCGCCCCTGGTACGAGACGCCAAACATCCACCCCTGCACGATCCTGGACTTCTTCGCGCTGTGCGAGATGGAGGGCTATCGCGTGGAGAAATGGCTGGCGGTGGATGAGCGTGGGTTGAAGGCGCCGTGGCGGCGTTCCGTGCGGCTCGCCAACCTGTTCGGCGAGCAGGCGTTGTTCCAGCTGCGACGCGCGGGCTGATCGCGCCGCGCGCCGGTCAGGCGCGGCGCGTCAGTTCAGCGGCGCCGACGCGCGAACCCCGTGACGCCCTGAACGATCGAGCGGCTGGGACACCTGCTTGCCGGTGATGAGTTGCACCGCCAGCGCGGCATGACGCGCTGCTTCGTCATCGCCGAGGCGCCTGCACTCGGCCTCGACATAGGTCAGCATCATGAGGATGGCAGTGCGGTCGGTGCCATCCGCTTCGGCCTGGGTATCGAACGTCACATCATCCATCCGCGTGTCTCGCTGGTGGCCCCATGCCCTGTCACAGTCAGGAGAGCGATGGACCATCTTTAACGCTGCGCTGGCGCCAACCGACAGGGCTGTAACGGTGACGAGGGGTTGATTGACGTCGTTTTCACGGCCCTCTCGCGCTGGGCGCGAAATGCGCGGTGAGTCGGTTGCCCTGCGTTAATCGGTTCTGCGGTCGCCGGCGCGCGATCGGAGCGGAAAGCCGATCCGATGCGTGGATCGAAGACCAGACCATTCGCGCATCGTGCGACAGGGCGGACCGCATGCAACAACGCGCGTCGTCTCCACGCGTCGTTTCTGGATGCCTTCACCACGCGCCGCCGCGCGTCACCTTCACGCGCCGTCGCCCGTGCCCTTCACGCGCCGTCGCGCGATGCCCTCACCACCCGCGCCCCGCCGGCCAGGCGACCGGCGCAAGCCGGACCAACGGCACGCGCGCCACCGTCAGCGTGCCATCGGCCAGCGCCACCGGCAGCTCGACACGCGGCGGCCCGCCCTCGGGCGGTGTGCGCGCCAGCAGCGCCACCACCCCCTGTCCGGCGCGCGCGGCATTGGCGTCGATCAGCCCGGCCCCGGCCAGCGCCTCGAGCGCCGCCGGCGCGCCCGCCAGCCGCACGGTGCCGCGCCCCCGCGGTTGCAGCGCCGCATCCAGCGCGAAGGACAGCCGCGCATCGCCTGCCAGGGGCCCCCATCGCAACGCCAGCGCCGGAACCTCGACCGCGCCGCCGGCGTCGCGCCAGGCGGCCGCCATCACCACGGGCGGCCCGGGCAGCGGCGGCGTGCCGGCCAGCAGCGCCTCGATGGACAGCTGATCGATTTCGCGACCCAGCGCGGCGGTCAGCGCCGAGGTGGGCGGGACCACGCCCGCGGCCTGCACCGTGATGCCAAGGACGGGCTCGGCCTCGGCGCCACGCGGCGGCGGCACGCCCTTGGCCAGCACGATCCGCGCCGCCCGCAGCCGCAAAGGCCCGGCCGGCAGCAGCGCCTCCAGCGCGGCGATGTCGACGTCCACGGCCTGCGACGGCCCGGCCGTGAGCGGCACCACCAGCGCCAGCCGATCCGCCGCGAAGGGAATGGCCGCATCGCCCAGGCGCAGCCGCTGCGGCCCCTCGAACAGCATGGCCAGGCGGTCGGGCTGCGGCGGGGCGATCCGCAGGACCAGCCGCCCGGCCTGGTGGGCAAACCCCGCCCGGCCGGCGCGCGCCGGCGCCTCGATGCGGAGATCGTCCATCGCCAGCTGCGCGGCGAAGGGCCAGCCGCCGCGCCGGGGCGGGCCGTGCTCGATGGTCCAGCCCTCGGCCCGACGCTGCGTCACCCAGTCCGACATGCCGACGGCCATGGCGCCGGTCGCCCAATGCCAGGCCAGGCCATGCACCACCGCGGCGATCATCGCCAAGGTCAGCACGCCGACGATCGCGCGGCGGAAATGGCGGCGGGGGCGGGGGGGCGACTTGGCGGGCATCACGCCGGCGGGTATAGCGCCGCGCCCGCAACGGCGCGACGGCGCGGGCGCGGGACCGCAGCATGCAGCACACATCGCTGGCCGATGGCGCCAGGTCGGGCGACCTGGTCGACGCGGACGGGCATCTCTACGTCTTCGCCTATGGCTCGCTGATCTGGCGGCCGGGCTTCGCCCATGCGGCGGCCCATCCGGCGCTGTTGCGCGGCTTCCATCGCCGGTTCTGCCTGTGGTCGCACCGCTATCGCGGCACGCCGGAGCGGCCGGGGCTGGTGCTCGGCCTGGATCGCGGCGGCGCGTGCCGGGGCCTGGCCTTCGGCGTGCCGGCGGCGGAGGCCGCCGCGGTGATCGCCTACCTCGATGACCGCGAACTGCCCGATGGGGCCGAGCAGGTCTATCACCGCCGCATGCTGCCGCTGCGGCTGCTCGATAGCGGGCGGATGGTGCGCGCCGTGGCCTATGTCGCGAACCGCGGGTGCCGGCTGTATTGCGGGCGGCTGCCCCCGGAACGCGCGGCGGCGGCGATCGCCCAGGGCCACGGCCAGATGGGCGCCAACCGCGACTACCTGCTGAACACCCTGCACCACCTGCGGTCGATGGGGGTGCGCGACGGCGGGCTGGACCGCATCGCCGCGCTGCTGCCCGAGACCGCCAGCGCGAAGATATCCACAAACGTCATCCCCAGTTAGAGACGCATTCTGAATCAATGGGTTACGGGGGCACGCTTTGCCTCCGAATCAGAAATGACAGAGTCACCTTCCCCAGACTTATCCCCAGGCCGCGGCAGGCCGGTCAGGGCGGCGGTGGCGTCCTCGATGGCGTCTTCCAGCGCGGCCATCAGCTTCGCCCGCGGCAGGCCCGTGGGCAGCGCGGGCTGCACCGCGATGCGGATGGTGCCGGGCCTCTTCTGGAAGGCACGCCGTCCCCAATACAGCCCGCTATCGGTCGCGACAGGCACCACCGGCGCCCCGGTGGCATTCGCCAGGGCGGCGACGCCGGGCTGGTAGGGCACGCTCTCGCCCGGCGCGGTGCGCGTGCCCTCGGGGAAGATCACCACCGGGCGGCCGGCGGCGATGGCACCCTGCGCCGCACGCACCATCGACCGCAGCGCCGAGGCGCCGGCCGCGCGGTCGACCGCGATATGCCCGCAGCGCGCCGCCAGCCGGCCCCAGAGCGGGATGTTCGAGAGTTCCTGCTTCAGCACATAGACCGGGTCGCGCCCATTCGGCCGCAGCGCCAGCCACACGAAGGTGTCGAAGGCCGACTGGTGCTTCGCGGCGATGATCGCCGGCCCTGGCGGGATGTTCTCGAGGCCCGTGACCTCGACCCTGATGCCGCAGACCGCCCGCAACGCCGCCAGCATGAGGCGGGCATAGTTGCGGATATAGGCGACCATCACCCAGCTCGGCGCCGCCAGCAGCAGCGTGCCGAACAGCACGGTGAGCACCGTTCCGCCGAGGAACACCAGGTTGAACAGCGCCGAGCGCAGCCAGATCATGTCGCGTGAGACTCCCGTCGTGGCGCGAAGGCCCCCGAGAGCCCGGCCCATGCGCCCAGGTAGCGGGCATATTCGCCGGCGAGCAATGCCCAGACCTGCGGCCGCCAGAGCGCGCCCGGCGCGCGCAGCGCCGCCGATGGCACCGGGTGTTCGACCAGGCGCAGCCCCGGCAGGGCGCGGCGCAGTTCCACCATGGCGCGCGGCATGTGGTAGCCGGCGGTGACGATGCGCAGCGAGCGCAACGCCTCGGCCTGCGCCCAGGCCGCTGTCTCGACGGCATTGCCGCGGGTCGAGGCGGCGGCATGGCCGATCGCGACGCGTGCGGCGAAGGGGGCGGGGTCGATGCCCGCGGCGGCGGCGATCTCGGCCAGGCTGGACTCGGGATGCGCGCCGGAGATCAGCAGGCGCCGCGCCTGGCCC
This sequence comes from Roseomonas sp., assembly GCA_051860065.1. GTDB lineage: Bacteria > Pseudomonadota > Alphaproteobacteria > Acetobacterales > Acetobacteraceae > Neoroseomonas. The sequence goes on from JBHYEQ010000010.1 coordinate 39,595, forward strand.
TCGGCGAGCAGCCGGAAGCCGGTGGCCACGCGTTCGGAGCCGCCGGTCAACACGACGATGCCATCGGTCTCGCCGGGCGGCGGGGCGGCCGGGTCGATCGCGGCCTGCACGAAGGCGGCGAAGCCGAGCAGCAGGGCGAGCGGCGCGGCGAGCAGGAGCAGGAGGCGCAGCGCGCGGCGCGGCCGCGGCGCGCTGCCCGTCGCGGACGGCACGGCGGCGCGCGCCGCGTGATCCGGTACGGAGGCATGGGAAGGGGCGGCTGCCGTGACGCCGGGCTGTGGCGCCGCTTCCTCCGCCATGCCGTTCGGCCCGCCGGGGCTGGGCTCGCCGTCGCCCGGCAGGACGCGGGACGACGCGCGGTTGGGCCCGCCGGGGGGCGTGGCATCGCCCGGCGCGCCTGCGGGGATGGTCACGGCAGCCGCCGCAGCCACAGGCGCACCGTGGCCTGCGTGGTGAGCCAGCCGACCAGCGCCGCCACCGGCGGCACCAGCGCCAGGTCCAGCCAGGGCAGGCCGTGCCATTCCGCCGCACCGGCCAGCGGCCCAGCCACCGCGGCCAGGCCCGCCAGCGCCGGCAGCGCCACCAGCGTGCCGCCCGCCGCGCCGATCGCGGCCAGATAGGCGACGCGCCGGGCGAAGCGGCCCGCCACCTCCGCATCCGTGGCGCCCAGGCCGTGCAGCACCAGCACCGCGTCGCGCCGCGCCGAGAGCCCGGCGCGCACCGCCACCGCCACCACCGCCGCCGCCACCCCGGCGACCAGCGCCAGCACCGCCAGCGCCACGCCCTGCACCGCCCGGGCCAGGGCCGCCAGATGCGCGACCCAGACGCCATGCGCCTCGGTCACGGCGCCAGGCACCTCGGCCGCCACGCGGTCGCCGATGCGGACCGGGTCGGCCGTGAGGTCCGCGAGGCGCAGTTCGATCACGCCGGGCAGCGGGACGCCATGCGTGCCGCCCAGCCAGGGGCGCAGCAGCTCGGCCATGCGGTCGGGGTCGACGGCTTCGGCGGCGGCAACCTCGGGCAGGGCGCGCAGCACCTCCAGCGCGCGGCCCATGCGTTCGGTCGTGGGTTCGGGGACCTGCACCGTGACGGCGGCCTGCGCGCCGTCGCGCCAGCGCTGCGCCAGCCGGTCGGCGCCGTCGCGCCCGGCCAGCGCCAGCGCGGCCAGCAGCGCCATCGCCGCCACCAGGCCCAGCAGCAGCCGGTCGGCCAGCGCCTTGCGGAGGCCGAGCGGGTCGCGGGCCAGACGGCGGCGCGGTTCAGCCATCGGAGACCACGCGCCCGGCTTCGAGCGTCAGCATGCGCGACGGGTGCCGCGCGGGCAGGTCCTCGGAATGCGTCGCGACGACCACGGTGGTGCCGAGGCGGTTCATCTCGACCAGCAGCGCCATGGTGCGGCGCGCCTGCAGGGCATCGAGTTCCGAGGTGGGTTCGTCGGCAACCAGCAGCGTCGGGCGCGTCACCACGGCGCGGGCGATGGTCAGGCGCTGCTGCTCGCCGCCGGAGAGTTCGGCGGGCCGGCGTTCCTCCTTGCCGGTCAGGCCGATCCAGTCGAGCAAGTCGGCGACATCACTGCGGATGGTGGCTTCCGCGGTGCCGGCCAGGCGCAGGGGCAGCGCCACATTGTCCCAGGCGGACAGGTGCGTGAGCAGGCGGAATTCCTGGTGCACCACGCCGATGCGCCGGCGCAGCGGCGGCAGGTCGGCGCGGCGCGCCTGGGTGAGGCGCAGGCCGAGCAGTTCGACCTCTCCGGCGCTCGGGCGGAGCGCGGCGTGCATCAGGCGCAGCACGGAGGTCTTGCCGGCGCCCGATGGCCCGAGGATCCAGGTGAAGGAGCCTTCGCCGAGGGTGAAGGACAGGTCGCGCAGCACCGCAGCACCCGGCCTGCCGCGCGGATCAGGGTAGGCCAGGGCCACGCGGCTGAATCGGACCATGCCCTGTTGTGCCCGCCCCGGCGCGGCACCTCAACCGCTGCTTGCGGAGCGCGGCGCGCCGGTTGATATGAATCGCATGCGGATCGCCTGCCCATCCTGCGGTGCGGAGTATGACGTGCCTGACCGGCTGCTGGCCGGGGGGGCGCGGACGCTGCGGTGTTCACGCTGCGCGGCGGCGTTCGCGCTGCCGCAGGCAGCGACGGCCGCAGCGGTGCCGGCGCCCGCGCCCGCGGCGGTCCTGCCGCCAGACCGCGCGCCGACGCCGAGCCTGCCCGCGCCGCCTGCGCGCGAACGGGCGCCGGTGGCGAGCGCGCCGCCAGACCAGGCCGCGCTGCTGCGGGCCTGGGTGGCATCGCTGGTGGTGGTGATCGGCGGGGTGGCGGGGCTGCTGGTGTTCCGGGCGGAGGTGATGGCCGCCTGGCCGCCGGCGAGCCGGTTGTTCATGGCGCTCGGGCTGGCTTGAGGCGGCCCTTTGCCGGCGCCGTGTAAGTTATATTATAACATTCTGGTTCGTGCCGGAGCCAGTCTATGTCCTTCATCTGTGAAGTCTTTCCGCCCGAGGCGGGGATGGTCAGCACCGTCTCCGCACGGGCCTGCGCGGTCGCCAGCACCGATGACGCCGTGTTGCTCGAGATCCTGCGGCCCGAGGTGGCCCTGGCAGTTTGGCTGCGGCCCGAACCGGTGGGGTGGCGCCGGATGACCGCCCCGCTGCTGGCCGCGGCACCCTTCCGCGCTGCCTGCGAGGACGCGCCGGATGTCGCGGTGGATGGCGTGCTGGCGGCGCTTGGCCATCCGGTGCCGGTGGCGTTGGCAGCGGACATGGCGCGGCTGGCGTCGATCTTTGCCGCCATCACGGGGCATAAGGCCGTGCGGGTCCGGCTGGATGGCGTGACGCATGATTCCTGCCGGCGATTCCACATGGATGCGATCGGGCTGCGGCTGCTGTGCACTTATCGCGGCGAAGGCACGCAATGGACAATGTGCGGGCCCGACTGCCGCGCGCCGCACCAGGCGCCGGTCTGTTCGGTCGCGCTGCTGAAGGGTACGCGGCATGAACCGGCGCCGCCGCAGGGGTTCCTGCACCGCTCGCCACCCGTCTCGCGCCTGCCGGAGAACCGGCGCGCGCGCATCCTGTTGTGCATCGACGAGCCGGGGGTCTTCGCATGAGCACGACGGATGGGCGACTGCCGGTCACGGTGCTGTCGGGCTTCCTGGGCGCGGGCAAGACCACGCTGCTGAACCATGTGCTGGCGAACCGCGAGGGGATGCGCGTCGCGGTCATCGTCAACGACATGAGCGAGTTGAATATCGACGCCGCGCTGGTGGGGAAGACAGGTGCGCTGTCGCGCACCGAGGAACGGCTGGTCGAGATGTCCAACGGCTGCATCTGCTGCACGCTGCGCGAGGACCTGATGCAGGAAGTCGCGAAGCTTGCGAGGGAAGGCCGATTCGACGCGCTGCTGATCGAGAGCACCGGCGTCAGCGAACCGATGCCCGTTGCCGCCACCTTCGACTTCCGCACGGAGCAGGGGTTCAGCCTGGAGGATGTCGCGCGGCTCGACACCATGGTGACGGTCGTGGATGCGAAGGCCTGGCTCGACGACTATGGGTCGGCCGATACGCTGGCCAGGCGCGGCGAGACGGCCGGCGAGGAGGATACCCGCCTGCTGGTGGACCTGCTCGTCGAGCAGGTGGAATTCGCCGACGTGATCGTGCTGAACAAGGCCGACTTGGTAAGCGAGGCGGAGCTGCGCCGGCTGGCGGGCATCATCGCCACTTTCAATCCGCGCGCGGAGATCGTGGGGAGCACGCGGGGGCAGGTGCCGCTTTCGCATGTGCTGGGAACCGGGCGCTTCGATTTCGCACAGGCGCGCCAGGCGGCCGGCTGGGTGCAGGCGCTGTCGGGACACCATCTGCCCGAGAGCGAGGAATTCGGCATCCGGTCCTTCGTGTGGCGGGCACGCCGGCCGCTGCATCCGGCGCGCTTCAAGCGGCTGATCGATGGCGACCTGCAAGGCGTGGTGCGCGCCAAGGGCTTCTTCTGGCTGGCCACGCGGCTGCCCTGGGCGGGCGAGTGGCAATTGGCCGGACGCGTCGGCCGGCACGAGGCCGCCGGCTTCTGGTGGGCAGCCCAGCCGCGCAGCCGCTGGCCCGACGACCCGGACTGGCGCGCAATGGTGGCCAGCCAGTGGCAGGACCCCTGGGGCGACCGGCGTCAGGAGATCGTGTTCATCGGCGTGGACATGGACGAGGCCGCGCTGCGGCGCGACCTCGATGCCTGCCTGCTGACCGATGCCGAGATGGCGAAGGGTGCGAAGGGCTGGGCCAGGTTGCCAGACCCTTTCCCGGCCTGGCGCGAGGCGTAGCGCCCGCTACGGCAGCAGCACCGTGCTGCCTGTGGTCTGCCGCGCCTCCAGGGCGCGGTGGGCGTCGGCGGCGTCCTTCAGCGCGAAGGTCTGGTTGACTCGGATCTGCACGGCGCCGGAGCCAACCACCTCGAACAGGTCGTTCGCGCGGTCGATCAGGTCCTCGCGCTTCGCGGTGTAGGTCGCGAGCGTCGGGCGCGTGACATAGAGCGACCCCTTGGCGGCGAGGATGCCGAGGTCGGGGATGGCCACGGGCCCCGATGCATTGCCGTAGGATACCATCATCCCGAACGGCGCGAGGCAGTCGAGCGAGGTGTTGAAGCTGTCGCGCCCCACGCTGTCGAAGACGACCGGGAGCATCGCGCCGCCGGTGATGTCTTTCACGCGCGCGGGCACGTCGTCCTTGGTGAGCAGCGCGTGTGCGGCGCCGTGCGCCTTGGCGAGCGCGGCCTTTTCCTCGGTGCTGACCACGCCGATGACGGTGGCCCCGAGGTGCTTCAGCCACTGGCACATGATGAGGCCGACACCGCCCGCCGCGGCATGGACCAGCACGGTCTGGCCGGCCTGCACCGGATAGCACTTCTTGACCAGGAAGGCGGCCGTCATGCCCTGCAGCATCATGGCGGCGGCCTGCTCGAAGCCGATGCCGTCGGGCATCTTCACCAGGCGATCGGCCTTGATGCAGCGGGCCTCGGCATAGGCGCCGATCGGGCCGGTGGCATAGGCGACGCGGTCACCGACGGCGACCTCGGTGACGCCCTCGCCGATCGCCTCGACCGTGCCCGCGCCTTCCATGCCGATGATCGCGGGCAGGGAGGGCGCCTTGTACAGGCCGGTGCGGAAATAGACGTCGATGAAGTTGAGGCCGACCGCCTTGTGGCGGACCAGGGCCTCGCCAGCCTTGGGGGACGGGAGGGGGATGTCCTCCCAGACCATCTTCTCGGGGCCGCCGGTCTCATGGATGCGGATCGCGTGGGTCATGGACGGGTCCGTCGTTGGGCCGAGGTGGTCGCGGCCGTGAACAGGGTATCGGCCCCCGGCGCCCCGCGCTCGAGGTCCAGGAGGTAGCGTTTGGTAGCCTCTCCCTCGCCGCCCGAATAGCCGCCGAGGGAACCATCCGCAGCCACCACCCGGTGGCAGGGAATGAGGATGGGGATGGGGTTCGCGCCATTGGCCTGGCCGATGGCGCGCGGTGCGCGGCAGCCGACCTGCCGGGCGATGTGGAGGTAGGATCGCGTCTGCCCCGCGGGGATGGTGCACAGCGCGTCCCAGACCTTGCGGCGGAAGGCCGTGCCGTGCGGGGCGAGCGGAAGGTCGAATGCCGTCCGCGTGCCGTCGAAGTAATCCTGCAGCTGGTCGCGCGCGCGCAGCAGCAGGGGTGTCGCGTCCTGGTCGCGGCCACGGCCCCAGTCGAGGGCGACGATGGCGCCGTCCTCCTCCGACACGGTCAGGTCCCCGAGCGGGGTGTGCAGCGAGAGCTGGGGCATGGCTGCGATGGACAGACACCCTGAGGCAGGGGGCCGTCAAGCCGGGTGGGTTGGAGGCCGGGCGGGGGGTCGCTACATGCTGGCCAGCCCCGCCGCTGGAGTAGCCCGCGTGACCGATGCCGACCCGCCGCCCTTCTATGCCGCGCACATCTTCGTCTGTACCAATCGCCGCCAGGAAGGGCATCCGCGCGGTTGCTGCGCGGCATCCGGCAGCGAGAAACTGCGCGACTACATGAAGGCGCGGGCGAAGGAGCTGAAGATCCCCGACATCCGCGTGAACACCGCCGGCTGCCTGGAGCGCTGCGAGTTCGGCCCGGCCATGGTGATCTACCCGGACGGCATCTGGTACCGGCCACATACGACCGAGGATGTCGAGGAGATCCTGCAGGTGCATGTGATCGGCGGCGGGCGCGTGCGACGGCTTATGCTGACCGAGAAGGATGTGCCGCCGCCGAAGGGGTGAGCGGCGTTTCACGTGAAACATCCCCGCGCGTGAGCGACACCGACACGATCTTCGCGCTGGCGAGCGGCGCCGGAGGTGGGGCGATCGCCGTTCTTCGAATGTCGGGCGCAGCAAGTCGTTCGATCGTGGCGACCCTTGCCGGGAACCTGCCCAGGCCACGCGAGGCCAGCCTGCGCCGCTTGAGCGTCACACCCGATGGCGATGTCCTGGACCATGCACTCGTGCTCTGGTTCCCCGGCCCGGCTTCCTACACCGGCGAGGACAGCGCGGAGTTCCATCTGCATGGCGGGCCGGCGGTGATCGCGGCGGTCGCCGGCGCGCTGTCGGCGCTGGGTGCCCGCCCGGCGGAACCCGGCGAGTTCACGCGCCGCGCCTTCCTCAACGGCCGCATGGACCTGACCGCGGCCGAGGGCATCGCCGACCTGATCGCCGCCGAGACCGAGGCGCAGCGGCGCCAGGCGCTGCGCCAGGCCGATGGCGCCCTGGCACGACTGCTGGACGGCTGGACGGCCCGGCTGACCCGGCTGCTGGCCCACCAGGAAGCCGCCATCGAATTCGCCGATGACGACCTGCCGAATGACCTCGGCGACCGGGCGCGCGAAGGCGCCGCGGCCCTGCGCGCCGAAATCGCGATGCACCTGGCCGATGGCGGGCAGGGGGAACGACTGCGCGACGGGGTGGCGGTCGCGATCATTGGCGCCCCGAATGCCGGCAAGTCGTCGCTGCTCAATGCGCTGGCGGGGCGCGAGGCGGCGATCGTCTCGGCGCGCGCCGGCACAACGCGGGATGTGGTGGAAGTGCGGGTGGCGCTCGCCGGCGTGCCCGTGACGCTGGCGGACACAGCGGGCCTGCGCGACGCCACGGACGACATCGAGCAGGAGGGCATCCGCCGCGCCCGCCGGCGAGCCGAGGAAGCGGACCTGGTGATGGCCGTCTTCGCGACGGACGCAGCACTGGACGCGCAGACGCTTGCCTGGATGCGGCCGGGCACACTGGTCGTGGCGAACAAGATCGACCTGGCGGCGGCCCCTGCGCGGATCGGCGGGTTGGCACCGCTGCCCGTTTCGGCGCGGACCGGGGCGGGGCTGGAGGCGCTGCGGACGCGGCTCGAAGCCGAAGCGCTTCGCCTGGCCGGTACCGGCGACGCCACGCTGCTGACGCGCCCTCGGCACCGGGCAGCCCTGTCCGAGGCGGCGGCCTGGCTCATGGAGGCGGAGGTGGCGCCGTTGCCCGAACTGACATCCGAAGCCCTGCGTGCCGCGCTGAGGGCGATCGGCCGCCTGACCGGACGCGTCGGGGTCGAGGCGATCCTCGATGTCGTCTTCGGCGAGTTCTGCATCGGCAAGTGACGGCCGACGAGTTCTCTCCCCCGCCGCCACCTTCTCCCGTATACCCACCGCCCATGGATGCTCTGTTCGATGTCATCGTGGTCGGCGGCGGGCATGCCGGCTGCGAGGCGGCCGCCGCCGCCGCGCGCTGCGGCGCGCGCACGCTGCTGCTGACCCATAAGCGCGCGACGCTGGGCGAGATGTCCTGCAATCCGGCGATCGGCGGCGTGGGCAAGGGCCACCTGGTGCGTGAGGTCGATGCGCTGGATGGGCTGATGGCGCGCGCCGCGGATGCCGCGACCATCCATGGCAAGGTGCTGAACCTGTCGAAGGGGCCGGCGGTGCGCGGGCCACGCGCGCAGGCGGACCGCCGGCTGTATCGGCAGGCCATGCAGGGCTTGCTCGACGCCCAGGCCGGGCTGGAGATCATCGAAGGCGCGGCGGAAGGCATCGAGACCGGCCTGGATGGCGCGGTGGCGGCCGTTGTCCTGGCCGATGGCCGCCGGATTGGCTGCGGCGCGCTGGTCATCACCACCGGGACCTTCCTGCGCGGCGAGATTCATATCGGCGAGACGCGCATCGCCGCCGGTCGGGTGGGCGATGAACCCGCGATCGGGCTGGCGCTTGCCTTCGAGCGGCTCGGCCTGCCGCTGGCGCGGCTCAAGACCGGCACGCCGCCGCGGCTGGATGGCCGCACCATCGACTGGGCGTCGCTGGAACCGCAGCCCGGCGATGACCCGCCCGAACCGCTGTCCTGGATGACCAGCCGCATCACCAACCGTCAGGTGGCCTGCGCGATCACCGCCACCACGCCGGCCACCCATGCGCTGATCCGCGCCAACCTGCACCACAGCGCCGTCTATGGCGGGCGCATCCAGGGGGTGGGGCCGCGGTATTGCCCCTCGATCGAGGACAAGGTGGTGCGCTTCGCCGAGCGCGACCGGCACCAGGTGTTCCTGGAACCCGAGGGCCTGGACCACAACACGGTCTACCCCAACGGCATCTCCACGAGCCTGCCGGAGGAGGTGCAGGCGGCGATGATCGCGTCGATCCCCGGGCTGGAACGCGCCCGCATCATCCGCCCCGGCTATGCCATCGAATACGACCATGTCGACCCGCGCGCCTTGACCCCGGCGCTCGAGGTCCGCGCGGTGCCCCGGCTGTTTCTCGCCGGTCAGATCAACGGCACGACGGGCTACGAGGAAGCCGCCGCGCAGGGCGTCATGGCCGGGCTGAATGCCGCCGCCCGCGCCGCCGGCGCGCAGCCCGACCGGGTGCTGACACGGGCGGAAGCCTATCTCGGCGTCCTGGTCGACGACCTGGTGCTGCATGGCGTGTCGGAGCCCTACCGGATGCTGACCGCGCGGGCCGAGCACCGGCTGGCGCTGCGCGCCGACAATGCCGGGTTGCGGCTGACGGAGAAGGGCATCGCCTGGGGCTGCGTGGGTGCCGACCGCGCCGCGCGCCACCGCGCCTTCGCCGCCGCGCTGACCGATGCGTTGGCGCGGGCACGGGCCGATGGCGCAACCTCAGGCGTACTGGCGGCCGCCGGCATCACGGTAAACCAGGATGGCCGGCGCCGTTCGGTGCTCGACGTCCTGGCACTGCCCGGCACCGACCCAGCCGTGGTTGAACTTGTTTTTCCCTGGTTACGCGACCTGTCGCCAGCCTTGCGGACCCAGTTGGAGGCCGAGGCACTTTACGCACCCTACCTGCGCCGCCAGGAGGCCGAGATGCGCCTGCTGGAACGCGAGGAACGGGCAACGATCCCCGACGACCTGGACTTCGCCGTGGTCCCGGGCCTGTCGTCCGAGATGCGGCAGCGCCTGTCTGCCGCGCGTCCCGCCACGCTGGGTTCCGCCGGCCGCCTGCCGGGCATCACCCCCGCCGCCATTGCCGCCCTGGCGGTCGCGCTGCGCCGCGACGCCGCGCGTTCCACGTGAAACACCCGATCCCGGACGTGCCGCCGGACTCCGCACGCAGTGCACGACTGGCGACCTACACCGAACTTCTGCTGCGCTGGAACGCGACCATCAACCTTGTCTCCGCCCGCACCGCGGCCGAGGTCGAGCACCGCCATGTCGCAGACAGCCTGCAACTGTTGCCGCTTCTGCCGCCAGCCGGGCCGATCGCGGATCTGGGGTCCGGCGCGGGGCTGCCGGGCTTGGTGCTCGCCGCGGCGCTGCCGGAGCGCGAGCTTCACCTCGTCGAGTCCGACCGCCGGAAATCCGCCTTCATGATCGACGCCGCAGGGCGCATGGGGCTGGCGCGCGTGACCATCCATCCGCAGCGAATCGAACAAGCCACCCTGCCGCCCATCACCGCCATGACTGCGCGCGCCCTGGCACCGCTCGACATCCTGATGGGCTTCGCGGCCCGAATCCTTGCCCCCGGCGGCGTCGCCATCCTGCCGAAGGGCCGCAACGCCGAGCAGGAGTTGACGGCCGCCGCCGCACACTGGCACTTCACCACCGAGCGGTTCGACAGCCGCACGGACCCCGAGGCCACCATCCTCCGCCTGAGCGAGATCCGCCGTGCCAGCGACTGACCGCACGCCGCCGCGCATCATCGCCCTCGCCAACCAGAAGGGCGGCGTGGGCAAGACCACCACCGCGATCAACCTCGGCACCGCGCTGGCGGCCAAGCGCCGCGTGCTGCTGATCGACATGGACCCGCAGGGCAATGCCTCGACTGGCCTCGGCATCGCGCGGCAGGACCGCGGGGCAGGCTCCTACGCCCTGCTGACCGGCGAGAAGCCGCTCGCCGACCTACTACGCCCGACACGCATCCCCAACCTCACCCTGCTGCCCGCCGACCCGGAACTCGCCGGCGCCGAGATCGAGCTGGTCGGCCTCGACAACCGCGAACGCCGCCTGCGCGACGCGCTCGAGACGCAGGCCGAAGCGCTGGCCGGCACCGAGATCATCCTGATCGACTGCCCGCCCTCGCTCGGCCTGCTGACCCTCAATGCACTGGTCGCCGCCCATTCGGTGCTGGTGCCATTGCAGACGGAATTCTTCGCGCTCGAAGGCGTGTCGCAGATCACCCGCACGGTGGACCGCGTGAAGCGCGCCCTGAACCCGGCGATCGAACTGGAAGGCATCGTCCTGACGATGTTCGACAAGCGCAACAATCTGTCGGAGCTCGTCGCCGCCGATGTCCGCGCCTTCTTCGGGGACAAGGTCTACGGCACCGTCATCCCGCGCAATGTGCGGATCAGCGAGGCGCCGTCGCATGGCCTGCCGGTGATCCTTTATGACCACCGCTCGGCGGGGGCGCAGGCCTATGTCGACCTCGCCGCCGAGTTGCTGAAGCGCGAGCGCCGCGCCAGGAAATCCGCTGCATGACGAAGCCGCCACGCCTCGGCCGGGGGCTGTCATCCCTGATGGGGGACGCGCCCACTCCCGCGACTGCAGCCACCCCGCGCGCGCTGCCGATCGAAGCGCTGGAACCCAGCCCCTTCCAGGCCCGCGCCACGCCCGACCCGGCCGCGCTGGCGGAACTCGCGGCCTCCATCCAGGAACACGGCATCCTCCAGCCCATCCTGGTGCGCCCGAAGCCAAAGGCGCCTGGCCGCTACCAGATCCTGGGCGGCGAACGCCGCTGGCGTGCCGCGCAGCAGGCCCGGCTGCACGAGGTCCCGGTGGTGATCCGCGAGCTGGACGACCGCGCGGCCATGGCCGCCGGCCTGGTCGAGAACCTGCAGCGCGAGGACCTCAACGCGCTGGAGGAAGCCGAGGGCTACCAGCGCCTGCTTGGCGAATTCGGCCTGAAGCAGGAGGCGCTGGGCCAGGCGGTCGGCAAGTCGCGCAGCCATGTGGCGAATACGCTGCGGCTGCTGAACCTGCCTGGCCGCGTGCGGGATTTGCTGCGCGCCGGCACGCTGTCCGCTGGCCATGCGCGTGCGCTGCTGGGCGCCGAGGATCCCGAGCGCCTGGCCGGCCTGGTGGTCGTGCGCGGCCTGTCCGTCCGCCAGACCGAGGCGCTGGCCGCCGCCGCGCCGCGTGATCCGGCCGCGCGCCGCGCCGCGAAGCAGGATGCCGACACCGCCGCGCTGGAACGCCGCCTGACCGAGAAGCTGGGCCTGCGCGTTGGCATCAAGTCGTCCGGCAAGGGCGGCCAGGTGACGATTGCGTATGCCGACCTCGACCAGCTCGAAGGCGTTCTGCGCCTCCTGGACCCCGACTTCGCTTAAGTATCGGGATCCAAGGGCCCCTCGGCCCTTGGCGGGGTCCGGGGCAGAGCCCCGGCCTTCTACCCGCGCTTCGCGCGCACCGCCTCCCGCGCCAACCCCATCACCGCCGCCCGCGCCACCGCCGTATCGGGCATGCCTGTGGTCTTGGTCGCGCGTTCCGCCTCCAGCAGCGCCGCGCCCGCCGCGGCCAGCATCTCCGGCCGCCAAAGCCGCAGCGCGCGTTCGAAGGACGGCCGGGACTTGAAGAAGACCGGCGGCCGCAGCCCATCGACCGCGTCCTTCGGTGCCGCGCCGCGCGCCACCGCCATCGCCGCGACTTCCAGCCGCTGGACGTGGCGCAGCGCGCCGCGCACCACCTGCACGGCGTGAGCGCCCTCGGCGAAGGCGGCGTCCAGCGCGCGGTCGGCGCGGCCGGGGTCGCCCTCGGTCGCCGCCAGCAGCGCGGCGTCGAGGTCGAGGGTCGAACCCTCGGACAGCGATGCGACGGCGTCCTCCTCCGTCACACGCCCGCCGGCGCCGACATAGAGCGCCAGCTTCTCGCATTCGCGCCGCATCACCAGGCGGTCCTCGCCCAGGCGCTGCGCCATCCAGGACACCGCGGAGGGGTCGGCCCCCACGCCGAAGCCCTTGAGCAAGGCGGTGATGGAGCCCTCCAGCGCCGCGCCGGTCTCGGCGTAGCAGGCGATCACCGCGGCTTCCGGTCCCGCCTTCTCGAGCGCGGCGCGCAGACCCTTGCGGCCATCAAGCGACCCGCCCTCGAGCAGCACCACGCCCGGCCCATTGCCCACCAGAACGGCCTTGGCGGCGTTGGCCAGCCCATCCGTCGCGTCGCGCACGCGCACCAGGCGGCGCCCACCGGTCAGCGCCGGGGTTGCGGCCTCGGCCGCCAGCAGCCCGGCATCCTTGGCCGCGACCTCGCGCGGCACATCCACCAGGCGGAAGGGGTCGTCGCCCGCCACGCTGCGCGCCAGGGCATCGGCGCGCTCGCGCACCAGGCCGCCATCCTCGCCGAACACCAGCACGATGCGCGCCGCACCCGGGTCGGCCAGGAAGCCCGCGATGCGGCGCGCGTCGAGCTTCGCCATGCCCGTTCAGGCAGCCGTCGGCGGCCCGGCTTCGAAGCGCACCGCCAACCGCCTCACAATGTCCTCCGCCAGTTGGTCGATCAGCCGGCGTTCCGTCGCATCGCGCGACGTATCCGCCGCGAAGAACTGGTTCTCCGGCACGTTGTAGGCATCGAAGGCGCGCTCTGTGCCATTCGCGACAAGCCGCGGCGGGCTGGCGGTGTCGTAGAGGAACCAGTTGGCTGTCGCGGTGATCCGCACGCGGGATGGCGTGCCGTCCCGCGAGAAGCCCTGCATGTCGATGCCATAGGCCAGGCCGACGCGCAGGTCGTAGCGCATCTGCGCTCCGCCGTTGCCCAGGCGCTGTTCCAGGTTCCGCCGCAGCAGCTGCCCGTTGCGCTCGGGGATGAGGCCGACACGGATGGTCTGCAGCCCCTGCGCCAGGCTGCCGGTGTCGCGCTCGCCATACATCGGCCGGAAGCCGCAGCCGCCCAGCAGCAGCAGCCCCAGCACCGCGCGGCGCGGCGTGCGCTCAGACGACAAGGTTCACCACCCGGCCCGGGACGTGGATGCGCTTGCGGATGGGCTTGCCGGCGATGGCGCGCTGCACGTTCTCCTCGGCCTCTGCGGCGGCGAAGATGCTGTCCTCGGTCGCACCCACCGGCACCTCGATGGTGGCGCGCAGCTTGCCGAGCACCTGGACGGCGAGCTTCACGCTGTCGGCCACCAGCAATGCGGGGTCGGGTTCAGGCCAGGGCAGTTGCGCGACCAGCGTGGCGTCGCCGGGGCGCAGCATGGACCAGGCTTCCTCGGCCAGATGCGGCATCATCGGTGCGGAGAGGCGTGCGAGCATCTCCAGCGCCTCGCGCCGCGCCGCGGCGGCAAGGGCCGACGTGGCGCCCTTCGCCGCGTCGATGGCATTGGCGAACTCGTACAGCCGCGCCACCGCGACGTTGAAGGCGAAGGTCTCCAGCGCCTCGGTGACTGCAGCGATCGTGCGGTGGGTCGCCCGTCGCAGGTCCTTCGCGGCCCGATCGTCGTCGGCCGCGTTGAAGCGATGCAGGATCTCCGTCTCGTCGCCCGGCGCTGGCAGATCCGGCAAGGCGGCTTCCACCATGCGATAGACCCGCTGCGTGAAGCGATACGCCCCGGCCACGCCGGATTCCGTCCACTCCATGTCGCGCTCGGGTGGGTTGTCCGACAGGATGAACCAGCGCGCGGTGTCGGCGCCGTAGCGCGCGATGATCGCGCCGGGATCGACCGTGTTGCGCTTGGATTTCGACATCGCCTCGACGCGGCCGATCGTGACCGGCGCGTTGCTGCCCTTCAGCGTCGCGGTGCGCGACCCATCAGCGGCGGTGCCGAATTCCACTTCCTCCGGATACAGCCAGCGGCCATCGGCCGACTTGTAGGATTCGTGCTGCACCATCCCCTGCGTGAACAGCCCGGCGAACGGCTCCGCCAGCGACAGGTGGCCCGAGGCCGACATCGCGCGCGTGAAGAAGCGCGAATAGAGCAGGTGCAGGATCGCGTGCTCGATCCCGCCGATATACTGGTCCACCGGCAGCCAGGCATCGACGGCCTCGCGTGTCACGGGCTGGTCGGCGCGCGGCGAGCAGAAGCGCGCGAAGTACCAGGACGAGTCCACGAAGGTGTCGCAGGTGTCGGTCTCGCGCCGCGCGGGCTTGCCGCAGTTCGGGCAGGCCACGTGCTTCCAGGTGGGGTGCGTGTCCAGCGGATTGCCGGGCTTGGCGAAGTCCACGTCCTCCGGCAGGCGCACCGGCAGCTGGGCGGCGGGCACGGGCACCACGCCGCAATCATCGCAGTGGATGAAGGGGATGGGGCAGCCCCAGTAGCGCTGGCGGGACACGCCCCAGTCGCGCAGGCGCCAATTGACCACACCGGTGCCGGCTTGCTGCTTCTCCAGCGCGTCGATCGCCGCGCGCTTGGCCGCCGCCACGTCCAGCCCGTCAAGGAAGCCCGAATTGAACGCTGTGCCGTCATCGGTGAAGGCCTCGTCGCCCACGGCGAAAGTCGCGGGATCGGCGCCCTTCGGCAGGACCACCGGCGTGACGGACAGACCATACTTCCGCGCGAAATCCAGGTCGCGCTGGTCATGCGCCGGGCAGCCAAAGATCGCGCCGGTGCCGTATTCCATCAGCACGAAATTCGCGATCCACACCGGGTATTCCGCGCCGGTGAAGGGGTGCTTCACGCGGATGCCGGTGTCGATGCCCTTCTTCTCCGCCTGCTCGATCACCGCTTCCGAGGTGCCCATCGACCGGCATTCGGCGATGAACGCCGCGGCCTGCGCGTCGCGCGCGGCAGCAGCCGCGGCAATGGGATGTTCCGCGGCGACCGCCAGGAAGGACATGCCGAACAGCGTGTCCGGCCGCGTCGTGAAGACCTCGACGTCATCGATGCCGTCGACCGGCTCGGCCAACGCGAAGCGCACCCGCGCGCCCTCGCTGCGGCCAATCCAGTTCGACTGCATCAGCTTCACGCGCTCGGGCCAGCGGTCCAGCGTGGACAGCGCCTCCAGCAGTTCCGGCGCGTACTTCGTGATGGCCAGCACCCATTGCGCCAGCTTCTTCTTCTCGACCACGGCGCCGGATCGCCAGCCGCGGCCGTCGATCACCTGCTCATTCGCCAGCACGGTGTTGTCCACGGGGTCCCAGTTCACCCAGGATTCGCGGCGCTCGACCAGCCCGGCCTTCCAGAAATCCACCAGCAGCTTCTGCTGCTGGCCGTAGTAGTCCGGATCGCAGGTCGCGAATTCGCGCGCCCATTCCAGCGACAGCCCCATGCGCTTCAGCTCGTCGCGCATGTTGGCGATGTTCGCGTAGGTCCAGGCGGCGGGGTGCACGCCGCGCTCGCGCGCCGCGTTCTCGGCCGGCAGGCCGAAGGCGTCCCATCCCATCGGGTGCATCACCAGGTGACCACGCGCACGCTTGTAGCGCGCCACCACGTCGCCAAGCGTATAGTTGCGCACATGCCCCATGTGGATCTTGCCGCTCGGATACGGAAACATCTCGAGCACGTAGTATTTGCGGGTATCGGCCGGCGGCACGTCGGGCACGGCGAAGCAGGCGCGCGCCTCCCATTCGGCCTGCCAGCGGGGTTCCGCCGCGCGGAAATCATAGCGGGGGGACGGGGCGTCCTGAGGTGCGGTGCTGTCGTTCATCCTGCGCGCGCGCTTCGTATGGGAAGACGGATGCATAGGCCGCTCCGCGCCGGATTCCTAGCGGCCGGCCTGCTTGCCACGACACCCGCGCAGGCGCAGCCGGACCCGAACACCGACTTCACCGCCTATCGCACGCTGTTCTCGGTGGCCGCACTGGGCGAGGCCCGCGGCCCCTCCACCGTCATCGGCTTCACGCTGCACTACCGGGGTGCGATGACCAATGCCGGCTTCGTCGTGGCCGGCAACGGAAGGTCGATCACCTGGCGCTTCACCGGCGGCGAGGACGGCCCCGTCGCCGTCCGCAACCGCCTGCAATCCACCTGCGAGACCACCGAGGCCACGACCACCCCCGACCAGGCCACGTGCCGCGTCGTCGCCTTCGACGGCAACGTGATGTCGCTCGCGCTGCCGGCCTTCCGCCCGGTCGACACGCAGATCGGCCCCTTCCGCGCCGCGCCGCTGATGTTCCGCCACGGCCCGCGCGCGGCCGAGGGCGTGGTGGTGTGGTCGCACGGCTTCGGCGGCGCATCGGTGGACCATCGCCGGCGCGCCGTGCCCGGCACGCTGGCCATGCTGAACGATGCCGGCTTCGATATCCTGCGCTTCGACCGCGACCCGGCGCAGGACCACCTGGCCGCCGCGCTGACCACCCTGTCGCGCGCGCTGCCGCTGCTGCGCCAGGCGGGCTATCGGCGCATCGTGCTGGCCGGGCAGTCGCGCGGCGCCTGGCAATCCGTGCTGGCGGCGGCCGAGCGGCCCGAACTGGTCCACGCCGTGCTGGCCTTCACCCCCGCCGCGCATGGCGAGGTGCGCCAGCCCAACAACCACGGCGCCGCCATCGAGGATTTCCGTCGCCTGCTGGCCAGCCTGCCGCCGGGCGGCCCGCGCCTGGGCGTGATCGTCTTCGACCGCGACCCCTTCGACCCCGACCCCGCCACCCGTGCGGCGCTGGTGGCCGAGGCCGCCCTGTCACGCCGCGCCCCGACGCTGGCCCTGCACCCGGAACCGCCGCTGGAAGGCCATGGCGCGGGCAATGACTGGCGCTTCACGCGCGGCCATGGCCCCTGCTTGCTGACATTGGTGACGGCGCCGGAAGCCGGCGTGGCGCGCGGGTTGCGCCGCGCGCCCTGCGGCGGCGGCTGACCTCAGCGCGAGGCGACGCCCGACTGGCTGCGGAGTTCGCGGGCGCGCGCCAGCACACGGTCCTCGAGCTCGGCGCCGGTGGCCGGTGCGACCACCGCATCCACCCAGTTCTGCCCCTGGCGGATCTGCCGGAAGATGGAAATCCGCACGCCATCCGACCGAAGCTGCCGGCCCATGACATAGGCGGTCGCCTTGAAGCGCTCCGCGCCCGCGCCCGGCGGCGAATACCAGTCGGTGATGATGACCCCGCCGAAGGGATCGGCCGAGGCCAGCGGCATGAAGGCCAGCGTGTCGAGCGTCGCGCGCCACAGATAGGCGTTCACACCCAGCCCGCCGCTGCCGGCGTTATCCTCGGGGCGCGACCGCGCCGTGCCGAACAGCACGATGCCATCATCCTGCCCGGTGAGGCGCCCGCGCACCCGGTCGCGACCGGACTGGGAGGTGTACTCATCCCGCCCGACATCGCGGATATTGCTCGACCCGCAGGCGCCGAGAAGCGCAGCGGCACCGAGGGCGCACAGGAAGGCAGCGGGACGGCGGGGGGATGCGCGGGTCATGGGGCTGGCTTTTAGCGCCTCGATTGGGGCAGTGAAAAGACAAGGCTTGGGCAGGGCGGTCAAAACCCTGTCGAATCATCCACCGCGAAGCCCTCGGGCGGGGCGCCGCGGGCCGCGCGTTCGTGCATGCCGCGCAAGGTGCGTTCCAGGTTGCGCGCGTAGCGTGGGGTGTCGAACAGCGGCGCGGTCGGCAGCGCGGCGGCCAGCCTGGCGCGGAGGGCGGCGAGACGCTGCGGGTCGTGCGCCAGGGCGATGGCCGCGGCCTCCTGCGCGGCAGGGCTGTCGGTGACCAGCTCCGGCAGGCCGAGCGTGACCAGCAGGCTGGCCGCGACGCGCCCGGCGAAGGCGCGCCCGGCCTGGGTCAGCACCGGCAGCCCGGCCTGCAGCGCATCGGCCGCCGTGGTGTGGGCGTTGTAGGGCAGGGTGTCGACGAACAGGTCGGCCAGGGCGTGGCGGCCCAGATGGTCGGCCATGTCGTCCACCCGACCGGCCATCACGATGCGCGCCGGGTCGATGCCTCGCGCGGCGGCGGCGGCGCGCAGGTTCTGCGTGGCCGGCGCGTTCTCCTCCCGCAGCCAGAGCACCGAGCCGGGCACCGCGGCCAGCATCCGCATCCAGCCGTCAAACACCGCCGGCAGGATCTTGTGGGTGTTGTTGAAGCAGCAGAAGACGAAGCCCTGCTCCGGCAGGCCGAAGCGCGCGCGGGTGATGCCATCCGTGGCGATGCGCCGGCGGTCGTCGGTCGGCAGGAAGCTGTTCGGCAGGCGCACGACGCGCTCGGACCAGTCGGCCTCGGCGCCGGGCGGGATCACCGTGGCGTCGGCGATGACGTAGTCCAGGAAGCCGCCGCCGCTGGTGCCGGGATAGCCCAGGAAGCCCACCTGCACCGGCGCGATGCCGCGCGCGAGCACGGCCCCGCGCGAATCCCCGGCATGGCCATTGAGGTCGATGGCGATGTCGAGCTGCAGCCCGCGCGCCATCGCCAGCAGCGCATCATCGGTCAGCGCGACGGCGTCGTGGAAGCCATCGACCGCGGCGCGGATCCGCGTCTGCACGGGGTCCTCCGTGAGGCGGCCGAGCGAGATCGCGTGCATCTCGAAGGCATCGCGGTCGTGGCATTCGAGCAGCCGGGCCATCAGGTGGCCGACCGCATGCATCCGCAATTCGCCGCTGACATAGCCGATGCGGATGCGCGCCGCGTCCCGACGCACTGGCAGCGCATCGCGCCGCGTGGGCAGGTTGGCGCGCGCATGATGCGCCGCCGCGCGCAGATGCAGGCCCGGATCATCGGCGATGGCCAGGGATTCGAAGGGCGGCAGGCGGGCGGTGCCGGCCTCGACGCCGGCCAGCAGCCGGGCGCGCGTGGTGTCGAAGTCGGTCCAGTCACAGGCGCGCAGGCGGGTGAACAGCAGCAGCGCCTCGGCGGCGTCGGGTCGGCGCCCGGCGGGCAAAGCGACGGCGCGCGCATGGGCGGCGATGGCGCCGGGCAGGTCCTTGGCCGCGAGGTGGATCGCGCCGGCGACGATGTGCGTCGGCCGCTGCGCCGGGTCCGCCTGGATGGCGCGGTCGATCTCCGCAAGGGCCTCGTCGTGGCGCTTGAGGCCGGACAGCGCCAGCGCCCGGCCGACCAGCGCGCGCGCGTGGCCCGGCTGGCGGCGCAGGACTTCGCCGAAGACCTCGAGCGCCGGGGCCAGGTCCCGCAGGTCCAGCAGGCCCTGGCCGAGTGTCAGCAGCAGCGGCAATGTCGCGCCATGGCGCTGCGCGGCCTCGCGCAGATGGTCCACGGACTCGCGCGGGCGGCCGAGCGCCTGCAACGCCGCGCCCAGATGCGCCAGCGCCCCGGGATGCTCGCCGTCCAGCGCCAGCGCCTGGCGGAAGGCGGCTAGCGCCTCCTCGGCCCGGTCCAGCGCCATCAGGCAGGCGCCCAGGTTGTTGTGGAAATCGGCGTCGATGCCCTCGGCACGACGCGCCATGATGGCGCGATAGACGTCCAGCGCCTCGGCCGGTCGGTCGAGTTCGAGCAGCGTGTCGGCCAGGTTGAACAGCGCGTCGGGTGCGGCGGGGTGGGCGGCGATGGCGCGGCGGAAGGCCTGGGCGGCCTCCGCCCGGCGGCCCAGCGCGCGCAGGGCATTGCCGGTGTCGTTGAGCAGCGTGGCATCGCCGGGCGCGCGTGCCAGCGCGGCCTGCAGGTGCTTCAGCGCGTTGCGGGCATCGCCACGGGCGAACAGCGCCAGGCCGAGCAGGCGGTTGACCTGGACACCCGACCGGTCGCGCGGCAGCGCGCGGCGGTAGCAGCGGATGGCGTCGTCCAGGCGGCCGGCGCGATGCAGCGCGAGGCCGGTGTCGAGGTCGGTGGTCATGCAGGCGGTGTATCGCAGGGCTGGCGCGCGGGGAAACGCGCCCCCCTGAACGACGAAGGGCGGCAGGGTTTCCCCTGCCGCCCCCGTTGCTTCGGATCCAGAAGGATCAGAAGGCCAGGCGGATGCCAGCCACGCCGATGTTGATCGTGCGGGTGTTGGAACCGTTGAACGAGGCCAGCGTCGTGCCCGAACCGCCCGTGTAGCGGGCATTGGTCGGGGCCGAGGTCGGCACGTTCTCGTCGTTGATGTTGTTGTACAGGGCGAAGAGCACCAGGCCCGGCGCCAGGTTGTAGGCCATGCCGACGCCCCAGATGGTGTGGGTGCGGTCGTCCAGGTCGCGGAAGGTGCGGCCGGCACCCGTGCCGGTCGCGGCCACGCCGTTGCCCTGGAAGCCCTGGCCGAACAGGCCGCCGAACACCACCGGACCCATCGTGTAGGTGATGCCCAGGGCGTAGTGGCTGGCTTCGTCCACGCCCGCGTTCACCGCGGTGCGGCCGACCGAGGCGCCACGATACTGGCCCCAGGTGTACTCGCCGCCGAAGCCGAAGCCGTAGGCGGTGATCTGCGCGCCGACGGTGTAGGCATTGACCTGCTGCGCGCGCGGGTTGGTGCCGCCGAAGGCCTGGCCCGAGGCGTTCAGCTTCGGCGAATCGGCGAACATGGCGCCGAAGCCGGCCTGCACGCCGATGGCGCCGAAGGTGCCACGGTAGCGGATGGCGGCCGAGACTTCGTTCGTCAGGCCGGTGTAGTCGCGCTGCGCGGCGGTGGTGGAGCCTTCGTTGTTCGTGCGCTCACCTTCGCCCGAGTTGAAGGCGTAGGAGAGGCCGAAGTCGAAGCCGGCGAACTGCGGCGACAGGTAGATGATCTTCGTCGCGTCGTTGCCGTCGTTGATGCCCGAGATGATGTAGGGCGAGCTGTCGGCCAGGCCGGTCTGGACGATGAACTCGTCCCATTCGGCGTCGCCGCCCAGCGCGGCGGAGCCCGGCGCGCGGACCTGCAGCAGCGAGGCCGCGTTGTCTTCCTGGCCGAAGCGCAGCGTGCCGAGGTTCGGCATGGTGATGAAGCCGTACATCTCGTCGAAGGAGACGGTCGTGCCGTCACCCGCCGTCGCGACGACGTTGTCCATCTGGAATTCGAACACCGCACCGTAGGTCATGCCGTTGCTGGCGCGACCGTCGATGAAGACGTTCAGTTCCATGTCGTTGCGGAAGTCGCTGCGCTGACGGGCCTCGCCGTTGTTCACACCGTTGACGGTGTTGCGGCTGCGGGCGCGGTCCCAGTCGTCCTGGATCAGCGCGCCGGTGAAGGCGAAGTAGCCGCCGAGGCGGACCGTCAGGCCGCCGGCGCCGGCGATCGACGGGGTCGGCTGCACGGCGACGCCGCCCGTGCCGGCGCCCGACGGGACCAGCGGAGCCTGGCCGGCCGTGGGGGCACCGCCACCGGCGGGAACCTGGGTTGCCGGAGCCTGGGCGAAAGCCCCCGGCGCCAGAAGGGCGGCGCCAACGACGGCGGTCGTCCCCAGCAGAATCTTGCGCATTCTAGTCCTCCTCATGGCCGGCGAACCGGCATTTCCCTCGGCCTCCCTGCCCCCCCGGACAAGGTACGCCGCCGCTTCCCGCAACAGGCGGAATGGCGGCGTCGCGGCCTGGGTCGGACTATCACCCGGCGGGACCGCGACGGGCAACCGCGCAGACGGGCGACACGCGACTTACCTGAGACACTGTGGCGGGTGGGACACAGCCTGTGGCAGCAGCCCGCCGATCGCGCCCACCGCCGCCACGCCGCGCGGCAGCCGCCGGATCGTTGCGGGCGCGACGCCCCCCAGCGCCGCCACCGCGCCATGCCCCAACCGCCGCGCCGCCCGCGCCCAGCGCAGCGGCCCCAGCGCCGGCGCGCCGGGGTGGCTGGCGGTGGGGAAGGCGGGCGAGAGGAACACCAGCTCCGGCCGCAGCCGCCGCGCGCGCGCCGCCGCCGCTGCCCCGCCATGCGCCGCCAGCGTCAGCAGCGCGCCGGGTGCCCCCGCGCGCCGGGCCAGCAGCAGCGGCATCAGGTGGCGCGATGCCCGTCGGTCGGGCAGGTGCAGCCCGCCCCGCGCCGCCAACCCGGCGCGCCCGTCGCCGGCCACCACCAGCGCCAACCCGCGCCGCCGCGCCAGCACGGACAGCGCGGCCAGCACGCCCGCATCCAGCCCGCGCGCCACCACCCCCGCGCCGCGCGGCAGCCGGGTCGCCGCCGCCAGCGGGTCCGGCAAGCGCACAGGGTCCGAGAACAACCACAGCCGCGGCGGCCCGCCCGGCCGTCGCGCCCTTTGCAGCCGCGCCAGATGCACTAGCTTGCGCCCGCCATGACCGACATCGCCGCCAACCTCGCCCTCATTCGCGCCAGGATCGCCGAGGCCTGCGCCCGCGCCAACCGCCCCGCCGGCAGCGTGACGCTGGTCGCGGTGTCCAAGACCCATCCGCAACAGGCGGTGATCGACGCCCTGGCGGCCGGCCAGAGCGTGTTCGGCGAGAACCGCGTGCAGGAGGCGGCGGAAAAATTCCCGGGCCTGCGCGCTGGCCACCCCGCCATGCGCCTGCACATCATCGGCGGGCTGCAGACCAACAAGGCGCGCGACGCCGTGCGCGTCGCCGACGTGATCGAGACCATCGACCGCCCGAAGCTCGCCGCCGCGATCGCCGAGGCCATGGCGAAGGAAGCCCGCCGCCCGGATTGCCTGGTGCAGGTGAACACCGGCGCTGAACCGCAGAAATCCGGCGTGGCGCGCGCCGAGGCCGACGCCTTCATCCGCGCCGCGCGCGAGGAATACGGCCTGCCGGTGACCGGCCTGATGTGCATCCCGCCCGCCGAGGACGACCCGCGGCCGCATTTCGCCTACCTGGCGAACCTGGCGGCGAAGCACGGGCTGCGCGAGGTCTCGATGGGCATGAGCGCGGATTTCGAGGCGGCCATCGCCGAGGGGGCGACGCTGGTGCGCGTGGGCAGCGCGATTTTCGGCGCGCGCCCGGCGCCGGCCTGAGGCGCCGCACGCCCCCGCCCCCTGGCGCGGCCATTGCACGGCCGACCCTTGCATTTCGGAGGCTCCCGCATGACCGACATCTACGCCGCGCGCGGCTACGGCACCCGCCGCATGGGCTTTGGCGCGAAGCCCGGCCTGGTGGTGGTCGATTTCCAGCGCGGCTTCACCGAAGCCGGCTTCCCGATGGGCGGCGCGCCGATGGTCGATGCGGCCGTCGAGGCCACCGTCCCGCTGATCCGCGCGGCGCGCGAGGCCGGGCTGCCGGTGGTCGCCTGCGTCAACGGCTATGACAGCCCGCGCGCCGCGCCGCTGTGGAAGGCTGCGCCGGTCTTCGACCTGATCGCCGGCACACCGTCGGTCGAGCTCGACCCGCGCATCGCCGCCGCGAAGCCGGACGTGGTGCTGATGAAATCCGCGCCGTCGATCTTCTTCGCCACGCCGGCCGCCGCGATCCTGACGCGGGAGCGGGTGGACACGGTGATCGTGGCGGGGTGCATCACCTCGGGCTGCGTGCGCGCCAGCGTGATCGACGCCTTCTCGCTGGGGTTCCGGGTGATGGTGGCGCGGGATTGCGTGGGGGACCATGACCAGGTGGCGCATGACCAGAACCTGGCGGATGTGGAGCGCCGCTACGCCGACGTGATCGACGCGGCCGAGGCGCTCGAGGCCATCGCCGCCTGGCGGGCGCGCAACGACCGCGGCTGACCGGCGGCCGCATCCAGCGCCAGGCGCGGCAGGTCGAAGCCGAGCGTCGCGAGGTCGTTGACCAGCATGGCGGCGGCGGCGGGGGCCTCGGCGGGCATGTGCCGCGCCATGTTGGCGGGGAAGACCACGCGGCCGGGCAGCGCGGCGATGGGCCAGGGGAGGGCATCCTCGGCCGCCGCGAGCAGCGGGCGGTCGTCCTTGTCGGTGGCAAGCGCGGCGCGCGCCAGGGTGCAGAGCCGCGCGAGGGCCGGCCGTGCGGCGTGCAGGTCGGGCCGCGCCGCGACGCCGGCTTGCGCCAGCACCAGCGCGGCGGCGCAGAAATCCGCAAGCGCCGCCGCCTCGCCGCCGGGTGCGGCGAGGCGCGGGCGCAGCGTGCGCAGGGTTTGCCGCAGGGCACGACGCCGGCGCCGCGCATCGCGCTTGCCGCGGGCGAAGAAGTTCAGGCGCCAGGCCACCGCGGCCACCCAGGGAGCCAGGTCGTCGAATGGTTCGCGCATCGCCCTCGCCTCGCCTTGACGCGCCGGCCCGGGCGCGGGATTCACGCTGCCGTCCCGATCAGCCGCCGCCAATCCCGGACGCCGCCACGCGGTCTTGCCTGGCATGCCAGGCGATGCGCGCAGCCCAGGGGATATGCCGACCGTGACCGCGTCCGCGTTGCTGCGCCGCCTTGCCATCCTTGCCATGCTGGTGGTCGCCGCCGGTTGCGCCGCGCCCGCCCCGCCGGATGCCGCGGCGATTCGCGCGCTGCCGCCCGATGCGATGCTCGACGCCCGCGGGCTGGGCCGCGGCGCCGCGGCCGCCCGGCCCGCCTCGGTCCAGGTGCAGGACAACCCGGCCAGCCCGGCGGTCTTCTATACCGTTTCGCCCCGCTTGCAGACCGGGTCCGTGACCTCGCCGCCGATGGTCGTCGCCAGTCTGGGCGCCGAGCGGCCGCGCCAGGGCGGCGCGATCGCCTATCGCGCGCTGGTCGTGGTCAGCAACGCGCGCCGCTTCGGGGACTTCACCCGCGCCGCGACACGCCACGGCGAGCCCGTCGCGGTGCAGGTCGCATCGCGCGAGCGGCGCTGCGAGGGCGCCGGCGGCTGCCTGTTCGTGGAGACGCTCATGCTCACCCTCGACACCCGCATGCTGCGTGATGCGGCGGCGGCGGGAACGCCGATCCGGCTGCGGATCAGCGGCAGCGCGTCCTTCATCGAGGTGAACCTGCCGCCGGGCCACCTGCGCGCGCTGGCCGACCAGACCGGCGGCGCTTGACGGGGCGCGGGACACGGCGGAAACGACGCGACGCCTTCGCACCCGGAAATCCTCGCCATGACCCGTGTCTTCTCCGGCATCCAGCCCTCGGGCGTGCCCACCCTCGGCAACTACCTCGGCGCCATCCGCAACTGGGTGCCGCTGCAGGACCAGGCCGAGGCGATCTATTGCGTGGTGGACCTGCACGCCATCACGGTCTGGCAGGACCCCGCCGAGCTGACGCGGCAGACGCGCGAGATGGCCGCGGCGCTGATCGCCTGCGGGCTGGACCCGCAGCGCTGCATCCTGTTCGTGCAGTCCCATGTGCGCGCGCACGTCGAACTCGCGTGGATCTTCAACTGCGTCGCGCGGCTGGGCTGGCTGAACCGCATGACGCAGTTCAAGGACAAGGCCGGCAAGAACCAGGAGGCGTCCTCCGCCGGGCTGTATGTCTATCCGAACCTGATGGCGGCCGACATCCTGACCTACCACGCCACCAAGGTGCCGGTCGGCGACGACCAGAAGCAGCACCTGGAGCTCGCCAACGACATCGCGCAGAAGTTCAACCACGACTACGGCGTGGAGTTCTTCCCGACCATAGAGCCGCTGATCCAGGGCGTGGCGGCGCGCGTGATGTCGTTGCGGGACGGGACGAAGAAGATGTCGAAGTCCGACCCGTCGGACCAGTCGCGCATCAACCTGACCGACGATGCCGACACGATCGCGATGAAGATCCGCCGCGCCAAGACCGATGCCGAGCCGCTGCCGGACCACATGGCGGGGCTCGAGAACCGGCCCGAGGCGCGCAACCTGGTCGGCATCCTGGCCGCCATCACCGGCACCCTGCCGGAGAACGTGCTGCGCGAGCATGGCGGGCAGGGCTTCGGGGCGTTCAAGGGCACGCTGGCGGATGCGCTGGTGGCGCATCTGAGCCCGATCGCCGCCGAGATGCAGCGACTGCTGGATGACCCCGGCGCGCTGGATGCGGCGCTGCATATCGGCGCGGAACGCGCGCGGGCGATTGCGGAACCTATCTGCGCGCGGGCGCGGGAGATCGTGGGGTTCCTGCCGGCGAAGTAAAAAGGAAGGTCGGGGGAGAGAACTCCCCCGATCCCCCTCCTTTTTTTGAAACTTGGCCCCGGTGAGCGCCAAGGTGCAAAAAACGGTGGGGGATTCGGGGGAGGTGTCCTCCCCCGTCTTTCTTCTTCAGCGGCCGGTCTGGATGCGCTCGACCAGCTGCTTCACGCTCGGCACGAAGCCGTTCGAGTAGAACGGGTCCTGGCCGAAGCGATACGCGTTGTGGCCGGCAAACATCAGCTGGTTCTCGGTGCCGCGGTCATGCGCCACGTCCTGCAGCGTCTTCTGGATGCAGAAGCTGCGCGGGTCCGCCTTCTTGCCGGTGGAGTAATCCGGTTCGGTCTGCGCCCAATTGCTGAAGCGGCAATGGGACAGGCAGCCCATGCAATCCACCTGGTCCTTCACGATCTCCTGCGCCTTCTCGGGCGTCACGAAGATGAGGGTGTTGTCGGGCGTCCGCATGGCTTCGGTGAAGCCCTCGGATTCCCAGTGCGACACCCGCGCGAGGTCGTGCGGCGCCAGGTAGACGATCCGCTTGCGCGGCCCCACGCCGTACTCGGAGATATGGTCGCCGATCGGCTCGCTGGTGAAGGCGACCTGGCGCTCGTTCCGGTCCTCCAGTTCCTGGAGGAAGGGGTTGCGGACCGCCGATGAATAGAAGCCGGTGGGCGAGAAGGGCTGCAGCAGCACATCGCCGGCCTTCAGCGTCAGCAGGCGCTGCTTCCAGGCATCCGGGATCGGGCTTTCCTGCGTCAGCAGCGGGCGGGTGCCGAACTGGAAGGCGACCGGGCCAAGCTCCTTGTTGTCGATCCAGTCTTCCCATTCCTCCAGCCACCAGACGCCGCCGGCCATGATGATGGGCGTGTCGTCCAGGCCGAATTCGCGCATCTGCTGGCGCAGCTTCAGCACGCGGGCATAGGGGGCTTCGGGGACCTTCGGGTCCTCGCTGTTCGATAGGCCGTTATGGCCGCCGGCCAGCCAGGGGTCCTCGTAGACCACGCCGCCGAGCCATTCGCGGGTTTTCGAATAGGCGCGCTTCCACAGCGCGTTGAAGGCGCGCGCCGAGGAGACGATGGGGTAGTAGTGCACGCCGTAGTCGCGCGCGATGTCGGCCAGGCGATAGGGCATGCCCGCGCCGCAGGTGATGCCGTGGATCAGGCCCTTGGCGCCTTCCAGCATGCCGCGCGCGACGCGTTCCGCCCCGCCCATCTCCCACAGGATATTGGCGTGGATGCGGCCCTTGCCGCCGGCCATGTCGTGCGCGCGCTTGGCCTGCGCCACGGCGCCGTCGATCGCATAGCGGACCAGCTCCTCATGCCGGTCGCGGCGCGTCTTGCCGTGATAGACCTGCGGGATCGGCTGGCCGTCCGCATCGTAGGAATCGGCATTGACCGCGGAGAAGGTCCCGGCACCGCCCGCGGCCGCCCAGGCCCCGCAGGACGCGCCATTGGACACGGCAACGCCCTTGCCGCCTTCAACCAGCGGCAGGACGTCCACGCCGCCCATGCGGATAGCATTGATGGCCTTCAACGAAAGGCGCTCCCCCGGATCATCGTGACAGCAATATGGCATGCGCCGGGGTCCCTGACAGGGGCCCCGGCGATGCGCTGGTGGTGGATCAGTCCGCCGCCTCGCCGCCGCGGTCGCGGCGCGGGCCGCGATCGCCACGGTCACGGCGCTCTCCGCCGCGATCGCCATCGTCGCGCGGGCGCTTGGCACCCACCTGGTCGGTGATGTCCGCGCCCGTCGCCTGGTCGACCACGCGCATGGACAGCTTCACCTTGCCGCGGTCGTCGAAGCCCAGGACCTTGACCTTCACCTGGTCGCCTTCCTTGACGATGTCGGTGGTCTTGTTGACCCGCTCCTGCGACAGCTCGCTGATGTGCACGAGCCCGTCCTTGGCGCCGAGGAAGTTCACGAAGGCGCCGAACTCGGCGGTCTTCACGACCTTGCCGTTGTAGATCACGCCCACTTCCGGTTCGGCGACGATGCCGCGGATCCAGTCGATGGCGCGCTGCGCGGCCTCGACCGAGGTCGCCGCCACCTTGATCGTGCCGTCATCCTCGATGTCGACCTTGGTGCCGGTCTGCTCGGTGATCTCGCGGATCACCTTGCCGCCGGAGCCGATCACGTCGCGGATCTTGTCCTTGGGCACGTTGATGACCGTGATGCGCGGGGCGGTCGCCGCCACGTCCGAACGGTTGCCCGACAGGCCCTTCGACATCTCGCCCAGGATATGCAGGCGGCCATCGCGCGCCTGGTCGAGCGCGATCTTCATGATCTCGAAGGTGATGGAGGTGATCTTGATGTCCATCTGGAGCGACGTGATGCCCTGCTCCGTGCCGGCCACCTTGAAGTCCATGTCGCCGAGGTGATCCTCGTCGCCCAGGATGTCGGACAGCACGGCGAAGCCGCGGTCTTCCTTGATCAGGCCCATGGCGATGCCCGCGCACGGGCGCTTCAGCGGCACGCCGGCATCCATCATGGACAGCGAGGTGCCGCAGACGGTCGCCATCGAGGACGAGCCGTTGGATTCGGTGATCTCCGACACCACGCGGATGGTGTAGGGAAACTTCGCCTTCTCCGGCAGCAGCGGATGGATGGCGCGCCACGCCAGCTTGCCATGGCCCACTTCGCGACGGCCCGGCGAGCCCATGCGGCCCGTCTCGTTCACGCTGTAGGGCGGGAAGTTGTAGTGCAGCATGAAGTCTTCGCGGTATTCGCCCGGCAGCGCGTCGATGATCTGCTCATCCTGGCCTGTGCCCAGCGTGGCCACGCACAGCGCCTGCGTCTCGCCACGGGTGAACAGAGCCGAGCCATGCGCGCGCGGCAGCACGCCCACCTCGGCCACGATCGGGCGCACGGTGCGGGTGTCGCGCCCGTCGATGCGCTTGCCGGTGTCGAGGATGTTGTTGCGGACCACGTCCGCTTCCAGCTCCTTCAACAGGCCCTTCGCCGCGGCGACGTCGGCACCCTCGGCTTCCAGCGCCGCGACCACAGCCTTCTTCACCGCGCCCACCTTCTCCTGGCGGAGCAGCTTCTGCGTCTCGGTATAGGCCACCGCCATGTCGGCGCGGCCCAGTTCCGAGATGCGTGCCTTCAGAGCCTTGGTCGCGTCGGATTCCTCCGGCACCGCCCAGGGTTCCTTCGCGGCGACCTCGGCCAGGTCGATGATCGCCTGGATCACCGGCTGGAAGGACTTGTGGCCGAATTCGACGGCGCCAAGCATCACGTCCTCGGTCAGCTCGGACGCCTCGGATTCCACCATCAGCACGCCCTCGGCCGTGCCGGCGAGCACCAGGTCGAGCACGCTGTCCTTGCGCTGCTCGGCGGTCGGGTTCAGCACGTACTGGCCGTTGATGTAGCCCACGCGCGCGCCGGCGATCGGCCCGAAGAAGGGAATGCCCGACAGCGTCAGCGCGGCGGAGCAGCCGACCATGGCGACGATGTCGGCCTCGTTCTCGAGGTCATGCGACAGCACGGTCGCGACCACCTGGACCTCGTTGCGGAATCCATCGGGGAACAGCGGGCGGATCGGGCGGTCGATCAGGCGGGAGGTCAGCGTCTCGAATTCGGACGGACGGCCCTCGCGCTTGAAGAAGCCGCCGGGGATCTTGCCGGCAGCGAAGGCCTTCTCCTGGTAGTTCACCGTCAGCGGGAAGAAATCCTGCCCCGGCTTCACGCTGCGCGCGCCGACGGCGGTGCACAGCACGATGGTGTCGCCCAGGCGGGCGAGCACGGCGCCATCGGCCTGGCGGGCGATCTTGCCGGTTTCCAGCACCAGGGTCTTGTCGCCCCAGGCGATTTCCTTGCGGAAGTACTTGTCGAACATCGGTCGTCCTCTCGTCGCAAGGCGCCGGATGCGCCTTGCGGACCGTGCCCGCCCGTCCTTGCGCGGGCGGCGGCACGGCGGATGGGGCCAGGCATGGCCCCGGGAGCGACACGGAGGGCAGGACAGGGCCGGACACCCAGGACCGGTAGGTCGGCGTCTCGGGCGGCATGGGGTGGGCCCATCGCGGGGTGCGCGACGGGAAGGCCGCCCATGTGGCCGGAGGCGCCGGGCCGGGCCGGTCAGGGGTCCCGCGGCAGCACTGTCAGCCCGCCGCGGTCGCGGCGGTTGGCGCGCCCCGGCATCGGGCCGGTCGCTTCCAGGGGGGCGTATGGCGCGGATCGCGGGAAAAGGCTACCGGAAACTCCCGGCCCGTGCAGGCGCCGCGGTCTCGACCATCGATGCGCGTGCCAGCAGGTCCGTCATCGCCGCATCGGACGAGGCCACCGCCAGCGCCGTCGCCCGCGCCGCGTCGCGCACGCGCAGCGCCGCCAATAGCGCCCGATGGCTCTCGACGGACCGCGCCAGGCGGCCGGGACCGAAGCCCAGCCGCAGGCGCAGCGCCTCGACCAGCGCCCAGCTTCGCTCCATGACCGCCGCGGCATCCGGGTTACGCGCGGCGGCGAACAGCGCGCGATGGAAATCCTGGTTCACGGCCATCGCAGCCGGCCCGTCGCCGGCCTGGGCGGCTGCCTCGAACCGGGCTTCCAGCGCGTCCAGCGCATCCAGTTCGGCATTCGAGACATGCCGCACCACGTCCGGCACCAGCAGCCCCAGCACGGCCGCGCGCAGGCGGTACAGGTTGCGGATGTCGTCGGCCGCCAGCACCCGCACCCAGGCGCCGCGATAGGGGTGCGCCTCGACCAGGCCCTCGCCTTCCAGAAGCTTGAGGGCGGCGCGCACGGGCGTGGCGCCGGCGCCCAGCCGCTTGGCAAGCGCCGCGACGGTCAGCTTCGCGCCGGGTGGCAGCGCACCCTCCACGATCAGCCGCCGGAGCTGGGCGGTCACGGCATCCTCGGTCGTCATCAGGCTTGATCCTGTCGGATTTCCAATATTAGATAGAATCAACGTCCAGGACCACATGAATGCGCGTCGTCGCCGGGCAGTTCCGCGAGCTCACCCAGGCCGACCTGGCCTTCGCGCGGCAGATCGGCTGCGCAGGGGTGGGCATCAACAAGCCGGACCTGGACAGCCCGGCCTGGCTGGATTTCCTCAACAAGCAGTTCACCGCCGCCGCAGGACCGCGCGCGCCGACGCGCCGCTGGTCGGCGCTCGACCTCGCGCAGATGCGCGCGGCGGTCGAGGCCCATGGCCTGGCGCTCGACGTCATCGAGGGCGTGCCGCGCAACCTGCTGGACAAGGCGATGCTCGGCCTGCCGGGTGCCGAGGAGCAGATCGAGGATTTTTGCGCAACCATCCGCGCCATGGGCCAGGCCGGCATCGGGGTGCTCGGCTACAACTGGATCCCCGATGGCGTGTGGCGCACGGCCAAGGCCGCCCATGGCCGCGGCGGCGCGCTGATCACCGGATATGACGATGCGGTCGGCCAGCGCGTGGCGACCGGCACGCTGCCCCCGCGCGACGACGCGCAGATGTGGGCCAACTGGGAAGCCTTCATCACCGCCGTGCTGCCGGTGGCCGAGGCCGCCGGCGTGAAGCTCTCGCTGCACCCCGACGACCCTCCCGTGCCCGTGCTGGACGGCGTGGCGCGCATCTTCCGCGACGAGGCCGCCTTCGCCCGCGCCATGGCCTTCGCCGACAGCCCGCAACACGGCATCTGCTTCTGCACCGGCACCTTCGCGGAGGCCGGCGCGGAGTCCATGATGACCGCTCTGCGCCGCTTCGCCCGCGCCGGCCGCATCCACTACGTGCACCTGCGCAGCATCGCCGGCGAACTGCCGCGCTTCGAGGAAGCCTTCATCGACGAAGGCACCGTCGATGCCGTCGCCGTGCTGCGCGAATTGCTCGATGCCGGGTTCGACGGCTTCGTCATGGATGACCACGTCCCGCATGTCGTGGACGACACGGTCTGGGGCCATCGCAGCCGGGCGCATGCCACCGGCACCATCGCTGGAATTCTCCGCGCGCTGCGCGCGGAGCACGGGAGGACAACGCCATGACCCACCGGATCGGCCGTCGTGCCGCCCTGGCCCTGCCGACGCTGCTGGCCGCGCGCGGCGCCGCCGCGCAGGGCACGGACCGGCCGCTGCGCATCGTGATTCCCTTCCCGCCGGGCGGGTCCTCCGACATCCTCGCGCGCATCCTGCAACCCGAATTGCAGCGCGTGCTGAACCAGGTCGTGGTGGTGGACAATCGCGGCGGCGCGGCGGGCAATATCGGCGCCGACCATGTCGCGAAGTCCGCACCCGACGGCACCACCGTGCTGCTGACGGACACCGGCATCCTGACCACCGGCCCCAGCCTGTTCGCCCGACTGCCCTACAACCCGGCGACGGACCTGGCGCCGATCACGATGCTGACCTTTGCGCCGTACATCATGGCGGTGCACCCGTCGCTGGCGGCGCGGGACGGGCGCGAACTGGCGGCACTGGTGCGCGCCGAACCCGGGCGCATCAACTTCGCCCATTCCGGCGTGGGGGCGCTGAACCACCTGACCGCGCTGCTGGTGGCGCAGCATTGGGGCGGGTCGGTCACCGAGGTCTTCTACCGCGGCGGCATGATCGGCATCCAGGCGGCCGTGACCAACGAGAGCCAGCTGATCGTCAACGGCGCCACCGCCGTGCTGCCCTTCGTGAAGGACAACCGGCTGCGCGCCATCGCCGTGACCGGGCCGCGCCGCCTGCCCGACCTGCCGGATGTGCCGACCTTCGCGGAGCTTGGCTGGCCGGCGGCCGATGCCGGGATCGGCCAGGGCGTGCTGGCGCCGGCGCGCACCCCGCCGGCGGCGATCGAACGCCTGTTCACCGCCTTCCGCGACGTGCTGGCCGAACCGGCGATGCGCACGCGCATCGAGAACCTCGGCGCCGTGATCATGACAGACGGCCCCGACGCCTTCCGCACGCGCCTGGCCGCCGAGACCGAGGCCTGGGGCGGCATCATCCGCGCCCGGGGGATCAGGCTGGACTGACCGCCGTCATTCGCGCCGCGCATGCAGCAGCCGGAAGGCCGGCGGCGTCAGCACCGTCACCAGGAAGATGCGCGTGACGTGCAGCGTCACGATCAGCGCCACATCCATGCTCAGCACCTTGCCGGTCAGGCTCATTTCCGCCACGCCGCCCGGCGCGGTGCCCAGCAGCATGGCGCCCATCGGCGCACCGAACAGCCAGGCCAGCGCCGCGCCCGCCACCGCGCAGGCCGCCATCAGCAGCGCCACCTGCATCACCGCATGCGGCAGGAAGCGGCGCAGCGGGCGGATCGTCTCGCGCCCGAAGGCCGCGCCCAGGCTGGCCCCCAGGATCACCTGCGCCAGCGCCGTGAGCCATGCCGGCACGCCCGACAGCACGACGCCCGAGGCCGTCAGCGCCGCCGTGACGGCCAGCGGCCCCAGCATCCAGCCCGCCCGCACACCCACCCGCACCAACGCCCAGCCCGCCGCCAGCCCGCCCAGCACCTGCAGCGCCAATATGCCCGGCAGGAAGGCCAGCACCGCCGAAGCCTGCGGCACATCCCCCCGCAGCCCCGCCAGTGCGAACAGGTTGGGCACCAGCACGACCACCGAACACACCCGCAGCAGCTGCGCCAGCGCCACATGCGACGGCCGCCCGCCATAGGATTCCGCCAGCATCGCCATGTCCGCGACGCCGCCCGGGATCGAGGCGAACCAGGCCGTTGCCATGTCCACCTTGCCGCGCCTGGCCAGCGCCGGCGCCAGCGCCGCGCCGATCGCCAGCGTGATAACCGCCGCTAGCAGCAGCAGCCCCGCCTGGGACACCAGCACCGCCGCCGTGGCCGGCGTGAAATATGCCCCCAGCGCAATCCCGATGATGCCGAGGAAGCCGTTGCGGATCCTGGGGTCGGCCTCGATCGGCGCGCCCAGCAGCCGCGCCGCCGCCACTGCCACGAGGGAGCCGATCAGCCAGGGCAGCGGCAGGGCCAGCACGGCGAAGCCCGCCCCGCCCAGCCCGCCGATCGCACCGCCCAGCACCAGGCGCAGAATGCGTGACGCGGTCATCGGCGCATGCCGCCGCACTGTCCGAAGGAAGAAATGCGTCCTGCTCCATCCACGGCGCCACGCCCTGCCGCGCGTGGCCGCCGGGCACGACAATCCCAAGCAGGTTCCGTTCCAAGCCCCGGCGGGGACCAGGGTCAGGCGGCGACCAGAACCCGGTCGCGCCCCTGCTGCTTGGCGTCATAGAGCGCCCGGTCGGCTGCCGCCAGGGCGGCGTCCAGCGCCTCCTGCGGGGCGCCCGGGCCGACCGTCGCGACGCCGACGCTGAGCGTCACCGCCGCATCGCCCCCGGCCGGGTGGGGCACGGTGGCGCGGATCAATGCACGCAGGCGTTCGGCGACGGACACCGCATCGGCGATGCTGTCGCCGGGCAGCAGCAGCGCGAATTCCTCCCCGCCCAACCGCCCGGACACGTCGCCGCCGCGCACCGAGGCGCGGATGGCCGCGCCGACGCCGCGCAGCACGACATCCCCGGCGGCATGGCCGTGCCCGTCATTGATGGCCTTGAAACGGTCGAGGTCGAGGGCGACGACGGCACAGGGCTCGCCCTGCCGGCGCGCCTCGATCAGCGCAGCGTCCGACCGCGCGGCGAAGCCCCGGCGATTGGGCAGGCCCGTGAGCGGGTCGGTCTCGGACTGCGCGGCGAGGATGGCGATCTGCGCATCGCGCCGCCGCCAGCCCTCGATCAGCAGCAGGAAGAACAGCGCCAGCAGCACGTCGAGCACGCGCCAGGCCCAGTCCTCGCGCGTTGTCTCGGGCGCGGTGCCGCGCGCGATGGTGTCGAGCACGTCGAGCGACGCCAGCCAGGCGACGCCGAGCAGCACGACCCCGCCGGCCAGGCGCAGCAGCCGCCGCATCGGGTCGCCGCGCAGGTTCACCGCGCGCAGCGCGCCGAAGGCCACGGCTGCCAGCGCCAGCAGCACGGTCGAGCCCCGCAGCGCGATGTCGATATAGGCTTCTGTCGTCACGTTCCTGGTCCCGCGGCGCAATGGCCGTTATCCTGCCACCCTTCCCCTTAACGGATCGATGCTGATGGCCTTCGCCGACCCGCGCGACGGGGATCTCGAGGATGATGCCTCGAGCACCTCGCGTCACTCGCTGTTGGGCCATGCCTCGCACATCCTGCTCGAGATCAGCCTGCCGAAGCTGGTGCTGGCGGCGCTGCTGCTGCTGGTGGTGCCGGCGGTGCTGATCGGCGCCGCGCCGAAGGTGGCGGTGTGGTTCGCCGACCAGGTCTGGCTGCGCGTGTCGGATGCCGCGCGCTGGGCGACGGTGGCGATGGTCCTCGCGGTCGCGGCGGGCATCCTGTGGCGCTGGGGCCGGCGCGTGCTGCGCGCGGTCGAGCGCAATTTCTGGGCACTCAATGCCGCGCTGGTGCAGCCGCTGTATATGTGCATGCGCGAGCTGGTCGGGCTGGTGCTGGAGAAGGTGGCGCCGACGCGCGACTTCGCCGCGGCGCGGCGCGTCGCCGGGCTGGTCGCGGGCGGCGCGCTGGCGCTGGGCGCCGCGCTGGTGGCGCTGGCCGCCGGGCCATTGCCCAGCGTGATCGTCGAGGATGTCTCACCGGCCGGGCTGTTGCGCGCGGCGGGGGCTTCTCTGAACAACGGCATCTGGGCGATCGCGGTCTACCTGATGATCGGCGCGCCCGCCTGGTCGGTGGCCGAGGCGCTGGCCGGTTCCCCGCAGGAGATCGACGACGTCATCGCCCCCGGCACGCCGGCCTGGCGCGTGGCGCATCTGTCTGACATCCATGTCGTCGGCGACCCCTATGGCTTCCGCCTGGAATGCGGGCGCGACGGGCCGCGCGGGAATGCGCGCGTCGATGCCGCATTGGCGGCGCTGGAGGCCGTGGATGCGCGCGCGCGGCTCGACTGTGTGCTGGTGACCGGCGACGTGACCGATGCCGGGCGCAACGCCGAATACATCGCCTTCGAGGAGACGCTGGCGCGCCACCCGGCGCTGCGCGAGCGCATGCTGGTCATTCCCGGCAACCACGACGTCAACATCGTGGATCGCGCCAATCCCGCCCGGCTGGAACTGCCGATCGCGCCGGGCGGGTCGCTGCGGCGGTTGCGTTTCCTGGCGGCCACGGCGCGGCTGCAGGGCGACCGCGTGCACGTCATGGACCGTGCGGCGCGGCGGCTGGGGCTCACGCTCAATGACTGGCTGGCGCAGGATGGCCGCGGCGCCGCGCTGGCGCGCTTCATGGATGCCGGCGGCATCCGCGCGGGGCTGGCCGCGCGCGAGGTCTGGAACCTGGCCTGGCCGATGGTGGTGCCGCCGCCCGTGCCGGATGGCCTGGGCGTCATCCTGCTGGATTCGAATGCCGAGACGCATTTCTCCTTCACCAATGCGCTGGGCCTGGTGGGCATCGACCAGATGCGCGCGGCCGAGGCGGCGATGGCGCAATACCCGGCCGCGCGCTGGCTGGTCGCGCTGCATCACCACCTGATGGAATACCCGCGCCCCGGCGCGGCGCTGGCCGAGCGCATCGGCACCGCGCTGGTGAACGGGCATTGGGTGCTGGGGCGGCTGCGGCGCGTCGCGTCGCGCGTGATGGTGCTGCATGGCCACCGGCATTTCGACTGGATGGGGCGCAGCGGCGCGCTGCGCATCGCCTCCGCGCCCTCGGTGGTGATGGGCGCGCCGGACCGGGCGGAGGCGCATGTCTGGATCCACGACCTCGCGCCCGCTTCGGATGGCGGGCTGGCGATGCTGGCGCCGCGGCGGCTGGCGGTGCCGGACCCGGATGCCCGGGGCGTGCCTGCGGGCTGACCGCTCCGCCGCGGCATGCCAGGATCGCCCGATGTTCGCCGCACCCCCTGACGTCATGGCCGAGATCCACACCGAAGTACCGCAGGCGCTGCGCATCCGCGACCGCGGCAGCGAATGGCTTTATGGCCGCCCGGGACCGACACCGCATTCCTTCCTGGAAGGGCCGTCCTTCGATCGCGCGGGCAATCTCTGGCTCACCGACATCGTCTTCGGGCGCATTTTCCGGTTGAGCCCCGGCGGCGACTGGGCGGTGGTGGCGGAATACGACGGCGAGCCGAACGGTCTGGCCTTCCACCGCGACGGCTGGGCCGCCATCACGGATGCGAAGCGCGGCCTGCTGCGGCTGGACCCCGCCACCGGCGCCGTCACGCCGCTGCTGCCGCGCGCGCGACGCGAGGGCTTCCGTGGCGTCAACGACTGCACCTTCGCGATGAATGGCGATCTGTTCTTCACCGACCAGGGCCAGACCGGGCTGCAGGACCCGGCCGGGCGCGTGTATCGCCTGCGCGCCGGTGCCGACCAGGCGGATGCGCTGGTGACCAACGTGCCCAGCCCGAACGGGCTGGTGCTGACGCCCGACCGGCATTCCCTGTTCGTCGCGGCCACGCGCGACAACGCGATCTGGCGCGTGCCGATCACGCCCGATGGCGGGGTGATCCGCGTCGGCCGCTTCATTGCCATGTCGGGCGGTCTGGCGGGGCCGGATGGCATGGCACTCGACACCAAGGGCAACCTGGTGGTGGCACATGCGGGCATGGGCACCGTCTGGATCTTCTCGCGGCTGGGCGAACCGCTGCTGCGGATCAGGTCGCCGCGCGGGCTTGGCACCACCAATGTGTGCTTCGGCGGGCCGGAGAACCGCGACATCTTCATCACCGAAAGCGAGACCGGCACCGTGCTGCGCACCCGCTGGGAGCATCCGGGGGAGCCCCTGTTCGCCCACGCGTGAACGAAGCGGTAAGCCCGCCGCGCCAGGATGCGCGCCGCTGCAGGAGGCAGCGCGCATGCCCGACCCGACCTTCCGCGCCCTGACCGGCGGCGCCAGCCCGCGCGTCAAGGTCATCGACATCGGCGCCAACCCGATCGACGCCGACCCGCCCTATGCCACCATGCTGCGCGCCGGCGATGCCGAGGTGGTCGGCTTCGAACCCAACCCCGCCGCGCTGGCCGAGCTCGAACGCCGCAGCGGCCCGCATGAACGCTACTTCCCGCATGCCATCGGCGACGGGCAGCGCCACACGCTGCACATCTGCCAGGCGCCGGGCATGACCTCCCTGCTGGAACCGGACCCCGCGGTGCTGGGGCTGTTCCATGGCTTTCCCGATTGGGGCCGCGTGCTCTCCACTGAACCGATCGACACCGCCCGCCTGGACGACCTGCCCGAGACCGCCGGTGCCGACCTGCTGAAGCTCGACATCCAGGGCGCCGAGCTGATGGTGCTGCGCCATGCCGAGGCCCGCCTGCGCGATGCCGTGGTGATCCAAACGGAGGTCGAGTTCCTGCCGCTGTATCGCGGCCAGCCGCTGTTCAGCGATATCGACCTGTTCCTGCGCGAGCGTGGCTTCGTGCTGCACCGCTTCTTCCCCACCGTCAGCCGCGCCGTGCAGCCCATGATGGTGAACAACGATCCCTATGCCGGGCTCGGCCAGCTGGTCTGGGCCGATGCGGTGTTCATCCGCGACTTCGCGCGGCTGGATGCGCTGTCCGACCGCCAGCTGCTGGCGATGGCGGCGATCCTGCACGATGCCTATGCGGCCTACGACATCGTGTTCCGCCTGGTGGCGGAGCACGACCGTCGCCACGGCACCGCGCTGGCCGCGGGGTACCTGGCCGGCCTGCAATCGCCGCTGCCGCGCGCCGCCTGACCGGAAGCCCCGCCATGACCCTGAACGCCGAAGCGCCCGCCATGCTCCGCAGCCTGCTGCATGTCGGCTGCGGCCCGGCCGACCCGCGCAAGCTGCCGCCCGCCTTCTTCACGCCCGGTGAGTGGCGCGAGGTGCGGCTCGACATCGACCCGGGCGTCGTTCCCGACATATTGGGGTCCATCACGGACATGGCGGCGGTCGCCACCGCGTCCTTCGATGCGGTGTGGTCGGCGCATAACCTGGAACATCTTTTCGCGCACGAAGTGCCGCTGGCACTGCGCGAATTCCGTCGCGTGCTGCGGCCGGGCGGCTTCGCGCTCATCACCTTGCCGGACCTGCAACGTGTTGCGGAGCTGGTGGCGCAGGACCGGCTGACGGAAGCCGCCTATGTCTCACCCGCCGGGCCGATCGCGCCGCTCGACATGCTCTACGGCCATGGCGCGGCGATCGCGCAGGGCAATCCCTTCATGGCGCATCGCACCGGCTTCACCGCGCGCTCGCTGGAGGCCGCGCTGGTTGCCGCACGCTTCGATTCCGTGCGGGTTGTGCGGGACGAGAGCTATGCGCTCTGGGCCACCGCCACCGTCGCGGCGTGAGCCGCGCCCGCTGATGTGGCGGCGTGAGCCGCGCCCGATGATGTGGCGGCGTGAACCGCGCCAGGCGTGCTGCCGAAGGCCGCGCGATAAGCCGCGCCGAAGGCCGGCGCGCTGGCATAGCCCACCGCGGCCGCGGCCTTCGCGGGCGTCATGCCGCTGGCCAGCAGCGCCGCCGCTTCCGCCAGCCGCAGCGCCTGGCGCCAGCGCGCGAAGCCCATGCCGGTCTCGGCCTGGAACAGTCGGCGCAGGGTGCGCGGGCTGGCGCCGGTCTGGGCGGCCCAATCCTCCAGCGTCAGCGTGCTGTCGGGCTGCGCTGCCAGCGCCGAGGCCAACCGCAGCAGCCGCGCATCACGGGGCTGCGGC
This sequence comes from Roseomonas sp., assembly GCA_051860065.1. GTDB lineage: Bacteria > Pseudomonadota > Alphaproteobacteria > Acetobacterales > Acetobacteraceae > Neoroseomonas. The sequence continues at coordinate 79,267 of JBHYEQ010000010.1, forward strand.
ACGCCCAGCGGCAGCGCGGGGGCGCGGGCGATCTCTTCCAGGATCAGCGCGGCCAGGTGGCCACCGCGGCCTTTTTCGTCCCATTCCAGCGGTTCGGCGCAGGCGGCCAGGATCAGTTCGCGCAGCAAAGGCGGCACCGACAGGATGGCCGGCAGCGCCGGGCCGGCGCCCGCCGCATCGGCGCGCAGGAACAGCGCGCGCATCGCCAGCCCGCGCGGCATCGCCACCGCATGGGGCATCGCCGCCGGCATCCACAGCGCGCGGCCCGGCGGCACCGTGAAGCGTTCCGCATCGGTGGTGACGCGCATGATGCCGGCGGTCGCGTAGAGCAGCTGCGCGCGGTCATGAGTGTGCCGCGGCACCGTCTCGCCCTCGGCGTAGTCGCGCGCGAAGGCGGCCAGCGGGCGGTCCACCCGGTCCTGCGGGATGTCGCGGCGCGGCGCCTGGCCGTTCCGCGACAGGATTTGGCCTGACGTCGCCATGCGGCCGAGCGTAGCCTGCGGCCACACCCGGGCGGAAGTCCCGGCATCGAGGACAAGCCATGACCGCGGCCCAGCGCCAGGTGGTGTTCATCAACGCCGCCCATACCTTCACCCATTACTGCCTGCTGATCCTGGCGACCGCGGTGCTCGCGATGGTCACCCAGGACCGCGCGGCCTTCGGCAGCGACTACGGGCCGATCCTCGCCCTCGGCACCGCCATGTTCGTCACCTACGGCCTGGGCGCGCTGCCGATGGGCTGGCTGGCGGACCGTGTCGGCCGGCGGGCGCTGATGGTCGCCTTTTTCCTCGGCACCGGCTTCTTCATGGCGGCGGCGGGGTTCATGGACGGGCCGGTCACGCTCGGCATCGCGCTGGGCCTGATGGGGTGCTTCGCCGCGATCTACCACCCGATCGGCACCGCCATGCTGGTCGAGGCGGCCGACCACCGGGTCGGCCGCGCCATGGGCATCAACGGCGTGTTCGGCAATATCGGCGTGGCGACCGCGCCGGTGGTCACGGCTTTCGTCGCGGCATCGCTCGGCTGGCGCTGGGCCTTCATCATCCCGGGCGTGGCCTGCTTCGCGGTCGGCCTGCTGTACATGCGCGAACCGGATTTCGACGCGCCGGGATCGCGCCGCACCGCCAAGCCCTTCGCCGAGATCCCGCCGAGCGTGGTGCGCCGCGCCGTGCTGATCCTGATGTCGATCGCCGCCGTCTCCGGCCTGGTGTTCAACGCCTTCACCCTGCTGCTGCCGAAGCTGATGCAGGAACGCCTGGCCAATAGCCCGGACCTGCTGCCGGTGGTCGGGCTGCTCGCCTTCCTGGCGACGCTCTGCGGCGGGCTGACGCAGTTCACCGTGGGCAACATCATCGACCGCACCACGTTGAAGCGCGTGTTCATGCCGTTGGGCATCGCCGTCGTGCCGGCGCTGTTCGCGCTGTCCTTCCTGGATGGCTGGCTGGTGCTGCCGGTGGCCGGGATCGTCGCCGCCTGCGTCTTCGGCCAGGTCACGGTGAACGAGACCATGACGGCGCGCTATGTCGCGCCCCCGCTGCGCGCGAAGCTGTATTCCATCCGCTTCACGGTGGGGTTCCTGGGGGCGGCGGTGGCCTCGCCGCTGATCGGTTTCCTGCACGAGGCGACCGGCTCGCTCGCTGCCGCCATGCTGGTGCTGGGCGGCTTCGCGATGGTCACGCTGGTCTGCGCCTTCGCCTTCCCCGACCGGGAGGAGGAGCTGAAGCCTGAGCTCTGGGCGCGCGCGCCGGAATTCGCCGAGCAGCGCCGCGCCGCACCGCTGCCCGCGGAGTAGCGCGCGGCATCTTGCACGGCGCGGCGCATCCGGGCTTGCTGCGGGCATGCGCCTTCTCACCGGTCACGCGCGCCTTGCCGGGGTTCTCGGCTGGCCCGTCTCGCATTCCCGCTCGCCACGCCTGCATGGGCATTGGCTCGCCACGCTCGGCATCGACGGAGCCTACCTGCCGCTGCCGGTGCATCCCGACCGCTTCGAACCGGCGGTGCGCGCCCTGGCCGACCTCGGCTTCCGCGGTGCCAATGTCACCATCCCCCACAAGCAGGCGGCCTTCGCGGTCTGCGATACGGTCGACGCCACGGCGCGTCGCGCTGGCGCAGTCAACACGCTGGTCTTCCGCGACGGCCGCATCGAGGGATCCAACACCGACGGCTACGGGTTCCTGGAAAGCGTACGCGCCGGCGCGCCTGGCTGGCAGCCTGCCGATGGCCCGGCCGTGCTGCTCGGCGCCGGCGGTGCCGCACGCGCCATCGCCGCCGCGCTGGTCGATGCCGGGTGCCCGCGTGTCACGCTCGTCAACCGGTCGCGTTCGCGCGCCGAGGCGCTGGCCCGTGACCTTGGTAGTCCCGTCGTCGTGGCCGATGCGCCGCCCCTGCACGACGCCGCGCTGCTGGTGAACACGACATCGCTCGGCATGCAGGGGCAGCCGGCGCTCGACGTCGACCTTGCAACCCTGCCGGCGGGCGCCGTGGTCGCGGACATCGTCTACGTGCCGCTGGAGACGCCGCTCCTGGCGGCCGCACGGGCTCGCGGCCTGCGCGCGGTGGATGGCCTGGGCATGCTGCTGCATCAGGCGCGGCCGGGCTTCGAGGCCTGGTTCGGCGCCGCCCCCACCGTGGACGACACGCTGCGCGCCGTGGTCGCCGCGGATATCCCGGCGCGATGATCGTCATCGGCCTGACCGGCGGCATCGGCATGGGCAAGTCCACCGCCACCAACACGCTGCGTCGCCTGGGCGTGCCGGTCTTCGACGCCGATGCCGCCGTGCATCGCCTGCAGGCCCGTGGCGGCCGCGCCGTCGCACCCATCGCCGCCGCCTTCCCCGGCAGCGTGCGCGACGGCGCCGTGGACCGCGAGGCGCTGCGCCGCGCCGTGCTCGGCAACCCCACGGCGCTGAAGCGCCTCGAACGCATTGTCTGGCCGCTGGTACGCGATGCCGAGCGCCGCTTCATCGCCCGCGCCCGCCGCGCCGGGCAGCGGCTCGTGGTGCTCGACGTGCCCTTGCTGTTCGAGAATGGCGGGGAAGGCCGCGTGGACCAGGTCATCGTCGTCTCCGCGCCGGCAGCGGTGCAGCGCGCCCGCGTGCTGCGCCGGCCCGGCATGACTGCGGAACGCTTCGCCGCCATCCACGCGCGACAGATGCCTGATGCGGAGAAGCGCAGGCGGGCAGATCATGTCGTGCAGACCGGGATCAGCAAGCATTTCGCGCAGAAGGCCATTCGCAGGATCGTGCAGAAAGTGCGGGGCTCTGCCCCGCGCCCCGCAAGGGGCCGACGGGCCCCTTGACCGCGGGATTCTAGCGTTGGCCCAGCCATGGTAGCGTCGCGCCATGCGTCAGATCATTCTGGATACCGAGACGACTGGGCTTGATCCGCTGCATGGTGACAGGGTCATCGAGGTCGCGGCCGTCGAACTTGTGAACCTGCTGCCGACCGGCAACACCTTCCACAGGCTGGTCGATCCCGAGCGCGACATTCCCGCCGAGGCCACCCGCATCCACGGCTTCACCAACGCCGACCTCGCCGGCAAGCCACGCTTCGCGACCATCGTGGACGACCTGATCGCCTTCCTCGGCGACTCCCAGGTCATCGCCCACAACGCGCCCTTCGACTACGGCTTCCTCGATGCCGAGCTGCGCCGCTGCGGCGCCCCGCCGCTCGACCGCAGCCGCATGATCGACAGCCTGGCAATCGCCAAGCAACGCTACCCCGGCATGCCCAACAGCCTGGACGCGCTGTGCCGGCGCCTGGGCGTCGACAACTCCATGCGCGCCGCCCACAACGCCATCCTGGACTGCAACCTGCTCGCGCAGGTCTACCTGGAACTCATGGGCGGCAAGCAGCCAGGCTTCGAACTGGCCGCCCAGCGCGCTGGACACGCCCTGGCGCTCCAGGCCGGCGAAGCCATCGCCTGGACCCCACGACCGATCCAGCCATCGGCGGACCAGGCCGCGGCGCATGCGGCCTTCCTCCAGACCAAGCTGAAGGACGCCGCCTGGCTCAAGCCACCCTTCGCAGACCCGCCATGATCCGCATCCTGCTGGGCATCGTGGCGGGGCTCATCATCGGCTGGACGGCCACCGCGGCGGCTGTGCTGACCTATGGCGAATTGGCGCGCGTCAGCCAGGCCGAGGGCGCCTTCGCCATGGGCGCGGTCTTCCTCATCGGGCCGGCCGGGAGCGTTGTCGGCGCGGTGGTCGGCGGCCTGCTGGGGGCCCGCAGCGCCTCCCGGGCGCGCCAGCGACGCGCCCTGGCCTCGACGGATCGCCCCTGACGGCGTTCAGGCCGAACGCAGGATCCGCATCAGCTGCGTGACATGCTCGGGCGGCGTCTGCGGGACGATCCCGTGGCCCAGGTTGAAGATGTAGGGTCGCCCGCGCATGGCGGCCAGGATCGACCGGGCCTCCGCCTCCAGCGCCGCGCCGCCCGCCACCAGCGCCAGCGGATCGAGGTTGCCCTGCAACGCCATGGTCGCCGGCACCGCCTGCGCGGCCCAGCGCGGGTCCATCGAGGTGTCGATCGCGGTCGCATCCACCCCGGCGCGCGCCGCGTAATCCACCAGCAGCGGTCCGGCCAGGCGCGGGAAGCCGATGATCGGCACCCCGGGGCAACGCCGCCGCAGCGTGCGCGTGATGGCCGCGGTCGGTTCGATCACCCAGCGCCGGAACTGCCCGGGGGACAGCATGCCGGCCCAGCTGTCGAAGATCATCAGCGCCTCGGCGCCGGCTTCGACCTGCGCCACCAGGTATTCCACCGTGGCGTCCTGCAGGGTGCGGATCAGGCGGCCGAACAGCGCCGGGTCCTGGTACGCCAGCCCACGCGCCGCCGGGAACTCCTTGCTGCCCTTGCCCTCGAGCATGTAGCAGGCGACCGTGAAACAGCCGCCGGCGAAGCCGATCAGCGTGGTGCGGGGCGCCTCGTTCGCCAGGCCCTCGCGCACCCGCGCCACCGTCTCGAAGACCGGCGCGGCGCGGGCCACCACGACGGACGGGTCGAGCGCGTTGATCGCCTCGGCGGTCCGCAACGGTTCCAGCAGCGGCCCCTCGCCCTCGGCGAAGCGCAGCGGTTGCCCGAGCGCCCAGGGGATCATCAGGATGTCGGAGAACAGGATCGCCGCTTCCATGCCATAGCGGCGGATCGGCTGGAGCGTCACCTCGGCCGCCAGCGGCGGCGTCGTGCAGAGGCTGATGAAATCGCCGGCCTGCGCGCGCAATTCGCGGTACTCGGGCAAGTACCGCCCGGCCTGGCGCATCAGCCAGGCGGGCGGCGGCCATACCGCCTCCCCGCCCAGGGCGCGGAGCAAGGGCTTGGCCGGGATCGTCGGTCGTTCACTGTCCATGACCAACCCTTCGCAAGGAATCAGGTTTTAAGAAAGGGTGTGATGGCAGTTGGGGGTGTGGATGACGGGGATGCAGCCTGTCCCGAGCCCAGCCACGGTTCCCTCCACCGCGGCGATGGCGTCGCAACCCAGGCGTCACGGCGCCTGCCGGCCTTCATCCACAGCATCCCCAGCCCCTGCCCCCAACCTGTCCTCCGCAGACGACACTGTGCCGCGGATTCAGGATATCCACCGGCTCGGCCGGGATTCATGATTCCATCCCCGCCATCCACAGCGAAGCGCGCTATTGTCCCCATGATGATCCACCGACAGATCAACCTCCACCTTGTCTCGGATTCCACCGGGGAGACGCTGAACTCGATCGCGCGAGCGACGCTGGCGCGCTTCGACGACCACCAGGTGATCCATCACCGGTGGTCGCTGGTGCGATCCCGCCTGCAACTCGACCGCGTGCTGGAAGGCATGCAGCATGAACCGGGGCCGGTGCTCTACACCCTGGTCGATTCCAGCCTGCGCCTGGCGCTCGAGGAACATTGCGGGCGGCTGGGCCTGCCGTGCTTCTCGCCGCTCGATCCGGTGATGGAATTGCTGCAGGGCGCGATCGGGGCGCGGGCCAAGGAACGCCGCGCGGCGCAGCACGTCATGGACGCGGATTACTTCCGCCGCATCGACGCCATGCACTACGTGCTGAGCCACGATGACGGCCAGGGCACCCAGGGCATCCGCGATGCCGATGTGGTGTTGGTGGGGGTTTCGCGGTCGTCGAAGACGCCGACATGCTTCTACCTGGCCAACCGCGGCATCAAGGCGGCCAATGTGCCGATCGTCCCCGGCGCGGCACTGCCGGATGCGCTGGAGAGCCCGCCCTGCCCCGTGGTCGGGCTGCATATCGAGGTGAATGCGCTGATCGACATCCGTCGCCACCGGCTGAAGATCATTGGCGCTGGCGGCGTGCGCCAGGATGCCACCGATTACATCGACCCCGAGGCGGTGAAGGCCGAGATCGTCGCTGCCCGTCGCCTGTGTACGGCGCGCGGCTGGCCGGTCATCGACGTGACCCGGCGCAGCATCGAGGAAACCGCGGCGACCGTGCTGCAACTGATGGAAGCCTGGCACGCCCGGCGCAAGGATGCCGCCACGCCCCCCCCGCCCGACGACCCGGCCGCCGAGGTGCTGGGCCGTCGCGGGAGCCAGGCGTGATCCAGGCGGCGACGCCGCGCCTGGTCCTGGCCTCGGCATCCACGGCGCGACGGGGGTTGCTCAACGGCGCCGGCCTGCGCTTCGAGGCCCTACCCGCCGCGGTGGACGAAGCCACCATCAAGGAATCCGCCCAGGCCGAGGGCATCCCCCCCGCCGATGCCGCGCTGATGCTGGCCGACGCCAAGGCGGAACGCATCGCCCGACGCAACCCGGAAGCGCTGGTGATCGGCTGCGACCAGCTGCTGGTCTGCGAAGGCCGCTGGTACGACAAGCCGCCCGACCTGGCCGCGGCGCGCGCACAGCTCCAGGCCCTGCGCGGCCGCCAGCACGAGCTGGTGACCGCCATCGTCTGCCACCGCGATGGCGGGCGCGTCTGGCAGCATGTGGCGGTGCCGCGCCTGACCATGCGCGATGTCAGCGACGCCTTCCTGGATGACTACCTGGCGTTGGAAGGCGAGGCCGTGCTCGGGTCGGTGGGCGCCTATCGCCTGGAAGGGCTGGGCATCCATTTGATCGCGCGGGTGCAGGGCGACCACGCGGCCATACTGGGTCTGCCGCTGCTGGAATTGCTGGGCTTCCTGCGCCAGCACGGGGTGGTGGCGGCCTGACAGCGCGGCGTCACAGCGTCGCCCGCACCGCCAGCATCGCCGCCAGCCCGGCCAAAAGCGCCGGCAGCATGCGCCGGTGCATCGCCAGGCACGCCGCGACGCCGACGCCCAGCCCCGCCAGCCGTGCCGCCAAAGGCACCTCGGCCAGCGCGCCGGCCGGCGACACCACGGCCAGCGTCACGAAGGCCGCGAGCGTCGCCTGCGCCACTGCCGTGGCCCATGCAATCACCGGGTGGTCGGTGGTGAGCCCGCCCGCCAGCCACACCCCCGCCAGGCGCAACCCCAGGCAGCAGGCCGCCGTCAGGACCAGGGCGAGTTCAGCGGGCGCCACGGCGCCGCCCCAGCAGGAAGGCCGCGGTCCCGCCCGCAAGCCCGGCGGCGAGCAGCGCCACCGAGGCCGGCAGCACCAGTGCCAAGGACGCCGCCGCCGCGCCGCACAGGATGGCCCGCCGCGGCGCCGGCCGATCGAGATCCGCCGCCAGCAGCAGCGCGTAATAGAGCGGGTTCACGAACAGCAGCGCCGCCCGCGACTCCTGCCCCAGCGCGCCGGCGACGAAGAAGCCCGACAGCGAGGCCAGCCCCGCCACCACCCAGGATGTCAGCCCGAAGCCAAGGAACCACGCCACGCGCGCTGGCCGATCCACCGCCGGCAGGGCGCGCATCGCCGCCGCCCAGGGCGTGACGGCGATAAACGGCACCGCCGGCAGCAGCCGCCAGCGGTTGCGCGCCGCCAGCACTGGCGTGATCGACACCGCCATCGGCAGGAAGCGCGCATTCACCGCGACCGCGCCGAGCACCGCGATGCCCACGCCGCCGGCCCAGCCCGTCGCTGCCGCCTGCACCAGCACCAGCTGCCCCGGCATGCCGTAGATGCCCCAGCAGGCCAGCAGCGCCCAGCCTGGCGATAGCCCGGCCTCCTGCACCGCGGCGCCGAAGGCCAGGAAGGTGGCGGCCATGGCGATGCCCGGCGCGCCCAAGGCTTCGCGCAGGCCGGGGAGGAAGGCGGGCGTCGTCACGCTGCCATGCTGCCACGGCAGTGGCGCCGTGCCACCCCGTGGTGATTTCGCGGCGGCTGCGCCATGGTCGGGGAAATCCTCGGGAGGGACTGCATGACCATCCAACGCCGGGCCGTGCTCGCGGCTGCTGCCCTTGCTGCGCCGGGCATCGCCCTGGCGCAGGCGTTTCCAGCGCGGCCAGTGCGGATCATCGTGCCGTTCTCGGCCGGCGGGCCGACCGATGCCATCGCGCGCTTCGTGGCGCAGCAGCTGGAAGCCGGCTGGGGCCAGTCGGTGGTGGTGGAGAATCGCCCCGGCGCGGGCGGCAGTACCGGAAGCGCGGTGGTGGCGCGCGCCGCACCCGACGGACATGTGCTGTTGGTGACCGCGAATTCCCACGCCATCAACCCATCCGTGCTGCGCAACATGCCCTTCGACACGGTGCGTGACTTCACCGCCATCTGCCGGCTGGCCGATGCGCCCTTCCTGCTGGTGGCGCACCCGTCGCTGGGCGCCCGGACGTTGCCGGACTTCGTCGCGGCAGTGCGCGCGAAGCCGGGGCAGCTGAACTACAGCTCGGCCGGCCATGGCACCGGCAACCACCTGACCATGGAGCGCCTGAAGCAGATCGCGGGGCTCGACATCACGCATGTGCCGTTCGGCGGCGCAGCACCGGCAACCACGGCGCTGCTGTCGGGCCAGGTTCAGGCCATGGTGAACAACCTGGTGAATTCGCTGCCGCACATTGCCGAGGGCAAGATGGTGCCGATCGCGATCGGCAGCCCGGACCGGCAAGCGGTGCTGCCGGACGTCGCGCCCTTCGCCGAGACCTATCCGGGCTTTCTGTCGATGAACTGGTATGCTGCCTTCGGCCCCGCCGGCATGGCGCCGGCTCTCGTGCAGCAGATCAACGCGGCCATGGGGCGCGCGGTGCGGGTGGCGAGTGTCGCCGACCGGCTGCGGGCACAGGGCATTTCGCCCGCCGGCGGGCCGGCAGAGGCCTTTGGTCAGGAGGTAGCGGCCGAGGTGGCGGAATGGGCGCGGGTGACACGCGCGGCAGGCATCCAGCCGGAATAGCGGCGCCGGCTGTTGCACGATCGCCGCCCAGGCGTCAGGAAGCGCCCGCGTGCCTGCACGCGCCGCGAAACCCCGGACCTTCGGACATGACGCCGTGACGCTGACGCTGTATCCCGCCATCGACCTCAAGGGCGGCCAGGTGGTGCGCCTCAAGCGCGGCGAGATGGACCAGGCGACCGTCTATGCCGAGGACCCTGCGGCGCAGGCCCGCGCCTTCGTGCAGGCCGGCTTCGCCTGGGTGCATGTGGTGGACCTGGACGGCGCCTTCGCAGGCAAGCCCGCGAATGCCGAGGCGGTGCGCGCCATCCTGGCCGCGGTGCCGGGTGCGCGCGTGCAGCTGGGTGGCGGCATCCGCACCATGGCGGTGGCGCAGGCTTGGCTGGATGCCGGCGTGGCGCGGATCATCCTGGGCAGCGCGGCGGTGAAGGACCCGGATTTTGCGCGCGCGGCCTGTCGCGCGTTTCCCGGCCGCGTGGCGCTGGGCATCGATGCGCGGGACGGCATGGTGGCGACCGAAGGCTGGGCGGAAACCAGCGACGTGTCCGCCACCGACCTGGCGCGCCGCTTCGAGGACAGTGGCGCGGCGGCGGTGATCTACACCGACATCGCGCGGGACGGGATGCTCGGCGGGGTCAATGTCGAGGCGACGGCCGCGCTGGCGCGTGCGGTGGCGCTGCCGGTGGTGGCGAGCGGCGGTGTCGCGGGCGTCGAGGACCTGGTCGCGCTGCGCGAGGCCGGCGCGGGGATCGAGGGCGCGATCATTGGCCGCGCGCTGTATGATGGACGGATCGAGCCAGGCGCGGCGCTGGCGGCGGCTCAGGCGCCGGGCTGAAGATCCCGCGCCACGACCCGCATGCGCGCCAAAAAATCCGGCAGCTGCGCGAGCACCTTCGCCGCCGTCTCCGCATTCTAGGTGTGCGAGGTGAGGTTCCGTGCCTCGATCATGGCGAGCCACGGCGCCTCCTCGGCCAGCCAGCCCTGGGCATAGGCTTCGCGGAAGGCGCCGCGCGGGCTGGTGACGTCGATGACCTTCGCATCCGCGCCAGGCGCGCGGATCGCCAGGTCGATATCGCTGCGCGGCCGCCCAAAGCCGCGCGCACGGCCGCCGAACAGCCGGATCTCCTCCACGAAGGGCAGGTCGCAGAGCGCGCGGAAGAAGCCGTATTCGGTCAGGGGCCGCTCCATGCCTGCTCCCTGCCCCGCCGGTAGCGCGCCGCGCGACGGCAGCCTATTCGCCCGAGCCACCCCCGCCGCCATCCGACCCGCTGCTGCCGGACGACGTCCCGCCATCCGACCAGCCGCCGCCGTCAGACCCGCCGCTTTCGAAGCGCTTTTCGTTATCGGCCAGCACGACCGTCGCGACAGCGGCGGCGCCGGCGGTGGTCGCCTGGCGATGGTCATCGTCATGGCTGGGTTCGTGGCGACTGTCCTCGTCATCGCCTTCACGCCGGATGCCGCGGCGCGCCAGCACACGCTCATACGCCGCCCGCTTGCGCGCCCCCCACCAGAAGCGCGGCGAGCCGCGTTCGATCTCCGCTTCGGTGAAGGTGAAGCCGTCCTCGATGACACCCAAGCCCTCGACGCGCATCGGACCCGCCCTTTCGTCGGCACGCATTCACTTGACCTGCAAAACATTCGGCCCCAATCGCTGCGGTTTGCAATCACGCGGGTCACACCGCGCCGATTTGCCGACAATCGGGAAGGTCATCCAGTATCGTGCTCGCGCTGCGCGTCATCCCGTGCCTGGACGTCAAGGATGGTCGCGTCGTGAAGGGCGTGAACTTCCTCGAGCTGCGCGACGCCGGCGACCCGGTGGAGCAGGCCCGCGCCTATGATTCCGAGGGCGCGGACGAGATCACCTTCCTCGACATCACCGCCAGCCACGAGAACCGCGACACCATCCTGGATGTCGTCTCGCGCACCGCGGCCGAGGTCTTCATCCCGCTGACCGTGGGCGGCGGCGTGCGGTCGGTGGAGGATGCGCGCCGCCTGCTGCTGGCCGGCGCCGACAAGGTCTCGATCAATTCCGCCGCCATCGCCGACCCCGACGTGGTGCGCCGCTGCGCCGAGGCGTTCGGCAGCCAGGCGATCGTCGTCGCGATCGACGCGCGCAGGAAGGACAGCGGCGAGGGCTGGGAGGTCTTCACCCATGGCGGCCGCCGTGGCACGGGCATCGACGCGGTGGAATGGGCGCAGCGCGTGGCGGGCCTGGGCGCGGGAGAGATCCTGCTCACCTCGATGGACCGCGACGGCACCAAGCAGGGCTTCGACCTGCCGCTGACCCGCGCGGTGCGCGCCGCTGTGCGGCTGCCGATCGTCGCCTCCGGCGGGGTCGGTACCCCGGCGCATTTCGTCGATGGCGCGGCGGCCGGGGCGACCGGGCTGCTGGCCGCGTCCGTGTTCCACTACGGGGAATTCAGCATCGCCGATGCCAAGGCGGCGCTGGCCGCCGCCGGCCTGCCGGTGCGCCACGCCCCCCGCATGATGAGGGCTGCGTGATGGCCAAGACCGCGAAGAAGAAGCCTGCGGCGAAGAAGCCGGCGGTCAAGAAATCCGCCGCGGCGAAGGCCACAGCCAAGGCCGCGCGCGTGCCGGTGCCGGCGGTGGCGCGGGGCAGTGCCGCGGCCGCCAAGGCGAAGGTGCCCAAGCCCGTGCGCAAGGCCGAGAAGCGGCTGCTGGCGCCGCTCGCGCCTGCCATCAAGGGCGCCGATGCCGCGATCCTGGACCGGCTGTGGCAGGTGGTGGAGGACCGTCGCCAGGCGGGGGATGCGCGGATGTCGCATTCCGCCAGGCTGCTCGCGCGCGGCACCGCCAAGGTGGCGCAGAAGCTGGGCGAGGAAGCGGTGGAATGCGTGATCGAGGCCGCCATCGGCAACCGCGCCGAGACGGTGCTGGAAAGCGCTGACCTGCTGTATCACCTGGTGGTGGTCTGGGTGGATGCCGGGATTGCGCCGCAGGAGGTATGGGCGGAGCTCGCGCGGCGCCAGGGCATCTCCGGCATCGCGGAGAAGGCGGCCAGGCCGCGCGGCATCCTGCGCGCGGCGGGGACCAGCAAGCTGCCGTGACGCTTGCGCCCCGGGCGCAGCGCGCCAGGATGCCGGCGAAGGAGACCCACCATGTCCGTGACCGGCCTGCCGCCGTATGACGACAGCAACATCTTTGCCCGCATCCTGCGCGGCGAGATCCCGTGCAAGCGCGTGCACGAGGACGAGCATGCGCTGGCCTTCCACGACATCAACCCGCAGACGCCGGTGCATGTGCTGGTGATCCCGAAGGGACGGTATGTGTCCATCGCGGATTTCTCGGCGCAGGCGACAGAGGCCGAGATCGCCGGCTTCTGGCGCGTGGTGGGCCAGGTGGCGAAGGACCTTGGCCTGGAGGCCGGCGGCTATCGCGTACTGACCAACATGGGCGTGGATGGCGGGCAGGAAGTGCCGCATTTCCACGTCCATATCTTCGGCGGGCGGCGCGTCGGGCGGATGGTGCCGCGCGCGGAGGCGTAGCGCGCGGCGCCCGCAGTCACCCCGCGGGTTGCGCGGGGGCCGCCGGCGCTGCCGGCCGGGCCGGCGCCACCGCCGGGCCCGGCGTCGGGTTGGGGTTGGGCGCATCCGCCGGGCGCGGCCGGTTCATCATCGCCCCGGTCATCGGGATGAAATACACGCCGACATCCTTGCGGCTGCGCACCCGCCCGTCCTGGTCCTTCGTGTAGATGTACAGGAACTGCCCGCGCCGGAACGGCTGGCCGATCGGGATGACCAGCTGCCCGCCCGGCTTGAGCTGCTGGATCAGCGCCGGCGGCACGTATTGCGCCGCGCAGGTGACGATGATGGTGTCGAAGCCGCCGGTCACTTCCGGCCAGCCGAAGAAGCCATCGCCCACGCGGGTCTCGACATTGTCGTAGCCAAGGGGGGCGAAGATGCGCTGCACCGCGGTGCCGAGCGGGTTGATGATCTCGATCGAATACTGCTTGGCCACCACGCGCGACAGCAGCGCGGCCTGGAAGCCGGATCCGGTGCCGATCTCGAGCACGACATGATCGGGCTTCGGCGCGCAGACCTGCGTCATGTAGGCCTGGCCCAGGTAGTCCGACAGCGCCGAGCCGAAGCCGAGGCCCCAGGGCTTGGGGTCATTCTCGTAGGCCACGCCGGCCTGGTTCGACCGGCCCTCGTAGTTCCAGTGGAAGTATTCGCGCGGCAGGGCCTCGAAGGCGCGCATCACGGCCGGGTCGGCCTCGCCGTTGAAGCGGGCCTTCAGGTAGGTCTCGATCCGGCGCAGGGCGGCGGGCTTGCGCGCCTGGATGGCGTTGAAATTCGCCTCGGTGATGGTGGTCTCGCGGCCGGAGGCGCGCATCGCCGCCAAGTAGGCATCCCGTGTCCAGGCCGGGCTGCCCTGGGCCTGCACGAGCTGCGGAGCGGCTAGCGCGCCGAGCGCACCAAGCAGCAGGGGGCGGCGGGAGATCGTCATGCGCGTGTCCTTGGCCAGGCGAGGGCGGCACCAGTGTAACAAACCATGCCCGCCGCCAGAAGCCAGGAGAGGCCTGCCCCATGACCGATTAAATTCGCCAGTGGCGTCGCCACCACGGAAAACGCCCCGTTCAGCGCCCAGGCCCAGGGCAGCAGCGCCGGCCCCTCCTGCTGGAAGCGGTCCAGCCCCAGCGGGAAGGGGAAGCCCAGCGCCAGGGAAATGGGTGCCAGCGCCACCACCAGGATGGCGGCGCGCACCAGCCATGGCAGGTCGAGCGCCGCCAGCACCGCCGGCCGCACCCCCACCAGCGCGAGCGCGCCGCAGGCTAGCGCCAGCACCACCGCATAGCGCAGCGCGCGCCCGGCCCGCTTCACGCTGCCCGCCCACATCGCGCCGATGCCGGAGAACACCAGCATCGTGGTCAGCACCAGCGCGAAGCCTGAGGTGCGATCCCCCAGCAACAGCGCCGCGTGCTCGATGAAGGCGATCTCGATCAGCAGGAAGCCCAGGCCGAGCGCGGGGAAATACACCAGCGCGCGGCCCAGCACCGGCGCCGGCACACGCAACGCCCCGCGCGCAAACAGCGGCAGCAGCGAGACCACCAGCGCCAGCACCACCGCCTGGGCCAGCACCGCCACATTCACCAGCAGGCCGATCTCCTGCTGCGGCAGGATCTCGATGCGATCCAGCGCCGCGCCCAGGGACGGCAGCCGCACCAGCGGCGACAGCCAGGGTCGGTCGGCGGTGACCGGGGAACGGTCGAAGGCATCGGCCGGCGGCGTGCCGGCCAGCACCAGCGCGGCCTCCCGCGCGACCGCATCCTGCGCCTGCCCGCCTTGCTCGACTGTGGTGGCTTCCAGCGAGACCGGCGGCAGGTCGTTCCAGACCTCGCGCCCCGCCATGTCGAGCCCCGGCGCGTAGGACAGGTCGAAGGAGCGTTCCTCCGCGAAGGCCGACAGCCGTTCGACCTGCGCCGGTGTGAAGGGATCGCGCGCGATCAGCACGCGCAGGTTCCAGGCCGACCGGATCACCACCACATGCCGCGCCGGGTCCGCCACGCCGGCAAGGCGCAGCGCCTCGCGCGCCGTGGACAGCACCCGGATCGCATAGACCGGCAATTCGCGGATGCCGACCGGCACCGAGACCATCCCGCCCGGTTCCAGCCGCGCCAGGAACCCCGCCAGCGCCTCGGCCGTGAAGGCGCTGCGGTTCTGGTCGTCGGCGCCAAGGAAATCCCCCGCGAAATCCACCAGGTCGAAGCGCCCCTGCGCGGTCAGCGGATGCGCCGCCGAGACCACCACGCGCGGATCGGCCGCCGGCGCCGGCGATGGCCCCAGCCCATGCAGCAGCGCCTGCCGCAGCACCGGTTCCGGTTCGACCAGCGTGACCTGCGCGGCGCCCAGCGCCAGCGCCTCCGCCGCGCGGAACCCGCCGGCACCACCCAGCGCCAGCACGCGCGGCGCGTCCAGCAGCGCGTAGGGCGCGGCATCCAGCGAGGCCGGGGCATGCCCCGCCACCGGCTGCCCATCCGGCAGCGCCGCGATACGCGACCCGTCGCGATACAGCCCGAAGGCCCGTGGCGGCGCCGGGATGCCCATGCCGCCGGCATTGTTCGACACGTCGGTGTCCAGCCGCTCGGTGAAGTTGTCGAGCAGCATGTAGACGCCGCGCGGCGACAGGATTTCCGCCACCACACGGCTCTCGGGCACGTTCATGGGCGCGTAGATGGCCTTGAACTCGTTCACCCGCGGCGCGGCGAGCGTGAAGACCGCCGCTTCGGTCGTCGCCAGCACCACCACCGCCGCGACGCGCCAGCGCACGCCACCCGACAGCATCGCCGCCACCGCCAAAAGCGGCAGCAGCGCCGGCACCAGCGCGAACGGATGCAGGACGAACATCAACACTAGCGCCAACACCGCGCCGGACCCCGCGCCCAGCAGGTCATAGCCATAGACCCGCCCGACCTGGTCGTGATGCACCACGAAATTCAGCGACACCGCCAGCCCGGCCAAGAAGAAGAACGGAAACAGCGCCGCGTAATACAGCGCGATGTTCACCAGCTGCGCATCCGCCGTCGCCGGGTTCTGCAGTTCGAGTGGATTGAAGCCGTTCAGCGTCGCGCCGATCCAGCCCGCCCCGCCCACCGCCAGCATCGCCACCGGCAGCGCCGGCAGCAGCCAGCGTGCTTGGCGCAGGAACACACCCCGCCCCAGCACCATCACCACGCCCGAGACGGCGAACCCCGTCATGGCGATGGAAATCACCCAGTAGCCATATTCCGACCAACTCGCGACGGCGAAGAAACGCGTCAGCGCGATCTCGACCCCCACTGCCGCACCGGCGATGAGGAACAACGGGAATAACGACTGCATCAGCCCCAGGCCGCCCTGCGCGAGAGGAATTCTTCCATCGACGCATTGAAGCGCGCCGCGTCATCGACGAACAGCGCATGGCCCGCACCGTCGAACACCTCGACCATTGGCGCCGGATGCCGCTGCGCCACCGCCTCCGCCTGGCCGCGCAGCCGCGGCGTCACGGCGTAGTAGACCGGCCGCCGCACCGAGTAGAGGCTGTCCCGCCAGAACTCCCGCGGCCGCGGATAGGACAGCAGGCGAATGGACGCCTCCACCGGCATGCGCTGAGCCTGCCGCGCAATCCCATCCAAATAGGCCGGATCCTGCGGCGTGCGGTACATCGACGCGACAAACCCCCGCACCGTCGCATCGCGCCGCTGCCGCAGATTCGTGAAGAACCGCGACGCCCGCGGCGGCGGCGGCGTGCCCTCGCCCACCGAATTGTCGATCAGCACCAGCCCCGCAATCCGCCCATCGCCGGCCATGTCGGCATAGGACAGCACGTCCAGCACCCCCAGCGACCACCCCGCCAGCACCACCCGCCCACCCCCGATATGCGCCAGCAAATCCCGCACATCCTGCCCGCGCCTGGTCGGCTCATACCCGTCCCGCGGCACCTCACTCCCGCCCTGCCCCCGCGGGTCCAGCGACACCACCCGCCACCGCCGGTACAACGCCGCCAACTGCGGCTCGAAAATGCTCGCCGGCATGCACCACCCCGGCACAAACACCACCACCCGACCCGCCCCGGCCTCCAGATACCGCAACCGCACGCCATCACTCGTCCTGAACCACCGCTCGCCCACCGGCTGCGCCACGGCGGGCACGGCGAGGGCACACGTGGCGAGGGCGATCAGGGCTCGGCGGGTGGCTTTGACAGGGGTGGACGCGCGATCGGGAGGGCTCTGCCCTCCCGAACCCTCCCGCCGGGGGCATACGTGCCCCCGGACCCGCGGAGACCAAATGGCAGGGGTGAGGGAGGGGCTCGTCGGCGGTACCGACGCGACGGGTGCGCCATGCCCCTCCCTCACCCCTGCCATCTGACCCAGGGTCTGGGAGGCGGTTGCCTCCCAGCGGGGGGTCCGGGGGGCTGGGCCCCCGGTCACGCGCCGCCCGGTCAAAGCGGCCGCCGTGCCTTGAACGCCGCCGCCAGCGTGCCGTCGTCGAGCACGTCGAGGGCGCCGCCGATGGGCACGCCTTGGGCCAGGCGGGTGATGGTGGTGTTGGTCGGTTTCAGGCGGTCGGTCAGGTAGTGGTTGGTGGTGGCGCCGTCGACGGTGGCGGGCAGCGCGAGGATGATTTCCTCGATGCGGTCGGTTTCGATGCGGCGCAGCAGCGGGGTGATGCTCAGGTCGTCGGGGCCGGTGCCGCCGAGGGCCGAGAGCAGGCCGCCGAGGACGTGGTAGGTGCCGCGGTGGGCGTGGGCGCGTTCGAGGGCCCAGAGGTCGGCGACGCCTTCGACCACGCAGACCAGGGTGTGGTCGCGGTGCGGGTCGGCGCAGATGTGGCAGGGGGATTGGGTGTCGAGGTTGCCGCAGGTGTCGCAGGGGCGGACGGCGTCGGCGGCAGCGGTGAGGGCGTCGGCCAGGGGCAGCATCTTGTCGGCCGGGTCCATCAGCATTTTCAGCACGGCGCGGCGGGCGCTGCGGCGGCCGAGGCCCGGCAGGCGCGACAGCAGCGTGATGAGGTGTTCGACCGGGTCGTTCTGCATCACCCGCCGGGGCGTGTCCAAGGGCCGGCGGGCTTCAGCCGCACGGCGGTGCCGGAGGCGCTGACCATCAGCATCCCGTTGTTACTGCCCAGCACCTCGTAGTCGATGTCGATGCCGATGATGGCGTCCGCGCCGAGCGCCTGGGCCTGTGTGGTCAGTGCTGCCATGGCGGTGTCCCGGGCCGAGGCGAGCTCGCGCTCGTAGGTGCCCGAACGCCCGCCGACCACGTCGCGGATCGATGCCATGAAGTCCTTGACCAGGTTCACCCCCAGCACGGCATCGCCGAACACGATGCCGAGGTAGGTGTCGACCTCGCGCCCTTGGATGGTGCCGGTGGTGGCGTAGATCATCAGAAGGGCAGCTTCATCCCGGGCGGCAGGCTCATGCCGGCGGTGGCCTTCTGCATTTCCTCGGCCATGGTGGCCTCGACCTTCTGCTTGGCGTCGGCGTGGGCGGCGACCAGCAGGTCTTCCAGCACTTCGCGCTCGTCGGCGTTCATCAGCGACGGGTCGATGGTCACGCGCTTGAGTTCGCTCTTGCCGGTCATGCGGATTTTCACCATGCCGCCGCCGGAGGAGCCTTCGACCTCGGTCGCTTCCAGCTTCGCCTGCATTTCCTGCATGCGGGACTGCATCTGCTGCGCCTGCTTCAGCATGTTGCCGAGGTTCTTCATCGTGTGCTGCCTTCAGTCTTCGTTGGGGAGGTCGTCGTCGTCGGTCCAGGCGGAGTCCGCCTCGGGCGGGGCGAAGTCGCGGCCGTCGTCGTCGGGTTCGGCGGTGCGGGCGGCCGGGGTGGCGACCAGGCCGTAGTCGTCGGCGGCTTCGTCGCGCACCGTCTCGATGGTGGCGCCGGGGAAGGCGGCCAGGATCGCCTGCACCAGCGGGTGGGTCTGCGCGGCGGCGCGGCGGTCGGTCTCGGCGGATCGGCCCTGGTCGGCCAGGGTCGGTTCGCCGGGCTCGTTGCTGACGGTGACGGTCCAGCGGATGCCGGTGCGTTCCGCCAGCAGGGCGGTGAGCTGCGCGGCCAGGTCGCGCGGGGCGGAGGGCAGCGGGCGGATCTCGACGCGGCCCGGCGTCCTGGCATCGGCGCGCCCCGGCGCGACGCGAACGGGGTGCACGTCGTGCAGCAGATGCGCGTGCAGCAGCGGCTTCACGCCGGAGGCCAGCGCCACGACCTCTCGCCATTCCTGCGGCTGGGGCGGGGCGGCGGGTTCCGGCGCGGTGGAGGCCACCGCACCGCCGCCGGCGATCGCGCGCATCCCGCCCGACCCGCCGCCGGGCGCGGGGCGCGGGGCGGTGTCGGCGCTGTCGCTCGTCAGCCGCTTCACGAGTTCGCCGGGCGTCGGCAGGTCCGCCACGTGGGCGAGGCGGATCAGCACCATCTCGGCGGCGGCGCGGCGGTCCACGCCTTCCTGCTGCACCTCGGCCACGCCCTTGAGCAGCATCTGCCAGGCGCGGGCGAGGGTGGGCACGGACAGGCGCATGGCCAGGGCGGCGCCGCGGGTGCGTTCGGCCTCGGGCAGGGTGGCGTCGTCCTTCAGCGCCGGGGCGGCGCGGAAGCGGGTCAGGAGGTGGGTGAGTTCCGCGAGGTCCTGCAAGACGGCCAGCGGGTCGGCGCCCACTTCATGCGTGCGGTCCAGGATGGCGAGTGCCCCGGCGACATCGCCGCCCATCACCGCCTCCATCAGGTCGAAGACCATGAAGCGGTCGGCGAGGCCGAGCATGTCGCGCGTGCCCTCGCCGGTGACGGCGCTGCCGCCGGCCAGGCCAATGGCCTGGTCCAGCAGCGACAGGCCATCACGCACCGACCCATCGGCGGCGCGGGCGATCATGCCGAGCGCCTCGGCCTCGACCGTCACGGCTTCCTTCGCGGCGATGCCGGCGAAATGGTCGCGCAGCATCTCCTGCGGCACGCGGCGCAGCGAGAACACCTGGCAGCGGCTGCGGATGGTGACCGGCACCTTCCGCAATTCCGTGGTGGCGAGCACGAAGGTGACGGAGGGCGGCGGTTCCTCCAGCGTCTTCAGCAGCGCGTTGAAGGCGGCGGCCGAGAGCATGTGGCACTCGTCCAGGATGAAGACCTTCTGGCGGCCCTGGGCGGGGCGGAAGCGCAGGGCCTCGCGCAATTCGCGGACGTCGTCGACGCCGTTGTTGGAGGCGGCGTCCATTTCCGTCACGTCGGGGTGGCGATCGGCCAGGATCGCCTTGCATTCGGGACACACGCCGCAGGGATCGGCGGTGGGGCCGCCATTCCCGTCCGCGCCGATGCAGTTCAGCGCGCGGGCGATGATGCGCGCGGTCGTCGTCTTGCCCACGCCGCGCACGCCGGTCAGCAGGAAGGCGTGGTGCACGCGGCCCTGCGCGAAGGCGTTGCGCAGGGTGCGGACCAGCGCGTCCTGGCCGATCAGGTCGTCGAAATGAGTCGGGCGGTATTTGCGCGCCAGCACGCGATACGGGCCGGCCGGCGCGGCGGCGGGCTTCGGCGCCGGCGCTGCCGCGGCGGGTGCGGGCGTCGGGTCCCCGAACAACCCCGGACCCTCGGGCGCGGGCGGTTCCGGCAGGCCTTCCTCCGCCGCGGCGCCGCCCAGGTCGGAGATGGGGGAGCCGAGGAGGTCGGAGGCCATGCTGTCCCTGGTTCGGGGGGCGAAGACGGGTGGAAGGCCGACAAGCGACCCGGGCAAGAACCCGTTACGGCTGCTTCCTTCCGGACCTGACCGGGTTGGCGAGGAGCCCGTCCGCCGCCGACCTTCCAAGGGCACCATATCATGCCCCGGCCCCGCCACGCCAATGGGGGGGCGTAACCGGGCGTGAAGACCAGGCGAAACCGGCGGCAGAAGGAGAACCGCCATGGCTGTGTCCCGCCGCTCGATGCTCTGGATCGTCCCCGGTGCGACGGTTGCTGTGCCGCTCGGCACGCTGCTGCTGCCGCGCGCAGGCCGCGCCGCCCAGGTCAATGCTGAGGACGGCATCGCCGTGCGCGGCACGGATGTGGTGGCCTATGTAACGCAGGGCCGCCCCGTGGCGGGCCGCGCGGAATTCGCCCATGCCTGGCGCGGCGCGACCTGGCGCTTCGCCACCGCCGCGCATCGCGACCTGTTCGCCGCGGACCCCGGGCGCTACGCACCCGCCTATGGCGGCTTCTGCGCCTATGCGGTGAGCGAGGGCTATACCGCGCCCATCGACCCCGCCGCCTGGCGCATTGTCGATGGCCGGCTGTTCCTCAACTACGACCGGTCCGTGCAGCGGCGCTGGGAACGCGACATCCCCGGCCGCGTGGCGCGCGGGGATGCCAACTGGCCGCGCCTCGCCGCCCAATAGGTCACGCCGGCCCGGATGGGCTGGTCGGGTCGTGCAAGGCGCCCCCGCGCCCGTGCGGCGCGGCGGCGCGAGCCGAAGGAATGCCCCATGCACGGCGCCGCTTCGCCACATGAAGAATGAGGCGAACAATCCGGGCGCGTTCCGGGGCATTCCTGCCGGCACAGGCACGCTGTCGTGTCGCCCACCGGAGAAGCCGGAATGCTCGCCTCGCACAACGCCCCGGCCACCCGGCCGGGCGGCCTTCACGCCGTTGCCCCGGCGGCCCCCGACGACTGGCTGGCGGTCAGCGAGGCCGACCTGCGCGCCGCCCATGCCGAGGCCTGCACGGTCTTCGCCTCCGCCGCCGATGCGCCGCTGCGGCTGCGCTACGCGCGCAGCATCGTGTTGCTGGAACAGCTGCTGGCGGCGCGGGCAATGGTGCGTGCGCGGCGGATCGCCCCGGCAATCGCGCGCGCGGCGTTCCGCACCGACCGCGCGCTGGGCTACTTCCTCGGCCTGGCGGTGAGCGGCGGCGACCCGAAGGCGGCACCGGCGAACGAGGCCGCCCTGGCTGCCTCGCTGCGGCATGTGCATGGGCTGGTCTTCGGCACGGCGGCGGCGCACCGCTTCGCGCAGGACGGCCCGATCGAGGTCGGCGCCGCCTTCGGCGACGGCCTGCTGGCGGCCGAGGCCGACCTGGCGGCCATGCTGCGCCGGGACGCCACGCTGCCGACGGGCCTGCTCGCGGGCCTGCCCTGGGCCGCCTGCGCCAGCGGCGGCGATCCGACGGCGCGCCCGCATTGAAAGGGCGTTCGTGAATGGGCCGGCATGCGCCATTCGCCCCTGGCCCGCGCCCCGTCACATCGCGTCACCGACTGCCCCGGCAATGCCACGCCGCCGCCGCCGGCGCGCCCTTCGCGCGCGGTCTCCTGTCCTGGTCGGAAGGAGACCCCCATGCGCCGCCTGATATCCGCCGCCACCCTGCTTCTCGCCATCCTGGCCGTCGCCACGCCCGCCTCGGCGGGGGACCGCGAGCGCCATGGCCAAGGCTGGGGCCATGCGCCGGCCTGGCGCCATGGCCCGCCGCCGCGGCCGCAGTGGCATCGCCCCGCGCGGCCCGCGCCGGCCTGGCACGGCTGGCGGCAGCACGAGCGCCCGCGCCACGGCTGGCGCCACGCGCCGTCTCGCCACCAGCCCCATCGCTGGGGCCCGCGCGACCGGTGGTGAGGCTACCCGCCACGCCCCCGCGCGGCGGACAACCGCGCGAGCAGCGGTTGCAGGGCGGCGCGCGCTTCCTGCGCGGCCCCGCGGTCGATCGCGGCGCGGGCCGCATCCAGCGCCGCCTCCGCCCGACGCCGGCCGGCCGGCAGCATGGCCTGGGCGGCGTCGATCCTCTCCCGTGCGCGCGCCGGCTGGCCGGCCTGGAGCGCGGCATCGGCCGCCTCGACCTGCGTGCGGAAGGCCGCCAGCGCGGGGCGCCCGCCCTGCGCCGTCGCGGTTCGGGCCGCCATGATCCATGCGCTGGCAAGCACCGCCAGCGCCAGCGTGCTTCTGCGGGATGACGCCATCTTTCGTCCTTTACGGCTTCGTGGCATCCAGCAGGCCAGTCTGGCGTGACCAGGGAATGTCCGCCGCGCAACGGAATGCAACGCCCGGTCGCTGGCGGCCGGCCGCAGGCCCGCGCAGGATGCGTGCCTGGTCGGCGTGAACGGAGAGGACACGGCTGATGTCCGTGATGGCGCGACGCGCCCTGCTGCTTGGCGCATGCGCGCTGCCCGCGACCTTACGGCCCGCCCGCGCCTGGCGGCCGGATGGCTCCGTGCGGCTGGTCGTGCCCTTCGCCGCCGGCGGCACCAATGACGACGTGATGCGCGCCCTGGCCATGGCGGCGCAAGCTGCGCTCGGCCAGCCCATCGAGGTGCAGAACAAGGCCGGCCGCGCCGGGATCCGCGCCGTTGCCGCGCTGGCCGCCGCACCGCCGGACGGGCGGCTGATCGCGCAGCTGCCCGCGGCGGCGCTGCGGACGGTGCTGCTGGAACAGGTGCCGCTCGAGATCCCGAACGGCATCACCCCGCTGCTGGGCGTGGCGGGGGCGGCCTTCGGCGCCATCGCCAAGACCGGCCGCTTCCCCGATGGCTGGGCGGGATTCCTGCGGGAGGCGCGGGAGAAGCCTGGCGTGCTGTCCTATGGCAGCTCGGGCGTGAATTCGACCGGCCACCTGACCATGGCGCGGCTGTTGCTGCGCGAGCGCGTGCAGGCCGTGCACGTGCCCTTCCGCGGCGCGCTGCACGGCGCCCGCGCGCTGGCCGCCGGCGATGTGGACGCGATGGCCGGGCCGGTGCGGATCGGCGAGCTGGTCGATGATGGCGAGGCCGCCTGGCTGCATGTCTGGAGCGCGCAGCGCCTGCCGCGCTGGCCCGATGCGCCAACGCTGCGCGAGCTTGGCTATCGCCTGACGGTCACCGCGCCCTTCGGGATCATCGCCCCGCCGGCGCTGCCCGAACCGATCGCCGAGGCGCTGCGCGAGGCCTTCCGCACCGGCATGCGCGACGCCACGTTCCGCGCCGCGCTGGCCAGCAACGACATGACCGAGGATTACCGTGACGGCCCGGCCTACGGCGCCTTCCTGGCGGAATCGGCGCGCATGGAGGAGATGCTGATCGGCCGCCTCGGGCTGCAGCCGTGAGCGCCGACGCAGCACCCGACCCGCGCGCGCTGGGGCGCGATCCGCCAGACCCGCGCGCGCTGGAGCGCGCGACGCCTGACGTGAGCGCGATCGAACGCGCGACCCTCTCCACCATCCCCGCGCCGCGCATCGCCTTCGACGGCCCCTTCGTGGTGCGCGCCTTCGAGGGCGGGACGGGGCGCGCCAATGCGGCCTCCTCGCTCGACCCTGCGCCGGACTCGCTGCTGGCCGAGCGCGTCGCGCGGATCGAGGCGCTGTACGCCGCCCGCGGCTTGCCGCCGCGCTTCCGCTCCACCCCGCTCGACCCCGCCGGGCTGGTGCCGCTGCTGGCCGCGCGCGGCTATGTCGAGAAGGACGAGACAGTCATCCTGCTGGCGCCGATCGCCGCCATCGCCGCCGCGGAACCCGCCGCCCGCGCCCTGGCCGCGCCGGATGCCGACTGGATGGCCATCACCGCCACCGCCGAGCACCAGACCCCCGCGCGCCGGCGCGAGAAGGAAGCCACGCCCGCGTTGCTGATGGTGCCTGGCGCCTGGATCACGCTGCACGAGGCTGGCGAGGCCGCGGCGGTGATCTCGGTGGTCGCCGCGGGTCCGGTGGCGGGCTTCTTCGACCTGGCGGTGCCGCCGACGCATCGCCGGCGCGGCCTGGCGGCGCGGGCGGTGCGCGCGGCGGCCCATTGGGCCCAGGCGCAGGGCGCGCAATGGCTGTTCTGCCAGGTGGCCGCGGCCAATACCGCGTCGCTGGCGCTTAATGCCGGGCTCGGCATGGCCGAGGCGTATCGCTACCGGTATTTCGTGCGCGCGCAGGATGCGGTGCCGCCCTTGCGCTTCGGTTGAAGGCGCCGGGGCGAAAGGTCGCGCGGCGCGCATCATACCGGCTACGATAGGACGCATCACCGCAGGAGCAGCCCCGCATGCCACGACGCCCAGCCCCGAAGCGCGCCTCCGGCTACGACAAGAAGGTCGCGCTGGTGCTGCAGGGCGGCGGCGCGCTCGGCAGCTACCAGGCGGGCGTCTATGAGGCGATCGCCGGCAGCGACTACCTGCCCGACTGGGTCGCCGGCATTTCCATCGGCGCGATCAACGCCGCCATCATCGCCGGCAATGCGCCGCAGGATCGCGTGGCGCAGTTGCGCCGCTTCTGGGAATTGGTCACCACGCCGCCGGGCTGGCCCGACCTTGCCTTCGGCCGCCTGCCCGGCGCGCGGCGCCAGGCCGCGGCGGCCAGCGCGCTGGTGTTCGGCCAGGCCGGCTTCTTCGCGCCGCAGCCGGCCACCGCCTGGTTCGGGGACCCGAAGCCGACCAGCTACTACGATACCGCCGCGCTGAAGGGCACGCTGGAATCGGTGGTGGATTTCGACCGCATCAACCATCCCGGCGAGACGCGGCTGAGCGTCGGCGCGGTGAATGTCCGCACCGGCAACTTCGCCTATTTCGACAGCGCCGATATCAGGCTGCGCGCCGAGCACGTGATGGCGAGCGGCGCCCTGCCGCCCGGCTTCCCGGCGGTGGAGATCGACGGCGAGCATTACTGGGATGGCGGCCTGGTGTCCAACACGCCGCTGCAATACGTGCTGACCCGGCAGCCGCGCGTATCGCGCCTGACCTTCCAGGTGGATGTGTTCCCCGCGCGCGGGCGGCTGCCGACCACGCTGGAGGAAGTGGCGGAGCGCGAGAAGGACATCCGCTACAGCAGCCGCACGCGGGCGATGTCGGACCTGATCCGCACGGTCCATGACCTGCGGCACAACATCAACGAGCTGCTGGCGAAGCTGCCGGCCGCCCTGCGCGACACGCCCGAGGCGCAATACCTGCGCGCCTTCGGCTGCGACACCACGATGGACATCGCCCAGTTGATCTACCGCCCCGACGAGGACCAGGGCCAGGCCAAGGACTACGAGTTCAGCCGCGCCACCATGCAGGAACGCTGGGCGCATGGGCGCGAGGACGCGCAGGCGACGCTCGATGCCGCGCCATGGCTGGCGCCCATGCCGGCCGATGCCGGCGCGCGCACCTTCGACGTGACCGGCGACCGGCTGCGTGCCGCCGGCCGGCGCGAACACGCCTGACCCCCCCGGAGAACCCCCGCATGACCCCCGACGACGTGCGCCGCCGCGCCTTCGCGATGCCGCTGACCAGCCCGGCCTATCCGGTCGGGCCGTATCGCTTCGTGAACCGCGAATTCCTCATCATCACCTACCGCACGGATCCCGAGGCGCTGCGCCGCGTGGTGCCCGGGCCGCTGGAATTCGACGAGCCGCTGGTGAAGTACGAATTCATCCGCATGCCGGACAGCACCGGCTTCGGCGACTACACCGAGACCGGCCAGGTCATCCCCGTGCGCCTGGGCGACCAGAAGGGCGGCTACGTCCATGCCATGTTCCTGGACGATGAATCCCCCATCGCCGGCGGGCGCGAATTGTGGGGCTTCCCGAAGAAGCTGGCGAAGCCGGTGCTGCGGGTGGAGCAGGACACGCTGGTCGGCACGCTGGACTACGGCAGCGTGCGCGTCGCCACCGGCACGATGGGCTACAAGCACCGTGCGCTGCCGACCGAGGCGCTGCAGGCGGCGTTGGCCGAGCCCGGCTTCCTGCTCAAGGTCATCCCGCACGTCGATGGCAGCCCGCGCATCTGCGAATTGGTGCGCTACTTCATGACCGATGTGGTGGTGAAGGGCGGCTGGACCGGGCCGGGCGCGCTGTCCTTCACGCCGCATGCGATGGCGCCGGTGGCGGACCTGCCGGTGCTGGAGGTGGTGTCCGCCACGCATATCCTGGCCGACCTGACGCTCGCGCTGGGCGAGGTGGTGCACGACTACCTGGCTGGGTGACCGAGCGCGCAGCGGTCGCGCCCGCCGCCGGCATCATCGAGCAAGAATTGGCCGGATCGCGGCGTCCGCTCGGGCGTCGCGTTGCAGGAAAGCAGGCTTGCGGGGGCGAATTTTTCGAATGCGCCCCGACGCTTGTCGCAGCAGCGCGGCGCGCCGATCTGACAGGGCAAGGAGGTCCCGCGGCGCGCCCGCGCGGACCCGTCAGCGAAAGGCCCCGCGCGACATGCCCGCACCCCGCCAGCTTCACCTCGGCGCCTTCATGCGCCCTGTCAGCATCCATACCGGCGCCTGGCGCTATCCCGGCGCCTTCCCGGATGCCAATTTCAACTTCGCGCACTATGTCCGCTTCATCCGGAAGCTGGAGGAAGGCAAGTTCGACGCCTTCTTCATGGCCGACCACCTGGCGCTGCTGAACATGCCGGTGGAGGCGCTGAAGCGCAGCCACACCGTGAGTTCCTTCGATCCGCTGACGCTGCTGCCCGCGCTGGCCGCCGTGACGGAACGCATCGGGCTGATCGCCACGGCATCGACGACCTATAACGAGCCCTATCACATCGCCCGGAAGTTCGCGTCGCTGGACCACATCAGCGGCGGGCGCGCGGGGTGGAACCTGGTGACCACGGCGAACCCCGACGCCGCGCTGAATTTCGGCCAGGACGAACACATGGCGCATGGCGAGCGCTACAAGCGCGCCCGCGAGTTCTACGACGTGGTCACCGGGCTGTGGGATGGCTGGGCGGATGACGCGCTGGTGCGCGATGTCGACAGCGGCATCTTCTTCGATCCCGACCGCGTGCGGCCGCTGAACCACAAGGGCGAGGAATTCTCGGTGCGCGGCCCGCTGAATGTCGCGCGGCCGGTGCAGGGCTGGCCGGTCATCGTGCAGGCCGGCGCTTCGGATGCCGGGCGCCAGATCGCCGCAGAAACCGCCGAGATGGTGTTTGCAGCCGGCGGCCCGCTGGCCGACGCGCAGGCCTTCTACGCCGATGTGAAGGCCCGCGCCGCGGCGATCGGGCGCAACCCCGACCACATCAAGATCCTGCCCGGCGCGCTGGTGGTGGTGGGCGATACCGTGGCCGAGGCGCGCGAGAAGCGCGCCCTGCTCGACAGCCTTGTGCATGAGGCGAGCGCCATCGCGTCGCTGTCCATCGCGCTCGGCACCGATGCGTCGCGGTTCGACCCGGATGGCCCGCTGCCGGATATTCCCGAGACCAATCATAGCAAGTCCGGGCGCGAGCGCGCCATCGCCATCGCGCGGCGCGAGAACCTGACCGTGCGGCAGCTCGCGCAGCGCCTGGGCGGCTATGGCGGGCTGGCGCTGGTCGGCACGCCGGCGACCATCGCCGACGAGATGGAGGCCTGGCTGCATCAGCGCGGCTGCGACGGGTTCAACGTGATGTTCCCCTGGCTGCCCGGCGGGCTGGACGACTTCGTCGACCAAGTGGTCCCGGAGCTCCAGGGCCGTGGCCTGTTCCGCCGCGAGTATGCGGGCACGACGCTGCGCGACCACCTCGGCCTGCCGCGGCCGGAGAACCGCTTCTTCCCGCAACGCGCGGCGGCGGAGTAGCGCGCAGACGCCCGCCTGCTAGGCTTTCGCCACAACCGGAGGAACGGGCATGGCGAAAAGCGAGGACTGGCAGAAGGGCGATGCCGTGCGGCGCGGCCTGATGGGCGCCGCCACGGTCGAGCGCATGGCGCAGGGCGTCTATGACGACCCGATCATGGAGGCCTTCGGCGACTATGCGCGCGAGGCGGTCTTCGCGAAGCTCTGGGCGCGCCCGGGGCTGGATGTGAAAACGCGCACGCTGATCTGCGTGATCTCCGACACCGCGACGCATGCCTGGCCGGAGCTCGCGATCCATCTGCGGATGGCGCGACGCGCCGGCTGGTCGGAGCAGGAATTGTCGGAATCGCTGCTGCACCTGTCCGGCTATATCGGCCTGCCATCGGTGCGCGAGGGGTTGATCGTGGCGCGCGCCGTGTTTTCCGAGATGCGCGGGGAGCCGGAGGGCGGGCTTGGCGCATAGCGCCGGAGGGTTTGCGCCGCATCAAGGATGTCGCTCGCGGATGCGGGCTAGAGGGGTGTAGCGTCGGATTCGCGACCTCGCGCGCCAGGGGGGCGGCGCCGGCACGTCGTGGACCGCTCGGTCCGCGCGGAGAAGGAGCCTCGCCATGTCTCAGGACTTCACCCCGTTTCCCTGGGCGGCCTATGCGGTCGATGCCTGGCAGCGTTCGGTGCTGTTCCTCGATGTGCTGCGCCAGCGCGGCAACGCGTTCCTGGAGCGCGAGGACGATCCGATGCGCAACGTCCTCAGCTTCGGCTTCGACCTGGTGCTGGACGGGCGCGACCTGCCGCGGCCGGTGAACTACTGGATGGCGCGCGTGACGCCGCCGGCGGGCGCGCCGCGCACCGACCCGCGCGCGCGGCCCTTCGTGGTGATCGACCCGCGCGCCGGCCACGGGCCTGGGATCGGCGGCTTCAAGGCGGACAGCGAGATCGGCGTGGCGATCGCCGCCGGCCATCCCTGCTATTTCGTCGGCTTCCGCCCGCAGCCCGAACCCGGCCAGACCATCGAGGACGTGGTCCGCGCCATCATCGCCTTCGCCGAGGAAGCCGGCCACCGGCACGCGGATGCCGAGGGCAAGCCCGTCGCGATCGGCAATTGCCAGGCCGGCTGGGCGCTGCTGATGGCCGCTGCCATCCGGCCGGAGGTCTTCGGCCCGCTGCTGGTGGCCGGCACGCCGGTCTCCACCTGGGCCGGCACGCAGGGGCATGCGCCCATGCGCTACCTGGGCGGGCTGCTGGGTGGGTCGTGGCTCACGCACATGACGGGCGACCTCGGCGGCGGGACGTTCGATGGCGCCTGGCTGGTGACGAACTTCGAATCCGGCAATCCGGCGAATACCTACTGGACCAAGCAGGCCGAGGTCTGGTCCGATGTGGACCGCGCCGCCGAACGCTACCTCGGCTTCGAGAAATGGTGGGGCGGCCACGTCGCGCTGAACGCCGAGGAGATGAACTTCATCGTCGACCAGCTGTTTGTCGGCAACCGGCTGGCGACGGGCGAACTCACCTTCAGCGACGGCACGCGCGTGGACCTGCGCAACATCGCCTCGCCCATCATCGTCTTCTGCTCGGAGGGCGACGACATCACGCCGCCGGCGCAGGCGCTGTCCTGGGTGACGGACCTGTACGGCGACATCGATGACCTGCGCACGCATGGGCAGACCATCGTCTATTCGGTGCATGGCAGCATCGGGCACCTGGGCATCTTCGTCTCGGGCAGCGTGGCGAAGAAGGAGCACAACGAACTCGCGTCCAACATGGACATGATCGACGTGCTGCCGCCCGGTCTCTACGAGGCCGTGTTGCAGGAAGGCGCGGGCAAGCCGGGCGCCGAGCTGCTGCGCGGCGACTGGCTGGTCACCTTCGAGGCGCGCGACCTGCCGGACCTGGCCGCCCATGGCGGCACCGACGCCGAGGATGAGCGCCGCTTCGCCGCCGTGCGCCGCGTGTCGGAGGCGAATGTCGCGATCTACCGGATGTTCGCGCAGCCGGCGGTGCGCGCGATGGCAACGCCGCCAGTGGCCGCCGCGCTGGCGCAGTTCCATCCGGCGCGGCTGTCCTACACGCTGTTTTCCGACCGCAATCCGTGGATGGGTTGGGTGCGGGCGGTCGCACCGGCGGTGCAGGCCGCCCGCAAGGCGGTGGACCAGGACAATCCCGGCCGCAGCGCCGAAAAGGCGGTGTCGCAGGCCGTGGAGAAGGTGCTGACCGATTACGGCCGCCAGCGCGACGCGATGAGCGAGAAACTGTTCCGCGAGGTCTATGGATCGCCCTTCATCCAGGCGCTGACCGGCGTCTCGGCGGCCAGCGCGCCGCCGCGCCTGCGCCCGACCGATTCACCGGACCATCGGCACTTCGTGGCGCTTGCCACGGAGAGGCTGCGCGGAATGATGGACCGCGGCGGGCTGCCCGAGGCGGTTGTGCGCGCCCTGCTCTGGGTGCGCCTGGCAACGCGCACGGCGGATGAACGGTCCTTCGCCGTGATCCGCCGCATTCGCCAGGCCTATGGCAGCGACAGCATGTCGCTGCAGGATTTCAAGCGCCTGGTGCGCCAGCAATTCTTCATGCTGCTGATCGACGAACCCGCCGCCGTCGCCGCGCTGCCCGCGCTGCTGCCGGACGACCCGGCGGCGCGCGCTGCCGCCTTCGACACGCTTCGGTCGGTGGTGGCAGCGGTGGGCGACATGCCGGACGCGGTCGCCGAACGGCTCCAGGCGATGGAGCGTGTCTTCATCGGCCCGGAGGATCCCGCGGAGGACGGCAAGGTGCGCCGCCTGCGCGCGCCACGGCGCAGCGGCGCCGCCTGAGCTGCTCTGGTCGAAGCCGCCGCCCGGTCCTAGGCTTCCCTGCGGGAAGGGAAGCGCGACATGGATTGGCAAGGCGGCGGCTGGACCCTCGAGGTCCTGGTCACGGGATACCCGGGCAAGGCGGTGCTGCATGGCGGCCTGGGCTGGAGCACGGTGGTGCTGCTGCGCGGGCATGGGCGCATCGTCGTGCTGGATGGCGGCGGCTACGGGCTGCGGCGCCCTCTGCTGGAACACCTGAAG
Organism: Roseomonas sp.; assembly: GCA_051860065.1. Lineage (GTDB taxonomy): Bacteria > Pseudomonadota > Alphaproteobacteria > Acetobacterales > Acetobacteraceae > Neoroseomonas. The sequence goes on from JBHYEQ010000010.1 coordinate 110,454, forward strand.
AAGCGCGGCATCGCGCCCGGCGACGTGACCGACCTGCTGCTGAGCCATTCGCACCACGACCATGCGGTGAACTGGCCGATGTTCCGCCAGGCGCGCATCTGGATCGGGCGGGTCGAACTCGCCTGGGCGCTGGGCGTGGCCTGGGGCGAGACCTCGGTGCCCGAGCACGCGATCGAGGCGCTGTCGCAGTGGCCGACGCTGCGCCTGGTGGATGATGGCGAGCAGGTGCTGCCGGGCATCACCGCGCGGCTGTCGCCCGGCCATACGCCGGGGCACCTGATCTTCGTCATCGCCGGCGACGGGCAGGATTGCGTGCTGCTGCAGGACGCCGTGAAGAACCGCGTCGAGCTGACCACCCGCGCCACGGACATGACCTACGACCCGGCCATCAGCCGCGCCACCATCGACATGGTGTGGGAGATCGTGCGCGAACGCCCCGGCTGCCTGCTGATCCCGGGCCATGACCTGCCGATGGTGGTCGAGAACGGCGTGCCGCGCGCCATCGGCAAGCAGCAGGCGGCGATCCGCGGCTGGTTCGGCACGACGCTCGACGAGACGATGCGCTTCGACCTGGCGCCCGTCGAACCGCAGACATCCCCGGAAGGAGCGACGCCATGAACCAGGCTTCCACCCTCGCCATCGCGCCCATCCAGGGGTCGGTCAGTGCAGCCGAATGGCAGGCGCGCGTCGACCTCGCGGCCTGCTATCGGCTGTGCGACCGCTACGGCATGTCGGACATGATCTATACCCACATCACGGCGCGCGTGCCGGATGCGCCGGGGCAGTTCCTCATCAACCCGAACGGGCTGCTGTTCAGCGAGATGACGGCGTCATCGCTGCTGAAGGTGAACGAGAATGGCGAGGTGCTGTACCGCCCCGACCTGCCCTATGGCCTGCATCCGGCGGGCTTCACCATCCATTCGGCGATCTACCGCGCGCGGCCGGATGCGGCGGCGGCGATGCACACCCACACCATCGCCGGCATGGCGGTCAGCGCGCTGAAATGCGGCCTGCTGCCGCTGACCCAGACCGCCACGCGCTTCTATGGCCGCACCGCCTACCATGATTTCCGCGGGCCGGAGCGCGACCCGTCCGAGCGCGACCTGCTGGCGAAGTCGCTGGGTTCGCTGAACTACTGCATCCTGCGCAACCACGGCCTGCTGACGGTGGGTGCTTCCGTCGCGGAAGCCTTCATCGCGATGTGGGGACTGGAACGCGCCTGCCAGGCGCAGCTCACCGCCATGGCCTGCAACACCGAGCTGGAAATGCCGAGCGCGGAGGTGGTGGAGAAGTCGTGCTCCATGTACGCGCCGGGCAATTCGCGGACATACGGCCCGCTGGAATGGCAGGGGCTGCTGCGCATGCTCGACCGCACCGATCCCGGCTTCCGCGACTGAAGGAACACGCAGCATGGCCAAGTCCAACATCGAACGCCGCAACCGCATCAAGCCGAACTTCCCGAAGCTGATCGAGATGACGGAGAAATACGTCTACGGCGATGTCTGGGAGCGCCCGCAACTGTCCAAGCGCGACCGATCCCTGGTGACCATCGCCGCGCTGACCGCGCTCGGCTGGACCGACCAGCTGGATGGGCACATCTCGCGCGGCCTGGCAAACGGGCTGACGCGGGAGGAAGTGACGGAGGCAATCACCCACCTCGCGATGTATTCCGGCTGGCCGTCGGCGATGACGGCGGCGCATGTCGCGACCGATGTCTTCGAAGCGCAGGACGAGGGCTGACGCCATGAAGGTGGGTTTCATCGGCCTCGGCACCATGGGCGCCTTCATCGCGGCCAATCTGCAGAAGGCCGGGTACGACTTGGTGATCCATGACGTGCGGCGCGAGGCCGGGGCCAACCGGCTGTCGGCCGGCGCCACCTGGGCCGAGACGCCGCGCGCGGTGGCCGAGCAATCCGACATCGTCTTCACCTCGCTGCCCGGGCCGGCGGAGGTCGAGCCGGTGATGTTCGGCGCCGATGGCGTCATTGCCGGCGTGAAGCCCGGCATGGCGGTGTTCGACCTGTCGACCAATTCGCAGGCGCTGGTGCGGCGCTTCGCGCAGGCGCTCGCCGACAAGGGCGCGCATGGCTTTGACGCGCCGGTCAGCGGCGGGCCGAAGGGGGCCGAGACCGGCAAGCTCGCCATCTGGGTTGGCGGCGACCGCGCGGCCTATGACCGCTTCAAGCCGGTGCTCGACGCCTTCGGCGACCAGGCGCGCTACATCGGGCCGATCGGGTCCGCCACGGTCGCGAAGCTGGTCCACAACATGGCCGGCTACGCCATCCAGACGGTGATGGCGGAAGTCTTCTCCATGGGCGTGAAGGCGGGGATGGATCCGCTGGAATTGTGGGAGTCCGTGCGCCAGGGCGCGCTGGGCCGCAAGCGCACCTTCGACCGGCTGGGCGACCAGTTCCTGGTGGACACCTACGACCCGCCATCCTTCACGCTGAAGCTGGCGCACAAGGATATCTCGCTGGCGGTGGGGATGGGGCGCGAACACGGCGTGCCGATGCGCCTGTGCAACCTGGTGCTGGAAGACTTCAACGAGGCGCTGAACCATCCGGGCTGGGAAACGCTGGACAGCCGCGTGCCGATGAAGATGCAGCTCGACCGCGCGGGCGTTGCGATCAAGTGCGATCCGGCGGCGGTGCAGAAGGTGCTGGACGCCGACGGCAAATGACGCGGGACGGTGTTTTCGCGCTGGGCGACCTGCCGTTGCATCGCGGCGGCGTGCTGCCGGATGCGAAGCTGGTCTGGCGCGCGCATGGCACGCTTTCGCCCGCGCGCGACAACGTCGTGCTGTATCCGACCAGCTACGGCGCGCAGCACCCGGACCTGGAATGGCTCATCGGGCCCGATGGCGTACTGGACCCGACGCGCTGGTTCATCGTGATCCCGAACATGTTCGGCAACGGGCTGTCGTCCTCGCCCAGCAACAATGCGCCCTGGTCGGCGCTGGTGACGGCGCATGACAACGTGGCCGCGCAACGCCGCCTGCTGGCCGAGGTGTTCGGCGTGGAGCGCCTGCACGCCGTCTATGGCTGGTCGATGGGCGCGCAGCAGGCCTATCACTGGGCGGCGACCTACCCGGATGCGGTGGAGCGCGCGGTGATCAATTGCGGCAGCGCGCGCACCAGCACGCATAACCGCGTGTTCCTGGCGGGCATGATGGCGGTGCTGGAGGCGGCACCCGAATACGACGGGACGGCGCAGTTCAGCGCGCAGCCGCGCGCGGCGCTGCGCGCCTTCGGGCGGCTCTATGCTGGCTGGGCGCTGAGCCAGGACTTTTACCGTGCCGGGTTGCACCTGTCGGCGCTGGGGGCGCCGGACCTCGAGACCTTCTATCGCACCGACTGGGAAGACCGCTTCGGCCGCCGCGCCGCCGCCGACCTGCTGGCGCAGCTGCGGACCTGGGATGCCGGCGACATCGCCGATGGCGGCGACCTGGAGGCGGCGCTGCGCCGAATCACCGCCCGCGTGCTGCTGATGCCCTCCGAGACCGACCTGTATTTCCGCGTGGCCGACAATGCGGCGGAACTGCCGCATCTGAAGCACGGGCGCCTGGCGCCGATCCCGTCCATCTGGGGCCACCGCGCCGGCAATCCGGTGGCGAACCCCGAGGACGCCACCTTCATCAAGCGCCAAGTGCGCGCGCTGCTCGGCGCTTAACCGCCGCGCAAGACTGCCGGCGCTAGGGTCGCCGCGGACCCCAGGCCGGACAGGATGTTGGCGCCAGACCTCACCGCCCTGCGCTGCCTGTTCCTCGTCGCGACGCACCACGGGCTGCACCTGGCGCCCGAGGAACTGCCGGAGGCGCAGGGGCAGGACATGCTGCCCGCGATGCTCGGCGCCATGCGGCGCGTGGGGCTGAAGGCGCGCGCCGTGACCGGCTGCGGCTGGGACAAGGCGGCGGGGCTGGGCACCGCCTATCCGGCGCTGGCCACCCGGCGCGACGGGTCGTGGATGATCCTGGTGCATGTCATGCCCGGGCCCGATGGTACGCCCATGGCCGCCGTGCTGGACCCGCAGCAGGAAGCGGCCGGCGTACAGCTGGTCCCGCGCGAGAACTTCCTGGCCGACTGGTCCGGCACGCTGGTGCTATGCCGCCGCGCCACCCCGCTGCCTGAGGACGACCGCCCCTTCGGCCTCTCCTGGTTCCTGGCCGAGATCGTCCAGCACCGCCCCTTCTTCGCTGGCGTGGCGGTGGCGGCCATCCTGTCGAACCTGATCGGCTTCGCCATCCCGCTGCTGTTCCAGGTGCTGATCGACAAGGTGGTGCCGCACCAGGCCTGGCAGACGCTGACCATGCTGGTGCTGGTCTTCGTGCTTCTGGCCGCCTTCGATGGCTTCTTCCTGTATGCGCGGCAGCGGCTGATGCTGCTGGCGTCCAACAAGGTGGATGCGCGGCTGGGGTCGCGCAGCTTCGCGCATCTGCTGTCGCTGCCGCTGTCCTTCTTCGAGACGCACGCCGCCGGCGTTCTGGTGCGGCACATGCAACAGACGGAGAAGCTGCGACATTTCCTGACCGGAAGGCTGTTCCAGACCATGCTGGATGCCGCGCTGCTGCCGGTGCTGCTGGTGCTTCTGGCGATGTACTCCGGCGTGCTGACGGTGGTGGTGCTGGGCTTCAGCGCGGCCATCGCGGCGGTGATCGGCGCCATGGTGCCGGCCTTCCGGCGGCGGTTGAACGGGTTGTATGGCGCCGAGGGCGCGCGCCAGGCGCACCTGGTCGAGACGCTGCACAACATGCGCGCGGTGAAGTCGCTGGTGCTGGAACCGGTGCGCCAGCGCGCCTGGGATGGGCAGGTGGCGGCGGCGGTGCGCGCGCATGCGGATGTGGGGCGGATCTCGGCGCTGGGGGCGGTCAGCACATCGGTGCTGGAACGCCTGATGCAGATCGCGGTGCTGGGGCTGGGCACGACGCTGGTCTTCGAAGGGTCGTTGACCATCGGCGCGCTGGTCGCCTTCACCATGCTGTCGGGCCGCGTGACCGGGCCGCTGGTGCAGATCGTGACGCTCATCAACGAGGCGCAGGAGGCCGCGCTGTCGGTGCGGATGCTCGGCACCGTGATGAACGCGAAGCCGGAGGGCCGTGCGCGGGAACGCCTGTCGCGCCCGCCCATCTCCGGCGCGTTGCGCTTCGAGGATGTGACCTTCCGCTACCCCGGCGCCGCGATGCCGGCGCTGGACCGCGTGTCCTTCGCCGTGGACGAAGGCCAGGTGATCGGGGTGGTCGGGCGCTCGGGCTCGGGCAAGACCACGCTCACGCGGCTGATCCAGGGCATCCACGCATCGCAGGACGGGCTGATCCGCTTCGACGAGGCCGACCTTCGCACCATCGAGCTGGAGCACCTGCGCCGCCATGTCGGCGTGGTGCTGCAGGAAAACCTGCTGTTCCGCGGCACGCTGCGCGACAACATCGCGGCCGCGCGGCCTGGTGCCTCGCTGCCGGAAGTCCTGGAAGCCGCCCGCCTGGCCGGCGCGCTGGAATTCATCGAACGCCTGCCCCATGCGCTCGACACCATGGTCGAGGAAGGCGCGTCCAATTTCTCCGGCGGCCAGCGCCAGCGCATTGCCATCGCGCGCGCGCTGCTGACGCGCCCGCCGCTGCTGATCCTGGACGAGGCGACCAGCGCGCTCGACCCCGACAGCGAGGCGATCATCCAGGCCAACCTGGCCGACATCGCGCGCGGGCGCAGCATGATCGTCGTGTCGCACCGGCTGTCATCCCTGGTCCGGGCCGATGCCATCCTCGTGCTGGAACAAGGCCGCGTGGCGGATTTCGCGCCGCATGACGTGCTGCTGGCACGCTGCGACGTCTATCGCCATTTGTGGCACCAGCAGACGCAGCACATGCGATGACCGCACGCCGCACCCTGCCGCGCCGCCGCCGCGCATCCGGCCCGGCACCCGAGGCCGTGCCCTTCCAGGACCCGCTTGAAGCCGTGATGGCCGAACCCCCGCCGCGGCTGCTGCGCGGCGTGCACTGGCTGGTGGCGGCGCTGTTCGCCGCGCTGGTCGGGATCGCGGCAGTAGCGAAGGTGGATGTGGTGGTGACCGGCGCCGGGCGGCTCGCGCCCGATGCGCCGCCGATCGTGCTGCAGCCGATGGAGCGCGCCGTGATCCGCGAGATCCGCGTGCGCGCCGGCGATGTCGTGCGGCGTGGCGACGTGCTGGCCTTGCTCGACCCATCCTTCGCCGAGGCCGACCGCGCCGCGTTGGCCGGCCAGCGGCAGTCACTGGCCGCGACACTGGCGCGGCTCGATGCGGAACTGGCCGGTGAGACCGCGCCCGCCGCGCCAGACCGTGACGCGCGGTTGCAGGCCGGCTTGCAGGCGCAGCGCGCGGCCTTTGTCGCCACCCGCCTGCGCGCGCTCGATGAAGAGATGCAGGGTCAACGCACCGCCATCCGCGCGTTGGAGGATGCCGACGCCGCCGCCACCGAACAGGTGGCGATCGCCCGCGACATCGAGGCGCTGCGCGCCCGCCTGCTGGAGGGCCAGATCGGCTCGCGCCTCGCGCTGCTCGACGCCCGTGCGCGCCGCATCGCGGCCGAACAACAGCGCGAGCAGGACCGCTCGCGCCTGGACACGCTGCGCCACGCGCTGGCGCAGAAGCAGGCCGAGCGCCAGGCCTTCCTGGACGACTGGCGCCGCCAGGCGCTGGAGGAGGTCGCGCGACTGCGCGCCGAACTCGCGCGCGTGGACGAAGCCCATGGCAAGGCGGTGCGCCTGGCGGAACTGACCACCATCGTCGCCCCGGCCGATGGCACGGTGCTGGAGGTCGCGCGGCGTTCGGCCGGGTCCGTCCTGCGCGAGGCCGAGCCGCTGGTCACGCTGGTGCCCGCAGGCGCGCCGCTGATCGCCGAGGTCGCGCTGCGCTCCGCCGATGTCGGCCAGGCGCGGCCGGGCGATGCGGCGGTGGTGAAGGTCGATGCCTTCCCCTGGCAGCGCCACGGCGCGCTGCGGGGCCGGCTGCGCGCCATCGCGCAGGATTCACGCGGCGAGGATGGCGCCCCCGCTGCCCCCGCCGCGGCGCTGCACCGCGCGCAGGTGGTGCTGGACGCGCCGGTGCTGGCCGGCGGCGTGCCGATGCCCGGCATGACCGTGACGGCCGAGATCCATGTCGGCTCGCGCAGCCTGCTCGGCACGCTGTTGCAGCCGCTGATCCGCGGCGCGCGCGAAAGCCTGCGCGAACCCTGATCCGCCTTAACGGTTGGGCAAGTGCCCGCGCCGCATTCTGTGAGCAGCACCGTGCCGACAGGACGTCCAAGCCGGTGCCCGATGTCGCCAGCCATCCCCGGGCCGGCGCCTTTGTCCAGCACGGACAAGAACCGGCTTGGAGCACGCGATGAGCACCATTTCCGCCCTGAACACCACGCAGATCCAGGGCCTCACGACCACCACCATCGCCGGTCTCACATCGACCCAGATCCGTAGCCTGGCCCCGACGCAGATCGCCGCGCTGACCACCACGCAGGTGGGCGTCCTGACCATCGCGCATGTCAATGCGCTGACGACCACGCAGCTGGGCGCCTTCGAGACCACCGACCTCGCGGTTCTCAGCACGTTCCAGCTGCGTGGCATGCGGCCCACCCATATCGCGGCCCTGAGCACGACGCAGGTGGCGGCGCTGACCACCACGCAGCTGGCCGGGCTGACCGCCACGCAGGTCAAGGGCTTCGAGACCTCCGACATCGCGGCGCTGAGCACGACGCAGGTGGCGGCGCTGACCAGCACCCAGGCGGCCGCGCTGAGCATCACCCAGATCCGGGCGCTGGAGTCCACCGATGTCGCGGTGCTGAGCACCACGCAGTTGCGCGCGCTGTCCTCGGCGCAGGTGGCGGCGCTGAACACCACGCAGGTGGGCGCGCTGACCACCACGCAGGTGGGGTCCTTGACCACCACGCAGGTGGCCGGGCTGACCTCGGCGCAGGTCGCGGCGTTGACCACGACGCAGATTGGCGCCCTTGCGTCGACGCAGATGGCGGCGCTGACGCCGGCGCAGCTGCGCGCGTTCGACACCACCGACGTCGCCTCGCTGACCACGACGCAGATGGCCGGGTTGCGCGCGGCGCAGGTCACGGCCTTCACCACGACGCAGGTCGCGGCGATCGAGACCACCGATCTGGCGACGCTGACCACGACGCAGCTGCTGGGGCTGTCCACCGCGCAGGTCGCCGCGCTGTCCACCACGCAGGTGGGCGCACTGACCACGACCCAGGTGGCCGGGCTGGCGGCGCGCCAGGTCGCGGCGCTGGAAACCGCCGACGTGGCGGCGCTGACCACCACGCAGGTGGGCGCGCTGACCTCCGCGCAGCTCGGCGCGCTCGGCACCGCCCAGGTGCGGGCCCTCGAGACGACTGACATCGCCGCCCTGAGCACGACCCAGATGCGCGGCCTGGGCGCCACGCGGCTCGCTGCGCTGAGCACGACGCAGCTGGGCGCGCTGACCACGACGCAGGTCGCCGGCCTGACCACGACGCAGCTGAGCGGCCTGACCTCGACCCAGATGGCGGGGCTGACCACGACGCAGCTGGGGGCGCTCGGCTCGACCCAGATCGCCGGGCTGTCCACGGTGCAGCTGCGCGGGCTGGACAGCACCGATATCGGTGCGCTGACCACGACCCAGGTGGGCGGGCTGGCTGCAACGCAGCTGGCATCGCTGACCACGACGCAGCTCGGCGGGCTCGAGACGACCGACATCGCGGTGCTGACCACGACGCAGCTGCGCGGGCTGGGCGCCAGCCTGGTCGGGGCCTTGACGACCACGCAGGTGGCGGCGTTGACCACCACGCAGGTGGCCGCCCTGCTGCCCACGCAGGTGGCGGGCTTCGACACCACGGATATCGCCGCGCTGACCACCACGCAGGTCAGCGCGCTGACCAGCACCCAGCTTGAAGCGCTGACCACCGCGCAGGTCCGCGCGCTCGAGACAACGGACCTCGCGGTGCTGAGCACGACGCAGGTGCGTGGCCTGGGCGCGACGCAGCTCGGTGCCTTGAACACCACGCAGGTGGCCGCGCTGACCACGACCCAGCTGGGGGCGCTGACCACGACTCAGGTGGCCGGGCTGACCTCCACGCAGGTCGTGGCGCTGACCACGACGCAGCTTGGCGCGCTGACCTCGACGCAGGTCGCGGGGCTGAGCACGGCGCAGCTGGCTGGCCTGGACACCACCGATATCGGCGCGTTGACCACCACGCAGGTGGGCGGCCTTCGCAGCTCGCAGATCGCCGGCCTGTCCACCGCGCAGCTGGCAGCCTTCGAGACGACCGACCTGGCCACGCTGACCACGACGCAGATCCTGGGCCTGACGGCGTCGCAGGTGGCCGCCCTCACCACCACGCAGGTGGCTGCGCTGACCACCACGCAGGTGGGCGCGCTGACCACCACGCAGGTCGCCGCCATCCAGAGCACCGACCTGGCGGCGCTGACCACCACCCAGGTGGGTGCGCTGACCAGCACGCAGATCGGCGCGCTGGGCACGTCGCAGCTGCGCGGGCTCGAGACGACGGACCTGGCGGTGCTGACCACCACGCAGATCCGTGGGTTGCGCGCCACGCAGCTCGGGTCGCTGACCACGACGCAGATCGGCGCGGTGACCACCACGCAAGTGGCAGCCTTGGCAACATCGCAGGTGATCGGCCTGACATCGACGCAGGTCGGTGCGTTGACCACCACGCAGATCGGCGCGCTGGCTTCGACGCAGGTGGCGGCGTTGACCACCGCGCAGGTGCGCGGCATCGACACCACCGATATCGGTGCGCTGACCACCACGCAGATGGGCGGGCTGACCTCCACGCAGATCGGCGCGCTGACCACAACACAGGTCGGCGCGCTCGAGACCACCGACCTTGCGGTGCTGACCACGACGCAGGTGCGCGGGCTTGCGTCCTCGCAGCTGGCGGCGCTGACCACGACGCAGGTCGGCGCCCTGACCACGACGCAGGTCGGCGGCCTGACGGCGACGCAGGTATCGGGCCTGACCACCACGCAGGTGGGCGCGCTGACCACGACGCAGCTGGCGGCGGTGGGCACCACCACGCTGCGCGGCCTGCTGCCGACGCAGATCGGTGCGCTGACCACGACGCAGGTCGCTGCCCTGACCACGACACAGGTCGGCGCATTGACCGCGACACAGGTTGCCGGGCTGGAATCGACCGATGTCGCGGCGCTGACCACCACGCAGGTGGGCGCGCTGACCACCACTCAGGTGGCCGCGCTGAACACCACGCAGCTGCGCGGGTTGGAGACGACCGACCTCGCGGTGCTGACCACCACGCAGCTGCGCGCCCTGGGCGCGACGCAGCTTGGCGCGCTGACCACGACGCAGGCAGCGGCGCTGACAACCACGCAGGTGGGCGCCCTGAGCACGACGCAGCTGGGCGGGTTGTCGTCCACCCAGGTCTCGGCGCTGACCACCACGCAGCTGGGGGCGCTGGCCTCGACGCAGGTCGGTGCGCTCACCACCGTGCAGCTGCGCGGCTTCGACACCACGGACATCGCCAGCCTGACCACGACGCAGGTTGCCGGCCTGGCCAGCGGGCAGATCGCAGGGCTGACCACCACGCAGGTCCAGGCGCTCGAGACGACTGACCTCGCGACCCTGGGCACGGCGCAGCTGCGCGGCCTGACCACCGCGCAGATGGCGGCACTGAACACCACGCAGGTCACGGCGCTGACCACCACGCAGCTGGTCGGGCTGACATCCGCGCAGGTGGGTGCGCTGACCACCACGCAGCTGGGGGCGCTGTCGACCACGCAGGTGGGTGGGCTGGGCACCACGCAGGTGCGCGGCCTGACCACGGCGCAGGTCGCCGCGCTCAGCACGACGCAGGTGGGGGCGCTGACCACGACACAGATCGGCGCCGTGTCGGTCGCGCAGCTTGCGGGGTTCGAGACGACCGACCTCGCGGCGCTGTCGACCACGCAGATCGGTGGATTCAGTCGCACGCAGCTCGGCGGCCTGTCCACCACGCAGGTGCGGGCGCTGGAGACGACAGACCTCGCCGTGCTGACCACGACGCAGATCGGCGGGCTGGTGGCGGCGCAGGTCGGCGCCCTGACCACCACCCAGGTCGCGGCAGTGACCACGACGCAGCTGGCGGCGCTGACCACAACCCAGGTTGCGGCGCTGACCACGACGCAGGTCGGCGTGCTCAGCACCACGCAGGTGGGTGCGCTGAACACCACGCAGGTGCGCGGGTTGTCCTCGGCGCAGGTCGCGGCGCTCACGACAACACAGGTGGCCGGGCTGACCACGACGCAGATCGGCGCGCTGGGCGTCACCCAGGTGCGCGGGATCGAAACAAGCGATGTGGCGGTGCTGAACACCACGCAGATCGGTGCCCTGACCTCGACGCAGATCAATGCGCTGACAGCCCCGCAGGTGGCGGCGCTGAGCACCACCGGCATCGCGGTGCTGACCACGACGCAACAGGCCGGCCTGGCCTCGAGCCAGCTCGGCGCGCTGACCACGACCCAGCTGGTGGCGCTGAGCACAACCGGTGTCGCGGCACTGACCACGACGCAGGTGGCCGGGCTGACCACGACGCAGGTCGCGGCCTTCACCACGACGCAGGTCGGCGCGCTGGAGACCAGCGACATCGCCGCCCTGACCGACGCGCAGGTGGCGGGCTTCACCAGCACGCAGATCGGCGTGATGACCACCGCGCAGGCGAACGCCCTGTTCGCCTGACGCCACACAACGGGAGACGACGGGATGGCCAGAATGGGCATCGCCGAACTGGTGGGCAGCGCGCAGGCGCTGGCCGCCACAGGCCAGGCAGCCCTGGCCGCGGAGTTGTATCGCGACTGGGTCGCGCTGAACCCCGACGACCCGCTGCTGCATGCGGCGGAGTTCAACCGCGGCGTGCTGCTGGCCGCCTTGGGCGACACCCATGGTGCGGTCGAGGCCTTCACCGCCGCGATTCGCCGCAAGCCGGATTTCCTGCCGCCCTACATCAACCTCGGCGCGGCCTATGAACGCCTGGGTGCCGGGGCGCAGGCCTTCGGGCATTGGTCGCATGTCTCGGCCAGCCTGGCGGGGCTGAACGGCGACAGCCTGGCGTGGAAAGCGACGGCGCTGAAGCAGATGGCGCAGATGCTGGAAGGTGCGCGCCGGTTGTCGGAAGCCGAGGACACGCTGCGCCAGGTGGCCGAGCTGACGCCCTGGCAGCGCGACGTGGTCCAGCACTGGATCAGCCTGCGGCAGCGGCAATGCCAGTGGCCGTTGCTGCAGCCTCTGGCCGGGCATGACCGCGCCGCGCTGCTGCGCCGCATCGCGCCGCTGTCCATAGCCTGCCATGCGGATGACCCGATGATGCAGCTGGCGGTGGCGCACGCGCATGTCGCGAAGGACCATGGCGCGCCGGACCGCTTCCGCGTCACGGCCGATTTCGCGGATCGCATCGGCGAAGTCCCGGCGCGGCGGCTGCGCGTGGGGTATCTGTCGTCGGACCTGCGCGAACACGCGATCGGTTCGCTGATGGCCGGCATGTTCGCGCTGCACGACCGCGCGGCGATTGAGGTCTTCGCCTATTACTGCGGCGTCCCGCAGGAGGATTCGACCAAGGCGCGCATTCGCGAATCGGTGGAACACTGGCGCGACATCACCGCGCTGGACGACGATGCGGCCGAGGCGCTGATGCTGGCCGATGGCGTGGATATCCTGGTGGATGTGAACGGCCACACGCGCAGCGCGCGCACCCGGCTGCTGGCGCGACGCCCGGCGCCGGTCATCGTGAACTGGCTGGGCTATCCGGGCAGCATGGGCAGCCCCTTCCACCACTACATCATCGCCGATGCCACCATCATCCCGCCCGACCACGAGCACTTCTACTCCGAACGCGTGGCGCGCCTGGCCTGCTACCAGCCCAACGACCGCGCGCGCCCGACCGGCGAAGACACCGCCCCCACCCGCGCCGCGCACGGGCTGCCGGACGACGCGACGGTCTTCTGTTCCTTCAACGGCACGCAGAAGATCACGCCCTTCGTCTTCGCGCGCTGGATGGCGATCCTGCGCGGCGCACCGGGCAGCGTGCTGTGGCTCCTGAAATCCTGCGACGAGGTGGAGGCGCGGCTGCGCGCCCAGGCGGCCGCCGCCGGCGTCGCGCCCGAACGGATCGTCTTCGCGCCCATCATGGGCAACCGCGCGCATCTGGCGCGCTATGCGCTGGCGGACCTGTTCCTGGATACGCTGCCCTATGGCGCGCATACCACGGCGTCGGATGCGCTCTGGATGGGCGTGCCGGTGCTGACCGTGCCGGGGCGGTCCTTCGCCGCGCGGGTCTGCGCGTCGCTGGTGCAGGCGGCGGGGCTGCCGGATCTCGTCTGCGCCAGCGCAGAGGATTATGTCGCGCGCGCCATCGCCTTCGGGCGGGACCGCGCGGCGCTGGCGCCGATCCGCGCGCGATTGCTGGAAGCCCGCGATACGGCTCTGCTGTTCGACACGCCGCGCCTGGTGCGCGACCTGGAAGCGTTATTCCACGGCATGTGGGATGACTTCGCGCAGGGGCGCCTCGCGCAGCCGGACCTGACCAATCTCGACACGTATCTCGATCTCGGTGCCGCGATGGATCACGACGCGGTGGAAGCGAGTTTCGACGTGTCGCTGGACGACCGCTGGCGCGTGGCAGTGGCGCGGCGCCATGCCTATGCGCCACTGCCGCCCGACCGGCGCTTCCACCCGGATGCAGGCTGACGCCATGCCGCTCGACGCCGCCGAACCGCTTGAAGCTTTGCTGCCGCGCATCGAGGGCGCGACGCCGGCCGCTGCCATCGCCGCCTATCGGGCATGGCTGTCCGCCAACCCGGCTTCGCCACAGCGCTTCGCCGCCTGGTTCAACCTCGGCGTGGTGCTGGCCGGCTCCGGGGACCGCGCGGCGGCGATGATCGCCTATCGCCAGGCGCTTACGCTAAAACCGGACCTGCACCAGGCGCAGGTGAATCTGGGCCTGGTGCTGGAAGCCGAGGGCCGCGCCGACGAAGCCCTCGCGCTGTGGTCCGGCGCGCTGCAACCGGACGACGCGCGGCTGCCTCTGCTCAACCACCAGGGCCGCCTGCTGGAATCGCGCAAGGACTACGCCGGTGCGGAAGCCGCGCTGCGCCGCAGCCTGCTGATCGACCCGCACCAGCCGGATGTCGTGCAGCACTGGTCGCACCTGCGCCAGAAGGGCTGCATGTGGCCGTTGGACGGCGGCGGCGTCCCTGGCCTGACGGCCGATGAACAGGCGCTCATGGGCGGCACGCTCGGGGCGTTGGCGCTGACCGACGACCCGGCGCTGCAACGGCGCATCGCGGAGGCCTGGATCGCCCGCAAGGTGCCGGCCGCGCCGGAACGCCTGGCGCCCGCGCAGGGCTACCGGCACGAGCGCATCCGCGTCGGCTACCTGTCTTCCGATTTCTGCCGCCACGCGATGGGCTTCCTGATCGCCGGGCTGCTCGAACGCCATGACCGCAGCCGGTTCGAAATCTTCGGCTACTGTTCCACCGACGACGACCATTCTGACCTGCGCCGGCGGATCGTCGCTGCTCTCGACCACCACATCCCGATCGGCCACCTGTCCGAGGAAGCCGCAGCGCGCCGCATCCGCGCCGACGAGATCGACATCCTGGTGGACCTCAACGGCCTGACGCGCGGTGCGCGGCTGGGCGCGCTGCGCTGGAAGCCGGCGCCGGTGCAGGCGACCTATCTCGGCTATGTGGGTCCGGTGCCGATCCCGGAACTCGACTGGATGATCTGCGACGACATCGTGGTGCCGGCGCACCAGGCGCAGCACTACGCCCCGCGCCCGCTGCCGCTCGATGGGCTGTACCAGGCGAATGACGATACCGCCGCACCGCCCGCCCCCGCGTCGCGCGCGGCGGAAGGCCTGCCCGAAGACGCCTTCGTGCTCGCCTGCTTCAACAACTTCTACAAGATCACGCCCGACGTCTTCGCCGCCTGGATGCGCATCCTGCACGGGTTGCCGCAGGCGCTGCTCTGGCTGACCGAGGACAACGCGACGGGCATCGCCAACCTGCGGCGCGCAGCGCAACACGCCGGAATCGCTCCCGAGCGCATCGTCTTCGCCTCGCGCTGCGACCCGCAGCAGTATCTCGCGCGGCTTGGCGCGGCGGACCTGTTTCTCGACACCTTCCCCTATAATGCCGGCACGGTGGCGTCGGATGCGCTGCGCATGGGGCTGCCGATCGTCACGCTGGCCGGGAAGTCCTTCGCTTCGCGCATGGCCGCCAGCCTGCTGACCGCGGCCGGGCTGACCGAGGGCATCGCGACCACGCTCGACGGTTATGTCGCTGCCGCGTTGCGCTACGGGCGCGACCCTGCTGCGCTGACAGCGGCGCGCGCCGTGCTCGCCGATGGCGCCTGGCTTCGCAGCGGCGGCGATGCGGCCGCCTTCACGCGGCGGATGGAGGCCGCGCTCAGCGCGATCCGGCTGGGCTGATCGCGCCCGGGTGCAGGTGCTGCACCGGCAGCCCCACCGCCTCGGCCACCAGCGTGCGGTGGCAGGTAGCAGGATCGGCCTCCAGGCACAGCACGCACACGCGCTGGCGGCGCGCCAGGTCGGACAGGTTCGCCAGCGCGGCCTGCGGTTCGTCGCCCGCCAGGTGCGCGGCGAACACCCGCCGCATCACACTAGGCTTGCCGGCGCGAACCGCCGCGCGGCCCTCCGCGGGCGTGCCCAGCGCGCGCAGGTGCAGGTAGCCGATCCCGGCCGCCTCCAACGACGCCGACAGCGCCCGCTTGGCAAAGCCTGGCCGCCGGCTATTCGCCAGGGCGCGAACATCGACCAGCACTTCCACACCCGCCGCGCGCAGCGTCGCGACCAGCGCATCGGGCGTCGCGCCCTCGTAGCCGATCGTGCAGATCGGCGCGGTCATCCCTGGCGCGTCACCGCCCCATGGGCCGCCAGGCACGCCACATCCAGCATCTGGTTCACGCCCGCCTGCATGGGCACGATCTGCGCCGAATGCGTCATCCCGGTCAGCAGCGGGCCGATCACCGTGGCGCTGGTCAGCTTCGGCACCGACTTGGTCAGGATGTGCGCCGCATGCATGCCCGGCATTACCAGCACATTCGCCGGCCCGGTCAGCCGGCAGAACGGATACAGCGCGGCGCGCAGCCCGGGGTCGAGCGCCACGTCGGCCGCCATCTCGCCATCGAACTCGAAATCCGCGCCGCGTTCGGACAGCAGCTTCACCGCATCGCGGATGCTGCCCGGGATGGTCCCGCGCGGGTCGCCAAAGGTCGAGAAGGACAGGAAGGCCACGCGCGGTTCCAGCCCCAGTCGCCGTGCCGCCGCCGCCGATCCGCGCGCGATGCCGGCCAGCGTCTCGGCATCCGGGCGTTCATGGATGGCGGTATCGGCCACCAGCACCGTGCCGGCGCGGCGCGACACCACGATCGACACGCCGAACACCACGCGCCCCGGCACCGGGTCGATCGCCATGGAGATGCCCTCCAGCGCCACCGCATAGGACCGCGTGGAACCCGTCACCACGGCATCGGCATCGCCTGTCGCGACCATGCAGGCGGCGAAGACGTTGCGGTCCTGGTTCACCAGGCGCTGGCAGTCGCGGAACAGGAAGCCGTCGCGCTGGCGCTTGGCGTAGAGGAACTCCGCATAGCGCCGGTTGGAATCCGACAGGCGCGCATTCTGGATCTCGATGCCCTCCGGCAGCGGGATGCCGATGGCATTGGTGATGGCGGCGATGCGGTCCTCGCGCCCGACCAGCACGGGCGTGCCGTAGCCGGCATTGCGGTAGGCGATGGCGGCGCGGATCACCTTCTCCTCCTCGCCTTCCGCGAAGACGACGCGCTTGGGGTTCTGGCGGACGCTTTCGGCAATCGCCTCCATCGCGCCGGCGGTGGCATCCAGCCGCGTCGCCAGGTCGCGCGCGTAGCGCTGCAGGTCCACCAGCGGCTTGCGCGCCACGCCGCTGTCGATCGCCGCCTTGGCCACGGCGGGCGAGACGCGCGAGATCAGCCGCGGGTCGAAAGCGTTCGGGATGATGTAGTCCGGCCCGAAGCGCAGCGCGAGGCCCGCGCCCGCACCGGCCACTTCCTCCGGCACGTCCTCGCGCGCCAGCATGGCCAGCGCCTCGGCGGCGGCGATCTTCATGGCGTCGTTGATGGTGGATGCGCGCACATCCAGCGCACCGCGGAAGATGAAGGGGAAGCCCAGGACGTTGTTCACCTGGTTCGGATAATCCGACCGCCCCGTCGCGATGATGCAATCCGGCCGCGCGGCGCGCGCTTCATCGGGCGTGATCTCGGGGTCGGGATTCGCCATCGCGAACAGGATCGGCTTCGGCGCCATGGCGCGCAGCATCTCGGGCGTCAGCGCGCCCTTCACCGACAGGCCGAAGAACACGTCGGCGCCATCCAGCGCCTGCATCAGCGTGCGCGCCGGCGTGCTGGTCGCGTGCGCGGACTTCCACTGGTTCATGCCCTCGGTGCGGCCGCGGTAGATGACACCCTTGGTGTCGCAGAGGATCACGTTCTCGGGCCGCATGCCCATGGCCTTGACCAGCTCGGCGCAGGCGATGGA
The DNA here is from genome assembly GCA_051860065.1 of Roseomonas sp. GTDB lineage: Bacteria > Pseudomonadota > Alphaproteobacteria > Acetobacterales > Acetobacteraceae > Neoroseomonas. Next base: position 128,008 of record JBHYEQ010000010.1, read on the forward strand.
GGCCGCGCCGGCGCCGTTGATGACCAGCCTGGTCGTCTTGATGTCGCGCCCGGTCAGATGGATGGCATTGATCAGCCCCGCTGCCGCCACGATCGCGGTGCCATGCTGGTCGTCATGGAAGACCGGGATGTCCATCAGCTCGCGCAGGCGCTGCTCGATGACGAAGCATTCAGGCGCCTTGATATCCTCGAGGTTGATGCCTCCGAAGGACGGGCCGAGGTAGCGCACGGAGTTCACGAAGGCGTCCACATCCTCGGTGTCGACGCACAGGTCGATGCTGTCGACATCGGCGAAGCGCTTGAACAGCGCCGCCTTGCCTTCCATCACGGGCTTCGACGCCAGCGCGCCGAGGTTGCCCAGGCCCAGCACCGCCGTGCCGTTGCTGACCACCGCCACGAAATTCCCCTTCGCCGTGTAGTCGTAGGCCAGCTTCGGGTCGCGATGGATGTGCAGGCAGGGTTCCGCGACACCCGGCGAATAGGCCAGCGACAGGTCGCGCGCGGTGACCAGTGGCTTGGTCAGGCGAATCTCGAGCTTGCCGGGGCGGCCCTCGGCATGCATCGCCAGGGCTTCCTCGCCGGTGACGCGGGCGGTGCGGGTGTCTTCCGCTTGTGGCTTCACGTCATCCATGGTCGCGCTTCTTCCCCGGTGGCATTCAATGCAAGACCCCATCATGGCCCCGGCGGGCGCGGCTTGCGACCCCCCGGCTTCGCAGGCGCGGTAGTCGGGCGCGCGGGGGGCGTGCAACGCTGCCGATTGGGGTGTGTGGGCGGTGCGTCGCGACGGCGAGGGGGTTGGATGCGGGGGTGGCGCTGGACGGCGATGGCGCTCGGGGCCTGGGTCCTGGGCGGCGCGGCGCTGGCGCAGCCGCCGGGCGATCCGCGTGCGCGCGATGCCGCGCAACAGGCCGCGCGCTGCGAAGCCTCTGCCGGCGCGGCGGTGCGCGACTTCCAGCTCTCCTTCTTCCGCGCACTGCCCTATGCGCGCGACATCCTGGCGCATCATGGCGTGCGGGCCTCGGTCTCCGGGGATGGCCGGCTGGCCCGCGTCGAACTGCGCCTGCGCGACGTGCGGGACCTGGCGCTGCCGGACGGCAACCCAGCCACAACCTACCGGACCGATATCGACGGCGCCGCCGTGTTGCAGGACCGCCGGTCCGGCATCCCGGCGCTGTGGCGCGTCGATGCCGCAACGGTCGCCGCGGCCGACCGCGCCTACGACATCCGCGACGACGACCCGGAGCGCGGCCCATGGCTGGCGGATGGCGACGCCGCCGCCGCGCTGGCGGACTACGCCGTGGTCGGCATCCATACCGACCGCTACAGCGGCTTCGCCGGCCTGGTGCTGGAAGCGCGCGGTGCGGCGGCGCGCCATCCGCACCGCATCTACGCCATCGCGGGCACGCATGTGTTCGAACGCACGGACCTGCGCGGCTGGGCGTCCGGCCTGACCATGGGGCGCGCGCAATATGTCTCGAACGGCGCGCTGGGCATGATCCGCGACGCCGCCGACTACGCGACGCGCGGCGAGGTCTTCGTCACCGGGCAGAGCCAGGGCGGGCTCTCCGCGCAGGGTGTCGGGCACCTGCTGCAATCCTTGCTCGATGCGCGCGGTGCGCCGCATCGGCTGGTGCATGTCGTCTCCTGGGGGGCGGCGGGCGCCCAGGAGACGCTGCTGCGCGCCATGGCGCGGCATCGCGCCGGAGAGCATCGCGGCTATTCGCCCGCGCTGGAACGCCACTGGTCAGCGACCGATCCCGGCCACGCCGCCGCCGCCGAAGCCTGGGCCGCCATCACCGCGCAATGGGACCGCGTGCCGCCGGGCGCCGAGGCCGCGCACCTGGCCGCCGTGGCCGCCCGCATGCGCTCCATCGGTTATTTCTTCGAGATCGACCTGTTCGCCCGTGGTGGCACGTTTCTCGGCCAGGCCTTCGCCTTTCCCACCGCGCTGGTGCTGCCGGATGAATGCGACACGACCGTTCTCGAGCTGGTCGTCGGCGCCCAGGCGGGGCGCTTGGGCGTGCGGATGGAATCGCATTTCCTGAAGGGCTATCGCCGCGCGGTGGACCGCGGTGCCATTGCCGTGGCGCGCCCGGCGCGGCCCGCCCAATGGCAATGGTTCAGCGACCTGATGCCGGCTCTGGAAGACGCCGGCGACATCTGGCTGGAGGTGATCCACCTGTCCAACGCCGCCACCACGCCGCATCACTGGCGGTCCTGCACCGCCAGCGCGGAATGGTTCACCATGGCCAACCGCGTCTGCCGCGCCGATTGGTGGCCCGGCTGCGGCCCCCGCGAGCCGGAGGCACAGCACTGGTGCCTGGTTCGGCGCCCCGCGCCGGGGCGCGGCGTGATGCCCTGGCGCTGATCAGCGGCGCCGCAGGTTCCATGGATGCGTTGAATGGCCCTCCGGCATGCCCTTCAGGTCAGGCCGCGCGGTTGGCCGGGTCGTTCATGTCGAAGGTCAGTTCCACCCGCAGTCCGAAGGGGTCGGTCAGGAACAGCTGGTGCAGCGGGAAGCCGGGCACCGGCGCTTCGGCATAGGAGATGTTCCGCGCCGCCAGCGTCGCGCGCACTTCCGGCAGGCCGTGGGCGCGGAAGGCGATGTGTTCGAAGGAGACACTGGGCGAGGGGCCGGTCGGCGCCTCCACCGTGTCGCGGCAGGCCAGGTGCACGATCGGCCGCCCGCCGGCATAGAGCCACGCGCCGGGGAAATCGAAGGATGGCCGCGGCCCTTCCTCGAGCCCCAGCAGGTCGCGGTAGAAGGCCAGCGCCGCCGGCAGATCCTGCGGCCGCAGCCTGACATTGGCGTGGTCGAGCCCTTCGAGGCGCATCGCTCCCTCCCCTCCTGCCGGTTTCCGGTCTAGACGCGAGGCATGACAGGCGCCCCGCCGCAGAACCGCAAGCCCCCCCGTTCCGCCGAGGGTGCCACCCCGGCCATCGCCCAATGGTTCGCCGCCAAGGCCGCCCATCCGGATGCGCTGATCTTCTTCCGCATGGGCGACTTCTTCGAAATGCTGTTCGAGGATGCCGAGGTCGCCGCCGGCGCGCTCGACATCGCGCTCTCCTCGCGTGGTGAACACCAGGGCGAGAAGGTCGCGCTGTGCGGCGTGCCGGCGCACGCGGTGGACAGCTACCTGGGCAAGCTGATCCGCCAGGGCCATCGCGTCGCCATCTGCGACCAGACCGAGACGCCGGAGGAGCAGAAGCGCCGCAAGGCCCCGACCATCCGGCGCGAGGTCACGCGCCTGGTCACGCCAGGCACCGTCATCGAGGACACGCTGCTGGATGCCGCGCGCCCGGCCTGGCTGCTGGCGCTGGCCCCGGCTGGCGATGCGCTGGGCGCCGCCTGGCTCGATGTCACGACCGGCGCCTTCGGTACGGAAAGCATCGCGGCGGCCGACCTGCCGGCGCTGGTCGCGCGGCTGGAGCCGGCGGAGATCCTGGCGCCGGAAGCCTTGGCCCGCAGCCCGGTGCTGGCGCAGCACGCCGAGCGCATCGCGCATGTCGACCCGCCGCGCGACGGGATGCGCCGCGTGACCGAGGCCTTCGCCGTCGCCACGCTGGACGGCTTCGGCACCTTCAGTGCGGAGGAAGTCGCCGCCGCCGCCATGGCGGTGGACTATGTGCGCCTGACCCAGGCCGGTGGCCTGCCGCGCCTGTCGCCACCGGTGCCCTCGGGCGGGCGCGGGCTGTTGCAGATGGACGGCGCGACACGCCGCAGCCTGGAAATCCTGCGGAGCGAACGCGGCGAGGCGCGGCATTCCCTGCTGGCCGCGGTGGACCGCACCGTCACGCCGGCGGGCGCGCGTGAACTGGCGGCGCGGCTGGCCTCCCCGCTGGCCGATGGCGCCGCCATCGGTGCGCGCCACGACGGGGTGGATTTCCTGCGCGCCGCCGATGCGCTGCGCGGGGCGCTGCGCGCAGCGTTGAAGGGCGCGCCGGACATGGCCCGGGCGCTGGCGCGCCTGTCGCTCGACCGCTTCGCGCCGCGCGACCTCGGCGCCATCCGCGACGGGCTGGCGCGCGCGGAAACCATGGCGGCGGCGCTGGCCGATGTGCAGGGCGTGCCGCCCATCCCGCCGCTGCTCGCCGCCGCGACTGCCGCGCTGGTACCGCCCGACAGCCCACGCGCCGAATTGCAGCGGGCGCTGGCCGACCCGCTGCCCGCGCGCCTCGACGATGGCGGCCTGGTCGCCACCGGCTATGACGGCGAACTGGATGCGCTGAAGCGGCTTTCGGCCGGCGCGCGGGAGGCGATCGCTGCGCTGCAGATGGACCTGGCGCAGGCCTGGGGCGTGGCCAGCCTGAAGATCCGCCACCACCAGCAATTCGGCTTCCTGGCCGAAGTGCCCGCCGCCGCCGGCGAACGCCTGCTGCGCGAGGCGCCGAAGGACGGCCCCCAGGCGCCGGTGCATCGCCAGACCATGGCGAATGCGATGCGCTTCACCTGTACCGCGCTGGCGGAACTCGACCGCCGCGTGGCCGAGGCCGGCGAGCAGGCGGGCAAGCGCGAACGCCTGGTGGCACAGCATCTGCGCCGGCTGTGCCTGGCCTCCGCCCCGGCCATCGCGGCGGCAGCGGCGGCGATGGCGGAGATCGACGTCCATGCCGCCGCGGCGGACCTTGCCGCCGATGGCCGCTGGTGCCGGCCGGACATGACCGACCGCGCGGATTTCGCCGTGGTCGCCGCCCGCCATCCGGTGGTGGAAGCCGCGCTGGCCCGTGCGCGCGGCCCGGCCTTCGTGCCCAACGATTGCGACCTGTCGGCCGGGCGGCGGCTCTGCCTGCTGACCGGCCCGAACATGGCCGGCAAATCCACCTTCCTGCGGCAGAACGCGCTGCTGGTCATCCTGGCCCAGGCCGGGCTGTTCGTGCCGGCGGAGAGCGCGCGGCTGGGCCTGGTGGACCGCCTGTTCTCGCGCGTCGGCGCGGCGGACGACATCGCCGGCGGCCGCTCCACCTTCATGGTCGAGATGGCCGAGACCGCCGCCATCCTGAACCAGGCCACCGCCCAATCCCTGGTCGTGCTGGACGAGGTCGGCCGCGGCACCGCGACCTGGGATGGCCTGGCCATCGCCTGGTCGGTGCTGGAGGCGCTGCATGACCGCATCCGCTGCCGCACCATCTTCGCCACGCATTTCCACGAACTCACCGCGCTGGCCGGCAAGCTGCCGGAACTGGTGCCCGCGACGATGCAGGTGCGGGAATGGAAGGGCGAGGTGGTCTTCGAACACCGCGTCGGTCCCGGTGCCGCCGAACGATCCTGGGGCGTGCATGTGGCGCGCCTCGCCGGCGTGCCGCGCCCGGTGCTGGCGCGCGCGCAGGAGGTGCTGAAGTCGCTGGAAGCCCGCGCGCGGGGCCTCGACCCGCTGTCGGATGAATTGCCGCTGTTCGCGCGCGCCGCGCCGCCGCCACCCGCGCACCCCGCCCTGGCGGCGCTGGCGGAACTGGATGCGGATGCACTCAGCCCGCGAGAGGCGCTGGATGCTCTCTACCACTTGAAAACCCTTCTGGAGGAGGCTGTTGCCCCCGCCCCGGAATAGGTAGTCTGCCGCGCGATGAGCTCATTCGACGACGCCGGACCCGAAGCCGGACCCGCGGAGCGCCCGGCATCCCGCCCGGCGCCGGTCGCGGGCGAACCCCCGGTCGTGCTGGCCGACCTGATCGCCGACCTGATGCCGCGCGGCCGCCCGGTCGCGCGCGACGAGGCCGTGACGTTGCTGCGCCGCCACCTCGGCCGCGTGCAGAACCGCGTGCAGCAGGCCTTCGAGGCGCATGACCTGTCGGGCCTGGCCGCCGCCCGCTGGCTGGCGGCGCTGACCGATACCGTCATGGTCGGCATACACGCCTATACCGAGGCGATGCTGCCCCCCGCGCCGGCCGATAAGCCCTGGGCGCTGGTCGCGACCGGCGGCTATGGGCGCGGCGTGCTGGCGCCGTTCTCGGATATCGACCTGCTGTTCCTGACCGATACCGGCATGAGCCAACGCGGCAAGCAGTCGGTCGAATTCATGCTGTACCTGTTGTGGGATCTCGGCCTGAAGGTCGGGCACGCGACGCGCTCGCGCGCCGATTGCCTGGTCGATGCCAAGGCCGACGCCACGGTGCTGACCGCGCTGCTCGATGCCCGCCATGTCGCCGGCGAGGAACCGGTGTTCCGGCGCTTCGAGGCCGCCTTCCGCAAGGCCCGCGCCGAGTGGGGCCTGCGCCCCTTCCTGGCGGCGAAGCGCGCCGAACGCCAGCAGCGCCATGCGCGCTATGGCGAGAGCCCCTTCATGGTCGAACCCCATGTGAAGGAAGGCCGCGGGGGCCTGCGCGACCTGCAGACGCTGTACTGGCTGGCGCGCTACGCCTTCAACGTGCAGCGCATGCCCGAGCTGGTCGGCGCCCATACCCCCGGCGGCGGGCTGCTGCTGCCCGAGGAAGCCCGCGCCATCCGCCGCGCCTGGGACTTCTTCTGGACGGTGCGCTTCCACCTGCACATCGTCACCGGCCGCGCCGAGGAACGCCTGACCTTCGACCTGCAACCCGTGGTGGGTGCCCGCATGGGCTATACCCGCCACGGCCTGCAGGACGGCGTCGAGCGGTTCATGAAGCACTTCTTCCTGACCGTGCGCGACGTGGCGCGCTTCACGCGCATCCTGGAACCGGCGATCGAGCGCGCCTCGCTGGGACCACCCGCGGTCGTGCCGGCCTCCGACAAGGCGCTGACCGAAGCGGGCTTCGCGCTGGCGGATGGCAAGATCATCGCGGCACCGGGGCATGACTTCACCATCGACCCGGTGCTGATGCTGCGCATTTTCCGCATGGCGCGCGACCGCGGGCTGGACATCCACCCGCTGGCCTTCCGCGCCATCGTGCGCCATGCGCGCCACGTCGGCCGCCTGCGCGGCGAGAAGGACGCCAGCGCCGAATTCCTCGACATCCTGTCCGGCCGCGACCCCGCCACCTGGCTGCGGATGCTGAACGAGGCGGGCCTCATCTCCCGCCTGCTGCCGGATTGGCAGCGCATCGTCGGGCTGATGCAGTTCGACACCTACCATGTGTTCACGGTGGACGAGCACACCATCGAGACGATCGGCGTGCTGGCCGCTCTGGAACGCGGCGAATTGCACGAGGTCGCGCCGGTCGCCTCCGAACTGATTGGCCAGTTGCAATCGCGCCGCGCGCTGTATGTCGCGATGCTGCTGCACGACATCGCCAAGGGCCGCGGCGGCGACCACAGCGAGATGGGCGCGCAGCTGGCGCAATCCATCTGCCCCATGCTGGGCCTGACGCCGGAGGAGACCGAGACGGTCTCCTGGCTGGTGCTGCACCACCTTCTCATCAGCCAGACGGCGTTCAAGCGCGACATCGAGGACCCGAAGACCATCCTCGATATCGCCGAGGTCGTGCAATCGCCCGAACGCCTGCGCCTGCTGCTGGTGCTGACCGTGGCGGACATGCGCGCGGTCGGCCCCAAGGTCTGGAACGGCTGGAAGGCGACGCTGCTGCGCGAGCTGTACTGGCGCGTCGCGGAAGTGCTGGCTGGCGGCTTGTCGGTGCCCGAGCGCGACGTGCGCGTGGCGCGCGCCAAGGAAGCCGCCGCGCTGCTGCTGGCCGACCGGCCGAAGCCGGAGGTCGATGCCTTCCTGGACCTCGGCTATCCCGGCTATTGGCTGTCCTTCGACCCCGAGACCCATGCGCGCCACGCCGCCATGATCCAGGAGGCGCGCGAGGAAAAGGCGCCGCTCACGGTCCGCACCCGCGTGCTGGAATCCCGCGCGGTAACGGAGGTGACCGTCTACTGCACGGACCATCCGGGCCTGTTCAGCAAGATTGCCGGTGCGCTCGCGGTGGCGGGGGCGACCATCGTGGACGCCCGCATCCACACCATGACCGATGGCATGGCGCTCGACACCTTCTGGGTGCAGGACGCGCAGGGCGGGGCCTTCGAGGCGCCGCATCGCCTGGCACGGCTGTCTGTGCTGGTGGAACAGGCGCTGTCCGGCCGGCTGCGGCTGCGCGACGAGATCCGCAAGCTGAAGCGCGAACCCGCCCGGCTGCGCGCCGTGACCGTGCCGCCGCGCGTGGTGATCGACAACCATGCGTCGAACACCCACACCGTCATCGAGGTGAACGGGCGCGACCGCCCCGGCCTACTGCATGACGTGACGGCGGCGATCAGCGAGCAGGGGCTGCAGATCGCCTCCGCCCACATCACCACCTATGGCGTGCGCGCCGTGGACGTCTTCTACGTGAAGGACGTGTTCGGGCTGAAGGTCGAGAACGAGCGCAAGCTGGTGACGCTGCGCCGCGCGCTGGATGCGGCGCTCGAGACGGCGGCCTGAGGCACGGTTAAGGAAAGCGACATCAGTTCCGGCTGATCCTGTTGACCTGGATCAACGATGCCGGGTGCCAGCGTGCTCAGAGTCTACACATGCCTGACACAGGAGCACGACCTCTGGCTGGTGGCCATCGCCGCCGTGCTCTGCGCGATCGGCACGCACACCACCTTCGTGCAGCTGCATTTGGCGCGCAGCGCCGAGACGCGGAGTCGCTGGCGCTGGTGGGCCGTCGCCTCGGCGACGGCGGGGCTGTCGGTCTGGGCGACGCATTTCGTCGCCATGCTGGCCTTCGATCCGGGCGTGCCGGTGGGCTACGACCCCTGGGGTACGCTCGTCTCGCTGGTGCTGCCGGTGCTGTTCGCCGGCGCGGCGCTGGCCATCGTGGTGGCACGCGGCGGCGCGCTGGCAGGGATGCTGGCCGGCGCGCTGTTCGGCCTCGGCATCGCGGCCATGCACTACACCGGCATGTCGGCCTTCGAAGTGCCGGGCATGCTGCTGTGGGACCGCTCGATGCTGGCGGCCTCGCTGCTGCTGGGCGTGCTGCTGACCATTCTCGCCATGCCCGTGGGTGCCGCCGCGCAGGGGCGGCGCGCGCGCCTGGCCGGCGCCGGGCTGCTGACGCTGGGCATCTGCGCGCTGCACTTCATCGGCATGAGCGCCGTGACCATCATGCCGGAAGCCGGCGCGGCGCCGCCCGAAGGCGCCGTGACGCGCGAAAGGCTGGCGGTGCTGGTCGGCTTCGCCGCCTTCGTGCTGCTGGTCGCCAGCCTGGCCGCCGCGGTGCTGGCGCACCAGGGCCGCCACCGCAGGGCGGCCGAGGCGGACCGCTTCCGGGCCCTGGTCGATGCCGCGGTGGAGGGCCTGCTGATCGTCGATGGCGACCGCATCGTCGAGGCGAACCGCAGCGCCGAGGCGCTGCTGGGCCGCGAAGCCGCCAGCCTGGCGGGGCGTTCGCTGGCCGACATCATGCCTGTCGAGGCGGTGCAGGCGGCGCTGGGGGATGGCGAGGCCACCACCACCGAGGCGACCATCACGGATTCCAGCGGCGCCGGCATCCCGGTCGAGCTGGTCTCGCGCCGCATCCTGCATTACGGCCGGCCGCACCAGGTGCTGGCGCTGCGCGACCTGCGCGACCGCCGCCAGGCCGAGGAACGCATCCGCTTCCTGGCGCATCACGACGCGCTGACACGCCTGCCCAACCGCACCGGGCTGGCGGAACGTCTGGGCACGCTGCGCGAGCTGCCCGGCCGCGCCAATGCGCCCTTCGCGATGCTGGCGCTCGACCTCGACCGCTTCAAGGCGGTGAACGACACGCTGGGCCATGGCGTGGGCGATGCGCTGCTGGTGAAGGTCGCGACGCGGCTGCGTGCCGCCATCCGCGCGCAGGACATCATCTGCCGGCTGGGTGGCGATGAATTCGCCATCATCCAGTTCGAGGGCCAGCAGCCCGCCGCCGCGACGGCGCTGGCACAGCGGCTGATCGACCTGCTGTCGCGCCCCTTCCTGGTGAACGGGCATGTGCTGAATGTCGGCACCTCGATCGGCATCGCCCTCAGCCCCGAGGACGGCGCCACGCTGGTGGACCTGACGCGCAGCGCCGACCTCGCGCTGTATCGCGCCAAGCACGAGGGCCGCGGCACCTTCCGCTTCTTCGAGACCGACATGGACACGCGCATGCAGCGCCGCCGCCTGCTGGAGCTGGAGCTGCGCAGCGCCATCGCGATGCGGCAATTCCACCTGCTGTACCAGCCGCAGGTCGATGCCGCCTCCGGTGCCGTGGTGGGGTTCGAGGCGCTGATCCGCTGGACGCATTCCACGCGCGGCGTGATCTCGCCCGCCGACTTCATCCCGCTCGCCGAGGAGACCGGGCTGATCGTGCCGATCGGCGACTGGGTGCTGCGCGAAGCCTGCCGCGAGGCCGCAGCCTGGGCCCCGGAGATCTCGCTGTCGGTCAATTTGTCGCCGGTGCAGTTCCGCAATCCCGGGCTGGTCGCATCGGTGCAGGGCGCCTGCGCCGCGGCGGGGCTGGACCCGAGGCGCCTGGAGCTCGAGATCACCGAGAGCGTGCTGCTGACCGACAGCGCCGGCACGCTCGAGACGCTGCGCGCGCTGAAGACCTTCGGCGTGCGGATCGCGATGGATGATTTCGGCACCGGGTATTCGTCGCTGAGCTACCTGCGGTCCTTCCCCTTCGACAAGATCAAGATCGACCGGTCCTTCGTGTCCGACGTCACCTCGGGCGGCGAGGCGGCGGCCATCGTGCGCGCCATCATCGGCCTGGGGCGCAGCCTGGGCATGCAGACCACGGTCGAGGGCGTGGAGACCCAGGCGCAGTTCGACCATCTGCGCGCCGAGGGATGCGACCAGATCCAGGGCTACCTGGTCGGTCGCCCGCTGGCGCCCGCGGCCGCCGGCGCCATGCTGGCCGATGCCCGCAGCGCCGCCTGACGAGACAATGGGACACGCCACCATGGACCACAGCCTGCATCGCCTGGTGTATCGCAGCGTCGCATCGGCCCCGAGCGAGCCGGCGCGCGAATTGGCGGCGATCCTGGATGTCTCGCGCCGCCGCAACGCCGAGGCCGGGATCAGCGGCGTGCTGCTGCATGGCGAAGGGGAATTCGTCCAGGTCCTGGAAGGCACGCTGCCGGCGATCGAGGCGGTGTTCGACCGCATCGCCGCCGATCTGCGCCACACCGGGATCGAGCTGCTGCAATTCACCACCATCGCCGCGCCGCATTTTCCCGGCTGGGGCATGGCGTATGTGACGCCGGCGCAGCTTCAGGGCGTCTTCGACCTCGGCCTGCTGCGCAGCGGCTGCGAGGGGGAGGCGGTGCAGGCGCTGCTCGCCGCGGTGTCCGCCGTGCTGGTCGGCGGGACCGAACCGGCGCAGGCCGAGCCCATGCTGGCCGCGCTGCCGGTCCTCCAGCCTGCCGGCCTGCACGTCGGCGCGCCCGCCGGGTAGCGGCCCTCGAAGCTGGCAGGCGCCCCGGCGCATTGGCACAGTCTGACGTTCCTGGCGCCCGTTCCTGCTCGACCGGATGAATCCATCCGATCGGAACCTGCCCTAGCCCAGCAGCCGCCCGATCACCCGCGCCGTGTAGTCCACCACCGGGATCACGCGCCCGTAGTTGATCCGCGTCGGCCCGATCACGCCGATCGCGCCGACGATCCGTTCCTGCCCGTTGCGGAAGGGTGCGACCACCATCGACAGCCCGGCGCTGTCGAACAGCCCGCTCTCCGCGCCGATGAAGATCTGCACGCCCTCGCCCCGCTGCGCGAGGTCGAGCAGGCGCATCATCGTCTCCTGCTGCTCCAGCCGTTCGAACAGGCGCTGGATCTCGCCCACGCGCGCCGCCTGGTCGATGGTTTCCAGCAGCCGCGCCTGGCCGCGGATGATCAGAGACCCGGTCTGCCCGCCGGTCCAGGTGCCCAGGCCCGCCTCGATCACCTGTTGGGTCAGGGCGTCCAGCGCGGTGCGATTGGCGGCAATCTCCTCGGCGATGACGCCGCGGGCGTCCTCGATGGTGCGCCCGCCCAGGCGCGCGTTCAGGTAGTTCGATGCCTGCACCAGCGCTGTGGGCGGCAGCCCGGCCGGCACCTCGATGACGCGGTTCTCGACCTGGCCATCATCATGCACCAGCACGACCAGCGCGCGGCCAGGGCCGAGCGCGACGAATTCGATGTGCCGCAGCGCGCCTTCGGAGGTCGGCGCCACCACGAGCCCCGCCGCGCCGGCCAGGCCCGAGAGCATCTGCCCCGCCTCGCCGAGGGTTTCCTGCAACGACCGGCCGGATGCGGCGCAGCGGGCGGAAATCGCGTCGCGCTCCTCCTCCCCCAACGCGCCGAATTCCAGCAGCCCATCCACGAACAGGCGCAGCCCGCGTTCGGTCGGCAGCCGGCCGGCCGAGGTATGCGGCGCATAGAGCAGCCCGGCATCCTCGAGGTCCGCCATGGCATTGCGGATGGTGGCCGGGGAGAGGCCCAGCGGCAGGCGCCGCGACAGCGTGCGCGAGCCCACCGGCTCGCCGGTCGCGACATAGGTCTCCACCAGCTCGCGAAGGATCAGCGCGCTGCGCGTGTCGAGGCCGGCCACGCTGGCGCCCGAGAGTCCCGGTGGGGGAATGATGTTCGGTCCCATGTTCAAAGGTCCATCGCGGCGAGCCTATGGAACCGCCGCGGTTCCGGTCAACGCTCGGAACGCGTGAATCCGCGTCCCGGCGGGTATATGGTGCGCCATCGGAAGGAGATCATCATGACCGAGACGATCGCGCTGATGGTTGACGCTGCCCCCACCAAGGGCTTCGGCGGCCTGCCCGGCCAGGAAATGCTGGCGGATGCCGGCACCGTCGTGGTGGAGGTCGCGGCGGATGTCCTGGCCGCCGGCGTGCAGAAGGTGATTGGACAGGTGGCGCGCATGCTGGCCGACAGCAAGACCGACGGCACCGGCTGGGATGTGAAGGAGGCGAAGATCTCCCTGGGCATCGACGCCAATGGCCAGGTCAGCCTTTGGGCGCTCAAGGGCCAGGTGGGTGCCAAGGCCAGCCTGGATATCACGCTGCGCCGGCCATGACCGACGCGGCGGCGGACCGGCGGCGCCTCGGCGAATGGCTGGCACCGTTGCAGCAGGCGGCCTGGCAGGCGCTGACGCCGGACAAGCGGGCCTGGCGCCAGGCGCTGGAAGGCCGCGGCGGCGAAGCCTGGGCGGCCGAGGTCTCGGCGCGCCTGGGCGAGGATGACGCGGCGCGCGAGGCCCGCGCCGCGCGCATCGCCGCGGCGGGGGAAGGGCGGCTGACGGCGCTCGACGCGCCCTGGGCGCTGGACCTGGTGGCGGACAAGCTGGATGCGGTGGCCGCCGCCGCGCAGGCGCTGGGCGCCAAGCCGCCACGCCGCCCGCCGCTGCTCGCCACCACCATGGGCGGGTCGGTGAATGGCTGGGCGGTCGATCCCGGGGCGGCGGGGCATACGCTCATCCTCATCCCGGTCGGGTTGTGCATGTTCTGCAACCTGGCGGCCAAGGCGATCGCGCGCGTGGCGCCGCGCACCGACGTGGCGCCGGGGCGGTTCAGCTTCGACCTGGACCCGGAGGTGCTGCGCCGGTCGCTCGATGCCGACCGCGAGCCGTCGCTGCGCTTCGCCGAGCTGGTGCGCGCCTACCTGCTGCAGGGCCGGCCCGACGCGGCGCGGCGCAGCCTGCCCAGCGCCGGCCATGCGCCGCTGCACAACACGCTGCTGCGGGCCATGGAGATGTTCCTGGTGGCGCATGAATACGGCCATGTCTCGGCCGGCCACCTGGACCTGCCGGCCGACCCGCCGCCCGACCTGCATCGCTGCGAGCACGAGGCCGACATCTGCGCCCTGGCCGCCACCGCCCGCGCGCTGCACGACGAAGACACCGACCCTGTGAATGCCCTGGTCGGCGCGCACCTGTTCCTGCGGACCGCCGGCATCGTGGCGCGCTGCCTGGCGCTGCTGCGCGGCGAGGACCCGGCGACCGCCGGCGGCGACACGCCGACGCACCCGGCGGCGGCGAAGCGCATCGCGCTGCTGGCGGACCTCGCCGGCGACATCCTCGGCCAGGAACGGGCCGAGGATGCCCGCGACCTGTGCCGCCGCTACGACATCATCCTGGATGACTTCGCCGCCGCGGCCGAGGCGCAGATGGGCGCGCTGCGGCAGATGGGCGCCGTGCCGCACGGCATCTGGCGGCCGGGCGGGCGCGCGCCGCAGCAGGGTGCATGGCCGGCCCTGGCGTTGTAGAAGCCGCGGTTCATCACGTTCTGCGGGAACCCTGCCCCATGCGCCCCTCCGGCCGCGACCCCTCCGCCCTGCGACCCGTCAGCCTGCAACCCGGCTTCGCCCGCCATGCCGAAGGGTCCTGCCTGATCCGCATGGGCGTGACCGAGGTGCTGTGCACCGCCAGCGTGGAAGGCCGCGTGCCGCCCTTCCTGCGTGGGCAGGGCCAGGGCTGGGTCACCGCCGAATACGGCATGCTGCCCCGCGCGACCCATACGCGCGGCGACCGCGAGGCGGCGCGCGGAAAGCAGTCCGGCCGTACGCAGGAAATCCAGCGGCTGATCGGCCGTTCGCTGCGCGCCGTGACCGACATGAAGGCGATGGGCGAGATGACCATCACCATCGACTGCGACGTGCTGACCGCCGATGGCGGCACCCGCTGTGCGTCCATCACCGGCGCCTGGGTCGCGCTGCACCTGGCCTTCGAGCACTGCCGGCGGATGAACATCATGACCCGCAACCCGCTGAAGGACCAGGTCGCCGCCGTGTCCTGCGGCGTGTGGGAGGGCACGCCGGTGCTCGACCTCGACTACGCCGAGGACAGCAAGGCGGATGCGGATGCGAACTTCGTGCTGACCGGCACGGGCGGCATCGTGGAAGTGCAGGGCACCGCGGAAGGCGCGCCGTTCAGCGATGCCGAGCTGATGGCGCTGCTCGCCCTCGCGCGGTCCGGCACGACGGAGCTGTTTGCGAAGCAACGCGAGGCGATCGGGCTGTGAGCCACCACCGCCTCGTTCGCGGCGAGCGCATCGTCATCGCCACCCACAATGCGGGCAAGCTGCGCGAAGTCGCCGCGCTGCTCGCCCCTTACGGCATCGAGACCACCAGCGCCGGCGCGCTGAACCTGCCCGAGCCGGAGGAGACCGAGGAAAGCTTCCTCGGCAATGCCCGCATCAAGGCGGTGGCGGCCTCGCGCGCCGCCGGGCTGCCGGCGCTGGCGGATGATTCCGGGTTCTCGGTCGCGGCGCTAGCCGGCGCGCCCGGCGTGCGCACGGCCGACTGGGCCATGCAGCCGGACGGGTCGCGCGACTACGCCGATGCCATGCGCAAGGTGATGGAGGCGGCGCAGGAGTTCGAGGACCGCACCGCCTGGTTCTCCTGCGCGCTGGTGCTCGCCTGGCCGGATGGGCACATCGAGGGCTTCGAGGGCCGCGCCATGGGCCACTGGACATGGCCGCCGCGCGGGCAGCACGGCTTCGGCTACGACCCGATGTTCGTGCCCGACGGGCGCGACGACAGCTTCGGCGAGATGGACCCGGCGGAGAAGCACCGCATCAGCCATCGCGCGAAGGCCTTCGCGCTCCTGTCGGCGGCGTGCCTGCCGCCGGCCTAGCCCGGCGGCTTCATCTGCTCCGTGGTTTTCCTGCGCCGCTTGGGCGCCGGCGGCGGCGTTGGCGCGGCCGGCAGCGGCGCGGCCTCCAGCCCGCGCCGCACCAGGCTGGCCCAGGCTTCCTCTGGCGTGTCCACCACCTCGAACAATGTCAGGTCGCGCGCCTCGATCATGCCGTGCTCGGCCAGCAGGGGCAGGTTCACCGCCTGCTCCCAGAACGCGCGGCCGACCAGCACGATGGGGCGCGGCGTCGCCTTGCCGGTCTGCACCAGGGTCAGCAATTCGAACAATTCGTCGAAGGTGCCGAAGCCGCCGGGGAAGACCGCCAGCGCATTCGCGCGCATCGCCAGGTGCATCTTGCGCATCGCGAAGTAGTGGAAGCGGAAGGTCAGCGCCGGCGTGGACCAGCCATTGGGGTCCTGTTCGTGCGGCAGGGTGATGTTGAAGCCGATCGACGGCGCGCCGGTCTCCGACGCGCCGCGGTTGGCGGCCTCCATGATGCCTGGGCCGCCGCCGGTCGCGATCACGTTGTCCCGCGGCGCGCCGCTGGCGGCCAGCGCGCCGCCGCGCAGCGAGACGATGCGCGCGAAGGCCCGCGCATCCTCGTACATGCGGCTGCGCTCCATGGCCTGCTTCGCGGCGCGCTTTTCCGCCGCGGTCTTCGCCGTCGCGGCCAGCGCCTCGGCGCGTTCGGGCGAGGGGATGCGCGCCGAGCCGAACACCACCACGGTGGAGCGCACGCCCCAGTCGCGCAGCGCGTATTCGGCCTTGGCGTATTCCATGCCGAAGCGGAACGGGCGCATCTCGTCGCGCAGCAGGAATTCCTGGTCCTCGATGGCCAGTTGGTAGGATCGGGCGCGCTTCTGCGCGGCATTGTCTGGCATGGCGTGTCCTGTCCTGGCCGGGCGCGCGCGGCGGTTGCGACGCGGCCGGACCGATCCTAGCCTGCGCTGCGCGACCGGCGGAATCCGGCGCGGGGAAGGAAGCACGAGATGAAGCGGATGGCGGCGGCGCTTGGCGTCGCATTGGCCTTGGGCGCGGCCGCGCCGGTGGCGTTGGCGCAGGGCCGCGGCGACCCGAACGCACTGCGCGTGAAGCTGTTCGGCGACCTGCGGTCGATCGACCCCTTCATCAGCCCCGAATACATGGCCCGTAACCATGGCTACATGGTCTACGACACGCTGTTCGCGCTGAATGCCCGGCTGGAAATCCGCCCGCAGATGGTCCAGAGCTGGACCACCAGCGAGGACGGCCGCACCTGGACCTTCACGCTGCGCGAGGGGCTGAATTTCCACGACGGCGCGCCGGTCACCACCGCGGACGTGATTGCATCGCTGCAACGCTGGGCTGTGCGCGACGGGCTCGGCCAGCAGATCGTGGCGCTGGCCACCGCGATGGAACCGGTCGATGCGCGCACCTTCCGCATCGTGCTGCGCGAACCCTTCGGGCTGATGCTGCAGGCGCTGTCCAAGCCATCGGGCCAGCCGCCCTTCATCATGCCGGCGCGCGTCGCCGCGACACCCGCGACCCAGCCGATCAGCGATCCCACCGGGTCCGGCCCCTTCTCCCTGCGGCGCGAGGATTGGCGCATCGGGGATCGCGTGACGTATCGCCGCAACGATGCCTATGTGCCCCGCAACGAACCGCCGGACGGCCTGGCCGGCGGCAAGCGCGCCGGCATCGCCCGCGTCGAATGGGTCTACCTGCCGGATGCGCAGACGGCGCTGAACGCGCTGGTGACGCACGAGATCGACATCTTCGAGGAACTGCCGCCGGACCTGTTCCCCGTCGTGCAGCGCAACCGCGCGCTGCGCATGGGCCCGCAGGACAGTGTCGGCGTGCAGGCCATCTTCCGCATGAACCAGGCGGTGCCGCCCTTCGACAACCCCCGCCTGCGCCAGGCGATGCGGCTGCTGGTGGACCCGGCGCAGGCCATGCCCGCCTACATGACCGACCCGGCGCTGTGGCAGGATTGCCGGTCCTTCTACACCTGCACTTCGCCGCATCGGACGTCCGCCGGCTGGGTGGTGCCGAACTTCGAGCAGGCGCGCCGCGCGGTCGCCGAGAGCGGCTATGACGGCACGCCGGTGGTGGTGCTTGACGCGCAGGATTCCACCATCAGCCACACCTTCGCGCTGGTATCGGCCGACATGCTGCGCCGCGCCGGGCTGAACGTGGATGTGCAGGCGATGGACTGGGCGACGCTCATCCAGCGGCGCCTGTCGCGCAACCCGGGCGGCTGGGGGCTGTTCGTCTCGGCACCCACCGGCCTCGATGGCATGGACCCGTCCGGCCACAACGCCATGCGATCGGCCTGCGAGCGCACCGCGCTGCCCGGCTGGCCCTGCGATGCCGAGATGGAGCGCATCCGCGACGCCTTCATCGCCGCCACCACCGACGCGCAGCGGCGCGAGGCCGCCGAGGCCTATCACCGCCGCGCCACCGAGACGGTGCCCTACGTCCCGCTCGGCCAGTTCGCGCTGGTGCGTGGCTATAACGCGCGGCTGCAGGGGATTCTCGACGCGCCCGTGCCGGTCTATTGGAACATCTCCAAGGCCGCGCAGTGAGGATGCCATGAAGGACGACACACGGACGAAGCTTGAAGCGGTCTCCACCGCCACGCTCACCACGGTCCTGTTCAAGCGCGGCTTCCGCAACGTGTTCCTGGCGCTGCATCCGCTGGGCGATGCGCCGAACATGGTCGGCCCCGCCTATACGCTGCGCACCATCCCGGCGCGCGAGGACCTCGATCACCTCGAGGTCTTCAAGGACCCCGACCACCCGCAGCGCAAGGGAGTCGAGGAATGCCCGCCCGGCGCGGTGTTCGTCATCGACAGCCGCGGCGATGCGCGCGCGGCGAGCGCGGGCGGCATCCTCATCACCCGCCTGCGCGCGCGCGGGGTGGCCGGCGCCGTGACCGATGGCGGCTTCCGCGACAGCCCGGAGATCGGCGCCATGAGCTGGCCGGCCTATCACGCCACACCCTCGGCGCCGACCAACCTGATCCACCACCATTGCGTGGATCTGAACGTGCCGATCGCCTGCGCCGGTGTGGGCGTGCATCCCGGCGACATCATGGTGGGCGATGGCGAAGGTATCGTCTGCATCCCCGCCCATATCGCCGACGATGTCGCCGCCGAGGCCTTCGAGCAGACGGTGTTCGAGGATTTCGTGCAGGAGCGCGTCGCCGCCGGCCACACGATCCGCGGCCTTTATCCGATGACCGACGCCGCCAACAAGCCGATCTACGAGGCCTGGCGGAAGGAGAAGGGGCGTTGATGCTGCGCCTGGTTGCGCTGGCGCTGCTGCTGGCGGCGCCGGCCCTGGCGCAGGAAGACCTGCCCGCCTGCCCCGACACCATCGCCGTGACCGACGCGGTGCAGGGCGCCGCGCCGGCCGGCTGGCGGCATTTCCAGCGCGACATGCCGCACCGGCTGATCGACATCCGCTTCTATGCCGGCCCGCCGGCGGAAGGGCAGTTCGTGGAACCCGTCGCCGGCAGCCAGCGCGGCACGGTGGTCAGCATGCGCTACGGGCTGCCTGCCGTGGAAGGCGCGGTCTGGATGTCCTGCGTCTATGCCGCCACCGCGCATGTGCTGGTCCGCCGTATCACCGGACCCTTCCCGCCGCATGTGCGGGTCAACCACGACCGCGCCGACGGGCGCACCTTCATCACCTACAACTGAAGCGTCAGGAAGCGGTTCTCGCTGCTGGCGGCGTAGTCGCCGAAGGGGCCGCAAGGCACGAAGCCCTGCGCGAGATACAGCGCCACCGCCGCCTGGAAATAGGCGCTGGTCCCGGTCTCCAGGCTGACCCGCGCCATGCCGGCCGCGCGCGCCTGGTCGATGATGTGGCGCAGCAGCGCGGCACCCACGCCGCGGCGTCGCGCAGCCTCAGCGGTGTGCATCGACTTCACCTCGCCATGGTGGGTTGCCAGGCGCTTCAGCGCGCCGACGCCCAGCAGCGTGTCATCGTCCCAGGCGCTGAAGAAGCGGATGCCCGGCACGCGCAGCCCCGACAGGTCCAGCGCGAAGGCGAAGCCCTCGGCGGTGGCTTCCCGCGCCAGGCGCTGATGCAGCGTCACCAGCGCCTGCACGCGCGAATCGTCCAGCACGCCCTCGACGATCCTCACAGGTATTTCCCCCGCTCCATGATCTCGAGCGTGTAGTCGCGATAGGTCATGCCGAGTTCCTCAGCGCGTGCGAGGCGCCGCAATGCGATCTCGCGCGGCGGGGTTTTCCAGGCGCGCTTGTGCGCGCGGCGCCAGCACCAGGACCGCCAGCCGGTGGCGGCTTCATCGTCATCCAGCGGCGGGCCGCCATTGTGGCGTGACGTGGTCATGTCGGCAGTATCCACTATAGTGGACGCATGTCCACCGATGTTGCTGCGCCCTTCGATACGCTCCTCGCCCAGCGCATCCGCCGCGAACGAGAAGCGCGCGGCTGGTCCATCGCCGAGCTGGCCGCTGCATCGGGCGTCTCCCGCGCCATGATCAGCAAGGTCGAACGGGCCGAGGCCAGCCCGACCGCCGCGTTGCTCGGTCGGCTCTCGGGCGCGCTGCACCTGACCGTCTCCACGCTGCTGGCGCGTGCGGAGGCCGATGCCGGCCCGTCGCGCATCGCCCGCGCCGACACCCAGCCGCTCTGGACCGACCCCGCGACGCGCTACCGCCGCCGCGCGGTGTCTCCGCCCGGCGCGGAGCCCGAGCTGGTCGAGGTCCTGCTGCCGCCCGGCGCGCGCGTGGCCTACCCGGCGGCCTCCTTCGCCTTCCTGCGCGGCCAGGTGGCCTGGGTGCTGGAAGGCCGCCTCGCCATCGAGGAAGGCGCCGAGGAAGCCCTGCTGCACGCCGGCGACAGCCTCTCCTTCGACCTCGACACGCCGAAGGGCCACGCCTTCCGCAACCCGTCCCGGTCGAAGCCATGCCGCTACCTGGTGGCGCTCTCGCGGCGCTGAAACAGTGGCGCGGCGGGGCTGCGCGATGGCAGGCTGGCGCAAATCCTGGGAGGGAACCGCATGACCCATCGCATCGCCCGCCGCGCGCTGCCCGCGCTCGGCCTGGCCGCCGCCGGCGTCGCGCGCGCGCAAGGCACCTGGAACCCCACGCGCCCTGTCACGATCGTGGTGCCCTTCCCGCCGGGCGGCTCCACCGACGTGACCGCACGCCTGGTCGCCGAACGCATGGCGCCGCTGCTCGGCCAGAACGTGGTGATCGACAACAAGCCCGGCGCGCAGACCGTGATCGGCGCGGAGCTCGTGGCCCGCGCCGCGCCCGACGGCCACACCCTGCTGATGTCGTCGGGCACGACGCTGACCATCAACCCGCTGATCGGCCGCAACCTGCCCTACAAGGCGGAGGACTTCGCCCCGGTCGTGCATGTCGCGACGCTGCCGTTCTGCATCGCGGTGAAGCCCGGCATTCCCGACACCATCCCGGGCTTCGTCGCGCATGTGAAGGCGAACCCCGGCAAGGTCACATGGGGGCATAACGGCCGCGGGTCCTTCAACCACATCGCCGGCGCGCTGATCGCCGACCGCCTCGGGCTCGACTGGCAGGATGTGGGGTATCGCGGCGATGCGTCGCAGCTCAACGACCTGCTGGCGGGCACGCTGGATTCGATCCTGGTCGGGGGTGCCACGGGCCTGGCCGCCGCGCGGTCCGGCCGTGCGAAGATCATCGGCTGGACCGGCGAGGCGCGGCTGCCCAACATGCCCGACCAGCCGACCTTCGCCGAGAGCTATCCCGGCCTGGTGGCGGTGACCTGGTTCGGGTTGCTGGCGCCCGCGCGCACGCCGCCGGCCGCGGTGGCGCGGCTCAACGCAGCCGGCGCCGCGGCCACGGCGGATCCCACGGTGCAGCAGCGCCTGCTGAACGAGGGCATCGTCGCCGCCGGCGGCACGCCCGCCGATTTCCAGGCCTTCCTGTCGCGCGAGGCGGAACGCTGGGGCCCGCTGCTGCGCCGCCTGGATATCCAGCTGAACTGATCAGGGCTTCAGGTAGCCGAGCACGACGTCCATCACATGCGCCTCGCGCGATTCGAGCGCCGCCTCCGTGCCGAGGTCGGCGCCGAAGATGGTGGACAGGGTGTGCCGGTTCGCCACCCAGAAATGCCCGAGCCCGAGCATCGTCACGTACAGCTGCAACGGATCGACATCGCGGCGGAACCGCCCGGCTTCCTCGCCGCGCTTGAGCACGGCGCGCAGGCTCTCCAGCAGCGGCGAGTACATCGCCGGCACCTCCGCGCTGCGCTTGAGATACGCCGCGCGATGGATGTTCTCCTGGTTCAGCAGTGCGACGAATTCCGGGTGCGCGGCGGTGTAGCGCAGGTTGAAGCGCACCAGGCGCGCCATGGCCTCCTCGGGCGGCAGGTGCTCGACAAGCAGCGCGCGTTCCTCGGCGCGCTTGGCGGCATAGGCGCGCTCCAGCACGACCAGCCAGAGTTCTTCCTTCGACCCGAAATGCGCGTAGAGCATCCGCTTGTTCGCACCCGACCGCGCGGCGATCTCATCGACCCGCGCGCCGGCCAACCCATGCGCCGCGAATTCCGCCAGCGCGGCATCCAGGATGCGCTGGCGCGTCGCCGTGGCGCGTGCGGATAGCGGCCGCTGCGCCGATCCTTCCATCAGAACCGCCCGTCGCGCACTTCGAACTTGGTCGCCTTGCCCAGCGACCGCCCGCCCTGCGCCACCCATCCCGCCACCCAGTCGAGCATCCGCGCCAGCGGCACCTGCGGGTAGCCGAACAGCGCGAAGGCGCGCCCTGCATTGGACAGCAGCGCATCAGGCGCCTCGCTGCCGCTGAACGTCACCTCGCGCCCCAGCCGCCGCGCGAATGCGCCGGCGACCTGGCGCACGCTCACGGTCTCCGGCCCCGTCACGTTCAGGATCGGGCAGTCCGCCGAGGCATGGCGCAGCGCGCGCAGCGTCCAGGCATTGGCATCGCCCTGCCAGATCACGTTGGCATGGCCCATGGTCACCGGCACCGGCACGCCGTCGCGCACCTTGGTCGCGATATCGGCCAGCACGCCGTAGCGCAGATCGATCGCGTAGTTCAGCCGGATGCCGAAGCAGGGCGTGCCGCGCGTCGCGGCCGCGTGCTGGAACACCCGCTCGCGCCCCAGGCAGGACGCCGCGTAGTCGCCGATCGGCGAGGGTGGCGTTTCCTCGGTGGCGCCGCCCGACCCCACCGGCACCAGCGGCAGCACGTTGCCGGTGGAGAAGAACACGATGCGCGACGCGGCCCAGCGTTCCGCCACCATGGCCGGCAGCAGCACGTTCATCGCCCAGGTCAGCGGCTCATTGCCGGTCGCGCCGAACTTCATCGCCGCCATGAACACGACATTTGGCGCATCGGGCAGCGCGGCCAGCGCCGCGCGATCCGTCAGGTCGGCCGCGAGGCATTCGATGCCCCAGGATTCCATGCGCGCGCGCAGCCCTTCCTCGGACCAGCGCGCCACCGCGATGACGCGCCGCGCGGGGTCGGCGCGCTTGGCCTGCCGGCACAGCGTCGGCCCCATCTTGCCGGCGGCGCCCAGCACCAGGATGTCGCCAGGCACGGCAGCGAGGTCGGCCACCAGCGCGGGGTCGGGGCGCGACAGGGCCTCCTCCAGCGAGTCCTCGTCTGTGATGGTCGCGGGCCAGTCCTGCACGGGCGTTCCTCCTGCCGCGCATCCTTGCGCCGTGGCCGAGGGCTGTCCATCGGTGGTGCCCGCCAGCGCTTTGCCTGGCGCGTCTCCCGTTGCCTTTCCGGGCGCGCCTGCCGGAGCTGTTTCGGGCGCGCCTGCCGGCGCTGTTTCGGGCGCGCCTGTCGGCGCTGTTTCGGGCGCGCCTGTCGGCGCTGTTTAGGGCGCGCCTGTCGGCGCTGTTTCGTGCGCGCCTGTCGGCGCTTTTACGGGCGCGCCTGTCGGCGCGACGCCCTACTGCGCCTGCGCCGTCGCCTGGTCCGTCGCGCGCGGCAGCAGCAGGAACACCTCGGCCTCGTCGCGCATGCGCCCGGCGCGATCGCCGGCCTCGGGGCCCCAGCCCTGGAAGAAATCCGTGCGCGCCGGCCCGCGGATCGCGCCGCCGGTATCCTGCGCCACCACCAGCCGCCCGGCCGGCGGCGTATCGCGGCGCGCCATCGGGTCCTTCACCATCACCCACATCGGCGCGCCCAGCGGGATGAATGCGCGGTCCACCGCCACGCTGCGCTGCGGCGTCAGCGGCACGCCCATGGCGCCGATCGGCCCCTGGTCGAGCGTCAGCCCCTCGACCCGGCGGAAGAACACATAGGACGGGTTGCCGCGCAGCAGTTCCGTGGCGTGCTCATGCCCGGCGGCGGCCAGCCAGGCGCGGATGGCCTGCATCGACATCTGCTCGCGCGGGATCTCGTTGCGCTCGATCAGCAGCCGCCCGATCGCGACATAGCCGCGCCCATTGTGCCCCGCATAGCCGACGCGCATCACCTCGCCATTCGGCAGCACGACGCGCCCGGAGCCCTGGATGTGCAGGAAGAAGGCATCCGCCGCGTCGTCCACCCAGACGAGTTCCAGCCCCCGCCCGGCCAGCGCGCCGGTGTCGATGGCGGCACGGTCGTGGAACGGCTCGATCCGCCCCTCGACCATCATGCCGTAGCGACGGCGCAGCGGGTTGTTGGGCACCGCCTGTTCGACCAGCTCCGGCGGGCGGGTGTGCAGCGGGGTGCGGAACACCTCGTCCGGCTGCGCCGCGCCGCGCAGGATGGGTTCGTAATATCCGGTCATGATGCCGGCGCCGGCGGCGAAGGGTTCGAAGCGCGCCTCGATGAACTGCCGCACCGCCAGGTGCCGGGCCGCCAGCCAGGCAGCGACGCGCCGGTCATGCGCGCGCCCGGAGCCGGCGCGGGGCGGGCGCGGCAGGCTGCGTTCCAGCGCGCGGATCTCCAGGCACAGCCCCTGCCAGGCCGCCGCCGTGCCGGCGCGCAACGCCGCTTCGCCCTGCCCGCCGAGCACGAAGTCGGGCCGCATCGGGCGCAGCCCTCCGCAGCTTGCCTGCAACGCGGGCAGGATGTCGTGATGCGTGTCGGAGGCCCAGCCGGGCAGGTCGTCGAAGGCGATGCGCCGCAGCGGTGGGGGGGCGGGCGGTCCGAATGCCTCGCCCGGGGGCGGTTCCGGATCGGCCGTCGGGCCGCCATGCTGGGCGTTCGCCGGCGGCGCGGCCAGCATTGCCATCAGCACGAAGGCAGCGACGCAAAGGCCGCGGCCGGTGATATTCACCCTGACCATGAACGGAATATTACTCCAGCCCCGCCGGCGCCGCGACTCCCGGGGGCTGAAGGAGGGCCGCGGACGCCCCGGCCCTGGGCTCAGGCGGGCCGGGTTCCCACCAGCTTCCAGGTGGGATCGGAGCCCGCAACGTCGCGCTGGAAGGTCCAGAGGTCGATGATCTCGGTCACAGCCTCCGCGCCGGCGGAGATCGACCCGTCCTTCGCGATGGTCAGGTTGACCTGGTCGGAGGCGATGCGGACCGTCACGTCGGCGATCGTGCCGCGCAGCTCCGCTTCCTCGATCGCCATGTCCTGGATCGAACGCAATTCGGTCCGCTGTGTCTCGCCGGCGGCCTCGCGCTGCGCGATGGCGCCATCGAAGCCGGCATAGGCATCATCCGACAGCAGGTTCCGCAGCGTCTCGCGGTCCCCGGCGGCGAAGGCGGCGACGATCATGCGGAAGGCGCCCTCGGCACCGCCCAGGAAGGCGGCCGGATCGAAGCCGGGGTCGGCGGCGCGAATGCGCATCAGCGCCTGGCCCACCGGGCTGCGCGGGTCGGGCACGCCGCGCGGCGCCGCGGCGGCGACCGGCATGGGGATTATGTCCGCCTCGCGCCCCGCCGGCGCGGCAGGTGCGCCGGGCGCGGCTTCCGGCGGGCGCTCGAAGCCCGTCCGGCGTCCCAGCACGCTGCGCAGGCGCAGCACCAGGAACGCCGCGACCATGGCAAACAGGATCAGATCGATCGGCAGGCCGCCTGTCATGGGGAACTGAACTCCTTGGACCACATCACTTAGGGCGCGGATGGCCTGGCCGCAACATTCGCGGCGCATATCGGCAAGCGCGCGAGCCGCGCCGAGGTTGCGGCCGGCCGCGCCGCCGGCTACCCCGGACCCGGCCTTTTCCGGGACGCATGCCGCATGATTTTGCTCCGCCACGGACAGAGCGAGTTCAACCTCCTGTTCACCCAGACGCGCAAGGATCCCGGGATCGTCGACCCGGTGCTCACGCCGCTCGGCCACGAACAGGCGCAGCAGGCGGCCGAGGCGCTGGCGCAGGAGGACATCCGCCGCATCCTGGTCTCACCCTATCGTCGCGCGATCCAGACGGCGCTGCCGGTCGCGAAGCGGCTGGGCCTGGGCCTGACAGTCACCCCCGTGGTGCGCGAACGCTACGCCTTCACCTGCGATGTCGGCAGCCCGGCGACTGCGCTGCGGATGGCCTTCCCGGAGGTGGACCTGGCGCATATCGACGAGGTCTGGTGGCCGCCGCAGGAGGAACCGGCCGACCAGGTCGTGGCCCGTGCCGCGCTGTTCCGCGCCGAGATGGCGGCGTTGGACGACTGGGCGCATACGCTGGTGGTCACGCATTGGGGCTTCGTGATGGCGCTGACCGGGCTCAGCGTCGCAAACGGCCAGATCCTGCGGGTGGACCCGACCGGCCCGGCGCCGGCCCTGGTGCCCTGGAAGCATCATTAGTCTGCCCTCAGGCGCCGGGCGGCCGGCATCCGCCGGCCTTACTTTCTTGGCGCCATCAAGCGCCGGGCACCGCCTCCGGCGGCTTGGCTACGCGCCGTGCTCTGGTGCGCTGCGCGCGAACTTCAGGTTGGGCGCGGTCGCGCTTTGCGCTCCCGGATCGTGCCTTCGCACAATCCGACAACTTGGACCTGCTCGCTTTGCCGCGCCGTCCCGCGACCCTCAGGCCGCGCCGGCATCCTCCAGCTGTTCCAGCCGGTAGCCCCCGGCCTCCGTCACCAGCAGCCGCGTCTCGGCCGGGTTCGGCTCGATCTTCTGGCGCAGCCGGTAGATGTGCGTCTCGAGCGTGTGCGTGGTCACGTTGCTGTTGTAGCCCCACACGTCGTTCAGCAGCACCGTGCGCGGCACCGGCCGCCCGCCGGCGCGGTACAGGAACTTCAGTATCGCGGCCTCCTTTTCGGTCAGCCGGATGCGCTTGCCCTTCGCCTGGTCGTGCAGCTGCTTGGCCGACGGCCGGAACAGATACGGCCCGACCTTGAACACCGCATCCTCGCTGCTGTCGTACCCGCGCAGCTGCGCCCGGATGCGCGCCAGCAATTCGTTCAGCCGGAACGGCTTGACGATGAAATCGTTGGCCCCGGCATCGAGGCCGCTGACCACATCCGCCTCGCTGTCCACGCCGGTCAGCATCACGACCGGCATGCGGTAGCCGTCGCGGCGCAACCGCACGCAGTATTCGCGCCCATCGCCATCGGGCAGCCGGATATCCAGCAGGATCAGGTCGAAGCGCGCACCATCCGCGTTCAGGCGGGCCTCGGCATCGGCCAGGCTTGCGGCTTCTACAGGCGCGAATTCCCCCTCCAGGGACAACTGTTCGGCGAGTGTCGCCGAAAGCCCCGTATCGTCATCGACGATCAGCACCGGGCGCGGACCAGGCATGCGCCAGTTTCCCCATCAAAAGTGCCGTCACGGAAACGCGACGGCGGGAGCCCCCCACCCATGGTATGGCTGCTCACGACCCGTTGTTCCAGCCTCCCCGTGTCATCCCATGCAAGTTCTCGCATCTGTGATTGACACTTCACGCATCTGGACGAACGTCCGATGCGTATCACATGGCAAGGGCCCGAGGCCGTCCCGGGCGCCATCAGGGACGCCATGCCCAAGCCACAATCGCGGTGCGGCATGGTCCGAAGAATGGAACGCCATACCATGACGCCACCCGGCCATATTGCCGCCGATTCGAATGATGCCGTCCACGAGCTCGACCCGCGGGTGCATGCCCTGCGGTCGGTTCATCGTGCGGTTGCGGACCTTCGGCGCGGCACACCCGTCATCCTGCGCGGCCCCGACACCTGCCTGGTGGTCGCCGCCGCCGAGACGGTCGGCGCGCGCGGCCTGAGCGAGCTCACCGCCGCGGCGCTCGCCCCCGCCCTGCTGCTGCTGGCCCCGGTGCGCGCCGCCGCCGTCCTCCAGCGCCCGGTGCCCCACGCCGCCGAGGAGGAAGGCGCGGTCGCCCTGCGCCTGCCGCCCGCCCTGCTGGCGCCCGAGGCGCTGCGCTCCCTGGCCGATCCGACCGCCGAGCGGCTGATCCCGGAAACGCCCGAGCGCGTGCCCGCGCCCCCGCTGGCCCAGGCCGCGATCGCGCTGGCCAAGCTTGCGCGCCTGCTGCCGGCGCTGGTCGCCGCCCCGGCCACCGAGGCCGCCGCCGCGCGGCTTGCGCTGCTAAGCGTCCCGGCCGCGGATGTGCTGGCCTATCCGGCCGGCGCCGCCACATCGCTCGCCCGCGTGGCCGAGGCGCGGGTGCCGCTGCTGGATGTGCCGGAGGCGCGCATCATCGCCTTCCGCGCCGCCGATGGCGGGATCGAGCACCTGGCGATCCTGGTGGGCGACCCCGAGAAGACCGCGCGCGAAGGCGGTGCTCCGCTGGTGCGCGCGCATTCCGAATGCTTCACCGGCGACCTGCTGGGATCGCTGCGTTGCGACTGCGGGCCGCAGCTGCGCGGTGCGCTGAAGCGGATGGCGGACGACCCGGCCGGCGGCGTGCTGCTCTACTTGGCACAGGAAGGCCGCGGCATCGGCCTGGTGAACAAGCTGCGCGCCTATACGCTGCAGGATGCCGGGCTCGATACGCTCGATGCCAACCGCGCGCTGGGCTACGGCGCGGATGAGCGCAACTTCCTCGTCGCCGCCACCATGCTGCGCGCCGTCGGCGTGGAGCGCGTGCGCCTGCTGACCAACAACCCCGACAAGATCGCCGGCCTGGCGGCCTGCGGGATCGAGGTGCTGGCGCGCGAGGCCCATGCCTTCGACCCGAATGGCGTGAATGACGGTTACCTGCGGACCAAGGCCGAGCGGTTCGGGCACATCCTGCCGCAGTGATGATCGGCGTGCGGAGGCACGCCGAAGCGTTTTTTGGTCCCTCAGACGGCGGGCGCCGGCCATCCGGCCGGCTTGCCTTCGCGCCCCGCACTGCAGCGCCCCGCGCGACTGGCGGTTGGGGCGCGGTCGCGCGTTGCGCTCCCGGATCGCGCCGGCGCGATCCGCTGGGGATTCCTGGGCATGGCGGGCCGCGCGCGATGCGCCGATGATGCGCGCCAACCTCGCCGGACCTGTTCCCATGACCACCACCGCCCGTGTCACCGCCGACGGCCTCCTGCGTTTCCGTAACGAGACCCTTCGCTGCGCCATCGGCAAGGGCGGCATCACCGCCACGAAGCAGGAAGGCGATGGCGCCACGCCCATCGGCCTGCTGCCGCTGCGGCGCATCCTGTGGCGCGCCGACCGCGGCCCGCGCCCCGCCACCAACCTGCCCTGCGAACCGATCGCGCCCGAGGATGGCTGGTGCGACGACCCCACCCATCGCGACTACAACCGCGCCATCCGCCTGCCGCACCCGGCGCGCCATGAAACCCTGTGGCGGGACGACGCAGTCTACGACGTCATCGCCGTGCTGGGCTGGAACGACGCGCCGGTGCAGCGCGGGCGCGGGAGTGCGATCTTCCTGCATGTGGCGCGGGCGGATTTCGCGCCGACGGAAGGCTGCGTGGCACTGCCGGAACGCGAATTGCGGCGGGTGCTCGCGGCGGGGCTTTCGGCGATCGACGTCACGGGATGACGGGGGCGCCGCCCCCGAACCCCCGCCGGGGTAGCAGTGCTACCCCGGACCCCGCCGTCAGCCGGCAGCAGCCGCCTTGGGGCGGGCGCCCAGGATGTGGGCGATGGCGTAGGTCAGGTCGGGGCGGTTCAGCGTGTAGAAGTGGAATTCATCCACGCCATTCGCCTGCAGCAGGCGCACCTGCTCCGCCGCCACCATGGCCGCCACCATCCGCCGCGTCTCGGCATCCTCGTCCAGGCCCTCGAACAACTGGCCCATCCAGCCCGGCACGCTGGCGCCGCACATCGCCGAGAAGCGCTGCACGCTGGCGAAATTCGTCACCGGCATGATGCCGGGCACGATGGGCACCGTGATGCCCGCCGCCAGGCAACGGTCCAGGAAGCGCAGATAGACGTCCGCATCGAAGAAGTACTGCGTGATCGCCCGCGTCGCGCCGGCGTCGATCTTGCGCTTCAGGAAATCGAGGTCCGCTTCGGCCGACACCGCGGCAGGGTGCATCTCGGGATAGGCGCCGACGCTGATCTCGAAATCCCCGATGCGCTTCAGCCCGCGCACCAGATCCTCGGCCTGGGCATAGCCGCCCGGATGCGGGGTGTACCCGGACGCCCCCGCCGGCGGGTCCCCGCGCAGGGCGACGATGTGCCGCACCCCGGCCTCCCAGTATTGCCGGGCCACCGCATCCACCTCGTCACGCGTCGCACCCACGCAGGTCAGGTGCGCGGCTGGCGTCAGGGATGTCTCGGCGACCAACCGCGCCACGGTGGCATGGGTGCGTTCCTGCGTGGTGCCGCCGGCGCCATAGGTCACGGACACGAAGCGCGGCCCGAGCGGCTCCAGCCGGCGGATGCAGGCCCAGAGCTGCTCCTCGAGCTTCTCGGTCTTGGGCGGGAAGAATTCGAAGGACAGGCGCGGGGCCGGCATCGCGGCCGGCGCCGGCAGGCCGGCGACGCGCGGCCCGGTCAGCCAGCGGGCGAGCGTTCCGGTCATCGCATGGTTCATCGCACGCATCCTCGCATCCTGACCCGCTTGCGCGGGACGCACCTGGCCCGCCGGCACGGGGCGCATGTGGCCCGAAGTGCGGGACGCACATCGCCCGCCTGCACGGGAGGTGCCCTGATAATCATAAAGATATCCTTATGTCCAGTAGGTATTGCCCGGGACCCGCGTCGCCGCGTCGGGCCGGACCCGGCAAGTCTTCGTTACGGTTCGCCACGAACTGCGCCATGGCCCGGCGACGAACAAAGGGTATTGTGCATTGCAACCCTATCCTGGGCGGCCCCGTTTGGAATCCGGTTCCAACCGCCGGAAGGACGCTGTATTCCGCCGTGATGCCATCTTTCCTGCCCAACATCCTGCGCGGCCTCGCGCTGGCGCTGGCGTTGACCGCCGCCGGCTGCGCCACCCGCCCGCCCGCCGACGACCCCGAGGCGCTGGCCGAGTTCCGCGAGACCAACGACCCCTTCGAACCCGCCAACCGCGTGATGTTCGAAATCCACGAGGTCGCCGACCGCTACGTGCTCCAGCCGGTCGCCGAGGCCTATCGCGACGTCGTGCCGCAGCCGCTGCGCACCGGCATCCGCAACGTGCTGGGCAATATCCGCGCACCGGTCATCCTCGCCAACGACCTGATGCAGGGCAACATCAGCCGCGCGCGCATCACCCTCGGCCGCTTCATGGTGAATTCGACGCTTGGCGTGGGCGGCATCCTGGATGTCGCGCGCGAATGGGGCGTGCCCGGCCATTCCGAGGATTTCGGCCAGACACTCGCGGTCTGGGGCGCGGGCGAGGGCTTCTACATGTTCGTCCCGCTGTTCGGCCCGTCCTCGCCGCGCGACCTGGCGGGGCAGGGCGTCGACATCATGCTCAACCCGCTGATGTGGCTCGGCCAGGGCGCCTTCGTGGATGTTTCCGGCTGGGTGCGCCTGGGCCTCACCATCATCGACACGCGCGAGGCGCTGCTGGAACCGATCGACCAGGTCCGCGCCACCTCGCTCGACCCCTATTCGACGCTGCGGTCGGCCTATCGCCAGCGTCGCGGCTTCGAGATCCGCAACCAGGAAAGCCCGGGTGGCGCGGTGGTGGGGCCCTCGGGCACCACCGGCTTCGGCCAGGGCGTGACCGAGCCCGGCGGGCCGGACGCGGCCCCGCCGCCGCGCGCCCGCTGACTCGGAATCCCTATCGGAGGACCCATATGCACCCGATGCAACGTCGCCTCCTCATCGCGTCTCCCGCCCTTGCGGCCGTCCTGCTGGCCTTGCCGCAGCGTGGCCATGCGGAAATCGACCCGGCGCGCGCCACTACCCTGGTGCGCGACGCCGGCAACGAACTGGTCGCCGCCATCAACGACCAGCGTTCCAGCGTCGCGGCACGGCGCGAGAAGGTCGCCGCCGTGCTGCGCCGCGCGATCGACATCGAGGGGACGGGCCGCTTCATCCTCGGCCGCTATGTCCGCCAGGCCTCGCCGGCCGAACTGGCGGAATACAACCGGCTGTTCGACGACATCATCGTGCGCAACCTGTCGGCGCGCTTCGGGGAATACCGCGGCGTGCGCTTCTCGCTCGGCCGTGCCCAGCAGCGCACCGAGGAGGACGTGCTGGTCAACACCATCATCGAACGGCCGAGCGCGGCGCCCTTCGCGCTGGACTGGCGGGTGGCGGATGTGGGTGGCCAGCCGCGCGTGGTCGACGTGATCGCCGAGGGCACCTCGCTGCGCCTGACGACGCGCAGCGAATATTCCGCGGTGATCCAGCGCAAT
Source organism: Roseomonas sp. (assembly GCA_051860065.1). Lineage (GTDB taxonomy): Bacteria > Pseudomonadota > Alphaproteobacteria > Acetobacterales > Acetobacteraceae > Neoroseomonas. The sequence goes on from JBHYEQ010000010.1 coordinate 160,026, forward strand.
GGCGGGCGGGTGGCCGCGCTGCTGGAGGCGATGCGCAACCAGATCGCGCAGCTCGCGGCCCGCGAGGCGCGCAGCTGAACGCCAGTGCGGCCTGAAGCGATCGGCCGGCACCGCGCCGCATGATGCGACGTGGCGGGCTTTCCTGACGCGGGTGCGGTTCTCGTCGGCCCGCGGCCTCCGCCCGGGCCGGCCGCGGCAGCCCGAACCCGCAGTTCTCTTTTGTGGCGGGCCCGGCAAGTTGATTTTCGTCAAGACGTTCGGCGTCCGGCCACGGCATCCTGCGCGCGCCCGAGGGAGAGCGCCGCCATGGACCCGCACAAGCCCGCCATGTCCGTCCAGGACCTGTTTGCCGCCAAGGCTGCCGCGGCCCAGCGCCGCCGCGCCGAGGCCGAGGACGCCGCCGCGCAGAAGAAGGCCGAGCTCGAGGCCTTCTCAAAGCGCGTGCAGACCTACGAGATCACCGACGAGGACCGCGAGCGCACGCTGACCCGCATCCGCCGCGCCTTCGAAGCCGGCGAGCGCGAGCTCATGCTCATCAAGTTCCCCTCCGTGCTGTGCCAGGACGGCGCGCGGCGCATCAACAACCACCTGGAGGGCTGGCAGGACACGCTGCCGGGCGTGTTCCACAAGATCTACCAGTGGTGGGAGCAGGACCTGGCACCGGGAGGCTTCACCTTCTCGGCCCGCGTGATCGATTTTCCGGGCGGCATGCCGGGCGATGTCGGGCTGTTCATCGGCTGGCCGGACAGGATCGAGTAGCGGGGACGGATGGGCTGGGCCGAGGAGATCGCCGCCTGGGCCTGGGCGCGCCACCACAATGAATGGAGCTGGTGGATCCGGCCCTTCTTCCTGCTGCCCTGGTGCTGGTTCGCCTGGCGGCGGAGCCTTGCCGGCCTGGCCGTCACGCTGGTCGCGCTGCTGACCAGCATGGCGTGGTTCCCCGTGCCGGACGTCCCATCCCCGATGGCGTTCGCGGTGCTGGCGGCGGAACGCGATTACCTGCTCGGGCCCTGGGGGCCGGCCAAGGTGGCGGTGGCGCTGCTCGTGCCGGGCACGCTGGCCGCGCTGGCGCTGGCCTTCTGGCGGCGGTCCTTCTCCTGGGGGGTCGCGGTGGTGAACGCCATGGTGCTGATGAAGGTCGCCTGGACCTTTGTCATCTTCAGCACCGAGGGCGCCTTGCATCACCTGGTGCCGGCGGCGTTCGGGCTGGTCGCCTGCAATGCGGTACTCGCCGCCGCCTGGTGGGCCTGGCGGCGGCGGGGCGCGGTCCAGCGCCAATCCTGATCGGGGCCTGCCTGGAGCATCATCCGCTCAAACGGATTCGCTTGAGCGGGTCAGGATGCCCGTCAAAACGAAGGGGTCTAGCCCAGGCTCTCGAACACCAGCATCGCCTCGCCCTTGTGCGTGTAGTCGGCGCAGGCGGTCATGCCGATATCTTCCATCACCGCGCGCGAGGCATGGTTCGTATAGCGCGCCACCGCGATGATCCGCTTCAGCCCCGCCGCATGGCCGAAGGCGAGTGCCGCGCGCGCCGCCTCCCGCGCATAGCCCTTGCCGCGGCATTCCGGCCACAGCGCGTAGCGCAGCGCGATGCCGCGCCCGTCGGGGCGTTCCATCAGGCCGCAGATGCCCAGGAAATCGCCGGTCTCGCGTTCGAAGACGCACCAGGTGCCGTAGCCGCGCACCGCCCAGAAATCGATGTCGTCCTCCAGCTCCTCGCGCGTGCGCGCGGGGGACCGCACGCCGTGCAGCATCCAGCCGAAGACGCGCTCATCGGCCTTGAGGCGAATGAGGTCGGGCAGGTTTTCCTTGCCCGGCGGGATCATCATCAGCCGGTCGGTGGTGATGATCCGGCTCGACTTCAGCGCCTGCATGGACGCGCTCATCTGTGGCCTCCGCCGGATGGGCGTGCGGGCCGGGTCGCGGCTTGCCCGCAGCAGGACAAGGGCCGCGCGGGCGTCGCCATCCTCACCTGGCCAGCGGCTTGTACTTGATGCGGTGCGGGTCGGTCGCGTGTTCGCCGAGTCGACGTCGCTTGTCCTCTTCGTAGGCTTCGAAGTTCCCCTCGAACCACTCGACGTGGCTGTCCCCTTCGAAGGCGAGGATGTGCGTGGCCAGCCGGTCGAGGAAGAAGCGATCGTGCGAGATGATGACCGCGCAGCCGGCGAATTCCATCAGCGCGTTCTCGAGTGCGCGCAGCGTCTCGACGTCCAGGTCGTTGGTCGGTTCGTCGAGGAGCAGCACGTTGTGCTCCTTCTTCAGCATCTTCGCGAGGTGGACGCGGTTGCGCTCACCACCCGACAGCGACCCCACCTTCTTCTGCTGGTCACCGCCCTTGAAGTTGAAGGCCGCGCAATAGGCGCGCGAGGGGACCGACCGTTTGCCGATGGTGATGACGTCGTCGCCGCCCGAGATCTCCTGCCAGACCGACTTGTTGTCATCGAGGCTGTCGCGCGACTGGTCGACATAGCCGAGCTGCACGCTGTCGCCGATGGTCATGGTGCCGGCATCGGGCGCCTCGCGTTCCATGATCATCTTGAACAGCGTGGTCTTGCCCGCGCCGTTCGGCCCGATGACGCCGACAATGCCGCCCGGCGGCAGTTTGAAGGACAGGTTGTCGATCAGCAGCCGGTCACCGAAGCCCTTGGACACCGCATCGGCGACGATGACGGTATTGCCGAGCCGCGGGGCGGGCGGGATGGCGATCTCGGTCGGGTCGGGCGCCTTGTCCTGGGATGCGCGCAGCAGGTCCTCATAGGCCGCGATGCGCGCCTTGGACTTCGCCTGGCGGGCGGAGGGCGAGCGCCCGATCCAGTCGCGTTCCTCCGCGAGCTGGCGCTGGCGGGCGCTCTCCTCGCGCTCCTCCTGCGCCATGCGCTTGCGCTTCTGCTCCAGGTAGGTGGAGTAGTTGCCTTCGTAGGGAATGCCGCGGCCGCGATCGACTTCGAGAATCCACGACGTCACGTTGTCGAGGAAGTAGCGGTCGTGGGTGACGATCAGCACCGTGCCGGTATAGGCCTTCAGCGTCTGCTCCAGCCACGACACGGATTCCGCGTCGAGGTGGTTGGTCGGTTCGTCGAGCAGCAGCATGTCGGGCTTTTCCAGCAGCAGCCGGCACAGCGCGACACGGCGGCGTTCGCCGCCCGACAGGTTGGTCACCGCGGCATCCGGCGGCGGGCAGCGCAGCGCATCCAGCGCGATCTCGACCTGGCGGTCGATCTCCCAGCCATTGGCGGCGTCGATCTTCTCCTGCAGCTCGGCCTGTTCGGCGAGCAGGGTGTTCATCTCGTCCTCGGACATCTCCTCGGCGAATTTCTCGGAGATCTCGTTGAAGCGCGCCATGTGCGCGTTGAGCTCGGCGAAGGCCAGGCGGACGTTCTCGCCCACGGTCAGGTTGGGGTCGAGCTCGGGCTCCTGGGACAGGTAGCCTACGCGCACGCCCTCGGCGGCCCAGGCCTCGCCGCCGAATTCCTTGTCCTGGCCGGCCATGATGCGCATCAGCGTGGACTTGCCCGCGCCGTTCGGGCCGAGCACGCCGATCTTCACCCCCGGCAGGAAGGACAGGGTGATGCCCTTGAAGATCTCACGCCCGCCCGGATAGGCCTTGGTGAGATCCTTCATCACATAGACGTACTGGTAGGCGGCCATGGGGCTGGGACCTGCGCTGCTCGGGGTTCGGGGCGGGTTCTACAGGCCGGGGGGCGGCACGCCAAGCGAGCGCACCGGCGCAACCCGCCCTTAACCGGTGCCGTGCCATGATGGGCGGCAGGCGAAGCCGACAGGGAAGGACCCATGCAGCCCTCCCGCTACGAGGTGATGATCCGCGCAACCATTGCCGCCAACCGCATCCGCATGGGGGCCTGGTACCTCGAGAGCGAGCATGAGGATGTGGCGCGCGCGCGCCTGCGATTCCGCGACGTCGTGGCCGAGCACCAGGACCCGCGGCTGATGGTGGTGCTGCTGGAATCCCGTTACGACGAGAACGAGGGCGTCTTCGTGGACCGCATCCTGGACAGCCGCGCGGAAGGCCCGGTCCCGGCGGTGCGCGGTTCGGCCGCCCTGCCCGATGCCGCCCGCCGCCCGCTCCGCCAGGCCTTCGGCCGCGCGCCCGCCAAGGTGCTGCCGCTGCGCCGGCGCACCGACCGGCCGGCCGCGCCGCGCCGCCGCAGCGCCATGCCCTGGGTCGCGGCGGCCGCCGTCGCGACCGTCGTCGTCGTGCTCGTCGTGCGGGGGTTCTGACCGGAATCGCGGCATGGGCCCGGCAGGACTCGAACCTGCAACCAAACCGTTATGAGCGGTCCGCTCTGACCATTGAGCTACAGGCCCATGCGCCCGTGTGATTGCCCTCACCCGGCCAGGAAATCAAACGCCGCGAGGGCATGCACGCGCGCCACCGCCTCCAGCTCCGCCACATCGGCCCATTCATCGGCGCCGCCCATGTTGTGGGGGGTGGGGCCATAGACCACGGTCGGCAGCCCGGCCATGCGAAACCAGCGGGCGTCGGAGCCGCCGACGCGCATGTTCACCGCGACGGCGCCGCCCAGGACTTCCTCGGCCGCGGCATGCGCCAGGCGCACCACATCGGCGGCGGGGTCTGTGTGGTTGGGTTCGAAGCGGCGCAGCACGCGCCAGGCGATGCCGGGCAGCGGGTCGAGCCCGACCGCCAGGGCCGCTTCCACCTGCGCCGCCGACACGCCGACCGGCAGGCGGATGTCGCAGGCGGCGCGCGCCGAGGCCGGCACCAGGTTGGGCGCCGTGCCGCCCTCGATCCGGCCGATATTGACCGTGACGCTGCCGAGCACGCGCGCCTCGCCCGCGCCGGCCAGGGGCTCGCTGATCGGCTGCGCGGCGGCGATGGCGGCGTACACCGCCGGCGGGGCCGCCACCGGCAGGGCGCGCAGCGCCGCCACCACATCGAGCGCGGCCCGCAGCCGGTCGATCGCGTTCTCGCCCAGATGCACATGCGCGCCATGCGCGGCGGTCCCCTGCGCCTCGACCTCGACCCACAGGAAGCCCTTCTCGCCGAAGCGCAGCACGCGCGGCGAACCCGCATCGCCGATGATGACCGCGCCCGCATCGGCCAGCCCCGGCACATGGTCGAGCAGCCATTTGGTCCCGAGCGGACCCATGGTCTCCTCGTCCCCCGCCAGGGTCAGGATCGCCTCGCCGCGCCAGGCGTGGCGGTGCTGCGCCAGCAGGGCGAAGGCCAGCATGGAGGCCGCGATGCCGCCCTTCATGTCGGCCGCGCCGCGGCCGTACAGCCGTCCGTCACGGACCTCGCCACCCAGCGGATCGACCGTCCAGGGCAGCGCCTCGTTCACCGGATAGGTGTCGAGGTGGCCGTTGAAGGCCAGCACGCGCCCCGGCCCGGCGCCGGATATGCGGGCCACGACGTTGGTCACCTCGGGCGAGGTGGGGTGCAGCGAGACGCTGGCATCCGGCGCCAGGTCGCGCAGCAGGGCGGCGCAATCCTCCGCGCAGGCGCGCACGTCGCCGGGCGGGTTGGGGGAGGGCACGACGATCAGGCGGCGGGTGATGCCCGCCACCTCGGGCGCGCGGGCGAGGGCGGCGGCGGCGAAGGTGGCGCGTGCGGGGGTCATGGCCGCAAGCCTGGGCGGGGCCGCCACGGCGCGCAAGCCGGCCGCCTTCCGCCGACACGGGGCCTCTGCTAGACCGCCGCCCGACCGGCGCGCTGCCGCTGGCAGGTTACCGAATTCGTAGACTTCAGAGCGCCTTGTGCGCGGCCGGGCGCCGCTCCAAGGGCCGCCCCGAACTGGAGAGCCCCGCATGCGCATCGACGCCATTCCGATCGGCAAGGACCCGCCCAACGACGTGAACGTGATCGTCGAGGTGCCGATCGGCGGCGAGCCCATCAAGTACGAGATGGACAAGGCCGCCGGCACGCTGTTCGTCGACCGCTTCCTGCACACGCCGATGCGCTACCCGGGCAATTACGGCTTCATCCCGCATACGCTGAGCGAGGATGGCGACCCGATCGACGTGCTCGTGGCGAACACGCGGCCGATCATCGCCGGCGCGGTGATCCGCGTGCGCCCCGTCGGCGTGATGAAGATGGAAGACGATGGCGGCGGGGACGAGAAGATCATCGCCGTGCCGGTGCCCAAGCTGACGCTGCGCTACGACCACGTACACAACTACACGGACCTGCCGCGCATCACGATCGAGCAGATCCAGCACTTCTTCGAACACTACAAGGATCTCGAACCCGGCAAGTGGGTGAAGTTCATCGGCTGGGGCGATGCCGACGAGGCCCGCCGCCTGATCACCGAGGCGATCGAGCGGGCCAAGGAATGACGCGGCGCCGGCTGGCGCTGCAGGCGCTGGCCGCCTTCCCGGCGGCGGTCGCCGGGCCCGCCGGCGCCGCGGCCGTGCCGGTCTGCACGCTGGTGGTGGATGCCGCGACCGGCGCCACGCTGCACCAGGACGGGAACCCCAGCCAGCGCGCCACCCCGGCCTCGACCTTCAAGATCCCGCTGGCCCTGATGGGCTTCGATGCCGGCTTCCTGCGCGACGCCCACACCCCGGTGCTGCCCTTCCGCACCGGCGATGCCGATTGGCTGCCGGCATGGCGCCAGCCGATCGATCCCGCCGCCTGGATGCGTCATTCGGTGGTCTGGTATTCGCAACGCATCACGCAGGCGCTGGGCGCGGCGCGCTTCGCGCAATACGTGCGGGATTTCGGCTATGGCAATGCCGATATCTCCGGCGATCCGGGCCGGGGGAACGGGCTGGCGCGGTCCTGGATCGGCTCCTCGCTGGAGATCACGCCGGCGGAGCAGGTGGCCTTCCTGCGCCGCCTCGTGCGTGGCGAATTGCCGGTCTCCGCCCATGCCCGGGCCATGACCGAGGCGCTGGTCGACCAGGGCGAGCAACCCAATGGCTGGCGCGTCTTCGGCAAGACCGGCGGTGCGCGCTCCCGCGGCGCCGATGCGGCGCAGCCCACGGGCTGGTTCGTCGGCTGGGCGCGGCGGGGCGACCGGAGGGTGGTCTTCGCCCGGCTCACCCGCGGGCGGCCACCGGCGCCGGGATATCCCGGGCCGGCGGCACGGGACGCCTTCCTGGGCGAATTCTTCGCAGGCCGGGACGGATTCTGACCGTCCCGAGCCGTCGCCGGCCGTTGCGCGACCCCTGAGCCCCCTCTAGCCTCCCCTCCGCCTGCACAAGACGGGCCCGTCGCGGCGTCCAGCCGTACCTGTGACCATGGGGGAGTCCTGAACTTGCTGACCGTTTGGCTGATCATCGTGATCGCGCTCGGGGCGTTGTCCATCGCCTATGGCGTCATCACGGCCAAGGACGTGCTCTCGCGCGATCCGGGCAATGAGCGCATGCAGGAGATCGCGAAGGCGATCCAGGAAGGCGCCTCGGCGTATCTGAAGCGGCAATACACCACCATCGCCATCGTCGGCGCGGTGCTGTTCGTGCTGGTGGCCTGGCGGCTGGGCCTGGCGGTGGCGATCGGCTTCCTGCTGGGGGCGGTGCTGTCGGGCGTGGCCGGCTTCATCGGCATGAACGTGTCGGTGCGCGCCAACCTGCGCACGGCGCAGGCGTCCACGGTGTCGCTGGCGGGCGGGCTTGATGTCGCGTTCAAGTCGGGTGCGATCACCGGCATGCTGGTGGCCGGCGGCGCGCTGCTGGGCGTGGCCGTGTACTTCTTCCTGCTGGTGGTGCTGGGCGGGCTGGAGCCGAATGACCGCACGGTCATCGATGCGCTGGTCGCACTCGGCTTCGGCGCCTCGCTGATCTCGATCTTCGCGCGGCTTGGCGGCGGCATCTTCACAAAGGGCGCTGACGTCGGCGGCGACATGGTCGGCAAGGTCGAGGCCGGCATCCCCGAGGACGACCCCCGCAACCCCGCCACCATCGCCGACAATGTAGGCGACAACGTGGGCGACTGCGCCGGCATGGCCGCCGACCTGTTCGAGACCTATGCGGTCACGATGGTCGCCACGATGGTGCTGGCCGCGATCGCCTTCGCAGGCACGCCCTTCCTGAAGGCGGGCATGATCTTCCCGCTGGCGATCGGCGCGGTCTGCGTGGTGACGTCGATCGTCGGCACCTATTTCGTGAAGCTGCCGGCCAGCAACAACATCATGGGGGCGATGTATCGCGGCTTCGCTGTGACCGGCGTGCTGTCGCTGGTCGCACTCCTGCCGCTGTCCTACATGATCTTCGGCTTCGGCACCGCGACGGCGGCGGGCGCGTCCTTCGGGGCCTTCTCGCTGTTCCTGTGCGGCGCGGTCGGGCTGATCGTGACGGCGCTGATCATCTACATCACCGAATACTACACCGGCACGAACTTCCGGCCGGTGAAGGCGATCGCGGAGAGCTCGGTGACCGGCCACGGCACCAACGTGATCCGCGGGCTTGCCGTGTCGATGGAATCCACCGCCCTGCCGGCGCTGGTGATCATCTTCGGCATCCTGATCGCCTATGGGCTGGCGGGGCTGTATGGCATCGCCATCGCGGTGACCACGATGCTGGCGCTGGCCGGCATGGTGGTGGCGCTCGATGCCTTCGGACCCGTCACGGACAACGCGGGCGGCATTGCCGAGATGGCCGGGCTGCCCAAGGAAATCCGCCAGACCACGGATGCGCTGGATGCCGTGGGCAACACCACCAAGGCGGTGACCAAGGGCTATGCGATCGGCTCGGCGGCGCTCGGTGCCGTGGTGCTGTTCGCGGCGTATACGCAGGATCTCAACTACTTCATCACCAATGCGGTGCAGTACCCGTACTTCGCGGGGGTGACGGCGATCGACTTCTCGCTGGCCAATCCCTACGTCGTCGTCGGGCTGCTGTTCGGCGGCATGCTGCCCTACCTGTTCGGCGGCATGGCGATGACGGCGGTCGGCCGCGCGGCGATGAGCGTGGTCGAGGAAGTCCGGCGCCAGTTCAAGGAAAAGCCGGGCATCATGCAGGGCACCGAGAAGCCGGATTACGGCCGCGCGGTGGACATGCTGACCAAGGCGGCGATCAAGGAGATGATCATCCCGTCGCTGCTGCCGGTGCTCAGCCCGCTGGTGATCTACTTCGGCATCCAGGCCATCGCGGGCAAGGCGCAGGCCTTCGCCGCGCTGGGCGCGATGCTGCTGGGCGTGATCGTCAACGGGTTCTTCGTCGCGGTGTCCATGACCACCGGTGGTGGCGCGTGGGACAACGCGAAGAAGTACATCGAGGACGGCCACCATGGCGGCAAGGGTTCCGACGCGCACAAGGCGGCGGTGACCGGCGACACGGTGGGCGACCCCTACAAGGACACCGCCGGGCCGGCGGTGAACCCGATGATCAAGATCACCAACATCGTGGCGCTGATGCTGCTGGCGATGCTGGCGCATAGCTGAGGCATGCTTCCGGAGGGGCGACCGCCCCTCCGGGTCCCTTGCGCCGGCCGGACGCAGTGCGTCCAGCCGCGTCCGAGCGGGTGAGACAGCAAGGGCGCGCGCCGCTCGGATGCTCTCTCAGCGCTTCTTGCAGATGACGCCGGAGAAGAAGGAATTCCCCGGCCCGCCATCCAGGCAGCCATTGCCGTCGATGCGCAGCGACCGCGTCTCGCCGGCCGCCGTCACCGAGACCGTGCTGCCCTCGCGCCGGAAGGTGCCGGGCATGGAATCGGTGCTGCCGATCATCGTCAGCGTGACCTGGTTGCTCGACCGGAAGGTCATGATCGTGAACCACTGGCCGGCCTCGGTCCGGCCATACTCGCCGGACGGTCCATCATCGCCGCCGCAGGCCGTCGCCAGCAGGACCACGCCGGCCATCATCGTTGCTCGAACCATTGTGCTGCGCACGCGTCCACTCCTCACGCCCATGGGGTGCCGGGCATTAGCATCTGCATGAAGGATTATTCATGAAATGTCGCAGAGGGCATGACGGGCCATGCGGCGCGCATGGCGTCGCCAGCGCGCTGCGGCAGCAAGAAGCGCAGGACAACCAGTGCAATCCGGGTTGTGCGCCCCTTGCGCATCGGGCCATTCAGCCTTTCATTCACGTCATGCTGCGGCTGCTCACGCTCCTCCTCGCGCTGGTCGCGACCGCTCCCGCGGCGCGCGCGCTGGAATCCGCGCCCGTCAGCTCGCCGCGCGCGACCGTCACCATCATCTCCGACCACGACCAGGTCACCCCCGGCCAGTCCTTCCGCCTGGCGCTGCGGCAGCGCCTGGCCCCCGGCTGGCACACCTACTGGACCAACCCCGGCGATGCCGGCCAGCCGCCCGAAGTGGCGCTCGACCTGCCCGAAGGCGCCACCGCCGCCCCCATGCGCTTCCCCGCGCCCGAACGCATCCCCTTCGGCCCGCTGGTGAATTTCGGCTACGAGGGTGAACCGGTCTTCATCATCCCGGTCACCGCCCCCGCCACCATGCGCCCCGGTGATGTGCTGACCATCGAGGCCCGCGGCGAATGGTTGGTCTGCGAACGCGTCTGCATTCCCGAGGACGGCGCCTTCCGCCTCGACATCCCGGTGGAAGCCACGCCGGCCGCGGCCCCGACGACCGCCGCCCTGTTCACCGCCGCCGAGGCCGCCGAACCGCGCGCCGCCCCCTTCACCACCCGCCTCGGCTTCGCCGGCACCACCGGCGCCATCGAGGTCGCGGGCGCGGACATCGCCCCCGGCGCGGTGCGCGAGGCCTTCTTCTTCCCGGTCGAATGGGGCGTGATCGACAATGCCGCGCCGCAGGCGCTGAGCGTCACCGATGGCGCGCTGCGCCTCGCGCTCACGCGCGGCCCGGCCGGCGAGGTCCCGGCGCAGGTCAACGGCATCGTCAGCATCACCGATGCCGCGGGGGTGCGCGGCGCCTACCTGGTCTCGGCCGCGCCAGGCGCGGTGCCGCAGGCTGCCCCCGGCCTGCCGCTGTGGCAGGCGGCGCTGTTCGCGGCACTCGGCGGGCTGATCCTGAACCTGATGCCGTGCGTCTTCCCCATCCTGGCGATGAAGGCGGTCGGCATCGCGCGGCTGTCCGGCGCGGCGCAGGGGGCGGTGCGGGCGCATGCGGCGTCCTATACGGCCGGTGTCGTGCTGTCCTTCGTGGCGCTCGGCGGGCTGCTGGTGGCGCTGCGCGCGGCCGGGGGCGTCGCCGGCTGGGGCTTCCAGTTCACCCAGCCCGCCTTCGTGGCGGGCATGGCCTGGCTGATGCTGGCGGTCGGGCTGAACCTGTCGGGGGTATTCGCCATCGGCGGGCCGGTCTCGGCCGGAGGGTCGCTGGCGGCGCGCGGCGGGCATGCCGGGTCGTTCTTCACCGGCGCGCTGGCCGTGCTGGTCGCCACCCCCTGCACCGCGCCCTTCATGGCGGCGGCGCTGGGTGCGGCACTGGCCATGGGGCCGGTCGAGGCGCTGACGGTCTTCGCCGCGCTCGGCCTGGGCATGGCGCTGCCCTACGCGTTGCTGGGCATCGCGCCGGGGCTGGCGCGGCTGCTGCCGCGGCCGGGTGCGTGGATGGACCGGCTGAAGCAGGGCCTGGCCTTCCCGATGTATGCCGCTGCCGCCTGGCTGGTCTGGGTGCTGGCCGAGCAATCCGGGCCCTCCGCCGTGCTGGCGGTGCTGCTGGGCGGCGTGCTGATCGGCTTCGGCGCCTGGGCCTGGGGGCTGTCGCAGGGTGCTGTCGCGCGCATCGCGGGCGTGGCGGCGGTTGTGGGTGCGCTGGCGCTGCTGCCGCTCGTGCAGGGCGCAACGCCGGCCGCCGCGCGCAGCGCGCAGGCCGCCGGCGAACCATGGTCCGAGGCGCGCGTCGCCGCCCTGCGCGCCGAGGGCCGCCCGGTCTTCGTCAACCTGACCGCCGCCTGGTGCATCACCTGCAAGGTGAATGAGCGCGTCGCGCTGGACACCGACGGCGTGCGCCGCGCCTTCGCGGACCGCAACATCGCCACCCTGGTGGGCGACTGGACACGCGGCGATGCCGCCATCTCGGCACTGCTGCGCGCGCATCAGCGCGACGGCGTGCCGCTGTACCTGTTCTACCCCGCCGGCGGCGCACCGCCGCGCATCCTGCCGCAGATCCTGACCGAGGGGATCGTGCTGCAGGCCATCGCAACCCCAGGAGACGCGACATGACCGTCATGATCACCCGCCGCGCCACCTTCGCCACCGCCGGCGCGCTGCTGCTGGCGCCGCGCATCGCCGGCGCCAACCCCGTGATCGGCGCCCCCGCGCCCGATTTCGCGCTGCCCGACCAGGATGGCGACCTGCGTCGCCTGGCCGATTTCCGCGGCCGCACCGTGGTCCTGGAATGGACCAACCACGACTGCCCCTATGTGCGGAAGCACTACGAGAGCGCCAACATGCAGGCGCTGCAGCGACTGGCGGCCGAGCGCAACGTGGTGTGGCTGACCATCGCGTCTTCGCCGGAAGGCGAGCAGGGCTTCGTCACCGGCGCGCAGGCGAAGGAGCTGACCGCCTCGCGCAACGCCGCGCCGACCGCCGTGCTGCTGGACCATCGTTCGATGGCGGCGCGCGCGTATCGCGCGACGGTCACGCCGCACATGTTCGTCATCTCCGGCGACGGCGTGCTGCGCTACATGGGCGGGATCGATTCCGTGCGCTCGACCCGCGTGGCCGATGTGGCCCGCGCCGAGCCCTTCCTGCGCAACGCCATGGTGGCCGTGGCGGAAGGCCGCCCCGTCGCCCAGGCCAGCACCCCCGCCTACGGCTGCGTCATCAAATACGTGGATGCCTAAGTCCCCGCGGTCCAGGGGGCCGTAGCCCCCTGGCGGGAGGGTCCGGGAGGGCAGCGCCCTCCCGCGCTTACATCCCCTGCGGCTGCCCTGCGACGGTGACGGCGATCTCGCCTGGCTTCAGCAGGTTTCCTGCGACCTGCGTTGCCTTGCCGAGCGTGATGGCGCGCAGCCGATCGTTTCGCCCGTCCAGCCAGCCGATCGGCCGTCCGTTGCGGCGCATGGCCAGCAGCGTGGCGGCGATGCGCCGGCTGTCGGTGAATTGCAGTGGCAGGGAGCCGGTGAGGAAGGCCACCGCTTCCTCGAGCTCGTGCTGCGTCGGCCCCTTGCTCGCGAGGTCGGACCAGACGGCCTTGGTCACCTCCAACGCCTCGGCGACGCGGGCGTTCTCCGTGGCGAAGGCGCCGGTGATGACGCCGCCGCCGAACAGCGTGTCGAGCCCGACGCCGATCCCGTAGGTCAGGCCGCGCTGGACGCGGACGGCCTCCATCAACCGCGAGGAGAAGCCGCCGCCGCCCAGGATGCGGAGCACGATCTGCGCCGCCTCCCAGTCCGGGTCGTTCGGCGCGATGCCGGGCTGGCCCAGGATGATCTGGGATTGTGGGCTGGTCACCGGCACGATCTCGCGGCCGAAGGCGGCCGGCGCGGGCAGGCGGGGCGGCGCATCCGGCGCGCCGGCGGGCAGCGCGCCGAACAGCTCGGGCAGCAGGGCGGCGAGGTCCGCCGGGCTGATGGCGCCGGAGGCCGCGACCAGCACGCCATCGCGGCGCAGCTGCGCGCCGAGGCCGGCGCGCATGCCCTCGACGGTGACCGTGGCGAGGGTTTCCGCCGTGCCATTGGCGGGACGCCCGGCGGGATGGTTGGGGAAGGCGGCGCGCCAGAAGGCACGCCCAGCCTGCCCGCGTGGCGTTTCCAGCGATTGCCGCGCGCCGGCAATGGCCCGCGCGCGCACCCGCTCCACCGCATCGGCATCGAAGCGCGGTGCGGTCATGGCCAGGCGCGCCAGGCGCAGCGCGTCCGGCAGCGAATCGGTCAGGCAGCGGAAGCCGGCTTCGAAGCTGTCGCGACCGGCGGAGAAGGACAGGCCGATCGCGCCGTCGCGCAGCGCATCCTGGAAGGCCAGGGCGCGCATCTCGCCCGCCCCTTCCATCAGCATCGCCGCCGCCATGGCCATGGTGCCCTCGGCGCCGGCGGCATCGCGCGCGGCGCCGCCCGGCCAGGACCAGGAGAGCGAGACGACCGGGACGGAATGGTCCTCGACCAGCCAGGCGGTGAGCGGGCCGGCCTCGACGACCTGGATCGGCAGGGTGAACGGGGTGGTCATCACGCGGCCTCCGGCAGCAGCCAGCCGGTGGTGGCGCGCGGCGCGCCGAGCACCGTGCGCGCGGCCTCCGTCGCCTGGGCCAGCGTCACGGCGCGCAGCCGGGCGGGCCAGTATTCGACCACATCGGCCGGCAGTCCGATGGCGAGCACGCCACCCAGCATGCGCGGCGCCGCGCCGAAGCTGTCCAGCGCCAGCAGTGCGCCGGAGGAGATCTGGCGGCGCGAGCGCGCCACCTCGGCTTCGGTCGGGCCATCGGCCAGCAGGGTGGCGATGACGGCATCGATGGCCTGTTCCAGCCGTTCCGGCTCCACGCCGCGGCGCGGCACGGCATAGACCATGAATTCCGTCTCGCCCGCCGCCTCGCCGTCGTAGGACGCGCCGGCGGAGACCGCGAGGCCGGTCTCGACCAGCGCGGCGTGCAGGCGCGAACCCTGGCCGCTGCCCAGCAAGTGCGCCACCACTTCCAGCGGCAGGGCGTGGCGGGTTTCGCCGGCGGTCAGCGAGGGCGCCATCCAGGCGCGGATCATCAGAGCCTCGCGCGCCGTGGGTTCGCGGCGGACCAGGCGGGCCTCATGCGGCGCGGATGGCGCGCGGGCGCGGTCGCGCGTCGCACCCGGGCGGGCGGGGACGCGGCCGTAATGTTCCTCGGCCAGGGCGCGCAGTGTCGCTTCATCGACCGCGCCGGCGACCACCAGGGTCGCGTTGTGGGGCGCGTAGAAGCGGTCGTAGAAGGCCATCAGGTCGTCGCGCGTGATGGCGCGGATCTCGTCCTGCCAGCCGATGATCGGGCGGCCCGGCCAGGTCTGCGGGCCCCATAGCGCGGCGCGGAATGCTTCCTGGAACAGCGCGCGGGCCGAACTGTCGGTGCGCTGGCGGCGTTCCTCGATGATGACGGAGCGTTCGCTTTCCACCTGGTCGGCCGGGATGGCGGCGGCGGCGAAGCGGTCGGCCTCCATGCGCATGATGAGCGGCAGGCGCGAGGCCTCGACCGTCTGGTGATAGGCGGTGACGTCGCGCGAGGTGAAGGCGTTGTCGTTGCCGCCCTCGCGCCCCACCAGGCGGGAGAATTCGCCCGAGGCGACGTTGGGCGAGCCCTTGAACATCATGTGTTCGAGGAAGTGCGCGACGCCGGAGCGTCCCGCCGGGTCCTCGCCGCCGCCGGCCGAATAGAACAGGTATTGTGCCACCACGGGCGCGCGGCGGCTTTCGGCCAGCACCACGCGTAGCCCGTTGGACAGGCGCCATTCCTTCGCGCCGAACAGCGGTCGGTCGGCGGGGGCGGGCGGCGTGGCCTGGGCGCGCGCCGCATGGGGCGCGAGGGCAGGCGTAGCGGCCAGCGCGGCGGCGGCGGCAAGGGTGGTGCGTCGGGTCAATCGGGGCATGGGGGTCAAGATGGGGCCGCACCCCGGCATGGGGAAGCGTCCTTACGGAAGGGTATTGTGACGCTCATGCGTGGCGGCGGATACCCCCGCGGACGGGGCTGGACAGGCGGCGGGGCGGCGTGATGAAGCGGGGCGATGGTCGCGCGCCGCCCGCTGCTTGCCTCGGTCCTGCTCGGTGCCTGTGCGGCGCCCGGGCCGGCCGCGCCACCGCGCGCGGTGGGCGCCGGGAGTGTCCTTGTGGCGGCGGAGGCCTGGCACACCGACCTCTGCCTGCCGGCGGCGGTGGTGCGGGGCGGGCGACTGGCGCCCTTGGCAGCGGACGCGCCCGGCGCGGCGGCCTTTGCCTTCGGCTTCGGGCTGGAATCCTGGATGCGCGCCAACCGGCCCGGCTTCACCGAAGCGCTGGGGGCCGTGGCCGGCGGCCCGGCGGTGGTCTCGGTGCGGGCGCTGGCGGGCGCGCTGCCGCCGGGCGCCGAGGAAAGCTTGGCGCTACGCCTGCCCGATGGCGGGTTGGACGCGATCGCCGCCTTCGTGACCGACAGCATCGCCGGCCCGCTCGCACCCGCACCGCCCGGTGGCGGATGGCTGCTGCTGCCGGCCCGCCGGCGCTACAGCCTGGGCTTCACCTGCAACACCTGGGTCATGCAGGCGCTGGCCGAGGCCGGCCTGCCGGTGCCGGTCGATGGCATCCGCCTGCGCGGCGAGGCGATGGCCGCGCTGCGCCTGGAAGCCGCGCGCCAGGGCGCCGCCTGACGGACCGGCGGGCCAGCCATGCCGGTTCAGCGGGACCGGCGGCGGCCAGGAGGCGCTATGCGCCGCCTCCTCCGACGCATGCCGTATGCAATGTCACGGTTCAGCCATTGTGAAGTGGTTCAGATGCAACGGAGTTCGGTGTGCAAGCGTTGCGCCCGACATCGCCCACCCGGATTCGCCAACCCATGTCCATCCGCCGAGACCTGTTGATGCGTACCGCGTTGCTGCGCCTGCCGGACCTGGCAGCGCTGCGGGCCGTGGCCATGGCCGCGCCCACGACGGTGATCGCGGCGGTCGGGCAGGCGCGCCCCAAGCCGCGCCGGGCACCGCGGCGCAAGGCTGCCGCGGCCACGGCCTGACCCCGACGCGTCACACCAGGCGCACGAAGTTCCGACCTGCGGCCCGCAGGGCCAAGCGGCCGAATGGCCGCGGATGCAGCGCGCCCCGCGCCTGAGGGGCACGAAGGTGAAACCTGCGTGCGCTCGGCATCAGGCGTCGACGCGGCCCGTCCGGCCCGACCGGATCAGGCTGCGAAGGCCTTCAGGGCCGACACCGATGCCAACCACGAGCCCCACCCGATAGGCGACCAGCACCGGCCGCCCGGCCAGCGTCGCGGCCATGGCCGGCAGGTCACGGGCCAGCGTCCGATCGGCCGCGCCAGGATCGTCCCTGCGCGGGAGCATGCCCCGCCGCGGCCCTTGGCGGGCCAGCGGCGTGCGCGTCAGGCGGCGCGGCGCAGGCGCATGGCGAAGAAGCCGTCCATTCCGCCGCGCAACGGCCAGAGATCAGGCCGCGTCCGCAGGCAGCCCTGCGGCGTGATCGCCTCGGGCAGCCCAGGCAGGTCGTCGGCGGTCCAGGGCATGGGCTCCAGGCCCAGCGCGGCGGCGCGGGCCAGGTGCGCCTCGCCTTCCTCGGGCTGCAGGGAACAGGTGGCGAAGACCAGCCGGCCGCCCGGCTTCAGCATCCTGGCCGCGGCGGCGAGCAGCCGGGCCTGCGCCTGGGCGGCCGCCGGCACGTCCCGCGCGCGCTTGGCATGGGCGACATCGGGGTGGCGGCGGATGGTGCCGGTGGCGGTGCAGGGCGCATCCAGCAGGATGGCATCGAACAAGGCCGGCGGCGTCCAGGCGGCGGCATCGGCCTGCACGATGGTGGCGGGCAGGTTGAGGCGCGCCAGGTTCTCGGTCAGCCGCGCCACGCGACCGGCGTCGCGTTCCACCGCCGTCACCTCGGCCCCGGCGGCGGCGAGCTGCGCAGTCTTGCCGCCCGGCGCCGCACACAGGTCGGCGATGCATTCGCCGGGGCGCGGGGCCAGCAGCATGGCGGGCAGGGCGGCGGCGGCGTCCTGCACCCAGAAGCGGCCCTCGGCGAAGCCGGGCAGGTCGGTCACGCGGGTGCCGGGGGCCATGCGCCAGGTGCCGGTGGGCAGGATTTCCACGCCCGAAGGCGGTTCGGCGCCGGGGGCGGGGGTGAGGTCGAGCGGCGCCGGGCCGCGATGCGCCTCGGCGATGGCGCGCACCGCCGGGCCGTAGGCGGCATGCCAGGCCGACCACAGCCAGGCCGGCGTATCCAGCCGCGGCGCATCCAGGCCCTCCAGCGCGGCCGGGCCTTCGGTCGCGACCTTCCGCAGAACGGCGTTGACCAGCCCGGCGAAGGCCTTGGGCGCCAGCGTCACGGCGGTGGCCACGGCGGCATGGGGCGGGGTGTCGAGCAGCAGCAGCTCCGCCGCGCCGATCCGCAGCGCGTGGCGGGCCGGGGGTGGGGGTTCCTTGCGCAGGAAGGGCGTCAGCGCCTCGTCGATGCTGCCCAGGCGGCGCAGCACGGTGGCGGCAATGCGGTGCGCCGCGGCGCGGTCGCGCGGGTCGAGCCGGCCGGGCAGGGCGTCGAGCGCCTCCTCCAGCGGCCGATGCTGTTCCAGCGTGGCGTCGAGCAGGTCGCGCGCGGCGCGGCGGGTGGGCAAGCCAGGCGGGGGTGGGGGCAAGGTCTCGCGAGGTCCGGGGAAGGGGCGCCCGCTTCATGGCACCCCGGCGCCCCGCGTGCTAGACGCCCCGCGCGATGCGCGCTGCTGCCTTCCTCGACCGGCTGCCCGAGACGCGATGGCCGGCCCTGTGGCTCGCCGCGCTGTGCCTGGTGCTGTGGCTGCCCGGCTTCTTCACCATTCCGCCTGGTGACCGCGATGAATCGCGCTTCGCCCAGGCCAGCCGCCAGATGGTCGAATCCGGCGACTATGTCCGCATCCGGCTGGGCGAGGTGGAGCGCAACAAGAAGCCGGCCGGCATCCATTGGGCGCAGGCCGGCGTGGTGCATGCGCTGGAAGCGGTGGGCATCCCGGCGCGGGGTTCCATCTGGGCGTATCGGCTGCCGTTGCTGCTGGGGGCGCTGGCGGCGGTGCTCGCGACCTGCCTGCTCGGGCGCGCGCTGGTCGGGCGGCGGGCGGCGTTCATCGCGGCGGCGATGCTCGCCCCTTGCATGGTGTTGGTGGTGGAAACCCACATCGCCAAGACCGACGCGGCGCTGCTGGCGACCATCGCCATCGCCATGGGGCTGATGGGGCGCGCGTATCTGTCTCCCGAGACATTTTCCGTCCGCGCCGCGGGCGTCTTCTGGGCCGTGCTGGGCATCGGCGTGCTGCTGAAGGGGCCGATCGCGCCGATGGTCCCGCTGCTGGCGGGCATCACGCTGGCGGTGATGGACCGGACCTCGCGCGCGCGCTGGTGGCGGTTGCGCGCGCCGTGGCTGCCGGCGCTGCGGCCGGGCTGGGGCATCCCGCTGATGGTGCTGTTCGCGGCACCCTGGTTCATCGCCATCACCATCGCGACCGAGGGCCGCTTCCTGGCCGAGGCGCTGGGCGGCGATATGCTGGACAAGGTGGGCTCGGGCGAGGAAGCGCATTGGGGCCCGCCAGGCATGTATGCCGCGATCTTCGGT
This sequence comes from Roseomonas sp., assembly GCA_051860065.1. Taxonomy (GTDB): domain Bacteria; phylum Pseudomonadota; class Alphaproteobacteria; order Acetobacterales; family Acetobacteraceae; genus Neoroseomonas. Next base: position 179,097 of record JBHYEQ010000010.1, read on the forward strand.
ATCACGGCGTTTCCGTCGGCCTGGATCGTGATCCGCGCCCTTAAGGGGTCGTGGGCGGACCGCATGCAGCCGGCGGTGCGCTTCCTGCTGGCCTGGGCGGTGCCGACCTGGCTGGTCTTCGAGGCGGTGGCGACCAAGCTGCCGCACTACACCCTGCCGGCCTTCCCGGCGCTGATGCTGCTGGGCGCGCGCTGGGCGCTGGACCCGCTGCGCGTCGCGGCGCCGCGTTGGGTGGGATGGCTGGGGAATGTCGCGCTGGCGGGCGTGGCGGTCGGCCTGCCGCTGGTGATGGGCGCGGCGGTCTTCGCGGTGGAGGGGCGGGTCGATCCCTTCGCGGTGGCGGGGGTGGCGGCCGGGCTGTTCATGGCCTGGGTGTTGCTGGGCATGGCGCGGCGCGCCGAATGGGGCCGCGCGGCGCTGGCCGGGGCCATCCTGGTGGTGCCGGTCTATGCCGCCGTGCTGGAGGGCGTGATCCCGCGGTTGCAGGCGGTGTGGCTGTCGCCGCGCCTGGCCGCGACGGTGGAGGAGGTTGCGCCAGGGCTGCCGGCCGACCGCTTCGGCGTGGTCGGCCACCACGAGCCATCGCTGCAATTCGCCATGGGCGGCGGTATCCGGCTGCTGCGCGACGGCGCCGATGCGGCTGCCTTCCTGGCGGACGGGTCCGGCCGCATTGCCGCCGTGAACGACCGGCAGGAAGCCGCCTTCCGCGCCGCCGTGGCGCAGCGCGGGCTGGCCGTGCGGGAGCTCGGGTCGGTTACGGGTCTCAACTACGTCCGCGGGCGCTGGGTCACGCTCTCGCTGTTCAAGGTGGAATAGATGTTCGAGTGGATCGCGAACCTGGTCGCGTCCTGGGGCTATCCCGGCGTCTTCCTGCTGATGGTGCTGGAGAACCTGTTCCCGCCGATTCCGTCGGAACTCATCATGGCGGCGGCGGGGTTCTCAGCGGCGCGGGGCGAGATGTCCCTGATCCCGCTGCTGGTGGCGGCGGTGGCGGGCACGCTGGCCGGCAACCTGGCCTGGTATGAGCTCGGCCGCTGGCTGGGCGTGGAGCGCTTCCGCCCGCTGGTGGCGCGCTACGGCAAGTGGTTCGCGGTGGAGGAGGAGGATGTCGACCGCGCGACCGGGATGCTGAAGAAGTACGGGCCGGTGGCGCTGTGCTTCGGACGGATGCTGCCGGGGGTGCGGACGCTGATCTCGGTGCCGGCGGGGATGGTCGAGATCCCGCGGTCGGTCTTCTACGTCTGGACGGCGCTGGGGTCGGCGGTGTGGCTGACCTTCCTGGCGCTGGCGGGGTATTTTCTGGAGGAACACTACGACCGGGTGGAGGCCTGGGTCGGGCCGTTGGCCTGGGTGGTGATCGGCATCGCGGTGGGCGGGTATGCGGCGCACCTGGTGTTTGCGTTTCGCAGGGCGCGGCGGCGGCGGGCGGGGGTGCGGTAGCACCACCCGCGCGTCAGGCGGCGGGCCTCAATCCCGCGGCCCCGGCGCCAGCACCTCGCGCTTCCCGACATGGTTGGCCGCCCCAACCACGCCTTCCTTCTCCATCTGCTCGATCAGCTTGGCCGCGCGGTTGTAGCCGATGTTGAGGTGCCGCTGGACGAAGGACGTGCTGGCCTTGCCCTCGCGCGTCACCAGCGCCACCGCCTGATCGTACAGCGACGCCTCGCCATCCGTGTTGCCGCCCAGCATTCCGGGCAGCGCACCCGCGCCGTCCTCGTCCGCTTCCTCGGTGACTTCCTCGACATATTGTGGCTCGCCCTGCTCGCGCAGGAATTCCACGACGCGCTCGACCTCGGTGTCGCTGACGAAGGGCCCATGCACGCGCGCCACGCGCTGCCCGCCGGGCATGTGCAGCATGTCGCCCTGGCCGAGCAACTGCTCCGCCCCCTGCTCACCCAGGATCGTGCGGCTGTCGATCTTCGACGTCACCTGGAAGGAAATCCGCGTCGGGAAATTCGCCTTGATGGTGCCGGTGATGACATCGACCGACGGCCGCTGCGTCGCCATGATCACGTGGATGCCCGCCGCGCGCGCCATCTGCGCCAGCCGCTGCACCGCGGCCTCGATCTCCTTGCCGGCCACGATCATCAGGTCGGCCATCTCGTCGATGACCACCACGATCATCGGCAGCGGTTCCAGCGCGAGGGGCTGTTCCTCGAAGACCGGCTTGCCGGTGTCGGGGTCGAAGCCGGTCTGCACCTTGCGCGTCAGCACTTCCGACCGCGCGCGCGCCGCCACCACCTTCTCGTTGTAGCCGCCGATGTTGCGGACACCGAGCTGCGACATGGCGCGATACCGCCGCTCCATCTCGCGCACCGTCCATTTCAGCGCGCCGATCGCCTTGGGCGGTTCCGTCACCACGGGGGCCAGCAGATGCGGGATGCGGTCGTACACCGACAGTTCCAGCATCTTCGGGTCGATCATGATGAAGCGGCACTCGTCCGGCCCGTAGCGGTACAGCAGCGACAGGATCATGGTGTTGATCCCGACCGACTTGCCCGACCCCGTCGTGCCCGCGATCAGCAGATGCGGCATGCGCGCGAGGTCGGCGATGACCGGCGTGCCGCCGATATCCTTGCCGAGCGCGAGCGGCAGCTTCGCCTGGTTCCGCCCCCAGGATTCATCGGCGAACATCTCGGACAGGTACACCATCTCGCGCTTGGCGTTCGGCATCTCGATGCCGATCACGTTGCGCCCCGGCACCGTCGCGATACGCACCGCGATCAGCGACATCGACCGCGCGATGTCGTCCGCCAGCCCGATCACGCGCGAGGATTTGGTGCCCGGCGCCGGTTCCAGCTCGTACAGCGTGACCACGGGACCGGGCCGGATCTCGGCGATGCGCCCGCGCACGCCGTAATCCTCCAGCACGGATTCCAGCAGCCGCGCATTGGCCTGCAGCGATTCCTCGGACGGCCCACCGGAACGCCGCGCCGGCGCCTCGGTCAGCAGGTCGAGCGGCGGCAGCCGCCAGGCGCCGTCGCGCAGGTCCAGCGCGCGCTGTTCGGGCGGGCGGCGCGGGCCCTCGGCGGCCTGGTTCACGCGCGGCTTCAGCTTCGGCACGCGCGGCGGTTCGGTGCCGGGGCGGGCATCGCCTTCCTGGCCCGGCAGCGGCGCGGGCGGCGCGCTTGGGCTGGGCGGCACGGCGGCGGCGGCTTCCTCGGCGGCGCGCAGCATGGTGCCGAGCGGCACGGTCGGTTCGCGCCGCCACAGCGCCCCGGCGCCGCGGCCGGCGCGGCGGAAGGGGCTGGCGATGCGCGCCATCAGGCCGGGGCGATTGCGCGCGGGCGGTTCATCCTCGTCATCAGGCTCCGGGCGGCGCAGGGCCGCGGCCGTGCGCGCCACGCCCACCGCTGCCTGGCCCGCGCCCGCCGCCGCATGGCCTGCCACGCCCACCGCGGCGCGCCCGGCGCCACGCCATTCGCCAATCGTCAATCCGCAGGCGATGAAGGCCGCGCCGACCGCGGCCACCGCCAGCAGTCCCTGCGCCGCGACCAGCCCGGCCGGCCCCAGCAGCGCTGCCAGCCCATCGCCCAGCCCACCCGAGATCACCGGGCCGATTGCCCCGCCCGGCCCGGCGGTGACCGGGACCTCGGCCGGCATCGGCAACACCGACAGCGCGGCGGCGGCCAGTGGCAGCCCCGCCAGCAACCCGCCCAGCCGTGCCATGGGCGACCCCAGCCCGCGATGCGTCACCAGCCGGAAGGCCCAGGCGAGCAGCGCCAGCGCTGGCAGCGCCGCGGCGAAGCCGAAGCTCTGCAACAGGATGTCCGACAGGATCGCGCCGGGCCGCCCGGCCAGGTTCGTGGTCGGCCCCGCCGTCGCGGTGTTCAGCGACGGGTCGGCGGGGTTGTGCGTGGCCAGCGCCACCATCAGCGCCGCGGCCACGAGCACCACCAGCAGGCCCAGCGCCTCCATGGCGCGACGGCGCAACACGGCGCGCACGCCGGCGGAGGCGAAGCGCCCGCCGGTCGGCGCGCTTCGGGTGGACATGCGGGAATCGTCGGTCAGGGCAGCGCGGGGCATCGGGTCAGGGCTTCAGGTTCGATCGCAAGCGTACAATGGAAGATGCTGGCCTGTATCGCTTTCGCGACCGGGCGATGCATGGCGCGGGGGCAGCGTGGCCGTCATGTCACGGCGCCGCCGGCAGGAAGGCGGGCGGTGGAGCGGCGCCTTCGGGCGTGGGGGCGACGCGCAGGAGGATGCCGCCGGGCGCGGCATCCATGGTGATGCGCAGGCCGCCTTGGGGCGGGGTGGCGGCGGCAGCGTCGCGCGCCAGGCGCAGGATCAGCGCCTGGAGATCGGCCGCCGGCATGGCGGTTCGACGCAGCCGGGCGGGGGCCGCGACCTCGATGCTGCGACCCGGCCCGAGCAGCAGCGTCAGCAGCGGCTGGAGCAGGGTGAGCAGCTGCGGCGCGTCGGTGCCCTCGGCCTGGTCGGGCGGCGGCGAGGCGAGCGAGAGGTAGGCCTTCAGCAGCGCATCCAGCCGCCGCGTGGCTTCGCGCATGCGTTCCACCCGGGCGAGGTCGCGTTCGTCGGTTGCGCTGCGCAGCATGATGTCGAGCGTGCCACCGAGTGCCGCGAGCAGGTTGTTCGCTTCATGCCTCACGGGCCTGGCCAGCGCGACGATGTCCGATGTCATGTGGCGCGCCCCCAACAGCCAAAAACCGGCGGGGGATTCGGGGCAGGTGTCCTCCCCCGACCTTCCTGCTTCATCTGGTCCCCCCGAGAATCTCGCGAAACAGCCTGGCCGGCAGGCCCCCGCCGGCGACGCCTTCCATCGGCGTCGCGTCGTCGTTGCCGAGCCACACCCCCATCACCATCCCCCCTGCCATCCCCACGAACCAGGCGTCCCGGTTGTCCTGCGTCGTGCCGGTCTTGCCCGCGACGGCGATGCCCGGCAGGGCAGCGGCCCGCCCGGTGCCGCGCGCCACCGTGGCGGCCATCATGCGGCGCATCGCCGCCGCCGTCTCGGCTGCGATGACGGGGCTGCGCGATGGCGGCAGGAAGGCGATGGGTCGGCCCTCGGCGCGGGCCTCGGCGATGCCGAAGGGCATGACGCGATGCCCGCCATTGGCGAAGGGGGCGTAGGCGACCACCAGGTCGAGCAGCGTGACCTCCGCCGTGCCCAGCGCGATGGCGGCGTCGCGCGGGAAGGGGCCGGGCAGGCCCAGGCGTTGCGCGGCGGCGGCCACCGCGCGCGGCCCGCCGGCGCGCACCAGCACGCGCACCGCGGCGGTATTCACCGAATGCGCCAGCGCGTCCTCCAGCGTGATCTCGCCGCGCATGCGCCAGGTGCCGTTGCCCGGCGACCACCCGCCCAGCGTGATCGGCCCGTCCGAGACCGCATCCTCCGGCCGCGCGCCGGCTTCGAGCGCGGCGAGGAAGACGAAGGGCTTGAAGGCGGAGCCCGGTTGGCGGCGCGCCTGGGTCGCGCGGTTGAAGGGGCTGGTGCGGTAGTCGCGCCCGCCGACCATGGCGCGCACGGCGCCGGTGGCGGCGTCGATCGCCACCACCGCGCCCTGCGACACGCCCGCGGCGCGGCCGGGGCCGGCCAGCAGCGCCTCGACCCGCGCCTCCGCCACGGCCTGCAGGCGGGTGTCGAGGGTGGTGCGCAGCAGCAGGTCGGCGGTGGGGGGGGCGCGGTCGCCGAGGCCGTCGCGCACCCAGTCGGCGAACCAGCCGGCATCGCGCGAGGGGGCGGGCGGGAAGCGCAGCCGTTCGGCCTCGACCATCGCCTGGGCCGCAGTCAGTGCGCCGGTCTCGACCATGGCGTCCAGCACCTCGACCGCGCGGCCGACCGCCGCCGAGGGATTGACCCGCGGGTTGAAGCGCGACGGCGCCTTGGGCAGCCCGGCCAGCACCGCCGCCTGGCCAGGCGTGAGGCGCCGCGCCTCGATGCCGAAGAACTGCCGCGCCGCCGCATCGACGCCGAAGGTGCCGGCACCGAGGTAGACGCGGTTGAGGTAGATGGTCAGCAGCTCATCCTTGGTGAAGCGCCATTCCAGCCAGAGCGCCAGCAGCGCCTCCTGCACCTTGCGGCGCAGGCTGCGCTCGGGCGTCAGGAAGAGGTTCTTCGCGAGCTGCTGCGTCAGCGTGGAGCCACCCTGCACGACCCGCCCGGCCGTGAGGTTCACCACCAGCGCGCGCGCCACGCCGATCAGGTCCAGGCCGTAATGCTCGCGAAAGCGCCGGTCCTCGATGGCGATGAAGGCCGCCGGCACATGCGCCGGCAAATCCCGCAGGCGCACTGTCTCGCCATACAGGTCGCCCGAGGTCGACAGCAGCGCCCCGTCGGCGGCCACCAGCGTGACCGAGGGCCGGCGCGTGGTGGCCATGGCGTCTTCCGGCCGCGGCAAGTCCCAGGCGAAGAACAGCAGCGCGACAAAGCCAACCACCAAGCCCCAGACACCCAGGGCCACCGACCAACGCAAAAGGCGCGGCACCAGGCGGCGCCGCGCGACAACGGGGGGTGCAGGTCGGACAGGCACGGCAGCGGGGGCACGCCGCACCCGTGGCGCGACGGCACGGGGCATTGCAGGGGTGCATAGCATGGGCGGGGCGGGAACTGGAGGGGCTTTGCCCCCTCCCTCCATCCACCCATCTCAAGGGGTCCAGGGGCCCTTAGGCCCTTGGCGGGTGGGCCCGGGAGGGCAGCGCCCTCCCGGTTCACAGCCGCGCCACGATCCGCACCCCCAGGATGGCGGCGTTGGGCAGCGGCTCGGTGGCGCTGCGCCGTTCATCCGGCTGCCGCGCCGCCGGATTGATCAGCACCTGCACCAGCGGCCTGACGAATAGGCGGTCCGGGATGATGGCCGCGTCGTAGTTGAGTTCGACCATCGTCTCGTGGCTTCGGGTCGGCGTGGGGTTGCCGAAGGCGTCGCTGTCGCGGTCGTAGCCGCGCGCGGAGGCGCCGACCTGGGCGCGGGATGCGGCGAGCACCGCGGTGTCGTTGGCGCGTCCGAGGGGCCCGCGCCAGACCACGCCGCCATCGACCTGCCAGGCGATCGTGTTGCGGTCCTGCGGCTGCGCGAAGCCGCGGGCAAACAGCGCGATGCTCTGCTGGTCGGCGCGCCAGAGCACCGCCTCGGTGACCGCATAGGCGCCGTGATTGTTGCCGTAGCGGCGCGGAACGCCGGAGGAGGCCGGGTCGGCCAGCGGCAGGCCGTCCGTGTCGTAGAGCGGCGAATCGAAGCCGGCATTGTGGTACCAGGCGCCGAGCTTCGCCACCCAGGGGCGCGGGGCGTCGGCTTCGGGCGGGGCGGCGCCGATGACGCCCTCGGCGATCATGAAGGCGCCGCCGCTGAAGCTGAAGGTGGTGCCGTATCGGTTGTGGCGCTGGGGGTCGGTCTCGGCGCCGTAGCGGCCGCCTGGATTGCCGGAATAGAGGCCCAGGCGCAGGCCATGGCCGGTGTCGGGTTCCCCGAGGGCGAGGCGAATGCCTGGCGTGGCGAGCGGATAGGCCGGCCCGCCGGCCGGCAGCGTGGTGGCGAGCGCGACCGGCCAGCCGAAGGTGCCGCTGACCAGGGTGCGCCCGCCCTCGATGGTGGCGAATTCCATGTCGGCGGCGAGCTGCCCGAAGCGCAGCGATCCCCGGTCGCCGAAGGAGCGCTCCAGCCAGGCCTCGAACAGGCGAAGGGTGGAGAGCGCCTCGATGCTGCTGGTGGGGGCGAGGCCGCCGGTCAGTGTCGCCGTGGGCTGGCGGCCGTAGATGCCGATGACGGTGAGGCGAGCGCTCCAGCCATCGAGGCCGGCCAGGCGTTCGAGATCGGCGTCGAGGTCGGACCAGACCTGGCCGATGGCCGCGACGCCGCTGCGCACGCCGCCGGTCACGTTGGCGATGGAATCGAGCGTGGCCTCGGTGGACAGGCACAGGCCGGGGGCGAGGGTGATGCCCTGGGCGCAGGCGGGGGGGTCCTCGGCGGCGGCGGGAGTCGCGGCGAGGGCGAGCAGCAGGGCGAAGGCCGCTCCGGGCGGGCTGAAGCGCATGGGGCGTTGTGTTCCGGATCGGCTTAAAGGGGTGCGAACCGGTGATGCATGAGCGCTAGGTGGAAGCCTGTCCAATTAATTGTAGCTAACGCTACATTCCAGTGACTCAGCGCCGGCCGCGGGAATCCGGCCCCGGGGGCTCCGCCACGGAGCGTCGGCGGATGCGGGCGCCTCGGACCCGACTGCGACGCAGCGACGGCGGCCGGCGACTATTGCACCGCCGGCAGTCCGATCCGCACCCGCAGCCCCGGCCCTGCATCCTCCAGCGTGATCGCCATGCCATGCAGCGTTGCCACCGCGCGGACCAGCGCGAGGCCAAGCCCGCTGCCCGGCGTCGAACGCGCCGCATCGAGCCGCCCGAAGCGACGGAAGGCGCGTTCATGCTGGTCCGGCGGGATGCCCGGGCCGTCATCCGCGACCGTGATCTCGGTGGCGCTGACGGCGATGCTGATGCTCCCGCCGGCGCGGCCATGGCGCACCGCGTTCTCCACCAGGTTCGCCAGCATCTGCGTCAACAGGGCGGGGTCGCCGGTCATCGCGATGCCGGGCGCGATGGCGGTGGCGATCGCCTGGTCGCGTTCCTCCGCCGCCGGGCCATAGACCTCGGCGACCGATTGCGCGATGGCGGAGAGGTCCACCTGCGTGAAGCCGTCGCGCTGCGTGCCGGATTCGACCTGCGCGATCCGCAGCAGCGCGGAGAAGATGTCGAGCAGAGCATCCGCTTCGGCCTGCGCGCTCGCGATGGCCTCGGCGGTCGGTGCTGCGGCGGCGGCATCCAGGCGCTGGCGCAGGCGCGTCAGCGGCGTGCGGAGGTCGTGCGCGATGTCATCCGTCACGCCACGCAGCGCGACCATCAGCGATTGCAGGCGGTCCAGCGTGGCATTGATGCGCGCGGCGAGCCGGTCGAATTCATCCCCGCCGCGGCCGATGGCGAGGCGGCGGTCGAGGTCCCCGCCCTGCACCGCGGCCAGCGCCGCTTCCATCGCCGCGGCGCGGCGCGCGACGGACCGCCCAATCAGCAGCCCGCCACCCAGGCCCAGCAGCAGCACCGCCGCGCCGACCCACCCGGCGACCGAGATCAGACGCGATTCCAGCTCCCGCACCGCCGAGAGGTCGCGCCCCACCACCAGCGATCCGCCGCCGGGCAGGGGGGCGGCCAGCATCAGCACCGGCGCCTCGCCGCCGGCAGGCAGGCGGATGGTGCCCTCGCGCCAGCCCGGTTCGCGCGGCACGCCAGACAGGTTGCCCGCGATGCGCTGCCCGTCCGGGCCGGCGAGCAGGTAGAATTCCGTCCCGGCACGGTCGGCGGCGAGCCGTGCGTCGATCGACAGCACGATGCCGCGCGGGCCGGACAGCGCGCCGGATTGCAGCAGCACGCCCATGCCGCGTTCGACCTCCTGCGCGGCCTGGCGCGCACCGAAGCCGACCGTGGCCCACCAGGCGCCGCCGCCCACCAGGATGGTGCCGGCCAGCGTCAGCAGCAGGTGCAGCAGCGTGACGCGGAACGCCGTGGTGCGGGCGAAAGCCCAGCGTGTGTCAGCCATCGGCGCGGATGACGTAGCCGGCGCCGCGGATGGTGTGGATCAAGTCGCGGTCGAAGCCCTTGTCCACCTTGGCGCGCAGGCGGCTGATATGGGTTTCGACCACGCTGGTCTTGGGGTCGAAGTGGAAGTCCCACACACCTTCCAACAGCATGGTGCGGGTGACCACCTGGCCCTCGCGGCGCATCAGGTATTCCAGCAGGCGGAATTCGCGCGGCTGCAGGTCGATGCGCGCGCCGGCGCGGATGACCGTGCGGCGTATCAGGTCCATCTCGAGGTCGGCCACGCGCAGCAGCGTGACTTCCTGTTGCAGCGGCGGGCGGCGCGCCAGCGCGTTGATACGCGCTAGCAATTCGGCGAAGGCGAAGGGCTTCGCCAGGTAGTCATCGCCGCCGGCCTCCAGGCCGTCCACACGGTCGCCCACGCCGGCGCGCGCGGTCAGGAAGATGGCCGGCGTGGCGATGCCCGCCGCGCGCACCGCGCGCACCATCGACAGGCCGTCGAGCTTGGGCAGCATGCGGTCCACCACCATCACGTCATGCCCGCCGCCGGTGGCGTGGAACAGCCCGTCCTGGCCATCGGCCGCGCGGTCCACGACATGGCCGGCTTCCTCCAGGCCACGCACGATGTAGGCGGCGGTCTCGGCATCGTCCTCGACGACCAGGATACGCAAGCGGGCCTCCGGTGCTTCATGCCGCCACTGTGTCGGATGGCGTGTCCCGCACCAGCATACGGATCGGTAAGCCAGGCGACAGGGGGCGTGCAGGGACGGTGGTGCCTTCTGCATCCCATGCCCTGCCATTGCGGCGGGGTCCCGTGACCCGACTGGGAGAGACCCGATATGCCGTCCTTCTTCAACCGTCGCAGCCCCGCGATCATGGCCGGCGTGCTGGCGCTCGCACTCGGCACCACCGCGCTGACCGCGCTGCCGGGCACCGCGCAGCAGGCGCCGGCGGTGGCCGGCCTGGCCCTGGCCCGCGCCGCCGGGCCGGACTTCGCCGACATGGCCGCCCAGGTCGGGCCGTCGGTCGTGCGCGTGATGACCAGTGAGCGTGCCACCCCGGCGCGCGAGCGTGCCTCCCCGCAGGAGGAGATGATGCGCCGCTTCGGCCGCCCCGCGCCGCAGCCCGAGCAGGGCCAGCGCCGCGCCGGCCAGGGTTCCGGCTTCGTCATCCATGCCGACGGCTTCATCGTGACCAACGCGCATGTGGTCGGCGACAACACCGAGGTGAAGGTCGAACTGGCCGATGGCCGCGAGATGACCGCGACCGTGGTCGGCCGCGACACCGCCACCGACATCGCGCTGCTGAAGGTCGAGGCCGGCGCCCCGCTGCCTGCGCTGACCTTCGGCGACAGCGACCGCACCCGCGTGGGCGAATGGGTCATGGCCATGGGCAACCCCTTCGGCCTGGGCGGCACCGTCACCGCGGGCATCGTCTCCGCCCGCGGGCGCCAGATCGGCGCCGGCCCCTATGACGACTTCATCCAGACGGATGCGTCGATCAACCCGGGCAATTCCGGTGGCCCGCTGTTCAACGCGGCCGGCCAGGTGGTGGGCGTGAACACCGCGATCTTCTCGCCGTCCGGCGGGAATATCGGCATCGGCTTCGCGGTGCCGTCGAAGATGGTGCAGTCGGTGGTCGCGCAGCTGCGCGAACACGGGGCGGTGCAGCGGGGCTGGCTGGGTGTCAGCATGCAGCCGCTCGACCGCGACCTGGCGGCGGCGCTGCGCGTCGGCGATGCCAAGGGCGTGGTGGTGAACAGCGTCGAGCCGAACAGCCCGGCCGCGACGGCCGGCCTGCGCGCCGGTGACGTGATCACCGGCATCGACGGCCGCCGCGTGGAGAGCCCGCGGGATCTCGCGACCGGCGTGGCCGAGGTGACGCCGGGCCGCACGGCGACGCTGGCTGTGCTGCGCGATGGCGCGGCGATGGAGCAGCGTGTCGAAATCGGCACGAACCCGGCGACCGCCGCGGCGGTGAAGCCGGGCCAGCCGGCACAGCCGTCGCTGGGCCTCGGCCTGGCGCCGCGGCCGCAGGGCGGTGTCGCCATCACCCGCGTCGAGCCCGGCAGCGTTGCGGCCGAGCGGGGGCTGCGCGAGGGCGATGTGGTGCTGCGCGCCGATGGGCGCGACGCCGCCCAGCCGCGCGACGTGGCCGAGGCGGTGAACGCGGCGCGCAATGCCGGGCGCCCGTCGATCGCCCTGCAGGTGGAGCGCGACGGCGCGCGCCGCTTCGTGGCGATCCCGCTGCGCGCGGCCTGACGAATGGCACCCGGAGGCCGATGATCCCCACGGCTTCCGGGCGACCCTGAAGGGCGGAACTTCGCCGCCCGTGCCCTCTGGCGGTGCGCCCTTCACTTGGCGCAGGTCGGCATCCCCCGCCGGCCTGCGCTTTTTTCTTTGCCCTCAATCGGCGGGCGCCGGCCGTCCGGCCGGCTTGCCTTCGCGCCATGCGCTGGTGCAACGGGCACGGCTGATGGTCTGGGCGCGGTCGCGGTGTGCGCTCCCGGATCGCGGCAGGGCCGCGATCCGAGTCGTTGTTCGCCCTCAGGCGCCGGGCGCCCGCATACGCGGGCTTGGCTTTCGCGCCGTGCGCTGGCGCGCTGAACGCCGCTGATGGTCTGGGCGCGGTCGCGCTTTGCGCTCCCGGATCGCGGCAGGGCCGCGATCCGATTCGTTGTTCGCCCTCAGGCGCCGGGCGCCCGCATGCGCGGGCTTGGCTTTCGCGCCGTACGCTGGCGCGCTCGACGCCGCTGATGGTCTGGGCGCGGTCGCGCTTTGCGCTCCCGGATCGCGGCAGGGCCGCGATCCGCTTGTCGTCCGCGCTCCGGGCGCCGTGCCACGCTCTGCTAGACGACCGGCGTGCGCCAGGCCGCATGCGCGTCCGTCGTGCCGCGCACCACGGATTCGTAAGCGGCCTGGAGACGCAGCGTGATGGCGCCCGGCTTCCCATCGCCGACGGCCAGGCGGTCGATGCTGGTCACCGGCAGCAATTCCTGGCCGGTGCCGCAGACGAAGACCTCGTCCGCCACATAGAGCTCGGTGCGGTCGGCGCGGCGTTCCTGCGTGGCGAGGCCGTTCTCGCGGGCCAGTTCCAGCACGGTGTCGCGCGTCACGCTCTCCAGGATGTCGCTGTCGCGCGCCGGCGTGATGACGACGCCGTCGCGCACCATGAACAGGCAGGCGCCGGCGGTCTCGCTGACCTTGCCTTCGCGCGTCAGCAGGATGGGCGTGTCGTAGCCATCGGCCTTGGCCTGCTGCGTGGCGATGCGGCCGGCATGGTAGTTCGCGGTCGCCTTGATGCGCGCCGGCATGGTGTTGTCGGCGATGCGCACCCACGAGGACACGCCGGCGGCCAGGCCGGATTCGCGCTTGGTCGAACGCTCGCGCGGGATGGCGGCGCAGACCCAGCCGACCGTGCCGGTGGTGGCCATCGAGCCGCGGCTTTCGATGTGGACCTGCAGGCGGATGTAGCAGTCATCGTCGGGCGCATTCGCCTTGATCGAATCCATCACGCCCTGGCGCAGCACGTCGCGCGAAGGCGGGTCGTCGAAGCGCATGAACTTGATGCCCTGGTCGAGGCGAATGAGGTGCTCCTCCAGGCGAAACACCGATAGCCGGCCGGTGGCGGGGTTCATGTAGGCGCGGATGCCCTCGAACACCGCCGCGCCATAGGCCAGGCCGACCGAGAGCGGGTGGATGCGGGCATCCTCGAACGGAATGGCGCGACCGTTCTGGATGATGGTGTGCGCGGTCCAGGCCATGATGGTGTTCCTTCAGCAAACGTGTGTGCAGCCAGCGTGCGTGGTCGCCGCGAGGCGTGCGGCCGTGGCATGGCGCATGGCGTGCTTCCTGTGGCGTTTCCTCGCCCAGGCTAGCGGCGCGCGGCTGCACCGCAAGGGGGCGCCCCGCCTTTGGCGCGCCGGCGCCGGCGCGCTATGGTCCGCGCCCGGCGCAGGAGGAACGTGACATGAGCGCAGCGAAGGACATCGCCCAGGACGCACCGTTGCTGCTGCGGCAGGACATGCCCGATGGCGTCGCGGTGCTGACGCTGAACCGCCCCGCGGCGCGCAACAGCCTGTCGTTGCAGATGCTCGAGACGATGGAGACCGCGCTGGCCGGGATCAGCGAGGATGCGAGCGTGCGCTGCGTCGTGCTGGCGGCGAATGGCCCGGTCTTCTGCGCCGGGCATGATCTGAAGGAGATCACCGCCCGGCGCGCCGATGCCGATGGCGGGCGCGGCTTCTACGACCGCGCCATGGAGACCTGCGCGCGCGTGATGCAGGCCATCGTGGCACTTCCGCAGCCAGTGGTGGCGGCGGTGCAGGGCGTGGCGACGGCGGCGGGCTGCCAGCTGGTCGCGACCTGCGACCTGGCGGTGGCGTCCGACCATGCGCGCTTCGCCACGCCGGGGGTGGATATCGGGCTGTTCTGCTCGACCCCCGCGGTCGCGCTGGCGCGCGCCGTGCCGCGCAAGGCAGCGATGGAAATGCTGCTGCTTGGCGAGATGGTGCCGGCCGACGAAGCCCTGCGGATCGGCCTGGTGAACCGTGTGGTGCCGGCGGACCAGGTGATGGACACGGCGCTCGGCATCGCGCAGTCGATCGCGGCGCGGTCGGCGCTGACGGTGCGGATGGGCAAGCGCGCCTTCTACCGGCAGGTGGATCTGCCGCTGGCGGAAGCCTATCGCGAAGCCGCCTGCGTCATGGCCGACAACCTGATGGCACGCGACGCGGCCGAGGGGATCGGCGCCTTCGTGGGCAAGCGCAAGCCGGTGTGGGAAGACCGCTGAGATGACCGACTTCGAGACGGGGCTGTCGCGCGGGCCGGCCAACCACCAGCCCTTGACGCCGCTGCTGTTCCTGGAACGCGCGGCGCAGGTGTTCCCGGATCACCTCGCGGTGGTGCATGGTGCGACCCGGCGGCGGTATCGCGAACTGCGCGACCGTTGCGTGAAGCTGGCGCATGCTCTGGCCCAGCGCGGCATCGGTCGCGGCGACACGGTGGCGGCGCTGCTCCCGAACATCCCGGAAATGCTGGAATGCCACTACGGCGTGCCGATGGCCGGCGCGGTGCTGAACACCATCAACACGCGGCTCGACGCAGCGACGATCGCCTATATCCTTGACCATGGCGAGGCGAAGGTCGTCGTCGTGGACCGCGAATTCATGCCGGTGCTGCGGCTGGCGTTGACGCAATGCAAGGCGGCGCCGCTGGTGGTGGAAGTGGCCGATCCGCTCGCGCCGGCATCCGCGCAGGGGGAGACGCTCGGCGGCATCGCGTATGAGGCGCTGCTGACGGAAGGCGATGCATCCTTCGCCTGGCCGATGCCGCGCGACGAATGGGACGCCATCACGCTGAACTACACCTCGGGCACGACGGGCAAGCCGAAGGGGGTCGTGTACCACCATCGCGGCGCGCAATTGCTGGCCGTCGGCAACGTTCTTTCCGCCGGCATGGGCAAGCACCCGGTCTATCTCTGGACGCTGCCGATGTTCCATTGCAATGGCTGGTGCTTCCCCTGGACGGTCACGGCGCAGGCCGGCGTGCATGTCTGCCTGCGCGCCGTGCGCGGCCCGGACATGTGGCGACTGATGGCGGATGAGGGTGTCACGCACATGTGCGGCGCGCCGATCGTGATGGCGACACTGCTGGCCACGCCGGACGCCGAGAAGCGCGCGCTGCCGACGAAGGTGCAGTTCGTGGTCGCCGGTGCTCCACCGCCCGAAGCGGTGCTGTCCGCCATGTCCGCCGCCGGTTTCGCGGTCTGCCATGTGTACGGCCTGACCGAGTGCTACGGCCCGTCCGTCGTGAATGAATGGCATCTCGACTGGAACGCGAAGCCCGCCCCCGACCAGGCCGCGCTGATGGCGCGCCAGGGCGTGCGGTACCTCGCGCTGGAGGGCCTCGATGTCATGGACCCCGCGACGATGGCGCCGGTGCCCGCCGATGGCGCGACGATGGGCGAGGTCATGATGCGCGGCAATGTCGTGATGAAGGGCTACCTGAAGGACGGGAAGGCGAGCGACGCGGCCTTCGCTGGCGGGTGGTTCCATACCGGCGACCTCGCGGTGAAATACCCGGACGGCTACATCCAGCTGAAGGACCGGTCGAAGGACATCATCATCTCGGGCGGCGAGAACATTTCGTCGATCGAGGTCGAGGACGCGCTCTACAAGCATCACTCCGTCGCGGTTGTCGCCGTGGTGGCACGACCGGACGAGAAATGGGGCGAGACACCCTGCGCCTTCGTCGAACTGAAGCCGGGCGCCTCGGTCACGGCCGAGGAACTCATGGCCTTCGCGAAGGAACGGCTGGCGGGCTTCAAGGTACCGCGGCACATCGTCTTCGCGGAATTGCCCAAGACATCGACCGGCAAGATCCAGAAGCACGTGCTGCGCAGCCAGGCGAGGGGCGAATGAGCGATGTGAGGGCCGTGCTGGCCCATGCCGCCGCACGGCGCGAGGAGAGCCGCGCGCGCTGGTTCGACTGGCTGCGGATTCCGTCGGTATCCGCCCAGCCGCAGCACGCGCCCGACTGCCGGCGCGCCGCGGAATGGCTGCGCGTGCAGCTCGCCGGGATCGGCTTCGAGGCCGACATCCGCGAGACCGCCGGGCATCCCGTGGTCATCGCGCATCACCCCGGGCCGACCGGCACTGGCGCGCATCTGCTGTTCTACGGTCATTACGACGTGCAGCCGCCCGAACCGCTGGATCTCTGGACCAACCCGCCCTTCGAGCCCGTGCTGGCCACGGGTCCGAACGGCCCGCGCGTGGTCGCGCGCGGCGCAGTCGATGACAAGGGCCAGGTGATGACGTGGCTCGAGGCGCTGCGCTTCTGGCACGAGGCCGCCGGCGGCCCGCCCTGCCCCATCACCGTGGTCGTCGAGGGCGAGGAGGAGGTCGGTTCCAAGAACCTGCCCGACTTCCTCGAAACCCATGCGGAAGCGCTGCGCGATGCCGACATCGTCGTCATCAGCGACAGCAACATGTGGGACGTCGCGACACCGTCCATCGTCACCAGCGTGCGCGGGCTGGTCTATACGCAGGTCGACATCACCGCCGCGAACAAGGACCTGCATTCCGGGCTGTTCGGGGGTTCGGCGCTCAACCCCATCAACCTGCTGACGCGCATCCTGGGCGACCTCAGGGATGAGGCCGGGACCATCCTGATCCCCGGCTTCTACGACGGCGTGCAGGAGATTTCCGCCGAACGCCGCGCGCAATGGGATGCGCTGGGTTTCGACGAAGCCGCCTTCCTCGCCGATGTCGGCCTGTCGGTGCCGGTGGGCGAGGTCGGGCGCTCGCCGCTGGAACGGATGTGGGCGCGCCCGACCGCCGATGTGAACGGCATCTGGGGCGGCTACATGGGCGAGGGCGCCAAGACCGTCATCCCGTCCGAGGCCCATGCGAAGGTCTCCTTCCGCCTGGTGGCGGGGCAGAGCCCGGCCAAGGTCATCGCCGGCTTCCGCGACTTCATCCTGGACCGCCTGCCGGATGACGCGCAGGTGAAGATCCAGGTGTTCATGCATGGCGAGGGCATCGAGATCCCCGCCGACAACCCCTTCGTCCATGCCGCGCAGGCCGCGCTGGCCGAGCAGTTCGGCCGCCCCGCCTTGTTGCAGGGCGGTGCGGGATCGCTGCCGGTGGTCGAGCAGATCAAGCAGGCGATCGGCCTCGATTGCCTGCTGGTCGGCTTCGGGCTGAATGACGACCAGGTGCACAGCCCGAACGAGAAATTCGACGTTGTGTGCTTCGAGAACGGCATCGACAGCCACATCCGCATGCTGGATGCGCTGTCCCACGTGCGGTAGCGCAGCGGCCACGCATGGCGGCCGCGCGCGGCCCGCCGATGGTGGCCGGGCGCGACGGCGCGCTACAAGCCCGCCATGACCGCCCCAGACGACCGCCCCGGCTCGACTCCCACGGTTCGGCATGCGCCAAGCCACCGGACCTTTGCGCTAATTCTTGGCGCGCTGGCGGGCATGGGGCCGTTCTCGGTCGACATGTACCTGCCGGCCTTTCCGGCGCTGGGCGCATCGCTGAACGCCAGCCCGGGCGCGGTGCAGGCGACGCTGGCGGTGTATTTCCTCGGCATGGCGGTGGGCCAGGTCTTCTACGGGCCGGTGGCGGATCGCTTCGGGCGGCGCGGGCCGTTGTTCGTGGGGCTCGGGCTGTTCACAGCGGCATCGCTGCTCTGCGCGCTGGCGCCAGATATCGGCTGGTTGATGGGCGCGCGGCTGCTGCAGGCGCTGGGCGGCTGTGCCGGCATGGTGATCGCGCGCGCGGTGGTGCGCGACGTGACGGATGAACGCGGCGCGGTGCGCTTGATGGCGTCCTTGATGCTGGTGATGGGCGTGGCGCCCGTCATCGCGCCTGTGGTCGGCGGGGCGCTGCTGCCGGTCTTCGGCTGGCGCGGCATCTTCGTGGTGCTGGCCGCCTATGGCGCGGCGATGATCGCGATGATCCTGCTGTTCCTGCCGGAGACCTTGCCGGTGGAACGCCGCCGCCGCGACGGCGTGCTGGCGACGCTGCGGATCTGGGGCGGGCTGCTGCGCGATGCGCGCTTCATGGGCTTCGCGCTGGCGGGCGGCTTCATCATCGGCGGCATGTTCGCCTACATCATGGGCTCGCCCTTCGTGCTGATGGAACTGCACGGCGTGCCGCCGGGGCGGTACGGCTTCTATTTCGGCGCGAATGCCATCGGCATCATGGTGGTGGGGCAGGTCGTGGCGCGCCTGGCGCAAAGGGTGGAACCGGCGCGGCTGCTGCCGGTGGTGCTGGCCGTCTCGGCGGCGTCGGGCCTGGCGCTGCTGGTGGTCGTGGTGACCGGCCTGTTCGGCTTCTGGGGCATCGTCGCGACGCTGTTCTGCTACGTCGCGATGATCGGCGCGGTGATGCCGCTGACGGTGGCGCTGGGCATGGGGCCGCATGGCAAGATCGCGGGCAATGCCTCGGCGCTGATGGGCACGCTGCAATTCGGCATCGGCGCCGCGGTGGGCGCCGTGCTGGGCGTGTTGCAGGACGGCACGGCGCTGCCGATGGCGGGCGTCATCGCGGCCTGCGGCGTGGCGGGGTGGACGGCGCGGCGGGTGCTGGTGCGGTGATGCGCTATTGCCGCGCCCGCTCCGCATGCTTGCCCATGGTGGCATAGGGCGCGTAGGGCGGCACGGCGCCGATCGCGCGCATGTCCACCTCGACCAGCGCGGGGCCCTGCACCGCCAGCGCCCGCGCCACGACCTCGCCGATGCTTTCCGCGGTCGAAGCCTTGAAGAACGGCAGGCCTGCAAGCGCGGCCAGCGCGCCGAAATCGGGCGTCAGCAGGTCGTGCCCGAACTGCCTGCCATCCGCCACGGCATCCTGGATGTGGCGGATCACGCCATAGCCGCCGTCGTTCATCACCATGGTGACCAGGTCGGGCCTCTCCTGCGCCACCGTCCACAATTCGCACAGACCCAGGGAGAACCCGCCATCGCCGCACATGGCGATGGTCTTGCGGCCCTCCGCCGCGATGGACGCACCGATGCCCAGCGCCAGGCCGGGCCCGATCGCGGCACCGACCGGATGCACCGCGGTCAGCGCGTCGTAGATCGGGAAGACGCGGTTGCCCCAGGTGGAATTGGCGATGGTGATGTCACGCACCCACACCCCGTCACGCGGCAGCGCGGCGCGGATAGCGTCCGGGAAACCGGCATAGGAGCCGAGCGTCGCCAGGTATTCCTCCCGCGCGCGCGACTTCAGCGCGGCGAAATCCGCCGCGAAGCCAGGATCGACGGAGGCGCGCCCGCCCAGCCTGTCGGCGATGCCTTCCATCACCAGCGCGGCGTCGCCATGCACGAACAGGCTGTTGGCGTAGGTCCGGCCATTCGCCGCCGCGTCGCAATCCGCATGGATCAGCGTGCGGGGCAGCTTCAGCGAGAAATCGCCCGTCTCATGCCCACGCAGCCGCGAACCCACCACCAGCATCGCATCGACCGAACCGTAGAAATCCTGCACGCGCGGCGACCCGTTCCCGTGCATGCCGCCCAGCGTCATCGGGTGGTCATCCGGCACCACACCGCGTCCGTTCCACGACGTGACCGCGCCGAAACCGAGCCCCATCAGCCGCAGCGCCGCCGCCCCGGCCTGCTTCGCGCCATTGCCGAGCCACAGCATCGGCCGTTTCGCCCCGGCCAGGATCTCCGCTGCCGCATCCAGTTCGGCCGCGCTCGGGGGCAGCGGCGCGGCGATGGGCAGTTCCAGCGCATCGAGCCCCGCCGGCCGCGCGATCACCGCGCGTTGCAGGTCGATCGGGATTTCGACTGAAACCGGCCCACGCGGCGCCGACAGCGCCTCGGCCGCCGCGCGCACCAGCACGCCGAAGGCCTCGTTCGCCGTGCGCACGCGATAGGCCGCCTTGCAGGCCGCCGCCAGCATCGCCGTCTGGCCCGGCACGTCGTGCACCGTGCCGGCGTCGCGGTCGATATGCTTCGTCGCCGTCTGGCCGGTGATGTGCAGCACCGGCGACCCGGCGAAGCGCGCCTCGACCAGCCCCGGGATCGCATTCGCCATGCCCGGGCCGGTGGAGGTGAACACCACGCCCAGATGCCCGGTCACGCGCGCATAGGCATCGGCCATGTGCGCGCCGCCCATCTCGCCGCGCGCCATCACGTAGCGCAGCGCGTTGCGCTGGCCGATCGCGTCCAGCATCGGGATGTTGTGCACCGACACGATGCCGAACACTGTGCGCACGCCGACCTGCGGCAGGAAATCGGCGACCAGGTCGGCGACGGTGTAGGGGCTGTTCATCTGTGGCGTTCCTCGTGTGCTTGCCGACAGTGTGACACGCCTGCCGCGGCTGCAAAGCCCATCGCCGGTTCCACTGGCCGGACGCATGAACGAAGATGCCGCCAGCAGCGAGGGAACCCAGGATGCAGGATGCGGCACTTCCCGAACACACCCGCGCCATGCAGGCCGCGCTGGCCCGCGCGCCGCTGCGCGATTTCTGGCTGGAGACGCCGGAACTCAGCGAGGATTACCGCGGTCCGCGCGATGTTCCCTGCACGCGTTTCGGCGCGCGCGGGCGCGATACGCCGGCGCTGGCCAGCCTGGCGCGCATCGTCGAGGCCATGCCCGATGCACCGGCGGTGGAAGATGCCGCGCGCGCGCTCGACTTCCGTGGCCTGTGGCACGCGGTCGGGCGCCTGGCCACCGCCATCCGCGCCAGCGACACCACCGGCCCGGTCGGCCTGCTGCTGTCCAACGAGGTCGGCTACCCGGTGGCGGTGCTCGCCTGCATCGCGGCCGGTCGGATCGCCCTGCTGCTCGAAGCCGCGGCGCCACCGGCCTGGAACAAGGCCATCCTGCACGACGCGCAGGCCGGGCTGCTGGTCGCGACCACGCAGCAGGACGGCGCGGGCTTCGGCCTGCCCTGCATCGGCGCGGACACGGCCTTGGCGCCGGGCGATGCGCCCTTCCCGCCGGATTCCGCCTGGCTCGCGCAGGACGCGCCGGCCTTCATCATCTGCACCTCCGGCAGCACCGGTCGGCCGAAGGCGCTGGTGCACAGCCAGCGCACGGTGCTGCACCAGGTCTCGGGGCTGATCGACGAGTTCCACCTGTCGCCGCGCGACCGCTTCCTGATCGCCACCTCGGCGGCCACCACGGCGGGGTTGTTCACGCTGCTGACGGTGATCTGCGGGTCGGCGCTCCACCTGGTGGCGCTCGACAAGGGTGGCGTGCAGGCGCTGGGCGATGCGCTGCGGACGCGCCCCGTCACGGTGCTGCGCGCGGGGCCGTCGCTGATGCGGATCGTCGCGCGCCTGCCCGATGCGCAGGAGATGCTGGCCGGCCTGCGGATCCTCCGCAGCACGGGCGAACCGCTGCTCAACGCGGATGTCGAGGCGATCCGCCCGGTCCTGCCGCCCGACTGCTTTATCAACAACGCCTATGGCGCGACGGAGCTGTCGGGCACCGGCTGGTTCGTGCATCCGGGCGACGCGCATGACCCGGTGCGCGTCGCCGCCGGCATCATCGACCCGGGCACTGAGGCGAAGATCGTCGACGAGCACGGCCAGCCCTGCGCGCCCGGCGAGGTCGGCGAATTGTGGATGCGCAGCCGCTTCGCCGCGCTGGGCGAATGGCAGCAGGGCCGCCTGGTGGATGGGCGCATCGAACGCGACCCGTCCGATCCGGCGCTGCGCATCTACCGCACCGGGGACCTGGCGCGGCTGACGCCCGATGGCGTCGTCGTCGTGCTCGGCCGCATGGACCGCATGGTCAAGATCAACGGCATGCGGGTCGAGCTGGCCGAGGTGGAGGCCGCGCTGCGCCGCAACCCCGAGGTCGCGCAGGCTGCCGTGGTGGCGCGCGAGGCCGGCGGCCGCGTGCTGCTGGCCGGCTTCGTGGTGCCGGCGGCAGGCACCGCCGAGGGCATCGAGCCGCGGCTGCGCGATGCCATGGCGCAGGCCCTGCCCGCCCATATGCGCCCAACGCGGATCGTCGCGATCGACACCATGCCGCTGCTGCCCGGCGGCAAGCGCGACGAGGCCGCACTGCTGCGGATGCTCGGCCCCGGATGACTACCGCGTGCGCGCCTCCGCAAGGTGGTCGAAGTGCCTTGTATAGGTGCCGAGCCCCATGGTGAGCGACCGCAGTTCGATGATGAGGTCGTGCAGCTCGGCCTCGGGCACCAGCGCCTGCACCTCGTCCCAGCCGGGCCAGTCCTCCTTCTCGGCATAGCCGAGGATCTGGCCGCGCCGCCCGCTCAACAGCCGCTGCGCCGCCGCGGTGCCGTCCTGCGGCACCAGGATGGTGACGTGGTCCACCGGTTCCAGCACGACCGGCTCCGCCTTGGACAACGCCTCCTGCATCGCCATGCGCGTCGCGGTCGCGAAGGCCATGTCGGAGGAATCCACCGAATGGAAGGCGCCGTCATGCAGCGTGACGGTGATGTCCACCACCGGGTTGCCGAGCGGGCCCTTGCGCGTTGCCTCCTCCGCCGCCTCGCCGACGGCGGGGATGAACTTGCGCGGCACGGCGCCGCCGACGATGCGGTCCTCGAAGGCGAAGCCCTCGCCGCGGGCGCGCGGCGCCACCTCCAGCGTGACGTCGGCGAACTGCCCGTGGCCGCCGGTCTGGCGGCGGTGGCGGGCGTGGTGGCGCGCGGCCTGGCGGATGGTCTCCTTGAAGGCGATGCGCGGGCGCGCGGTGGTCACGCGCAGGCCGTGCGCCTCCGGCAGGCGCGCCACCGCGTGTCCCAGGTGGATGTCGCCCTGCCCGGCCAGCAGGATCTGCGCCGACTCCGCATCATGGATGACGGAGAGCGACGGATCTTCCTCCGCCAGGCGCGCCAGCGCGGCGGTCAGGCGCACATCATCCTTGCGGTCCTCGGTGGCGATGGCCAGCGCATAGACCGGCGCGGATGCGGCGGGGAAGCGCAGCGCATCGGCGGTGCCGGATGGCGTGAGCGTATCCCCCGTGCCCACCGCGTCGAGCCGCCCGAGCGCCACGATGTCGCCCATCACCGCCTCGCCCGCCTTGACGGCTTCGCCGCCCGGCCAGCGGGTGATGCCGCCGATCCGCTGGCTGTTCACGCTCGTGCCGTCCGTCAGCGTGCCGCGCCAGACCCGCGCGCAGGACAGCTTGCCGCCATGGCCGGCATGGATGGTGCGGAACACCTGGGCGAGCGGCTCGCCCTCCCGCGATACGCCCAGCCGCGCGGCGGTCTCCGCCGGCCCCGGCACGTCGTGGCGCAGCGCTTTCCACAGACGCATCACGCCATGGTGCTTCTCCGCCGCGCCGAGCAGCACGGCATCGAGCGCGCCGGCGGCGATGTCGGCATGCAGCGGGCGGTACAGGTCCTCGGGTGTGGGGATGGCGTCTTCCACAACCTTTTCGAGCAAGGCGTCGTCGTGGTCAGCCAGGGCTTCGGCCAGCGCCGCGCGTGCCTCGGCCTCGCGCGCCGCGACGTCGCCGGGCATGCGGATGATCTCGGAGGGCTCGCCCTTCCGCCAGCGATAGGCGCGCTCGCTGACCAGGTCGACGTAACCGGTCACGCTGCCGCCGTCGCGGATGGGCACCTGGCGCAGCACCAGCGGTCGGCGCGAATGGGCCTGTAGGGCGGCCAGGGTGTCGCGCATCAGATGGTCGCCCAGCGTGTCGGCCTTGTTCACGAAGACCATGGCGGGCAGGCCGGCGCGCTCGATGGCGCGGAACACCGGGGCGAGGGCGGCGGCGCGCGCCGGGCTGGGCTCGCAGACCACCAGCGCCAGGTCGGCGACAGCGAGGGCAGCGGCCGATTCCTGCGCGAACTCCACCGAGCCCGGGCAGTCGAGCAACGCCCAGGCATCGCCCATGAAACTGCAATGGCCGATGCGCAGGGCGGTGCCCATGGCTTTCGCACGCGCATCGCCGGCGCGGCGTTGCGGCGCGCTGCCGGCGGCGGCCAGCAGCGCGTCGAACAGGGTCGACTTGCCGCTGCCCTGCGGGCCGACCAGGGCGATGGCGCGCGGCGGCGCGCCGCCGGCTTGTCTTGACGCGGAATCGGTCATGGTGGCGGACCTCCCTCGGGTCTCCCGGCCGTGGGCCGGCCGTGGTGGACGGCGGCCCCGGCGGGAGGCCGCCACCGGGGAGACTAGCGCCGGCGCGGCGCCCCGGTGCAACAAAGCGCGGGTCTTCCTTGGATTCCCGCATCTCGTGGCGCTGCCACAGAGGTGTGGCGCGCCCGCCACAGTGCGCCGTAGATGTTGGGCGGGGGCCACCGGAGGCTGGGTCAGGCGCAACGGAATGTGTTTATGTAATTTCCGAGCCCCTCCTGGGGGGAGCCATCTGCACCGGCGCGGTCGGTGCGTCAGTTGGACGCGAGGAATGACGATGAACTTCAAGAAGACGCTTCTTGCCGCGACGCTGCTGTCGCTGCCGATGGCCGCGACCGCCCAGGCGCAGAGCTGGGATCCGCGGGTGCAGGGCATCTA
>JBHYEQ010000011.1:0-201831 GCA_051860065.1 Roseomonas sp.
ACAGTATCCTGGATGGGTGGCCGGGTGGGGGAGAGGGCCGGTGCCGGCATTCTCAAACAGTCTCTGAGAATCCCGCGCGGCGCTGCACCGTATCGGTACGGCCGCCGGGGTCGGCCACCGGCTGCATGGCGACGCCGGTCGCGCCGGGCGATCCCGACCGCCCGCCATGCTGGCCTGCGGGGTCGAGCGCGGTGTCCAGCGTCCGGCGGATGGCCCAACGCCCCGGTGCTTGCGGCTGTGCGGGGTGGCCAAGCACATCTTGCCTGTGTCGGGCGCCAACGCCCCCTGCGAGCGAGGCAGCGCGCCCGCGACCTCAGCCGAGCCGCTGTTCCAGCCGCGCCAGCCGTGCTTCCAGTCGCGCGTCGCGCTCCGCCGCCACTGCGCCCAGGGCATCGGCGAGTTGCCGGTGAAGGGTGCGGAGCTCGGCGTCGGGCACCGTGCCGAGCGTCGCGAGCAGCGCCGCGAGCGCATCGCCTGTCGTCCCGGTGGGTGGCGCTGCGGCGATGGCGATGGGGGCGACCGGGTCGGCGGCGGGCGGCGGGTCGTCGGCGAAGGTCAGCACCACGTCGAGCGCGCGGGCCTCGGCACTGCCGGCGACGTCCTGGATCGCCTGGCGGCGGATGTCCGGGCGGTTCTCGATGCGCTGGAGGTAGTGGCGATAGCCATCCTCGTCCGGCCAGCGGTTCAGGATGACGGTATAGAGGTTGACGACGAATTCGTGGTCGCTGCCGGCCAGCAATTCGCTGCCGTTCACCTCGCGCATGGGGGTTCTCCGTGGATCAGGGGGGCTGAATGCCCGGGGCGCGCGGGCATGGTCAACGCCTGGCGGCGAAGAAGTCGCGCAGCAGGGCGGCGCAATCGGTCTCGCGCAGGCCGCCGATGACCTCGGGGGCGTGGTGGCAGGAGGGGGCGGCGAAGATGCGCGCGCCGTGCTCCACCCCGCCGCCCTTGGGGTCGTAGGCGCCAAAGACCAGGCGCTTCACCCGGAAGAAGGAGGCCGCCTGGGCGCACATCGGGCAGGGTTCCAGCGTGACGGTCAGGGTGCAGCCGACCAGGCGGGGGGTTCGCAGGCGGGCCGCGGCGGCGCGCAGCGCCAGGATCTCGGCGTGGGCGGTGGGGTCGTGGCGGGCCTCGACCTCGTTGCCGGCGGCGGCCAGCACCGCGCCGGCTTCATCGGTGACGACGGCGCCGACCGGGACCTCGCCGCGCGCGGCGGCAGCCTGGGCTTCCAGCAGGGCCAGTTCGATGGGGGTCATGGGGTGGAGCGCATCTCAACCCATCCATTCCAACACTTGGTGACGGGTTCCAAGGGCCTTTCGGCCCTTGGCGGGTCCAGGGCGGAGCCCTGGCCTTCTGTTCCTGATTTCCCTGGCATGGCGATATGCCGGTATGCTACAGGCATATCGCCATGCAGACGATCACCCCCAATTCCATCGCCGCCATCCGTGCCGGGCTGCCGGTCTCCGCCGTGGATGACGCCCTCGCCTCCGGCCGCGTCACCGCGGCCGAGCTCGATCGCCTGGCCATCCCTCGCAAGACGCTGGCGCATCGCCGTGCCAAGGGGCGGCTGACGCCGGACCAGTCGGATCGCCTGGTCCGTATCCTGCGCGTGGTGGAGGAGGCCGAGACGACCTTCGCCGACCGCACCCGCGCCGGGCTGTGGCTGCGCCGCCCGACTACGGCGCTGGGCGGGGAGGCGCCGCTCGACCTGCTCGACACCGAGGTGGGGGCGCGCCAGGTCGAGACGCTGCTGGGGCGCATCGCGCACGGCATCGCCGCCTGATCACCGCCTGGCGCCTGGCGCGGCGGCCTTTCGCCGACCTGTCGGGGGAGGGCGCGCGGCGGTTCGGCGGGCGCTGGAACAGCCCCGGCCGTGCGGTGGTCTATGCCGCCGACCATCCGGCGCTGGCGTTGCTGGAGGTGCGGGTGCATCTCGACCTGCCGCCGGGGCTGCTGCCGGCGGATTATGTGATGATGCGGCTGGCTCTGCCGGAGCCGGCGGAGACGCTGGACGCGCTGCCGGAGGACCCGCGCGCGGCCGGGGATGCCTGGTTGGCGGGGGCGCGCGGCGCGATGCTGAGAGTGCCGTCGGTGCTGGTGCCGGAGGCGGCGAACCTGCTGCTGAACCCGGCGCATCCCGCCGCGGCGGCGGCGCGGATCGAGGCGATCGAGCCCTTCGCCTTCGATCCGCGGCTGTGGCTGGGGGCTGGCGGTCCCTGACACGCTCCGCGCGCCTCCGGCACACACATCCCCGCGCGCCATGGGCGCGACCGCTTGCCCCCCGCCGCCCCACGCCCGACACTCCCCGCCAAACACCGCGGAGGACCGAATGCCCGAGGCCCCACCCCCCCTCGTTGCTGACCAAGCCTTCGACGCGCTGGTGATCGGGGCCGGCTTCGCAGGGCTCTACCAGCTGCATGCGCTGCGCGACCGGCTCGGGATGCGGGTGCGCGTGCTGGAGGCCGCGGATGGCGTCGGCGGCACCTGGTACTGGAACCGCTACCCGGGCGCGCGCTGCGATTCCGAAAGCCACGCTTATGCCTTCTATTTCTCGGACGAGCTGCTGCAATCCTGGGACTGGTCGGAACGCTACCCGCAGCAGCCCGAGATCCTGCGCTACCTGAACCATGTGGCCGACCGGCTGGACCTGAAGCGCGACATCAGTTTCGGCGCGCGCGTGACGCAGGCGCGCTGGGACGGCGCGGCGGGGCTGTGGCGCGTGGTGACGCAGGATGGAAGCCGCTACGCCGCGCCGTTCCTGATCACCGCTGTGGGCTGCCTGTCCTCGACCAATATGCCGGATATCGCGGGGCTGGCGGACTTCGCCGGCGCTATCCACCACACCGGCGAATGGCCGCATGACGGCGTGGATGTCTCCGGCAAGCGCGTGGGCATGATCGGCACGGGGTCGACCGGCATCCAGGCCGCACCCGTGCTGGCGGAAGCCGCCGCGCATCTCACGGTGTTCCAGCGCACGGCGAACTACTCCATCCCGGCGCGCAACCGGCCGCTGGACGATGCCTTCAAGCACTGGGCGAAGGCGAACGCGGCCGAGATCCGCACCACCATGCATTCCACGCCGAACGGCCATCCCTGGACGGTCGGGCCGCGCTCGGCGCTCGAGGTCAGCGCCGAGGAGCGCGAGGCCGCCTATGCCGCCGCATGGGAGAAGGGCGGCCTGGCGCTGCGCGCCACCTTCCGCGACATCCTGACCGACCGCGCCGCCAACGACACTGCCGCCGACTTCATCAAGGCGCGCATCCGGGAGGTGGTGCAGGACCCCGCCACGGCGGACAGGCTGGCCGATATCGACCATCCCTTCGCCACCAAGCGCCCGCCGATCGACACCGGCTATTTCGAGACCTTCAACCGCGACAACGTCACGCTAGTGGATATCCGCGCCGACCCGATCGACCGCGTCACCCCCACCGGCATCCGGCTGCGCAGCGGGGCGGAGCATCCGCTCGACGTCATCGTCTTTGCCACCGGCTTCGATGCGATGACCGGCGCGCTGCTGCGGATGGACATCACCGGGCGTGACGGGCTGCCGCTTGCGGAAGCCTGGGCAGCCGGGCCGCGCACCCAGCTCGGCCTGCAGGTGCCGGGCTTCCCGAACCTGTTCACCATCACCGGGCCGGGCAGCCCCTCGGTGCTGACCAACATGCCGGTGGCGATCGAACAGCATGTCGAATGGATCACCGACTGCATCGCACATCTGCGCGCGAAGGGCCTGGCGACCATCGAAGCGACGGAACAGGCCGCCGAGGCCTGGGTCGCGCATGTGAACGACGCGGCGAACGCGACGCTGATGCCCCAGGCCGGCCATTCCTGGTACCTGGGCGCGAATGTGCCGGGCAAGCCGAGGGTCTTCATGCCCTATGCCGGGGGCATGGCGCGGTATCGGGCGATCTGCGCGGATGTGGCCGCGCAGGGCTATCCGGGCTTCGTCACCGGCGCGGCGCGCGTGCCGGCCTGAGGGCCGTCGACGGAACAAGGACCGCGGATCGTGCGCATGCACGATCCGGGAGCGCACGGCGCGACCGCGCCCAGGCCATCAGCCGCCCCGGTGCGCCAGTGCACGGCGCGGAGGCAAGACGGCGCATGCCGGCGCCCGCCGTCTGAGGGCGCGAAGAAACTCAGAAGGTGACGCGCGGCGGCGGCACCGGCGTGCCGGGCGGGATGGCGCCGGCGCGGATCATGCAGTCGTGATACAGCGCCGGCAGCAGCACCAGCAGCTGCTGGCGGATGGCCTCGGAATTGGAGGCATTGCCGCCGGCCTCCCCGCCCAGCCGACGCACCTGCGGGTCGCGTTCGATCTCGCTGCGGCAGCCCGCGGCGACCGGCCCGGGCTCCTGCGGCACATTGGCCCAGACGCCGCCGCCGCACCCGGCGGTGCCCAGCGCCAGCAGCAGCATCGGCGCGATGATCCAGGGACGCTTCATCGGTTGCTCTCCCGTCATGCCGGCGGCGCCAGCACCTTGTCGCGATAATTGCAGAAGGCGCGCGCGACGCAGCGCCAGCATTCCGGCGCGCGCGCCTTGCACACATAGCGCCCGTGCAGGATCAGCCAGTGATGCGCGTCGCGCAGCAGCGCCGGCGGGCAGCGCTTGACCAGGCGGTCCTCGACCTCGCGCACCGTCTTGCCCGGCGCCAGGCCGCAGCGGTTGCCCAGGCGGAAGATGTGGGTGTCCACCGCCATGGTCTCCTGCCCGAACACCACGTTGAGCACCACGTTGGCGGTCTTGCGGCCAACGCCGGGCAAGGCTTCCAGCGCCGCGCGGTCGGCGGGCACCTGGCCGCCATGTTTCTCCACCAGGTCGCGCGCCAGGGCGGCGACATTGCGCGCCTTCCCCTGCCACAGGCCGATGGTGCGGATGAAGGGGCCGATGCCCTCGGCGCCCAGCGCCGCCATGGCGGCCGGCGTTGGCGCGGCGGCGAAAAGCGCCGGCGTGCAGCGGTTCACCGCGGCATCGGTGGTCTGCGCCGACAGCACCACCGCGACCAGCAGCGTGAAGGGGTCGGTGTAGGTGAGTTCGGTCTCGGGCGCCGGGTTCGCCACCGCCAGGGCGCGGATGAAGGCTTCGGCCTGCGCGGACGGCATCATGCGCGCGCGGCGCGGCGCGGTCGCGCTGCCGTGGTCGGGTCGCCTGGGTTTGGTGGAGAGGGCGGGCATGGCTGGTATCGGCGCGATCCTCGCCTATCCTTGGACGCGATGACAGCCCCTGCCGACCCCATCCTGTTCCAGGCCGTCTGCACGCCGCCGCGTTCGCTCACGCCGCGCGGGTTCCGGGTGTTCGCGGTGCTGCTGGGCGGCTTCGCGCTGGCGTTGGGCACGCTGTTCCTGGCGATGGGCGCCTGGCTGGTGCTGCCGTTCCTGGGGGCGGAGGTGGCCTTCGCGCTGGGCCTGGTGGCGCTGCATGCGCGCGCCTCGGCGCGGCGGTCGGAACTGCTGCTGCTGGTGCCCGGGCGGCTGACCGTGGCGCGCACCGATGGGCGTGGCCGGCGCGAGGAGATCGTGCTCGATCCCTATTGGGCGCGGCTGACGCACCGCGAGGACCCGGGCAACGCCGGCAGCCTGGTGCTGGAAAGCCGCGGCCGCAGCGTCGAGATCGGCCGCGACCTGGCGGCGGAGGACAAGGCGTCGCTGCACGCGGCGCTGCGCGACGCCTTGGCGCGGGCAAGGGTTTTTTGAGCCCTCAGGCGGCGGACGCCGGCCATCCGGCCGGCTTGCCTGCGCGCCATGCACTGGTCCGCCCGGCGCGGCTGATGCCCTGGGCGCGGTCGCGCTTCGCGCTCCCGGATCGTGCAGTCGCACGATCCGAAGGATAAGGAGGGCTGGCTTGTGTCGCAGCCGGTTCAGCCCTGCCGCGCAGCGGCGCGCGCCAGCGCATCGACGCGCCAGCGCAGTTCGCCGTCGCCGACCAGCGACGGCGCGACGCTGGTCGTGCCGGGCATGCCAGGCGCCAGCAACGCGGCCACCGCCTCGGCCGTCGCGGGCGCCAAGCCGGCCTGCCGGCACATGCCCGCCACCGACTTGGCGCAGCGCGTCGCAACGGCGTGGTCCACCGCGCTGCGCGGCATCCCGCTGAGTGCCGCCAGCGCCGCGGCCACGAAGGCCACCTCCCCCCCATGGGCGGCGCGCAGCAGCACCGCATCGTTCAGCGCGCCGGCACGGGCCAGGATGGCGGCTCGGTTGGCGGCATCCTCCGCGGTCTCGCCCGTGCGCGGGGCACCAGCGAGGCGCGTCGCGACCGCCGCGCGCACCTGCGCGGCCACCGCCGCGGGCAGGTCGGCGCGTTCGGCCAGCGGCGCCAGCAGGTCATCGGCGATGAAGCCGGCGAGCGCCACGGCCGCGCGCGGCGGCAAGCAGGGCCGGCGCACCAGGGGTTCCTGCCAGGCGGTGTGCTCGGCCGCCTGCACCACCAGCGCATCCAGCGTGCTCTCGCGGATCGCGGCGGTGTGGTTGCGCAACAGCGTGCCGATCGCCAGGGCGTCGCCGGTGGCCACCAGCGCATCGGCCACCGCCTCGCTGATCGCGGGGCGGCGGGCGATGGCGGTCAGCGTCTCCTGAACCGGCGGGGCATCGACCAGCGCCAGCAGGTCGGCCTCGGTCAGCAGCGGCGACAGGCGCAGCACGGGTCCGGCCACGCGGATGTCGCGGTCGGCGGCAAGCGCCAGCACCATCTCGCGCGGCGCGGCGGGCAGGTCGCGCACCGCCTCGGCGATGGTGGCGCGGATCTCGGCGGCGGTGTCGGCGGCCAGTTGCGCGAGTGCCGTCCAGGCCATGTGGGCCAGGCGGTCCTGCTGTGCCGGCGCGAGGTCGGGCGCGAGGGTCGCCAGCCGCTGCGCCAGCGCCGCGCGGACATCATGCTCGGCGTCGCCGGCCAGCACGGCGAAGCTGTGGTGCGGCGTGGCGGGGTTGCCGGCGACGGCCTGGCGCACCGCCGCGTCACCGTCGCCAGCCAGGTAATAGAGCGCCTCAGGCGGCGCCTGCGGATCGGCGGCGAGGGCGGCGCGCGCCGGGGTGCGGCCTTCGTCCAGGATGCGCGCGGCGGCGTCGAGGCCGATCATGGCTTTGCCCCCGCCAGCCGCCAACCGCCGCGGCCATGGCGCTTGGCCTCGTACAGCGCGGCATCGGCGCGCGCGAGCAACCTGTCGACGCCTTCCCCCGACGCCGGGTCCCAGGCGGCCAGGCCCAGGCTGAAGCGCGGCGCGCGGTCGTTGTCGTGCAGCGCGGTGCCGTCGAGCAGGGCGCGCGCGCGGGAGATGGCGGTGGCGGCGTCGGCACCGTTGATCCACAGGATGAATTCGTCGCCGCCGAAGCGCGCGGCGATGTCGCCCGGTGCGGCGGTGGCCCGCAGCAGGCGTGCGGTGGCGCGCAGCGCGGCGTCGCCGGCTTCGTGCCCGTGGCGGTCGTTGAGCGGCTTCAGGTTGTCGAGGTCGAGGAAGACCAGCGCGCCGCGGGCATCGCGCGACGGCGGGTTGGGACCATCGCGCGGCGCCGGGTTGGCGATATCGCGCGACGGCGCGTCCGGACAATCGTGCGACGGCGCGTACAAACCATCGCGCGATGGCGCGCCTGAACCATCATGCGCAGGCGCGCCGGCATCGCCGTGCGACGGTGCGCCCGCAACACCGCGCTCACGCCCGTCCGGCCCGGCCCTCACCAGCGCCTCGAGCCCTTCCCGCAGCCGCGCCTCCAGCGCATCGAGGAAAGCGCGGCGGTTCGCCAACCCGGTCAGGGGGTCGGTGCTGGCCTGGCGTTCCAATTCGCGCTGCATCCGGTCGAAGCCGAGCACCGCGCCCAGCATCGCCGCCATGGAGCGCAGCACGGCAAGGTCCTCGGGGTCCCAATGGCGGCCGCCGGGGTCGCGCCAGGCGGCCAGGGCGCTGGCGGCGGGTGGCCGGCCATGATGGTGCAGCACCGCGGCGGGTTCGCCGCCTTCCAGCACACCGAGCCAGTCCTGGCCGATGGCGAGCGCCGGCCCGGCGCTCGGGATCAGCGCCGGCGGCGGGTTGCTGGTGGCGGCGGCGATCTCGGCGGTTGTCTCGGCCGGCACCAGCATCGCGGTGCCGGCGCAGCCCAGCGCATCGCGCAGCCCGGCCAGGCCGAAATCCAGCGCCTCCCGCGCGGTGCCGGCATGGCGCACGCATTCGGCCAGGGAGTCGAGCAGCGCGGCGCGGCGCAGACCGGCCGCCGCGCTGGCCGCCGCCGCCTCCTGCTGGGTCACGTCATGCGCGGCGCCGCGCAGCCCGGCATGGCCGCCGCGCTCATCGCTGAGCGGCGCCAGCGCGATTTCCAGGCAGCGCGGCTGGCCATCCGCATCCGCCATCCAGGCGCGATGGCCGCGCACCGCCTGGCGCAGCGCGAACAGGTTCGGGCCGGCGCCGAGCAGCAGGCTGTCGGCGCGCCGGCCGAGCAGGGTGGACGCGCGATGGCCCAGCACCGTATCCGGCCAGAGGAAGGTGAAGCGGCCGGCATTGTCGGTCTCGAACACCAGGTCGGCACCGAGCCCGGCCAGATCCTGCCAGCGCTGGCGCGATTCCAGCAGCGCGCCATGCAGCGCCGCCGAGGCGGCGGCCGCAGGCGGGACCGTCACCGACCAGTCCTCAGGGCGGAGCGCCGTGTTCATCGCGGCGATGGAAGCGCGGGACGGGTGAATGGCCGGTTAGCGAGCGCGACGCTGCGCCTGCGCAAGGCCCCCGCAGGCCGGCGGCCCGTCACGCCCGAAGCGCGCTGCCCGCGCGCATGCCACGCGCGTGGATGGTCGGCCGAGTGGGTCGAGGGGAAGCGGCCCGCCACCGACGACACCAGCGCCCGCGTTGACAGCCCCGCGCCAGGGCCGCAAGGAACGCGGCCCGCCCGCCGTACCGCCGGAGACCCGCCATGGACACCACCGCCCTTCAGGCCCGTATCGAAGCCCTTTGGGAGACGCGCGACCGCGTCTCCTCGGCCACCGGCGGCGCCGACCGCACGGCGGTGGAGCAGGCGCTGGATGCGCTGGACAATGGCCAGACGCGCGTGGCCGAGCCCGACGGCGCCGGCGGCTGGAAGGTCAATCAGTGGCTGAAGCAGGCCGTGCTGCTGTCCTTCCGCCTGACCGATTCCGCACCGATGGACACCGCGGCCGGCGCCTACGACAAGGTGCCGCTGAAATTCGAGGGCTGGGGCGAGAACCGCTTCAAGGAAGCCGGCTTCCGCGCCGTGCCGGGCGCCGTGGTGCGGCGTTCGGCGTTCATCGCGCGCAATGTCGTGCTGATGCCCTCCTTCGTGAATGTCGGTGCGCGCGTCGATGAAGGCACCATGATCGACACCTGGGCGACCGTCGGGTCCTGCGCGCAGATCGGCAAGAACGTGCACATCTCGGGCGGCGTGGGCATCGGCGGCGTGCTGGAGCCGCTGCAGGCCAATCCGGTGGTGATCGAGGATGACTGCTTCATCGGCGCGCGGTCCGAAGTGGCCGAGGGCGTGATCGTCGAGAAGGGCGCCGTGCTGTCGATGGGCGTGTTCATCGGCGCCTCGACCAAGGTGATCGACCGCGCGACGGGCGAGATCTTCATCGGCCGCGTGCCGTCCTATGCCGTGGTGGTGCCGGGCGCGCTGCCGGGCAAGCCGCTGCCGGATGGGTCGCCGGGGCCGTCGCTGTATTGCGCGGTGATCGTCAAGCGCGTGGACGCGCAGACGCGCGCCAAGACCGCGATCAACGAATTGCTGCGCGACTGACCGCGCGCGTGGCGACCGACCCGATCCCGCTGGCGCAGGCGCTGATCCGCTGCCGGTCGGTCACGCCGGCCGATGACGGCGCGCTGGATGTGGTGCAGCGCGCGCTGGAACCGCTCGGCTTCGCCTGCACGCGGCTGGTCTATGGGCCGGACGACTACCGCGTGGACAACCTGTTCGCGCGGCGCGGCACGGCCGGCCCGCACATCTGCTACGCCGGCCACACCGACGTGGTGCCGCCGGGCGATGTCGCGGCCTGGACCGATGATCCCTTCGCCGGCGAGGTGCGCGACGGCGTGCTGTTCGGCCGCGGCGCCTGCGACATGAAAGGCGGGATCGCGGCCTTCATCGCGGGCTTGGCGGACTACCTGGCCGCACGGCCCGATCATCCCGGGTCGATCTCCCTGCTCATCACCGGGGACGAAGAAGCGCGGTCGGTCGATGGCACCGCGCGCGTGCTGGAATGGATGCAGGCCGAGGGGCACATCCCCGACATGGCGCTGGTCGGCGAGCCGACCAGCAAGGCCCGGCTGGGCGACACCATCAAGATCGGCCGGCGCGGCAGCCTGACGGCGCGCATCACGGTGCAGGGCAAGCAGGGGCATAGCGCCTACCCGTCGCTGGCCGACAATCCGATCCATCGGCTGATCGCAGCACTCGGGCCGCTGCTGGCGGCGCCGCTCGACCATGGCAGCGAGTTCTTCCCGCCGACCACGCTCCAGGTCACCGGCTTCGATGTCGGCAATGCCGCGTCGAATGTCATCCCGGCCAGCGCGCGCGCCATGCTGAACATCCGCTTCAACGACCTGCACGACAGCGCGGGGCTGACGCAGCGCCTGCATGCGGCGTTGCAGGCGGCCGGCTGCCGCTACGACCTCGACGCGGAATGCTCGGGCGAGAGTTTCCTCACCCGCCCCGGCCCCTTCGTCGATGCGCTCACGCGCGCCATCGCGGCCAGCACCGGCGTCACGCCTGCGCTGGATACCGGCGGCGGCACCTCCGATGCGCGCTTCATCGCGCGGTATTGCCCGGTGGCGGAATTCGGCGCGGTCGGCGCCACGCTGCACCAGGTGGACGAGAACGCGCCGGTCGATGAACTGCGCGCCCTGGCCGCGACCTACCGCGCCATCCTGCACGAGGTGCTGGGCTGAGCGCAGGCCCAAACCCGCCGGCCGGCCCGGTTGTGCGTGGCATTGCCGCCGCGCTGCTGCTGGCGCGCGGGCGGGCCGCCGGCGTGCTGGCCTTCGCGCCGACCCCGGCCGAGGCGCGAGCCTCCTTCGTCGCAGCGCTGATCTGCCTGCCGATCTTCCTGGTGCTGCGGGCGCTCAGCGGCCCCGGCGTGACGGCAGGCATCGACCCGGCGCGCGCGCTCGCAGCGGACCTGATCGCCTATGTCTGTTCCTGGGCGGGCTTCGCGCTGGCGTCGCTGCCGCTATGCGAGGCGATGGGCCGGCGCGCGCTGTGGCCGCGCCTGGTCGCGGCGTGGAACTGGGTGAATGTCGTGCAGTACGTCGTGCTGGCCGGGTTCACGCTGCCGGTGCTGATGGGGCTGTCGGGCATCCTGGCGGATGCTCTGGGGCTGGCGGCGGTGGGCTATGCGCTGTGGCTGCAAT
The DNA here is from genome assembly GCA_051860065.1 of Roseomonas sp. Taxonomy (GTDB): domain Bacteria; phylum Pseudomonadota; class Alphaproteobacteria; order Acetobacterales; family Acetobacteraceae; genus Neoroseomonas. Next base: position 11,335 of record JBHYEQ010000011.1, read on the forward strand.
GGTTCACCGCGCGCGCGGCACTCGGCGTGACCGGGCTGCGCGCCTCGGGCTTCGTGCTGCTCGACCTGGGGCTGGCACTGTTCCTGTCGGGCCTGGTGATCCGGCTGTCAGGGGGGTGAGGGTGTCACCGGGAGGGCTCTGCACTCCCGGACCCTCGCGGGCTCCCGCCGCCGGGAGCATACGTGCCCCCGGACCCACGTTGACTGAAGGGTTGGTTGGGAGGAGGGGCTCGCCGGCGGTGCCGACGCGAAGGGCACCGCACGCCCCTCCTCCCAACCAACCCTTTGACCCCGGGTCTGGGAGGCGGTCGCCTCCCAGCGGGGGGTCCGGGGGGCTGGCCCCCCGGCGCGCCCTCACCCCCAGGCGATCGCCGGCTCGTACCGCACCCCGGTCAGCGTCAGCCCTTCCGGTGGTGCGGTCTGGCCGGCGCGGCTGCGGTCGCGGCCGTCGAGCACGGCGCGCGGCCACGAGGCGGGACGGCGGCCCATGCCGACTTCGGCCAGGGTGCCGACCAGGTTGCGGACCTGGTGGTGCAGGAAGGACCGCGCCTCGGCGATGATGACGATCTCGTCCGCGAGGCGCGCCACGTCCAGGCGGTCGAGCGTGCGCAGCGGCGACTTCGCCTGGCAGGAGGCCGCGCGATAGGCGGAGAAATCATGCCGCCCCAGCAGCCCCTGCGCGGCCTCGTGCATCGCCCCCGCATCGAGCCGCCGCTGCACATGCCACACGCGGCCGAGGTCGAGCGCGGGGCGCGAGCGCCGGTTCAGGATGCGGTAGCGATAGGCGCGGCCGATGGCATCGAAGCGCGGCGACCAGCCTGGCGCGGCGGGGGCGGCGGACAGCACCGTCACCGGATGCGGGCGGGTGTGGAAGTTGATCGCGTCGCGCACGCGGTCGGGCGGCAGGTCGGCGGCGATGTCGATCAGCACGACCTGGGCCTCGGCATGCACGCCGGCATCGGTGCGGCCGGCGGCGGTGGCGGTAGGTGCTTCGCCGGCGTTCAGGTGGGCGGCGGCGTCCTCCAGCACCTGCTGGATCGACAGGCCGGTCGTCTGCCGCTGCCAGCCGATGAAGGGCGCGCCGTCGTATTCCACCAGCAGCGCGAAGGCGGGCATCAGCCCAGCGCCGTGCCGCGCGGCAGCGGGAAGCCGCGCAGGAATTCGGCGGCGTCCATCGCGGCGCGGCCGGGGCGTTGCAGGCGCAGCAGGCGCAGCGCGCCGGTACCGGTGGCGACCAGCGCGGCATCGTCCAGCAGCGTGCCGGGCGTGCCTTCGCCAGGTTCGACGCGCGCGGCCAGCACGCGCACCTGTTCGCCGGCATGGTCGAAGAAGGTGCCGGGCCAGGGGTTCAGCGCGCGCACGCGGCGTTCCAGCGCGGCGGCATCCGTCGTCCAGTCCAGCCGGCCATCGGCCTTGGTCAGCTTTGGCGCGTAGGTCGCGCCCTCCTCGGGCTGCGGCACAGCGGCCGGGTCCTCGGCCAGGGCGCGCAACACCAGGCGCGCGCCCATCGCGGCCAGGGCGTCGTGCAGCGCGCCGACGGTCGCGTCGGGCGCGATGGGCAGGGCTTCCGCCAGCAGCATGGGGCCGGTGTCGAGGCCCTCCTCCATCCGCATGATGGTGATGCCGGTCTCACTGTCGCCGGCCATCAGCGCGGCGTGGATCGGCGCGGCTCCGCGCCAGCGCGGCAGCAGCGAGGCATGGATGTTGATGCACCCGCGCCGCGGCGCATCCAGCATCGCGCGCGGCAGGATCAGGCCGTAGGCCGCGACCACCGCGGCATCCAGGTCCAGCGCCGCGAAGGCTTCGTGTTCCGCCACGTCGCGCTTCAGCCGTGCCGGCGTGCGGACCTCGATGCCCAGTTCCAGCGCCGCGCGATGCACCGGGCAGCGTGTTTCCTTCTGCCCGCGCCCCGCCGGGCGGGGCGGCTGGCAATACACCGCCGCGATGTCGTGTCCCGCCGCATGCAGCGCACGCAGCGCCGGCACGGCGAAGTCGGGGCTGCCCATGAAGGCCAGGCGCATCGGTTCAGTCCCGCTGCTTGGACTTGAGGTCCTTCGCAAGCCGGCGCAGCAGCATGTTGCGCTTCAGCGCGCTCAGGTAATCCACGAACAGCACGCCATCCAGGTGGTCGATCTCGTGCTGCAGGCAGGCGGAGAGCAGGCCCTCGCCCTCGATCTCGCGCTTCGCGCCGGACAGGTCGTGGTAGCGCACGCGCACCTGGGCCGGGCGCGTGACGTCGGCGTATTGGCCGGGCAGCGACAGGCAACCTTCCTCGCGCGTCGCGACCTCCTTGGTGGCGCCGATGATCTCGGGGTTCACCAGCACCACCGGGTCGGGCTTCTCGTCCTTCTGCAGGTCGATCACCACCAGGCGCAGCAATTCGCCGACCTGCGGCGCGGCCAGGCCGATGCCCGGCGCGGCATACATCGCGGCCAGCATCTGCGGCGCCAGGGCGCGCACGCGGTCGGCATCGGCGGGGCCGACGGGCTTCGCCTTGGCGCGCAGCCGCGCATCGGGCACGAACAGGATCGGCAGGGTGGGGGCGTCGGTCATGGCGGGCGGGGCGATGTAGACCCCGCCGCCCCCCCTTGCAACCACGGCCCCGCCAGCCAAAATCCTGGCGTGGCGGGGTGCTTCGGGTCCCGCCTCCGCTTCGCTCTCGATTGAGGAGGCCCGCTTCGGTGTCGCGCCAGTCGCTTTTCGGTTCGCCCCTGTTCCTCGGCTTCGACCACCTCGAGCAGATGCTCGACCGCGTGGGCAAGAACGCCGACGGCTACCCGCCCTACAATATCGAGCAGACCGACGAGAACCGGCTGCGCATCACGCTGGCCGTCGCCGGCTTCGCCATGGAGGACCTCCAGATCACGCAGGAGGACAACCAGTTGGTGATCCGCGGCCGGCAGAAGGATGACAGCGAAGGCCGCATCTTCCTGCATCGCGGCATTGCCGCCCGGCAGTTCCAGCGCGCCTTCGTGCTGGCGGAAGGCATGGAGGTGGAAGGGGCGTGGCTCGACAACGGGCTGCTGCACCTGGAACTGAAGCGCCCGCAGCCAGAAACGCGGGTGAAGACCATCCGCATCGGCGCCCGCACGAACGGCCCGACGACCATCATGGACGGCCGCCCCGACCGGGGCTGAACGCCGCCCTCCCCCTCCGGGCCCATCCGGGCCGGACAACGCCGCACGGGCCCCTTCGGGACGGCGCGGCAGGAGACCGCAAGATGACCGACCATACCGACGACACCGACCTGCCGCAGGACCAGGCTTTGACCGCGGCGGACCTCAAGCGCCTCTCGCCGCTCGACTGGGCACGTTATGGCACGCAGCACATCGCCTATGTCCGCCCGGTGGTGGTGAACGGGCAGGCCGGCGTGTCCATCCATGCCGCCGACGGCACGCCGATCGGCGCGGCGCCGAGCCTCGACCTTGCCACCGCGGCGATCCAGCAGCACGGGATGGGCGCCGCGCTGGTGCATTGATCCGGCGCACACGATACTGCGCGCATGACCGCCAGGATCGTGTTCGAGGATGACGAGGTCGTCGCGGTTTACCGGTCCGGGCGGTCCGACTTCACGCTCGTGACCTTCGCCGCCATCGGCCACAGGCCCGACGGCACCTGGTTCTGGGCGCATGAGGCGGCCGGGAAGCTCGATCTCGAATCGATCGGCATCATCGGCCGGCGCAGCACCTGGTACCCCGCCGCCAGCATGCGCGCCGCGGCGGCGGTGCTGCGCCCGCTGATGCGCCCGCGGGCGATCGGCTACGGCTATTCGATGGGCGGCTATGCGGTGCTGAAGCATGGCGCGACCCTGGGGCTCAGCCATGGGCTCGCGGTCGCGCCGCAGGTGTCGATCGACCCGGCGGACGTGCCGCAGGACCGGCGCTTCCATCGCCGGCACGACCCCGCGCTGCATGCCGGCATGGCCACGGCGCCGGGCGATGCGCCGCCGGTCTGCTTCGTCGCCGCCGATCCGTACTGGCAGCCCGACGCGTTCCACCTGGACTGGGCGGTGCGCATCAACGCCGCGGTGGCGGTGCCGATGCCCTTCCTGCGGCATGCGGTGATCTCGCGCTTCACCTCCACCGCGATGCTGGAGCGGCTCTGCGCCCTGGTGCTGGAGGGCGACGGCGCGGCGATCCGCCAGGCGCTGCGGCAGGGCCGTGGCGCGACGCCGGAGGCGCATGTGTGGCTCGGCCGCGAAGCGGCGGCGCGCGGGCACCACGCCATGGCGCGCGCCCTGTGGCAGCGGGCGCTCTCGCTCGGCATCGCCCCGGCCGCGCTGCGGGCGGTGCAGGCGGCCGCGCTGCGCGAACGGCTCGCGGTGCTGCTGAATGCCGACCGGACCGAGGAGATCCGCGCGATCGCCGCCGAGACCATCGACCTGCAGCCGGCCCAGGGCGGCGTGCTGCGATGGATCGGCCAGCGGCTGCTGCGGTGCGGCGAGCCGGCGCTGGCGCAGCGCGCCTTCGCGCGGCTGGTCGCGGCCACGCCGCAGGATGCACGCGCCAGGCTCGGACTGCTGGAGGCGCTGCACGACCAGGGCAACGCCGCGGCGATGGCGCAGGCCGGGGCCGCGGCGCGCACCGCGCTGGCCGATGATCCGGCGGCCCGGCCGGCGCTGGCGCGTATCGCGCGCCTGATGCGCAGCGGGGCGCGGCGCGCCGACGCGGCGGCCGGGCCGGCGTAACGACGGGCCGGCGCGGTCAGGCCGCCGGGTAGCCGAGCCGTTCGGCCAGGTCGCCGAATTTTGCCCGGAACTTCGCGTGCAACGCGGGGGTGAACTGCTCGCGCCACTGTTCCGGGCGGCCGCTGCGGACATGGCGGGATGTCGGCCCGCCGGAGAACAGGCTGTTGGCGCGCGCGATGCGCAGCGCCGCATCCATGTCCCGTGCGCGCAGGCCAAGCCATTCGAAGGCCCGCCGATAGGCCGCCAGCGTGCGGTCGGTCACCAGGTCCTCGAAGCGGATGGTGATGAAGCCCGGTGGCGGCGTGACGAAATCCGCCATGCGCCGCAGCGTGCCGGCGGCCATGTGGTCCATCTCGAAGGCCATGCGCGCCTCGTCGTCGGGCAGCGAGGCGATCTTCTGGGTGTAGGTCATGCCATCCAGGTTGGGACGCGGCACATGCGCCCAGGCCTCCGGCGGACCGGGCGTCAGGCGCGCATGGTAGTGGGCGCCGCTGATGACGACGTCGCGCGGGTCGCGCACCACCACGAAGCCGCGCGCGTCGGGCGGCAGCGGGCCGGTCTCGAAGCGCGAATGCGCGTCGATGAAGATGTCCCATTCGTCGATCGGCGGGCGTCGGCGCGGCGAGGAGAGACGATACCCGCGACGCACCGAGATCTGCGTGATGATCTTGAACATCAGCATGGTGCCGGTCTTGTGGAAGGTGCCGACGAGCATCTTGCCGAGCGGTGGCTCGACCGGCGTCGCAGCATCCTGACCGGTCGTCTCCGCCATGCGTCGCGTCTCCATCCGGCGGGGCGGAGCGCGTGCCGCCCGCGTGATGCCCGGTGCTGTAGCGCAGGGCCCTGGCGTGTCACAAGGCGGCCTTGCCCCGTGCACCCGGCCCGATAGCATGGCGCGTCGCGGCCGCTGCGCGACACGCCAGGGAGACCCGCCGCGACCATGGACAACCAGACGGCCCCGCCCGCCGGCGTGGCGGCGGCGCGGGACGCAGCGGCGGAGCAGGCGGCGCGGCTTGAGGCGGTGCGCGCGGCCGCCGCGCGCGGCGACAGCGCCCTGACGCTGCGGCTGGCCCGTGAGCTCGACCCTGCAAGGACCGGCCCGGGCGTGGTTGTCGCGGTGACGAATGCGGCCCTGCTGGAAGGCACTGCCGACGACATCGCCCGCGCCGCCAGCATCGCCATCGCGTCCCCGTTGCGGCCGCGGCTGCGGATCAGCATCGCGTCGCAGCTGGTCGGCTCGGGCCATGTGATCGAGGGGCTGGCGGTGCTGCTGGCCGACGGCGCCAGCCTGGGCGACGACGACGACGACGACGAGGGCACTTCGCTACGGCCTGTGGTGCTGCGGCTGCTCCAGCGCGCCGCCCAGGCCGGCGAGGTGCCGCCGATGCTGCGCGCCGCGATGGCGGCGCTGGCGCGGCGCATGCTGGGCGCCGCCGACCGCAAGCCGGAGCCCGCCGGCATCCCCTTCGGCCCGGAGGGCCCGCGCATCGCGCTGCCCGGTCCGCCCACGACGATCCGCGCGGGACGCGGCCTGCCCGAATCCGTTGCGGCGGAGGCGCAAAGCGTGATGACCGGATTCGCGGCCGCCACGTCGCGCATCGAACCGCCATCGGTCCAGCTGCTCCGCAATGTCTTCGTGGATCGCCGGGGCCTGGTCTGGGACCGGCACGGCCGGCCGGTGATGACCTACCACCAGCCGGTCCCCGCCGCCGGGCTGGCCGCCATGGCCACGGCGCCGTCCGTGCGCGCCGCCGTGCTGGGGGTCGAGCAGCACGGCAACCTATACCACTGGTTCGCCGAATGGCTGCCGAGCCTGGCCTGGCGGCTGAACGACGCCGCCGGCACGCTGCCCATCCTGCTGTCCGACCGCGCGCCCGCCTTCGTGGCGGAGAGCCTGGACCTCGCGGATGCGGGCGCGGTGCCGCGGATCGCGGTGGGCGACGCGATCTTCGTCAACCGCCTTTACATCGGCACGCGCGACATGGCCTTCATGACGCATCGTGCGGCCTATGGCGGGCTGCTGGAGCGCATCGCCGCGCGCGCCGACGCGATGGCCGGGCCGGAGATGGGTAGCGGGCCACTGTATGTCTCGCGCCGCGACACGACGAAGCGCCCGATGGCGAACGAGGCGGCGCTGGAACACGCGCTGGCGCAGCGGGGCTTCGAGCCGGCGCTGTTCAGCCAGGCCTCGGTCGGCCACAACATCGCGCGGCTGCGGCGCGCGCCCTGCGTGGTCGCACCCCATGGTGCGGGGCTGGCGCTGCTGATGGCGGGGCGCCCGGGCACGCGGGTGATCGAGCTGGTGCCCGCCACGCGCGGCGCGCTGTCGCTGCGGACCTGCTTCGCCAGGCTGTCGCGGCTGGTGGGGCACCGCCATGTGCTGTGGCTGGAACGCCCGGACCTGGTGGGCGGTCCGTGGCAGGCCGACCTGCCTGGCGTTCTCGCGGAAGTGGATGCGGCGGATGGCTGAGCGTCAGATCCGGCGGGCGCAGGCCAGGAAGGCCTCGGTGACCGCGCGCGTGCCGCGCAGGTCGGCCGACCAGGGTGCGACGGTCTCGCCGGGGAAGGTCACCTGCATCCGCAGCCCGGCGGCGAAGGCCTCGACGAAATTGATGAAGTTGTTGAAGGCGCGCTGGTAGGAGGCCTCGATCATGTCGGGGCGGCTGGTGCCGGTGTAGTTGAGCTCGGCACGGCGGCCATCGATGGCGATGACGATGCGCCCCGTGGCCTCGCGCCGCACGTTCCAGCTGCGGTCGCCGATCTGCACGAAGCCGTGCAGGTCGCCGCGCAGGCGTTCCACCTTGATCCAGAAGAAGCGGCCGAGCCGGTTGGCATTGGTGCCCATGCCGCACAGCTGCCCGCCATCGCCCTGTGCGACATAGGCGCGCCAGCCATTCGTCTCGACCAGGGTGCGGACCTGCTGCGCCTGGGCCGGCTGCGCGATCGCAATGACGGCCGCCAGGGCCAGGATGATGTGACGCATGGCGAAATTCCTCCTGCTTCGCGCAGGAGCAACATTAACGCGCTGTCACGCGAACGGAAGATGCCGGCGGCGGGCGCGGTGAAGCATTTCGCCGCGCCCGCCGCCGGTGTGTCATTCCGCCGCGACGGCGGCGGCGTCGGTCATCGGGACCGGCAGGTACTTCGCGTATTCCTTCGGCACGACGTGCCAGAAGCGGTGCCGTTCCGTCGCCCATTCGTTCAGCAGGCGGGCGGCGAAGCGGCTGCCGGTTTCCGCGACATGCCGGGCGATCAGGTCGCACAGCACGCCTTCCCAATGCGGATGCGCCAGGCGGCCCCACAGCAGCGTCTCGGGGTTCACGCGCACGCCGAAGGTGTCGTCGGCGTCGTAGATGAAGGCCTGGCCGCCGGTGAAGCCGGCGCCGAAATTGTCGCCCACCGCGCCCAGGATCGCGACCACGCCGCCGGTCATGTATTCGCAGCCATTGGCACCGCAGCCTTCCACCACCGCGGTGGCGCCGGAATTGCGGACGGCGAAGCGCTCGCCGGCCTGGCCGGCGGCGAACAATTCGCCGGCGGTGGCACCATAGAGGCAGGTATTGCCGATGATGGTGTTGTCGTTCCACACCAGCGGCGACGATGGCGCCGGCCGCACCACGATGGTGGCACCCGACAGCCCCTTGCCGACATAGTCGTTGGCGTCGCCGAACACCTCCAGCTTCAGCCCCTTCACACCGAAGGCGCCGAGCGACTGGCCCGCGCTGCCGCGCAGCCGCACGTTCAGGTGCCCCGGCTGCAACCCGGACATCCCGAACTGCCGCGTGATGCGCGACGACACCTTGGTGCCGATGGCGCGATGCGTGTTCCGGATGTTGTACTGCAGCTGCATCTTCTCGCCGTGGCGGAACAGCGCGTCGGCGTCGCGGATCATCTCCGCGTCCAGCGTCTCCGGCACCTCGTTGCGGCCTTCCAGCGTGCAGTAGGCAGCATGCGGGCCGGCATCGGCCTGCACCAGCAGCGGGTTGAGGTCGAGGTCGTCGAGATCCTCCGACCCGCGGCTGACCTGCTGGAGCAGGTCGGTGCGGCCGATCACGTCGGTCAGCTTGCGGAAGCCGAGGGCAGCGATGATCTCGCGCACTTCCTCCGCCACGAAGGAGAACAGGTTGATGACCTTCTCCGGCGTGCCGGTGAACTTCTGGCGCAGGGCTTCATCCTGCACGCAGACGCCGACGGGGCAGGTATTGGAATGGCACTGGCGCACCATGATGCAGCCCATCGCCACCAGCGATGCGGTGCCGATGCCGAACTCCTCCGCACCCAGCATCGCGGCGATGACCACGTCGCGGCCGGTCTTGATGCCGCCATCGGTGCGCAGCTTCACGCGGTGGCGCAGGCGGTTGAGCTGTAGCACCTGGTGCGTCTCGGACAGGCCGAGTTCCCAGGGCAGGCCGACATACTTGATGGACGAGACCGGCGAGGCGCCGGTACCGCCCGAATGACCCGACACCAGGATGGCGTCGGCCTTCGCCTTCGCCACGCCGGCCGCGATAGTGCCGATGCCCGAGCGCGCCACCAGCTTCACGCAGACCGTCGCATCCGGGTTGATCTGCTTGAGGTCGTAGATGAGCTGCGCCAGGTCCTCGATGCTGTAGATGTCGTGGTGCGGCGGCGGGGAGATGAGCATCACCCCCGGCGTCGAATGCCGCAGCTTCGCGATCAGCCCGGTCACCTTGAAGCCGGGCAGCTGCCCGCCCTCGCCGGGCTTGGCACCCTGGGCGACCTTGATCTCGATCTCGCGGCAATTGTTCAGGTACTCGGCGGTGACGCCGAAGCGGCCCGAGGCGATCTGCTTGATGGCGCTGTTCGCGTTGTCGCCATTCGCGCGCGGCTTGGCGCGGGAGGGGTCCTCGCCGCCCTCGCCGGAGTCCGAACGCGCGCCGATGCGGTTCATGGCGATGGAGAGCGTCTCATGCGCCTCGGGGCTGAGGGCGCCGAGTGAGATGCCGGGTGCCACCAGGCGCTTGCGGATCTCGGTGATGCTCTCGACTTCCTCGAGCGTCACCGGCGCGCGGCCTTCCATGCGGAAATCCAGCAGGTCGCGCAGGGCGACCGGCGGCAGGCGGCGCACCGCATCGGAATACCGCTTGTAGGTCTGGTAGCTGTCGGTCTCGACGGCCTTCTGCAGCGTATGGATCAGGCTGCCGTCGAAGGCATGCACCTCGCCGCGCCGGCGCAGCTTATAGAGCCCGCCGACCGGCAGCGCGACCGCGCCCTCGGCCCAGGCCTTGTCGTGCAGCGCCAGCAGGCGGCGCGCGATGCCCGACAAGCCGATGCCCGAGATGCGGGAGGGCGTGCCGGGGAAGAACTCCGCCACCAGCGCGCGCGACAGGCCGATGGCCTCGAAATTCATGCCGCCGCGATAGGACGACAGCACGCCGATGCCGAGCTTGGACATGACCTTCAGCAGGCCCTTGTCCACCGCCTTCTTGTACTTCGCCACGGCATCGCCCAGGCCGACATTGCCGAACAACCCGCGGCGATGCCGGTCGGCGATGCTCTCCTGCGCGAGATAGGCGTTCACCGTCGTCGCACCCGCGCCGATCAGCACGGCGAAGTAGTGCACATCCATGCATTCCGCGGCGCGCACGTTCAGCGAGGTGAAGGTGCGAAGCCCGTGCTTGACCAGGTGCGTCTGAACCGCGCCGACCGCCAGGATCATCGGGATGGCGGCGCGCTCGGCGCATTGCGCCTCATCGGTCAGGATGACGTGGGCATGGCCGGAGCGCACGCCTTCCTCGGCTTCGCGCCGGATGCGTTCCAGCGCGCGGCGCAGCCCGCCCTCGCCATCCGCGACGTCCCAGGTGCAATCCACCGTGCAGACCGTGCTGCCCATGTAGGACCGCATCGCGTCGAACTGCGCGTTGGAGAGAACGGGGCTCTCCAGCATCAGCATGTCGCACTGCGTGGGGTCCTCGTCGAGGATGTTGCCGAGGTTCCCCAGGCGCGTGCGCAGCGTCATCACGCGGGATTCGCGCAGGCTGTCGATCGGTGGGTTGGTCACCTGCGCGAAGGTCTGGCGGAAGTAGTGATGCAGCCCGCGATACTGTTCGGACAGCACGGCGATGGGCGTGTCGTCGCCCATGGAGCCGACCGCCTCGTTGGCGTCCTCCACCATGGGGTGCAGGATGCTTTCCAGCTCCTCCAGCGTGTAGCCCATGGCGAGCTGGCGGCGGCGCAGTTCCTCGGCGGCGAAGTTGGCGCGCTCGTCGCCCTCGGCCTTGACGATCTCGTCGATGCGGGTGGTGCGCGCGGTCCACTTGCCGAAGGGCTTGCGGGCCGAGAGCAGGTCCTTCAGCGGCGCGTCCTCGTAGAAGCGCGCTTCCTCGAGATCCACGCCGATGCATTGTCCCGGCCCGAGGCGGCCCTTCTGGACGATGCGGTCCTCGGCCACCTTCACCATGCCGGTCTCGCTGCCCACGATCAGCAGGCCATCGGCGGTGACCGTGTAGCGCATCGGGCGCAACCCGTTGCGGTCGAGGCCCGCGACAACCCAGCGCCCGTCCGTCGCGGCGATGGCGGCTGGGCCGTCCCAGGGTTCCATCACCGCGTTGCAGTACATGAACAGCTCGCGGTGGTTCTCCGGCATGGTGGCGTTGTTGCCGGTGCTCTCCGGGATCAGCATGGCCTTGGCCATCGGCGCGTCGCGCCCGCCGCGCACCAGCAGTTCGAACACGTTGTCGAGCGTCGCGGTGTCGGAGCCGCCCGCCTGCACGATCGGCTTGATGTCCTCGATATACGGGTCGAGCAGCGCGTGCGACAGGCGCGTCTCGTGCGACTTCATCCAGTTGGCGTTGCCGTGCAGCGTGTTGATCTCGCCGTTATGCGCGAGCATGCGGAAGGGCTGCGCCAGGCGCCAGGTCGGGAAGGTGTTGGTCGAATACCGCTGGTGGTAGATCGCGAAGCGCGAGACGAAGCGCGCATCCACCAGGTCAGGGTAGAATTCCGTCAGGCTCTCGGCCAGGAACATGCCCTTGTAGATGAGCGAGCGCGCGGACAGCGAGCACAAATACAGCTCGGGAATCTGCGCCGCGATCGCCTGCTTCTCGATGCGGCGGCGGATGACGAACATGTCGCGCTCGACCGTCTCGACGTCGCGTTGCTCGGGGTCCCAGATCAGGATCTGCTCGATCTCGGGGCGCGTCGCGTTGGCCTTTTCGCCGATGCAGGCGACGTTGATCGGCACCTGGCGCCAGCCATAGATGCTGTAGCCGGCGTTGAGGATCTCGGTCTCGATGATCTGCCGGCAGCGCTCCTGCGCGCCGAGGTCGGTCTTGGGCAGGAACACCATGCCCACCGCGATGCGCCCGGGGCGCAGCCGGTCGCCGCCGCGCTCCACCACTTCGGCGAAGAAATCCTGCGGCACTTCGACATGGATGCCGGCGCCGTCGCCGGTCTTGCCATCGGCATCGACGGCACCGCGGTGCCACACCGCCTTCAGCGCATCGATGCCGGCCTGCACCACCGCGCGGCTCGGCTTGCCATCCAGCGCGGCGACCAGGCCGACGCCGCAGGCATCGTGCTCGGTCAGGTCCAGGTGGGCGTCGTTCTCCAGCGCGGCGCGGCCGCGGGCGAAGGCTTCGGCGAAGGCGGCGCCGGATTCATGCTGCGTCATGTCGTTCACTCCGCCGCGATGGCCGGGGCCGCGGCCCGGGCCTGGATGAAGCCATGGATCTGCTCGGCCGCGTCGCGCCCGTCGCGGATGCCCCAGACCACCAGGGACGCGCCGCGCACGATGTCACCGGCGGCGAATACGCCGGGCAGCGCCGTCATCATGGTGCGATGGTCGATCCTGAGCGTGCCCCAGCGGCTGACCGGCAAGGCGGGCTCGTTGAAGGCGGCGGGCAGGTCCTCGGGGTCAAAGCCCAGCGCCTTGATGACCAGGTCCGCCTGCAGCGTGAAGCCGGCATTGGCGATGGGTTCCACCTGCTGGCGGCCAGTGGCGTCGGGCAGGCCGAGATGCATGCGCTGCGCGCGCACGCCCTGCACGCGGCCCTCGCCGGTGAAGGCTTCCGGCGCGGCGAGCCATTCGAAGCGCACGCCCTCTTCCTCGGCATTCTTCACCTCGCGCATCGACCCCGGCATGTTCGCCTTGTCGCGGCGATACAGGCAGGTGACGGAGGCCGCGCCCTGGCGCACCGCGGTGCGCACGCAATCCATCGCGGTGTCGCCGCCGCCGACGACCACGACGTGCTTGCCCTCGGCATTGAGCGCGCCGGATTCGAAGGCCGGGACATCATCGCCCAGGCCCTTGCGGTTGGACGCGATCAGGTAGTCGAGCGCCGGCACCACGCCATCGAGGCCCGCGCCCGGGCAGGCGATGTCGCGCGCCTTGTAGACGCCGGTCGCGATCAGCAGGGCGTCGTGCTTGCCGCGCAGCTCCTCCAGCGAGATGTCGCGGCCAACCGCCACGTTCAGGCGGAACTGGATGCCGCCCATCACGTATTGCTGCCAGCGACGGACCACGACTTCCTTCTCCAGCTTGAAGTTGGGGATGCCGTAGATCATCAGCCCGCCGGCGCGATCGTGCCGGTCATACAGCGTGACCTGGTAGCCCATCACGCGCAGCCGTTCGGCCGCCGCCATGCCGGCGGGGCCGGCGCCGACGATGCCGACGGATTGCGGGCGCTCGCGCACCGGCGTCGGCGGCTTGACCCAGCCTTTCTCCCAGGCGGTGTCGGTGATGTATTTCTCGACCGCGCCGATGGTGACGGATTCGAAGCCCTTCTCGATGACGCAATTGCCTTCGCACAGCCGGTCCTGCGGGCAGACGCGGCCGCAGATCTCGGGGAAGGTGTTGGTGGCGGCGGCGACCTCGTAGGCTTCCTCGATCCGCCCCTCGGCGGTCAGCTTCAGCCAATCCGGGATGTTGTTGTTGAGCGGGCAATGCACCTGGCAGAACGGCACGCCGCATTGCGAGCAGCGCGAGGCCTGCGCGCCCGCGGCTTCCTGCGCGAAGGCCTGGTAAACCTCGCCCCAATCGGCACGGCGCGTGCTTGGCTCGCGCTTGTCCGGCTGGCGCTGCTGCAGGCGGACGAACTGGAGCATCTTCTCGGCCATAGGAACCCCCGCGGCGACAATCCTAGCCGGGGCGGCGGCATGGCCGCGCATGATCCGGCATCGGACCCCTGGCGACGGGTCACATACGGCATGCAAATGCCCCGCGCGAGTCCTTTTTGCGCCGATAGGGCAGATTTCGTGTCCTAATTTGCGAAGGCTTCGCGGGGCCATTCGCGAATCTTCATCTTCACATCCTAAATTAGGTCCGATTCGGGTATATCACGCTGCGGACACTGTCCGGCGCGACCCGCCCGCGCGGTAGCGCGCCAGGTAGGCCGGCGCGATCGCCTCCGCCGCCTTGGGCGCGATGCCAAGGTCGGCCAGGGTCAGCGCGCCCTCCGTCACCAGGTTGTCCTGCCCCAGCAGCAGCAGCTGGTCGCGCGTCAGCGGCGGCGTGGGCAACATCTCGCCAAGGCGTGCCTGGAACGCGACCAGCTTGTCCGGCAGCGCCACCAGCCGGCGGCGCCGATGCGTGTGCTCCAGCACGAACTCCAGCACCTCGCGCATCGACATCGCCCGCGGGCCGCCAAGTTCGTAGGTGCGCCCGGCCGCGTCGTCCCGCTCGATCGCCGCCATCACGGCATCCGCCACGTCGCCGACATAGACGGGCTGGAACCTCGTCTCCCCGGCCACCACGGGCATGAAGGGCAGCACGGCCGCGAGCCCGGCGAAGCGGTTGAAGAACTGGTCCTCCGGCCCGAACACCACCGACGGGCGCAGGATGGTGGCGCCGTAGAAGGCGGTCCGCACGGCCTCCTCGCCTTCGGCCTTGCTGCGGGCATAGAGGCTCTCGCTGCCGCCATCGGCGCCGATGGCGGACAGATGCACCAGCCGCCGCGCGCCGGCCTCGGCAGCCAGCCGCGCGACGCGCCCCGCGCCCTCGGCCTGGATGCGCTGGAAGTCGCCGGGCGTCTTCTCGAACAGGATGCCGACCAGGTTCACCACCACCTCGGCGCCCGCCACCGCGCGCGCCACCGAGGCATCATCCGTGATGGTCGCCGCGACCGGCACCACCTGGCCCACGCCGCCCAGCGTCCGCAGCTTGCCGGCCTTCTCGGTGTCCCGCCCGGCGACGCGCACGATGAATCCGGCCTTGGCCAGGCGCTGCACCACATGCCGGCCGATGAACCCGGCGCCGCCGAAGACCGTCGCCACCCGTCGCGAAGCCATGCCCTACCCCCGTTGCGCTGCGTGCCGGACCATATGGGGATGGTCCGGGCACGCCAAGGCACGGCACGGCTTGACGGCGCGCCCGGCTGGTCGTAATTGCCCGGCCCTCGCCGCAAGGCGCCGGCCCACCTGCCCAGGTGGCGGAATTGGTAGACGCGCTGGCTTCAGGTGCCAGTGACCGCAAGGTCGTGAAGGTTCGAGTCCTTTCCTGGGCACCATGGCGACCGGCGCGAGGCGCCCAGCCGACGCGGCCGCGGCGATCCCACGCGCGGCGCCATCACCCGGGCGGCGCCGCGAATACCTGGAACATGTCGGCCACGATCTGCCAGCCGCCAGGCGAGCTCTTCACATAAACCATCGACCGGACGCGCTGGCGGCGCGCTGGCGGAGCCGGGTCGGCGCCCTCCACCTCCCACTCCCAGATGACGACGCCGGCGTCGGTGCCGCCGTCGAACCGTGCGCGCAGCAGCCGCAGCGCCGGCTGGCCTGCGGCCAGGTTGCGCGCCAGCGTGGCCCTGATCCGGTCGCGTCCGGCAATGGCACCGCCCTGCGGCGTCAGCATCACGCCCTGTTCGGCGTAAAGGCGGGCGACGCCTTCGATGTCGCGCGCGGTCATGGCGGCCTGGAACTGCCGCACGAGCTCGGTGGGCGTGGCGGGCCCGGCCGGTGCCTGGGCCAGCGCCACGCCGCCCGCCGCCAACAGCGGCACCGCCGCGGCGCCGGCCGCGATCACGGCACGGCGACGCATGTTCGATTCAGTCATGTCCAGCCTTTCCCGGTTGGCGCCGCGCGCGGCGCCCGGCCACCATGCGTCGGGCACGAAACGATGGGCAAGCCATGCATGTCACACCCCGTCCGCGACGACGCGGCCGACATGGCGTGCCGCGCGCTTGCCTCGGCCCCGCCCGCGCCGTAAGACCGCCTTGCATTCCCTGGGTTTCGCCGCTGTCGCGCGGTGCCGCGGGGTATCGCCGCCATCGCCCGGCGCCGCCCGCAACGATGCCGCGGCGCTGCCGCGACCGGACGCAACCCGCAGACGAGGCTCGGCAGATCCCTTGGGCACCACCCTGTTCACCCATGCCGGCGTGACCATCCGCCTGCACCGCAACGACCTGCCCGACGGCATCGATTTCGGCCGCATGGTCGCGATCGACACCGAGACGATGGGCCTGAACCCGCACCGCGACCGTCTGTGCCTGGTGCAGCTGTCGTCGGGCGACGGCAGCGCCCACCTGGTGCAGCTGGTGCCCGAGAGCCTGGGCGGGCAGGGCTTCGCGGCGCCGAACCTCAAGAAACTGCTGGCCGACCCGGCGGTGACCAAGCTGTTCCACTTCGCGCGCTTCGACGTGGCGGTGCTGTTCCATTGCCTGGGCGTGACCACGGCGCCGGTGGTCTGCACCAAGGTGGCGGCCAAGCTGGTCCGCACCTTCACCGACCGGCACGGGCTGAAGGATCTGTGCAAGGAATTGCTGGGCGTGGACCTGTCCAAGCAGCAGCAGACCTCGGATTGGGGCGCGCCGGACCTCACGCCCGAACAGCTTGCCTATGCAGCGTCGGACGTGCTGCATCTGCATGCCCTGTGGGCGAAGCTGGAGGGGCTGCTGAAGCGGGAAGGGCGGCTGGACCTGGCCGAGGCCTGCTTCCGTTTCCTGCCGACGCGCGGGAAGCTGGACCTGCTGGGGTACGAGGATCCGGATATCCTGAGTCATTAGTTTTTTGCGCCCTCAAACGGCGGGCGGGCCGCGTCCGCGGCCCTTGCCTTCGCGCCATGGACTGGTGCGCAGGGGGGCGGCTGATGGTCTGGGCGCGGTCGCGCCGTGCGCTCCCGGATCGTGCAGGCGCACGATCCGCGTTGTTTGACCCTCAGGCGGCGGGCGGGCCGCGTCCGCGGCCCTTGCCTTCGCGCCATGGACTGGTGCGCAGGGGCGCGGCTGATGGTCTGGGCGCGGTCGCGCCGTGCGCTCCCGGATCGTGCAGGCGCACGATCCGTTTTTTCGTCCCTCAAACGGCGGGCGGGCCGCATCCGCGGCCCTTGCCTTCGCGCCAAGCACTGGTGCGTCGGGGGAGGCTGACTGGCCGGGCGCGGTCGCGCTTTGCGCTCCCGGATCGTGCAGACGCACGATCCGAAAGTTGGGTGGGTGGGGCGACGCCGCGCGCGTGGCACGCTTCTTGATTGTCAATACCGCAGTTTCATTGACCCATCGCCCTCGCCGCACCATACAAGCGGCGTGAACGCACCATCCCCGCATCCCGACATCGTCACCGCGCGCCGGGTCCTCTCGCTGGAATCCGAGGCGCTGACTGCGCTCGCCGACAGCCTGGACGAGCATTTCGCGCAGGCCGTCTCCCGCCTGGCCGGCGTGACCGGGCGCGTGGTGGTCTCGGGGATGGGCAAGTCGGGGCATGTCGCGCGCAAGATCGCCGCCACCATGGCCTCGACCGGCACGCCCGCGCTGTTCGTGCATCCGGCCGAGGCCTCGCATGGCGACCTCGGCATGATCGTCGCGGGCGATGCGGTGCTGGCGCTGTCCAATTCCGGCGAGACGCCCGAACTCGCCGACCTGATCGGTCATGCCAAGCGCTTCGGCCTGCCGCTGGTCGGGATCATCGGCCGCGCCGGCAGCACGCTGGCGCGCGCGGCCGACGTGGCGCTGGTGCTGCCCGCGGCGCCCGAGGCCTGCCCGATGGGCCTGGCACCCACCACCTCGACCACCATGCAACTGGCGCTGGGCGATGCCATCGCGGTGGCGCTGCTGGAACGCCGCGGCTTTACCGCCGCCGATTTCCGGGTGTTCCACCCAGGCGGGAAGCTCGGCGCGCGGCTGTCGCGCGTGCGGGACCTGATGCATGGGGCCGACGAGCTGCCCATCGCGCCCGCCGCGACGCCGATGGACGCCGCCATCGTCGCCATGACCGCGCGCCGCTTCGGCTGCCTGGGCGTGACCGATGCCGATGGCCGGCTGCTCGGCATCATCACCGATGGCGATCTGCGCCGCGCGCTGGAATCGGGCGGCGCGGCCACGCTGCTGTCGCGCAGCGCCGGCGAGGTCATGACCCGCGCCCCGCGCACCGTGCGCCCCGACACCCTGGCCGCCGAGGCGCTGCACGAGATGAACACGCGCGCCATCACCGCGCTGTTCGCGCTGGACGAGGCCGGCCGCCCGGTCGGCATCCTGCACATCCACGACCTGCTGCGGGCGGGGGTCGCGTGAATACGCGCCACGCATGTCGCGTGACGACGCGCCACGCATGTCGCGTGACGACACGCTGCAGCATGCCCGCGGCGACATGCGCGTCGCAGCGCGTCACGCTGCGCGGACCGGTGCCATGAGCACGCGCGAGGACCCCCGCGCGCCCGCACCCGTGCCGCTGCGCGCCGCCGCCGCTCCGGCCGCGCCGCGCCGCATGCTGGCGCCGTCGCGCGAACGCTGGTCGCCCTCGGCCCGGCAGATCGCGCGCCGACGCCTCGCCGTGCGCCTGGCCAAGTGGGTGTTTCCCATCCTGGGCGTCGGCCTGCTGGTGGGCATCGCCGTCTGGCCCGAGATCGGCCGCATGGAGGACAATGCCCGCGTGTCCTTCCGCCGCGTCATCCAGGCGCAGCCCGATGCGGTGCGGCTGGTGGAACCCCGCTACCAGGGGCTAGACGAACAGAACCGCCCCTTCACCGTGACCGCCGACGTAGCGGCGCAGACCGATGCGCCCGACATCGTGGACCTGGCGCAGCCGCGCGCCGACATCCTGCTGACCGACGGGTCCTGGGTGCTGCTGGAATCGCGCGAGGGCCGGTTCGACAAGGCGCGCAACCGGCTCGACCTGTCGGGCGACGTGACGCTCTGGCAGGATGGGGGCAACATGCTGGTGACCGCGACGGCCGAGGTGCAGCTGCAGGAAGGCGCCGCCTCGGGCGACAGCCCGGTTGCCGCGCAGGGGCCCTTCGGAACGCTGGTCAGCGAGGGCTTTCGCCTGACGGAACGCGGCCAGGTGGTGGTGTTCACCGGCCGCGCCCGCGCCGTGCTGGAGGGCGGGCGATGAGGCGCGCCATCTTGCTGCTCGGTGCCGCGCTGTGCGCCGGGCCTGCCTTGGCCCAGGGCATCGACCTCAGCCAGGGCGGGCCGGTCGATGTCACGTCCAATGACGGCATCGAATGGCGCCAGGCCGAACAGGTGATCGTCGCGCGCGGCCAGGCGCGGGCCACGCGTGGCGGCGTCACGGTGGAATCCGACCGGCTGATCGCGCGGTATCGCCCGCGCGGCAACGCCGGTGCACCGCCTGCGCGCGCCCCCGCCGAAGGCCCCGCCGGTGGCGGCGAGATCTGGCGCCTGGAGGCCGAGGGCAACGTCGTCATCACCACCGCGACGGACCGTGCCGAGGGCGATCGCGCCGTCTACGACATGGACCAGGCGGTGATGGTGCTGACCGGGCAGAACCTGCGCCTGGTGAACCCCGACAATACCCTGACGGCGCGCGACAGCATCGAATACTGGTCGGGCCGGCGGATGGCGGTGGCGCGCGGCAATGCGGTGGTGGTCACCGCCGATGGCCGGCGCGTGCGCGCGGATACGCTGGTGGCGTATTTCCTCGAGAACGCCGCGCCGGGTGCGGCGCCGCGCCCGCAGGCCGTGGCCGCCCCGCCGGGCGGCGCCGGACCGGGCGGCGCGCAGGCGCCCTCCAGCCTCGATCGAGTCGAGGCCTTCGGCAATGTCGAGATCCGCACCGCCGACGAGGTCGTGCGCGGCGACCGCGGCGTCTACAACCCCAATACGGGAATCGCGCGGCTGCTCGGGAATGTGCGCATCACACGCGGAGACAACACGCTGTCGGGCCAGGAAGCGATCGTGAACATGCAGACCGGCGTGGCGCGGCTGGTCTCGGCACCCGGGGCGCGGGTGCAAGGGCTGGTGGTGCCGCAACAGGGCGGCCAGGGCCTGCCCGCGCCCGGCCAGCCGCAGCAGCAGGACACCCCGCGATGAGCGAGACGCTGCGCGTCATCGAAGGCGCCGCCGGCACGCTGGTCGCGAACGGGCTGGGCAAGCGCTACAAGAAGCGGCCCGTGGTGCGCGGCGTATCCATTTCCGTGAAACGCGGCGAGGCGGTCGGGCTGCTGGGCCCGAACGGCGCCGGCAAGACCACCACCTTCTACATGATCACCGGCCTGGTGCAGCCCGATGAAGGCCAGGTGATCCTGGACGGGCACGACGTCACGACGCTGCCGATGTATCGCCGCGCGCGGCTCGGCCTCGGCTACCTGCCGCAGGAAGCGTCGATCTTTCGCGGCCTGAATGTCGAGGACAACATCCGCGCCGCGCTGGAGGTGGTGGAACCGGTGCGCGACCGGCGCGAGCAGATGCTCGACAGCCTGCTGGCGGAATTCGGCATCTCCCACCTGCGCCGCGCGCCGGCGCTGGCACTGTCGGGTGGCGAGCGGCGGCGCTGCGAGATCGCCCGCGCGCTGGCCACGCACCCCGCCTATGTGCTGCTGGACGAACCTCTGGCGGGCATCGACCCGATCGCGGTGGGCGAGATCCGCGACCTGGTGAAGCACCTCAAGAACCGCGGCATCGGCGTGCTCATCACCGACCACAATGTGCGCGAGACGCTCGAGATCATCGACCGCGCATACATCCTGCACGACGGCCAGGTGCTGATGGAGGGCAGCCCCCGCGACATCGTCGCGCATGAGGGGGTGCGCCGCGTCTACCTGGGCGAAAGGTTCAGTCTGTAGTTTGCGCGCCATGCATGGAGCCGCCACACCGGGTGCCCATCGCGGCATCGCCGCGACGGGGTTCCGAGCAACCCATGACGCATGGCGGGGGCGCACCGTCGCTGCCCGGCCCATGGCGCGGAGCATCCCCTAGTGGCGCTCGGCCCGCGCCTCGACCTGCGTCATTCGCAGCAGCTGGTGATGACGCCGCAGCTGCGCCAGGCGATCAAGCTGCTGCAATCCTCGAACATCGAGGTCACCGCCTTCGTCGAGGAAGAGCTGGAACGCAACCCGCTGCTCGAACGCGACGAGCGCAGCGACCCCGGCCCCGATGCCGGCCGCAGCACCGACCCGCTACCCATCGCGCCCGAGGCCCCGGACGCCGCCGCCGCCGCGTCATCCGACGTGCTGCCGGCCGAATCCGCGGCACCGCTCGATGCGCAATGGGACAATGTCTATGACGCCGGCACGCCGCATATGGGCGCGGGCGGGCGCGCCGATTTCGACGACGAGCTGTCGGGCATCGACGCCATGGCCGCGCCCGGCAGGACGCTGCGCGAACACCTCGGCGAACAGCTCCGCCTGACCTTCCGCACGCCGGCCGAACGCATGATCGCCGGCAACCTGCTGGCGCTGGTGGACCCCGCCGGGCGGCTCGCGGTGCCGGATGCCACCATCGCCGACGCGCTGGGCTGCGGGGAAGCCTTGGTCACCGCCGTGCGCCGCCGCATGCAGCGCTTCGACCCGGTCGGCATGTTCTGCGCCGACCTGCGCGAATGCCTGATGGTGCAGCTGGCCGACCGCAACCGCTTCGACCCGGCCATGGCGGCGCTGCTGGACAATCTCGACATGCTGGCGCGGCGCGACCTGCGCGGGTTGCAGCGCGTCTGTGGCGTCGATGCCGAGGACATGACCGAGATGGTGGCCGAGCTGAAGCGGCTCGATCCCAAGCCCGGCTGTTCCTTCGACGCGCCGCCGGCGGTCACGCTGGTGCCCGATGTGCTGATGCGACGCGGCCCCGCCGATGACTGGATCATCGAACTGAACCCCGAGACGCTGCCGCGCGTGCTCATCAACCGCGGCTTCCACGCCCGCGCCGTGGTCGGCGCGAAGTCGCGCGACGAGAAGGCCTGGGTGGCCGAACGCTTCCAGACCGCCTCCTGGCTCGTGAAGTCGCTGGAACAGCGGGCCAACACCATCCTGAAGGTCTCGGCCGAGATCGTGCGCCGGCAGGATGGCTTCTTCCGGCACGGCGTCGCGCACCTCCGCCCGCTCATCCTCCGCAACGTGGCGGAGGAAGTGGGCATGCACGAGAGCACTGTCTCCCGCGTCACCTCCAACAAGGCGATCGCCACGCCGCGCGGCACCTTCGAGCTGAAGTATTTCTTCACCACCGCCATCGCGGGGACCGCCGGCGGCGATTCCGTCAGCGCCGAGGCCGTGCGCCACCGCATCAAGGCGATGGTCGATGCCGAGAGCCTGGCCGATATCCTGTCGGATGACGCGATCGTCGACCGATTGCGCGCGGAAGGCGTGGACATCGCACGCCGGACCGTGGCCAAATACCGCGACGCGTTGCGCATACCATCATCCGTGCAGCGCAAACGGGAGAAGGCCGTCCCGGCCTGATCCGACCCAGCCTTGGCGGCCCGCGCGGAGGATGCGGACCGGCGATACGGTCGCCACGGGGCGGCCCCTCCCCTTCACTGAAGAAGGAGGGCACAGCCCCATGCATGTCACGGTCGCAGGCAAGCAGGTCGAAACCGGCGAAGCGCTGAAGGTCCATGTGCGCGATGGCCTCGATGCCATCACGCGCAAGTATTTCGACCACGCGCTGGAAGCCAACGTCACCTTCCATCGTTCCCGAGCGCATTTCGCCTGCGACATCAACCTCAAGGCCGGGCGCGGCCTGACCATGCGCGCCGAGGGCGAGGGCCCCGACGCGCACCGCGCCTTCGACGAGGCCTCGGAGCACCTGGCCAAGCGCCTGCGCCGGTATCGCCGCCGCATGAACGAGCATGCGCGCTCCCATGCGCCCGAGCGCGAGGTGCCGCCCGATGCCCCGCCCACCGGGCGCGAGCGCGTGCTGGCCGCCATCGAGGGCGAGGAGGAGGAAGCCCCGCCGGCGGCCAACGGCGCCGACCACGGCGCCATCATCGCCGAGCACCCCGCCGCGATCGACCTGCTGACGGTCGGCGAGGCGGTGATGCGGATGGACCTGGCGCATGTGCCGGTGCTGATGTTCCGCAACAGCGTGACACGCGCGCTGAATGTGGTCTATCGGCGCGGCGACGGGAATGTCGGCTGGATCGACCCTGGCGGGGTGTGAAGCCGCCGGCAGGGGTCCCGCGGGGCCCCTGCCGCGGCGATCAGAAGCCCAACCATTCGAAGAAGCTGCGCCGGCGCGGCTGCACCACCGGCGTCTCGCCGACATTGCCGTCGCGGCCCAGCGCCGCGTTCTCGCGCAGGCGCTGCGCCTCGCGCGTCGGGTCCACCGGCGTGCCGGGCGGCGGCGGGTCGCGCCAGAAGATCAGCCGGTCGGTCAGCGCGCGGTTGGGCTGGTCCAGGCGCAGGCTTTCCTCATCGACCCGGCGGCGGATGTCGTCCGGCGCATCGGGGCCGGCGCGCTGCAACAGCGCCGATTCGCCCACCGTGCTGCGCTGGTTCGGGGCGCGCCTGGGGTCGTCCAGCGACAGGCCGGGCACCAGCAGCGCCTCGGCCTGGTTACGGGCGCTGCGTTCCTGAGGCCGCGGTGACCCGGGGCGTGGCGAGGGCAGCGTCGTCATGTCGGGCGGCATGGACAGCGGCGCGCGGGTGGTCACCTGGAATTCATCCGGCGCATCGCGCACCAGGCCCAGCGCACGGGTGGTGTTCGGCCCGCAGGCGGCGAGGGCCAGCGCCGCGGTGGCGGCCAGGACGGGGGTGTGGCGCATCATGGCCCCTCCTTAGTCTCCGGCTTTGGCCGGAACAAGGCATCCGCGACCAGGGCGACAACCCCGCAGACGATGGCCGCATCCGCCACGTTGAACACATACCAGTGCCAGCCCCAGGCATGGGCGTCCACGAAATCCACCACGGCACCGAAACGGACGCGATCTATCACATTGCCGATGGCACCGCCGACCACGGCGCCGAGCGCCACGGCGGTGAGGCGGTTCTCCGCCCGGACCATCCAGCGCAGCAGAAAAGCGGCGATGGCGGCGGCCAGCAAGGCCAGGATGAGGTGGTTCCAGGCGCCCTCGCCCGAGAACAGGCCAAAGGTGACGCCACGGTTCCACACCATGGTCAGGTCGAGGCCGAAGGGGCCGGCGGCGAGCAGGGGGATCTGGCCGACATCCGGGAGGCGGGCGACGTCGAGGATCCACCACTTGCTGGCCTGGTCGGCAACCAGGATGCCGGCGGCGACGGGGAGGCCGAGGCGGAGGCTCATGCGGGGGTTCCGATAACGGGGGCGCTGCCCCCGGACCCCCGCCGGGGTGACAGTGTCACGCGCCCGTGCGAGGCGGGGGCTCCGCCCCCACACCCCCGCCGGGGTGACAGTGTCACCCCGGACCCCGCCGTCACGAGAGGGACTCCACGGCGTCGGTGCAACGCAGGCAGAGCGTGGGGTGGTTGGCGCTGGTGCCGACTTCGGGGAGGACACGCCAGCAGCGGGCGCACTTCTTTCCGACCTTGTTCGCGAACTCCCACGAAAGCGCGGGCAACTGACTGGGCAAGCGACCACCACCGTCTTCGACGGTGACGGACGAGACAATGCAGATTTCAGCCCAAGTTTCGTCGGAGAGCAGATGGCGGTCGGCGTCACTCGCATGAATCGTGATCCGCGCCTCTAGCGAGGCTCCGACCTCGCCACCCCGGCGATACGACTCAATCAAAGAAGTAACGTCGCGCCTGATTTCCCGCACCCGCGCCCACTTCGCCGCCAGCGCCTCATCCTTCCATCCCTCCGGCACGAAGACGAAGTCGAGCAGATGCACGCTGCCTTCTTCCTCCGGGAAGCGCGCCAGCCACGCTTCCTCCGCCGTGAACACCAGCACCGGCGCCAGCCACTTGCACAGGCAGCGATGCAGCACGTCCAGCACCGTGCGCGCGGCACGCCGGCGCGGGCTGTCGGCGCGGTCGCAGTACAGCGCATCCTTGCGGATATCGAAGTAGAAGGCGCTCAGGTCGGTCGCGCAGAAGGCGTGGATCTCGGGATACACGCCCGACCAGTCATGCGTCGCCTCCGCTTGGCGCACGCGCGCGTCGATCTCGGTCAGCCGGTGCAGCACCCAGCGCTCGAGCTCCGGCAGCTCGGCATAGGGCACCGTCTCGGCCTCGCTGAAGCCATCCAGGCTGCCCAGCAGCCAGCGCAGCGTGTTGCGGATGCGGCGATACAGCTCCGCCTGCTGCTTCAGGATTTCCGGCCCGATCCGCAGGTCGAGCGCGGTGTCGGAATTCATCACCCACAGGCGCAGGATGTCGGCGCCGTACTGCTTCATCACGTCCTGCGGCGCGGTGACGTTGCCGAGCGACTTCGACATCTTGCGCCCCTGCTCGTCGAGCACGAAGCCATGCGTCAGCACCGCCTTGAAGGGTGCCACGCCATTCGTGCCGACGGATTCCAGCAGGGATGAATGGAACCAGCCGCGATGCTGGTCCGACCCTTCCAGGTACAGATCCGCCGGGAAGGGCAGCCCGCGCGGCGGCAGCACGAAGGCGTGGGTCGAGCCTGACTCGAACCACACATCCACGATGTCCATGACCTGCTCGTACAGCGCAGGGTCGCGCTCGGGACCGAGGAAGCGCGCGGCCGCGCCCGGCTTGTACCAGGCATCCGCGCCCTCGGTGCGGAAGGCTTCGACCACGCGCTCGATGATGGCGGGGTCGCGCAGCGGCTCGCCCGATTGCTTGGAGACGAACACCGGGATCGGTACGCCCCAGGCGCGCTGGCGGGAGATGCACCAGTCCGGCCGCGCGGCGATCATCGAGTCCAGGCGATTGCGCCCGGCCTCGGGGACGAAATGCGTCTTGGCGATGGCGTCGCGCGCCTTCTCGCGGATGGCGTTGCCGTCATCCATCGCGATGAACCATTGCGGCGTGGCGCGGAAGATCACCGGCTTCTTGGACCGCCAGGAATGCGGGTAGCTGTGCGTGAGCTTGCCCGTCGCCGCCAGCGTGCCGGCCGCGCGCATCGCCTCGTAGACCGCGGTATGCGCCTTGAACACATGCAGCCCGGTGAAGCCCGGCGCATGCTGCGTGAAGGTGCCGTCGTCATTGACGGTTTCGGGGATCGGCAGGCCGTGGACGCGGCCGAGGTTGAAGTCGTCCTCGCCATGGCCGGGCGCGATGTGCACGAAGCCGGTGCCGGCTTCGGTGGTGACGAAGTCGCCCGGCAGCACCGGCACGTCGAAGTCGTAGCCGGCGCCACGCAGCGGATGGGCGGCGATCGCACCTTCCAGTTCCGCGCCCTTCAGCACGCGCTCGACGACATGGAGTGAAATTCCAGCCTCCGCGCAGAACGCGGGCAACAGAGGCAGCGCGACCAGCAGGCGCTCGCCAAGTTCGATGCGGCCTCCGCCGACGGCATCACCGACCGTCATCGTGTCACGACCAACGCCGGTCACGGTGAAGAGCGCGTAATCGATGTCTGCGCCGTATGCGACCGCACGATTTCCCGGGATGGTCCAGGGCGTGGTGGTCCAGATCACGATGCTGGCGCCGACCAGGTCGGCCGCCCCCGCCTTCACCACACGGAACTTCGCGTGCAGCGTCGGCGAGACATGGTCGTGGTACTCGATCTCGGCTTCCGCCAGCGCGGTCTTCTCGACCGGGCTCCACATCACCGGCCGCAGCCCGCGATACAGCGACCCGTTCAGCAGGAACTTGCCGATCTCACCCGCGATCATCGCCTCGCTGTCGAAATCCATCGTCGCGTAGCGGTTGGCCCAGTCGCCGGCCACACCCAGGCGCTGGAATTCGTCGCTCTGCACGCCCAGCCAATGCTGCGCGTAGGCACGGCACTCGGCGCGGAAATCCAGCACCGGGACGGCGTCCTTGTCCTTGCCCCTGGAGCGGTATTCCTCCTCGACCTTCCATTCGATCGGCAGGCCGTGGCAGTCCCATCCCGGCACGTAGTTCGCGTCATGCCCGGCCATCTGGGACGCGCGATTGATCACGTCCTTCAGGATCTTGTTCAGCGCGTGCCCGATATGCAGGTTGCCGTTCGCATAGGGCGGGCCGTCATGCAGGACGAACTGCTCTCTCCCCTTGGACTGCTCGCGCAGCCGCTGCCACAGGGCAAGCCGCGCCCAGCGCTCCAGCATGGCGGGTTCGCGCTTGGGCAGGTCCCCCTTCATCGGGAAGGCGGTTTTCGGCAGGAAGACGGTGCCGCGGTAGTCGCGGGCGTCGGTCGGGTTGTCGTTCATCGGTGCCTGTCTCGGTGCGCCGGCGGCGGGCCAGTGTGGTGCCCGTTCCGGGTGTTGGAATTCGCGCGCGGGAGGTCCCGGCCCTCAGACGAGGACCGGGAGTGTAATTCGCGCGGGCGCGTTCCAGGCCATGGCGGGGTTATGCGGAGCGGCGACGCGGGGCGTCAAGCGCCGCGTCCCGGGGCATGCACAGGCGCCGTCCGCCGCGGGCGCTGCACCCGGCGCGCAATCACCGCCGGGCCGGCAGGGCGGCGGCTGTCCCGCCCGGCGCCCCGACCAGCGCGGCGCGGCACGCCGCCGCCTCCGGCGACCCAC
Organism: Roseomonas sp.; assembly: GCA_051860065.1. Lineage (GTDB taxonomy): Bacteria > Pseudomonadota > Alphaproteobacteria > Acetobacterales > Acetobacteraceae > Neoroseomonas. The sequence goes on from JBHYEQ010000011.1 coordinate 38,692, forward strand.
TCGTGCCGGTCAACGCTAGGCAGAGAAGCGGCGCGCGCGCCGGCCAGTGTTCCTCGGGCGGGGGCGGCGTGGCGCCGGCGCGGAAGCTCCAGCGGCCGGTCGCGTCGCGTGCCGCGCCGGCGGCCAGGCGTGGTTCGCCGGCGCGCAGGTGGCGCGCCGCGATATCCTCCTGCACGGCGTCGGTGGCCGCCGCCGCGGGCTCGCCGAACCCGATCGCCACCACCACGCCCGCGCCTGCCTCCCGCCGCAGGGTGCGCAGCGCGCCCAGCACTTCGGCGACCGGGTCAGCATCGCGGTTGGCGCAGGATTCCGCCGGGCCTGAGGGGTAGTGCAGCACGCCGGCCTGTTCGGCCAGCAGCGCGGTGGCGACCGGGGAGGCCGCCGCCTCGTCGGCCGCCGAGCCGGTCAGCAGCACCGCGGCCGCGTCGCCCGTCATCCAGTGCTCCGGGAGTTCCAGCATCAGCAGGCGGCTGCAGGGCGGCTGCGTTCCGTGCGCCGCCGGCGTCACCCACACCAGGTCGAACAGCACGAAGGGCGCGGCGGGCGGGACCTGCGCCCGGGCTGCATCCATGCGAGGGGCCAACGCGGCCAGCCCGCATGCCACCATCGCAAGGGAGTACCGCCACATGGGGCTACTCGTCCTCGTGAAGACCCCGCCAGTGTTACGCCTCGGTCGTATCGAAGTGAATGGAATTCGGCGCGCATCACGGACGTCAGCGGCGCAATCCCCCCGTCCCCGGCGCCCGGCGGCACGCCGCACCATCGCCGCGGCGCAGGGCGGTTCCGCCAGGTCCCGCCCGTGTCAGGGGCCGGGCAGATCCCCGCCTGCCAGCAGGAAATCCCGCAGCGCCGGGTCCGTGGTCAGGCCGATGGCGCGCTGCAATGCCTGCGCGGCGGCGGGCGCCTGGCCGGCCTGCGCCGCCAGCCTTGCCCGCGCCACCCAATAGGGCTGGTAGGACGCGACCTCCGTCGCCGGCAGCGCCTCCAGCGCCACCGCGGCCCCGGGCACGTCGCCCGCCTCCAGCAGCATCGCCGCGCGCGCCACCTCGACCCCCACCCCCGGCGCATGCCGCGCCAGCAGGTCGTACAGCACCCGCAGCGCGGCGAAATTCGTCCGGCCGGTGACCGGGCGCTGGACATGCACGGACTGGATCGCGGCTTCGCACAGGAAGCGGCCGAACTGCCCGGCGCGGGAGGCGGCGGTCAGCAGGCCTTCCGCCTCGATGATCATGTCGCGGTTCCACAGCCGCGCATCCTGGCGCGCCAGGGGTACGAAGCGGCCCTCGGCATCGCGCCGGGCCGCGCGGCGCGCCTCGCAATACAGCATGAGGGCCAGCAGCCCCTGCGCCTCGGGCGCGGCCGGCATCAGCGTGGCGGCGACGCGGCCGAGGTGGATCGCCTCCGCCGCCAGCCCGCCCAGCCCGGCATCGCTCAGCGCGTCCCAGCCGGTGCCGTAGGCGGCGTAGATGGCGCCCAGCACATCGGCCAGGCGCGCGGCCAGGTCGGGTCCCTCGGGCACGGCGAAGCGCAGGCCGGCGTCGCGGATGCGGGCCTTGGCGCGCACCAGCCTCTGCCCCATCGCGGCGGGCGCCACCAGGAAGGCGGCGCCGATCTGCGCGGCATCCAGCCCTAGCACCGCCTGCAGCATCAGCGGCGTGCGGACGCCGCGGTCGATCGCCGGATGCGCGCAGACGAACATCAGGCGCAGGCGTTCATCCGGGATCTCCTGGCCGGCGTCGGCGAGTTCCTCGACGCGGCGCAGCAGCTCGGCCGCCGCCGCGTCGCGGACCCGGTGGTGGCGGCGCGCATTGGACAGCGCGTTGCGCGCCGCGGTCAGCAGCCAGGCATCGGGGTTGGCGGGCACGCCGCGCGCAGGCCAGGTCCGCAGCGCGGCGGCGAAGGCCTCGGTCAGGGCGTCCTCGGCGGCGGCGATGTCGCGCGTGCGGGCGGCCAGGATCGCGACAAGGCGGCCATAGGAGCCGCGCGCCGCGGCCTCGGCGGCGCGGTGCGCGGCGTCCTGCGTCACGCCGGCGGGCCGTTCATCGGCGGCAGCACCGGGCGCACCTCGACCGACCCGTAAAGCGCGCACGGCGCTTGCGCCGCCCAGTCCAGCGCGGCATCGAGGTCAGGCACCTCGATCACGAAATACCCGCCGAGCTGTTCCTTGGCATCCGGGAAAGGGCCGTCCTGCACCTCCCGCTTGCCATCCCGCACGCGCAGCGTGGTGGCGGTGTGCGGGCCCTGCAGCCCGTCGCCCTTCACGATGACGCCGGCCTGCGCCATGGCGCCGATGAAGGCGGTCCAGCCGCCCCAATACGGCCCGGCCTGCTCGGGGTGGTTGCGGGCCGCGAAGCCCTCGGCGGTCTCGTTGAAGATCAGCATGTACTGCATGGCACGTGTCCTTCCGTTCCCGGGATCAAGCGAGGGCGCCCGCGCGCGCCGCGCGACGGGCCATGACCAGCAGCGCGGCGGCCACAGCCACCACCAGCGCCAGCACCGCGACCTGCGACGCACCGAAGGCCGCGAAGACGCCATGCAGCGCATCGCCGGCGAACAGCGCGACATAGCCGGCCAGCGAGACCGCCAGCACCGGCGCGGCCTCGCGCCGGCGCAGCAGCAGCAGCGCGGCGCCGGCCAGGCCGCCCAGTACGCCGGCGGCGCAGGCGGCATGCATCCAGCCAGGCAGCCCGGCCATCAGCGCCGCCTGCGCGGCGGTCATGCCGGCGGCGACCATGGCGGCTTCCTCGGCCAGCGCGGTGCGGGCGAACTGCACGGCGCCGAAGGCGTTCCAGGCCAGCGCCAGCAGGGCCGCGGGGGTGAACCAGGGCGGCAGGGGCTGGCGGGCGTCGGGGGTGGTCATCGTGTCGATCTCCTCGGGGTACGGCAGGCGCGGCGCCACCCAGGAAGCGGAGGCGCCGGCTGCCTGACCCCGTGACACCCGACACCGCCGCGTTTCGACATCACCCCGACGGAATTCCGCGTGCATCGCGCATGTTTCGTCGCCGGGCCGAAACGCAAGGCCGGCGCGCTGCCTGGCCGCGCGGGATGGTCTCATGCCAGCGGGTGCATCGGTTGGCGCGTGGATCGGTCGCGTGGCTGCCAGTATCGCCCTGGTTTCGCGCGCAGCCGACAGACCACCCGGCCCGCATGCCGTTCAGCCCGTCGGGCCGCCGATATCAATCATCGGTGGCTCAGCGCGCGATCGCGGTGATGCTCCGGCGACTCAGCAGCCGTGGAACCCGCCGCCCGGCAGCGGCGCGAATTCGACGATGCCCAGCACCGCGAAGCCGGCGGCGCCCTGCGGCCGGATCACCAGCGCCGCGCCCTCCGGGAAGGCCCGCCCCGCCACCGCATCCCCGGCCACCATGATGGCCGGCGTGCGGTGCCCCACCAGCACGCGGTTCGCCCCCGCCGCCACCGGCGCCGAGAACAGCCGCCGGTGTTCCGCCAGCACCCAGTCCAGCCGCGGGCCGGAGAAATCATCCGCCAGCAGGCTGTCCGTCACGGTCACGCGCGTGGCGCCGAAGGCGTGCTCGGCGGTATCCCGCGCCCGATAGACCGGCCCGGCCAGCACCGGCGTCTCGATCGGGATGCCCAGCGCCGCCATCCGCGCCCCGATCCGCGCGGATTGCGCCCTGCCCTCGGGCGAGATGTTGCGCTGCCCCGCACGGTCCCCCACGCGGAACGACCGGTCGCAGGGTTCGCCGCGCGTATCCGCGTGGCGGAAGAACAGCACATTCCCGCCGCCGCGCAGGGCGGCGACCAGGGCGGCGCCCTCGACGCTGCCGGCATCGACCGGGCGCAGCCGCTCCGCCCGCGCCGCGGTGGGCAGGGCCAGCAGAACGAGGATGCCACGGCGGCGCCACATCGCCCTGTTCTGGGGGGCGGTGGGGCGCTTGCCAAGGCCGGGCCTGCACGGCTTTCCAAGCCGTGGCACACTTCGCGCCGGTCCCACTTCCTGGAAGCCATCATGCCGCACCATGACGCCGACGCCGCCTGGTCCGCCCTGGTCGCCCTAGGCCGGCGGCCGGAGGCGCGCGCCATCCGGCCGCTGTTCGCCGCCGACCCTCACCGCGCCGCGCGCTTCACGCACCGGGCTGGGGATGTGCTGCTCGACCTGTCGCGCACATCGGTGTCGGACGAGGTGCTGGCCGCGCTGCTGGCGCTGGCGCGCGCGTGCGACGTGACGGGCTTCCGCGACCGCATGCTGGGCGGCGCGGTGGTCAACCCGACCGAGGGCCGCGCCGCGTTGCATGCCGCGCAGCGCGGCGGCGGCGATGCCGCGGTGCAGGCGACGCTGGCACGCATGCAGGCCTTCGCCGCCGCGGTGCATGGCGGCGCGGCGCGCGGCGCGACAGGGCAGCACTTCACGGATGTGCTGAACATCGGCATCGGCGGGTCGGATCTCGGCCCCGCCATGGTGGCGCGCGCGCTGTGGACGCCCGCCGCGCCGATGCGCGCGCATTACCTGGCGAATGTCGATGCCCATGCCTGGGAGGAGCTGCGCGCGCGGCTCGACCCCGCGCGCACGCTGGTGCTGGTGGCGTCGAAGACCTTCACTACGCAGGAGACCATGACCAACGCCGCGCTGGTGCGCGCCTGGCTGGTCGATGCGCTGGGCGAGGCCGGCACCACGCATCTCGCGGCGCTGTCCACCAACCTGGATGCGGCGGCGGCGTTCGGCATCCCGGCGCAGCGCGTGTTCGGCTTCGCGGACACGGTAGGCGGGCGGTTCAGCCTCTGGAGCGCGATCGGGCTGTCGCTGGCGCTGGCGCTGGGGTGGGAGGCGTTTGAGGCGCTGCTGTCCGGCGCGCGGAGCATGGACGAACACTTCGCCGCCGCGTCGCCCGAGGCCAACCTGCCGCTGCTGCTGGCACTGACCGAGGTCTGGAATGTGAATGCGCTCGGCTACCCCGCACGCGCCGTGCTGCCCTATGACGAGCGCCTCGCGCGCTTCCCCGCGCATCTGCAGCAGCTCGAGATGGAGAGCCTCGGCAAGGCGGTGGCGCTGGATGGCGGCGTGGTGCCGCGCGCCACCGGGCCGGTGGTGTTCGGCGAACCAGGGACCAACGCGCAGCATTCCTTCATGCAGCTGGTCCACCAGGGGCCCATGCCGGTGCCGGTGGATTTCATCCTGGTGGCGAATCCCGACCATCCCTTCGCCGACAGCCATCGCAAGCTGCTGGCGAACGGGCTGGCGCAGGCCGAGGCGCTGCTGGTCGGCAAGTCGCTGGCCGAGGTGCGCGCCGAGATGGCGGGCGCCGACGCCGCGCGCATCGCCGCCATCGCGCCGCACCGCGTCTTCACCGGCGACCGGCCGAGCAATCTCATCCTCCTGCCGCGCCTGACGCCCGGCACGCTGGGGCAGCTGGTCGCGCTGTACGAGCACAAGGTGGCCTGCCTGGGCGCCCTGTGGGGCATCAACCCCTTCGACCAATGGGGGGTGGAACTCGGCAAGGTGCTGGCCGGCGGCACGCTGGCGGCGCTGGAGGGGCGGGCGGTCGCCGGGAATGCCGCGACGCGCGCGACGATCGCGGAGATCCAGCGGCTGCAAGGCGGCACAGGCCGGGGCTGATACCGAGCGCACGAAGGGTTCACCTTCGCGCCGTTCAAACGCCGGGCGGGCCGCACCCGCGGTCCTTGGCTTCGCGGCATTGGCCGCGGCGGCCTTGCGGCCGCTCGACCCTGCGGGCCGCGGGGCGGAACGTCGTGCGCTTCATATGACCTGCCCGCGCCGCTGGCCGGTCATGGCTGGCGTCATGGGCATGCCCCGTGCACGCCGCGCCCATGCCCGCGCGGCCGTGACGGGCGTGCCCTGGTCAGGATGCTGGCGTGGCGGCCAGGGCGCGCACGGCGGCCTCGCAGCGTTTCGCGGTTTCCTCCCAGCCCGCGCGACCGGCCGGCAGGTCGTCGCAGCGGATCGGCGCGCCGATCGACAGCCGCAGCTTGCCCGGCCGCGGATACTTCCGCGTCGGCGGCCAGGCGGCGAAGGCGCCGTCCAGGTAGCAAGGCACCACCGGCACCTCGCTGCCCGCGACCAGCGCGCCGATGCCGGGCTGGAAGCCGGCCATCACGCCGTCGCGGCAGCGCGTGCCCTCGGGGAACAGGATGTAGACGAGGCGGTCCTCGACCAGGCGTTCGCGCAGGGTGGCGATCTCGCTGGCGCGGGTGCGCTTGCGCCAGACCGGCAGGGCGTTCACCGCATAGGCCGCGAAGGCCGAGGACAGCGCGGACGTAAAGAAGGTATCCCCCGCCGCCAGCGCATGCGCCCGCCGCGCCGTATCGCCACGCAGCACGGCCGACAGCGTCAGCGCATCGAGGTGGCTCGCGTGATTCGCCACCAGCACGAAGGGGGCGGGGGGCAGGTTCTCGCGCCCGGTCACCTCCAGCCGATGGAACGCCGCCAGATACGCCCGCACCAGCGCGCGCCAGGCGCTGCCCAGCACCACCGAGCCCAGCCCGCGTTCGCGCGACAGGCTGCGCAGCCGGTCGGTGGTGTCCAGCCCGTGGTCCCGCGCCGGGCGAAGCTTGAACTCCATCAGCCCCCCGTGACCAGCCGCGTCGGCTGCCCCATGCCGAAGCCGACGAAGAACTGGATGAAATGGAAAGCGGCCGGCGCCACCAGCAGCAGCGAGTTGAAACGGTCCAGCACGCCGCCATGGCCGGGCAGGATGGTGCCCATGTCCTTGATGCCGATGTCGCGCTTGATGGAGGACAGCATCAGGTCGCCCGCCTGCGCGCCGATGCCCACGATGACCCCCAGCAGCAACAGCCAATGCCACTGCGCGAGCGGCGTGCCGGCGAAGATGACCGACGACAGCGCCGCCACCAGCAGCGTGGTGACGCACAGCGCGCCGACCGCCCCCGAGATCGACTTGTTCGGGCTTGTGTTCGGCACAAGCTTCGGCCCGCCGATCAGCTTGCCGAAGGTGAAGGCCGCGACATCCGACAACGCCACTGTCGTCAGCAGCATCAGCAGGATGGGCCGGTAGCCCGGCTCGTTCGCCATGAAGGACAGGTGCGCGAGCCCCGCGCCGAACAGCATGTAGGCGAAGATGCCGAGGGCGACGCGCTGCACGTAGCCCTGCGGCCGGTCGCGCGGGATGGTGCCGATGATGATGACGCCGACGGTCAGCGGCCACAGCGCCACGAAGAACCCGTACCAGTGGTCCAGCGCCGCGAAGTTCGCGGTCAGGATGCCCAGCACCACGATGCCGGCCACCAGCGGTTCGCGGAACAGCCCCGTCGCGCGGTCGAATTCCCGCAGGCAGGCGAGGCCCAGCAGCGTCACCGCGCCGATCACCCATTCGCGCCCGAGCAGCACCGGCACCATCATCAGCGGCAGCAGCAGGCACCAGGAGGCGGTGCGCAGCCACAGCTCGCGGCGCAGCTCCGGCGTGCCGCGGCCGCGCGCGGTCATCACGCCGATGATGCCGAAGGCGATGGCGACGACTGCCACCGCTGCGGCGACGATGCCGATGGTGACCGGGTGGTCGAAGGCGCCGTGGCGGGTCATGGCTTGGTCTCCAGCGCCGCGGCCGCGCGCGCGAGGCGCCGCCAGGCGGTGAAGACGGATCCTATGGTGATCACGACCAGCACCGCGACCACGGCATCCGCCCCGCCCCAGGCGCCCGGTACCACGGCGCACCAGATCGCCAGCGCCGTCACCAGTGCCATGCGGTGCTGCTTCGCCATCGGGCCGCAGAAATCGGATGGCGCGCCGCCCGCCCGCGCCGTGGTCCGCACATAGGCCGTCAGCATGGCCGCCAACGCCGCCGCCAGCCCGAGCGCGACCGACCCGGCCGCGACGCCGAGGCCGACCAGAATCGCGGTGTCCGACACGCGATCCGGCACCTCGTTGTAGAGCTCGCCGACCGGCGAGGCGACGCCGCGCCCGATCGCCACCATGCCGTCCAGCAGGTTCGCCATCAGCCGCCCCTGTACCAGCAGCGCGCCGAGCACCCAGAGCAGCCAGGCCGCGCCCGGCAGCCACGCCACCGCCGCGAAGCACAGCCCCGCAGCCAGCCCCGCCGCCATGCCGGCCAGCGAAATCCCATTGGGCGACGCACCGCGCGCCACCAGCGCCGCCGCCACGCGCTGCGTCACGCCAAGGTTGCGCGCCGCGATCGGTCGCCGGTCCGCCTCGTTGGTCATGCCCCCTGCCTTCCCCTGCGCGACCAGCATGGCGCAGCCGGGCGCGCGCCGGAAGGAAGCCCTGCACAGGCCGTGATTCCCGCCGCCGCCGAACTGCTCTACCAAGCCGCATGGACTCCGTCCCCCCGGCCGAGTCGCGCCTCCGCCCGGCCATCCGCCGCCTGTCCGAGACCACCGCCAACCGCATCGCCGCCGGCGAGGTGGTGGAACGCCCCGCCGCGGCCGTGAAGGAACTGGTCGAGAACGCACTCGACGCCGGGTCCACCCGCATCGCCGTGCTGCTCGAAGGCGGCGGCATGGACCGCATCCTGGTCGAGGATGACGGATGCGGCATGGACGCCGCCGACCTGGCGCTGGCCATCGAACGTCACGCGACCTCCAAGCTGCCCGAGGAAGCGACGCTGTTCCGCATCGCCACCCTCGGCTTCCGCGGCGAGGCGCTGCCCTCCATCGGCGCGGTGGCGCGGCTGTCCATCACCTCGCGCCCCGCGGGCGGTCCCGCGCATCGCATCGCGGTCGAGGGCGGCCATGTCGGCCCCGTCGCACCCGCCGCCGGCGCCCCCGGCACGCGGATCGAGGTGCGCGACCTGTTCTTCGCCACCCCCGCGCGCCGCAAATTCCTCCGCCACGCCCGCACCGAGGCCGACCACGCGATCGACGCCGTGCGCCGCCTCGCCTTGGCTTGGCCGGAGGTCACTTTCCGCGTCGAAAGCGACGGGCGCGAGGCGCTGTCCCTGCCCGCCACGGATTGGGAGGGGCGCATCCGGCAGGTGCTCGGCCCGGGCTTCGCGGCCGCCGCCGTGCCGGTCGAACATGTCGGCGCCAGCATCGACCTGCGCGGGCTGGCGGCGCTGCCCTCCTTCACCCGGCCGACCACCATCGGCCAGCATCTGGTGGTGAACCGCCGCCCGGTGCGTGATCCGCTGCTGCGGGTGGCGCTGCGCGTCGCCTATCGCGACCTGATCCCGCAGGGGCGGCATCCGGCGGCGGCCCTGTTCCTCGACATCCCGCCCGAGAGCGTGGACGTGAACGTCCACCCGATGAAGACCGAACTCCGCTTCCGCGAGGGCGAGGCGGTGCGCGGGGCGGTGATCTCGGCGCTGCGGCGCGCGCTGGCGGTGGGGGCGGGGGCGGCGGTGGCGGTGCCGGGGCTCGCGCCGGGCGCGGCGACGACCTGGCCGGCGGTGGCGCGCACCTGGCCCGATGGGAGCGGGCCGACGGCGGATGGGGCCCGGGCGGATGGCCGCACGCCGGCGGCGGGCGAGCCAGCCGCACCGCCGGCGCTTGGCGATGCGCGCCGAGACGCGACACCGCCAGCCAGCATCGGCAACCCACCCTTCGGACCGGATGTCAGCATGGCGCCACCGGACGGCGCCGCCGCAGGACCAGACCCTGGCGGTGGCGCCGCGGCCTGGTCAGCCTCCAGCGAGGCGACCGGCGGCGGCTTCGCCGAGGCGCTCGGCGCGCTGCCCTTGCCCGGTGCGCCGCCGGTGCAGCGCGCACTCGGCCTGGTGCCCGCCGCGCCGCGCGCCACCGCGACCATTGCGGAGCGCGCGCCCGATCACCACCCGCTCGGCCGCGCCCTGGCGCAGATCCTGGACACCTATGTGCTGGCGGAGGCCCCCGACGGCGCGCTGGTGCTGGTGGACCAGCACGCCGCGCATGAACGCCTGACGCACGAAGCCTTGGCCGCCCAGCTGGTCGAGGGCGGCGTGCGCGCCCAGCCGCTGCTGCTGCCCGCCGTGGTGGACCTGCCCGCGCCCGATGCCGCGCGGCTGCTTGACCATGCGGAGGCGCTGGCGAAGCTCGGTCTGGAAATCGAGGGCTTCGGCGGCGCTGCGGTGCTGGTGCGCGCGCTGCCCGCACTGCTCGGCGCGCCCGACCCCGCGCCGCTGTTGCGCGACCTGGCGGAGGAACTGGCCGAACTCGGCGAGGCCGCCTCGCTGCAACGGCGCCTCGATGCCGCGGTGGCGCGCCTCGCCTGCCATGGCAGCGTGCGCGCCGGGCGCCGCCTGCTGCCTGCGGAAATGGACGCGCTGCTGCGCGCCATGGAAGCGACGCCGCGCGCCGCCACCTGCAGCCATGGGCGACCGACCGTGCTGCGGCTGGATGCGGCGGCGCTGGAGCGGATGTTCGGGCGGCGGTAGCGCGGCTTCAGCACGCCTCGCCCGGCGCGCGCAGCACATGCAGCGTCGCCGCGCCATGGCTGCGGGTCGCGACCGGCGCATAGCCGGGCAGGACGAGCGCCTCCTCCACCCCCGCCTCGGCCACCACCATGGCGCCGGGGGCGATCCAGCCGGCGGCCCACAGCGCCGACAGGGCCTGTTCCACCAGCCCCTTCCCATAGGGCGGGTCCAGGAAGACCAGCCCGCAGGCCACGCGCGCCTTCGGCGGACGGGTGGCATCCGCCGCCAGGACGGCGCTGCGCGGATCCTCCTTGCAGGCGGCGATGTTGGTGCGCAGCGCGGCCAGCGCGGGCTTGGCGTTCTCCATGAAGGTGCAGTGGTCGGCACCGCGCGACAGCGCCTCCAGTCCCAGCGCGCCGGTGCCGGCGAAGGCATCGAGCACGAGTTGGTTCTGGATGGTGGTGCGCCCGCCCCAGGGCGCGTGCCACAGCATGTCGAACAGCGCCTGGCGGACGCGCTCGGCGGTCGGGCGCGTGGTCTCGCCGGGCGGCGCGGCCAGGGTGCGGCCGCGATGGCGCCCGGCGATGATGCGCACGGTTTTTTATGCCCTCAAACGGCGGGCGCCGGCCATCCGGCCGGCTTGCCTTCGCGCCACGCAATGGCGCGCCCGGCGCCACGGATGGTCTGGGCGCGGTCGCGCCTTGCGCTCCCGGATCGCGGCGGGGCCGCGATCCGTTTCTTCGTTTGCCCTCATGCGCCGGGCGTCCGCATCCGCGGGCTTGGCTTGCGCGCCACGCATTGGTGCGCCGGGCGCGGCCGACAGGTTGGGGGCGGTCGCGCTCTGCGCTCCCGGATCGCGCATGCTCGCGATCCGCAAAGTGTGGGTATGCGGGCGGTGGAGGGGCGTCATTCCCGCCCGCGCGGTCCGTCGCGGCCGCGCACCGGGCGGCGCGTGCCCATGATGGCGTTGCGCGCGCGGGGCGTGCGGCGCGGGCCCTCCGGGGCGGGTTCGGCCAGGGGTGCGAGCGCCGTTTCGCGAAGGCGCTTCGGCGCATCGAGGCCGAGCTGGTCGCGCAGCACCTTCGCATTCACCTCCTCGACCGCGCCGCGCGGCAGGATGCCGAGCTGGAAGGGGCCATAGGCCGTGCGGATCAGCCGCGTCACCTCAAGACCCATATGCGCCATAACGCGGCGGATCTCGCGGTTCTTCCCCTCCTTGATCGACACCGTCAGCCAGGCATTCGTGCCCTGGCGGGCATCGAGCCCGGCCTCGATCGGGCCGTACTGCACCCCCTCGATCGTCACGCCGCGTTCGAGGTTCGCGAGAGCCTGCTCATCCACGCGGCCATGCACGCGCACGCGGTAGCGGCGCAGCCAGCCATTCGACGGCAGCTCCAGCTTGCGCGCCAGCGCGCCGTCATTGGTCAGCAGCAGCAGGCCCTCGCTGGTGAGGTCCAGCCGCCCCACGCTGACCAGGCGCGGCAAGCCAGGCGGCAGCTTCTCGAACACGGTGGGCCGGCCCTGCGGGTCGCGATGCGTCGTCACCAACCCGTCTGGCTTGTGGTAGCGGAACAGGCGCGTGCGCTCGGCCGCCGCGACCGGCTTGCCATCCACCGCGACATGGTCGCCGGGCGTGATGAAGGTGGCCGGCGTTTCCACCACCTTGCCGCCGAGCGTCACACGACCCTCGGCGATCATCTTCTCCGCATCGCGGCGGGACGCCACGCCGGCGCGGGCCAGCCACTTGGCGATGCGTTCGCCGCGCCTGGGGTCGTCGGGTTCGTCGTCGCTCACCGGCAGGCCTCCACGAAGGCGGCGAAGATCGCCGGGTCGCGCGGGTCGATCGCATATTCGGGGTGCCACTGCACGCCCAGCGCGAAACGGTGGCCGGGGTGCTCGATGCCTTCCACCACGCCGTCGGGCGCCAGCGCGTTCACCACCCCGCTGCCGGCGGTCGCCACCGCCTGGTGATGCGCGGAATTCACCGCCATGCGCGGCGCACCGACGATGCGCGCCAGCAGCGTGCCCGGGGTGATCGCCACCTCATGCCCTGGCTCGGTACGCGGGTTGGGCTGTTCGTGCGCCAGCGCGCAGGGAACCTCGTCGGGGATGTGCTGCACCAGCGTGCCGCCGAAGGCGACTGCCAGCAGTTGCTGCCCGCCGCAGATGCCCAGCACCGGCTTGTCGCGCGCGAGTGCGGCGCGCGTCGCCGCCAGTTCGAAATCGGTGCGGCCTGGCTTGAGCGTGACCTTGGGATGCACCGCGCCGCCGCCCCACAGGGCCGGATCCACATCGAAGGCGCCGCCGGTCACCAGGAGGCCGTCGATGTCATCGAGGTAGGCATCCGCCAGCGCCGGTTCGTGCGGCAGCGCCACAGGCAGCCCGCCGGCGGCGATGACGGCGGAGAAATAGTTCTGCCGCAGGGCGTACCAGGGCAGCTTCGACCATCCCCCTGCGGGTTCCGAATCGAGGGTGACGCCGATCATGGGGCGGGTTCGCATGGCGCCAGATAACGAGGCCGCGCGCGCCGGGGCAAGCGCAGGTAGCCGGAACAGGACGGATCAGCGCACCAGCCGCAGTTCGACCGCGAGGCCAAGCCCCGCCCAGGCGCGGTCCGCCGTCAGCACGGACGCACCGCGCAGCATCGCGGTGGCCAGGCAGGCCGCATCGCCGAGCGACAGCACGCCACGATGGGCCGCCGCCAGGCTGGCCGCGGCCTCGGCCTCCGATGCGCCGAACGGTACGATCTCCGCCCCGAGCAGCGCGACATCGGCCGCCGCTTCCGCAACCGGCACGCCGCGACGGCGCACCAGCACCGCGATCGCCTCCGCCAGGTTCACGCTGGTGAGCAGCAGGGTCTCCGCCCCGGCGATCTCGCGCGCGGCCTGCGCGGCGCCGACCTCGTCGAACATCGCGGCCAGCAGGGCGGAAGTATCGAGGACCAGCGCCGTGGTCACGGGGCGCGGTCGTCGTCCTGCGCCTCGGCGCGCCGCCAGGCGATCAGGTCGTCCACCGCGGACCCGGCGGCGGCCTCGGGACCGGCCGCGTACTTGGCCTGCAACTGCCGCAGCGCGGCCACGCGGGTGAGGCCGCGCAGCTCGCCATCGACGATGGACAGGCGCAATTCGCCGCCCTGCGGTATGCCAAGGGCGTCACGGATGTCCTTCGGGATCACGACGCGACCCGAGGCATCAACCTTTACCGATAAGACGCCCATCTGCCGCCAGCCACCGTCACTGCCATGACAGCATCATATGGCAGACAGAGCCGAAATGCCAGAATATCCGGCACGGCGGCGGCAGGATCGGGGAAGGCTGCGCCTCCCCCGCCGGCCTCACGCCGCCTCGGATTCCGCGCGGCGCGCGTGCTTCTTGCGCTCATGCGGGTCGAGGTAACGCTTGCGCAGCCGCACCGCGGAGGGCGTCACCTCCACCAGCTCGTCATCCTCGATATAGGCGATGGCCTGCTCCAGCGACATGCGCCGCGGCGGGATCAGCAGCAGCGCCTCATCCTTGCCGGCGGCACGGATGTTGGTGAGCTTCTTTTCCTTGATGGGATTCACGTCGAGGTCGTTGTCGCGCGAATTCTCGCCCAGAATCAGCCCGACATAGACCTTGTCGCCCGGGTTCACGAACAGCGTGCCGCGTTCCTGCAGGTAGAACAGCGCGTACTGGATCGCCTCGCCATCCGAGTTCGAGATCAGCGAGCCGTTGCGCCGCCCCTCGATCACGCCGGCCCAGGGCTGATAGCCGAGGAACAGCCGGTTCATGATGCCGGTGCCGCGCGTGTCGGTCAGGAATTCGCCGTGGTAGCCGATCAGCCCGCGCGAGGGGATGTTGAAGGTCAGGCGCACCTTGCCGCCGCCCGACGGGCGCATGTCCTGCATCATGCCCTTGCGGATCGACATCTTCTCGACGACCACGCCGGAATACTGCTCATCGACGTCGATCAGGCATTCCTCGAAGGGCTCTTCCTTCTCGCCCGTCTCGGGGTTGTCGCGCGTCAGCACGCGCGGGCGGCCGATGGTGAGCTCGAAGCCCTCGCGGCGCATCTGCTCGATCAGCACGCCCAGCTGCAACTCGCCGCGACCGGCCACTTCGAAGGCGTCGACTTCCTCGGACACCTTCACCTTGATGGCGACGTTGCCCTCGGTCTCCTTCATCAGGCGGTCGCGGATCTGGCGCGAGGTGACCTTCTTGCCCTCGCGGCCGCCGAGCGGGCCGTCGTTGATGCGGAAGGTCATGGCCAGTGTCGGCGGATCGACCGGGATGGCGGGCAGCGGCTCGGTCACTTCCGGCGACGCGATGGTGTCGGGGATGGTGGCGTCCGACAGGCCGGCGATGGCGATGATGTCGCCCGCGCGCACCTCGTCGACCGGCACGCGATCAAGGCCCGAAAAGGTCATCAGCTTGGTCAGCCGGCCGGATTCCACCACCGACCCATCCTGGCGCAGCACGCGCACCGGCATGTTCAGCCGCGCCACGCCCTGCTCCACGCGCCCGGTCAGGATGCGGCCGAGGAAATTGTCGGATTCCAGGATCGACGCATTCATCGCGAAAGGCGCTTCGTCGTCCACCGTGGGAGCCGGCACATGCGACAGGATCAGGTCGAACATCGCCGAGAGGTCCTTGCGCGGACCTTCCATCGACTCATCCGCCCAGCCCTGGCGGCCGGAGGCGAACAGGGTGTGGAAGTCGAGCTGTTCATCCGTCGCGCCCAGGGCGGCGAAGAGGTCGAACACCTCGTCATGCACCTCGTGCGCGCGGGCGTCCTGGCGGTCCACCTTGTTGATGACCACGATCGGCTTGATGCCGCGCGCCAGCGCCTTGGTCAGCACGAACTTGGTCTGCGGCAGCGGGCCCTCGGCGGCATCGCACAGCACGATGGCGCCATCCACCATGGACAGGATGCGTTCCACCTCGCCGCCGAAATCGGCGTGGCCGGGGGTGTCCACGATGTTGATCTTCACGCCCTTCCATTCCACCGCGGTGGACTTGGCGAGGATGGTGATGCCGCGCTCCCGCTCGAGGTCGTTGCGGTCGAGCGCGCGCTCGGCCACCTGCTGGTTGGCGCGGAAGGCGCCGGCCTGCTTCAGCAGCTGGTCCACCAGCGTGGTCTTGCCGTGGTCGACGTGGGCGATGATGGCCACGTTGCGGATGTTGGCGGCGCTCATCGCGCACTCCTTTGCGGTCGTCTCCGCGCGGTGCAGGCTGCGCGAATGGCCGCGTCCCGGGCCCCTTCAGGGGATCGGGCGGTGCGGCCTGTTCGGTCGGGCGGATTGTTGCGGCGCACACATAGGGCGCTGGCGGGCAGATGGCGAGGAAAAAACGCACATGGCTGCGCGGCGCGCCGCCCGGGGCAGCGCGCCGCATGGTGTCGGGTCGGGTCCGGCCCGCGCGGGTTACAGGCCCTGGGCGCGGGCCAGGCTGGCGGCCTCGGCGATCAGCATCGCCGCGGTGGACGGGTCGCGCCGCGCGATCGCCGCGCGGGCTTCCGCCATGCGGGCCACAGGGCCGGCACGGTTCGGAATGGTTTCCGTGCCCGCGATGGTCGAACGCGTCAGGGCCTGGGCCTCGGCACGTTCCACCAGCTCATTGGCCAGTGCCATGTTGCCCTGGCGGACCGACTGCTCGGCCTGCTGCAGCAGTTGGTCGACATTGTGGGTCGACACGACATCGGCCACCGCCGCGGTGCGGTCGCCGCCGTTCAGGGGCGAATCACCCGGCACGCCGGGGGCGGCGGGGGCAGAGGCTACCGGCGGCATGACCGGCGCGACGCTCACGACAGGCGGCGGCACCAGGACGGTGTTGGTGCCGGGCTGGGTCTGCGCGAGCGCAGGCACGGCGGCCAGGCCCATGGCCAGCATGGCAAGGCGGATGGAATGGGTGCGGATCATCTGCGATCTCCCTTCTGGTCGGGGGAGCAACGCGCCAGCGCGCCGGAAGTGGCTGTCGCGTCGCGCCGGAACGATCACAAGCGCGCGATGGGCCATACCGAGGCTCCATCTAGGGTTATTGAGAAGCATTCGCAATTGACCTAGGCTGCGCGTGCCCGCCACTGCGCCTGGGGAGAACAGCGTGACGATCCGACCCGAACCCGACCTGGCCATCTGCCCCGACACGGCCGTCCAGCGTGCCGGCGGCATGCCGATGACCGCCGCCGAGCATGACGATGCTCCCGACCCCACGGCGCCGAGCGTCGCCAGCGTCGACCTGCTCGGCCAGTCGCGCGAATTGACGATCCTGCACGGCCAGGACACCTACCGGCTGCGACTGACGCGCCACGGCAAGCTCATCCTGACCAAGTAGCAGCCGCCGCGGGCCAGGCGCCGCCGCCGCGCCCTGCGTCAGCCCGCCACCAGCGCCTTCAGGTCCGCCTGCGGGCGCGCGCCGAAATGGCTGATCGCCTCGGCCGCCGCGACCGAGGCCCAGCGGCCGCATTCGGGCAAGGGCTGCCCGGCGGTCAGCGCGGCCAGGAAGCCGGCGGCATAGGCATCGCCCGCACCGGTCGTATCGACCACCTGCGTCGGCACGACGGCGATCGGATGCGTCGCCTCGCCCGCCAGGATCACGCTGCCCTGTTCACTGCGCGTCAGCGCCGCCAGGCCGACATCGCGGCGCGCGGCGGCGGCGGCTTCATCGAAGGAATTCGTGCGGTACAGCGCGGTGATCTCGGATTCATTGGCGAACAGGATGTCCGCCTCGTCGCGCACGAAGGCCAGGAAGGCGTCGCGGTGGCGTTCCACGCAGAAGGCATCGGACAGCGTGATGGCCACCTTGCGCCCGGCCGCATGCGCGATGCGCGCCGCGGCGCGGAACGCCGCCTGCGCCGCCGGCGGGTCGAACAGGTAGCCTTCCAGGTAGGTCACCTGCGCGCCGGCGATGGCGGCGGCGTCGAGGTCGGCCTCGCCAAAGGTCACGCAGGCGCCCAGGAAGGTGTTCATGGTGCGCTGGCCATCGGGCGTCACCAGGATCAGGCAGCGCGCGGTGGGTGCGCCACCGGTCAGCGGCGGGGTCGGGAAGGTCACGCCGGCGGCGGTAATGTCGTGGCGGAACACCTGGCCCAGCGTGTCGTCCGCCACCTTGCCGAGGTAGCCCACCCTCGCCCCCAGCGCGGCGGCGGCAGCGCAGGTATTGGCGGCGGATCCGCCGCTGCTCTCCATGCCCGGGCCCATGGCGGCGTAGATCGCCTCGGCCTGGTCGGTGCCGATCAGGGCCATGCCGCCCTTCGCCATGCCATGGCGGGCCAGGAAGGCATCGTCCGATCGCGCCAGCACATCGACGATGGCGTTGCCGATGCCGAGGATATCGAGGGTGGTCATGCGCGAGAGGCCTTTCGGGACGATGGCCGCGGGATAGCCGCCGGGGGCGGCGCGGGCAACCGGGGCGCCGGCACCGCACGTCGCCATGCTGGCCGCCGCGCGCCCACCCTGGCATTCTCGGGCGCGCAGGGATGGTGGCGATGGCAACGACAGCACAGGCGACCGAGACGGCCCGCCCCCCGCCACCGGAACCGCCGCGCCGCCTCATCCTGCTGTTCGACGGCACCTGGAACGACGTCGCGTTCGGCGACCGCGACACCAGCATCATCCGCCTGCGGGACCTGATCGACCGGGCCTTGCCGGACCGCGAGGCGCGGCCGCACACCCCGGCGGACGGCCCCGAGACCTTCGTCTTCTACCGCCGCGGCGTCGGCACGGACGGGCCGCTGGACCGGCTGCGCGGCGGCGTGCTGGGCTTCGGCGTGGATGACAATATCCGCCGCGGCTACCGCTTCCTGGCGCGGCACTACCGGCCGGGCGACCACATCTACGTCTTCGGCTTCTCGCGCGGCGCCTTCACCGCGCGATCCCTGGTCGGCTACCTGGCCGCCGCCGGCCTGCTGACGTGCCAGACGTGCACGCCTGAGCGCGAAGCGGCGGCCTGGGCCTATTACCGCACCCATCCGGATGACCGCCTGCCCGGCGACTGGAATGCGCTCGGCCGGCACATGCATCCGCGCGGCGATCTGCGCGTGCGTGCGCTCGGCGTGTTCGACACGGTCGGCGCGCTGGGCGTGCCGGGCGACGCGACCCGCGCGCTGAACCGCCTGCGCTATGCCTTCCACAATGTCGAGATGCCGACCATCACCGACGTGAACCTGCACGCGGTCGCGATCGACGAGCAGCGGCCCGCCTTCGTCGCGACGCTCTGGCGGCAGCACAAGTTCAAGATGCTGGAACAGCCCTGGGTGACCGAGCAGGTCTGGTTCCCCGGCGTCCATGCCGATATCGGCGGCGGCTATTTCGACGGCGAGACGCGGCCCGGAGGTCTGCGCGCGCTGGACGACATCCCGCTGGACTGGATGCTGCGGCGGCTCACGGCGCTGTGCCCGGAATTCCCTGCCCCGCCGCACCTCGGCAAGCCGCTGCGGGCCGGCTGGTCGCGCGCCGAGGCGCATGAGTCGTTCCGCTGGCCTTTCACGCTGGGACGGCGCGCGCACCGCTCCATCGCCAACCGCAGCGTCGTGCCGCCGCCGGGTCACCAGGTGGTCGGGCGCGAACGCCTGGAACGCCCGGTGGGCGAGGCGGTGCATGTCAGCGCGCTGGAGCGGCTGGGCGAACGCGTCACGCGCGGCGGCCGCGGCGAGGTCTATGCGCCGCCGGTGCTGCTGGCGATGCTCGACGACCTGGCCAAGCAAGACGTGCCGGTCATCGGCTGGGATGGCGATGCGATCGCGGATGCGGCGCGCGTCGTGGCCGCGGCGCGCGCGCGCCTGATGCGCCGCTGACGCCGGGATCAGCGCGGGAAGAAGCGGTTCGCCGGCATCTCGAGCCCCAGATGCCCGCGCAGCGTGGTCGCGGTGTAGTGCTTACGGAACAGGCCGCGCCGCTGGAGTTCCGGCACCACCTCGTCCACGAAGCCGTCGAAGGCGCCGGGGAACCAGGCGGGCAGGATGTTGAAGCCGTCCGCCGCGCCGGATTCGAACCATTCCTGCAGGGTGTCGGCGATGTCCGCCACCGTGCCGGCGATGACCCAGTGGCCGCGCGCAGCGCCTGTCAGGTTGTGCATGTCGCGCCAGGTCATGCCCTCGCGCTTCGCCTTGGCCAGCATGGCGCGGGCGAAGCCGTGCGAGGTGTCGGGCAGCGGCAGGTCGGGCACCTTCTCATCGAGCGGAAAGCCCGAGACATCGATGCCCAGCCGCCCCGACAGCAGCGACGCGGCATTGGTGGAGGTCACGAAGGATTGCAGCTGGTCAAGCGTATCGCGCGCCTCCTGCCGCGTGCGGCCCAGGATGGGCATGACGCCAGGCAGCACTGCGATCTCGTGCGGTGCGCGCCCGTAGCGTGGCATGCGGTCCTTCAGCGAGGCATAGGCCGCCTTCGCTTCATCGAGGTCCTGCACCACCGAGAACACGACATCCGCCGTGCGCGCCGCCAGGTTCAGCCCCGGCTCGGACGATCCCGCCTGGAGCACGATCGGCCGACCCTGCGGGCACCGACCGATGTTGAGCGGACCCTTCACCTTGAAGAACTCGCCCTCGTGGTCCAGCGCGCGGACCTTGGCACCGTCGATATAGCGCCCGGTGTCGCGCTCCGCGACGATCGCGCCATCGTCCCAGCAATCCCACAGCCCCATCACGACATCGATGAATTCCTCCGCCACGCGATAGCGCGCGTCATGCGGAGGGTGCTGCCGCCCGAAATTCGGCGCCGAACGCGGGTTGGACGAGGTCACCGCGTTCCACGCCGACCGCCCGCCGCTCAGGTGGTCCAGCGAGGCATAGAAGCGCGCGACGTTGAACGGTTCCTCATAGGTCGTGGACATGGTCGCGCCGAGGCCGAGATGCGTCGTCGTCGCCGCCAAAGCCGCCAGCATCGTGATCGGTTCGAAGCGCGCGGTGAAGGATGGATGGTCGTTGACGCCGGCGGCCAGCCCGTCGCCCAGGAACAGCAGGTCGAAGCAGCCGCGCTCGGCGATGCGCGCGATGTGCTGGATGACGGGCAGCGACTGGAAGGAATCATACGCACCTGGCATGCGCCACCCGGCGATATGGTTGCCGGTGCCCAGCACGAAGACACCGAGATGCATCTGGCGTGCGGCCATGCGTGATCTCCTGGAATGCGCCGCAAGGTGACGCGCGTCGGGCGGGCCGACAAGCCGGTGCGACCGCGCGCGGCCACTGGCACATCGATTGCGCGCACTGGCACATCGATTGCAAACGCGGCAGGCTCGATCATCATGGCCGTTCTGGCCGCGCCGCATCCTGGAGCCACCATCATGCCCCGCCTTCGACCATCCCTGCTGGCCGCGGGTCTGCTTGTCGCCGCATCCGGCGCCGAGGCGCAGACGCTGCGAATCGCCTTCAAGGCGTCGATGGACGGCACCGATCCGCACCAGACCTTCACGCCCAACCGCAACGCGCAGCTGCATGTGTGGGAAACGCTGGTGACGCAGGATGCATCGCTGCGCCCGCGCCCGCTGCTCGCGGAATCCTGGCGGTCGATCGACCCGGTGACGTGGGAGTTCAAGCTGCGCCGCGACGCGGTGTTCCATGATGGTACGCCCTTCACCGCGGCCGATGCGGCGTTTTCCATCCTGCGCGCGCGGGCGGCCACCGGGCCGCGCACCTATGCCGCCGCGGTGCGCAACGTGGCCGGCGTCGAGACACCCGATGCCCATACGCTGATCGTGCGCACCACCGTGCCCACGCCCTTGCAGCCGGACTTCCTGGCGGCGATCGCCATCCTGAACGCGCGTGCCTCCGAAGGCGCCGTCGATGCCGATTTCAACGGCGGCCGCGCCGCCATCGGCACCGGCCCGTACCGCTGGGGCCGCTGGACGCCGCAGCAGGATGTCACCTTCGAACGCAGCGCGAACTGGCGCGGCACGGCCGAACCCTGGGCGCGCGTGCAGATCCGCTTCGTGCCGAATGACAGCGCGCGCGTCGCCGCGCTGCTCGCCGGCGACGTGGACGTGATCGACAACGTCCCCACCGGCCTGCACCAGCGCGTGCGCGAGAACCCGAACCTCCAGCTGGTGAACGGCTATTCGGTCTTCACCCACTATTTCTACCTGGACGCCATGAGCGCCCAGATCCCCAACGCCACCGGCGCCGATGGCCAGCCGCTGCCACAGAACCCACTCCGCGACCTGCGCGTGCGCCGCGCCATCACCCACGCGATCAACCGCGTGGCGCTCGCCGAGCGCGTGATGGAAGGCAGTGCCACAGCCACCGGGCAGATCGCCGCACCGGGCCTGATCGGCCATGTGCCGAACCTGCCCGTGCCCGAATTCAACCCCGCCCGCGCCCGCGCCCTGCTGGCCGAGGCCGGCTACCCGCAGGGCTTCACCCTGACCGTGCATTGCACGCAGGACCGCTTCGCCGGCGATGCGCGCACGTGCCAGGCGATCGGGCAGATGCTCACCGCCGTGGGCATCCGCACCGTGGTCGAGGCGCTGCCCATGCCGATCTACCTGCGCCGCAGCGCCACGCTGACGCAAGGCGGCGCGCCGGAACTCTCCGCGCACCTGGCGATGTTCGGCTCGTCATCGGGGATCGCGTCGGAAGGCCTCACTGCCCTGCTGCGCTCGCCCAACGCCGCGCGCGCGCATGGCGGGTGGAACCGCACGCGCTTCTCGAACGCCGAATTCGACGCCATGCTCGACCGCGTGGACAGCGAATTCGACCCCGAGACGCGCGAACGCCTCACGCAGGAAGCCATCCGCTGGGTGGCCGACAACGTGCCCCTCGCGCCCATCTTCCACGTCGGCGCGTCCTGGGGCGCCAAGCGCGGCCTGGTCATGACGCCGCGCGCCGACCAGTACACCATGGCCACGGAGATCCGGCCCGCACCATGACGAAGCAGCTTCACCTCGGCGCCTTCTTCTTCACGCCGGGGAGCCATTCCGCCGGCTGGCGCCATCCACTCGCCGTCGCCGAAGCCGACATGTCCTTCGCGCACTACGTGCAGATGGCGCAGACCGCCGAGCGCGGCTGCCTCGACTGCGTGTTCTTCCAGGACACCGCGGCGGTGAACGGCAGCGCGGGGCTGGACGGCGCATCCCCGTGGCGTCCCGGCATGGGCCGCCAGGTGTTTCCCGAACCGGCCACGCTGATCGCGGCCCTTGCGCCGGTCACGAAGCACATTGGGTTGGTCGCCACCGCCACCACCACCTACAACGACCCCTACACCATCGCGCGGCGCTTCGGGTCGGTCGACCACATCTCCGGCGGCCGCGCCGGCTGGAACCTGGTGACCTCGCAGATCGAGGACGAGGCCGGCAATTTCGGCTTCGACCGCCACCCCGACCACGCGCATCGCTACGAGCGCGCCGAGGAATTCTTCGACGTCTGCGCCGGGCTGTGGGATTCCTTCGAGGACGGCGCCTTCATCCGCGACAAGGCGTCCGGCCGCTACCTCGACCCGTCAAAGGCCCACATCCTCAACCACCAGGGCGAATTCTTCCGCGTGCGCGGGCCGCTCAACCTGCCGCGCTCGCCGCAAGGCCGCCCCGTCATCGCGCAGGCCGGGTCCTCCGACGACGGCCGCAAGCTGGCATCGCGCGTCGCGGACATGATCTTCACCGCGCAATCCGTGCTGTCCGAAGGCATCGCCTTCTACAAGGACATCCGCGCCCGCGCCGCCGCCCATGGTCGCGATCCCGACCATGTCCGCGTCATGCCCGGCTTCATGACCATCATCGGCGAAACCCAGCAGGAAGCCGACGACATCGCCGGCGCGCTGGCCGACATGATGGACGAGGCCAACGCCATGCGCCTGCTCGCGCGCCTGTGCGGCGACCTCGACATCCACAGCTACCCGATCGACGGCCCGCTGCCAGACCTGCCACCCTCCAACGCCGCCCGCGCGCGGCAGGAACACCTGGTCGCGAAAGCCCGCGCCGAAAACCTCACCATCCGCCAGGTGGCGCGCTACCTCGGCACCGCGCTCGGCCACCAGCTCATCATCGGCACACCCAAGCGCGTGGCCGACACCATGCAGGAATGGTTCGAAGCCGGCGCCTGCGACGGCTTCACCCTGCTGTTCCCCTTCTACACCAAGCCACTCGACGACTTCGTGCGCCTGGTGGTCCCCGAACTCCAACACCGCGGCCTGTTCCGGACGCGCTACCCGGGTCCGACCCTGCGCGACAGCCTCGGGATCCCTGTTCCGGGGAACAGGTTTTCCAACGGGTGAGGGCGCGGCGGGGGGCCAGCCCCCCGAGCCCCCCGCTGGGAGGCAACCGCCTCCCAGACCCGGGGTCAATGGGCTGGTGGGGAGGAGGGGCATGCCGCACCCGTCGCGCAAGGCGCACCGACGAGCCCCTCCTCCCCACCAGCCCTTTCGTTTCCGCGGGTCCGGGGGCACGTATGCCGCCGGCGGGAGGGTTCGGGAGGGCAGAGCCCTCCCGAGGCGCCCATCACCGCGTGAACCACGCCGCGCCGCGGCGCAGTGAGTCCTCGCGGCCGTCGCGGGTGACGTCCCACAGCGGGTTCTCGACGGCCAGGCGTTGGCCGCCGTCGCGTTGGGTGGGGCGGATGACGGCGCCGACGTTGGATCGGCTTTGCACGCCGAAGATGTCGAGCGGGACGCGGATGAAGATACCCTTGTCGAAGGACCCTTCGCCGAAGCGGTCGAAGGGCACGTCGGTGAGGGTGGCGAAGGCGCCGACCTCGATGCCGGAATCGAAGCGCCGCGCGACCTCGATGGTGCCGCCCCAGTCGCCCGCCAGGTAGCGCCCGCCGCGCAGCGTGGTGGTCAGGTTCCACCAGGGCAGGTCGAGATACAGCGACACATGCCCGGTGGTGACGCGATAATCCTGCAGGCCGAAGCGCTGGTCATAGTCGCGCTGCGCGACGTAATTCACGTCGAGGCCGATGGCGTAGGGCCGGTCATGCGGGCGCCACAGGATTTCGCCGGACACGCCGGCGAACATGGGTTCCAGGTATCCGGCGGTGGCGCGCGCGAAGACGTCCGGTGCCAGCGACCACATGCGTTCGCCATACAGCGACGTGACCGCCAGGTTGCGCCCCTCCTCGGCATAGAGCGCGTAGTCCGACCGCACGCGCGGCAGCACGGAATCCGAAGGTGCGGCGCTGTCCATGTTCTGCGCGACCACCTGCGCCACCGCGCCGCCGATGGCGAAGCCGGCGCCCAGTTCCAGCCGCGCATTGGCGCCGATGCCCACCTGGTACAGCGCGGTGCGCGACGGGTCACCGAGGATGACGCGCACGCGCGGTTCGATCCCCCAATCGATGAAGGGGCCGGGCGCCCGCGCCGCACCTTCGAAGGGTTCGCCGGGCGGCATCAGGATGGCGGTAGCGAAGATCTCCTCCGCGCTGCCATGGCCGCGCGCGGCGGCCTCTATGGCGGAACGCAGCACCAGCAGGCGCGCGATCTCGACGCCGTCGCGCGACCAGGCGATCAACACGCGCTCGACCTGGCGCGGCAGCAGCGGCTGCACGGCGCGCACCACGCGGCCCGCGACCTGCGCCAGCGTGCGGAAGGGGCCGCCGGAGACGGCGATGCGCGCTTCCTCGCCCTCCAGCGCGAAGGCCGTCCCGCGCAGCCGTGCCTCACGCAGCGCCGCAAACACCCGCGGCGCCAGCGCCGCCGATTCCGCCGAACCACCCTCGACACGCTCAGCCATCGCGGGCGGTGGCGGCAACGGTGCGCGTGGCGGGTCATGCGCGTCCATCCGCACGGAGGCGCGCAGCAGCAGATCCGTGCCGTTCACCCAATGCACGCCAAGGTCGAGCCAGTCATTCGACCACTGCAGCCCGGCATTCACCCGGCTGGCCGAATACCCGCGCAGATTCGTCGTCCGCCCCGGATACCCGCCGCGCTCATCCCGCAGCCGGTCGCCGCTGAATTCGATCTTCGCGCGCAGCCCGTCGATATCCCCCCAGGGCGTGGGCAGCGCCGGCACGTTCCACTCGATGCCGCCGAAGATGGAGATGTCCTCGCCACGGAAATACGACCCCCAGCGCAGCGTGCCGCCCTCGCCCACGTCGCGCCGGCGATCATCGAAGCCGCTCCAGATATCCCTCAGCGGGTTGTTGCCATCCGCATAGGTTCCCAGCCGCCCCCAGCCGATCCCCAGCGAGAAATCGAAGTCCCAGAACCGCTTCGACGCCACCAGGTATTCGCCCGCATAGATGCCCGTGCCCGCAATGTCCTGGATGCCCACCGCCAGCGCCGGGCGCCACTCCTGCTCGTCCCAAAGCCGGATCTTGATGTCGAAGGACCGGTCCGACACCATCCCCGACCCCGTCGTCCCATTCAGCCGCTCACTGACCCGGAACGTCGTCTCCAGCCACGGCAAGGCCTGGAACCCGACAAACCAGAACTGCCGCTGATGCCGCCACGCCACCCCCGCCTCAACCACCCCATCCGCCCGAAACCGCGCGTTGCGCATCTCGATGAGGCCAACCCCACCCCAATCCGACCCCGTCCCATCCCCACCCAAGCCCTGGGCGTGAACGGGCGCGGAGAGCAGCGCACAGATGGCGAGGGCGTAGCGGGGGGCCAGCCCCCCGGACCCCCCGCTGGGAGGCAACCGCCTCCCAGACCCTGGGTCAAAGGGCTGGTGGGGAGGAGGGGCATGGCGTGCCCGTCGCGCAAGGCGCGCCGGCGATGCCCCTCCTCCCCACCAGCCCTTCGTTCTCGCGGGTCCGGGGGCACGTATGCCCCCGGCGGGAGGGTCCGGGAGGGCAGAGCCCTCCCGATACGCCCGTGCCATCTCAGCGCTGCGCTTCGCGTGCGATCACGGCCAGGGCTGCGGCGGAGACGGAGATTTGGCCGAGCACTTGCGTGAGGTCGCGCACGAAGCCCCAGGTTTCGTAGGGCGAGGGGTCTTGGGGGACGACGACGAGGCTGCCGGGTGGCACGGGGGGGCCGCCGGCTTGCCAGGCTGACAGGCCGGCGGCGGTGGATTGGCCGTTGGGCAGCACGATGAAGGCGCGGGAGGGGTCGGCGAAGCGTTGCGTACCGCCGGAGGCGCGCACGTAGTCGGAGGCGCGCCATCCGGTGCGGAATTGCAGGGAGCCGGGGTTGAGGACGGTGCCCACGACGGTGACCTCGTTGGGTCGCTTGGGCATGGCGATGATGTCGCCGGGCTCCAGCAGGACGTCGAGTTCGGGGCGGGCGGCGAGGATGACGGGGTTGAGTTCGGCCACCATGCGGCCGGCGGCGCGGGCTTCGCGCAGGGAGTTCGCCAGTTCGCGCCCGGCGTTGATGGCGGAACCGAGGTCGGTCTGGGCGCCGCGGGTGCCGGCCACGGCCTGGCCGGCGGCGACCTGGATCAGGCTGGTTTCCAGTTCGCGGGCGGTGCGCTGGAAGCCTTCCTGCTGGCGCTGGCGGACGGATTCGCGCGTGAAGACGGCGCCATACGGGTAGGCCTGCGGCGTCAGGCCGCCGGCGCGGGCGATGACTTCTGAAAGGCGCTCGCCGCGACGGATGTCGTAGGTGCCGGGGCGGAGGAATTCGCCGACCAGGATGACGGGGCCGGTGTCGCGGTCGCCGAAGGATCGCGGGATGCGGACCGTGTCGCGGGGGGAGAGCCGCACGGCCGCGAAGTTCCGGCTGGTGAGGTCGAGCCGCGTGCGCGCCAGCGGGATGGCGCCCGACTGGTCGGCCGGTTCGCGCGCGAATTCCACCACGCGCAGGTCGGCGGCGTCCGACAGCCCGCCGGCGGAGGCGATCGCCTGGTCCAGCCCGGTATTGTCCACGATCGGCAGCAGGCCGGGGGTGCGGACCTCGCCGGTGAGCACCACGGTCTGGTCGAGCAGGAAGGCGGCCAGGTCCGGGTAGTCCACCATCACTTGCGGGCAGGTCGGCGCCCCGATCTCGGGGAAGCCGGCGCCCTTGATATGCGCGAAGCGTTGCGGTGAGGCGCGCGAGGCGAGCGCCAGCGGCGTCAGCGCCGGGCAGTCGAAGGGTGCGGCGCCGGCCTGCTGCGGCGTATTGGCGGGCGCTTCGCCGCGCAGCGCGCGCTGCACCACCGGCGATGTCAGCCAGGCGATGTCGGCGCGGCCGAGGATGATGACCTCGTCGCCCTCGCGCAGCGCCAGGTTGGCGCGCCCTTCCAGCACGCGGCCGAGGTCGAAGCCGACGAAGCTGCGCGATCCGGTGCGCGCATCGGCGCGCCACACGGCGCCCAGGCGCACGTATGGGTCGTTGCGCAGCAGCCGCCGGTCGCTGATGAGCCCGCGCAGCGTCTGCCCCTGCCGCCCACCGGCGGCGGCGCGCGTGACGGGAATGGCGACGTGCCCCGCCAGGCGCACGGTATTCGCCACCACGTCGGCGCCCGGCTGCACTAGCACCGCATCGCCGCGCCGCACCGTGGATTGCGGCGATAGCTCCGCGAAGGATCGCCGGCCGGCATTGTCGCTCTGCTGCCCTAGCAGGCGGTTGCCGCCGGGCCGCATCGTGCCGCCGGCCAGCGCCAGCATCTCCGCCAGCGGCGCGCCGGTCGCGCGGGCGGGCAACTCGTAGATCGCTGGCCGCGCGACATCGCCCGACACCGCCACCGTTCCGCCGACCGGGGGCACGATGATGCGATCGCCCTCGCGCAGGGACAGGTCGGCATCGCCCGGCGCGTCGGCGATCACGGAATACAGGTCCACCACGCGCCGCCCGCGCGGCCCCTCGATGCGGATGGCGCGCAGCGAGCCGGTCTTGCGAACCCCGCCGGCCGCCGACAGCGCATCCAGCACGGACGACAGCGCGTTCAGCCCCTGGAAGCCCGGGCGCAGCACCTCGCCCGCGACGAACACGTTCATCTGCCGCACCTGGCCGATCGACACGAACACCTCCGACCCCGCCAGGTCTCGCGTGGCGAGGCCCTCCAGATGCGTCCGCAAGTCCTTCAGGCTGCGCCCGGCGGCGGGAATGGGCGCCAGGTCCGGCAGCAGCAGCATCCCGTCGCGCCCGATGCGCAGCGTGAGCGTCTGCCGCGCACGTCCGCGGAAGGCGACGACCAGCTCGTCATCGGGGCCGAGCACGTAGTCCTCGGGCAGCGCGCCGAAGCCCTGGGTCGGGGCCGGCCCGGCGCGGAAGGTGTCGTAGCCGAACTGCCGCAGCGGCGGGCCATCGAGCCGCGCGGCGAAGAAGGCCTCGGCGGCGGAAAGCGGGTCCTGCGGGTCCGCGGCGGGCGGCAGGGGCTGCGCCTGGAAGGTCTGGATCGGCGCGCCTCGCGGCAGGCCGGCGGGCGGCCCGCGCGTCGCCCCGCCATCGAGCAGCCGTTGCAGCGCATCCTGCTGCACCCCCGGCGGCAGCCCGGGCAGCGGTGCGCCATTGGGCAGCACCGAGGGCAGCGTGGGCGGCGCCAGCAGCGGCGAACCCCCCGGTGTCATCTGCGCCACGGCCGCCGGCCCGGCCAGCAGCGCGGCCAGCAGGGGCAACAACAGGCGACAGCGGCGCAAGGGGCCGGACATCGGCGGAGTGGGACCCTCCCGGAGAACGCGAAGCGGCAATGTGATCGCCTGTTTACAACTTATTGGTGATTCTGCCTATTGTCCCTCGTTCATTCGCGGAGCCTGACGTGACGCGCAGCGCCGTCCTGGCCGAGACAGCGCCACGGCCGCCGGCTTCCGGCGTCCGCTGGCGGCTGGTTGCCGATGCCGCCTGGCGGCTTGGCCCGCGGGCGGCAGCGCTGTTCGCCTGGCATCGGCTGAGGATCCGCCTGGGGATCGTGCGGCGCGCGCTGGATCGCGGGGCTGCCCTTGCGGCGCATGCGGGCACAGCCCTGCCGTCCCGTCCGGACGCGGCGCGCTGGCACGGCCCCTTCGACGGGACCGCCCATGCGCTGGACATCGACCTGTTTGCCGCCGGCGACATCCGTCCCGTCTGGGAGGCGAACCGCCTTCTGCCCCTGCTGACGCTGGACCCGCCCGCGGCCGATGCCCTGCTGGCCGACTGGACCGCCGCCAACCCGCCCTTCCGCGGCCCGGCCTGGGCCTGCGGGCAGGAAGCCGCGTTGCGCGCCCTGCATCTGTGCCTGTTCGCCGCGCTGCGCGGCGGGGAGCCGGTGCCGCGCGCGGTCCTGGACGCCCATGCGCGACGCATCGCCGCGACGCGCGCCTATGCCGCTTCGCAGGACAACAACCACGCCATCAGCGAGCCCGCCGGGCTGTTCGTGCTGGGGCTTGCTCTGGACAACGCCGCCATGGCGCAGCGCGGCGCGCGGGACCTGGCGCGGGCGGTGGGGCGGCTGGTCGCGCGCGATGGCGCTTTCGCTCAGGCCTCGCCGGGCTATCACCGGCTGCTGCTGGACACGCTGTCGCTGGCCGAATGGTTCCGCCGCCGCCATGGCGCGCCGGACTTCCCGGCCCCCTTCGCGCAGCGCGCGCGGGCCGCGACGGTGTGGCTGCACCGCATCGCCTCGCCCGGCGGCGCCCTGCCGCGCGCCGGCGCCTGCGACGATTCGGCGCTGGCCGACCTGAATGGCGGCGGAGCGGCGGATGCGCGGGGCAGCATCGAACGCGCCGCGCGGCTGTTCTGCGGCGCCAGCGCCGGGCATCGCGACGATTTCGGCTGCGGCGTGCTGGGCATTCCCTGCCCCGAGGCGGCGCTGCCGCGCCCCGGCGCCTGGCGCAGCGAGGGCTGGCGCGGCGAGACGCGCGGCGCGCTGGCCGTTTTGCTGCGGACCGGCGCGCCGCTGCGCTTCCGCCCCGCCCAGGCCGACCTGCTGCACCTGGAGTTCCGCCACGACGAGGTGGCGCTGCTGCGCGACGGCGGCACCGGCGCCTACAACCCGCCACCCGGCTTCGCCTGGTGGACCGATGCGCTGGCCGGCACCGCAGGCCACAACACCATCATGTTCGACGGGCAGGAGCAGATGCCGCGCATCGGCCGCTTCCTGTTCGCCCGCTGGGCGCGCGCGCGCACCGTGCCGGGCGGTGCGGCGCTGCGCGACTGGCGCGGCCGGCGCCACGACCGCCGCTACGTGCTGAAGGACCGGCGCCTGACGGTCGAGGACCGGATCGGCGGCCGCTTCGCCGCGCTGGTGCTGCGCTGGCGCCTCGCCCCCGATGACTGGCGGCTGACCGCGCGCGGCGTGGAGGGCGCCCAGGCGCGCATCGTCATCAGCGCCGATGCGCCGTTCCGCCTGCGCCTGGCGCAGGGCTGGGAGAGCCCCGCCTATGGCGTGGTGGTGCCCGCGCCGGTGCTGGAAGTGGCGGCGCGCGCGCCGGTCGCGCGCATCACCACCATGCTGGAGTTGCCGTGATGCCGGTGCCGCTGTTGCTGCGCGGGCTGTGGGCATGGCGGCGCGGGCTGGCCGTCGCGGCGCTGCTGCTGTGGGCGGCGGGCGCGGCGATGGTGCTGGCGATGCCGCGCGCGCATGTCGCGCAGGCCGTGGTGGCGCCGGCCGAGACGACATCCTTCGCCGTCTCCTCGCTGCTGTCGCCCTCGCCCTTCGCGCCGGGCGGCCTGCTGGACACGCGGCCGACCGGCAATTTCGCGATCTACCTGGGTGCGATGCGGAGCCCCGAGGCGGCGGCGATGCTGGCGCGCGAGACCGCGCTGCCAGCCTGGATCGATACCCGCCGCCGGGCGGGATTGGCCGCGCTGCTCGGCACCCGGCCGGCCGATGCTGACGACGTGCTGGCGTGGCTCGAGCGCAACCTGTCGGTCACGCAATCCCTGGCCTCGGTGACCTGGACGCTGGAGCTGGCGCATGGCGACCCGGCGCTGGCGCTCGACATGCTGCGCCGCCTGCACGGCTTCGCGGAAGCGAAGGTGCGTTCGGACCTCGCGGAACAGGCGGCGCGGCGCGTCGCTGCGCTGGAACGGCGGCTGGCGCGCGAGAGCGACATCTTTCTGCGCAACAGCCTGTACGAGTTGCTGGCGCAGCAGCAGCGCGCGGGCCTGGTGGTGGCGGCGGACGAGGCGGTGGCGGCGCGGCTGGTCTCCGCCCCCATGGTCGAGGCGCGGCCCTCCCTGCCCAATCGGCCGTTGCTGCTGGGGCTTTTGGCGCTGGCGGTGCCGCTGGCGGTGCTGATGGCGGGGGCGTCGCTGCTGCTGTTGCGACACGATCCGGTGGCGATGGTGGCGGCCGCGGCGGCACCGGCGCGCCGCGACCCGGTGCTGGCGCGGCACGCGCCGGACCGCCCGCCGGTGCTGCCGCCGGTGCCGGGCGAATGAGCGCGCGGGGCGGCGGGCTCGCGGCACGCGCGCTGTCCGGCTTCGTGCCGACAAGCGCGGGTTCCGGCATGGCGGTGACCAGCGCGCCGTCCCGCACGCCAGTGACAAGCGCGCCCTCCGACACGCCAGTGACAAGCACGCCTTCCGGCACGCCAGTGACAAGCGCGCCTTCCGGCATGCAAGTGGCAAGCGCGCCTTCCGCCGCGACGCTCGAGCGCGCCCGCCTGCCATCATGATCGCCCGATGAGCACGGTACCCGGCGCGACCGCCATTGGCTTCGGCCCGCACGGTGGGGCAGAGGGCGCGCCGATGCCCACGCTCGCCCTCGCCACCGGCGCGCTGGCCGCGCTGCTGCATTTCGCCGGCGCGCTGAAATCGGCGCCGCTGCTGGCTGGCCTGCCCTTCGACCTGACGGCGGCGGCGGCACTCGGCCTGCTGCTGGCGCTGCCGCCCTTCCTGGCGTCGCGCGGCTGGCACGCCGGTCGCCCGCTGGCGCTGCCGCTGGCCGCTTGCGGCGCGCTGTGGCTGTGGCTGGTGCTGGCCGGCGCCTGGAGTCCCTCCAGCGCCATCCTGCGCGCCAAGCTGACGGAGGCGGTGTTGCTGGGGCCGGCCATGCTCGCCGCCGGCCTGGCGGTGGCCGGCGATGGCCGGGCGCTGCGCGCGCTGGCCGGTGCCGCGCTGGCCATCGGCGCGTTCGTGGCCGCCAGCATTGCCTGGGGCATCGCCACCGACCGCGTGGTGCTGGGCGGCGCGCCCGGCGCGCAGCCCGACCTGGTGCGCGTGCAGTACCAGATCGCCGGCCTGGCCATCGCATCCGCCGCAGCACTCGCGGCGGTGCGCGCGGCGGAGGCGCGCGGCTGGGTGGCGCGTTTCGCCTGGCTCGCGCTGGTGGCACTGCTGGGCGCCGCGGCGCTGCTGCCGGGCGGGCGGGCCGCGCTGGCCGCCTTGGCGCTGGCGCTGGCGGTGGCGCCGGCCATCGCGCTGTGGCGCGCGGGCCGGCGCGGCCTGGCGCTGCTGTGGCCCGGCGCCGTGCTGGGCGCGGCGGGCGGTGTGCTGGCGCTGATCCTGGCCGATCCCGCGCTCACCGCCGGGCTTCGCACTGTCGAACGCCTGGCGGAAGGCGATGTCGCGCAATCCTCTGGCCGGCTGTGGTTGTGGCGTGCGGCGCTGGACCAGGGCGCGGCGGTGCTGCCGTTCGGTCTTGGCACCGGCGGCTTCTCGATTGCCGCGGGGTTTGGTGAACGGCGCGGCATGTACCCGCACAACCACGCGCTGGAAGTGCTGGCCGAGGGCGGGTTGCCCGGCGCCGCGCTGTGGCTGCTGGCCTTCGGCGGCGGTGCGGTGGTCGCGGTGCTGGCGGGCGCGCGCGCGGCAGGCTGGCGGGCCGCGCGCATCGCCGCGCTGGTGCTGCCTATGGCGCTGTCGGTCATGGTGTCGACCGACCTGGGCAACCGCATGGCGTGGTTCGCGCTCGGCCTGGCGCTGGGGCTTGGCGTGCGGACGGAGGCGGCGGATGTACGCGCGCTTCGGCAAGCGGGCGCTTGATGTCGTCGGCGCGGCGGCGCTGCTGGCGCTGCTGGCGCCGCTGCTGCTGGGCCTGGCCGGCGTCGTGCGGGTGGCGCTGGGTGCGCCGGTGCTGTTCCGGCAGCAGCGCGCGGGGCGCGAGGGCGTGCCCTTCGCCGTGCTGAAGTTCCGCACCATGCGCGAGGGTGCCGGCGACGATGCCGCGCGCATGACGCGCACCGGGCGCGTGCTGCGCGCCTTGGCGCTCGATGAACTGCCGCAGTTGGTCAACGTGCTGCGCGGGGAGATGAGCCTGGTCGGCCCGCGGCCGTTGCCGCCGGACTACGCGGCGTTGTTCACGCCGCGCCAGGCGCTGCGGCTGCGCGTGCGGCCGGGCCTTGCCGGGCTGGCGCAGGCGGCGGGGCGCAATGCGGTGGGCTGGGACAGGCGGCTTGAGCTCGACGCCACCTATGCCGAGGCGCCGCCGCGCTGTGCGCGCGACATCGGGCTGCTGCTGCGCTGCGGCGTGCTTGCGCTGACCGGGCAGGGCGCCGCCGCGCCCGGCCATGCGACGATGCAGGCTTTTCGTGGAGACAATCGGTCATAACCTCTGGTTGATTTCAAATATCTCTAATATACTCTTGTCGTGAATTTCCTGGTGCCGCCCCGCCTGCCGCCTGCCGCGCCGATCGCCGGCACGATGGTTGCGGACACGACCATGGAAAGCGCGCCTAGGGCCGGCGCGACCATGGAAAGCGCGCCTAGGGCCGGCGCGACCATGGAAAGCGCGCCGATCGCCGGCGCGACACCCGCCCGGCGCATCGCGCTGTCTCCGCCACACCTGGCGGGGAATGAGCTGGACCGCCTGCGCGCGGTGCTCGACAGCGGCTGGATCGCGCCCGCCGGCCCGGCCATCGCCGCCTTCGAGGACGCGGTCGCGGACGCCACCGGCTTCGCGCATGTCCTCGCCACCGCCTCCGGAACCGCGGCGCTGCACCTGGCCTATCGCGTGCTGGACATCGCGCCGGGCGACGAGGTCTGGGCGCCGGGCTTCACCTTCGTCGCGACCGTCGCACCCGCCGTGCAGATGGGCGCGGTGACGCGCTTCCTCGATGTCTGCCCGGCATCCTGGACGCTCGACGTCGGGCTGCTGCGGGCCGAGCTGCGCGCGGCGGCGCGGCGCGGGCGGCTGCCGCGGGTGGTGGTCGCGGTGGACATCTACGGGCAGGCCAGCGAGATCGACGCGATCCTCGATGCCTGCGCCCCGCATGGCGTGCCGGTGCTCAGCGACGGCGCCGAGGGGCTGGGGGCCACGCTGCGCGGCCGGCCGGCCGGGCTGGGCGCGCGTCTCGCGGCGTATTCCTTCAACGGCAACAAGATCGTCACGGCAGGGGGCGGCGGCGCGCTGGCCTCGGACGACCCGGTGCTGGTGGCGCGCGCCCGGCACCTGGCCAGCCACGCCAAGGACCCGGCACCGCACTACCAGCATTCCACCACCGGGCACGCCTATGGAATGTCCTCGGTGCTCGCCGCCGTCGGGTTGGCGCAGATGGCGGTGCTGGCGGACCGCGTGGCGGCGCGGCGCGCGATCTTCCGCCGCTACGCCGATGCGCTGGCCGACCTGCCGGGCCTCACGCCGATGCCCGAGCCGTCCTGGGGCCGTGCGTCGCGTTGGCTCAGCGCCTTCCTGGTCGATCCCGCCCATGCCGGCACCACCCGCGATGCGCTGCGCGCCGCGCTGGAGGCGATCGGTGCCGAAAGCCGCCCGGTCTGGAAGCCGCTGCCCGACCAGCCGGTGTTCCGCGACGTGCCGCGCGCCGGCGGGGCGGTGGCGCGGCGGCTGTTCGCGCAGGGCCTGTGCCTGCCCTCCGGCACCGGCATGACGGCGGCCGAGCAGGACCGGGTGATCGCCGCCATCCGCGCGTGTTGGCGCCGGGCGGCCGGGTGAGCGTGGTGGCGCCGGCCCGCGGCGCGGCCGCGGCCGGTGGGCTCGCCCATCGTCCCGCGCGCCTTCGCGCCCATCGTCCCGCGCGCCTTCGCGCGACCCCGCGCTGACCCGCGTGCGAATTCTCTACCTGCACCAGCATCATTCCGGCCCGGCCGGCAGCACCGCGACGCGCAGTGACGGGCTGGCCCGCGCGCTGGCCGCGCGGGGGCACGCGGTCACGCTCGCCTGCGGGCGCTACGACGGCGCGGTCAGCGGCCTCGACGGGCCGTTCCGCCGCGGCCGCCGCGACGGCACACAAGGCGGCGTGCGCGTCGTGGAATTCGACATCCCCTGCGGCAACGCCATGCCGCTGAGCGCGCGCGCGCGCGCTTTCATGCGCTTCGCCGCGCGCGCCACGCCGCTGGCCCTGCGCGCGAAGTTCGACCTGGTGGTCGCCTCCTCCACGCCCTTGACCGTCGCGATCCCGGCGCTGGCGGCGCAGGCGGTGCGCGGCACGCCCTTCGTCTTCGAAATCCGCGACCCCTGGCCGGAGGTGCCGCGCGCGCTGGGCGGCATCCCGCGCCCGGTGCTGGCGGCGATGGACCGCCTGGCGAATGCCGCCTGCCGCCGCGCCGCCGCGGTGGTCGCGCTGTCCGAGGGCATGGCCGAGACGGCGCTTGCGCGCGGCACCGACCCCGCGCGGCTGCATGTCGTGCCCAATGGTTGCGACCTGCAGCATTTCGGCCCACATGTCAGGCCCTGGCGGCCGGAACAGGCGGCGCCGTGGGAATGCCTCGCGGTCTATGCCGGCGCGCATGGGCGGGCGAATGGGCTGGGCGCGCTGCTCGACGCCGCCGCGCTGCTGCGCGCGCGCGGCGAACGCCGGCTGCGGATCCTGCTGGTCGGGCAGGGCGCAGACAAACCCGCGCTGGTCGCCCGCGCGGCGGCCGAAGCGCTGGACAACGTCAGCTTCCTCGACCCACTGCCGCGTGCGGCGCTCGGCGGACTGTACGCCGGCAGCCAGGTGGCGCTGCACCTGCTGGCCGGGCTGCCCGCCTTCGCCGAATGGACGGCGCCGAACAAGATCATGGATGGGCTGGCCGCGGGCCTGCCGGTGGTGACGAACCAGCCAGGCCGCGCGGCGCGCATCGTGGCCGACGGGCCATCGGGCATCGCCGTGCCGGCGGGCGATGCGGGGGCGCTGGCGGATGCGCTGGCGCGGCTCGCCGCCGACCCGGCGCTGCGGGCGCAGCTGGGTGCGGCAGCGCGGCGCCAGGCGGTGGCGCGCTGGGATCGCCGCCTGCTGGCCGAACGCTTCTGCGCGGTGGTCGAGGAGGCCGTCTGCCGCGCGCCGCCGCTGCCCCGCGCGCTGGCCGACGTGCCGCGCTGATGCTGCCGGTGCTGCACCTGGTCGCCGCCGCGCGGCCGAACCTGCCCAAGCTGGCCGCGCTGTGGCACGCGCTGGCCGAGGCCCCGCCGATCTGCGCCCCTGCCCTGCTGCACACCGGCCAGCACCACGACGCGGCGATGTTCGGTGATCTGCTGGAGGACCTGGCGCTGCCCGCGCCGGCCATCTCGCTGGGCATCAGCGGCGGGTCGCATGCCGAACTCACCGGGCGCACCATGATGGCCTGCGAGGCCGCCTGGCAGCGCGACCGCCCGGCGCTGGTGGTGGTGGCGGGCGATGTGGATGGCGCGCTGGCGGCGGGCCTGGCCGCGCGCAAGCTGCGGATTCCGGTGGCGCATCTGGAAGCCGGGCTGCGCTGCGGCGATGCCGACATGCCGGAGGAGATCAATCGCCGCGCGCTCGATGCCATCAGCGACATCCTGTGGGCGCCGGACGAGGCCACGGCGGCACGGCTGCGCGGCGAGGGCCATGGCGGCGTGCGCGCGGTCGGCAATGCCATGGTGGACAGCCTGCTGCGGCACTTGCCCGCGGCACGCGCGAGGTCGCTGCCGGCGGGGCTCGCGCCGGGCGGCTATGGCATCGTCACGCTGCATCGCCCGGCCAATGTGGATGACGCGGCCGCGCTGCGCGCGCTGGTCGCGGCGGTTGAGGAAGCGGCGGTGGCGCTGCCGCTCGCCTGGCCTTTGCATCCGCGCACGCGGGCGCGGATGGAACGCTTCGGGCTGGTACCGCCGCGCGGGGTGCTGATGCTGCCGCCGCTGCGCTACCTCGATTTCCTGGCGCTGATGGCCCGCGCGCGGCTGGTCGCGACGGATAGCGGCGGCGTGCAGGAGGAAGCGGCGGCGCTGGCCCTGCCCTGCCTGACGCTGCGGCCTTCGACGGAACGGCCGGCGACGCTGGAAGCCGGCGGCAACCGGCTGGTGACGGCGGCGCAGCTGGCGGAGGCAATGCGTGACCCACCGGGCCGGGCGGCGCCTGTTCCGTTGTGGGACGGCCACGCGGGTGCGCGGATGCGCCAGCACCTGGCGGAAATCCTGGCGCCGTGAGGACGCGCGACCAGGCGCTGACAGGGTGCGGCACGCTGGGCCAGGCACCGCGCGATGACGCCGCGCCTGTGGCGCACGCCGATGCGCCGCCGGGTGGGGCCACGACGGCGCTGCGGTGCGACACTGCGACCGCTGTGCAGCCGCCCGGCGCCTTGCCGCGCGGCAAGGCGCCGGCCGCGACTGCCCGCTCGACCGCTCCGTGCCCATCGGGCAACCCCGCAAGCAGGTCCGCGCGCGCCGAGGATGACTGCGCGTTCCCGGCACGTGCCGTGGCGATTGGTCTGTCGGTTCCGACGCCGGGCGACGCGCCGCTGATCCTGCTGCTGTCGGCCGCGCACCCCCCCGCCGACACCCGCGTGGTCCGCAAGGAGGGCGCGGCGCTGGCCGCCGCCGGCTTCCGCGTGGCGCATCTGTGCCCCGGCGATGTGCCGGGCTGTGTCGATGGCGTTGCCATCATCCCGCACCGCCATCGCCGCATCCGCGGCTTGCTGGCCTTGGCGCGCGATGCCGCGGCGCTGCGGCCTGCGGCGATCCATGCTTCGGAGCCCGATGCCTGGCTGGCGGCGCTGGTCGCCGCGCGGCGCTGCGGCGCGCGGGTGGTGCTAGATGTGCATGAACACTACCCGTCGCGGCTGGATGCGCGGCTGCCGGGTTGGCTGCGGCCGGTGGCGCGCGGCGCCATCGCGCGCGCCTGTCGCTGGATGGGCCGCGCGGCGGATGCGGTGGTGGTGGCGAAGGATGGGCTGGATGCACCCTTCGCCGGCGCGCGGCTGGTGGCGGTGCGGAACTACGCGCCGGCGCCGGTCGCGCCGCCGCGCGCGCATCGCAACGGGCCGCTCACGCTGGTGCATCTGGGCGCGCTGGGGCGTGCGCGCGGCTGGCCGCAGATGCTGGATGCGCTGGCGCTGTGTTCGCCCGCCACGCGCCTGCTGCTGGTCGGCCGCTTCACCGATGGCAGCGAGGCTGCCTTCCATGCACGCGTCTCGGCCCTGGGGCTTGGCGGGCGAGTCGAATGCACCGGCTGGCTGGCGCAGGATGCCGCGCTGGCGCGGCTGCGCGGGGCGGATGTCGCGCTGGTTCTGTTCCAGCGCGGCGAGGAGAACCATCGCCTGGCGCTGCCGCACAAGCTGTTCGACGCCATGGCGGCGGGCCTGCCGGTGATCGCGCCGGTGTTTGCCGAGGAAGTCGCCTCGGTGGTGCGCGAGGCCGGCTGCGGGTTGTTGGTGGAAACCGGCGATGCGGCGACGGTGGCGCAGGCGGTGGCCGCGCTGGACGACCCGGCGCGGCGCGGCGCGCTGGGCCGGGCCGGCTGGGAGGCCGCGCGCACGCGTTTCGCCTGGGAACCGGAGGCCGCGCGCCTGGTCGCGCTGCACCGGTCGCTGCTGGCGTCGGGCGCGTCGACCGTCGCGGTTTGACCATCGCGCCGGGCCGGCCGACTCTCCCGCCATGCGGGATGGAATTGCCTGGTCGAACGACCTTCTCACCCTGGCGGCGCGCTTCGGCGCGCGCGTCGCCGTCACGGATGGCGTGGCGGCGATGACCTTCGCCGAACTCGCCGCGCGCGCGCATGGGCTGGGGCAGCGCCTGCGCGTGCCGCCCGGCGCGCCGGTCGCGACACTCGTGCCCAACGGCGTCGATGCGCCCTGGGTCAGCATGGGAGTGACCATCTCCGGCGCCGCCGAGGTGCCGATCAACGCGCATTCCACCGATGCCGAGATCGCCTGGTTCGCGCAGCTCGCCGGCTTCCGGCGCATCATGGCGCCGCGCGCGCAGGCGGCGCGGCTGGCGGCACTCGGCCTCGATCCCTGGGCGATCGAGGACATCGCGCCCGACCCCGCGCCCGTGGCACTTCCGCCGGCGCCGGCGGAAGCCTGGGGGCGCATCCTGTTCACCTCCGGCACCACCGGCCGGCCCAAGGCGATCGTGCATACCCATGGCGGGCGCTGGACCGCCCATCTGCTGCAACGCGCGGTGCTGCCCTTCACGCCAGGCGCAGGCGACCGCGTGCTGCTGATGACGCCCTATGTGCATGGCGCCTCGCTGATCGCCGCCGCCTGGCTGGAACAGGGTGCGGAGGTCGTGCTGAAGGACGGCGTGCGGGCGGAGGCGGTGGAGCCCATCCTGGCCGCCGGCTGCCCCGCAATCTTCGCGCCGCCGACGGTGCTGGCGAAGCTGCTGGCGCTGTTCCCCGGCCGGCGCTTCGCCGGCACGCGGGTGATCTTCACCGGTACCTCGACCCTGTCGCGCGAGGTCTGGCGTCGCGCGGCGGAGGCATACGGGCCGGTGGTGCGGATCACCTACGGCATGAGCGAATGCTTCAACCCCATCACCGTGCTGGAACCGCCCGAGGTGGTCGAGGTGATGGAAGCGCCCGACAGCGGGTTGGGCGCCTGCCTGGGCTGGCCCGCGCCGGGGGTCGAGGTGGCGATTCGCGACGAGGACGGCACCACACTGCCGCCGGGCGAACCGGGCGAGATCCACCTGCGCGCGCGCCACATGAATGCCGGCACCATCACCGCCGCCGGCTTCACGCCCCGTGCGCCGGGCGCCTGGCACCGCACGGGCGACCTCGGCGCGATCGACGCGCGCGGGCGGCTGCATCTGTCGGGCCGGGCGGCGGATGTGATGAAGTCCGGCGGCTACCGCATCCATCCGGGCGAGATCGAGACGGCGCTGGACGGCGCGGCGGGTGGGCGGGCGGTGTGCGTGCTCGGCATCCCGTCGGATTACTGGGGCGAGGTGATCGTCGCCGTCGCCGAAGCGCCGCCGGACGGGTGGCAGGCGGATGCGGCGACGCGCGTCGCGGCGCTGGCGCGCTACAAGCAGCCGCGCGCCTGGCTGGCCTTGCCGGAACTGCCGCGCAACGCGCAGGGCAAGGTGGTGCGCGCCCGGGTGCGCGAGGCGCTGCTCGCCGCGCATGCCTTCGAGGACGGGCCGCACCCGCGGCTGGTGGCGCGCTGACGGAACACCGCGGCTGCGGCACGCGGTGGCGTGGAGCGTAGCGCTCGGCGCGCCGGGTGCGTCGACCAGGCCGAGCCGCGTCTACAGACGCGCGCCCGGGACGGCCGCCGCCATGCCGCGGTCGGGGCCGCCACACGCGCCGCGCACCACCCTGGGTCGTGCCGTGGCGCCAGGACACACGCCCAGCGGGTGTCCGCCTTCCGGCGCTGTTGCCGGCGCGCCGCAGTCCGCGGCGCACACTCAATCTTCACGGCCGCGCGGCAGTTTCGCCTTGCCGGGTGCATCGCGCGACGGAATGATCCCGCCCCACGCAATACTGGAGGACCAGCCATGTTTTCGAGACGCATCCTGGCCGGCGCCGCCGTGCTGGCGGTCATCGGCGGCGGCGTCGCCGCGCAGAACTACAACCTGCGCCCGTCCTTCGGCACGGCGAACCTGCGCTTCAACTTCGCGCCCGACCCCTTCGTGGTGAACGTGACCGCCGGCGGCACCATCCCGGCCGAGCGCCTCGGCGGGCCGGGCTGCGTGGGCACCATCGCCCAGGCGCCGGATGTGCGGCTGAACTACCAGGCCGGTGGCGGGCTGCCGCTGTGGATCGGCGCGCGGTCGGCCGCCGACGTGACGCTGGTGGTGAACCTGCCGAACGGCCGCTGGATCTGCAACGACGACTTCCAGGGCACCAACCCGGGCATCATCCTGCGCCAGCCCATGTCCGGCCAGTACGACATCTGGGTCGGCAACTACGACCGCGGCCGCGGCATCCCGACGCAGGTGTTCTTCTCGGAAGTGCCGCCGAACTGACCCCGCGGCGCCCGGGGCTTGCCGCTCCGGGCGCAGCGTGCTGAGAGCAACGCGACGGCCGGGCCAACCGCGCCGATGTCCAGGGAGAAACTCCGCATGCGGATGCATCGTCGCGCAGCGCTCGCGCTCATGGCCTCGACCTTGCCGGCGCTGAAGGCGGCGCAGGCGCAGACCACGCCCTGGCCCAGCCGGCCCATCCGCATCGTCATCCCGTGGCCGCCGGGCCAGGCGACCGATCTTGCCGGGCGCGTCATCGCCCAGCGGCTGTCGGAGAAGCTCGGCCAGCCCGTGGTGGCGGAAAATCGCGCCGGCGCCGGCGGCACCATCGGCACCGATGCGGTCGCGAAGTCGGCGCCCGACGGCTACACGCTGCTGGCCGGGTCGTCCGGGCCCTTCACCATCGCGCCGCTGCTCCAGCGCCTGCCCTACGACACCACGCGGGACTTCGCGCCGATCGCGATGTGGGGCGTCTCGCCCTACCTGCTGGTGGTGAAGCCGGATTTCCCGGCCAATACGGTGCAGGAATTCGTGGCGCTGCTGAAGGCGCGGCCGGGCCACTACACCTTCGGCTCCTCCGGTCGCGCCGCCACCGCGCACCTGGTCATCGAGGCCTTCAACGCCCGCGCCGGCGTCGAGGCGCTGCATGTGCCCTTCCCCGGCAGCGCGCCGTCCATGACCGCGCTGATCGGTGGGCAGATCAACTATTCGATCGAGACCATGGCCGCGACCTATCCGCTGGTGCGCCAGGGTGCCCTGAAGGCGCTCGGCATTTCGCTGAAGGATGGCAGCACCCTGGCACCGGACATCGTGCCCTTCGCCCGCGTACCCGGCTTCGAGGGTTTCGACGCCGGCGCCTGGGTGGGCCTGGTGGCGCGCGCCGGCACCCCGGCGCCGATCGCCGAGCGCCTGGGCCGCGAGGTCGCGGAAGGCATGGCCGACCCGACCGTGCGCGGCCGCTTCGAGAGCATCTTCGTCGAGCCCGTGCCGCGCGGCCCGGCGGCCTTCGGCAGCTACCTCGAGGAACAGCGCGCGCTGTTCCAGGGCATCATCACGCGGCAGAACATCCGGCTGGATTGATACCCGCGGCCGATTTCATCGACCGCTGGCATCAGCATTTTCCGCGCCCTCAGACGCCGGCCGGAAACGTAAGGTTTCCCTGGCTTCGCCGGACTTCCGGCGGCGCCCATTCGGTCGCTCGGCACGATTCGAACGCTCGTGCCGTTCGTCTGACGCACCGGTGCCGGGTGCGGCCTGTGGCCCGCCTGGCATCGAGCGCTCACCCCGCCCGCGCGATGCCCTGCCCGCCTAGCAGCCCGACCGCGCCGCCACCCAGCCCCATGGCGCGCGTCGCGAAGAAGCGCTTGAGTCCCGGCAGCCGGTCCACCGCGGCAATGCCCAGCCGCCGCGCCATCCGCACCGGCGGCAGGCGCGAGGAGAACAGCCGCTCCAGCACATGCGTGGCACCCAGCATGACCAGGCTGTCGGGCCGTCGTGCGGCCTGGTAGCGCGCCAGCACCGCGGCGCTGCCAGGGTCCTCGCCAGCATTCACCGCCTCGATCACCGCTTCCGCCAGCGCCGCCACGTCGCGGAAGCCGAGGTTCAGCCCCTGCCCGGCGATCGGGTGGATGCCATGCGCGGCATCGCCCACCAGGGCCAGGCGCTCGGCCGTGTAGCGGGCGGCGTGCATGGCGCTCAGCGGATAGGACCAGCGCCGGCCGATCGGCGTGACCGCGCCTAGGTGCCCACCCATGCGCGCGGCGATCTGCCGTCCATAGGCGGCATCGTCCATCGCCAGCGCGGCGCGGGCGATGGCGGTGCGTTCGGTCCAGACGATGGCGCTGACGTTCGGGTGGCCAGGGATGCCGTTCATCGGCAGCTGCGCGAAGGGGCCATGCGGCAGGAATTGCTCGAGCGCGATGTTGCGGTGCGGCTTCTCATGCGCCACCGCGCCGACCATGCCCATGGAATGGTAGTCGAGCCGCGCGGCCGGGATGCCCGCGGCGCGACGCAGCGGGGAATTGCGGCCCTCGGCGCCGACCACCAGGCGCGCGTTGATCGTGGCGCCGTTGGACAGCTGCACCAGCGCGCCCTCGGCGCCGCGTTCGACGCGCGCCTGCGCCGGGGCGAACACATGCAGGCCGGGCGCCTGCGGCAGGCGGGCATTCAGCGCGACGCGCAGCGACCGCGCCTCGACCATCCAGCCGAAGGGTTCGTCGCCGAGCTCGGCGTGGTCGAAATGCAGGGACAGGGGTGATGCGGCCTCGCCCGGCCGGCCATCGGCCACGCGGATGCCGTGGATGGGGCAGGGCGCTTCCGGCAGCCGGTCCCAGACGCCGGCGGCATCGAGCAGCCGCTTGGACGACAGCGCGATGGCATAGGCTCGGCCATCGAAGGCCGGCAGCTCCATGGGCGGCAGCGGTGCGCTGTCCACCACCGCCACGGTGATGCCGGCGGCCGCGAGCGTGGCGGCGAGGGTGCCACCGACCGGGCCGGCGCCGATGATGGCCACGCTGACGTCGAGGGTCTTGTCCATGGCGTCAATCTAGGCGTCCGCGGCCGCCGCGCCAGCCCGCCCGCGATGCAGGCAGATGCACAATTGGTGGGCAGTCAGGATGAAAGTCGGCGGAACGCCGGCGGCCACCCGCCGCGCGCGGGTTGGCACGGCTCTTGGAAGCCATGGCTCGTCGTTTGCCCCAGAGAGGAAAAGTACGGGCCATGAAACTGGTGATGGCAGTCATCAAGCCCTTCAAGCTGGACGAGGTGCGCGAGGCGCTCACCCCGCTCGGCGTCCAGGGGCTGACGGTGACCGAGGTGAAGGGATTCGGCCGGCAGAAGGGCCAGACCGAAATTTACCGCGGCGCCGAATACCATGTGAGCTTCCTGCCCAAGGTGAAGATCGAGGTCGCCGTGCCGTCCGAACTGGCGGATGCGGTGGTCGAGGCGATCGCCACGACGGCCCGCACGGGCAAGATCGGCGACGGCAAGATCTTCGTCATCGATGTGGAGCGCGCCCTGCGGATCCGCACGGGCGAGACCGACGGATCGGCGCTGTGAGCCCGCGCCCCATGACCGGAAAGGACGAAACGAACGTGAAGCGCATCTTCGCGCGCTGCGGGCTGGCCGCGGCAACCCTGCTGATGGCCGCAGCACCCGCGCTGGCCCAGGAAGACCCGAAGGTCGATACCGGCGACGCGGCCTGGATGATGACCTCGACGGCGCTGGTCCTGATGATGACCGTGCCGGGGCTGGCGCTGTTCTATGCGGGCATGGTCCGCAAGAAGAACGTGCTGGCCACCATGATGCAGTCCTTCTTCATCTGCGGGCTGGTGTCGGTGCTGTGGATGGTGGCGGGGTATTCCATCGCCTTCGGCAATGGCGGCGCCTATGCGCCGTATATCGGCGACTTCTCGAAGGTGCTGCTGGGC
Source organism: Roseomonas sp. (assembly GCA_051860065.1). Lineage (GTDB taxonomy): Bacteria > Pseudomonadota > Alphaproteobacteria > Acetobacterales > Acetobacteraceae > Neoroseomonas. The sequence continues at coordinate 83,173 of JBHYEQ010000011.1, forward strand.
GGCATCGCGGAGAACTGGGACAAGCCCTTCACGCTGGGCAGCGGCGACGCGACGGTGGCCTTCACCATCCCCGAGACCATCTTCGTGATGTTCCAGATGACCTTCGCGGTCATCACCGCCGCGCTGATCACCGGCGCGGTGGCGGATCGCATGAAGTTCTCCGCCCTGGTGTTCTTCATCACGCTGTGGACGCTGCTGATCTACAGCCCCATCGCGCATTGGGTGTGGCACCCGTCGGGCTGGCTGTTCGTGGACGGCGCGCTGGACTTCGCCGGCGGCACGGTGGTGCACATCAATGCCGGCGTGGCCGGCCTGGTGGCGGCGATCGTGCTGGGCAAGCGCGTGGGCTACGGCAACGACAACATGTCGCCGTTCAACCTGGGCCTGGCCGTGATCGGCGCCTCCCTGCTGTGGGTGGGCTGGTTCGGCTTCAACGCCGGTTCGGCCGGGTCGTCGGGCGGCGGGCGCGCGGGCATGGCCATGCTGGTCACGCAGATCGCCGCGGCTGGCGCTGTGCTGTCCTGGGTGTTCGCGGAATGGATGGTGAAGGGCAAGCCGTCCGTGCTGGGCGCCATTTCCGGCGCGGTGGCGGGGCTGGTCGCCATCACGCCGGCGGCGGGCTTCGTGCTGCCGGGTTCGGCGCTGATCATCGGCCTCGTCGCGGGCCTGGCGGGGCTGTGGGGTGCCACGGCGCTGAAGCATGCGCTGGGCTATGACGACAGCCTGGACGCCTTCGGCATCCATGGCATCTGCGGCATCGTCGGCGCGCTGCTGGTGGGCTTCCTGGCCTATGGCCCGCTGTCCGCCACGCCGGCAGCGCCGGATGGCGTCTCCGGCTCGATGGAGCAGTTCATCAAACAGTGCACCGCGGTCGGCGCGACCATGGCGTTCACCGCCATCGGGACCTTCATCCTGCTGAAGATCACCGACCTGGTGATCGGCCTGCGGGTGACCGAGGAAGAGGAGCGCGAGGGCCTGGACGTGACGCTGCACGGCGAACGGCTGGGGTAAGAGGCGCGGCCCGATGGGCGCGTCCGCAGGGCGCGGCGGGACACCGCCGCGCCCTTTTTTTGTGCCCTCAAACCGCGGGCGGCCGGCATCCGCCGGCCTTGCCTTCGCGCCGTGGGCTGGTGCGTTGGCGGCGACGGCCGGGTTGGGCGCGGTCGCGCATTCGCGCTCCCGGATCGCGCACGCGCGATCCGAATGTCTCGTGTCACGCTGAGACGAAGGGCGGCCTCCATCCACCGGCCGTACCTGCACACCATGGACGGGTGCGTCGGCGGCGACGGGCGGGTTGGGCGCGGTCGCGCAAGCGCGATCCACTGGCTTCCTGATCCTTGATGCCGGCGCGGTCCTGCGCGCCGCGCGGATCACCCCCAGGGATTGCGCTTGCCCGCGCTCCAGGGCCCGGGCGCCTGGGGCGCCTGGCGCTGCCACCCCCCGCCGCCCTGCCCCATGCTCGCGGCCAGCTGCTGCAACGCCGCCACCCGGTTTTCCGTGCGCGGATGCGTCGAGAACAGGTTGTCCATCCGCGCCCCGCTCAGCGGGTTGATGATGAACATGTGCGCCATGGCCGGCGTCGCCTCGGCGCGCTGGTTCACGATGGCATGCGCACCCTGTTCCAGCCGCTGCAGCGCGCCAGCCAGCGCCAGCGGGTCGCCGGTGATCTCGGCACCGACCCGGTCGGCCTCGTATTCGCGGGACCGGCTGATCGCCATCTGCACCACGGCGGCGGCGATGGGGGCGAGGATCAGCATCAGGATCATGCCGATCGGGCCGAAGGGGCTGCCGTTCCTGTCGCGATTGGCGCCGCCGAAGATCATGCCGAAATTCGCCAGCATCGAGATCGCACCCGCCACCGTGGCGGTCACCGTCATGATCAGCGTGTCGCGGTTCTTGATGTGCGCGAGCTCATGCGCGATCACGCCCGCCACCTCGTTCTCGGGCATCAGGTTCAGCAGGCCGGTATTCACCGCGACCGCGGCGCTGGACGGGCTGCGGCCGGTGGCGAAGGCGTTGGGCTGGTCCTCGTGAATCACATACAGCGCCGGCATCGGCAGGCCGGCGCGCTGGGCCAGCATGGCCGTGATCTCATACAGCCGCGGCGCGTCCTGCGGGCCGATCGGCTGCGCGTTCTGCATCCGCAGCACCATCCGGTCGCTGTTCCACCAGGCAAACAGGTTCATGCCCGCGGCGACGACCAGCGCCACCACCATCCCCTGCCGCCCGCCGATGATGAAGCCGAGCGCACCGAACACCGCCGTCAGCGCCGCCAGCAGAACGGCCGTCCGCATGTATCCGCCCATGTCCAACTCCCTCGCGAATGCCTACATCAGGATGGCCATGACGCAGACGCCAGACAACGACCCGACCCCCACCACCGACGCCCGGCCGTCGCCAACGCCCGGAACGGCGCCCGAGTTGCCCACGGCGGAGCCGCCGATCCAGCAGGTGAAGTCGCCGATGCCGAAGGAGATCGGCGGCCCCGCCGGCCCCGAACCGACGCGCTTCGGCGACTGGGAACGCAAGGGCCGCGTGAGCGACTTCTAGCGTTGCGTCCCTCAAGCGGCGGGCCGGCGGCGTCCGCGGCCCGTGCCTTCGCGCCGTGTGCTGGCGCGGCGGGGCATCCGGCGGGGTGGGCGCGGTCGCGCCGTGTGCTCCCGGACCGTTCATCCGCACGATCGGCAGAGGCACCGCGGCGCCACCCATCCGGCCGCGCGACTCGGATCGAACCGCTGCACGAAGCGCGAACGGCTTGGTGGGCGCCGGGCCCAACCCAACACAAGCTATTGATTTCAGGGTCTTGCGCGACTCGGCCCGTCAGAGTCAGCGATTCGTTCCTGCGACTCGGACCAAGTGATTGATTCGGAACGCGACGGTTTTCGCGATTCCGTGAATCGAATCACCTTCTGTTCCAAGCCGGCTCAGAGACCGGTTTCGAGAGCCGGCGCCGGGCGCGTCAGACGGCGCCCGTCGGCACGTTCTCAACCCGAATCTCAGGCGGGCCGGCGCGCCAGCATCCAGGCCAGTCCAAGCAGCAGCACCGCGGCCAGGGCCAACGACACCGCCAGCCCCACCGTCACATCCCCCAGCCCGAACAGGATCGGCCCCAGCGACTGCCCGCTGAAGAATGAGAACGCATGCAGTGACACCGCGCTGCCGCGGAATTGCGGGGAGAGCTCCGTCGCGCGCACCTGAATCGCGTTGTGGATCATGTAGAAGGCGATCCCCAGCAGGAACCCGGCCGCCGCCATGACCCAGAAGGCCGGTGCCAGCGCGAAGCCCAGCAGCGCCAACCCGCCGGTCACGCCGCCGATCTGCACCACCCGCGCCTGGCCGAAGCGCGCCAGGAGCGGGCGCGCCATGGCCGCATAGGCCAGCCCGCCAATGCCAAAGGCGCCGATCGCGAACCCGGCTTCCGTCGTGCCGCCAATGCCGCGGCCGAGCATCAGCGGCGCAAGAAAGGGGAAGGAGCCGAAGACCAGACCGCCCTCGGCCGCCACCGTCAGGTACAGCGGGATGGCGCTTGGGTTCGCCAGGATGGAGCGGTAGCGCTTGGCCGCCACCACCGGGTCGTAGCGCGTGACGGGTTCGGGCGTGGCGCGGCGGGCGGCCAGCAGCAGCGCCGCCGCGCCCGCCACGGCCGCCGCCGCGCAGATCGCCAGCATGCCGCGCCAGCCGAAGACCGCCGCGACCGGCCCGGCGATGGCCCCGCCGGCGATCTGCCCGGAAATGCCGAAGACCAGCATGCGCGACAGCGCCACCTGGCGGTCCTTGAGCGGCACGGCATCCGCCATGATGGCGAGGGTCAAGGGCATCATCCCGCCCGCGGCCATGCCCGACAGCGCGCGGAAGGCCATCAGCCAGCCGAGCGAGGCGGCGCTGGCGGCCAGCGCCAGCATGACAGCCAGCAGCACAACGCAGATGCTGACGATCCGCCGCTTGCCCACGGAATCCGCAACCGGTCCCAGGATGGGCTGCACCAGGGCGAAGGGCAGGGTGAAGGCGGTGCCCAGCAGCGCGACCTGCGCCGCCGTGCTGCCGAAATCCGTGGCGATGTCGACGACGACGGGGTCGGTCGCGCGCACGGCGAAGGCGCCGGCGAAGACGGCCGGCCCATACATGGCGAGCACCCGCCGCATCTTGGCTTCACTGCTCGGGGGTGCGGTCACAGAGGCGTCCTCGCTGCCTTGGTGACAGCCAAAAGAAGGAGGGGGTGCGGGGAAGTTCTCTCCCCCGCCCTGTCATGCTGCGCCGCAGCGTGCCGCTTCACAACCCGCGCCCCGCTGGTGCTAGGCTTTCGCGATGGATGACAGCGCGCAGCGTGCCGAGCATTTCGATGTCCTGATCGTGGGTGCCGGCATATCCGGCATCGGTGGCGCCCATCACTTGCAGGAACAATGCCCCGGCCGGTCCTTCGTGGTGCTGGAGGCGCAGGAGGGCTTCGGCGGCACCTGGCGCACGCATCGCTATCCGGGCATCCGGTCGGACAGCGACCTGTACACCTTCGGCTATCGCTTCAAGCCCTGGGTCGGCCCGCCGATCGCGACCGCTCCCGAGATCCTGAAATACATGGGCGAGGTCATCGCCGAGGACGGGCTGGACCGACATATCCGGTATGGCCATCGGATCGCTTCCGCGAAGTGGGATTCGGCCACGGCGCGCTGGAGCATCGAGGCCGTGCGCAGCGATGGCGGCGTGGCGCGCTTCACCGCCGGCTTCCTGTGGATGTGCCAGGGCTATTACCGGCACGCGGAAGGCTACACGCCGGACTGGCCGGGCATGGACCGCTTCGGCGGCCGAATCGTGCACCCGCAGACCTGGCCGGAGGATCTCGACTACGCGGGCAAGCGCGTGGTGGTGATCGGCTCGGGCGCCACGGCCGCGACCATCGTGCCGGCCATGGCCGATGCGGCCGCGCATGTGACGATGCTGCAGCGGTCACCCACCTTCTTCCGCACCGGGCGCAACGCCATCGAGATCGCGGATGAGCTGCGGACGCTGGGCATCAACGAGGACTGGATCCACGAGATCGTGCGGCGGAAGATCCTGTTCGAACAGGCACGCTTCATCGACCGCACGCAGCGCGAGCCGGAGGCGGTGAAGGCCGAACTGCTGGCGGAGGTGCGCCGCCACCTCGGCCCCGACTACGACGTCGCCACGCATTTCACGCCGCGCTACCGGCCCTGGCAGCAGCGCCTGGCCTTCATCCCGGACGCTGACTTGTTCCGTGGCATCGCGCAGGGGCGTGCGTCCGTGGTGACGGACGAGATCGAGACCTTCACCGAGACCGGGCTGCTGCTGAAGTCGGGCAAGACGCTGGAGGCCGACATCATCGTCACCGCCACCGGCTTCCACCTGAGCGTGCTGGGCGACATCGACATGTCTATTGATGGCGAGCCGCTGGTGTTCGGGGACAGCGTCACCTATCGCGGCATGATGTTCACCGGCGTGCCGAACATGGCCTGGGTGTTCGGCTACCTGCGCGCGTCCTGGACGTTGCGCGCCGACATGGTGGCGGATTTCGTGTGCCGGCTGCTCAACCACATGCAGGTGCGCCAGGCGCGGCAGGTGGAGGTGGCGCTGCGGCCGGAGGATGCCGGCATGGCGCTCGGCCCCTGGATCGACCCGGAGGAATTCAGCTCGGGCTATGTCTCGCGCGGGCAGCATGCGCTGCCCAAGCGCGGCGACAAGCCGGAATGGCGGCACATGCACGACTACTGGTCGGAGAAGGACGCGCTGCCGGCGATCGACCTGGACGACCCGGCCTTCGTGTATCGGTGAAAAGGCGCCGCGCGCCCCGCGACGCCCAACACCAAGTCACGGTTTCCAAAGGCCGTGAGGCCTTTGGCGGGGTGGGTCCGGGAGGGGCGGCGCCCCTCCCGTCACCCCTGCGGCCTGACGTCGCGGATGGTCTCCGCCCGCGTTTCATCGAGCGGCCGCGACGGCACCTGCCCATTCAGCGCCGCGAAGTCGATTGACCCCAGCGCCGCCCGCCGCACCGTCCGGTCGAACTGCGTGTGGTAATACAGCGTGCGGGTCTTCAGATCGACGACGGTGGTCCATTGCGTCGCGCTGAGCAGCACCTGCGGCACGCCCGGCGCGCCGGCATCGCCGCGCACGGCATCGACCGGCACGTTGAAGTTGTCGAGGATGCGGAAGGCTTCCTGCACCGTGTCGAAGCCACCGGTGGTGGGCCGCGCGGTGGCGGCGAAGGCGGCGGCGCGGATGAAGCGGCTGGGCGGCGTGAAGTCGCCCGGCAGGCCCAGCATGCCGCTGCCTTCGCCCAGCGGCGCGAGGGTCACGCCATCGACCTCGCGCGGCGAGGTGCCGCGGCCCGACAGGTTCACGTAGTTCCGCAGGTTGGTCATGTGCCAGTCGTAGCCGGGCGCATTGGTGATGACGCCGATCGGCGCGTCGAAGATTCGCAGCGTGCCCTCATGCGCCTCGATCACGATGGCCCGGCCTGAGGCCTCCGTGACGATGACATGGGCGGGGGCGGGGATGCCGATCGCCGGTTCCACGATGGGCACGACGCGGATGCGCGCGATGGCGGCGCGGGCTTCGTCCACCGTGGTGCATTGCGTCAGCAGGAAGCCGGCGAGGTCGGTCATCGCCATGGAAGTGGCGGCCTGCGCGGGGTCATAGGGCGAATAGGCGGCGAAGCCCGGGTGATAGAACATGCCGACCGACAGGCCGGCGGTGTTCAGCCCGTCGATCACCACGGGCTTGCCCAGCGCGATGATGGCGACCGCATTGTGGCGCGCGGTCCAGGCGATGCCCGGCTTGCCGTCCGGCATGGCCTGCGCCTTGAGGGCAGCACCGGACGGCACCGCGGCGATGCGCGGCAGCATGTCGAAGCTGCCCCATTCCAGCGTGCGCCCGAAGATGACCGAACCATCGGCGCCACGCAGCGTGATGCCGGTGCAGGCCTCCGCCGCGCGGGGCAGGGCGACGCCCATAGCCGCAGCCACGAGGCCGAGCGTCAGAAGGTGACGGCGTTCGAAAGTCATGGGTCCGGTCCTCGGCGCGTGCTGGTCGAAGGCGCCGGGCGGTCGCGCGTTCGCGCAACCGGCCCCGACACGGCGTCAGATTGCGCCGCAAACCATCGACAAATCGTTGCGCGCGACAGGCCCGGCATCGCGCCGCGGAACGATGCCGGCGGCATCAGGGAACACCGCCTGCCCAGCGCACGGCCGCACGCGGCCGGGCGCTGGGCGAAGGTCAGGTCAAGCCTCGGTCCCCGGCCGCCGCCGGGGGGCGAAAACATGGGCATGGCCGCGGCCGACGACAGCGACTTCCGGCCAGGGGCTCGCGACGGCAGCGTGCCGCCGCGACAGCCGACGCGCGCGTTGGCGCGTCAGCCCACCTTGTTCTCGATCAGCTCCTGCACCACGCCGGGATCGGCCAGGGTCGAGGTATCGCCGAGCCCCTCGGTCTCATTCGCGGCAATCTTGCGAAGGATGCGCCGCATGATCTTGCCCGAGCGCGTCTTGGGCAGGCCGGGCGCCCATTGTATGGCATCCGGTGTTGCGATCGGGCCGATCTCCTTGCGGACCCAGGCGACCAGTTCGCGCTTCAGCACATCGGTCGGGTCGATGCCGGCCTTGAGCGTGACATAGGCGTAGATGCCCTGGCCCTTGATGTCGTGCGGCATGCCGACGACGGCGGCCTCCGCCACCGCCCGATGCGCGACCAGAGCTGATTCTACCTCCGCGGTGCCCATGCGGTGGCCGGCGACGTTGATGACATCATCCACGCGCCCGGTGATCCAGTAGTAGCCATCGGCGTCGCGCCGCGCGCCATCGCCGGTGAAGTACATGCCCGGGAAGGTCGAGAAATACGTCTGCCCGAAGCGCGCATGGTCGCCGTAGATGGTCCGCATCTGGCCGGGCCAGGAATCGAGCAGCACCAGGTTGCCCTCGGTCGCGCCTTCCAGGATGCGCCCTTCCGCATCGACGATGGCGGGCTTCACGCCCGGCAGCGGCAGCGTGGCGGAACCGGGCTTCTGCGCCACGGCGCCCGGCAGGGGCGAGATCAGGATGCCGCCCGTCTCGGTCTGCCACCAGGTGTCGACGATCGGGCAGCGGCTGTCGCCGACCGTGCGGTAGTACCACAGCCAGGCTTCCGGATTGATCGGCTCGCCCACGCTGCCGAGGATGCGGATCGACGACCGGTCGTGCTTCTTCACCGGCGCCTCGCCATCGCGCATCAGGGCGCGGATCGCGGTCGGCGCGGTGTAGAAAATGTTGACCTTGTGCTTCGCGCAGACCTGCCAGAAGCGGCCATTGTCGGGCCAGGACGGCACGCCCTCGAACATCAGCGTGGTGGCACCATTCGCGAGCGGCCCATAGACGATGTAGGTGTGCCCCGTCACCCAGCCGACATCGGCGGTGCACCAGTAGATCTCGCCGTCGCGGTAGTCGAAGACGTTCTCATGCGTGAAGGACGCCCAGACCATGTAGCCGCCGGTGGTGTGCAGCACGCCCTTCGGCTTGCCCGTCGAACCGCTGGTGTAGAGGATGAACAGCGGATCCTCGGCATTCATCGGCTCGGGTTCGCAGGTCGCGGCCTCGCCTTCGGTGATGGCGTCCCACCAATGGTCGCGGCCTTCCATCATCTGCACGGCGCCGCCGGTGTTGCGGGCGACGATCACGCTGCGGATGGACGGGCAGGACAGCAGCGCATCGTCGGCATTGGCCTTGAGCGGAACCTTGCGCCCGCCGCGGCGTCCCTCATCCGCGGTGATCAGCATGGCGCATTCGGAATCCTGGATGCGCGAGGCCAGGCTGTCCGGCGAGAACCCGCCAAACACGATGGAATGGATCGCGCCGACTCGCGCGCAGGCCAGCATGGCGACGGCGGCCTCGACGATCATCGGCAGGTAGATGCAGACGCGGTCGCCCTTTTTGATGCCCAGCCGGCGCATCGCATTCGCCAACTTGCACACGCGCGCATGGAGTTCGCGATACGTGACCTTCGCGTCGCTATTCGGGTCGTCGCCTTCCCAGAGGATCGCCACCTGGTCGCCGCGCGTCGCGAGATGCCGGTCCAGGCAGGAGACCGAGGCGTTCAGAACGCCATCCTCGAACCACTTGATCGAGACATCGCCGGTGAAGTCCACCGCCTTGATCTTCGTGGGCGCCTTCATCCAGGCGATGCGGTTCATTTCGCCACGCCAGAAGGCGTCGGGGTCGCGGGCCTCGGCGGCCACCATCGCCTCGCGCTTCGCGGCGTCGATGCGCGCGCGCGCGGCGATCTCGGGCTTCACGGCAATGAGTTCGTCCGCCACGGGCTGGCCTCCCTGACCACGGTGCTTTGTGGGGTGGGATTTGTGGCGGCGATTTGCGTCAGGTCAACTTTCGCGCGGCGGGCACGGCAGGCCGCCCGCCCGGCGGGGGCCGGGCGGGCGGGGCAGGCTGGGATGGGTCCGTTCAGTTCGTGCGCGAGGGCGCCGGCACGGCGGGGGTCGCCTGGCTGCGCTGGTCGGTGCGCGGCGTGGCGGGGGCGCCGGCCTGCGGGGCGGCGGGGGTCGCGGGGCGCTGCACGGCGGACGGCGCGGGGCGCTGGGTGGCGCCGGCCGTGCTGCCGCCCGGATTGGCCGGGGTTGCCGGGCGCGCGGCCGGCCCGGTCGCGGCCTGCGGAGCAGGCGTGGTGGGGCGCGCGGTCTGGGCCTGGACGGGCGCCGCCGTGCCGCCGGCCGCGGGGGCCGTGCCCTGGGCGAAGCCGGCCCCGGCGACGAGCATCAGGCCGGTGGCGATGAAGGCGGTGCGGGACATCTGGCGCATCGATTTCTCCTGTTTCGGCCCGGGCTGTCGTGACCCGGGCACAGGACGGAGTTGACCCTGTGGAAGCGTCCGCCCCGCGGCGGCGCCAAGGTGGTTTCAGGGCGATCGCGGCGGCGGCGCGGCAGCTGTGGCGGAAGCGAGGCGGGGCAGGCATGCCCGTGATGTCGCGCGCAGCCGCCACGCCAAGCCTGGGCGCGGGGCGCCGCTGAAGCAGGCCGGATCCGCCGCTACAGCCCCGCGTCGGCCGCCACCAGCACGCGGCCCAGGTCGTCGATGCGGTGCGGCACCGCCTCCAGCGAATCCCCCTGGCAGGGGCCGGTGGTGCAGAACCCGTCCTCGACCCGGAAGCGCGCGCCATGGGTCGAGCAGATGACGTGCTCCCCCTTGCGGTCCAGGAAGCGGTCCGGCACCGGGTCGAGCGGCACGCCGATATGCGGGCAGGAGTTCACATAGACCCAGACCTGGTCGCCGCGCCGAATCGCGAAAAGTCCGGTGAAGCCGCCAGGCGCGGCCGGGAAGCCCTTCGACCGGCCATCGGGGATGTCGTCCAGTGCGCAGAGCACGCGCTCCTCGGCGGGCGCGCTCACTTGCCCTTCCATCCGCCCATCTTCGCGAGGATCTTCCAGTGCTCGGGCGAGATCGGCATGACCGACAGCCGCGACATCCGCACCAGCGCGATGCCTTCCAGCGACGGTTCCGCCTTGATGGCCGCCAGCGTCACCGGCTTCGGCACCGGTCCGACCGCCTTCATGTCCACGCAGACCCAGGGCGCGCCGGCCTCGGCGGAGGGGTCGGGATAGGCCTCGCGGACCACCTCGACCACGCCGACGATCTCCTTGCCGATGTTGGAGTGGTAGAAGAAGGCGCGGTCGCCCTTCTTCATCGCCGCCAAATTGGCCTTGGCCATGTGGTTGCGGACGCCGGTCCAGGGCTCGACGCCATTGGCCACCTGCTGGTCCCAGGAAAACGCGTCGGGCTCCGACTTCACAAGCCAGTGGTTCATTCGGCCAGCGCCCCATCCTTGTAGACAATGCGATAGGGGTTGACCGAAACTCGCGCGAAGCAGCCGGCCTTGGCGAAGGGGTCCCCATCGGTCAACGCATCCACCGCAGCGCGGTCGGGGGCCTCGATCACGCGCACCGACCCGATGGAATTGCCGTCCGCATCCATGATGGGCCCAGCGATGACCAGCATCGCGCGATGGCGTTCCAGCCAGTCCAGGTGCGCGGCCCGCACGGCGCGGCGCGTCGCGGCCATGCCCGGCTTGTCCTCGATGGTCACGGCGAACAGCATCCCTGGCCCCCCACTGCGCGTCAGCGAGGTAACCCCGGCCGCCCGCCGCGACAATACGGGGCCGGCGCGCTCAGACCACCTTCTCGACGATGGTCTGCGGCACCGGCGTGGTGGCGGCGAAGGACGGGCGCGCCTCCATCCGCGCGCTGAACGCCGCCAGCCCGGGGTATTGCGCCGCCCAGTCGAATTCCGCGAAGCGCACGGACAGGTAGCGCAGCAGGGTCCCCGCCGCGATATCCGCCAGGCCGAAGCGGCCGCCGACCAGGAAGCCGTCGCCCACGCGCTGCGCCAGCCAGCGCACGCCGCCTTCCACCTTGCGGCGCTGGCGGGCCATCCATTCGGCGCTGGGTGCCTCGCGCATGCGTTCGAAGAACAGCAGCACCACGGCGTCGCAGGTGCCATCCACCACCACCTCGACCTGGCGGGCCGCCAAAATGTCGTCGGGGTCGTCGGGCAGCAGGCGCGGGGTGGGGTGCTTCGCCTCCAGCCATTCCAGGATGAAGCGGCTTTCGTAGACGGCGCTGCCATCGGGCAGCACCAGCACCGGCAGCTTCTCCAGCGGATTGTAGGCCGGCGTGGCGGTGGTGCCGTGCCAGGGCACCTCCGTGCGCAGGTCGAAGGGGATGCCCTTCTCGATCAGCGCGATCCGCACCTTGCGCGCATAGGGGGAGGGCGTCGCGCTGATCAGGCCGTACATCGGATTACTGGATGTAGGCGCCGGTGGCGCGCACCACGTCGCCCCAGGCCTGGCGTTCGCTTCGCTGCAAGGCCGCGAGCTGGTCCGGCGTGGTGGGCTCGGGCGAGGCCCCCTGCTGGCGCACCACCTCGATGAAGGCGGGGGCGCGCATCGCCTCGCGCACCGCGGCGTTCAGCCGGTCGATCACCGCGGGCGGCGTGCGCGCCGGTGCGTAGATTGCCTTCCACAGGCCCGAGGTCAGCTCCACCCCCATGTCCTTGACCATCGGCGCGCCGGGGATGATCTCCAGCGGGCGCTGCGCGATCACCGCCACCACCCGCGTTCGGCCATCGCGCGTGAGGGATTCCGCCCCGCCCGCCGGCAGCGCCATGCAGTCGAGCTGGCTCGCCATGATGCCTTGCATCGCCGGCGCCTGGCTGGTGAACGGGACATGCAGCATCTCGACCCCGCGCGCCCGCAGGATGCGTTCCATCGCCAGGTGCGAGGTGCTGGCCACCCCCCAGGAACCGAAGGTGAGGCCGCCGGGCTCGGCGCGGGCGGCGGCGATCATCGATTCGAAGTCGCGGATGCCGGGCTTCGACGGCCCGACCACCACGGCGAAGGGGAAATGCGCCACGAGGCTGATCGGCGCGAAATCCCGATCGGGGTCATAGAGCTGCGTGCGATAGGCGGTCGGGATGATCGCCTGGGTATCGACGATGCCCATCCACAGCGTGTGCCCATCCGCCGGCGCGCGGGCCGCCGCCGCGGCACCCACGCCGCCGCCCGCCCCTGGGCGGTTCTCCACCACCACCGCCTGGCCGAGCACCGGTGAGAGCGCCTGCGCCATGGCCCGGCTGACGATGTCGTTCAGCCCGCCCGGCGCATAGCCCGAGACGATCCGCAGGGTGCGGTCGGGAAAGGCGAGGGCAGGTGAGGCGATCAACCCGGCGGAAGCAGCGCCAAGCAGCGCGCGGCGGGACAGCAGGCTCATTCGGTCAGGATCCCTTGAGAGGGACCGGCGCTCTTCCCGGCGGCTACTGTGTGTGCGGTGCAGAATAGGGTCAAGCCCGCCTCGCGGCGGGACGGGTCAAGCCCGCCTCGCGGCGGGACGGGTCAGGCCTGCCTCGCGGCGGGACGGGTCGAGCCCGCCTCGCGAGGCGTCTTCAAGTGACAGCACGTAACGGCCGGTGTCTGGCGACTTCAACAATCCAAGGTGTTCGCCTAGTTTGTCAGCGTGGATGGACGCCTGACCGCCGGCACCGGAGCCACCGACGCCCCGCGACCAGCGGGCGCGCGGAATCTCCACCGCTTTGCCAACCCCGGCCGCTTCCTGCGGGCGACCGGCACCCTCATGCCGTGGCTCTGGGCCGCGGCGCTGCTGGTGCTGGGCATCGGCTTGGCCTGGGGCCTGGTGTTCTCCCCGGCCGACTGGCAGCAGGGCGAGACCGTTCGCATCATGTACGTCCATGTGCCCATGGCCTGGCTGGCGATGGGCGGATACACCGGCCTGGCCGTGCTGTCGGTCATGTCGCTGATCTGGCGCCACCCGTTGGCCGACCTGACAGCGCGCGAGCTCTCACCGGTCGGCGCCGCTGCCACCGCGCTGTGCCTGGCCACCGGCAGCCTCTGGGGCAAGCCGATGTGGGGCACGTGGTGGGTGTGGGATGCGCGCCTCACCTCCGTGCTCGTGCTGTTCTTCCTGTGGCTCGGCCACGCCGCGATCGTGCGCGCCTTCGACGATGCCGAGCGCGGCGCGCGCGCCGGCGCCATCCTGGCGCTGGTCGGTATCATCAACGTGCCGATCGTGAAGTTCAGCGTGGATTGGTGGAACACGCTGCACCAGCCGGCCTCCGTCACGCGGTTGAACGCGCCGGGGATGCATGTGGACATCCTGTATCCGCTGCTGGTCTGCGCGCTGGGCTTCTCGCTGCTGTTCGGCGCGGTGGTGCTGGCGCGCACCCGCGCGGCGGTCATGGAGCGCCGCGTGCGCGCGCTGCAACTGGCCCGCGCCCGGCGCGAGGACGCGGTGCCGGCATGACCCTGCACTGGTGGCACATCGCCGCATCCTACGCGCTGGTGCTGGGCACCTTCGGCGCGCTGGCCGTCGGCGCGGCGCTCCGCCACCGCGCGGCGAAGCGGTTGTTGGCGACGCTCGATCCTCGCGGGGATCGAGCGTGAGTTTTTTTGCGCCCTCAAGCGCCGGGCGGTCGCGTCCGCGGCCTTGGCTCGCGCGCCCTGCGCTCGCGCGCCCAGCGCGGCGGACGGTCTGGGCGCGGTCGCGCTGTGCGCTCCCGGATCGCGCGACGCGCGATCCGCTGCGGGTTGCGTCCATGGCGAGGCCGGCACTCTCATCAGCGTGGCCGGCTTTCGGATCGCGCAGCGATCCGGGAGCGCGAATGCGCGACCGCGCCCAGACCGACAGCGGCGCAAGTACGGACAGTGCGGGGCGCGTAAGCCAAGCCGGCGCATGCCGGCGCCCGGCGCCTGAGGGCACACAAAGCCCAGGATCGCGCCAGCGATCCGCAGCGCCCGGCGTTCGAGGGGTCACGCAGTGACACGTAAAAAGCGACGCATGATGGTCGTCCTGCTGGCCCTCCTCGGGCTGGGCAGCGCCACGGCGCTCACCCTCACCGCCTTCCAGGACAACATCGTCTTCTTCTTCTCGCCCTCCGACGTGCTGGCCAATCGGCCCGCCGGCGAACGCGCCTTCCGCCTCGGCGGCCTGGTCGAGGCCGGCTCCGTCGAGCGCCGCACCGGCGCCGATGGCCGCCCCGCCGCCACCTTCCGCGTCACTGACGGCGCCCAGGCCATCACCGTCAGCTACACCGGCGTCCTGCCCGACCTGTTCCGCGAAGGCCAAGGCGTCGTCACCCTCGGCCGCCTGCTGCCCGACAACACCTTCCGCGCCACCGAAGTCCTCGCCCGCCACGACGAAACCTACATGCCCCCCGAAGTCGCCGACGCGCTGCGCCGCGCCGGCCACTGGAACCCCGCCGACGGCGCCGCACCGCCCGCCGCAACCTGGAACACCGCGCCACGGCCACGCGAAGGACAGAGCGGGGGATGATGCGAGTGGTTGCTGCGAGGGCGATGGCCGACCAGGGGGCGCCGCCCCCTGGACCCCCGCCGGGGAGGCAGTGCCTCCCCGGACCCCGCCATGAATGGGGAGGGATGAGGGAGGGGCTCACGCGCGCGCCCTCGAACCCGGGCACGCCATGCCCCTCCCTCATCCCTCCCCATCAAAGCCGCGGGTCTGGGAGGCCGCAGCCTCCCAGCGGGGGGTTCGGGGGGCAGGCCCCCCGATGCGCCAACCGCCACCGGAGCACCCCCGCATGATCCCCGAGCTCGGTCATTTCGCCTTGGCCTTGGCGTGTGTCCTGGCGTTTGCGCAGTCGGTGCTGCCCATCGTGGGGGCGCATCGGCGGGATGTGCGGTGGATGGCGACGGCGGGGCCGTTGGCGGCGGGGACGTTGGTGTGCGTTGGCGTGGCGTTCGGGTGTTTGCTGTGGGCCTTTGCGGTGAATGACACGACGGTGTCGAACGTCGTGCAGAACAGCCATTCGGCAAAGCCGCTGATCTACAAGTTCTCGGGCGCCTGGGGGAACCACGAGGGGTCGATGGTCCTGTGGGTGCTGATCCTGGCGCTGTGTGGGGCGGCGGTGGCGGGGTTCGGGCGGGATCTGCCGACGGCGCTGAAGGCGCGGGTGATCGGGGTGCTGGGCTGGGTGGCGGCGGGGTTCCTGCTGTTCATCATCCTGACGTCGAACCCGTTCGACCGGATATGGCCGCCGCCGCCGGATGGGCAGGGGCTGAACCCGGTGCTGCAGGACATTGGGCTCGCGATCCATCCGCCGATGCTCTACCTCGGCTATGTCGGGTATGCGGTGACGTTTGCGTTTGCTGTCGCGGCGCTGCTGGAAGGGCGCGTGGATGCGGCCTGGGGGCGCTGGGTGCGGCCGTGGTCGCTGATGGCCTGGTCGTTCCTGACGCTCGGCATCGCGCTCGGGTCGTGGTGGGCGTATTACGAGCTCGGCTGGGGCGGCTACTGGTTCTGGGATCCGGTGGAGAATGCCTCGCTGCTGCCCTGGCTGGTCGGCACGGCGCTGCTGCATTCGGCGATCGTGGTCGAGAAGCGCGACGCGCTGAAGATCTGGACCGTGCTGCTGGCGATCATGGCGTTTGCCATGAGTTTGCTCGGCACCTTCCTGGTGCGCTCGGGCGTGCTGAATTCCGTGCATGCCTTCGCCAATGACCCGGCGCGCGGGGTGTTCATCCTGGCCCTGCTGATGATCTACGTGGCCGGGGCCTTCGCCCTCTTCGCCTGGCGGGCGCAGAAGCTGGCCCCGACCGGCATCTTCGCGCCCATTTCGCGCGAGGGCGCGCTGGTGCTGAACAACCTGCTGCTGTGCTCGATCGCGGCGGTGGTGCTGGCCGGCACCTTGTGGCCGATGTTCGCGGATATCCTGACGGGGGCGAAGATCTCGGTCGGCCCGCCCTTCTTCAACCTGGCGACGGCGCCGCTGGCGATCCCTCTGGTTCTGGCGATGCCCATCGGCGCCATGCTGCCGTGGAAGCGCGGCGATGTCTGGGGCGCGCTGCAACGCCTGTGGTGGGCGGCGTGCGCGGCGCTGGCGGTGGGCTTCCTGATGCTGGTGGGCGCGGGGCTGCCAGTGTGGCCCGCCATCGGAATCGGCATGGCGGCATGGCTGATCATCGGCGCGATCGCCGACGTGGCGGACCGCATTGCGCTGTTCCGCCGGCCGCGCCAGGCTTGGCAGCGCGCGAAGGGCCTGCCGCGCGCCAGCTGGGGCGGCGCCATCGCCCATGCCGGGATGGGCGTCACCATCGCCGGCATCGCCGGGATGGGGGTCGCGACCGACACGCTCATTTCGCTCAAGCCCGGCGAGACCGCGCGGCTGGCCGGCTACGAATGGCGGCTCGACTCCATCGCCGACGCGCAAGGGCCGAACTACGCCTCGCGCCTCGCCACCATCACCGTCTCGCGCAACGGCGCCGTGGTCACCGTGCTGCACCCCGAACGCCGCACCTTCCAGGTCGACCGCCAGACCACCACCGAGGCCGCCATCCACACCAACGCCATGCGCGACCTCTACGCCGTGCTCGGCGAGGAACGCGACGGCGCCGGCGTGCTGCGCCTGCACCACAACCCCCTCGCACCATGGATCTGGTTCGGCGCCGTCATCATGGCGCTCGGCGGCGGGTTGTCGCTGTCCGACCGGCGGATGCGCGTCGCCGCCCCCGCCCCCAAGGGAGCCGCGGCCCCCGCATGAGCGACACCCCCGCCCCGCCCGCCCGCTCGCGCCGCTGGATGCTCTACGCGCCGCTCGGCTTCGCCGCGGCCGCGGGCGCCGGCTTCTACGTCATGCTGCGCGGCCTGCAGACCGGCGCGTACGACCCGCGCGGCGTGCCCTCCGCCCTGCTCGGCCAACCCGTGCCGGACTTCACCCTGCCACCCCTCGACGCCACGAGCCTGCCCACCCTGACGGCCGCCGACCTGCGCGGCCCCCTGCCCGCCCCCGTGGTGGTGAATTTCTGGGCGTCCTGGTGCGTGCCCTGCATCGTCGAACACCCGCAACTCATGCGCCTGCAGCGCGAGGGCATCCCCGTCCTCGGCATCAACTACAAGGACCGCGCCGACGCCGCCGCCACCTTCCTCACCCGCCACGGCAACCCCTTCACAAAGCTCGGCCGCGACGAACCCGGCCGCGTCGCCATCGACTGGGGCGTCTACGGCGTCCCCGAAACCTACCTGGTCGACCGCCAAGGCCTGATCCGCTGGCGCTACGCCGGCCCGATCACACCCGACGTGCTGGACCGCGACCTGAAGCCATTGCTGCGGAGGTATGCGTGAGCGGGTGGCGCGCTGCGGGGAGGGCTTTGCCCTCCCCGGACCCCTCCCACCAAGGGCTTAAGGCCCTTGGAACCCTCGACTTGATCGGGGGAATTGGGGAGGGGCATGGCGCGCCCGTTGCGTCAGTGCCGCCGACGATGCCCCTCCCCAATTCCCCCGATTCAAACCCCGCGGTCCAGGGGGCCGTAGCCCCCTGGTGGGGGGAGGTTCGGAGGGGGGCAAAGCCCCTCTACGGCAGCGCGCTCACCCGCCTCATCGCAACCCTCCCGCTGCTATGGGCCCTGGCCGGTCCGGCCACGGCGGCCGTGGGTCGGCCGGAGGATCGCCTGCCGGATCCGGCCATGGAGGCGCGGGCCCAGGAGATCGGGCGCGAGTTGCGGTGCATGGTCTGTCAGAATCAGTCGATCGAGGACAGTGATGCGGAGTTGGCGCGCGACCTGCGGCGGGTGGTGCGGGAGCGTGTTGTCGCGGGGGATGATTCTTCGGCGATCATGCGGTTTGTCCATGCGCGGTATGGCGATTTTGTCTTGTTGCGGCCGCCCTTCAATCCGGTGACGGCGTTGTTGTGGGCCATGCCGGTCTTGGCGGTTGGGGGTGGATTGGTGGTGATCGTGTTGCGGCGGCGTCGGGTGCAGGCGGCGGTTGAGCCGGCGCCGCTGACCGAGGCGGAGCAGCGGCGCCTCATAGACCTGGACCGTGTTCGCTGAACATGACTCGCACTAGGTTTGTCTGGGTCATCATTGTCGTCTTGGTGATGCTGCCCGTTAGCTACTACTTCGGCCAATACTTGATCCTGGCGCGAGCGGCGGCTGTGAGTTGGCTCCCGTTGGCGCTTCTCGCGCTTGCCGCGTTGTTGCCGCTTGGCGCGGCGGTGCTGCGCCCGACCGCGGCGCGCGGCCGGCGGGAGGCCGATGTCGCGCTGTACCGCGCGCAGCTGGATGAACTGGACCGCGAGCGCGAGGCCGGCCGGCTGGACGAGGCCGGGCACCGTGCCGCGCGCATCGAGGTGCAGCGGCGCCTGATCGCCGCCGCCGACCAGGCGGAGGTCGAGACGAAGCGCCGCAGCCCGGCGCTGCTGATGGCGATCGTGCCGTTGCTGGCGGCGGCGGGGTTCGGCGTCTACCTGCTGCGCGGGTCGCCGGGGATGCCCTCGGCCCCGTATGATCTGCGGGCCGAGGCGGCGGCGCGCGACGACCAGATTTTGGCGACGCTGCGCCAGCGGCTCCAGGCGCTGGACCCGCGCAGCGAGCAGGCGCGGCAGGGCTGGGTGCTGCTGGGCAATGCGGAGCGCGCGCGCGGCAATGCTGAGGCCGCGATCAGCGCCTGGACGCGTGCCCAGGACGCGCGCTTCGAACCCGATTTGGCCGGCGACATCGCCGAGATGGAGATCGCCCGCGGCGCGCCTGCGGCGGCCACGCCCTGGCTGGCGCGCGCGCTGGCGGACCAGCCGGGCGACCCGCGCTACCGCTTCCTGGCGGGGCTGGTGGAGGCCGAGAGCGGCCGCCCTGCCAATGCGCGCACGCTGTGGCAGGCGCTGTTGGCGGAGACCCCGCCGGATGCGCCCTGGCGCGGGCTGCTGGAGCGCCGGCTCAGCGCCTTGCCCTGACGGGCAGGGCGGGCGGGCGTGGCAGCGGCGGCTCGGCCCCGGGCGCAGGGGCCGCATTCGGCCGCGTCGCGGCGCGGCTGGCGTTCGCAGGCACGGCGCTGCCGATGGAGCCGGGCGCCTCGGCTGCGCCGACGGAGGCGCGCGGTTCCGCTCCGACGACAGCTGCCGACCTCGCCGCGCTGTCCATCTCGCGCAGCATCTCCAGCACCTGGCGGTGCAGGTCGAGGTCCTTGTCGATCGACAGATGGCTTTCGCCGGTCACCTGCCGGTTGTCGATGCGCCCGTCGAAGCCTGGGCCGGGCGTCAGGCGCCGGGCATAGCTGTCGCGGTCCTGGTGGAAGTTCAGCACGCGCTTCGGGCCGCGCGGCACCGCCAGCACCCAGGACGGGTCGAAGGTGACCAGCAGGTCCACCGGCACATCGGCCGCGCCGAGGCGCCCGGCCATGGCGATCGCGTCATCGGCGCCGAAGGAATGGCCGACCACGACAAGCGGGCGTTGCAGCGTGCGGTCGCGCGCGGCCTCGACCACGCGGGCCGACAGGCCGCGCCATTCGGCGTGGTTGTGCACGGTGGCGTCGTAGCCGGCGTCGCGCAGCATGAACGTGAGCTGGTTCATGCCCGTCGAGAACATGTTCAGCAGCCCGCGCAGCACCACGACCCGCCCGCGTGGCGGCTGGGTCAGCGGCTGCACGGTGGTGGTGCCGCAGGCGGCAAGCATGGGCAGCAGCGCCAGCGCGGCGCGGCGGGGCAGGAGGGGCGGGGTCACGGTCCAGGAATGCGGGCGGCGTTTGGCGATACGATGGCGACCAGTCTAAGCGCCATCTGCCAGAGCGTCAGGCCGCCATGTCGACGGGCGGGGCGGCGACGGCGCTGCGCGCCGCTTCGAGCAGGGCGATCACCTCGCGATGCAGCGCGGGGTCCTTGTCGATGGTGAAGTGGTTGTCGCCATCGACCAGGCGGTTCTCGAGCCTGCCGTCGAAGCCGCTGTCCGGCACCAGCTGCGCGCCGCCCCAGATGTCGCTCTTCTGGAAGTAGTTCCGCACCACGGCGGGGCCGCGTGGCACGCTGCGCACCATCACCGGGTCGAAGGTGACCAGCACGTCCATCATGCCGGTGGCCTGGCCGACACGGGCGGCGAGACGGATGCCATCATCGGAGCCGAGGGAATGCCCGACCACCGCGAAGGGGCGCGGGAGCTCGCCCTTGCGGGCCAGTTCGACGGCGGCATCGGCCTGGGCCGCCCATTCGGTATGGTTGTACGCAGCCGCGTCGTAGCCGTCGCGGCGCAGCGCGACCTCCAGCCTGTCCATCCCGGTGGAGAACATGTTGCCCAGGCCGCGCAGCACAACGACGCGCCCGCGCGGGGGTCCTGCCAATGGAACGTCTCGTGGCCCGGCGCAGGCCGTTGCGGTGGCGGCGAGGCCCAACAGGGCCGCGCGGCGCGAGAGGTTGGGGGTGGACGGGCGCGGCGCGGGGCGGGTCATGGGTCTCTGGCGGCTAGGGTGGGCGCGCCCCCCGCAGGAAGGGCACGACGCGCGGGGTGCGCGCTGCATAGAAATCCCAGTCGGCGCCGAAAGTTTCACGCATCAGCGTCTCCTCCCGTGCCACGCGCAGCAGGTAGAGCGTGCCGAAGCCGATGATGCCCGCCGGCCCCGCGACCCAGTTCTGCAAGGTCAGCGCCTGCGCGATCGCCCACATCCAGAAGGCCGAGTACATCGGGTGGCGCACGAAACGGTACACGCCGCCGGTGACGAGCGAATGCTCGGCGCGCACCGCCAGCGTGACCGACCAGTTGCGCCCCAGCGCCTTGTGCGTCGCGTAGAACAGCGCCAGCGCCGCGACGAAGACCGCCAGCCCGAACACCGCGCGTAGCGGGGAGAAGGCCTGGTCCAGCGCGGCGGGATACCCGGTCGTGATATAGACGAACGGGATCACGCCAAGCCCCGCGAAGGACACGCCGAGCACCGCCTTCTCGCGCAGGTCCATCGCGTCGCGCAGCAGCACGTTGCGCTTGGACTTGACCTCGAAGGGCCGGCGGATGACCCACCAGGCGACCATGCACAGGCCATGCAGCAGCTTCGCAACCAGTGGCGTCACGCGGCGGTCTCCAGGGGGGCGGGGCGCAGCGCGCCGTCGGAGGCGATCAGCCGGTCGGGGCAGGGGTCGCGTCCCACCGCGCCGGGGCCGCAGGCGATCATGCCCCAGTCGTAGAAATACCGGCGGCCATTGCCGGTCAGGTAGATGCGGTGCGCGCGCAGCATCGAACAGCGCACGCGCCGCCAGCCGGCGTCGTCCAGCATGTCGCGCGGATGGATGCGCTCCATCCGCGGCCCACGCCCCGGCAGCCCCAGGACCGCCAGCGGATCGGCCCGGTGGAACGACACCAGGTCGCGCCGCGAGGTGTATTCCAGCCAGGTCAGCGACGGGTCCGCGGCAAACCGCGCCACCGCCGCGCGCAGCGCATTGGCCTGCGGCATCAGCGCGATCTTGAGCAGCGACGACCCCAGCCCGACCAGCACCAGGCGCGGTGCGGGGCGCGGCGGGTCGGGGTCGCGCGCCAGGGCCTCCGCCAGCGCCTGCGCCAGCAGAACCATGCCCAGGCTGTGGCCGGTCAACACGACCTCATCGACCTCGCGCGCGCGGCGGGCGGCAGCGATCTCCTCGGCGAAGCGGTCGATGCGCGCGGTGATGTCCGGGCGCGTGCCGGCCGCGAGGTCGCGCGCGAAGGACCAGTCGGCGAACAGGTGGCCCAGATGGGCGCGGCGGTCGGCCAGCAGCACGAGGCCCAGCGCCAGCACGACCCCCAGCGCCACCCCGGCCCAGCCGCCCAGCGCCAACCCACCGAGCAGCCCGGCGACCAGCGCCCCGCCCAGCAGCGCCACCGGCAGCGCCGCGAACAGCAGGTATCGCCAATGCGCCGCGCCATAGCGCGCCATGGTGCCATCCGCCACCAGCCGCGCCATCGCCGCGCCGCCCCGCAGCATGCGCGCGGGCAGCGGCACCGCCAGGTCCCGCGCGATCAGGTCGTCCCAGGACAGAATGCGGATCTCGGCCTGCGTCGCCCAGTCAGGCCCCGACAGCCGCGCCGGAAAGGCCCGCACCAAGCCATCATCCACGCCCTCCCCCGCCTCTGCCACTAGGCCCCAGGCGGCGGCGCTGCGGGACAGCGTGCGCGACAGCCGGCGCTGCTGCGCCGAGGCGCTCAACGGCTCATAGCCCGGCACATGCAGCACCAGGCGGCGACGGACAGGCATCAAGGGAGAAGGCGGCACAACACTCATCTGAGCCGGACCCGTCACGCGCGACAGGGGTGCCTGTCAACCGGTTTCGACACGTGGCAACGCGGGTGACCGGCGGGGGTTGCCGGCGTGGGGCGCTGCCAGGGGGCGCCGCCCCCTGGACCCCCGCCGGGGAGGCAGTGCCTCCCCGGACCCCACCATGAATGGGCAGAGATGAGGGAAGGGCTCGCAGGCGCGTCCTCGATCCCTATCGCGCCTGCCTCTCCCTCATCCCTGCCCACCAAATCCGCGGGTCTGGGGGGCCGTAGCCCCCCAGCGGGGGGTCCGGGGGGCTGGCCCCCCGGGCGCGCGCCCCGCCCTCACGCCCCCCGCGTCGTCGGCGTGACCAGGCGTCGGATGGCGGTGACGAACTCCGGGGCGTCCCAGGCGGCGTCGCCTTCCAGGCGGGCGCGTTCGCGGCCCGAGCGGTCGATGATGAGGGTGGTGGGCAGGCCGCGGGCGCGCAGGCTGCGCGAGGCGCTGCCGCGGGGGTCGAGCCAGATGCCGAGCGTGGTCACGTTGGTGCGTTCGTAGAAGGCCTGCACCACGGGCAGGCCGCCGCGGTCGGACGACAGCGGCAGCACCAGGATGCGTTCCGGCGCCAGGGTTTTCGCCAGGCGGTCCAGCGCCGGCATTTCCGCGACGCAGGGCGGGCACCAGGTGGCCCAGAGGTTGAGGACCAGGCCCTGGCCGGCGAAGTCCGCGACCTCCTGCTCCCCGCCGCGGGAATCGGTGAAGGTGAAGGGGGGCAGTTCGGCCTCTGCCTCGCGCAGGCGGTTCAGCCCGTGCGGGGCGGCTGTGGCTGGACGGGTCGGAAGCCCGGCCTGTATCAGGGTGGCCGTCGCCAGCGCCGGGGCGGCGGCCAGGACGGAACGGCGCGAACGGGACAGCACGAAAGACACCCCCACAGGTGAGCAGCAACGCCAATCGGCAATGGGGCGGGCGCTTCGCGGAAGGCCCCTCCGCCATCATGGAGGCGATCAATGCCTCGATCGGCTTCGACCGCAAGATGTGGCGGCAGGACATCCGCGGCTCGCTCGCCCATGCCGCGATGCTGGCGCATGTGGGGATCATCTCGAAGGATGACGAGGCCGATATCCGACGTGGCCTGACCGACATCGCCGCGCGCATCGAGAAGGGCGACTTTCCCTTCGACGACGCGCTGGAAGACATCCACATGAATGTGGAGGCGCGGCTGTCGGCGGTGATCGGCGATGCCGGCAAGCGGCTGCATACCGGGCGCAGCCGCAACGACCAGGTGGCGCTGGATGTGCGCCTGTGGGTGCGCGACGCGATCGACGGCCTGTCGGGCCAGGTCGAGGACGTGATGCGAGCCCTGGTGGCCCGCGCCGAGGAACATGCCGGCACCGTGATGCCGGGCTTCACGCATCTGCAGCCGGCGCAGCCGGTGACGCTCGGGCATCACTTCCTGGCCTATGTCGAGATGCTCTCGCGCGACCTGTCGCGGCTGCGCGACTGCCGGGCACGGATGAACGAATGCCCGCTGGGCGCGGCGGCGCTGGCGGGGACGGGCTTCCCCATCGACCGCCACATGACGGCGAAGGCGCTGGGCTTCGACGGGCCGACGCGCAACAGCCTGGACAGCGTGGCATCACGCGACTTCGCGGCAGAGTTCCTGTTCGCTTGCAGCATGTGCGCCACGCACCTGTCGCGCCTTGCCGAGGAGATCGTGATCTGGACGAACCCCTATTTCGGGTTCGTGAAGCTGAGCGATTCCTTCACCACCGGCAGCTCGATCATGCCGCAGAAGCGCAACCCCGATGCGGCGGAGCTGGTGCGCGGCAAGACCGGGCGCGTGGTCGGCGCGCTGGTGGGCCTGCTCACGGTGATGAAGGGCCTCGCGCTGACCTATTTCAAGGACATGCAGGAGGACAAGGAAGGCGTCTTCGACGCGGCGGAAACCATGACCCTGGTGCTGGCCGCCACCGCCGGCATGGTGCGCGACCTGAAGCCCGATGTGGGGCGGCTGGCCTCGGCGGCGGGCGCGGGCTTCTCCACCGCGACGGACCTGGCCGACTGGCTGGTCCGCGAGTTGAAGATGCCCTTCCGCGACGCCCACCACGTCACCGGCGCGCTGGTGCAGAAGGCCGAGGGCCTGGGCGTGGACCTGGCGGGCCTCACCATCGAGGAAATGCGCGAGGCCGAACCCCGCATCACCGAGGGTGTGTACGACGTGCTGTCGGTGGCGGCCTCGGTGCGGTCGCGCACCTCCTATGGCGGCACGGCGCCGGCGAATGTCGCGGCCATGGCGGCGGAATGGAAGGCGAAGCTGGCATGATGCGCGCCCGGTCGCCGCAGGGCGCAGGCGAAGCCGCGCAGCCTAGGCGTGGATCGGCCGCGCCGGCACGAAGGCGGGCTGCGCTGGGCGCGCTGGCTGTCCTGTTGCTGCTTGCCGCCTGCGGCAAGGTCGGGCCGGTGCGCCCGCCCGGGCCGGCCGACCAGGTCACCTATCCGCGGATGTATCCGAACCGCTGAAACGCCACGGCCCAGCGTGGACCGGGACGGCCGGGGGCATCATTCCAGCGCCGCGGTATCCGCCCCCGCAGGCAGCGGCGCGTCCGCGCAGGCCGGCGGCTCCACCAGGCCCCAACCGAAGACCGGGTCGCGCCCCGGCGCCCCGGCATCGCGCGCCAGCGCCGCCAAGCCCTCGATCCCCGTGGCGGGCCCCGGCAGCCCGGCCAGCGCCGCCGCCACCAGCGGCGCCGCGAAGGACGTGCCGGACCAGCGCCGCGGCGCCCGGCCGCCCAGCGGCTCCAGGCTGACCTCCACCCCATGCGCGGCGAAGGCGATATGCGGCCCGGCGGCCGACCGCGCCCAGGGCCGCCCGCGCAGATCCACCGCCGCCACGGCAATCGCCCAGGGATAGGCCGCCGGATGCATCGGCGGCGCCCGCGGCCCGTCATTGCCGGCAGCCGCGACGATCACCACGCCCTGCCCAGCCGCCGCGCCGCCCAGGCGTTCCACCACCGCATTGGCTGGGCCAACCACCGAGACATTGGCAATGTCGGCGCCGATCTCGGCCGCGCGGGCCAGCGCCGCGGCGATGTCGAAGGCGTCGGCGGATTCGCCATTGGGGCCGAGGTGGAAGGCATCCAGCACCACGATCCGCGCGGCCGGCGCGGCGGCGGCCAGGCGCATTGCCACCGCCGTGCCATGCGCCGTGCGCGCCGGTCGGCGGCCGGGGCCGCGCAGCACCTCCTGCCGTTCGATCCGCCCGGCCAGGGCGGGGTGGCGCGGATCGACGCCGGTATCGATCAGCGCGACCAGCCGCGCCGGCGGCGCGCAGCCGGGTGCGGGAACCGGGATGGCGGCGGGATCGGGCGCATCGGCGGTCGGCGCATCCGCGACGTCCGGCGCGTCGCTGGCCAGCCGATAGGCATGGTTGCGGTCGGTCACGGCATCGGGTGCCGCGGCGCGCAGCCGGGCCAGCGCCTGCGCCTCCCGCAGGCCGGCCGGGCCGCGCAGCCGCGCCAGGCCCAGCGGCGCACGCTCGGCCACCACGGTGAAGCCCTCGGCGCGCAGGCGGGCCAGCGCGGCGGGCGGGATGCCGGCGGCAACGATCTCGGCGCGCGGCGGTGCGCGGCGCGCTGGCGGCGGCGAGGCGCCGAACAGCCGGTCGAGCGAACGCTGCCAGGCGGGCGGCATGGTGATGCGGCCCGGATTCGGCCCAAGCCCGCCCGGGCCATCCGCGCGCGACCAGCCCGCACCGTCCTGGCCGGTTCCCTGGCCGCCGCCGGCAGCGCCGCTCCCGCCCCCGCCATCGTCGCCGTCATCCGCGCGCGCCGGCGCACCGCCGACCAGCAGGCCGATCGCCAGCACCCCCAGGATCATCGCCACCCGGCGCCGCATTGCTGGCTTGCCCATCATGTGCATCTTCCCAGGATATGGGCGTGGTGTGCGGCCATGCGACACCCAAGAAGCCGGAGCAGCCATCGCGTGTCCTCCTTCCAAGCCGACCTGGTCGCGCTGCTGCCCCGCCTGCGCCGCTTCGCGCAGTCGCTGTCGGGCAACCGCGAAATGGCCGACGACCTGGTGCAGGAAGCCTGCGAGCGCGCACTGCGCAGCCAGGACGGCTTCACCCCCGGCACGCGCTTCGATTCCTGGATGTTTCGCATCCTTCGCAACCTCTGGCTCGACAGCCACCGCAGGCGGGCGGCGCGCGGGGGTGTGCATGAAACGCTGGACGACGCCGAATCCATCCCCGGTGCCGATGGTGCGGCCGTTACAATGAATCGGCTCGACCTGCGGGACGCGGAGCGCGCCCTGCTGCGTTTGCCTCATGACCAGCGTGAGGCGCTTGTTCTGACATGCATCGAGGACCTGACCTATGCCGAGGCCGCCGCCGTGCTCGGCGTGCCGCCCGGAACCGTCATGAGCCGTGCCGCGCGCGGGCGCATCGCCCTGGCCAAGACCCTTGCCGAGCCGGCCCGGGAGGCTGACCGATGAGCATCCCCGACGAGACCCTGATGGCCTTCGCCGACGGCACCCTGCCCGCCGCCGAAGCCGATCGCATCGCCACCGCCCTGGACGCCGACCCCGCCCTGGCCGAGCGCGTCGCCCTGCTGGCCGATGGCCGACGCATCGCCGCACGCGCCTTCCGCGACGTGCTCGACGAACCCATCCCCGCCCGGCTGCTCGCCGCCGCCTCGCCCGCCGCCGCCGCCGCGGCCAACGACAACCGCCGCCCCTGGCGCATCGTCGCCCTGGCCGCCGCCGCCGGGCTGCTGCTCGGCGCCTTCCTCGGCACGCAACTGCCCGGCAACACCCCGGCCGATGCCGGCCTGCTGCCCGCCCGCCTGGCCACAGCGCTCGAAAACACCTCAGAAGGCGGCCCCGTCTCCGGCACCCACCTCGCCGAAGGCGGCCTCTACTGCCGCCGCTTCATGCTGCCCGACGGCCCCACCACCCTCCAGGGCCTGGCCTGCCGCGACCCCGAAGGCTGGCGCCTGCGCGTCGCCGTCGCCCGCACCACCGACGACACCAGCTTCGAACCCGCCAGCGCCGACGACCCAGTCATCGACGACATCCTCGAACGCCTCGGCGCCGGCCCGGCCCTGGACGCAGCAAGCGTGACCGCGGCGCAGCAACGGGGCTGGCGGCGGCGCTGACAGGGGAGGGCGCAGCGGGGGGCCAGCCCCCCGGACCCCCCGCTGGGAGGCGACCGCCTCCCAGACCCGGGGCAAAAAAGGGCTGGTTGGGAGGAGGGGCAGCGTGCGCCTGTTGCGTCAGGCACACCGACGAGCCCCTCCTCCCAACCAGCCCTTCGTTCTCGCGGGTCCGGGGGCACGTATGCCCCCGGCGGGTGGGTTCGGGAGGGCAGAGCCCTCCCGACAGCGCCACCCCGTCAGCCCACCTCCCCGCCCAGTTCCAGCGCCCGCCGGTACACGTCGCGCCGTTTCAGGCCGGTGGCCTCGGCGACGCTGGCGGCGGCGTCGCGCAGGCTGAGGCCGGCGGCGAAGGCGGTGCGCAGGGCGGTGTCGAGGTCGGCGGCGTCGGTCTGTTCGGGGGGGGCGGGGCCGACCACGATGCAGATCTCGCCGCGGGCTTCGGTGCTGGCGTAGTGGGTGGCGAGGGCGCCCAGCGTGTCGCGCCGGACTTCCTCGAACAGTTTGGTGAGTTCGCGCGCCACGGCGGCGGGGCGGTCGGCGCCCAGGCCTTCGGCCAGTGCGGCCAGGGTATCGGCCAGGCGGTGCGGGGCTTCGTAGAAGACCAGCGTGGCGGTCAGCCCGGCGCGTTCGAGCTGCCGCAGCCTGGTGACCTCGGCGGCGCGCGGGCCGTCGCGTGCCGGCAGGAAGCCTAGGAACAGGAAGGGGTGCGGCGGCAGGCCGGACAGCGACAACGCCATCACCGCCGCATTCGGGCCGGGAATGGCGGAGATCGCGACACCGGCATCGATCGCCGCGCGCACCAGGCGGTAGCCGGGATCGCTGACCAGGGGCGTGCCGGCGTCACTGACCAGGGCGAATCGTTCGCCTGCCGTCATGCGTTCGACCAGCCGGGGGGCTTGCGCGGCCTCATTGTGATCGTGCAAGGGGATCATGGTCGCCGCCACGCCCTGGCGCGACAGCAGCCCGCCGGTCACCCTGCTGTCCTCGCACAGCACAGCGTCGGCGTCGCGCAAGGCGGCCAGGGCACGCGGGGACAGGTCGGCGAGGTTGCCGATCGGCGTCGCGACAAGCACCAGGCCAGGCCGCGCGGCCGCGCCACCGGGAGGATCCGACCACCGTGCCCCTTCTGCCGCATCGCCTGCCACGCCGCTTCTCCGCGCTTGCCGTGCTGGCCCTTGTGGGCCTCGGCGCCTGCGCGCCGCAAGGGGCCGGGCCCATCAGTTCCCGCCAGCCGCTGCAGGAGCCGCCGCGCAATCGGATCGCGCTGCTGCTGCCGCTGTCGGGGCCGCAGGCCTCGCTGGGCCGCGCCATGGGGCAGGCGGCGGAACTCGCGCTGTTCGAACGCGGCAACCGCAACGTGGATTTCCTGCCGATGGATACCGGCAGCACCGCTTCGGGCGCGGCGGGGGCAGCGCGGCAGGCGGTCAGCGCCGGGGCGCGCGTGATCGTCGGGCCGCTGACCGCCGCCGAGACCTCGGCGGCCTCGGCGCCGGCGCGTGCCGGGCGCATCCCGGTCATTGCCTTCACCAACGATGCCGCGCAGTCCGGCCCGGGTGTCTGGACGCTGGGTGTCACGCCGGCGCAGCAGGTGCGCCGCGCAATGGGTGCGGCGATGTCCGGCGGCGCGCAGCGCTTCGCCCTGGCCGCACCGGACGATGCCTTCGGCCGCGCGCTGGCGACGGCGATGCGGTCGGTCGCGGCGGAATGGACGCTGCCGGACCCGACCATCGTGCTGCATCCGGCGCGCGCCAGCGGCAGCGCGGTGGCGCAGGACGTGGCGCAGCGCAGCGGCGGCACGGTCGATGCCGTGCTGGTCGGCAGCACGGGGGCGCTGGCGCGCGGGGTCGCGGCGGGGCTCGGCCCGAGCGGGCCGATCACGCCGGCGCCGCGCATCCTGGGCCATGCTCTGTGGGCGCAGGACGCCACGCTGGGGCAGGAGCCGGCGATGCATGGCGCGATCTTCGCCGCGCCCGACCCGCGGTCGCGCGCCAGCTTCGATGCGCGTTTCGAAGGCGCCTTCGGCGAGCGGCCGCCGCGCCTGGCTGGCATCGCCTATGACGCCGCCGGCGTGGCGGCGCGCGTGGTGCTGACGCCGCGTGGCCAGGCCGGCCCCAATACGGGCGAGGTCTTCGACGGCGTGGACGGACCCGTGCGATTGCAGCCCGAAGGGCTGGTGCAGCGCGGCCTGGCGCTGTTCGCGGTGGAGCCGACCGGCGAAGCCCGCATGGTCGAAGGCGCCCCCGCGCCCGGCGCGGCGGGGTCCTGACGCGCCGGCGCGGCGCGCGCCATGTTCGGTGAGGCGCCGCGCGCGGGCCCATGGCTGCGCGCCACGCTGGTGGTGGCCGGCGCGCCCGCCACCATCCTGCTGCTGCTGATGGCCACCGGCGCGCTGGCGCCACGGCCGGGATTCGCGGCGTTGCTGGTGACGCTGGCGGGCGGTGCGGCGGTGGCGCGCATCTGGCTCGGCAATCTGGGGCGGCTCGCGCGGCAGATCCGCGCCGCATCGGGCGGGGATGGGCTGCCGGACCTGTCCGTCGCGCCGCTGCTGCCGGCGGTGCAGGACGTCGCCGACGGCGTGACCCGCCTGGCGCGCAACCTGGCCGAGCGCAGCGCGCTGGTGGAGCGCCTGCGCCGCGCCGACGCCGCCATCCTGGAGGCGCTGCCCGACCCGCTGCTGGTGCTCGCCGCCGACCGGTCGGCGCTGCGCGCCAACCGCGCGGCGCGGGAGATGCTGGGCGGGCGCGCCGGCACAGCCGCACCGCCCGACGCCGCCGCGCTGCTGCGCCACCCGTCGCTGGCCGAGGCGCTGGACAAGTCCATGTCGACCGGCGAACCCGCCGTGGCGGACCTCGTGCTGCCGGTGCCGGTGATGCGCGACGTGGCGGTGCAGGTGATCCCGATGGACCCGCCGCTGGCCGATGGCGGGCGTGTCATCGTGTTGCTGTCGGACCGCACGCGCGAACGCGCGGTGGAACGCATGCGCGCCGACTTCGTGGCGAATGCCAGCCACGAACTCCGCACGCCGCTCGCCAGCCTGATCGGCTTCATCGAGACGCTGCGCGGCCCCGCCGCCGACGACCCCGCCGCGCAGGCGCGCTTCCTGCAGATCATGGCCGAACAATCCGACCGGATGCGGCGGCTGATCGACGACCTGCTCGGCCTGTCGCGCATCGAATTGACGGAACACCAGGCGCCGTCGGGCCGCGCCGACGTGGCGGCCATCGCCCGCGCGGAAGCCGATGCGATGGCGCCGATCCTGGCCACGCGCAAGGCGAAGCTGGTGCTGGACCTGGCGGAAGGCATCGCCGAACCGGCCGATGCCGACCAGGTCGCGCAGGTCATCCGCAACCTGCTCGACAATGCCATCCGCCATGGGCGCGACCGCGGCACCATCCAGCTCAGCGTGGCTCCCGGCACCGCGCCGGACGGCCGCCGCGGCATGGTGCTGCGCGTGACCGACGACGGCGCCGGGATCCCGCGCGACCACATTCCCCGCCTGACCGAACGCTTCTACCGCGTGGACAAGGGCCGATCCCGCAACGCCGGCGGCACGGGGCTGGGCCTCGCCATCGTCAAGCACATCGTGAACCGCCACCGCGGCATCCTGGGCATCGACAGCGAGGAAGGGACCGGCACCACGTTCCGGGTGTGGTGGCCGGGGGGGTGAGGTGGCACCGTCGGGAGGGCTCTGCCCTCCCGAACCCACGCGGGCTCCCATCGCAGATGCAGGCATCTGCGATGGGTCCCGACGCCGGGGACATACGTGCCCCCGGACCCGCGCGAACCGATGGCTGGCTTGGGGAAGGGGCATGGCGTGCCCTGCTCGTCCGTGGGACTGGCGAGCCCCTCCCCCAAGCCAGCCATTCGACCCCGGGTCTGGGAGGCGGTCGCCTCCCAGCGGGGGGTCCGGGGGGCTGGCCCCCCGGCAGCGCGCCCTCACCCGCTGGACGCCCGCCCCTGCACGCGGCATAGCGCCTTCGCATGCTCATCGAGGCGGTGTTCCGGCATTTGGGGTTTGCGGTCGGGCTGGCCATGGTGTCGGCGGCCGTGGTGCGGCTGATGATTGCCTGGCCGATCCTGGATCATCCGAATGCCCGGTCGAGCCATGTGCGGCCGACGCCGCGCGGTGGTGGCGTGGGGGTGGTCGTCGCCTTCGTGCTGGGGATGGTGGTGCTGTACCAGGGCGCGGCCTTTGCGCGGCTGCCGGCGATGCAGTTCGCGGGCGTGATCGCGGCGGCGGTGGCGATCGCGCTGGTGTCCTTGTGGGATGACGTCGCGGATCTGCGCTTTGCGGTGAAGCTCGGGGCGCAGGGGCTGGCGGCGCTGGTGGCGATCGGCAGCGGGCTGGTGCTGGAACGGTTTGCATTGCCCTGGGTGGGCGAGGTGCCGCTCGGCTGGCTGGGCGTGCCGATCACGCTGTTCTGGATCATTGGCTGCACCAATGCGGTCAACTTCATGGATGGGCTGGATGGGCTGGTCGGCGGGTCGGTGTTCCTGGCGGCGGTGATCCTGTGCGTGGTGGCGGGGGACCAGGGCGGGTGGTTCGTCTATGCGGCGTCGCTGCTGCTGGCGGCGGGGCTGGCGGGGTTCCTGCCGTTCAACCTGCATCCGGCGCGGATTTTCATGGGCGATGTGGGCAGCCAGTTCCTCGGCTTCATGATGGCGGTGCTGGCGGTGGCGGCGGCGGGGTTCGATGCGGCGCAGATCTCGTTCCTGATCGTGCCGCTGCTGCTGTTCGGGCTGCTGTTCGATGCGGCCTTCACGCTGCTGCGCCGCGCCGCGATGGGGCGGCAGGTGGCGGCGGCGCACCGCACGCATTTGTACCAGATGGCGCAGCGCAGCGGGCTTGGCGTCCGCACCGTGGCCGGCGTCCATTGGGGCTTCGTGCTGTTCCATGGCGCGCTGGTGTGGCTGTTCGTGCACCTGCCGGTGGGCACCAAGCCGCTGGTGGTGCTGCCTGCGCTGGCGCTCCAGGGCGCCTGGCTGGCCTATGTGCTGTGGCGGATGCGGCGCGCCGGGATCACCTGGGCAGAGGGATGACCTCGGGCGGCTCGGATGGTGGGCCGAGCACCTCGATGACCAGCAGCGGCAGGTTTTCGCCGACCCATTGTTCCGAGCGGAACACCGCATAGGTCCGCGCATCGGCCCAGAAGCGGTTGGTGAAGCTGGCCGCACCCCGGCAGGTCTCGCTGACCAGCAGGGTGTCCGCGACCTCGGCCGGCCCGACGCTGACGCGGCAGTTCAGGCGCAGGCCGAAGCGCATGCGCGCCGGGTCGGTCTCGGAGCGCATGACATCGACCACGCGCGCGCCGGTGACGGGCGTGGCGTCGAGCTCGCCGATGCGGCTCAGCGGATCGACACCGTCGAAGCGGGTGGAGGCCACGACTTCGCGCAGCCCGGCGGTGGCGACGATGCGCGGGCCGTCGGTGGCGACCACCACGCCGCCGGCGGTGCGCCACATGCGGCGTTCGCCTTCCTCCTGCACCAGGGCGGCGACACCGCGGCGGGAGCCGAGCGTCAGCGACAGCGCGGCCGCGGCCTGGACCGTTTCGCCACCCGGGGTCCATTCGGCCTCGGTGAGCGCGGTGCTGGGTTCGAACAGGCCTTCGGGCAGCGGGATGGGCCAGACCATCACGCGCAGCACATCCGCGCCGGAGGTATTGCCGCAGGCGCCGAGGAGAAGGGCGCAGAGCAGCGCGGCTGGCTGGAGGAACCCTCGCATTGCGCGATGATAGATGCTCAGAATAAAACCGTCAGGCGAATTTCTTGCGATGCGCTTCGGCGCGTCCCGCCAGCGCCGGCGACCCTGCGGGACAGTCCAGGAATGCGCTGAACAGAATAGTCGGGCCTCCGCCCCGGCCTTCCCGAACGGTCTCTGACCGACCTTCGCTACCGATCCGCCAGCCGGTCCAACAGCGCCCGCAGCATCCCCGCCCCCTCGCCCAGCGCTTCCAGCACCACCGGCCGGCCGGCGGCGTCGCCCCCGCCGGCCGGCCAGGCGGCACGGTCCTGCGCCAGCTCGGCGGCCGAAACCCGTCCGTCGCCGTCGAAATCCAGCCCATCGACCAGCATCCGGGCGGCGGCCAGCGCCGCGAAGCCGCCGATGGCCACGGCGGTGCCCAGCGCCTCCGGCTCGCCGCCATCCTGCGCCGCCAGGGCCCAGGCAGCGCCGCGCAGCAGCCGCGCGACTTCCGCCACGCCCAGCATCCCGTCGCCCGAGACATCGCCCACCGCCACCAGGGCGGCGAGGCAGGGCGCCGTCGCACCGGTCTGGCAGGCGGCTTCCAGGCGCTCCAGCGCGCCCAGCACCGCAAGCCCTTCGCCATGCAGCGCGGCCAGGCCCGGCGGCGGCGCGGCGCAGCGCTGCCAGCGCAGCACCGGCGTGTCGCCGGGCAGTCGGTCGTCGCGCAGCTTGACGTCGGGCTCGGCGGTTTCCAGCGCGCCGGCGTCGCCGCGCAGCATCACGCGCGGTGCCTCGGCGCCGGCGCCGGTGCCGAGCGTCCAGCCCGCCAGCGGCCGCAGCCCCCGCAGCCGCACCAGGCGCGCGGGACCATCGGCCGGCAGGCGCACGACGCTGCGCGCCGTCACATGCAACACTTCCGTGGGCGTGGCGCAGGCGCCCTGCACCCAGGTGCCGCGCAGCGATTCGGGGATGCCCTGGGCGATGGCGGGGGCGGCGGCCAGCAGCAGGGCCGCGAAGAGCAGGCGCCTCACCGCAATTCCAGTTCCACGCCCGCGCAGATGTCGGTGCCGGCCAGGATCATCTCCCGCCCGTCACGGAACACCGCGACAAGGTCGACCAGGCAGGGCGTGCCCTCGGGCGGGGCGAAATCCAGCGTTTCGCCCACGCCGAGCACGGTGCGACCCAGCCGGTCCGGCCCGCGCGACGCACCCGGCGCATCGGCATAGAGCTCGGCCACCGGCACCTCGGCGGCATTGCGCAGACGCACGCTGCCGGCGCGCGGGCCGGCATCGGCGGGCTCGTCCTCATCCAGCCGGTCGGCCAGGGTCCAGCCGGGGCGCAGCACGATGGTGGCGGTCTCACACAGGTTGATGCTGGTGCGTTCCTCGGCGGCGCGGCGTTCCTCGAAGACGATCCGCAGGTCGCCCTCGCAGTCGCGCAGGCGGGCCGAGACCTCGCGGCGCTGGCCGCGCAGCAGCATCTCCTCGCCCAGCCGGTCGGGGCCCCAGTCTTCTTCCGACACGCCGGAAAGATAGACCTCCTGGAT
This sequence comes from Roseomonas sp., assembly GCA_051860065.1. Taxonomy (GTDB): domain Bacteria; phylum Pseudomonadota; class Alphaproteobacteria; order Acetobacterales; family Acetobacteraceae; genus Neoroseomonas. The sequence continues at coordinate 118,047 of JBHYEQ010000011.1, forward strand.
CGGGGCGCCGTGGCGGTTGACCAGGGTCACGCGGCGTTCGGGCGGGCGCGGCGCGCCGGACCCGTCGAAGGTGACCGCCGGCGTGGCGCACAGGTCGATGCCCTGCTTCACCTCCTCGGCCTCGTCCTCATAGACGGCGCGCAGGTCCCACAGGCAGGCGGCGCCGCGCAGGCGCAGCGTGAAGTTGGCGCCGGGCTGCAGGATGGTGTTGCCCAGCCGGTCCACGCCCCAGGCCAGCGGTGCGCGGGTCGAGGCATAGAATTCGCGGATGGTGCGGTCGGAGGTATTGGCGATGCGCGCCTCGCGCCGCGGCGCGTTGGGGTCGCCGAAGGTCAGGCGGGGGTCGCGGCACAGGTTCATGGCCGCGCGGGTTTCCTCCTCGCCATCCTCGAAGACGGCGGTGACGTCGAAGATGCAGTCGCGCGTGCGGCCCAGCCGGATGCGGAATTCGCGCGAGGGTTCGACCACGTTCTCGCCCAGCCGGTCCGGGCCGCGGTCCTCCGCGCCGGGACGCGCGGCGAACACCTGCAGCAGTGTGGTGTCGGTCTCGTTGCGGATGGTGGCGTCGCGCAGCGGGATAGACGGGTCGCCGAACTGCACGCGGCGGTTCTGGCAGATGTTCTGGCGGCGGCGTTCCTCGGTGCCGTCCTGGAACACCGCGCGGAATTCCAGCAGGCATTCGGCCCCCTGGATGCGGGCGCGGAAGTTCCCGCGGTCGGGCACCGTGTCGGCGCCGAGCAGGTCGGGGCCGAAGGATTCGCCGCCCGGCGGCGCGGCATAGAGCTCGCGCAGGGTCTGCCCGGACTGGTTGGTGATGGTGGCCTCGCGCTCGCGCTGGGCGGGTGGCGGCGGGGCGGCCTGCCGCGGCGCGGCCTGGCCGAGGGCGGCAATGGGGGCCAGGGCGAGGCAGGCGGCCATGGCCAGGAAACGCAGGCGCATGCTGGGTCTTCCGGGGGGTGTCGGACGCACAATGGAAGCGTGGCGTGCCTGTGTGCAAGCGCAGCGAAGACACAGTGATGCGAAAAAGTGACGGTTACAGGGCGAGCCATGACGCGGCCGCGGTCGCCACACCCGGCGCCCCGCCGTGAACGGGGGCCGGCGCATGGCGCGCGGGCCGCTAACCGCCCGCCAACCGACGCGGCCGCATGCTGCGCCGATGCGCCCTGATTTCGCCGCCACCGCCGCCGCCCTGGCCAGCCTGCCGCCCCATGCCGTGCATGGCACGGTGACCGGGCTGGGCGGGCTGGCCATCACGCTGGAGGGCTTCGGGCCGCTGGCCGCGATCGGCGACCGGTTGCGGCTGGAGGCCCCCTTCGGCGCGCCGGTTCCGGCCGAGATCGCCGCCTTCCGCGATGGCCGGGCGGAGGCGATCGCGCTCGGCCCCATCACCGGGCTGTCGGCCGGCGCGCGGGCGGTGCTGGCGCCGCGGCCGGCGTTGGCGGTGGGCGATGCCTGGCTGGGCCGCGTGCTGGACCCGATGGGTATTCCGATGGACGGGCTGCCGCCGCCCGCACCCGGCGCCGTGCCGCGGCCGACCCACGCCCCCGCGCCGCCGGCCGGGCAGCGCGCCAGGCTGGGGCCGCGCTTGGCGCTGGGGGTGCGCGCGCTGGATCTGTTCGCGCCGGTGCGGCAGGGGCAGCGGCTGGGGTTGTTCGCGGCCTCGGGCGTCGGGAAATCGACGCTGATGGCGATGCTGGCGGGCGGCGTCGCCGCCGATGTCATCGTGTTCGCGCTGGTCGGGGAACGCGGGCGGGAACTGCGCGAATTCCTCGAGGACGACCTCGGGCCGGCGGGGCTGGCGAAGTCGGTGGTGATATGCGCGACGTCGGACACCGCCGCGCCGCTGCGGCGCGAGGCCGCCTATGCCGCCATGACGGTCGCCGAGCATTTCCGCGACCAGGACCGTCAGGTGCTGCTGCTGATGGACAGCGTGACGCGCTTCGCGCTCGCCCTGCGCGAGATCGGCCTGGCGGTGCGCGAACCGCCGGCAACGCGCGGCTATCCGCCCTCGGTCTTCACCGAATTGCCGCGACTGCTGGAACGCGCCGGGCCGGGGCCCGAGGGCTGCGCCGGCGCCATCACCGCCATCTTCACCGTGCTGGTGGAGGGCGACGACCATGACGAGCCGGTGGCCGATGCGGTGCGCGGCATCCTCGATGGCCATGTCGTGCTGGACCGCCGCATCGCCGAGGGCGGGCGCTATCCGCCGGTGGATGTGCTGCGCTCCCTGTCGCGCACCGCGCCGGCGGTGCTGGACCCGCATGAACGCCCGCTGGTCGCCGAGGCGCGGCGGCTGCTGTCCACCTATGCCGAGGTGAAGGACCTGGTGCGGCTGGGTGCCTATCGCGTCGGCCACGACCCGCAGGCCGACGAGGCGGTGCGCCTGGCCCCGGCCATCGAGGCCGTGCTGGCGCAGCCCAAGGGCGACCCGAGCGACCCGGACCAGGCGTTCTCCGCACTGGCGGCGGCGATGGCGGGGGAGTGACGCACGATCCGCGCGTTGCCCCACACCCCGCACGGGGACTACACCGGGACAACACTGCGGAGCGCCATGCCATGCCCGAGACCGCCATCATCAGCGAGGTCGCCCCGCGCGACGGCATCCAGTCCATCAATCCGGCCCAGCCGGTCAGCACGGAGGCCAAGATCGCGCTGATCCAGGCCTGCTACGATGCCGGGCTGCGGCGCATGGAGGTGGGGTCCTTCGTCTCGCCCAAGGCGATCCCGCAGATGGCCGGCACCGAACCCGTTTTGGCGGCGGCCAAGGCCATGCCGGGGCTGGAATGCACCGTGCTGGTGCCGAACCGCCGCGGCTTCGATTCCGCCATCGAGCACGGTGCGCATCGCCTGGGTTTCTTCATGTCGGCCACCGCCGGCCACAACAAGGCGAACCTGAACCGCACGCGCGAGGAGAGCTTCGACGAGCTGGCGAAGCTGGTGCGCGACACGCCGAAGGGCACGCTGATCCGCTTCAACCTGTCCTGCGTCTTCCACTGCCCCTTCGATGGCGTGGTGTCCGAAGCCGAGGTGCTGCCCTGGATCGAGCGCATCGTGGCGCTCGACCCCGACATGGAGATCGCGCTGGCGGACACCACCGGCAATGCCAGCCCCGACCAGGTGAATCGCCTGTTCCGCCACGCCATCGGCCGGTGGGGCGACCGCTTCGCCTTCCATGGCCACGACACCTACGGCATGGGCGTGGCGAATGTCTCGGCCGCCTGGGAAGCCGGCTGCCGGGTGTTCGACAGCGCGGCCGGCGGCATCGGTGGCTGCCCCTTCGCGCCGGGCGCCACCGGCAACGTGGCCACCGAGGACGTGGTGTGGATGTTCGGCCGCATGGGCGTGCAGACCGGCGTGGACTGGCCGCGCCTGCTGGTCGCCGCCGACATGGCGGCCGCCATCCCCGGTGCGGTGCCGGGCGGGCGGATGCGCGCGGTACCTGCTGCGCGGCTGGCGGCATGATGCCGCGCGCCGTTGCCGGCGCCCCCGTCGCACCCAATGTGATGCGGTGATGCGCTCCGTCCTTCCCCTGATCGTGCTGCTCGGCGCCTGTGTGGCCGAGCCGCCGCCCGAGGCCGCCCTGCCGGGCGACGAGGGCGGCACCTTCGTGGCCGATTACGGCGGCGGCACCTCCCCGGTGGCGCGCTATGTCCGCCTGCCGGACGGGCGTGCCGTGCCGGTCGAGGGCGCGCCGCCCGCCGCGGCGCGCGTCGATGGCGCGCCAGTGGGTGGGGGCGAACCCGTGGCCGAGGCGCCCCCGCCGCCGCGCGCCCGGGGCGGCCGTGCCTCCAGCACCGGTTCGGCCTTCGCCGTCACCGCGAACGGGCTGGCGGTGACCAACGCCCATGTGGTGCAGGGCTGCGGGAGCGTGGTGGACGAGCAGGGCCGCCCGGTGCGCATCGTGGCCGCCGACCGCCGGCGCGACCTGGCGCTGATCGACACCGGCCGCGGCTTCGGCACCGTGGTGCGGTTCCGCCCGCAGGCCGCAGTGGATCTGGGCGAGACCGTGCTGGTCTTCGGCTTCCCCTATGGCCAGGCGCTCGGCACCGGCATCAACGTGACCAACGGGATCGTCACCGGCCTGGCGGGGCCGGGGGGCGATGTCTCGCGCTTCCAGATGAATGCCGCGGTGCAGCCGGGCAATTCCGGCGGGCCGGCGGTGGATGATGCCGGGCTGCTGCTGGGTGTGGCGGTCGGCCGGCTGAATGATTTGGCGGTTCTGCGCGCCACGGGGTCGCTGCCGCAGGGCGTGAACTTCGCTATCCGCGCCGCCGAGGTCGAACGCTTCCTGGCCGAGCAGAATGTGCGGCCGGCGCGCGGTGCCCAGGCCGGAGGCCAGGGCGGCACCGGGGCGCGGGCGGTCTCGGCCAGCGTGGCGCCTGCGGTGTTCCAGGTGCTCTGCCGGGCCTGAGCGCAGGCGCACGACGTTCCGACCTGCGGACCGCAGCGCGAAGCGGCCGAATGGCCGCCGCGGCAAGTGCCGTGAAGCCACGGGCCGCGGATGCGGCGCGCCCGGCGCCTGAGGGGCACGCAGGCGAAACCTTCGTGCGCTCGGGATCAGAGCACGCGCACGGCGTTCCGGCCTGGCAGCAGTGCCGGAACCGGCGCGGCCGCTTGTGCGGCGAGGCAAAGCCGCGTGGATGCGCCGCGGCGGTGGGATGAGCGGCACGACCGCGAATCCTGCCACGCGCCCGCCGCAACCTTTCCGTCATTCGGGCGTTTTGCGGTGGGACGGTGATGGTGCCGCTCGCCCATGCGGTAAGGAAATGTGCATGTCCGAAGCCGAGACCGAGCGGCGCCAGGCCGAGCTCGAACGCCTGCTGAACGACCCCGAGACCCGCATGGACGCGCACCGCGTCTGGGCGCTGCTGGCCGAATTGGCGCGCCCGTCCGAGCCCGGGCGCCGGTAGCGCTTGATCGGTCGCCGAACCTGGCACCCGTCAGCGCAGCCCATCGAGTTCCTTGACCCGACCGGGTGACGACACTTGCGTCCTAACCGTCCTTCACCGCCGCGATCAGGAATTCCCGATTGCCCTCCGGCCCAGTGATGGGGCTCGGTTCGACCCCCAGCACGCGCCAGCCCGGCAGCGCCGCCCACCAGTCGCTGATGGTCGCGCAGACCTCGGCATGCACCGCCGGGTCGCGCACAACGCCGCCCTTGCCCACGCGCTCGGGCCCGGCCTCGAATTGCGGCTTGATGAGCGCGACCGCGAAGGCGCCCGGCGCGGCAAGGCCCAGCGCCGCCGGCAGCACGGTCCGCAGCCCGATGAAGGACGCGTCGCAGACCACCACGCCGGGCGGCTGCGGCAGGTGCTCGCCGGTCAGGTGGCGCGCATTGGTGCGTTCCTGCACCACCACGCGCGGGTCGTTGCGCAGTTTCCAGTCGAGCTGCCCATGCCCGACATCCACCGCATGCACGCGCGTCGCGCCACGGGTCAGCAGCACATCCGTGAAGCCGCCGGTCGACGCGCCCACATCCACCGCCACGCGCCCGGCCGGGTCCAGCGCGAAATGGTCCAGCCCATGCGCCAGCTTGATGCCGCCGCGGCTGACCCAGGGGTGGTCCTGCCCGCGCAGTTCCAGCGGCAGGTCCCAGGCCAGCATGTCGCCGGCCTTGGCGATGCGCTTTTCGCGCGAGAACACCTTGCCGGCCAGGATCAACGCCTGCGCCCGCTCGCGCGACACCGCCAGGCCCCGTTCCACCACGAGCACGTCGGCGCGCAGCCGTCCGGGGCTGCTCATGGCGGGGCGGCGGACATCACGCCCGGCGCAGCGCCCGGCGCAGCCGCAGCGTCGATTCCGCGATCACCGCCGCCTCGATCGGGCTGCCGGTATATCCATCCAGGTCGAGCGTGCCCGGGCTGGCCGGCAGCGTCCCCGTCGAACCGCCGCCCAGCACCAGGATGCGGGTGTTGCGCGAGGCGCGGCGCAGGCCCTGCGCGGTGGCGCGGATGGCGTCCTCGTCGAGCTCGGCATCGAGGCTGATCCAGGCGACATCGAACAGGCGGTCATGCGCCGAATCGCGCGCTTCCTCGTCGCCATGACCCGGCACGTCGCAGACTTCCCAGCCGGCGCGGTCGAAGAAGCGCAGCGCGACGCCGTGCTCGACGCTCGGCAGGTCATGCGCGCCCGACAGCGTCAGCGCGGTGTTGATCGAGCCCACCGGCAGTTCCGCATCATCCAGCGAAAGCAGGCACATCCGAAGCTGCCAGACCTTGGCGATGCGGTCGCTCTGGTCGAGCAGCGTGGGCGCATAGCGCCGGCGCAGCGCCACCGCGGCCGGCAGGATGATGTCGCGGCAGATCGGGCGGAACATCTGCCCGCCAGGATTGAGCGCGGCGAGCGCGGCGATACCGTCCTGCAAGGTGCCGTCGGCCAGCGTGGCCGACAGCGCGGCGGCATCGCGCCCCCAGCTGTTCTCACGCGGCACGACGAAGCGCGCGGCCAGCGCGGGCAGCAGGAGATGGGTCGCGACATCGTGGATGAGTGCAGCGCGGCGGTCATTTGCAAGCGGAGGTTGCGGCCGGCGGCGCGCGGTGGATTGTCGGGTCAGACCGTCGAGCGGTGCCATCTTTCCCCTCCCCCCATCCGCCGGCAGGACGTCGCCGGAACGGTGGCCTTTCTGGCCGGCATTTTCGGCGGACACGCCGTTTGGACCCGGTCCCGGTCCTGGCCCCTTTGGAGGCGGCGGACCGGTGCTTGCGGACAGCTAAACCCGGTTTCGCGAGGGTGACAATGGGCTTGTCAGGATGACGTGACAGTCATGCTGACCTGTTCGGCCAGCAACGTCCTGTCACGCCACGATTCGCCGTGCGTCGCTCAGGCGCGGGCCGGCTGGGCCTTGGCGGAATGGCCCAGCGCCGCCAGCGCGGTCGCGACGATCTGCGGCGCGTTCAGCCCCGCCTCGTCGTATTGCTTGCGCGGCGCATCGTGGTCGATGAAGCGGTCGGGCAGGCACATCGGGCGGATCTTCACGCCGCCATCGAGCAGCCCGCGCATCGCCAGATGCTGCATCACCAGCCCGCCGAAGCCGAGGATCGAGCCTTCCTCGATGGTGATCAGAACTTCGTGTTCGCGCGCCAGGCGTTCGACCAGCGCGGCGTCGAGCGGCTTGGCGAAACGCGCATCAGCGACGGTGCAGGACAGGCCGTGGGTGGAGAGTTCATCCGCCGCCTTCAGGCATTCCGCCAGGCGCGCGCCATAGGACAGGATGGCGATGGACGTGCCCTCGCGCAGCACGCGGCCGCGGCCCAGTTCGAGCACCGACCCGCGCGCCGGCAAGTCAAGGCCGAGGCCCTCGCCGCGCGGATAGCGGAAGGCGGTGGGCCGGTCGTCGATCGCGGTCGCGGTGGCGACCATGTGCATCAGCTCGACCTCGTCGGCCGCGGCCATCAGCACCATGCCGGGCAGGCAGCCGAGATAGGCGATGTCGAAGATGCCCGCATGCGTCGCGCCGTCGGCGCCGACCAGCCCGGCACGGTCCATCGCGAAGCGCACCGGCAGGGACTGCAGCGCGACATCGTGCATGATCTGGTCGTAGGCGCGCTGGAGGAAGGTGGAATAGATCGCGCAAAAGGGCTTCATGCCCTCGGTCGCCATGCCGGCGGCGAAGGTGACGGCGTGCTGCTCGGCGATGCCGACATCGAAGCAGCGCTTCGGGAACTTCTTGCCGAACATGTCGAGGCTGGTGCCCGACGGCATCGCGGCGTTGATCGCGACGATGCGGTCGTCGTGCTCGGCCTCCGCGATCAGCGCGGTGGCGAAGACCTTCTGGTAGGTCGGCGGGCCGGGCGGCGCCTTGGCCTGTTCGCCGGTGACCACGTTGAACTTCTGTACGCCGTGATACTTGTCGGAGGCCGCCTCGGCGGGCGCATAGCCCTTGCCCTTCTGCGTGACCACATGCAGCAGGATGGGGCCGGCATGGTCGGTGTCACGCAGGTTCCGCAGCACCGGCAGCAGGTGGTCCAGGTCGTGCCCATCGACCGGGCCGACGTAGTAGAAGCCAAGTTCCTCGAACAATGTCCCGCCGGTCAGCAGCCCGCGCGCGTATTCGTCGGCGCGGCGCGCGGCGCGTTCCAGCGGCGCGGGGAAGCGCTTGGCCACCCGCGCCATCAGGTCGCGCAGGCTGAGGAAGGGGCGCGACGACACGACGCGCGACAGATAGGCCGACATGGCCCCCACCGGCGGGGCGATCGACATGTCGTTGTCGTTCAGGATGACGATCAGGTTCGCCTTGGACGCGCCGGCATTGTTCATGGCCTCGTAGGCCATGCCGGCGCTCATCGCACCGTCACCGATCACGGCGATGACGTGCCGGTCGTCGCCCTTCAGGTCGCGCGCCACCGCCATGCCGAGCCCGGCGGAGATGGACGTGGACGAATGCGCCGCGCCGAAGGGGTCGTATTCGGATTCCGACCGCCGCGTGAAGCCCGACAGGCCCCCGCCCTGGCGCAGCGTGCGGATGCGGTCGCGCCGCCCGGTCAGGATCTTGTGCGGATAGGCCTGGTGGCCGACATCCCAGATCAGCCGGTCATTCGGCGTATCGAACACCGCATGCACGGCGACGGTGAGTTCCACCACGCCAAGCGAGGCACCCAGATGCCCGCCGGTGCCGGAGACCGCATCGATCGTCTCGGCGCGCAATTCCTCGGCCAGGCGCTTGAGCTGGTCGCCGGAGAAGTTCTTCAGGTCGGCCGGGACGCTCACGCGATCCAGCAGGGGGGTGGCCGGGCGGTTCATCAATTCCTCCGCGCGATCGCGTAGCCGGCGAGCGCCCGCAACAGATCGGCACGATCACCCAATGCGTCCAGATGCGCCGCCGCCTGGGCGGCCAGACGTTCCGCCTGCGCACGGGCGCGTTCGAGCCCCAAGAGCCCGACCAGCGTGGCCTTGCCGGCCTCGGCGTCCTTGCCGGTGCGCTTGCCGGCTTCCTCGGCGCTGACGGTCGCATCCAGCAGGTCGTCGGCGATCTGGAAGGCGGCACCCAGGTCGCGGCCATAGGCGGCGAAGGCGTGGCGCATCTGCAGCGGCGCCTTGCCGAGAATGGCCCCGGCCTCGGCCGAGAATTCGATCAGCTTGCCCGTCTTGAGCATCTGCAGGCGGCCGATCTCGGCTTCCTCGAGCGGTTCTCCGACCCGTTCGGCCATCATGTCCATCATCTGCCCGCCGCACATGCCGCGCGGCCCGGCGGCGCGGGCCAGGCCGCGGCAGAGTTCGGCACGCACGAAGCTGTCCGAATGCGCCTCGGGCTCGGCCAGGGCGTAGAAGGCATTGGCCTGCAGCGCATCGCCGGCCAGCACGGCGGTCGCTTCGTCGAAGGCCTTGTGGACGGTAGGCTTGCCGCGGCGCAGGTCGTCATCGTCCATGCAGGGCAGGTCGTCATGGACCAGCGAATAGGCGTGCAGCATCTCGATGGCGGCGGCGGTCCGCAGCGCGGCATCGCGGGAGACGCCGAATTGCCGGGCGCCCTCCAGCACCAGGAAGCCGCGCAGGCGCTTGCCGCCGCCCATCGCGGCGTAGCGCATGGCTTCGAACAGCCGCGCCTCAAGGCCCTCGGCGCGCGGGATCAGCATGTCCAGCGCCTGGTCGATCTCGATGGCAGCCTCGGCCATCGCGGCACGCAGGGCCTCGGCGGAGGCCGTCACGGTGGTCATGCTATTCCACGTCCCGCAGGGACAGCCCGGCGGGGCCTTCCACGATGGCCTGCACCTTCTGCTCGGCCTCCGCGAGCTTGCGCTCGCAATGGGCGCGCAGCGCGGCGCCGCGCTGATAGGCCGCAACCGAGGCTTCCAGCGCCCCCGCCCCGGATTCCAACGCCTTCACGATGCCTTCGAGCTCGGCCAGCGCCTGCTCGAAGGTCAGGGTTGCGATGTCGGCGGGTACTTCGCCCGCCTCGGTGCGTGTCCTGGCCATGTCAGGCGAGGTTAACAGTCTATCGGGGGGGAAGGCTATTGCGGCTCGATCCCCGCCTGGCGGATGGCGTTGGTCCATTTGGTGGTCTCCGCGCGCACGAAGGCAGCGGCCTGTTCGGGCGTCGAGCCACGCACCGTCATGCCGAGCGCGCCGGCCAGGCGGCTGCGCACCTCCTCGGTCGCCAGCGAGGCCTGCACGGCGCGGTTGAGCAGCGCGATGCGATCCGCTGGGGTGCCGGCGGGCGCGAACAGGGTGAACCAGGCGATGACCTCGTAGTCCGGCAGGTTGCCGGCCTCGCGCACCGTGGGCACGTCCGGCACGGCGGCGGAGCGTTCGGCCGAGGTCACGGCCAGGATCCGCAGCGCGCCGGCCTGGGCCTGCGGCAGGATGACCGCCTGGTCGGCGATGAACATGTCCACGCGCCCGGCCAGCATGTCCTGCACCGCGAGCGGGCTGGAGCGGTAGGGCACGCCCAGCATCTTCACATCCGCCATCGCTGCCAGCGCGGCGGCCGCGACCTGCTGCGAGGAGGAGGCGGTGGCGTAGGTGATCGCCTCCGGCCGCGCGCGCGCGGCTGTCAGCAGGTCGGCCAGGGTGCGATACGGGCTGTCGGCCTTCACCGCGACCAGCAGCGGCACGGTGGCGATGGTGGAGATCGGCGCGAAGCCGTTCTCCATGTCGAAAGGCACCTGGCGGAACAGCGCGCGGGCGGCGGCGTTGGTGGAATTCGTGCCGACCAGGAGCGTGTTGCCGTCAGGCGCGGCGCGGGAGACCGCCTCTGCGCCGATCAGGCCATTGGCGCCGGCGCGGTTCTCGACCACCACGGGCTGGCCGAGGGTTGCGCGCATGCCCTCGCCCAGCAGGCGGCCGACCGTGTCGGTGGCGGAACCGGGGGCGAAGGGGACGATGGCGCGGATCGGGCCGGTCGGCCAGGCGGCCTGGGCCTGGGCGAGACTGGGCAGCAGGGCGGCAGCCGGCAGGGCCAGCAGGGTGCGGCGGTTCATGGCGTATCCTTCCCGGAATTCCGGCGCCAGATAGGGCGGGCGGGCCGGGGTCGGCAAGGGGTGCGCTATCGCGCCGCGCGCATCCGCCGCGCCGCCATCTCGCCGATCATCACGCAGGTGAAGTGCAGGTTCGCCCGGCAATCGCTGGGCATGATCGAGGCATCCGCCACGCGCAGCCCGTCCACGCCGCGCACGCGCAGTTCGGGGTCCACCACGCCGCGCGGGTCCTCATGTGCGGTCATGCGGCAGGTGCCGGCGGCGTGCTGGATGTCGGCGGCCTCGCGCAGCATCAGCGCGTCGAGCGCGTCATCCGGCAGCGCGGCCGCCTCGGGCATCGACAGCGCGGTGTCGCCGAAGGTGGCCGGGCCCAGCCGCGCCAGAGGGTCGCGCGCCATCAGCCGCGACAGGCGCCGCACGCCGTCGCGCATGCGCTGGCGGTCGCGCGGGTCGGCCAGCATGTTCTCGTCGACCTCCGGCTGCGCCTCGGGGTCGGCGGAGGTCAGGCGGAGTTCGCCGCGCGAGAAGGCGTCGTACAACGCGACGCCCACGCCGCCGCCCGGCGCCGGCGCGCCGTCGGGCGTGAGGCCGCGATGGTTGTAGGCGATGACGATCATGTCGCGCTCGCCGCCGCCGGCGAGGCCGCTGCTGTAGGTCAGGCAGCAATTGGTGTGGCGCGCATCGGCACCCTGCGCGCGGTTCTCGGCTGCCAGCGCGATGGAGGCGCGCAGGATGGGGTGGTCCATCAGATGCTGCCCGACCGCCGGCAGGTCGTGCTGCACCGCGATGCCAAACCCGCGCAGCGCCGCCGCAGGCCCGATACCCGAGCGCATCAGGATGCAGGGCGAATGGATCGCGCCGGCACACAGCACCACCTCGCGCGCGGCGATCTCCTCCCACGCATCGCCGAAACGCACGCGCACGCCGCGCGCGCGGGCGCCGTCGAACAACACGCGATCGACCAGCGCGCCGCCGCGGATGGTCAGGTTCGCCCGGCCGCGTGCCGGTTCCAGGTAGCCGTCATTGGTCGTGATGCGCTTGCCGTCGCGCAGGTTGATCGGGTTGCAGGAAATGCCCTCGCCATCGGGCGCGTTGAGGTCGGCCTTCCAGCGATAGCCCTCGGCCAGCGCCGCGTCGCGCAGCGCCAGGTCCACCGCGCCCCATCGGTCGACCGGCATGCGGAAGACCGGCAGCGGGCCGCCGCGGCGCAGGCCGGGCGCCGTCCCTGTATCGGCGTCGTCCTCGATGGCGTCGTAGATCGGCAGGACATCGGCGGCCGACCAGCCCTCGCAGCCGGCTTCCGCCCAGGCGTCGAAGGCCGCGGGCACGCCGCGGATGGCGATCTGCGCGTTCACGGCGGATGACCCGCCCATCGCCTTGCCGCGCCAGTAGAAGCGCGGGTCCTGCACGGCGGTGCGGCGCGTCATCAGCCCCGGCCATTGCCAGGCGGCCTGGTGCGCCGGGTCGTGCATGAAGGGGATGATGTTGGCGCTGCGGAGCGCGTGCGGCGCTTCCGCCGCGCGCCAGTCGCGGCCGGCTTCCAGCAGCAGGACGCGACGGTGCGAGTCCTCGGACAGCCGCGCGGCGAGCGGCGCGCCGGCAGAGCCGGCGCCGACCACGATGACGTCGTAGATCATGCGCGCATCAAGGCCCGCACATGCGCGGCGGTGGATCGCCCCAGCGCCTCCAAATCGTAGCCGCCCTCCAGCAGCGACACTACGCGCCCGCCGCAATGCCGGTCGGCCACGCCGCACAGCGCCTCGGTGACGAAGGCGAAATCCGCCTCGCGCACGCGCAGCTGCGCCAGCGGGTCGGCGGCATGGGCGTCGAAGCCGGCCGAGATCACCAGCAGGTCCGGCGCGAAATCCTCCAGCGCGGGAATGATGCTGTCCACCCAGGCAGCGCGAAACGCCGCGCCGTCGGCGCCCGGGGGCAGCGTGACGTTCAGGATGTTGCCGACGCCGCGTTCGTTCACGTCGCCGGTGCCGGGATAGAGCGGCCATTGGTGCGACGAGGCATAGAACACCGACGCATCCGCCTCGAAACAGGCCTGCGTGCCGTTGCCGTGATGCACGTCGAAATCCACCACCGCGACGCGCGCCGCGCCATGCGTCGCCTGCGCGTGGCGCGCGGCGATCGCGGCATTGGCGAACAGGCAGAACCCCATCGGCCGGCCGGGCTCGCAATGATGCCCCGGCGGGCGCGTCGCGCAGAAGGCGCGGGTGAATTCACCCTTCATCACCGCATCCACCGCCGCCACGGCCGCGCCGGCGGCGCGCAAGGCGGCCTCGGCGCTGCCCCAGGACATGAGGGTGTCGCCATCCAGCGCCACGCGCTCGTCCGGCTCCGGGCGGATGCCCAGGATGGCGGCGATGTAGTTCTCGGGATGCACGCGCGCGAGCTGCTCCTCGGTCGCGAGCGGCGCCTCGTCGCGGATCAGGTCCACGAATTCCCCCGCATCCAGCGCCGTCAGCACCGATCGCAGCCGGTCGGGACATTCCGGGTGATGCGGCCCGGGGTCATGGTGCAGGCAGGCGCGGTGGGTCAGCAGCAGGACGCTCACGGGGCCGCGTCCTCGCGCTTGCGGATCACGAAGCGGTAGGCGCCGGATTCCTCGCCGAAGGCCACCAGCGCGTGGCCGGTCTCCTTGCAGAAGGCGCGGAAATCCGCCACCGAAGCCGGGTCGGTGGCGAGCACGGTCAACCGCGCACCCGCCGGCAGCGCGCGCAGCGCCTTGTTGGCCTTCAGCACCGGCAGGGGGCAGCTCAGGCCCTTCACGTCGAGCAGCGTTTCGCTCATGCGCGCGATTGCACCACCCGGCGCGCGGCGCGTCCAGCATCGGGGCTTCGCGACACCCGATCGCCGCCCGCGGGTCGCAGCCGGGGCCATGCCTGTCCATATGGTGGTGGACACGAAATTTCCGGGAAGGAACGACATGCGATTCGGCATCGACCTCGGCGGCACCAAGATCGAAATCGTCGCCCTCGACCCCGATGGCGCGGTGCGGCTGCGCCGACGCAGGCCGACGCCGACCGGCTACGATGCCATCGTCGAGACGATCGCCGCCCTGGTCGCCGAGGCGGATGCCGAGACCGGCGCGCGCGGCACGCTGGGCATCGGCATCCCCGGCAGCCTCAGCCCCGCCACCGGCCTGGTCCGCAACGCCAATTCCCAGGCGCTGAACGGCCACCCGCTCGACCGCGACGTGGCGGCCGCGATCGGGCGCGAGGTGCGCGTGACCAACGACGCCAATTGCCTGGCCATGAGCGAGGCCGCCGATGGCGCCGGTGCGGGCCATCGCACGGTCTTCGCGGTCATCATCGGCACCGGCTGCGGCGGCGGCATCGTCAGTTCCGGTCGCATCCTGGACGGGCCGAACGGCACCGCCGGCGAATGGGGCCACACGCCGCTGCCCTGGATGACGCGTGACGAATTCCCCGGCCCGCGCTGCTGGTGCGGGCGCGATGGCTGCCTGGAAACCTTCCTGTCCGGCCCTGGCCTGGCGGCCGATTGCGACGGGCCGGGGTCGCGCGACGCCGGGTCCATCCCGGCCCGCGCCGCGGCCGGCGAGGCGAAGGCCCAGGCCGCGCTGGCGCGCCATGCGGATCGCCTGGCGCGCGCGCTGGGGCTGATCGCCAACATCATCGACCCCGATGTGATCGTGCTCGGCGGCGGCTTGTCGAACATGCAGCACCTGTATCGCGACCTGCCGCCGCTGATGGCGCGGCATGTGCTGGGCGATGTCGCGCGCACGCCGATCGTGCAGGCCAGGCACGGCGATTCCTCCGGCGTCTTCGGCGCCGCGCGGCTGTGGGACAGCGGCACGTGAATGCCGGGCTGAGCTATGGCGCGCTGGCCTTCGTCGCGGGCGGGTTGCTCGGGCCGCTGCGCGAGATCGTGCTGGCGGAACGCATCGGCGGGCCGGCCGCGGCGATGGCCGAGGCGGCGATGATGGCGCTGCTGCTGTGGCTCGCGGCGCGCTGGGTGGTGGGGCGCCTGCCGGTGCCCTCGCTGCGGGCGCGCGCGCTGGTGGCGGGCATCGGCCTGGCGGTGGTGCTGGCCAGCGAGGTGGCGCTGGGGCTGCTGCTGGACGCCAGCGGCCTGACCAGCGGTCGTGCGCCGCGCGAGGTGACAGCGCAGCTTGTCGGGCTGGCGCTGCTGGCCTGGCTGGTGGCGATGCCGTTCTTGGTGCATCGCCGCGCCGTGGCGGCGCCATAGGGCCATCGCCAATCCGGTGCGATCACCTGATCGGCTGGCCGTGACCACTGGCCGGAGGCGTTTGCTGCGCCAGGGCAAACGGAAGCGTCTCCGGCGCCCCGCTATTCGGGCTGGAAGTTGGCGGTCCGCAGCAGGGTCTCGGTCCGCGCGAAGTCGCGGGCCATGAAGTCGTTGAGCGCCGGGCCCGCCTGGAACAGCGGCTCGATGCCGAGCGTGCCGACGCGCTGCTGCACATCGGGCTCCAGGATGGCCGTCGCGAGCTCCGCATTGATGCGCGCGGTGATCTCCGCCGGCAGCCCGCGCGGACCCCACAGCGCCCACCAGGATTGCAGGTCGACGCTCGGCATGCCGCCCTCGGCGGTGGTCGGGATCTCGGGCGCGGCGGCGCTGCGCTGGGCGGAGGTGATCGCCACCCCCTTCACCCGCCCGCCGCGCACCGGCGGCAGCGTCGCCAGCATCGGGTCGAAGATCAGCCCGATCGTGCCGCCCATCATGTCGGCCAGCGCCGGCGAAGTGCCGCGATAGGATGCGGCCGTGACGTCCACGCCGACCTGTCGGATGAACTCGATGGTCGCCAGATGCCCGGCCGAACCGAGCGACGACACGCCGAAGGACCAGCCGCCGGGGTTGCGCTTCACGTCGGCAACCACCTCCTGCAAGGTGGTCTGCGGGCGCTGCAGGTTCATGATGAGCAGCAGCGGCCCCTGGCCGACGCGCGCCACCGGCACCAGGTCGGTCATCGGGTCGTAGCCGGGGTTGCGCATCACCAGCCGCGCCAGGATCTGGATGCTGGCCGAGAAGCAGAAGGTGTAGCCATCCGGCGCCGCCTGCGCGACCGCCAGCCCGCCCACCGTGCCATTGCCGCCGGAACGGTTCTCCACCACCACCGGCTGGCCGAGGCGTTCCTGCATCTTCTGCGCCGTCACCCGCGCCATGGCGTCCACCGACCCGCCGGGCGCGAAGGGCGCGATCAGCCGGATCTGCCGGTTTGGCCAGGCGCCCTGCGCCAGGACCTTCGGCGCGGCGAGGGCGAATCCCGCCCCGGTCGCCGCCAGCAATGCGCGTCGATTCATGAAGACCCCCGTCTCACTTATTCGTTCTGCGGTCATCCTGGGCAGGTGCGCGGCGATGCACAACAGCCCTCTTGCATGCGCTTGACGCATCGGAGTCGCGACCGGACGGTGGACGCACCATCGCACGGGAAACACGATCCATGGATGCCACCCCCGCCGATACCATCCTGACCGGCGGGAGGGTGCTGACCGTCGATGACCGCTTCTCGATCGCGCAGGCGGTCGCGCTGCGCGACGGGCGCATCCTGGCGGTCGGCAGCGATGCCGCCATCGAACGCCATCGCGGCCGGCTGACGCAGGAGATTTCGCTGCGTGGCCGCACCGTGATGCCCGGGCTGATCGACGGGCACGCGCATATGGACCGCGCCGGGCTGCGCGGGTTGCTGCCATCGCTCGCCGGCTGCCGGTCGATCGCCGATGTGCAGGCGCGCATCGCCGAAATCGCGCGCACCCGCGCGCCGGGCGAATGGATCGTCACCATGCCGCTCGGCGAACCACCCTTCTACCGCGACCCCGAGCAGGGCCTGGCGGAGAAGCGCTGGCCGACGCGCCAGGAGCTGGACGAGGCCGCCCCGCACAACCCGGTCTACATCAAGGCGATCTGGGGCTATTGGCGGCACACGCTGCCGCTGGTCTCGGTGGCGAATTCGCGCGCCCTGGCGCTGGCGGGCGTCGGGCGCGACAGCGCGCCGCCCGCGCCCAGCATCGAGATCGAGCGCGACGCCGCCGGCGAGCCCACCGGCATCTTCCGCGAACAGGGCTTCATGCCGCTGGTCGAGCTGTCGCTGATGGTGAAGGCGCCGGGCTTCACCGTGGCCGATCGCGTCGCCAGCCTGCCGCGCGCCGCCGCCGCCTACCACGCCTTCGGCACCACCAGCGTCTATGAGGGCCACGGCGTCGCGGCCGAACTGCTGCGCGCCTATCGCCAGGTGCACGAGGCCGGGCGGCTGACCATGCGGTCGAACCTGGTGGTCTCGCCGGATTGGCGCGGGCTGGAGGATGCCGATCCGGCGCGCCTGGTCGAAGGCTGGGCGCAGGGGCTCGCGGGGCGTGGGCTCGGCGACGACATGCTGCGCGTGGCGGGCCTCACCACCGAGATCGGCCGCACGCCGGAGAACGCCATCCGCGCCGCGGCGCCGACAACCGGCTGGGCGGGCTTCAACTACGACATGGGGCTCGACCGGGACCGCGCGAAGGCGATGCTGGTCGCCTGCGCGCGCCAGGGCATCCGCGTCACCGGCATCTGGCCGAACATGCTCGACCTGTTTGCCGAGGTGGACCGCATCGCGCCGATCGGCGCGCTGCGCTGGGTGCTGGGCCATGTCTCGGTGCTGACGCGCGACCAGGTGGGGATGGTGCGCGACCTCGGGCTGGTGGTGACCACCCACACCAATCGCTACATCGCGAAAGAGGGCCATCTGCTGAAGGCGCGTCACGACCTGCCGGACGAGGACGCCATCGTCCCGCTGCGCGCGCTGCGCGATGCGGGCGTGCGCGTCAGCCTCGCCACCGACAACGTGCCGATCTCGCTGTGGCATCCCATCGGCCAGGTGGTGACGCGCATGAGCACGGCGGAACGCCGGCCCATCGCGCCGGACCAGGCGCTGTCGCGGGAGGAGGCGATCCGCTGCGCCACCATCCACGGCGCCTTCCTGACCATGGAGGAAGACCGCAAGGGATCGATCGAACCGGGCAAGCTGGCGGACCTGGCGGTGCTGAGCGCCGACCCGCTGAGCGTGCCCGAAGCCGAGATCGGCGGCATCACGGCGGCGCTGACCATCGTCGGCGGCCGCGTCGTGCATGGCGATGCGTCGGCGTTCACGCCAGCCGCGTGACCTCGTCGAGGTACATCCGGTAGGCCACCCCGCGCGGCTTCGCGGCATCCTCGGGCGTCCAGGCGCGGAAACTCGACTGGCCCTGCATGGCGTCATCCATCACCAGGGCGCGCAGGAAGGATGTGCCGGGGAGGAAGCCGCGCGCGACGACGGGTTCCTCGCCCGTCTCGAACCAGGCCTCGCCGGGCAGGCGTCGTTCCAGGCGGTCGTCGATCGTCAGCAGCAGGTGGCCCTCGATCAGCCGGCGGATGCCCTGGCCGAAATGCCCGTGGCGCGGCGTGTCGACACCGGGCGTGAAGGTCACGCGGTCGAGCCGCAGCACGAAAGGCTGGGACGGGTCGCGCCGCAGGGGGCGAGACAGGACCAGGCCGGCCCGCACCGCATCCGGCGGCGCGTCGCGCGTCACCTCGAAGCGCCAAAGCCTTCCGCTGCCCGTCGCGGCCACCGCGCCCTCGGTGAACACCGCGGTGTCGGCGGCGAGGGCGCGGCCATCAAGCTGCGCCGCGCCCTGCGCCAGGTAGAGCAGCCGCGGCGCCGGCGGCAGGCGCAGCGTCACTTCATTGTCCAGCCGGTCCTCGAACAGCGACATCTGCATCGGGCGGGTTCGTCTCCAGGGCCTGCGGCGCAGCATCGGGGGGCGGGGCGGCGCGTCAAGCCTGCGCCGGGGTCGTGCCGGCAGCGCGAGGCCCCCGGCGCGGGCGCCATATGTCGCTTTCGGTTCCGCCCGCGCGGCCAGGCGCGCTATGCCTGCGCCATGCCCGCGCTGTGCCGCGACTGCTTCCATGCCGCTGACGCCGCCTTCGCCCGCTGCCCGTCCTGCGGGTCGCGCCGCGTGGTGGCGCATGACGCGCTGTTCGCGCTGTCGGTCGCGCATGTCGATTGCGACGCCTTCTACGCCAGCGTCGAGAAGCGCGACCGGCCCGAATTGCTGACCCGCCCGGTCATCGTGGGCGGCGGCAAGCGCGGCGTCGTCTCGGCCTGCTGCTACATCGCGCGCACCCGCGGCGTGCGGTCCGCCATGCCGATGTTCAAGGCGCTGGGCGCCTGCCCCGATGCCGTGGTCATCAAGCCCGACATGGCGAAATACGTGACCGAGGGCCGCCGCATCCGCGCCATGATGGAGGCGCTGACACCACTCGTGCAGCCGCTGTCGATCGACGAGGCGGTGCTCGACCTGTCGGGCACGCAGGCGCTGCACGGCGCGGCGCCGGCGGTGGTGCTGGCGCGCTTCGCCGCGGCGGTCGAGCGGGAGGTGGGTGTCACGGTCTCGGTCGGCCTGGCGGCGAACCGGCTGATGGCGAAGCTGGCGGCGGAACGCGACAAGCCGCGCGGCTTCGCTGTGATCGGCGCGGAAGAAGCGGCGGGGTGGCTGGCACCGCAGCCGGTCTCGCTGCTGCCGGGCGTCGGCCCCGCCATGGCGAAGCGCCTGGCGGCGGCGGGGTTCAGCACGCTCGGGCAGCTCGCCGCGCTCGATCCGCGCGCGGCGGCGGCGCGCTTCGGGGAGGACGGGCCGGCGCTGGCCGCCCGCGCGCGCGGCGAGGATCAGCGCCGCGTCGATCCGGCGCGCGAGGCGAAGTCGATCAGCGCCGAGACCACCTTCGAAACCGACCTTGCCGCGCGGGACGCCCTGGAATCCGCGCTGTGGCGGCTGTGCGAGAAGTTGGCGGGGCGGCTCGGCGCGAAGGGGCTGGCGGCGGCGGGGGTGACGCTGAAGCTCAAGACCGCCGGCTTCGCCACGCGCACCCGCGCGGCTCGGCTGCCGCAGCCCACGCGCCTGCCGGACGTGCTGTTTGCCGCCGCCCGGCCGCTGCTGGCGCGCGAGGCGGATGGCACCGCGTTTCGGCTGATCGGCATCGGCGCGCAGCCGCTGGCGTCGGCGGCGGATGCCGATCGCGGCGACTTGGCGGATCCCGAGGCGCCGAAGCGCGCGGCACGCTGGGCGGCTGTCGAGGCGCTGCGCGCGAAATTCGGCGATGCCGCCGTGGTGCGCGGGCGCGGCCTGCCCAAGGCGCCGCGGGGCTGATGGCGCGCCCGTGACATCCGCCCCATGCCGGCGCGACGCCCTTGCGCCCACGCCGCGTTTCCGGCACGCCGGGCGCATGAACCGCAAGGCGATCGCCTGGGCCACATTCGACTGGGCGAACAGCGCCTTCCCGACGGTCGTCTCGACCTTCGTGATCGCCGCCTATTTCACCCAGGGCATCGCCCCGGACCCAGCCACCGGCCAGGCGCAATGGGGCTGGATGCAGACCATCGCCGCGGTGTGCATCGCGCTGCTGTCGCCCATCCTGGGCGCGCTGGCGGACAATGGCGGGCGGCGCCGCGCCATGCTGGCCGCCTGCACGCTGCTGACCGCGGTGTTCACCGCCCTGGTGTGGTTCGCCAGGCCGGATCCGTCCTGGACGCTGTATGTGCTGGTCTGCGTCGGCCTCGCGACCATCGCCTTCGAGATCGGCACGGTGTTCTACAACGCCATGCTGCCGGAGGTGACGACGCCGGACCATATCGGTCGAGTCTCCGGGCTCGCCTGGGGGCTGGGCTATGCCGGCGGGCTGGCCTGCCTGGCGCTGGCGCTGGTGCTGCTGGTGCAACCCAACCCGTCACTGTTCGGGCTCGACCGCGGGGCGTCGGAGCATGTGCGCGCCACGGCGGTTCTGGTCGGGCTCTGGACGGTGGTCTTCGCCTGGCCGGTGCTGCTGTTCGTGCCGGACCCGCCCGGCGCGCGGCTGCCGATGGGCCAGGCGGTGGCGGGCTGCATCGCCGACACCGCGCGGCTGGTGCGCGGGCTGCCAGCGCGGCCCGACATGCTGCGCTTCCTGGTGGCACGGCTGTTCTACACCGATGGGCTGAACACGCTGTTCGCCTTCGGCGCCATCTACGCCGCCGGCGTGCACGGCATGGGGATGGAGGACATCCTGCTGTTCGGCATCGCCATGAACGTGACCGCAGGGCTGGGTGCCGCCGGCTTCGGGCTGGTCGATGACCGGATCGGCGCGAAGCGGTCGGTGCTGATCGCGCTGGTCTGCATGATCGTGCTTGGGTCGGCGCTGCTGCTGACCGACAGCGTGTCCTGGTTCTGGGTGCTGGCGATGGCGCTGGGCCTGTTCATGGGCCCGGCGCAGGCGGCATCGCGCACGCTGATGGCGCAGATGGCGCCGGAGGGGCAATGCGCCGCGCATTTCGGGCTGTTCGCGCTGTCGGGGCGGATCACCGGCTTCCTGGGGCCGGCGGTGCTGGCGGGGGTGACCATGGGCACCGGCAGCCAGGCGCTGGGGATGGCGACCGTGCTGGTGTTCCTGGCGCTGGGCGCGGCGATCCTGGCGAGCGTGCGGCCGGTGCGCGGCTGACCTACCGGTCCCGCTGCCCCGCCACATACGCACCGCCATCGCTCGGCCGCAGCGCCTGGAACATCTCGGTCACCGCCGTGTAGTCGCGGTAGCCGCAGCGGGCGACCGGCTGGGCGGCGGCCGTGTCGAATCGGCCATCGCGCAGATACGCCTCGTCGATATACACGCCGACCACCTGGCCGATCACCATCGACCCCAGCAACTCCTTGCCGTCGAGGTCCTGGAAGGGAAACGACTGTGTCACCCTGCATTCCAGCGCGGCCGGCGTACCCGCGACGCGCGGCGCCCTGACGTTCTGCGACGGCGCCGTATCGAGGCCCGCCGCCGCGAATTCGCTCTGGCCTTCGGGCAGCAGGCCGGAGGAGATGTTCATCGCGTCGAACAGATGGCGCGGGCACAGGTTGAAGACGAACTCGCCGGTCTCGATCGCATTCGCCGCGCTGTGCTTCATCGTCTCGGTGGTGAACATCACCATGTGCGGGCGCGACAGCACGGCGTTGAAGAAGGAATAGGGCGCGAGATTCGGCCGCCCTTTCGCGTCCAGGGTCGAGATCCAGCCGATCGGCCGCGGCGCGACAATCGCCTTGAACGGGTCGTAGGGCAGGCCGTGGCCTTGGCGAGGGTCGTAGAACAAGATGTCAGTGTCTCCGTGCAAGGATGCCGTAGAGTCGCGGCCCCGCCAGCGCCAGCACCGCGAGCCCCAGGATGATGGCACTGCCCGGTCGCGTCACGAAGACCGACCACTCCCCCTGGCCGATGGTCAGCGCCTGGCGCAGCGCCTGCTCGGCCATCGGCCCCAGGATCATGCCGATCACCACGGGCGCCACAGGGAAGTCGAAGCGCCGCATAAACATCGCGACCACGCCGAGCGTGTACAGGATCACCAGGTCCCACACGCTGTTCGAGATGCCGTAGGTGCCGATGGTCGCGAAGACCAGGATACCGGCATAGAGCTGCGGCACGGGTATCTTCAGGATCCGCACCCACAGCCCGACCAGCGGCAGGTTCAGCACCACCAGCATGACGTTGGCGATGAACAGCGATGCGATCAGCGTCCAGACCAGCTCCGCCTGCTGCGTGAACAGCAACGGGCCGGGATTGATGCCGTAGGACTGGAAGGCGCTCAGCATGATCGCCGCCGTGGCGCTGGTGGGCAGACCCAGCGTCAGCATCGGCACCAGGATGCCCGCGGCGGCGGCGTTGTTCGCGGCTTCCGGCCCGGCCACGCCCTCGATCGCGCCGGTGGTGCCGAACTCCTTCTGGTATTCCGGCTTCGCCAGGCGGCGTTCGGCGTAATAGCTCAGCATGGTCGGCATCTCTGTGCCGCCGGCCGGCAGCACGCCGAAGGGGAAGCCCAAGCCCGCGCCGCGAATCCACGGCCAGAAGGACCGCTTCAGGTCCTGCTTCGACAGCATCACGCTGCCCACCGGCAGCACCTTCGCGTCGCCGCCATGGTAGCGCCAGGCCATGTGCAGCGCCTCGCCCACCGCGAAGAGCGCGACAGCCACCAGCACGACATTCACGCCATCGAGCAGCTCCGGCACGCCGAAGGTCATGCGCGGCTGGCCCGTCTGCGAATCCACCCCCACAAGCCCCAGCAGCAGCCCAAACGCGAGCGATGTCAGCCCGCGCAGCGCCGAGCTGCCAAGCACCGCCGAGACCGTCACGAAGCACAGCACCATCAGCGAGAAGTATTCCGCCGGCCCCAGCACCAGCGCCCATTCCACGATGACCGGCCCGATGAAGGCGATGCCCAGCGTGCCCACCGTGCCCGCCACGAAGGACCCGATCGCGGCGGTGGCCAAGGCCGGCCCCGCGCGCCCGTTGCGCGCCATCTTCGCACCCTCGAGCGCGGTGATGATCGACCCGCTTTCGCCCGGCGTGTTCAGCAGGATCGACGTGGTGCTGCCGCCATACATCGCGCCATAGAACACGCCGCAGAACAGGATGAAGGCGCCGGTCGCACTGACCTGGAAGGTGATGGGCAGCAGCAGCGCGATGGTCAGCGCCGGGCCGATTCCCGGCAGCACGCCGACCGCGGTGCCAAGGAAACACCCCAGCAACGCCCAGGCCAGGTTGGTGAGCGTCAGCGCATTGCCGAAGCCGAGGGACAGGCCCGCGATCGAGTCCATCAGGGTGCTTTCAAGGGAAGGTCGGGGGAGGGAACTCCCCCGAACCCCCTCCTTTTTCTGGAACATGGGAACTGACAGCCAGGGTCGGGCACCGACGCCGTCACAGCACGGCCTCGCCGCGCAGCACGGGCACGCAGCGTCCGCCCACCTGGGCCCGGATGCCCTCAGGCGTGCGGCGCGCTGAGGCCATCAGCAGGCTTGGCCGGCCCATCTCCACGCCCTGGGTGATATTCCACGCACCATCCGCCCCGCCATCCAGCTGCAGCAGGAACCCCGCCAGCGGCGTCGCCGCGCTGCCAGTGGCCGAATCCTCCCAGGTGCCGGTCAGCGGGGAGAACATCCGCGCCCGAACGTCCTGCCCCGCCCGCACATACGGATAGAGCGACAGAAACCCGCCGGTCTCCTGCCGATACGCCTCGACCGCGCGGCGGAAGGCAGCGATGTCCGGCGCGGCCTGCGCCAGCGCCTCCGGCGCGACCTCCATCATCAGCCGGAAATTGCCGCCATCGCTGGCCAGGGTCGGCGCATGGCGCGCCGTCAGCACCGCCGCTTCGGGCAGCCCCGCGCAGGCGGCGGCCACCGCCACCGGCAGCTCGGCCCCGATCCGCAGCGGCTGCGGCGCGGCGACATAGGCACCCACCACGCATCCGGCCTCGTCATGCTCGATCGAGACCTCGACCAGCCCGGCCGGCTCCTCGAAGCGATACTGGTTGGGCGCGGCGGTCCCGGCCTCCCGCGCCAGCACATAGGCGGTGCCGACATTGGGGTGCCCGGCAAAGGCCATCTCCGCCACGCGGTTGAAGATCCGCACCCGAGCACTGTTGCGCGGATGCTCGGGCGGCAGCACGAAGGTCGTCTCGCTGAGATTGAACTCGGCCGCGAGGGACTGCATCTCGGCATCCGTCAGGCCGCGCGCATCGGGGAACACCGCGAGCTGGTTGCCGCCAAACCGACGGTCCGTGAACACATCCACCGTGACGAAACGGAACGCGCGCATTTTTCTTTGACCTCAATCGCCGGCGCCGGCATGCGCCGGCTTGGCTTTCGCGCCGTGCACTGGTGCGCTGGCGGCGGCAGGCGGTCTGGGCGCGGTCGCGCTGTGCGCTCCCGGATCGCGGCGCGGCCGCGATCCGCCAGTGCGGATGGGTAGGATCCTCACGGCACGTCCCGTCCCACCGCGCGCAGGATGGCGCCTTCCAGCAGCCCCGCGCCGATGTTCACGCCCAGCGCCTCGACGAACAGGAAGAACGCCCCCAGCGAGACCAGCAGCGCGATCCCGGCATCACGGACCGGGCTGCGGCTGCCGAAGGCCCGCGCCGTGCAGACGAACTGCACCGCCGCGCCGATCGCGAAGCCCAGCGGCACGATCAGCACCAGGTTCAGCAGCATTCCGCCGCCCAGCCAGGCCAGCGAGACCAGGTTCGGCGGCCCGGCTTCCGCCACCTCGGGGATGTCGGCGCTCCAGCCGCCGCGCAGCGCCACCACGGTCAGCATCAGGCCAAGCAGCACCAATGCGCCGGCGATCAGCGCCGGCACCATCTTCGGCCCGACCACCGCATAGACCGGCGTGGTCGGGATCACCCCGGTCAGCCAGGCCGCCAGCGCGCCCAGCGCCGTGACACCCAGGCCGACAGCGAGATCCGGGACCGCCCCGGGCTTCATCCCGGCCGCCTTCACGCGAGGCCGAGGTCCTTGAGCACGCCCTCCATGTCGGCGCGGTCGCGATCCAGGAACTGGTCGAAGGGCGCGCCGGTCAGGAAGGCGTCCTCCCAGCCGCGGTCGGACAGGATGCGCTTCCACGCCTCCGACGCATGGATGGCGATCATCAGGTCGACCAGCGCCTGGCGCTGCGCGGGGTTGATGCCCGGCGCGCCGAACACGCCGCGCCAGTTGATGGCCACCACGTCGATGCCGCTTTCCTTCAGCGTCGGCACCGCGGGGTCGGTCCGCGTCTCCCCGGTGGTGGCCAGCGCGCGCACGCGCCCGGCCTTGACCTGTTCCGAGAACTCCGACCAGCCCGAGATACCGGCCGTGACCTGCCCGCCCAGGATGGCCGCCTGCGCCGGGCCGCCGCCGGCGAAGGCGACGTAGGAGGCCTCGCGCGCCTGGCGCCCCAGCTTCTGGAGCATCAGGCCCAGGACGATGTGGTCGGTGCCGCCCGCGCTGCCGCCGGCGACCGACACGGCGCGCGGGTTCGCCTTCAGCGCGTCGGCGAATTGCGCGATGGTCTGGATGGGGCTGTTGGCCGGCACCACGACCACGCCGGCCTCGGCGGTCATGCGCGCGATCGGCACGGTATTCTGCAGCGTGACGGGCGTCTTGTTGGTCAGCGTGGCACCGACCATGACGGAGCCCGAGACCATCAGCGCATCGGCCCGCCCGCGCCGCTGCGACAGGAAGCGCGGCAGGCCGACCGTGCCGCCGGCGCCGCCGACATTCTCGAACTGGAAGGTGCCGACCAGGCCGGCGGCGCGGGCCGCCTGCTCGATGGCGCGGCCGAGGCCGTCCCACCCGCCGCCCGGGCCGGCCGGGACGAACATGAACAGGCTGGCGAAGCGCTGCTGCGCGAAGGCGAGCCGTGGCGAGAGGCCGAGCGCGGCGGCGGCAGCCAGGATGGTGCGGCGTTGGGTCATGGCGATTCCGGTCGTTTCCTCTAAGGCGACGCAAGTCTGCGACGCGCCGGCGGAGTTTGGAATGGGAGAATGTCGGGCGGCTCGGTCCGGCGGGCGTACTGTGGTGGGCCGGCGATCACGTCCTGTCCCCGGCCTTCGCGCGCCCGGACGCCGTCGCGCCTGAAACGTTTCGCACTCCGGGTGCGCCAGCGCACTCACCAAGCCTTCACGCCGCTTGCCGAAACTGTTGCGGCGGGCCGATGATATCGGCCAGGGAAGAAGTGGGGCAGAGATGACCAATCGGGATGCCGCCCAGACCGCGCCGCAGGCCGATGACGCGGAAGGTGGCGAGGGACGCCGGCTTGGCCGCCGGCTGTTCGTGTTGCGCGTCGCGGCTGCGGCTGGGGCGGCGGCCATTGGCGCGCCCGCAGCGCAGGCGCTGGAAGCCACGCCGGTGCAGTACCGCACCGGCATCACGGATTCCGACCCCAGCGACGGGCCGGGCTATGGCCGTGGCGGCCGCCGGCGCGGCACCGGCATCACCGATTCCGACCCCAATGACGGACCGGGCTATGGCCGCGGCGGGTATCGCGGACGGCCGCGGACCGGCCTGACCGATTCCGACCCCAATGACGGCGCCGGCTACGGCCGCGGCGGGTATCGCGGCCCGGCGCGCACCGGCATCACGGATTCCGACCCCAATGACGGCCCGGGCAATGGCCGTGGCGGGTATCGGCCCCGGCCGCAGGGCCGGCCCTATACAGGGATCAATGATGGCGACCCGACCGACCCGTCCGGCTACGGCAGCGGCTGGCGCCAGCGCCAGCAGCCGCGCGGCGTGACCGACAACGACCCCAACGACCCGCCCGGCGGCGGCCGCGGCTGGCGCTGACCGGCAACGCGCGGGACGACAGCATGGCCAGAACCGGTTTGGCCGGGGGCGGCAGGCTTGGGCGCCGCCTGACCGTGCTCGACGTGGCCTTGCCGCCTGCGCCGCCGGGCATGGCCGGCGCGCATGGCACGGACGCCGACAGCGACGCCCCGGCGCCCTCGCGCCGGGCCGCGCCGCCCACCGATCACGACGCGCCCGACCCATCGGACACCCCCGCGCGCACACGAGGATGATGATGGCTGCCACCTTGGCTGAAGACGCCTGGTCCCTGGCCTTCGGCTCGATGTCGCTCGATGACGGGCTGGCGCTGCGCGAGGGCACCGCCTGGCGGCTGATGCCCGGCAACGACCCGGATCGTTATGCGGGGCTGCTGTCGATTGCCGACCTCGATGCCTTCCTGCGCAGCGATGCGGCGCGCACGCCGCGTGTCTCGATGGCCGATGGCGCGCGCAAGGGCGGCGCCCGCGTGCCGGAGGACGACTACCTGGAGGAGGGCGGCGACCGGGTGGACCTGCCGCGGCTGCTGGCCCGCCACGATGACGGCGCGAGCCTCGTGGTCTCCCAGTTCCACGAGATCCATCCGCCGCTGGCGCGCTTCTGCCGCGGACTGGAGAAAGCCTTCCTGCATGGCGTGCAGGCCAACATCTACCTGACGCCCCCCGGCGCGCAGGGCTTCCGCGTGCATTTCGACACGCATGACGTGTTGGTGCTGCAGGTCTCGGGCCGCAAGGCGTGGCGGGTGTGGGACGCCATCCCGTATCCCGCGCCGACCCGCCACACGCCCTGGCACAACAACGCCGCGCCCGAGGGCGACCCGCATGCCCTGGTGATGGCGCCCGGCGATGCGCTGTACCTGCCGCGCGGCGTGCTGCACGAGGCGATGGTGCAGGAAGGCGCCGACCCGTCGCTGCACATCACCATCGGCTTCATGGAACCCGCGATCGGCGAGATGCTGCGCGACGTGCTGGGCGAGCTGGAGGCCGAGCTGCCCGCGCTCCGCGCCGCCATCCCGACCTGGCGCCTGGCGGAACCGGATGGCGTGGCCGTGCTGCGCGCCCGCCTGGCGGAGGCACTGGCCGCGCTGGATGGGCCTGCTCTGGCGGACCGCATCGCCGTGGCGGCGCTGGACCGGCTGGTGCGCGACCGCATGGCCCTGCCGCGGCGCGGCCTGGTGGCGCGCGCCCCGGGCCCGGACGACCGGCTGCTGCTGTCCGAGACGATGCACCACACCCTGGTGCCGCTGCCCGAGGGCGGCGCCGCCCTGCGCTGGTATGGCGGCGTCGAGACACTGAGCGCGGCGGAATTCGACTGGCTGGTGGCGCTGGAGGATGGCGCGACGCCGGCCTCGCTGGGCGACGGCGCGCTGGATTTCTGCCGCCGCCTGGCGCGCGTGGGGTTGCTGGAAACAGCGTGACGGCGCGCGCGGATGGCTCCGCGCGCGCCGCATCGCATCAGGCGGCCAGAGCCGGGTAATCCGTGTAGCCGCGCGCATCGCCGCCGTAGAAGGTGGCGGGGTCCGGCGCGTTCAGCGCGGCCCCGACGCGCAGCCGCTCCGGCAGGTCCGGGTTCGCGATGAAGGATGACCCGAAGGAAATCACGTCGGCCCGGCCGGCGGCGATGTCCGCCTCAGCCCGCGCGGCGTCGTAGCCGCCGTTGAGCATCAACGGCCCATCGAAGGCCCGCCGCGCGATGCCCGCCGCGTCGTAGGCGTAGGCACCGCCCACCAGGTGCAGGTAGGCAAGGCCCTGGCCGCGCAGCGCCGTGGCAAGGTGCGTCAGCGTCGCCTCGGGATCGCTGTCGGCGACATCGTTGAAGGTGCTGCCGGGGCTGACCCGCACGCCGACGCGCCCGGCGCCGATCGCCGCTGCCGCCGCAGCCACGGCACCCAGCAGGAAGCGCGCGCGGTTCTCGACCGACCCGCCCCATTCATCCGTGCGGAGGTTCGCGTTGGTCGACAGGAACTGGCTCGGCAGGTAGCCGTTGGCGCCGTGGATCTCCACGCCGTCGAACCCGGCCTCGACCGCCAGCGTCGCGGCGCGGCCATAGGCGGCGATCACGGCCGGGATTTCCGATGCGTCCAGCGCGCGCGGCACCGGATGCGGCTTCTGACCTTCCTTGGTGAAGATCGCGCCCGCCGCCGCGACGGCCGAGGGCGCGACCGGCGTGCCGCCATCGAGGAAGTCGGGATGCGAGATGCGCCCGGTATGCATCAGCTGCACGAAGATGCGCCCACCCTTGGCATGCACCGCATCGGTCACGCGCCGCCAGCCGGCGACCTGCGCCGCGTCATACAGGCCAGGGATGTCGATGTAGCCGCGGCCGCCGGCATCGGGCGTGGTGCCCTCGGTGATGATCAGCCCCGCCGTGGCGCGCTGGGCGTAGTACAGCGCGTTGAGCTCGGTCGGCACGCCGCCCGGGCTGCGGTTGCGCGTCATCGGCGCCATTGCGATGCGGTTCTGCAGCGTGACGTCGCCGATGCGGACAGGGGCGAAAAGGCTTGGTGTCATGGTCAAGGTCCTTCAATGCGAAGGGGCGGGGGCATGGCTGCCCCGCCCGCGCTTCGCAGGGGTTCAGGCGTTGGCGGTGGCGGCCTGGCGGCCGAGCAGCCGGTTCAGGTCCAGGGCATGCGCCCCGGCACCCAGCCCCGCCTGCACCAGCAGCGCCGCCGTCCAGAAGGCCGGGAATTCCCAGCCGCCGCGAGGGTTGCCGAACATCCAGCCATTCGGCAGGTGCTGGATGGTGGCGCCGACCAGGATCGGGATGGACAGCAGGCTCACGGTCCGCACGCCCACGCCGGCGATCAGCGCGATGCCTGCGCCGATCTCGGCGAAGGTGACGATCGCGCCGAAAATCGGCGGGTAGCCCAGCGAACCGAAGAACCCCATCGTGCCCGCCAGCCCGAAGGTGCCGAGCTTCAGCAGCCCGCCATGGGCCAGGAACAGAACGCCCATGCTCACGCGCAGCAGCAGGGCGGCATAGGGGGTGGTGGTCTTCACGTCGGTCATCGTCGTGGTCCTTGATGGAGAAGGCCAGGCGGCCTTGGTTGACGCGGACCATGCGTCCGAAGCGGCCCCGGCTTCCAACGACCGTTCGGAACGTCCATCATCACCAGCACGAATGGCCGACGTCTCGACCCTCGACCTGAACCTGCTGCGGGTGTTCGACGCGGTGGCGCGCGAACGCCACGTCACGCGCGCCGCCCAGCGGCTGAACCTGTCCCAGCCGGCGGTCTCCAACGCGCTGGCCAGGCTGCGCGCCGCGCTGAACGACGAGCTGTTCCTGCGCCGCCCCGGCGGCGTCGAACCCACCGAACTGGCCCTCGCCCTCGCCGGCCCGGTCGCCGAAGTGCTCGACCGCCTGCGCGAAACCCTCGCCGTCCACGCCCCCTTCGACCCCGCCACCAGCGACCGCGTCTTCACCGTGGCGCTGAGCGAATACGCCGAGGCCGTGCTGGCCCCCGCGCTGCTCGAACGCATGGCGCGCGAAGCACCCGGCTGTCTGCTCGCGATCAGCCATGCCGACCGCACCAACTGGCAATCCCTGCTGGATCGCGGCGAGGCGGCGCTCGCCATCGGCGTGCTGCCCGAACCGCCGGCGATCTACACGCGCATCCGCCTGCTGCCGGAAGGCTTCCTGACCCTCATGCGGCCCGGCCACCCCCTCGCCACCGGCGTGATGACCGAGGACCGGCTGATCGCCTTCCCCCACCTGCTCCATTCACCCAACGGATCGCGCGACGGCGCGCTGGACGTGGCCCTTGCCACGCGCGGCAAGCGACGCCGCCTCGGCGCCGTGGTCGCGCACCTCTCCGCCGTGCCGGACATCCTGGCCCGCACCGACATGGTGATGACCCTGTCCGGCCGCCTGGCCTGCCGCATGGCCGAAACCCACGGCCTGGTCCTGCGCGAATCCCCCGTCGACATGCGCCACACCCGCCTCTCCCTGATCTTCCATCGCCGCTTCGAAAGCGACGCCGGCCACGCCTGGCTGCGCCGACTGATGCTGGCCGTGGCACGGGAGGTGCCGGCGGTGGAAGGCGTGGACGGGGGAGGCTCTGCCTCCCCCGAACCCCCTCCGCCAAAGGCCTAAGGGCCTTAAGCCCTTGGTGGGTGGGGTCCGGGGAGGGCAAAGCCCTCCCCGCCCTGGACCGCCGCGCCGGCGCGCGCTCCCATGGGGCCATGGACCAGACATTCGACCATGTGATCGTGGGTGCCGGCAGCGCGGGCTGCGTCTTGGCGAACCGGTTGTCGGCGGGTGGGGCGTCGGTGGCGGTTATCGAGGCCGGGGGGCGGGACCGGCATCCGTATATTCATATCCCGGCGGGGTATGCGCGCATTCTCGATCATCCGCGGCTGACCTGGGGGTTTCGTACGCAGCCTGATGCGGCGACGGGTGGGCGGGCGCTGGATTATCCGCGTGGGCGGGTGTGGGGTGGGTCGTCGTCGATCAATGGGCTTGGGCATGTGCGGGGGCACCCGTCGGACTACGATTTGTGGGCGCAGAAGGGCTGCACGGGGTGGGGGTGGGACGACCTGCTGCCGTATTTCATGCGGCATGAATCCTTCGCCGGCGGTGGCGAGGGGCGTGGCACGGATGGCCCGCAGCCGATCGAGCACCTGGCTGAGACGCCGGAACTCCTGCGCGAATTCGCGGCGGCGGCGGAGGCGATCGGCCTGCCGGTGAATGCCGACATGAACGGCCCGCGGCGCGAGGGCTTCGCGACGTTCCAGCAGACACGGCGCGGGCAGCGGCGCGTCTCGGCGGCGCGGGCGTATCTGGTGCCGGCGCTGGGGCGGACGAACCTGCAGGTGGTCAGCGAGGCGATGGCGCTGCGCGTGGTGGTCGAGGACGGGCGAGCCACCGGCGTCCTGGTCCGGCAGGGTGGCGCGGAACGGATGCTGCGCGCGCGCTTCGGGGTGGTGCTGTCGGCGGGCGCGATCGGGTCGCCGCATCTGCTGCAGCTTTCGGGGATCGGGTGCGCGCAGCACCTGGCGGCGCACGGCATCGCGCCGGTGCTGGATGTGCCGGGCGTGGGGCGCAACCTGCAGGACCACTACATCGCGCGGCTGACCTTCCG
Source organism: Roseomonas sp. (assembly GCA_051860065.1). Lineage (GTDB taxonomy): Bacteria > Pseudomonadota > Alphaproteobacteria > Acetobacterales > Acetobacteraceae > Neoroseomonas. Next base: position 150,146 of record JBHYEQ010000011.1, read on the forward strand.
GCTGACCGATCATCGCTGGTCGGCGAACCGTCGCATCGTCTGGCCGCGCCTGGCGTGGGAAGTGCTGCGCTGGGCCACCACCGGCAAGGGCGTGCTGACCTGGTCGCCGGGCATGATGAGTTTGTTCGCGCGCACGCAGCATGGGCTGGAGGCGCCGGACGTGCAGATCAATGGCGGGCCGTTGTCGTGGCAGGATGGGCGCATCGGCGTGCCGGAGACCGAGCCGGGCTTCACGCTGGGTGTGTGGCAATGCCGCCCGCACAGCCGCGGCACCGTCATGCTGCAATCGCCGCGCGCGGAGGATGCACCGGCCATCGCCCCGCGCTTCCTGACCGAACGCGCGGACGAGGACTGCGTGGTGCGCGGCATGCGCCTGGCGCGCCGCTGGATGGCGGCGGAACCCTTGCGCGGGATCGTCGCGGGCGAGACCCGCCCAGGCCCGGATGCCGACAGCGACGAGGCGCTCCTGGCCTTCGCGAAGGCCACCGGCGGGACGGTCTACCATCCCTCCTGCACGGTGCGGATGGGCGGCGATGCAACCGCGCCGCTGGATGCCCGGATGCGGCTGCGCGGCATCGACGGGCTGCGGGTGGTGGATGCCTCGGTCTTCCCGGACATCCCGGTGTGCAACATCAACGCGACGGTGCTGTCGGTCGCCGAGAAGGCGGCCGACCTGATCGCGGAGGACATGCGCCGCTGACACCGGCTTCGTGACGGGCCGACCGGCATGGGCGCTGGATTTGCGTCGCGGCGGCGCGCGACATCAAGGCCATACCAGCGGTCGCGTCACCCAACGCAGCCGCCGGCACAGGCGCCGCGCGGGCTCACTCGTCGAAGCGCAGCCCGCGGGCGCGGATCAGCGCGCTCCACTTCTCCGCCTCGCTGCGCATATGCGCCTGCGCGGTCGCCACGTCGGATCCCTCGGCGCCGACGAAGCCGACCTCGGCCACGCGCGCGCGCACCTCGGGCTGCGCCAGCGCGTGGCGCGCCGCCGCGTTCAGCCGGTTCACGATGGCATCAGGCGTCGCCGCCGGCACCCACCACATCACCCAGGAATTGGATTCGAAGCCCGGCGCCACGGTCTCGGCCATGGTGGGCACGTTCGGCAGCGCGGGCACGCGCGCGGGAGTGTTCACCGCCAGCGCCTGCAGCGCGCCGTCGCGCACCTGGCCCATGGTGGCGGGCATGTCGGCGAACATGAACTCGACCACGCCGGCGCGGATGTCGGTCAGCCCCGCCGCCGTGCCGCGATAATTCACCAGCGTGAAATCTGCCCCCGACATGGACTGGTACAGCACCGCCGAAAGCTGGTGCGGCGTGCCAGGCCCGCCGGTCGCCGCCGAATGGCGCCCGGGATTGGCGCGCATCGCCGCGTCCCACGCCCGCACATCGGCAAACAGCCCCGGCCGCGCCACCAGGATGAAGGGCGTGGTGGCCAGCAGCGACACCGGCTTGAAGTCGGACAGCGCATAGCCCGGGTCGCGCATCATGAAGGGCGCGATGACCGAGGAGATCGGCGCCAGCAGCACCGTCAGCCCATCCGGCGCGGCGCGCGCGACCGACCGCGTGCCCACGGCAGCACCGGCACCCGGCCGGTTCTCGACCACCATCGGCTGGCCCAGGAAGGCCTGCATGTGCGGCGCCATGACGCGCGCCAGGATGTCGGGCGACCCGCCCGGCGCAAAGGGGTTGATCAGCCGCACGGTCTCGCGCGGGGTCCAGTCCTGCGCCCGCGCGCCACGCGGCAGGACAGGAAGCGAAGCGACAGCCGCAAGCGCGGCACGACGGGTGGCACGGATCATCGGTTGGCATCCCAGGCAGGCGTGAAGCGTGGCAGGCGTTGTTGGCCGGCAGGCCGGCGGGGCAGAAGGTGGCACGGGTTGGGGCGGGCGCAAACCGGGAGGGCGCTGCCCTCCCGCCAGGTGGCAGTGCCACCCGGACCGCCGGAACGTCAGCGCACGCCAGCCGCATCAGGCCAGAAACGAACGCCCGCACGCGCCAGGCCGCCGCCGACACCGACAGCCGTGCCATCGGCACGCCAGCAGGCAGCGCCCTCCATCGCACCATCCAGGCCGAAGCCGATGGCGCACATGCCGCCACCGACATGCGGCATCCGCGCGAGCTTGTGGCCACGCGCCGCCAGCGCCGCGCGCACATCCTCGCCGAACGCCGGCTCGATCTCCACGGCGTCGCCCTGCGTCCACAGGCGCGGCGCCTCCACCGCTTCCTGCAGCGACATCCCGTGGTCCACGAGGTTCAGCATCCCCTGCATGACGCAGCCAAAGATCCGCAGCCCGCCCGGCATCCCCAGCGCATAGGCCGGCTTGCCGCCGCGCAGCACGATCATCGGCGCCATCGACGTCGTCACCCGCTTCCCCGGCGCGATCGACAGCGCGCGGCCCGGCCGCGGGTCGAAGGTCGCCAGGTAGTTGTTCGGGATCATCCCCGTGCCATGCACGATGAAGCGCGCCCCGAAGGTGGAATTGATCGTCTGCGTCATGCAGGCGATGCGGCCCTCGCCATCCGCCACGGTCAGGTGCGTGGTATTGGGCGATTCGGCCGAGACGATCCCCGGCGCCCAATCCTGCGCCCGCGCCATGTCGATCAGCGCCCGCCGCTCCGCGCCATACGCGGCTGAGGTCAGCCGCTCCACCGGCACATCCACGAAGGCCGGGTCGCCCGAGGCTGCCGCGCGGTCGGCAAACGCCATCTTCAGCGCCTCGGCCAGCAGGTGCAGCGTGTCGGCGGACCCGAAGCCCAGCGCGCGCAGATCCCAGCCCGACAGGATGTTCAGCATCTGCAGCACATGCACGCCGGACGACGCCGGCGGCGGCGGCAACACCACCTCGACATCGCGATAGGGTCCGCGCAGCGGCACACGCTCGATCGTGCGGTAGTCGCGCAGATCCGCCGCCGTCACGATGCCGCCGGCCCGCGCGATGCCCGCCGCCACCGCATCGCCCAGCGCGCCGTCCAGCGCCGCCGCGCCCTCGCGGGCGATCAGTTTCAGCGTCTGCGCGTAATCTCCCTGCACCACACGATGGCCAGGCTTCAGCGGCGCCCCGCCGGGCAGGTAGATCGCCGCGATCGCCGGGTCGCGCGCCATCTCCGGCGCCGCCTCGGCCGCGCATTCGGCCAGGTAGGGCGTGGCGCGATAGCCGTTCTCGGCATGGCGGATCGCCGGCGCCATCACATCGGCCAGCGTCATCGAGCCGAAGCGTTCCAGGATCTCGCACCAGGCCTTGAGGTTGCCCGGCGTCGCCACCGACAGCCCACCCACCGCATTGGCGCGACGGACGGCTTCCAGGTTGCGCGGATTGCCCGGCTCCGCCGGCGTGAACATGTCGGGCGTGGCGGCCGCGGCGCAGCGCGCCATGCCGTCGATGACGGTATGCGTGCCGTCGGCCAGGCGCAGATGCGCGGTGCCGCCGCCCAGCAGCCCGACCATCATCGGCTCGACCACGGTCAGCGTGAACAGCGCGGCGATCGCGCCGTCGAAGGCATTGCCGCCGGCCGCCAGCATCTCGGCCCCCGCGGCGGAGGCCAGCGGATGGTTGGTCACCACCATGCCGCGCGTGCCCATCGCCGGGCGCTTCTCGGTGGTGAAGCGCGTGCCCGCGCGGGTCGTCCAGTCGCTGGTCATGGTGGTCCCTTCAATGGGCCGGCGGCGAGAGGCGGATGAACTGCCGCGGCTGGCACAGGTCCTGTCGCGTGCGTTCCTCCACGCGGCCATTCGCCCAGCGGATGCGCAGGTCGTTGAGGCAGGGCGCACTCGTGGGCGGCGTGAGGTGCAGCGCATTGCCCGGCGGCAATTCGACGCGGCCGAGCATGGAGGCGCCGAACCGCGCCTCGCCACTTGGTGACAGTTCGACGGCGACGACCGCGTCAGCCCCGCCATTCATCAGCATGAAGGGGCGCGGCCGCTGGTCCTGCGCCAGGGCCGGGGCGGCGAACAGGCCCAGCGCAACGAGGATCACCCGGCGCCCTTGCTTCCCTCGAAACGCAGATCGGGTGCGGCGCACAAATCGACTCCCGGACGATCCTCGGTCCTGCCCCCAACATAGACGACGCGGATGTTGAACAGGCAACCCTGCCCGGCCGGCGGGCGCAGCAGCACCGCATTGCCGGGCGTGATCTGCGCCTGGCCGAGCCAATCCTCGCGCCCGATCCCATCCTCGACCCGCGCAACGAAAATCCTGGAGATCGTGGCGGCTGCGCCGTTCATGACGCGCGCCGCGGGCGCGGGCGGCGGCGGGGTCCGTGGCGGTGGCGCCTGCGTCATGCTGCGCGGCGGCGATGCCGGCTGCGGCGTGATCATCAGCGGCTGGGCGGGCGGGCCGGAAAGCCCTGCCGGCGCAGGCGGCAGCGCGCCGCCGGGCCCGACGGGCAGCGGCGTGGGGCCGAGGCCGGGCAGCGGCCGCGCTGCACCTGCCAACCCTCGCGGTGGATCGGTGGCCGCCGTGGGCGGCTGCTGGTCGCCGCCAATGGCCGCCGCGGCCACAGGCACCGCCGGCGCGGCCATCGCCTCGGCCGGCGCCGCCGCGCTCAGGCCGAACAGCGCCTTCAACCGGGGTTCGTAGTACCAGGCCGCCGCGACCGCGGCACACAGCAGCGCCAGCCCGCCGATCGCCACGGCAATGCCCAGCCCGCGGCGCGGCGTGGGCAGGTGCGGCGCCGGCGCTCCGTTCGCCGAGGCAGCCTGTGCGCCCGGCCGCACCGGGACGGGCGCCGCTGCCGGCCGTGCCTGCGTCGGCCGGGCGGACCGCTCGGGCCGGGCGGCCTCGCGCGCCGCCACCGGCCGATCCGCCGCGGCCGCCGCGCTGGCCCGCGCCGCCGCTACCATCGCCGCGGCCTGGGCGCGCGGGATCTCGATGGTGGCATCCGCCGCCAGCGCCAGCCGCACGCCGCCGGCCAGCGCATCGGCATGCTGTTCGACCGGCAGCGGATACACGTTCAGCCAATGCGACCCGGCCAGGTGCAGCCGCAGCGCGCCGCCTGGCTGGCAATCCTCGATCCGCACCGGCACCAGCGCGAGGGATTGCGACACCGCGGTCACGACTTCGTTTCGAACATGCACGGATGCCGCGGTGTGGCGCGACAGCACCAGCACCATGGCATGCGCGCGGCCGATCGCGGTCAGGATCGCCTCGCCCCAATCGGCGCCGGCCGGCACGTCGCGCGGTGCCATCCAGCAGCGGATGCCACGCGCTTCCAGCGCCGCGCAGACCGCATCCGCTGCGGCGCGGTCGGTGGACGCATAGCTGAGGAATACGTCGTGCGGCATGGCGTCTTCCGGAACGGTTGCGTTCTCGCACAGGCTGCGCGGGTGCGCCATGCGGCATGAATGTGTCACGCGATGGCGGTGCCGGCGCGCGCTCCCCCGCCGGCCCACCATCCCGCCGCAGGCGGCTTCCGGCGCGACGAGCGCATCCTTGCTCGCTGGCCAGGTCGGAGACCGGGCAGGTGACGCCCCCCGACCACGCCCGCGTTGCCCGCCCGGCGCGTCCCCCCTAGGATCATGGTCCATCCCCGCAGCCGAGGCGCGATGTCCGACCCGCTTGCGGAGGTCCTGGCGCTGGAGGCCGAGGGCCTCCTGTTTTCCGCCCATGACAGGGCCATGGCCGCGCTGGCCGACCGGCCGGACGACACCGCGCTGCGCTATCGTGCCACGCTGACCATCGCGCGCGCCGGCGCGACCGCGATGGCGCTCGACCTGTTCCACCGCCTGCGGCTCGATGCCGAGACCGACCCCGAGATCGGCATGCTCGGCGCGCGCCTGCTCAAGGATCGTGCCTTCGAGCAGCCGGCGGCCGTCCGCGGCCCCCTCCTGGCCGAGGCGACGCAACGCTACGCCGCCCTTTGGCGCATCCATGATTCCGGCTGGCACGGCGTGAATGCCGCGGCGCTGCGGCTGTTGAGCGGGGACCCGCACAGCGCCGCCATGATCGCCCGCCAGGTGCTGGCGAACCATATCGACACCGGCAACTACTGGTCTGCCGCGACCGAAGCCGAGGCCCTGTTGCTCGCCGGCCGGCAGGAAGAATGCCTGCGCGCGCTGGAGGAAGCGGAGGCGCGCGCCGGCGCCGACATCTCGGCACGCGCCACCACGCGCCGGCAGATGCGGCGGGAGGCCTTCGCGCTCGGCCTGCCGCCGGGCCTGGTGGATGTGCTGCGCGTGCCAGCGGTGCTGCACTACACCGGGCACATTCCCAAGCCCGGCCAGGACGACCCGTCGCTGGAGGCGGAGATCGCCGCCGCGCTCGATGCTCGCATCGCCGCCGAGCATGTCGGCGCGGCCTTCGGCGGCCTGGCCGCCGGCTTCGACATCCTGGCGGCCGAGGCGCTGCTGCGCGCCGGCATCGCGCCCACCGCCGTGCTGCCCTGCGACCCCGATACCTACGAGGCCGATTCGGTCGCCCCCGCCGGCGAACGCTGGGTGCCGCGCTTCCGTGCCCTGCTGCCGCAATTGCGCGTCATCCAGCTGGATGAACGCCCCTTCCCGGACGATGACCTGCACCTGTCCATGGCCGGGCGGCGCGCCATGGGCCTGGCGCGGCTGCATGCGCGCCATCGCGACGGACCGGCGGTGCAGGTCGCGTCCTGGGATGGCCTGCCCTCGCGGGGCGCAGCCGGCACGGGGGCCGATGTCGCTTCCTGGACCGGCGCGGGCGGGCGCTCCCTGCACATCCCCTGGCCCTGGCCGCGCAATGGCTCGGGCAATGGCGCGCCGCCGGCGCGGCGCCGCCCGATGGCGGTGCTGTTCGGCGACCTGCCGCGCTTCAGCGCGCTGGACGATGCCGGCCTCGCCACGTTCTACGAAGGGCCACTGGCGGCGATGGGCGCGGCGCTCGACCGCCACCCCGCGACCTACCGCAATGCCTGGGGCGATGCCGTGCAGGTCACCTTCGACGAGGTCACCGACGCCGCCGCCTGCGCCTTCGACATGCGCGCCGCCCTGGCCCGGCAGGACCCGCCCATCCACCCCCGCTTCGCCATCGATTTCGGCCCGCTGCTGCCGGTGCACGACGCGGTGCAGCACGCCGACAAGTTCTCCGGCCGCGCCATGACGCGCGCCGCGCGCATCGAACCCGTGACGCCGCCGGGGCGCATCTTCGCGACCGAGGCCTTCGCCTGCGAGGTCGCGCTGTTGCCGCGCGGCTCGGGCCTCGCCTGCGACTATGCCGGGCGCATCCCGACGGCGAAGGGCTTCGGGTCCCTGCCTTTGTACGCGCTGCGCCACTCGGGCGCCGAGGAGGAGATGGAATGAGCGATCCGCGTCTCGCCGAGGAGCTCGGCCAAATCGCGCTGTTCCGCGACGTGCCGCCGGCGGCGCTGGCGCGCCTGGCCGAGGGCGCGCGCCGCGTCGCTCCGGCCGATGGCGCGCCGCTGTTCTCCCAGGGCGATGCGCCCGATGCCGTCTATGCCGTGCTGGAAGGCCGCGGGCGGGTGCGCGTGGGTGCGCCCGACAACGCCGCCAAGCGCCTGATGGTCGAGGTGTTCCGCGCCGGCGACGTATTCGGCGAGATCGGCGTGCTGGACGGCGCGACCCGCAGCGCCGACGCGGTGGTGATCGGCGAGGTGAAGCTGGCGCGCATCCCGGCCGCCGCCTTCCTCGAGACCGCGCAGAGCGAACCGGCGCTGGGCCTGGCGCTGGCGCGGCTGCTGTCGATGCGGCTGCGGCGCACGTTCGGCCTGTTGCAGGACGCCACCTTCGCGCCGCTGGAGGTGCGCCTGGCACGCCAGGTGCTGTACCTGCTGAAGGCCGACAGCGTGAAGACCGACAAGGGCGTGCGCCTGGCCGCGCGGTTCCGCCAGGGCGACCTGGCCGACCTGCTGGGGGCGACGACGCGCAGCATCATCTCCATCCTGAACGCCTGGCGCGCGTCGAACCTGGTATCCTACGACACCGAGAAGGCCTTCCTGTTCGTGTTGGACGAGGCCGGGCTGGCCGCCGTCGCCGCCGGGCCGCGCGACGGTTAGTGGGCCCGAACGCGGCGCCGGTGTGGCGGGCCACGGGCGCGGCGCGGCGCTGGCGGGCGGTGGCGGCGTTCCTGGTCCTGGCCACGCCCGCCATGGCGCAGCCGGGGCCCGACAAGCCGCCGCCGCGGCCCCGCCTGCCGCAGGTCATCTCGCCGCTCGACCCGCCGGCCGAAGGGCGGCGCCTGCCGCGCGTGATCACACCGGACGACCTGCCGGAGCCCGCGCCAATGCCGCGCGTGCTCTCGCCAGCGCAGCCTTCCGCGGCGCCAGGCGCACCGCCGCCGAACGCGGCGCTCGCCGCCTGCACGCCGCAGCAGGTCGCGATCGTCAACGCCGCGCTGGTCGAGGCACGGGCCCGCATCGCCGCCGCCATCCGCCTGCTGCAGGACCGACCCGACCATCCGCATCTTCGCCAGTGGTTCGGCACGGCGCCGCCGGGAGCGGTGCTGAACGTGCTCCAGCGCACCGGCACGCGGCTCGCCAGCACCGCAGGCTTCGAGCTCCATTGCAACGACCCGGCCAGCTGCACCGGCCGGGTCACCGCCTATGCGCGGGCGCTGACGCGCACGCTGCTCGACGCGCGGGGCCGCCCCGCCGCGAGCTACCGGCTGGATGAGGGGCAGGTGCTCGGCGTCTGCCCGGCCTTCTTCCGCGCCGGCATGGCGGGCGGCGGCACGCGCTGGGGCATCCTGCTGCACGAAGCGACGCATTTCGCCGCCGAGACGCGGGACCACGCCTATGGCCGCGCGGCGGCCCTGGCGCTGGCGCGCGAGAACGGCGCGCTCGCGGTGGAGAATGCGGACAACTACATGCTGTTTGTCGAGACCCTGCCGGGGCGCTGAGCGACGGCCTGGCCATGCCGGCCGCGCGGCCGCGGCGCCCACGGGACACCACCGCGCGCCGAGGCGTCTGGCGCGGTGGCGGGTGGCGTGCTTGGGTCGGGCGGTGATCCAGCGCGCCCTGCCGACTCGTCGTCTCGATCGCCGATGGCTGCTCGCCACGGCGGCGTTGCTGCTGGCGCTGCCGGCCCTGGCGCAGGGCGGCGGACCGCCTGCGATCCCGGGGCCTGTCGACGCACCCGCGCCGGGGGCCGCCGCCGTGCCGGACGCCACGCCCGCGCCCGTTCCGGGCGACATCCCCGCGCCCGTTCCGGGCGACACTCCCGCGCCCGTTCCGGGCGACATCCCCGCGCCCGTTCCGGGCGACACGCCCGCGCCCGTTCCGGGCGACACTCCCGCGCCCGTTCCGGGCGACACTCCCGCGCCCGTTCCGGGCGACACTCCCGCGCCCGTTCCGGGCGACGCCCGCGCGCCTGGCACGCAGGACGGCACGACGCATGGCCCCGGCCTGCCCACGGCAAAGCCGCCCGCGCTTGCGCCCGCGCCGCCCGTCGCGGCCCTGCCCACCAGCAAGCCCCCGCCCCTCGAACCCCCCCGCCAGGTCCTGGTGGTCGAGGCGCCGACGACCAAGCCCCCGCCGCTGGAACGCGGCCCCGCCGACATCCCCGGCCCGGCCTGCGACGCCGAACACCACCAGCCGCTGATCGACGAGGCGCTGGCCATGGCGCGCACCCGCATCCGCGACGCCATCCGCCTGGTGCAGGACGAACCCGACAACGCGCATATCCGCCGCTGGTTCGGCACCGCGCCGCGCAAGACCATCCGCATCACGCTGGAACTCACCGCCGCGCGGCTGGACGACATGGCCGGCGTGACCATCCGCTGCAACGACCCGCCCGACTGCCCGGGCGGGCGCTTCGCCTATGCGCATGAGCGGAACCTGATCCTGGGCCTCTGCCCGCCCTTTTTCCGCGCACGCATGGACGGCACCGACAGCCGCTGGGGCATCCTGATCCACGAGGCGTCGCACCTGGCGGCCAATACGCGCGACCACGCCTATCGCCCGACCGGCGCGCTGCGGCTGGCGAAGGACAACCCCGCGCGCTCCGCCGAGAACGCCGACAGCTACGAATATTTCGTCGAGACGCTGCCGCGCTGACGGATCACCGCGCAGGCGTCCGCAGCAGGAACAGCGCCGCCACCGCCACAGCGCCCAGCCCGGCGGTCAGCCACAGCGCCTGCGCCCCCACCGCATCCACCAGCAGGCCGAAGCCGAAGGGAGCCAGCGCCTGCGCCGCGCGCGCCGGGGCGGTGATGATGCCCTGCCGCTGCCCATATCCCGCGGCCCCGAACATCGCGAGCGGCAGCGTGCCGCGCGTGATCGTCAGCATCCCGTTCCCGGCGCCGTGGATCAGCACGAACACCGCTGCCATGGGCGCGCCGCCCGCCAGCAGCACCACCACCGCGATGGGATGCAGCGACGCCGCGATGCGCGCCGAGACCAGCGCCGAGACCTTCCGCAGGAAGGTGAATTCCAGGATGCGCGCGGCCACCTGCGCCGGGCCGAGCAACGCACCCGCCGCGACCGCCGCCACCGCCGTGGCCCCGGCCGCCTGCAACAGGCCAGGCAGGTGCGCGCCCAGCGCGGCGGCGCTGAAGCCAGCCGTCGCCAGCACGAAGGCGATCAGCGCCATGTCGCGCCTGCGCGGCGGCGGCCCGGCCTCGCCGGTCGCGGCGGCGGCGCGTTCGGGCGGCGGGGCGCGCGGCACCAACAGTCGGTTCAGCGGCAGCCCAAGGACGACATGCAGCGCAGCCCAGCCGAGGCAGGCCCCGCGCCAGCCCCATTCCGCCTCCATCAGCGCCGTGGTCGGCCAGCCCACCGTGCTGGCGAAGCCGGCGATCAGCGTGATGCCGGTGATGCTGTTGCGCGCCTCCTTGCCATAGAGGCCGGCCAGCGTGGCGAAGGCGGCATCGTACAGCCCCATCGCCATCGCCACGCCCATCAGCGCCCAGGCCAGGCTGAAAACGACCGGGCCGGGGGAGAGCCCCATCATCAGCAGCCCGACGGCGAAGACGATGTTGGACACGGCCAGCACGTCGCGCCCACCGCGCGAATCGATGGCGCGCCCGGCCATCGGCCCCAGGAAGGCGGTCAGCAGCAGCGCGCCGGAGAACACGCCGAAGATGGTGGCGCGCGAGACGCCGAACTCGGCGGCGATGGGCGCGGCCAGGATGGCCGGAATGTAGTAGGACGACGCCCAGGACAGGGTCTGCGTCGTGCCCAGCACGGCGACGGTCAGCGGGCGGGATGCGGTCATTGCCGCCATCCTCCCGCGCCGCGGCGCCGCGGCCAAGCCGGATCAGCGCGCGGATCGTGCGGTCGCGCCGATCCGCGCCGGCGCATCAGCCGTGGTCGGTGATCTCCCGCCCCAGCGCCGCGCGGTAGCGTTCGGCGACGCGGGCCTTGACCTCGGGGTTGATGATGCGCGGCGGGAAGCGGCCGGCGGCGAAGGACGAAAAGGCTTCGGCGGCGATCCGCGTGATCATCGACCGGCTCTCATGCGTCACGCCCGCCGTGTGCTGCGTGCAGATCACGTTGGGCAGCGACAGCAGCGGGTGGTCGGCCGGCGGCGGCTCTTGCTCCCACACATCCAGGCCGGCGGCGGCGATGTGGCCGGATTTCAGCGCCGCGAGCAGCGAGGCCTCGTCATGGATCGACCCGCGCGCGGTGGTGACCAGCACCGAGCCGGGCCGCATGGACGCGAAGGCATTCGCCGCCATCATCGCGCGGGACTCCGGCGTCAGCGGGCAATGGATCGAGACGATGTCGCATTCCGCCAGCATCGCCGCCAGGTCGTCGAACTTCTCCGCGCCACGATCGGCCACCGTCGCGGCATCCACATACGGGTCGTAGGCCAGCACGCGGCACTGGAAGGCGGCGTGCAGGATGGCCGCGGTGCGCGTGCCGACATTGCCGATGCCGATCAGCCCGACGGTCTTGCCGAGCAGGTTGCGGCCCATGAATTCCTCGCGCCGCTGGGCGCGGCCCTCACGCATGGCGGCGTGGCATTCGGGGAAGCGCTTCAGCAGCGCCAGCATCATGCCGACGGCGTGTTCCGCCACCGCCTCGGCATTGCCGCCGGCCTGGTTGACCAGCAGCACGCCGGCGCGGGTGCAGGCGCCGGGTTCGATGGTGTCGTAGCCCGCGCCCTGGGAGGCCGCCATCAGCAGGTTCGGCAGGCGGCCCAGCAGCGTGTCGTTGACATGGAAGGGCTTGGGCAATTCGTCGCGCGAGGCGCGCACATAGTAGCCCTGGCAGCTCTCCAGGATCTTCAGCGCGGCCTCCTCGCCATCGTCCAGCGTCAGGCGGACCAGTTCCAGCGCCGGGTCCTTTGCCGCGGTGTCCAGGAAGGACTGGTGCGGCACCTTGATGAGGTAGCCGATGCGGAAGCGTTCACTGGACACGCGTTGTTTCCCCCGAGGATGTCCAGCGTTGGGTAGCGCGGGACGGGCAGGGGCGCCAGACGGCGCGCTCAGCGCCGCAGCGACAGCAGGTATGCGACCAGGTCGTCGAGCTGGTCGCGCGTGAGGTGGTAGTCCGGCATGCCGGCATGGGGCGTCTGCAGGAACACCCGCAGCGACATCGAGGTGGTGGAGGGCATGGCGACGATGATGGTGAAGGGCGCCGCGCCGTCGGTCGCCGGCCCCGGCCCGCCGGGAGCGATGCGATGGCAATGGGCGCACCAGTTCGCCGCCAGGCCCCGGCCGGCCTGGGCGTCGCCGGGTTCGGGCTGGGCCAGGGCAGGGGCCGCCAGCAGGCAGAACAGGGCCAGGTATCGCATCGGTGCCTCCGCGGGTTGCGGAGGCAGCCTGCCGCGCCGGCCGGGCCGGCGCCTTGCGTCAGGCCAAATAGACCCCGCCATTGATGTGATAGACTTGGCCGGTGATCCATTCCGCCGCGTCGGAGGCCAGGTAGGTCATCAGCCCGGCAATCTCCTCCGGCCGGCCCATGCGGCCGAGCGGCAGGGCCTTGGCCATTTCCGCCAGTTCATCGTCGGTATTGCCGTAGCGGGGTTGCGCCGTGTCGGTCAGGCCGGGCGCGATGGCGTTGACCCGGATGCCATGCGGCGCCAGCGCCAGCGCCATCGACCGCGTGATGCCGATGACCCCGGTCTTGGTCGCCGAATAATGCACCCCCAGCACCGCGCCCCGCACGGACGACGAGGACAGGTTCAGGATGACGCCGCGGATGCCGGCCGCCACCATGTGCCGCGCCGCGGCCTGCGCGCAGAAGGCACTGCCCTTCAGGTTCACGTCCAGCACGCGGTCCCATTCCGCTTCGGTCATCTGGAGGAATTCGACGCGCGGAAAGATGCCGGCATTGTTGACCAGCACGTCGATGCGCCCGAGGCCGTCCAGCGCCGCCTGCACCAGCGCGGCGCAATCCGCCGCCGTGCCGACGCTGCCCTGCACCAGCACGGCGCGGCGCCCGGCGGCGCGGATCTCGGCGGACACGGCCTCCGCAGCATCCTTGTCGTCCAGCCAGTTCACGGCCACGTCGTAGCCGGCACCCGCGAAGGCGCGCGCGGCGGCGGCGCCGATCCCCTGCTGCGCGCCGGTCACCAGCGCGGTCCTGACGGTCATGCGGTCTCTCCTGCTTCGCATTGCAGCATCGCGGGGCTTGCGGGGCGGCGCAACGGGTGGCACGCAGGCCGTAGGGGAGAGTTACGCATGGACATCGCCGCGCTGTTCTCGCTGCATGGCCGCCGGGCGCTGGTGACGGGCGCCTCCGGCGTGCTGGGCGCGCATTTCGCGCGCGTGCTCCATGGCGCGGGGGCGCAAGTGGCGCTGGCGGCGCGGCGCGTCGAGGCGACAGGCGGGCTGGCAGCGGAACTCGGCGCGCGCACCGCGTCCGTGCCGCTGGACGTGACCGACCCCGCCAGCATTCCCACCGCCTTCGATGCGGCCGAAGCCGCGCTCGGCGGCCCCTGCGATATCCTGGTGAACAATGCCGGCATCGCGGTGACCAAACCCCTGCTGCAACAGGGCGTGGACGACTGGGACGGCGTCATGGCCGTGAACCTGCGCGGCTGCTTCCTGGTCGGGCAGGAAGCCGCGAAGCGCCTGGCGGCGGCGAAGCAGCCGGGATCGATCATCAACATCGCCTCGGTGCTTGGCGAGCGCATCATCCCCGGCGTCGCGGGCTACACCGCCGCCAAGGCCGGGCTGCTGCACCTGACGCGGCAGATGGCGGTGGAGCTCGCGCGCTTCGGCATCCGCGTGAACGCCATCGCGCCGGGCTATGTCGCGACCGACATCAACCGCGACTACTTCGCCTCGGAACCAGGCCAGGCGATGGTCAAGCGCATTCCGCAGCGGCGGCTCGGGTCGCCCGACGACTTGACCGGGCCGCTGCTGCTGCTCGCTTCCGCCGCCGGCGCGCACATGACGGGTGCCACGGTCACGGTGGATGGCGGGCATTCGGTCAACGCATTGTAGGAACGCCGCGCCATGGACTTCGTTCTGCCGCCTGACATCGAGGAGGTCCGCCTCCGCATCCGCCGCTTCGTGGACGAACGGCTGATCCCGCTGGAATCCGACCGCGGCAACTACGACGAGCACGACAACATCGCCCCGCATGTGCTGACCGACATGCGGCGCGCGGCGAAGGCGGAAGGGCTCTGGGCCTTGCAGATGCCCAAGCGCCTGGGCGGGATGGAACTGCCGCGCATCGGCATGGCCGCCTGCTACGAGGAGATGAACCGCTCCATCTTCGGCCCCGTCGTGTTCAACAGCGCGGCACCCGATGACGGCAACATGATGATCCTGGACCAGGTGCTGCCCGAGTCCATGAAGGAACGCTGGCTGAAGCCGATCGTCGACGGCGCGGTGCAATCGGCCTTCGCCATGACGGAGCCGGATGGCTGCGGGTCCGACCCCGGCCTGACCTATACGAAGGCCGAGCGCGTCGGCAACGACCGCTGGCGCATCACCGGCCGCAAGCACTTCATCACCGGGGCGGGCAACGCGAAGATCTTCATCATCATCGCGCGCACCTCCGACGACGAACGCAAGGGCCTCACCGCCTTCCTGTTCGATGCCGACACGCCCGGATGGAACATCGTCCGCCGCATCCCGATCATGGGGCCGGAGGAACATGGCGGGCATTGCGAACTGGCCTTCGACGGGCTGGAGATTCCGGACGAGCAGCGCCTGCTGAATGTCGGAGACGGGCTGAAGCTGACGCAGTGGCGGCTCGGCGTGGCGCGACTGACGCATTGCATGCGCTGGACGGGGCTGGCGCGGCGGTCGCTCGAGATCGCCATGGAACGCATCAAGCAGCGCGACAGCTTCGGCATGAAGCTGATCGACCGCGAGAGCGTGCAGGGCCTGGTCGGCCAGGCGGCCATGGAGATCGAAATCGGCCGCCTGCTGACCATGCGGGCTGCCTGGGCGCTCGACCAAGGGTCTTTCGCGCGCAAGGAAGTGTCGATGGCGAAGATCGTCGTCGCCGATGCGCTGCACAAGTCGGTGGATACGGCGCTGCAGCTGCTCGGCGCGCGCGGCTATTCCAAGGACACCGTGATCGAATGGATCTACCGCTACGCGCGCCAGGCGCGGCTGGTGGATGGCGCGTCGGAAGTGCACCGCATGGTGCTGGCGAATATCCTGCGTGCCGAGGGCGATAGCTTCTTCCGCTGGGGCCAGGCCGGGCATGGATGAGGCGCGGCTGACGGCGTGGCTGCGCGAGGCGACCGGCGACGCATCGCTGGTCATCGAACGCGCCGCGCTGCTGTCGGGCGGCGCCATCCAGCAGAACTGGGCGCTGGATGTGTCCGACGGGCGCGGCTGGGTGCTGCGGACGGACAATGCGGCGACGCTCGCCGTCAGCCACGGGCGGCCGCAGGAATATGCGCTGCTGCGCGCGGCCTTCGCCGCCGGCGTGACGGTGCCCGAACCGCTGTTCCTGTGCGAGGATGCCAGCGTGCTCGGCGCGCCCTTCTTCGTCATGCGCCGTGTCGCCGGCACCGCGGCCGGGCATCGGGTGGTCCGCAGCGACACGCTGGGCGGCGGGCGCGAGGGCTGCGTGCGCGCGCTGGGGCGCGAATTGGCGCGCATCCATTCCATCACGCCGCCGCGCGCGGACCTGGCCTTCCTCGGCACGCCGCCGGACGATCCCTGCCGCGCCTTCATCGCCGACCAGCGCGCCGCGCTCGACCGCCAACGCACGCCGCGGCCGGTGCTGGAATGGGGACTGCGCCACCTGGAACGCACCGCGCCGCCGCCGGTCCCCGCCGTGCTCGTCCACAACGACTTCCGCACCGGCAACATCATGCTGGACGACACCGGCGTCACCGCCGTGCTCGACTGGGAATTCGCGATGTGGTCCGACCCGCATGCGGATCTCGGCTGGCTCTGCGCGAAGTGCTGGCGTTTCGGCAATGACGCGCAGGAGGCCGGCGGCATCGGCCCGCGGGCTACGCTGTACGAGGGCTACGGCGGTGTGGACGATGCCCGCGTGCGCTGGTGGGAACTGGCCGCGCATATCCGCTGGGCGTCCATCGCGGTGGACCAGGCGGAACGCCACATCTCCGGCATCGAGCGCAGCCTGGAACTGGCGCTGACCGGCCACATGGTGCCCGGCCTGGAATGGGAGATCCTTCGCATGGTGGAGGCCCGCGATGCTGCGTGAGGAACCGAGCGCGGCGGACCTGCTCGCCACCGCGCGCGACGTGCTGTTGAACGAATTGCTGCCCACGCTGCCGGCGGAGAAAGCCTTCGCCGCGCGCATGGTGGCGAATGCCATGGCGATTGCGTCACGCGAAACAGCACATGACCACGCGTGGGAAGCGCAGGCCCTGGCGCGCATGGGCGGCGATGCGCGCGCCTTCGCCGCCGCCATCCGCGCCGGCGTCCATGACCCCGGCACACCCGGCCACGCTGCAACCGCCGCGCTACTGGACGACATGACACGCGCGCGCTGCACCGTCAGCGCGCCACGGGCGCTGCCCCGATGATGCCGGACGACCTGCCGCGCAACGCGGCGAACCATGTGCCGCTCTCGCCGGTGTCCTTCCTCGCGCGGGCAGCGCGCATCTGGCCGGGTCGCATCGCCATCATCCACGGCGCGCGGCGCGTGACCTACGCGCAGTATCTCGACCGCAGCCGGCGCCTGGCTTCCGCGCTGCGCGGCGCGGGCGTGCTGCCCGGCGATGTCGTCGCGGCGCTGCTGCCGAACATCCCGCAGATGCTGGAAGCGCACATGGGCGTGCCGATGGCGCATGCGGTGCTCTGCCCGATCAACACGCGGCTGGATGCGCCGACGGTGCGCTTCATCCTGGCGCATTCGGGCGCGAAGCTGCTGCTGCTGGACCGTGAATTCGCGGCGCTGGTCGCCGCCGCGCTGGAGGGTACCGCGAACCCGCCGCGCCTTGTCGTCGTTGATGATGACGTCGAAGGCGCCGCCATCGACGCCATGTCCTACGAGGACTTCCTCGCCACCGGCGATGCCACGTTCCCTGTGGAACCGCCCGCCGATGAATGGGCGGCGATCTCGCTCTCCTACACCTCCGGCACCACGGGCGATCCGAAGGGCGTGGTGGTGCATCACCGCGGCGCCTACCTCAATGCCTGCGGCAATGCGCTGGCCTTCGGACTGAATCCGCAGAGCGTCTATCTCTGGACGCTGCCGATGTTCCACTGCAATGGCTGGACCTACACCTGGGCCGTCACCTTGCAGGGCGGCACGCATGTCTGCCTGCGCCGCGTGGACCCGGCGCGCATCTTCACGCTGATCGCCGAACACGGCGTCACGCATCTTTGCGCCGCACCGGTGGTGCTGACCATGCTGATCCACGCGCCGGACGACCAGAAGCGCAGCGTCCCGCAGCGCGTCGGCATCGCCACAGGCGGCGCCGCGCCGCCCTCGCCGGTGATCGCGGCGATGGAACGCCTCGGCTTCGACGTCACGCACCTGTACGGCCTGACGGAATGCTACGGACCCTCGCTGCTCTGCGCCTGGCAGCCGGAGCTCGCGAACCTCGCCTTGCTCGACAAGGCCGCCTTCATGGCGCGCCAGGGCGTGCCGCTGCCCACGCTGGAAGACGCCACCGTCATTGACACCGACACCGGCGCGCGCGTGCCCGCCGATGGCGCGACCCTCGGCGAGATCGCCCTGCGCGGCAACACCGTGATGAAGGGCTACCTGCGCAACCCGCGCGCCAACGCTGCCGCCTTCGTCAATGGCTGGTTCCGCACCGGCGACCTCGGCGTGCTGCACCCCGACGGCTATATCGAGGTGAAGGACCGCGCCAAGGACATCGTGATTTCCGGCGGCGAGAACATCAGCAGCCTGGAAGTCGAGGAAGCGCTCTACAAGCATCCCGATGTGATGGAAGCCGCCGTCGTCGCCCACCCCGACCCGAAATGGGGCGAGGTGCCGCACGCCTTCGTCACGCTGAAGCCCGGCGCCGCCGCTTCGCCCGCCGACATCATCGCGCATTGCCGCGCGCAGCTCGCGCATTTCAAGGCGCCGCGGCATGTCACCTTCGGCCCGCTGCCCAAGACCGCGACCGGCAAGATCCAGAAGTTCGAACTGCGCCGCAGCCTCACCGCACCTGATTGAACCATTGCGCGTCGCTCGCGGATGCGTTGGGATGACCGTGCAGCGCCAGGCACCGGCCCGGCGCGCCGGACGGAGGCGCGCGCCATGGCGCAGGTCATCGACACCCTGAACACCATCTTCTGGGGCTATGTCCTGATCTACGGCCTGATCGCCGTGGGCCTGTACTTCACCATCCGGCTGAAGCTGATCCAGGTGATCCATTTCCCGGAGATGATCCGCTGCGTCACCGGCTCCCGCAGCACGGACCGCGCCGGCATCACGCCCTTCCAGGCGCTGTGCACCAGCCTGGCCTCGCGCGTCGGCACCGGTAACCTGGCGGGTGTGGCGGTCGCGCTGTATCTCGGTGGCGCGGGCGCCATCTTCTGGATGTGGGTGGTAGCGACGGTCGGCATGGCGACCGCCTTCGCCGAAAGCACCCTCGCGCAACTGTACAAGGTGAAGGACGAGGAAGGGCGCTACCGCGGCGGCCCCGCCTTCTACATCGAGCGCGGGCTGAAGGCGCGCTGGGCCGGGATGCTGTTCTCGGTCTGCCTGATGATCTCCTTCGGCCTGGTGTTCAACGCGGTTCAGGCGAATTCCATCGCCGACGCCATGGAAGGCGCCTTCGGCCTGCCCAAGATCATGACCGGCATCGCGCTGGCGGCGCTGGCGGGCTTCATCATCTTCGGCGGCGTCACCACCATCGCGCGGGTCGCGGAATACGTCGTGCCCTTCATGGCGCTGGCCTACCTGGGGGTCGCGCTGTTCGTCGTGGCGGTTCACATCACCGAGGTTCCGGCGATGCTCGGCCTCATTGTCGGCAGCGCCTTCGGGCTGCACGAGGCCGCGGGCGGCATCGCCGGGTCGGTCGCCGCCGCCATGCTGAACGGCGTCAAGCGTGGGCTGTTTTCCAACGAGGCCGGCATGGGCAGCGCGCCCAATATCGCCGCGGTCGCGACACCCGACCCGCATCACCCGGTCAGCCAGGGCTTCGTGCAGGCGCTCGGCGTCTTCATCGACACCATCCTGATCTGCACCGCGACGGCGCTGATGATCCTGTTCTCGGGCGCGCTGGCACCAGGCTCCGGGTTGACCGGCACGCCGCTGACCCAGGCGGCGCTGCAGGTGCATATCGGCGCCGCCGGCCCCTACTTCATCGCCATCGCGATCTTCTTCTTCGCCTTCACCTCCATCATCGGCAACTACGCCTATGCCGAGGGCGCGCTGGTGTTCCTGCGCGTCGACAGCGCCGTGTCCCGCACCGTGCTGCGCGTCGCGGTCATGGCGATGGTGGTCTGGGGTGCGTATGAGAGCGTCGCCACCGTCTTCGACGCGGCGGATGCCTCGATGGGACTGATGGCGACGATCAACCTGGTCGCCATCATGCTGCTTTCGGGCCTGGTGGTGCGCCTGGCGCGCGACTACCTCGACCAGCGCCGCCGCGGGGTCGAGCCGGTCTTCACCGCCGGCAGCGTGGCCGACATTCCCGGCGCGATCGACACCGACATCTGGCGCAGGAAGGCCGCGCCGGCGGAATAGAGCAGATCCCGATCAGATAGGATGATCTGATCGGGTGACGCTGCTCGCAAAAACAGGGGACCAGCCGGCCGCGTCAGCCGCGCGGCGCGGGGGTGGCGGCGCTGCGCCGGCGCAGTTCGGCGCGCAGATCGTCCATCGTCTCCTGCAGGCAGTCGATCGGCACGCGCCCGGGCGTGCGGCCGCAGGCCTCGCGCTCGGCCACGTAGCGCGTCAGCAGCGCCTCGATCTCGGCCAGGGCGGCGGGGTTGCTGGCGACGCGCGCGCGGGCCGCCGTCGCGTCGCGCACAACGGCGGCGTCCAGTTCGCGCATGCCCGGCGTGGCGCAGATGCGCGGCGCCGCCCAGCCCGTGGTGGCCGGGCAGGACACGGCGCGCAACGGCGTGGTGGACGGGACATCGGCGGGCGGCGGCTTCGCGTCGGTCGCCGGGGCGCCGGAACTGCCGGTGCCGGACCCACCGCCAGCGACCGCGGCCTCCAGGTCCCGTGCGCGGGCACGCATGGCGCGACGCACGCAGGATTGCGCCTCGCGTGCCACGGGGCCTTCGCAGGCGCGGCGTTCCGCCAGCCAGGCGCGCTGTTCGGCCTGCAGGCGTGCGCGCTGTTCGGGCGTCGCGCGCTCCGTCGCGGCGCGCCAGGCCGCGGCGATGCGGCGGTCCAGCTCCGCCAGGTCGGCCTGGGCGCAGATGGCGCGTTCGTCCCAGGCGCGGGCCTGGCGGCAATCGAAGGAGGGCTGCGCCAGCGCAGGCAGCGGCAGCAGCACCAGGGCGGCAAGCAGGATGCGTTTCATGCCCGCAACGCCAGCACACAAGCGCCCCTGCCGTCCACCGTCGCGCGCCGGGCTTTCCCCGCCGCCGGTCCTGCGCCACCCTGCGCGCCATGAGGAAACGGGACCAGCACGGCCGCGACGCTGGATGGCCTGCGGACAAGGATGCGCGTGCATGACAACGTTGCGATTCGACCTGCGGGATCCGCCGCCCGGCGCCGCCGCGCTGCGCGCCGAGGTGCGCGACTTCATCGCCACGCATGAACACCGCTGGACGCCCGAGATCCGCGCCCGATCCTGGATGGGCTTCGATCGCGACTTCACCCGTGCGGTCGGCGCGCGGGGCTGGATCGGCATGTGCTGGCCGAAGCAGTATGGCGGCGCCGAGCGCAGCTTCCTCGAGCGCAACATCGTGCTGGAGGAGATGCTCGCCGCCGGCGCGCCGGTCGGCGCGCATTGGATCGGCGACCGGCAATCCGGCCCGCTGATCCTGCGCCTGGGCACCGAGGCGCAGCGCCAGAAATTCCTGCCGCGCATCGCCAGTGGCGACGACGCCTTCTGCATCGGCCTGTCGGAACCGGATTCGGGCTCCGACCTCGCGAGCCTGCGCACGCGCGCCGACCGCACGGATACCGGCTGGCTGCTGAACGGCCGCAAGATATGGACGACCTTCGGCCACCTGTGTGACTGGATGATCGCGCTGGTCCGCACCTCCGCCGCACCCGAGGGCGGCTCGAAGCACCAGGGGCTGTCGCAGGTGCTGGTGGACCTCCGCGCGCCAGGCGTGACCATCCGCCCGATCCGCGACCTCGTTGGCGAACAGGGCTTCAACGAGATCACCTTCGACGACGTGCATCTGCCGGAGGACGCGCTGGTCGGCACCGAGGGTGCCGGCTGGGCGCAGGCCACCAGCGAACTGGCCTTCGAACGCAGCGGGCCGGACCGCTATCTGTCGTCGCATCCGCTGCTGGAAGCCTCGCTGGAGGCGCTGCGCGACGATGCCGCGGCGACGCCCGCGCTGGGGCGCGAAGTCGCGCGACTCTGGACGCTGCGCGCCATGTCCACCGCCGTGGCCGGCATGCTGCAGGACGGCGCGGATCCCGTGCGCCAGGCGGCACTGGTGAAGGACCTGGGCAACGATTTCGAACAGGCCTTGCCCGGCGCAATGCGCGCACTGCGCGACGTGGACGACATGCCCGAGGCGATGCGCCGCATGCACGACTACCTGGCGCAGATCAATCCGACCTTCTCGCTGCGCGGCGGCACGCGGGAGATCATGCGCGGCATCATCGCGCGCGAACTGGGGCTGCGCTGATGGATGCGTCGATCGCCGCGGACCTCGCGGAACAGGCGGCGCGCGCGCTGGCCGATGTGGCCGATGTCTCCACGCTGCGCGCGCTGGAAGCCGGCGGCTTTCCGCAGGCCGCGTGGGATGCGCTGGATGCGCTCGGCCTGGGCGCCGCGCTGGTGCCGGAAGCGAGCGGCGGCGCCGGGTTGGGATTCGCCGACATCGCGCCGCTGCTGGAAGCCCTGGGCCGCACCGGCGCGCCGGTGCCGCTGGCGGAGGGCATCGGTGCGGCCGCGCTGCTGGCCGCCGCGGGCATCGACGCGCCACCGGGAGTTCTGACCTTCGCCGCCGCGGGCGCCGCCGTGCCCTGGGGCCGCCATGCCGCGCATGTCGTGCTGGTGGATGGCGGGCGCGTCGCGCTGCATGACGCGGGAACAGCCGGCTGGTCGCACGGCACCAACATCGCGCGCGAACCGCGCGACACGCTGGTGTCCACCGGCGCGCCCATCGCGGAAGGCGCGCTGCCGAACGCCTGGGCCCACGACGCGGCGCGCGCCGTCACCGCGCTGCTGCGCTCCGCGCAGATCGCCGGCGCGATGCAGGCCGCGCTGGCGCTGGCGGTGGACCACGCGAACACCCGCAAGCAGTTCGGCCGGCCGATCGGGCGCTTCCAGGCGGTGCAGCAGCAGCTCGCGGTGTTCGCGGCGGAAACCTCCGCGGTCTCGGTTGCCGCCGCCGCCGCCGCGCGCGCCGCGGACCAGCGCGGCCTGGCCGAGGCCGGTTTTGAGATCGGCTGCGCCAAGGTCACCGCCGGCGAGGCCGCCGCCAAGGGCGCCGCCATCGCGCACCAGGTTCTGGCCGCCATGGGCATCACCGAGGAACATGCGCTGCACCACTTCACCCGCCGCCTGTGGTCCTGGCGCGACGAAGGCGGCTCCGAGCGCTTCTGGTCGGCGCGCATCGGCGCGCTGGTTCAGGGCGCGCCGTCCGGCCCGACGGTCGCATCCGCCGCCGGCCCGCTCTGGACCTTCCTCACCTCCCGCGACCAGGAACCTTCCGCATGACCGACTTCCTGAAGACCGAGCGCGATGGCCATGTCGTCACCCTCACGCTGAACCGGCCGGAGAAGCGCAACGCGATCTCCAGCGCGGCCGAATGCGCCGAGGTGGCGGATGCCTGCCGCGCGCTGAACCGCGACCCCGATGTGCGCGTGGTGATCGTGACCGGCGCCGGGTCCTCCTTCTGCGCTGGCGGCGACCTGAAGGGCATGCGCGACAAGACCGGCATCACCAAGGGCGAGACCGGCGCGGAGATCCGCGAATCCTACCGCTTCGGCATCCAGATGATCCCGCTGGCGCTGTATGAGATGGACATCCCCACCATCGCCGCCATCAACGGCCCGGCGATCGGCGCGGGGCTCGACCTCGCCTGCATGTGCGACATCCGCATCGCGTCCGAGACCGCGCGCTTCGCGGAATCCTTCGTCAAGGTCGGGATCGTTCCCGGCGATGGCGGCGCGTACTTGCTGCCGAAGGTCGTCGGCATGTCGAAGGCGCTGGAAATGTCGCTGACCGGCGATGCGATCAATCCGGCCGAGGCACTCGCCTGCGGCCTGGTCTCGAAGGTGGTCGCGCCCGACGCGCTGATGGGCGCGGCGCGCGACATGGCCGCGCGCATCGCCGTGAACCCGCCGCAGGCCGTGCGCCTGACCAAGCGCCTGCTGCGCGAAAGCCAGCACATGCGCCTGTCCACGCTGCTGGAAATGTCCGCCGCCTACCAGGCGCTGGCCCACGGCACGCGCGATCACCGCGAGGCGGTGGATTCCATGCTGGAGAAGCGCGCGCCCGCCTTCGAAGGGCGCTGACCGTCAGGCCGGGTCCAGCCGCAGCACCGCGCCCTGCGGCGAATCCGTCAGCAGGTAGACCAGGCCGTCCGGCCCCACCACCACGGTGCGGATGCGCGCGAGGCCGGTGAGCAGCCGTTCCTCGCCGGTCACGCGGTCGCCTTCGGTGGACAGCCGCACCAGGCCGGGCGTGTTCAGCGCCGCCACGAACAGGCTGCGTTGCCAGCCGGGGAACGCCGCGCCGTCATAGAAGGCGATGCCGGACGGGCTGATCGGGGGGGCGAAGACATGGATCGGGTCGGCGATGTTGGGCGCGGTCACGTCGCGCGAAATCCGCGGGCCCCAGTATTCCCGCCCATGGCTCACCACCGGCCAGCCGAAATTCGCGCCGCGCTGGACGATGTTGATCTCGTCCCCGCCGCGCGGGCCGAATTCCGCCTCCCACAGGCTGCCCGTCCAGGGATTCACCGCCAGGCCCTGCGGATGGCGCACGCCATAGGACCAGATCTCCGGCCGCACGCCGGCGCGCCCCACGAAGGGATTGTCCGGCGGCACGCGCCCGTCACGCGTCAGGCGGACGATCTTGCCCGCCAGGTCATCGAGGCGCTGCGCCCGCGCGCGCTCGTTGCGCTCGCCCGTGGACAGGTACAAATGCCCGTCGCGCCCGAACGCGATGCGGCAGCCATAATGGTTCCGCCCGCTGGCCTGCGCCGGTGTGGCATCCAGCACGCGCCGCACGCCGGTCAGCGCGTCATTGCCGGGCGACAGCCGCGCCACCACCAGCCGCGTCAGCGCCCCGCCTTCCACCGATGCGGCCTGACACAGGAACACTTCCCGGGTGCGGGCGAAATCCGGCGCCAGCGCCACGTCCAGCAGCCCGCCCTGGCCGGCGGCCTCGACCTGCGGCACGCCGGCCAGCGGCGCCGAGACACGGCCATCCGTGCCGATGCGCCGCAGCCGCCCGGGTCGTTCGGTCACCAGCAGCGAGCCATCCGGCAGGAAGGCCGCGCCCCAGGGATGTTCCAGCCCCTGCGCGAAGGTGCCGACGCGGAAGCTCGCGCGTTCCGATGTGACGGGCGCCTGCTGCGCCATGGCCGGCGCGGCGAGCAGCGAGAGGGCAAGCAGGGTGCGGCGGATCATGCCCCGCAGGTGGTCCCGCAGGGCGCGGCGCGCAACCTTTCGCCGGCGCGCGACCCGGTGCAGGCTGGCGCCACACCGGAGGGAACGACACATGCAGGACAACACGCGATTCGATGGCCGCGTCGCCATCGTCACCGGGGCGGGTTCGCGCGATTCGGGCACCAACACCACCACCATCGGCAATGGCCGCGCCATCGCGGCGCTGCTGGCGCGGCGTGGCGCGCGGGTGCTGCTGCTGGATGTCGAGCTCGGCTGGCTGAAGGGCACCGAGGACATGATCCGCGCCGAGGGCGGCACTTGCGCGGCCGCGGTCTGCGATGTCTCGAAGTCGGCGGATTGCGCCGCTGCCGTGGCGGAGGCCGTGCGCCTTTGGGGCCGCGTGGACATCCTGGTGAACAATGTCGGCATCTCCGGCCCGCCCGGCGATGCCACCGCGGTCGACGAGGCTGCCTGGGACTTCGCCATGCAGGTGAACGTGAAGTCCGTGATGCTGATGGCGAAATACGCGGTGCCGGAGATGCGGAAGCAGGGTGCTGGCGCGATCGTGAACCTGGCCTCCATCGCCGGGCTGCAGGGTGGGCATCCGGGGCTGCTCTATGCGACCACCAAGGGGGCCATCGTGCAGATGACGCGCGCCATGGCGGCGCATCACGGCGGCGACCTGGTGCGCGTCAACGCGGTCGCGCCGGGCTATGTCTACACACCCATGGTGGCGTCGCGCGGCATGTCGGAGGAACTGCGTCAGCAGCGCGCCAATTCGGGGCTGTTGAAGATCGAAGGCTCCGCCTGGGACGTGGCGGAGGCGGCCTGCTTCCTGGCCTCGCCGGCCGCGCGCTGGATCACCGGCGTGACGCTGCCGGTCGATGCCGGGCGGTCGGCGGGGAATGTGGGCGCCACGCCGAAGCCGAGCGGCCTGGTGCGCTGAGGCGCCGACCGGCGCGCTGCGGCGCTTGACGGGCGCGCGAACGAAGCACGAACATGGGCCATGGACGTGCCCGCCCGAACCCTTTCCGTCACCCGCGCCGCGATGCGCTTCTGCATCCTGCGCGGCTGGGCGCCGGTCGAGCAGGTGCCGCTGCCCGATGGCCGCCGCGCCGATGTGCTGGCGCTGCTGCCCTCGGGCGACTTCGCCATCCTGGAAGTGAAATCCTGCGCGCGGGACTTCCTGACGGATGCAAAATGGCAGGACTACCGCGCCTGGTGCGACCGGCTGTATTTCGCGGTGGACCTCGATTTCCCGCAGGCGCTGCTGCCCGAGGATGTCGGCCTGCTGGCGGCCGAGGACCGCGAGGCCGCCCTGCTGCGCGAAGCGCCGGAACATCGGCTTGCGCCGGCGCGCCGGCGGGCCCTGCTGCATCGCATCGCGTCACTGGCGGCGGGTCGGCTCGCGATGATGGCGGACCCCGCGGGCGCAGCGGAAATGCGCGCGGCGCTGCGCCTGGAATAGCCCCCGCAGCACCATCCTCCGGCCTCGTCCTACAGCGGCAGGATGATCGGCACCAGCAGCACGCTGATCGCCATCACCGCCAGCGACAGCGGCACGCCGACCTTGATGAAATCCGCGAAGCCGTAATTGCCCGGCCCCACCACCAGCGTGTTCACCGGCGAGGACACCGGCGTCATGAAGGCGGTCGACGCCGCCAGCGCCACCGTCATCGCGAAGGGATAGGGCGAGGCCCCCAGCTCCTTCGCGATGGCCAGCGCCACCGGCGCCATCAGCACCGCCGTCGCGGTGTTCGAGATGAACAGCCCCAGCAGCGCGGTGATGCCGAAGATCACCGCCAGCAACATGCGCGGCGACGCCGCCCCGGCGATCTCCACCACCGCATCCGCCGCGAGATCAACCCCGCCCGTGCGTTGCAGCGCGATCGAGAAGGGCAGCATCCCCACGATCAGCACCAGGCTTTTCCACGAGATCGACCGATAGGCGCTGTTGAGGTCGATGCAGCCCAGCAGCCCCATCAGCAGGCAGCCGATCAGCGCGGCATGAACGTTGGGAATGATGCCGCTGACCATCAGCCCGACGGTCAGCAGCAGCACCGCCACGGCCTGTGGCGCGCGCCCGGCGGCGGGCAGGATCTCGGCATGCTCGGTCGGCAGGTCGAGCACCACCAGGTCAAGGCCCTCGGTCTGCAGCCGTCGGATGTCGGACCAGAAACCGGTCAGCAGCAGCGTGTCGCCGGCCTTAAGCGTGGTCTCCAGCAATTCCGCGCCGATCACCGTGCGGCCGCGGCGCAGCCCGATCACGGTGAGGCCCGAGACCGCGCGCATCCGGGCCTGCAGGACGGTGCTGCCGACCAGGTCGGAGTCCGGCGGGATCAGCGCCTCGACCATGCCGATCTCCTGCGAATGCGCGAGGAAATAGGCACCGGCCGCGAGCGGCAGGATCTCGACCCCATAGCGCGCGCGAAAGACCTCGACCTGGTCGGCCTCCAGCCGCACGTCGAGCAACAGGATGTCGCCGGCCTCGATCGTGGTGGTCGCGCCGGGGTGCAGGACCTCGGTGGTGAAGCGCGTCGCGCGTTCGATCGCCAGCAGGTTCACGCCGGATTCCCGCAGCGCCAGGTCGCCAAGCCGCTGGCCCGCCACGGGCGAAGCCGGGCTGACGCGCACGCGGAAGGCCCGCCCCTCCAGCCCGTACTGCGTCACCCAGTCGCGCAGGCTGGGCGCACGGCGCGCCGTCGGGCCCTGCGGGCGCGCATCCGGCAACAGGCGCCGCGCCACCAGCATGTACAGGATGCCCACGACCAGCACCGGCAGCCCGAAGGGCGTGACGGCGAAGAAGGAGAAGCCTTCATGGCCCTGGCGCACCAGCTCGGCGCTGACCACCAGGTTCGGCGCCGTCGCGACCAGCGTCAGCATGCCGCTGATCAGCGCCGCGATGGACAGCGGCATCATCAACCGGCTGGGCGCCGCGCCGGTATTGGCGCAGATCCGCAGCACGATCGGGATGAAGATGGCGACCACGGCGGTCGATGACATCACCGCGCCCAGCCCCGCGCCGGCCAGCATCAGCAGCACCAGCAGCCGTGATTCGCTGTCGCCGGCCTTGGCGTTCAGCCAGTCGCCGATCTGCTGCGCCGTGCCGGTGCGCACCAGCGCCTCGCCGATCACGAACAGCGCGGCGATCAGCACGATGGAGGAATCCGCGAAGCCGGCCAGCGCCTCGTTGATGGTGAGCACGCCGGTCAGCGGCAGCAGCACGATCATCAGCAGGCCGACCGCATCCATGCGCGGCTTGTTGATGATGAACATCGCGATGGCCGCGCCGAGCAGCGCGAGGACGATGAGGAGGTCGGTGTTCATGGCGTCACCTCGCGCCTGCCGCGATCAACGGGCGCAGCGCGTCGGTCACGCCGGTCAGGATGATCTGGCAGCCGATGCACAGCAGCAGGAAGGCGGTCAGCTTGGTGGCCACGAGAGTACCCTGCGGGCCGATCCGCCGGGCGATCGCCTCGGAATAGGCGTAGGCCAGCCAGATGCATGCCGCCACCGAGGCGGCGACGAACAGCGAGGACAGCGCGCTGACCATCAGCACGCCTTGCGATTCCGTGCTGCGTTCCGCACCCAGTGCGATCGAGGCGGCGATGGACCCGGGCCCGGTGGTCAGCGGCAGGGTCAGTGGGAAGAAGGCCATGCGTTCGACCGGCGCGGTGTCCATCGCGGATGGCGCCTTGGTCTCCTCCGGCGGGGCGCGCAGCATGACCCAGCCGGACGCCGCCACCGCCAGCCCGCCGCCGATCCGCAGCGCATCCAGCGAGATGCCGAAGAAGGACAGCACGCGCGAGCCCAGGAACAGCGCGACCACCAGCACGATGAAGGAATTGATCGCGATCTGGCGTGCCAGGCGGGATCGCTCGCGTGGCGTCAGCCAGCGCGTCATGTCGTGGAAGACGAAGGCGACGCCGAAGGGGTTGATGATGCTCAGCAGCGTGGAGAAGCCGAACAGCCAGAAGGACAACGCCTTGGCGATGAGGAAGCCGTCGATCATCGCGCGGCAATCCGCCGGCGGCACGGGGACCCGGATGGGCGCCGCCGGAAGTCCGGCGCCTGCGAGCCCGGACATGCTGCGCTCAGCGCAGCTCGATCGTCACGCCCGCCTCGTTGAAGCGCCACTGCCCGCCAGCGCGTTCCGTCCGCAGGCGCAGTTCCACGCCGGCGGCGTTGCGCAGGAAGCGCGTCTCGGGGCCGGCCGGCGCGCCCTGCGTGCGCGGCACCACGCGTTCCGTGTATCGCCCGGAGAAGTCCTGCAGCCGGCGCAGGTTGAACACCTCCCCGCGTGCCGAGAGCGAGGACACGCCCACGCTGCCGAATTCGATGCCGCGCACGGAGAAGCGATGTTCCTCGCCGCGGAACTGCAGCCGCCCGCCGCCGATCGACGTACCGACCGCGAGGACGCCCACGCGCACCTGCTCGATCTCGATGGAGCCATCCGGGTTGGGGTCCGCCCGGCCGCGCTGCTGCGCGCGCGCCGGTGGCGCGGCGGCCAGCATCGGCACGACGGACAGGACCAGGCGGCGCGCAAGCTTCATGGGCGGGCTCCGTAGCCAGGGAGAGCCCGCCCTTATGACCCATCGCGCCACCGCACGCCATCACAGGCCCCAGGGCAGGCCGAGCAGATGCCACCCCGCCATGAACACGGTCCAGATCACGCACATGAACAGCACATAGGGCAGCATCAGCGCGATCACGGTGCCGATGCCGGCATCCTTCTGGTACTTGATGGCGAAGGTCACGATCATCGCGAAATAGGCATTGAGCGGCGTGATCGAGTTGATCGGGCTGTCGCCCACACGATACGCGGCCAGCACCGCCTCCGGTGAAACGCCCAGCTGCATCAGCAACGGCACGAAGATGGGCGCGAAGATCGCCCATTTCGCGATGGCACCGGTGATGATGAGGTCGAGGATGAAGGTCACCACCACGAAGCCGACCAGCAGCCACAACGCATCGAGGTTGGCGCGCTGCAGGATGTCGGCCAGCGAGACCGCCGCCAGCGTGGCCATGTTCGAATAGTTGAAGAAGGCGATGAACTGGCTGATCACCAGCAGCAGCAGGATCAGCCCGGCCAGCGACCCGATCGCCTTCTGCATGGCGTTGATGACGTCATTCGTGCCCTTCATGGTCTTGGCGCCGATGCCATAGGCCGCGCCGGACACCAGGAAGACCAGCGCGATCGACACGATCAGGCTGGCCATGAAGGGCGAATTGCCGATGATCGCGCCGGTCTCGGGGTGGCGCAGCGGCGCGCCGGGCGGCAGCGTCAGCACGGCGAGGAAGGCAAACACCGCCAGCATGCCGCGCAGCGCGTATTTCAGGCCGCGGTATTCGTCCTCGGACAGCCCGGTCTCGCCCGGCACCTGGTAGTCGCCGGTGTACGCCCCCAGGCGCGGTTCGATGATGCGCTCGGTGATGATGGCGATCAGGAAGGTCAGCATCACCACCGACCCGATCGAGAACCACAGGTTGGCCGCGAGGTCGATCGACTTCGTCGGATCCACCAGGCGGATGGCGTCGTTGGTGATCTCGGTCAGGATGCCGTCGGTCGGCACGATCAGCACGTTCACCAGGAAGGCCGAGGCGACCGAGGCGAAGCCTACCGCCAACCCCGCCAGCGGATGCCGCCCCACCGAGATGAACGCCGCCGCCGCCAGCGGGATCAGCACCAGGTATCCGGCATCCGCGGCGATGGACGACACGATGCCGACGAAGGTCAGGATATAGGTCAGCGCCCAGGCCGGGGCCACGATCACCAGCTTGCGGATCAGCGCCTTCACCAGCCCCGATTCCTCGGCGACGCCCACGCCCACCATCGCCACGATGATCACGCCGACGGCGTTGAAGTTCATCAGGTTCTGCACGACGCCGGTGAACATGAACCGGATGCCGTCCACCGTGAGCAGGCTGCGCGCATCGGTGCGCATCGTCTCGATGTCGCCGGTCGCCTGGTTGTAGGCCTGGTAGGTCACATGCGCGCCGAACAGACCGAGCAGCGCGGACAGCACGATCACCAGCCCGATCAGGTAGACGAAGATCATCACCGGATGCGGCACGCGGTTGCCCACGCGTTCCACCGCATCCAGCATCTTCTGCATCGCCGTCTTGGGCGCGTCGGTCGTGGTCATGTCAGTCCGCCAATGCGTGAAGGATGCGCGCCCAGGAGCGGATGCCCTTCTGGAAGCTGCTGAGGTTGTATTTCTCGTTCGGGCTGTGGATGCGGTCGTCATCCAGGCCGAAGCCCGCCAGCACCACATCCATCCCCAGCGAGGTCTTGAGCAGCGTCGTCACCGGGATGGACCCGCCGCCGCCGATGAACACGGCGGGCTTGCCCCATTCGGCGGTCAGCGCATCGCGCGCCTTGCCGAAGGCCGGGTTGTCCACCGGGAAGGCGATGGCGCGGCCCGCCCCGTGCTCCTTGAACTCGGCGCGGCAATCGGCCGGCAGGCGGGCGCGCACATGGGCGCGGAAGGCCTCGCGCACCTGCTGCGGGTCCTGGTCGAACACCAGCCGGAAGCTGATTTTCGCGGACGCCTTCGCGGGGATCACGGTCTTGAATCCCTCGCCCTGGTAGCCGCCGCCCATGCCGTTGATCTCGCAGGTCGGGCGTGACCAGGTCTGTTCCAGTGCGCTGCGGCCCTTCTCGCCGGCCGGCACGGAAAGCCCCACCACACCCAGGAAGGCCTTGTCGTCGAAGCCCAGCGTGGCCCATTGCGCGACCAGCTCGGCCGGCGGTTCCGGCACGCCGTCGTAGAAGCCCGCCAGCGTGACGCGGCCATCATCGTCATGCAGGTCGGACAGGATGCGCGCCAGCACGCGGTTGGGATTGGCCGCGGCCGATCCGTAGAAGCCCGAATGCAGGTCGCGGTCGGCGGCGTGGATGGTCACTTCCTCGCCGCACAACCCGCGCAGCATGGTGACGATGGCGGGTGTCTGCGCGTCCCACATGCTGGTGTCGCAGATCAGGCCGATATCGGCACGCAGCGCATCCGCGTGTTCGGCCAGGAAGGCGGGCAGGCTGGCGCCGCCCGATTCCTCCTCGCCCTCCAGCAGGATGGTGACCGGGATCGGCAGCCGCCCGGTCACTGCCTTCCAGGCGCGGCAGGCCTCGACGAAGGCCATGAGCTGGCCCTTGTCGTCGGCCGACCCGCGGCCGGTGATGATGCGCGTGCCATCCGGCAGCGTCTGGATGGTCGGCTCGAATGGATCGCGGTCCCACACTTCCAGCGGATCGACCGGCTGTACG
Source organism: Roseomonas sp. (assembly GCA_051860065.1). Lineage (GTDB taxonomy): Bacteria > Pseudomonadota > Alphaproteobacteria > Acetobacterales > Acetobacteraceae > Neoroseomonas. The sequence continues at coordinate 182,385 of JBHYEQ010000011.1, forward strand.
TCGTAATGCCCGTAGAACAGCGCCGAGCGTCCCGGCGCGCTGCGGTCATGCCCGACCACGATCGGGTGGCCGGGCGTGCCATTCGCGACCGCCTCGAAGCCGATGGAGCGCAGGTCCTCCGCATGCCATTCGGCGTTGCGGCGGCATTCCTCGGCATAGGCGGGGTCGGTCGAGATCGACCGGATGCGCAGCACGGCAAACAGCCGCTCCAGCGCCGCATCGGCATCCGCGTCGATCCGCGCGAGCACCGCGTCGAGCTGATCCATGCGACATGTCCCCCCGCGGCATCGTCATCCGCGACGCGACGATATCCGCTTTCGTCGCGCCGTTGCTATTCCCTTCGTTCCACGGTTTGGCCGCGCGTCCGCCTTGGCCTATCGCGGTGCCGTCGGGTCGATCGACCCGATCGGCCGCAGTTCCGAAATCCACCGCCCGCCCTGCCGTCCCTGCGCCTCGCCATAGGCGAACAGCGCGCGCATGAAGGCGGTCTCGAAGGGCTGGTCGCGCGTCTCGGTGAAGTCGGCGCCGATATAGGCCAGGCGGAAGCGCACGCCGTCGCGCTGCGACGTCAGGTACACCCGCACGATGTCGTTGATGGCGCTGAAATGCAGCAGCGTGGTCGCGGCACGCCCGGTGATCGACAGGATCGACCGGTTGGTGGTGGACCATTCCGTGTCGATCCGCCCGTTGCGGACCACCCAGGCGGTGCGCTCGCGCTCGCGCAGCGCGCCGGCCGCGCGCAGGTCGATCCGCGGCGGATAGAGAAACAGCTGCAGCGTCGCGCCGCCATCGACATGCATTTCCTGGTAGGCGCGCCCGTCATTCTCGACATCCACCAGAACCGGCGGAAACGCGCCGGGAATCGACGCCGAGGCCAACAGGATGCGCCGCACCAGCTCCAGCGCTCCGGGCCGCCCGCTCGCGGCAATGGCGCCGATGTTCCAGAACACCGGCCGGCCGAGGTCGAGGTTGGTGGTGCCGATCAGCAGCAGCCGCCCGCGCCCGTATTCGCGCGCGATCTCGGCGAGCAGCGCATCGTTCACATGGCGTTCGATCAGCCGGTACAGCGGCGAGGTATCGGCCAGCGCCTCGCCGAACAGCACGGCCCGCATGCGGTTGCCCAGCACCAGCACGTCGGTGGGCGCGACCTCGGTGAAGACCTCGCGCAACTTGTCGTCGTAGGCCGGGCCCAGGAAGGCGAAGGGCGCGATCAGCGCACCGGCCGACACGCCGGTCACCAGGTCGAAGCTCGGTCGCTGCCCGGACGCGGTCCAGCCCACCATCAGCCCGGCACCGAAGGCGCCATTGTCGCCGCCGCCCGACAGCGCCAGCATGTTCGACGGCGGCAGGCGCCCGCGTGCGCCGGGCGGCAAGGCGGCCACCTGGCGGTCCTGCATCATCATCCATTCGCGCGACAGCGGCGCGGTGTCGCCGTCCAGCCAGAAGCGCGCATTCGACAGGCCGAGGATCGGCAGCGTCTCGGTCGCGCGCAGCGGCGGCGGGTCCAGCCGCGCGATATTGCCGCAGCCGGCCAGCACCAGCAGGACGATCGGCAGCCAGAGGCGCCGCATGGCATCAATGCTCATCGGGACCGCGCTCCAGCCGAGGATACCCGCATCCGGCCTGGACGGCGCCGGGCGGCTTGGCGAAGTCTAGGGCAGCACCCGCCGGGGTGGAACCGGGGCGATGCGCTGCGGCAATTCTGTCACGCGATCGCCATCCGCGCGGCAGTGCTCCAGGATGCGCGGCAAGGCGCATCCTCGAACGGCCGATCAGAACCGCGCGATTGCCGCGAACAGCACCCGGTTCGCGATGGCATGGCCGAACCCGGCATTGCCGCCGGCCTGCGCGCCGCCGAACAGGTCGCGCCGCGTGAACAGGTACTCGATCCCGACATCGAGCCAGCCGCTGTTGAACACCCCGTTGTTGACCGTGCCGAAGGGGCTCCAGATCAGGTTGGCAAACACCTGCTGGTATTCGCGGTTCAGCGACGTCGCGGCCGCCGACCCCGGCGCGAAGCCCATCGCATAGCCGGGGAAGTCGCTGCGCGCATAGGCATAGGTGATGTTGCTGCGGAGCTGGTCGGTCCAGAAGCGCCGATAGGCGATGGTCGCGCCATAGGTCGCCACCGGATCCAGCCCCGGCTGCAACACCCCCGGCAGGCCGAGATTCGTCAGCGCGTCCTGCCCCGAATTCTGCCCGGCGAAATACCGCCCGATGCCCTCGCCATAGAAGGCCACGCCGGTGATCTCGTCCGGCCCGAAGGCATCGGACAGCCAGCGCATCGGCAGCCGCACCAGGCCCGAGACACCCCAGCCCAGCGCGGTATCCGAGACCGGCGCGACACCCGCCGCCGCCGTGCCGTCGGTGCGCAGTTCCAACTGCCGCAGCAGCGCGCGGCCCATCACCTCGGCGCCGTCATGCCGCCACGACACGCGCGCCAGCAGATCCGGCGCGGCGTTGAAGGCCGGGCTGGCGCCGCCATCCAGGCTGGCGCCCGGCGTGAAGGCCCCGGCGGCGGAGGTATAGGACGTCTCCGGCGCCTCGACCGAGATCATCCCCATCACACCGTTCCCGCGCGGCGGCCCGAAGGTCACCCGGACCTGCGCCTGGCGGATGAAGGACTGGTTGAGGTTGGTGGCGTCGATCAGGGTCTCGAAGACGCCCTCGTTCCACAGGCTGTTGGCCTGGCCGATCAGCACGCGCAGGCTGTCATCGCCCAGTTCCGCCCAGGCCTGGCGCAGCCGGAACACCGCATTGGTCGAGGTGGCCGCACCGCCGCCGAAATCGCCTTCCAGCCGCGTCTCCAGCGTGCCCCAGTTGGTCAGCGTGCGCGTGTCCAGGCCGAAGCGGCTGAACCGCGCGGTCATGCCGAAATCGCCGCCCTGCTGGTCGGCCGGGCTGCCGGTCAGCGGGATGGTCTGCGGCGGCGGCGCGTCGGTCTGGTTGCGGCCGCCGAAATCGTACCAGCTGGTCAGCTTCGCGAAGCCATAGAGCCGAACCTGCGTCTCCGTGCCCGGCACGCGGAAGGCGATGCCCGGCAGGTCCGACCGCAGCGCGTCGCCGCTTGCGGTCTGGTCGCCCTGCGCGGCCGGCGGCGCCAGCCCGACGACATTCGGCGTGAAGGGCGAGGGTGCCGCGGCCACCGCCGCCTGCGCGGCGCGGGCCTCGGCCGCGGCGGCACGCGCATCGGCGGCGGCGGCCTGGGCATCGGCCTCTGCGGTGCCGCGACGTGCAGGGGGTGCCGCCACCACGGCCGCCGGCGGGCGCGTCCGGCGGGCAGCCGGGGCCGGCGCGCTGCGCGCTTCAAGCTGTTCGAGCCGCCGCCGCATCTCATCCAGCTGCCGGCGCAGTTCGGCGATGGTGGCGGCATCGCTGCTTTGCGCGCGCGCCGCATCGGGCAGCACCGCCAGCAGCCCCGCCAGGACCACGGCGCCGGATCGCCAGACCGTCTTGCGCGTCATGCCGATACCCTCCCGCGTCGCGACAGCGTGGCGGACCGCCCCGCCGACAGGAAGCGATTTCGCGTATGCCGCGCATGCCCGTGCTGTGCGCGTCGTCCCCGATGGCCCGCGCGCTTCCCTCGCGGCGATGAAGCGGGGTAGTGTCCGGCCGGTTTTGTGCAGCGCACAAATCAACCGGCGCGCAGCCGCCACGGAGACGCGACGACATGGCCAGGAAGCCCGCCCGCCCCGCCGGGGGCCGCGACACGCTGCTGATCGACCTCGCGCTGCAGGGCGGCGGCAGCCACGGCGCCTTCACCTGGGGCGTGCTCGACCGGCTGCTCGAGGAAGACTGGATCGAGATCGAGGCCGCCTCCGGCACCTCGGCCGGCGCGATGAATGCCGCCGTGCTGGCGCATGGCCTGCTGGCGGGTGGCGCGGACGGCGCGCGCGACGCGCTGGCGCGGTTCTGGAAGAAGGTGTCGGACGCCGCGGCGCTCAGCCCGCTGCGGCGCGGGCCGCTCGATGTGCTGCTCGGCCGCTGGACGCTCGACACTTCGCCGGCCTACCTGGCGATGGACATCGCCACCCGCGTCTTCTCGCCCTACGACCTCGATTTCGGCATGCCCAACCCGCTCGCGGCGGTGCTGGCCGATGTCATCGACTTCGACCGCCTGGCGCAATCGCCGGTCAAGCTGTTCATCACCGCGACCAACGTCCACACGGGCCGCCCGCGCGTGTTCCGCAACCATGATGTCTCGCCGGCCGCGCTGATGGCCTCGGCCTGCCTGCCGATGATGTTCCAGGCGGTCGAGATCGACGGCCAGGCCTATTGGGATGGCGGCTATTCCGGCAACCCGACCATGACGCCGCTGATCGACGAATGCGTCTCGGACGACACCATCATCATCGGCATCAATCCGGTGCAGCGGCCCGGCACGCCCAAGACCGCGCGCGACATCCTCAACCGCCTGAACGAGGTCGCCTTCAACGCCGTGCTGCTGAAGGAACTGCAGATGATGGCGCTGCTGCGTTCCGTCGCCGATCCCGGCAACGAGAAGACGGCGCATTGGGCGCGCATGCGCGTGCACCTGGTGCAGTCCGCGATGCTGGCGGAACTCGGCGCCTCGTCGAAGCTGAATGCCGAATGGGACTTCCTCACCATGCTGCGCGACGAGGGCCGCCGCGCGGCGGAAGCCTTCCTGGCGCAGCATCGCGACGCGCTCGGCAAGCGATCGACGTTGCCCATCGAATACCTGCTGGAGAAGGCGTGACGCCATGGGCCTGATCGGCATCCTGGTCGGCCTCGCGGTCCTTGTCGCGCTGGCCTATCGCGGCTGGTCGGTACTGCTGCTGGCCCCCGCCGCCGCGTTGATCGCGGCCGCCTTCGCCGGCGAGCCGCTGCTGGCGCATTGGACCGAGACCTTCATGAACAGCGCCGCGCGCTTCGTCGCGCAGTTCTTCCCGCTGTTCCTGCTCGGCGCGCTGTTCGGCAAGCTCATGGAGGATACCGGCGCGGTCGGCACCATCGCGCGCTGGATGACGCATACGCTCGGCCCGAAGCGCGCCATCCTGTCGGTGGCGCTGGCGGGTGCCGCGGTCACCTATGGCGGCGTGTCGCTGTTCGTCGCGATCTTCGTCCTCGCGCCCATGGCCACCGCGCTGTTCCGCGAGGCCGGCATCCCGCGCCGCCTCATGCCCGGCGCCATCGCCGTCGGCGCCTTCACCTTCACCATGTCCGCCATGCCGGGCACGCCGGCGATTCCCAACGCCATCCCGATGCCCTTCTTCGGCACGACGGCCTTCGCGGCCCCGGGGCTTGGCATCATCGCCTCGGCCATCATGCTCGGCTTCGGGCTGTGGTGGATGCAGCGGGCCGAAGCGCGCGCGCGCGCCGCCGGGGAGGGCTTCGGGGATGGCACGGCGCCCTCGGTCGATGCCGTCGCGGACGACCCGATCATTCGCGAACGCGCGTCCGTCGCGCGGGAATTCGACCCGGCCGAAATCCATCGCAGCGAGGCGACCACGACGGAATTGCCCGTGGTGCTCGCCGCGCTGCCGCTGGTGGTGGTGGTCGCGGTGAACCTGGTCATGTCGCTGATCGTGCTGCCCAACATGGATGCCGGCTTCCTGGCCGAACCGCGTTGGGGCGGCACCACGCTCGGCGCCGTGGCGGGCGTTTGGTCGGTGGCGGTGGCGCTGTTCGTCGCCATCCTGGTGCTGCTCGCGATCAGCGGCTGGCGCCTGCCATCGCTGCGCGCCACCATGGATGCCGGCGCGAACGCATCCGTGCTGCCGATCTTCTCGGTCGCCTCGCTGGTCGGCTTCGGCGCCGTGGTCGCGGCCATGCCGGCCTTCGAGGTCGTGCGCGACTGGGTGCTGGGCATCGGCGGCGGGCCGCTGGTGTCGCTCGCCTCGGCGGTGACCATCCTGGCGGCGCTGACGGGCTCGGCCTCGGGCGGCTTGACCATCGCGCTCGATGCGCTGGGGCCGACCTACATGGCGCTGGCGGGGCAGATCGGGCTCGACCCCGGGCTGATGCACCGCGTCGCCGTCATCAGCGCCGGCACGCTGGATGCGCTGCCGCACAATGGCGCGGTCGTGACACTGTTCGCGGTGTGTGGGTCGAACCACCGCGACAGCTACCTCGACATCGTCATGACCACGATCGTCAGTGCGCTGCTGGCGCTGGTCGTGGTGATCGTGCTCGGCAGCCTGATCGGGTCGTTCTGACCGTCAGCGCACCGCCGGCACGTCGTTGATGCCCAGCGACTGCGCCGCGCGCACCAGGTTGCCCCAGGTGGTCGGATCGACCGGGATGCCTTCGGCCAAGCGCCTGGCCTTGGTGATTCGTTCCTTCTCGCCGGCCACCAGCACCGGGCTTTCCGGGTCGGCGGGCGGGGAGGCCTTCACATCCGCGATCACCGCCGCCAATTCGCTGCGGAAGGCCTCGATATCGCCGAAGCGCGCCGGGTCAAGCACGAAGGCCAGCCAGGAATTGACGATGCCGCGGTCGCGCAATTCCGGCCGCCACGCGGTCGCCCCGCCGAGCAGCGCGCCGGCCAGGATTTCGCAGACCAGCGCCAGCCCGTAGCCCTTATGCGCGCCGAACGACAGCAGCGCGCCGCGCGGATTGTCCCGATACAGCACGCCAGGGTCCGTTGTCGGCTGGCCCCTCGCATCGACCAGCGCGCCCTCCGGCACCGGCCGCCCGGCATTGAACGCGACGCGGCACTTGCCGAGCGCAATGGCCGAGGTCGCGAAATCCAGCACCAGCGGCTGCCCGCCCGGCGTGGCCGGCGGGATCGTCACGCAGACCGGGTTGGTCGACAGCCGCCCATCCGACCCGCCGAAGGGCGCGACCGCGGGCGCCCCCGACACGCCATTGACGAAATGCACGGAGATCATCCCCGCCGCCGCCGCCTGCTCGCCATAGGTGCCGACGCGCCCGATGTGGTGCACGTTCCGCAGACCCATCACCGCATGGCCATGCTCGCGCGCCGCGCCGATCGCCCAGTCCATGCAGGCCCGCCCGACCTGCTGGCCGTAGCCCATCCGCCCGTCGAACAGCGCGAGGGATGGGTCCTGGCGGATCACCTCCGGCGTGACGTTGGGGTGCAACTTGCCGTCGCGCACATGCTCCACGTAGCGCGGCAGCAGCATGATGCCGTGGCTGTCATGGCCTTGCAGGTTGGCCTCCAGCAGGTGCGCCGCGACGTGCTCGGCCTCGGCCGGCGCGCTGCCGGTGGCGGCGACGACGGCGCGCAGCATGTCATGCAGCGCGGCCGCGTCGACGCGGATCTCCGTGGTCACGATTCCTTCCACGGCCGACGCTGCCACAGGCCGCGCAGCTGGGTCTCCAGCGCGGCGATATCGTTGCGGAAATCAGCGCCGATGCGCGGCGCCAGCGGCAGGCCCACGCGCTGCGCCTCCCGCGTGAAGTCGGTATCGGCCAGGGCGGCGCGGAAGGCACCTTCGAGCCGCTCGCGGATGTCCGCCGGCAATCCAGGCGGTGCCACGATCCCGCGCGTCGCCCCGCTGATGAGGTCCTGGCCCTGTTCCTTGAAGGTCGGCACCTCCGGCGTGCCGGACCAGCGCGTGGCCGCCGCCTGGCCGAGCGATCGGATCCGCCCGGCCTGCAGCAGTGCGAGGCTCTCGCTCATGTTGAAGGCGCCGACATCGATATGCCCGCCGGCCAGCGCGGTGGACAGCGGCGCCATGCCGTTGAAGGGCACATGCGTCATCGCCGGCATGCCGGCCAGGTCCTCCAGCGCGATGACGAGCAGGTGGTCGTCCGAACCGATGCCCGTGCTGCCATAGCTGAGCTGCCCCGGCCGCGCCTTGGCCGCCGTCACCAGGTCGGCCAGCGTGCGGAGCGGTGAATCGGCGCGCACGAACAGCCCGCCCGGATCGTCCACCACATTCGCGATGAAGGTGAATTCCATGGGCCGGTAGCGCACCGTGCGCTCCATCGGATAGGTCACCATCGCGGGCACCGAGGTCGCCGCCAGCGTGTAGCCATCCGGTGCCGCGGCGAAGACCTGCTCCCAGCCGAGCTGCCCGCCCGCGCCGGCGCGGTTCACCACCACGAAGCGCGCGCCGGACAGTCGGGCCTGCACCACCGGCAGCACCATGCGCGCCATGGTGTCCACGCCGCCGCCGGGCGGATAGGGCACCACCACCTCGATCGGCCGGTCCCCCGGCCAGGCGGCCTGGGCCAGGCGCGGCAAGGCAAGCGTGCCGGCAAGCGCGCCGAGCGCGGTGCGACGGGTGATCATGGCGTTGTCCTCCGGATTGGCTTTGCGGGCAGAGTGACGGTTGCGCGTAATTCCTGCAAACAGCAGCTTCCGGTGCACGGCCCTGTTATCCTGGCCGCGCCGACCGCCGATCGAGGACCACCACCCATGCCCGCAACCCCTCCGCAGCGTCGCGCCCTGCTGGCCGCGGGTGCCGCCTCCCTCGTTGGCCTGCCGAGTTGCTCCCTGCCGGTCCGCGAGCCCGCGGTGCCGCGCAACCGGGTGGCGGCCGCGCAGGTGCTGGGCGTGCCCAACGAACGCTTCTTCGTCACCAGCCCGGAAGGCCAGCGCGCCATCGAGGCCGAGTTCCACGCCGCGGCCGGGCGCCTGCGGCGCCGCCTCGCGCTGCGCCCGAACGCACCCTTCCCGCCGATCCGCCTGCTGTCAGTGTCCGGCGGCGGGGAGAACGGGGCCTTCGGTGCCGGCCTGCTCTGCGGCTGGTCCGAACGCGGCACGCGACCGGAATTCAACCTGGTGACGGGCGTTTCCACCGGCGCGCTGACCGCGCCCTTCGCCTTCCTCGGCCCGGCCTACGACCCGCAGCTGCGCGCGGTCTATACCGACCTCACCTTGGCCGACATCGCCGAATCCCGCGGGCTGATCCGTGCCGTCTTCCATGATTCGCTGGCCGATACGGCGCCGCTGTTCCGCACCATCTCGCGCTACCTCGACGAACCGATGCTGGCCGCCATCGCCCGGGCCTACGAAGGCGGGCGCCTGCTGCTGATCGGCACCACGCATCTCGATGCCCAGGTGCCGGTGATCTGGAACATCGGCGCCATCGCCGCCAGCGGGCATCCGCGCGCGCTCGACCTGGTGCGGCGGGTGCTGCTGGCCTCGGCCTCGATTCCGGGCGCCTTCGCGCCGGTCATGCTGGACGTGATGGTGGATGGCGAGGCGAAGCAGGAGATGCATGTCGATGGCGGCGCCTTCGCGCAGGCCTTCCTGTATCCGGCCTCGGTCGGCACGGCGCGGCGCGACCGCCTGCGCCGCGGCACCGCCGCGCAGGACGTGCAGGCCTTCGTCATCCGCAATGCACGGCTCGATCCCGAATGGGCGAATGTGGAACGCCGCACGCTGGGCATCGCCGGGCGCGCCATCTCCACCATGATCGCGGCCAGCGGCTACAACGACGTGCTGCGCATCTACAGCGCCACGCAGCGCGACGGCGTCGATTTCAACCTGGCCTTCATCGGCGCCGATTTCGACCAGGAGCTGCCGGCCCCCTTCGACCAGGCCTACATGCGCGCGCTGTTCCAATACGGCTTCGAACGCGGACGGCGCGGCTTCGAATGGGCGAAGCGCCCGCCGCTGTGATGCCGGCGCCGTGCCGACGCGCCCTGCTGGCCGGCGGCACCGCCCTGCTGTCCGGCTGCGCCCTGCCCGAGCGCGGCCCGCCCGTGCCATCCGCCGTCACCGCGGGCGTCACGGTGCTCGGCGTGCCGGATGAACGCTTCGTGCTGCCGCAGGACCTGCATGCCATCGACGCCGCCTTCCGCGAGGCCGGCCGCCGCCGCATGCGCCACCTGGGGCTGACCCACCCCTCGCAGCTCCCGCGCTTCCATCTGCTCGGCGTGTCCGGCGGCGGCGAGGACGGCGCCTTCGGTGCAGGGCTCCTGTGCGGCTGGACCGCACAGGGCACGCGCCCGGAATTCGAGCTGGTGACCGGCGTGTCCACCGGCGCGCTGACCGCGCCCTTCGCCTTCCTGGGGCCGGACTGGGATGGCCCGCTGCGCAGCGTCTATACCGACATCACGCCGGACGACGTGCTGCGGTCCCGCGGGTTGCTGGCGGCGATCTTCAACGACGCGCTGGCCGATTCGGCGCCGCTGTTCCGCACCATCTCCCGCCACCTCGACGAACGCATGCTGGCCGCCATCGGGCGCGGGCACGAGGCCGGGCGGCTGCTGCTGATTGGCTCCACCAACCTCGATGCGCAGCTGCCCGTCATCTGGAATGTCGGCGCCATCGCGGCCAGCGGTCACCCGCGCGCACTGGACCTGGTGCGGCGCATCCTGCTGGCCTCCGCCGCCATCCCGGGCGCCTTCCCGCCGGTGATGTTCGACGTGTCGGTCAACGGCGTCACGCACCAGGAGATGCACGTCGATGGCGGGGCGTTCAGCCAGGTCTTCCTCTATCCGCGCCAGGTCACCGAACGCCGTCGCGAAAGGCTGCGCCGCCATCAGCCGGTGGTGCCGGCCAGCGCCTGGATCATCCGCAACGGCCGGCTCGACGCGCAATGGGCGGCGGTGGACCGGCGCGCCATGTCGATCGCCGGGCGCGCGATCTCCACCATGATCGCGTCGTCCGGCTACAATGACGTGGTCCGCATCTGGAACACCACGCAGCGCGACGGGATCGACTACAACCTGGCCTTCATCCCGCGCGACTTCACCGCGACCTACACCGAGCCCTTCGAACAGGCCTACATGCGCGCGCTGTTCGACTTCGGCTTCGAACGCGCCCGGCGCGGCTACGATTGGGCGAAGCAGCCGCCGTGACGCGCCTTTGCGTCGGCCATCCGCGCCCCATATCCGCGCTGCCATGAAGCCCGCCCCGCCCTTGACGGCACGGCGCGCCGCGCTGCTGGGCGGCGCGGGGCTGCTCGCCGGCTGCGCCCTGCCCGAGCGCGCCGACCCGGTGCCGACCGAACGCATCCGCAACGCCCAGGTGCTGGGCTTGCCGAACGAACGCTTCTGCGTCACCGACCCCACCGACATCCCGCGCATCGTCGAGGAATTCAACCAGGCCGGCCGCCGCCAGCGCGCCGCCTTCGGCCTCGGCCCGCGCGACCGGCTGCCCGATGGCCACATCATCGCCTTCTCCGGAGGCGGCGAGAACGGGGCCTTCGGCGCCGGCCTGGCCTGCGGCTGGACCGAGGCCGGCACGCGCCCGTCCTTCAACCTGGTGACCGGCATCAGCACCGGCGCGCTGACCGCGCCGTTGGTCTTCGCGGGGCCGCATCGCGACGCCCAGCTGCGCGCCGCCTATACCGAGATCACCGCCGCCGACGTGCTGGACGAACGCGGGTTGCTGGCGGCGCTGACCGATGACGCGCTGGCCGACAGCGCGCCGCTGGGCCGCACCATCGCGCGCTTCTACGACGAATCCCTGATGGCCGAGGTCGCGCAGGGCTATGCGCGCGGCCGGCAGCTCGTGGTCGCCACCACCAACCTCGATGCGCAGCGGCCGGTGGCGTGGAACCTGGGTGCCATCGCCGCCAGCGGGCATCCGCGCGCGCTCGCGCTCTCGCGCCAGGTGCTGCTGGCCTCCGCCGCCGTGCCGGGCGTGTTCCCGCCGGTGATGATCGACGTGACGGTGGATGGCGTGCCCTACCAGGAGATGCATGTCGATGGCGGCACCTTCGCGCAGGCGTATCTCTATCCGCCCGCGCTCGGCGACAGCCGCGCGGAGCGCATCCGCCAGGGCCTGACGCCGCCCGCCGTCACCGCCTATGTCGTGCGCAACGGGCGCCTCGCACTCAGCGGCGGGCCGGTGCGCCGGCGCGTCTTCCCGATCGCCTCGCGCGCCATCTCCACGCTCATCAGCGCGGCCGGCGTGAACGACGTGTTCCGCATCCAGGCCACCGCGCGCCAGCACGGCATCGGCTTCCGCCTGGCCTATATCGAGGACGACTTCACCGCCCAGGAAACCGAGCCCTTCGGCCAGGACTTCCTGCGCGCGCTGTTCGGCTATGGCTACGGCAAGGCGCGCGGCGGCTACCCATGGAAGCCCGGCCTGCCGGCGTGACCGGCGCAAGGCTTCCTTAACGGCTGTTCCGGCAGGGTGGCGGCATGGCCACCTCGCATGATCGCTTCGCAGCCTGCGCCGATGCCGTCATGGCCGCGCGCGGCGGCTTCACGCCGCATGATCCGTTGGTCGATGGGCCGGCGGCGCATGGCATCGGTCTCGGGCTGCTGTCGGTCTGGATCGGCGGGCCGGCGGATGTGCCGGCGCTGCGGGCGCTGCCGCGCGACGGTGCGGCGCGCATCCTGCGCGGCATGGTCTGGGGGCCGCTCGGGGCCGCACGGCTGCCACCGGGGCCGGACCTCGCGCTCTTCGCCTACGCGGTGGAAGCCGGGACGACGCAGGCGCTGGCCGACCTGCAGCACCAGCTGGGCGTCGAGGACAGCGGCGCGCCCGATGCCGCGACGCTGGCCGCCGCGCAGGCGCAGGACCCCGCCGCGCTGGCGGCCGCCATTGCCGCCGCGCATGCCGCCTGGCGCCGGGCGCGCGGCTTGCCTCGGGCGGTCCGCAGCGTCCCGCCGGTCCGCCGCAGCCTGCTCGCCACCTGCTGAGGCGTGCCAGGGGGCCTTGCGCGGCGCGCCGATGCTGCGAACCTGCCGGCGCCGATCCGGGAGGTCCCTGCATGTCCATGATCCTTCGCCGCAGCCTCTGCGCGCTGGTCCTCGCTGCAGGCGTGGCCGCCGGCGCGGTGGCGCAGCCGGCCTTCCCAAGCCGCCCGGTCTCCCTGGTGGTCGGTTTCGCGCCTGGCGGGCCGGCCGACATCGTGGCGCGGCTGATCGCGCCCGCCCTCGCCGCCGACCTCGGCCAGCCCTTGGTGGTCGAGAACGCCTCGGGCGCCGGCGGGTCGATCGGCCAGGGGCGTGTCGCGCAGGCGCGGCCGGACGGCCACACCATCCTGTTCGGATCCCTGGCGCAGGCCACCATCCCGACGCTGGTGCGCGGCCTGCCCTTCGACCCGCTGGCGCTGGAAGCGATCGGCATGGTGAACGAGGTGCCGATGTCGATCATCGCGCGCCGCGACTTCCCCGCCACGTCGCTGACGGAGCTGGTGGCCGTGGTCCGGCGCGAAGGGATGCGCCTCAACCTCGGCAATGCCGGCGTGGGCTCGACCAGCCATTTGTGCAGCCTGCTGCTGATCTCGGCGATCGGCACGCCGGTCACCATCGTGCCCTATCGCGGCAATGGGCCGGCGATGAACGACCTGCTGTCGGGCACGCTCGACATGGGCTGCGACCAGACCACCAACAACGCCGAGCAGATCCGCAACGGCTCCATCAGGGGCTACGCCATCACCACGCCCGAACGCACCTCGGCCCTGCCGGACGTGCCGACCACGGCGGAGGCCGGCCTGCCGGCCATGAGCATGTCCGGCTGGAACATGCTGTTCGCGCCGGCCGGCACGCCGCGCCCGGTGATCGACCGGCTGAACCGCGCGCTGCTGGCGACACTGGCCGACCAGGCGGTCACGCGGCGCATGGTGGAACTGGGCAGCCGCCCGGCGGCGGGCGAACGCACGACGCCCGCGGGCGCCCAGGCCTTCTGGCGCAGCGAGATCGCACGGTGGAAGCCGCTGCTGGAAGGAAGTTGAGAGGTTTCTTCGTCCTCGATCGGCGGGCGCCGGAGTCTTCGTTCGCCCTCAATCAGCGGGCGCCGGCATGCGCCGGCTTGCCTTCGCGCCATGCACTGGCTCACCGGGGGCGGCTGATGGTCTGGGCGCGGTCGCGCCGTGCGCTCCCGGATCGTGCCGACGCACGATCCGAGCGTAGGCGCCAGGCGACAGGTGCCCCCTTGGCAGCGCCGCGTCGTGCGGCCAGCCTGTGCCGAGAAAAGCCAAGGGAGCATCGCCATGCGGATCGACCGCAGCTGCCTGCCGACGGATTTCGCCGCCGGCGCCTTCGCCGCGCGCATGATGACGCCGGACGGGCCCAGCATCATCGGCATCATCGGCGGCGCCGCCTTCGACATGACCCCCGCCTTCGGCACGATGGCGCGCTGGATGGAACGCGAGACGCCCGCCGCCTGCATCCGCCACCATGGCGCGCCGATCGCGCTCGACCTCGATGCGCTGCTGGCCAATTCCGCGCATGACGCGCGCGACCCCGTCAAGCCCTTCCTGCTGGCGCCGATCGATCTGCAGGCGGTGAAGGCGGCCGGCGTGACCTATGTGCGCTCCATGCTGGAACGCGTCATCGAGGAACGCTGCCGTGGCGACGCCTCCCGCGCCGAGGCGGTGCGCGGGGAGGTCCGCGCCATCATCGGCGACGACCTCGCGAACCTCGTGCCCGGCAGCGCCGAGGCCATGAAGGTCAAGGCCGCGCTGGTCGAGAAAGGCTGGTGGAGCCAGTACCTGGAAGTCGGCATCGGCCCGGATGCCGAGATCTTCACGAAATGCCCGCCCATGGCCGCGGTCGGGCTGGGATCGAAGGTCGGCGTGCACCCCATCTCGGCCTGGTCGAACCCGGAGCCCGAGGCGGTGATGGTGGTGAATTCCCGCGGCCGCATCCAGGGCGCCACGCTGGGCAACGACGTGAACCTGCGCGATGTCGAGGGACGCTCCGCGCTGCTGCTGGGCCGCGCCAAGGACAACAACGCCTCGGCCGCGCTGGGGCCGATGATCCGGCTGTTCGACGAGGGCTTCACGCTGGAGGACATCCGCCGCGCCGACATCACCCTGACCATCAACGGGACCGACGGCTTCAGCCTGGAGGAGACCGGCGCGATCGGGTCGATCAGCCGCGATCCGGCGGCGCTGGTGGCGCAGATGATCGGCGCGCACCACCAATATGCGGATGGCGCGGTGCTGTATCTCGGCACGCCTTTTTCACCCTCGAAGGATCGCGGCGCGCCCGGCATGGGCTTCACGCACCAGCCGGGCGACGTGGTGCGCATTGCCTCGCCGCGCCTGGGCGCGCTGGTGAACCAGGTGGAGCGCACCGATGAATGCCCGCCCTGGACCTTCGGCACGGGGGCGCTGTTCGCCTCGCTGACGAAGCGCGGGCTGCCGCGGCCGTGAAGGAGGAACGCGGCAGCCTCGACCGCGGCGACGGGGTGCGCCTTGCGTGGCGGCGCATCGCCGGACGCGGCGTGGGACAAGGCGCCGGGCGCGGTGTGGCACAAGGCGCCGCGCGCGGCGTGGAGACAGGCGCCGGACACGGCGCGGGGCAAGGCGCCAGGCAGGGCGTGGGGGTGGTGTTCCTCGGCGGCTTCAACTCCGACATGGCCGGCAGCAAGGCGGAGTTCCTCGCCGGCTGGTGCGAAGCGCGCGGCACGCCCTTCCTGCGCTTCGACTATTCGGGCCATGGCGAATCCGGTGGCCGCTTCGTCGATGGCACCATCGGCCGCTGGGCGGCCGACGCCGCCTGCGTGATCGATGCCCTGGCACCCGGGCCGCAGGTGCTGGTGGGGTCGTCGATGGGCGGTTGGATCGCGCTGCTGCTGGCCGCGAAGCGCGCGCCGCATGCGCTGGTCGGCATCGCCCCCGCGCCCGACTTCACCGAGGATCTGATGTGGGCCGAGTTCCCGCCCGACGTGCGCGCCACCATCGAGCGCGACGGGGTATGGCACCGCCCGAGCGAGTACGGCGCGCCCTACCCCATCACCCGCACGCTGATCGAGGATGGCCGTAACAACCTGCTGCTGCGCGGCCCGGTCGCGCTGGATGTGCCGGTGCGGATCCTGCAGGGGATGGACGACCCCGACGTGCCCTGGCGCCACGCGCTGCGGATCGCCGACGCCATCACCGGCGGCGATGTGCGCGTGGCGCTGGTGAAGGATGGCGACCACCGGCTGTCACGGCCGGCCGACCTCGCGCTCCTGGGGGAGACCCTCGCGCCGCTCCTGCTCCAGGATGGCGGCTAGGCCCTCGCGATAGGTCGGATACTGCCAGGCGATGCCGAGCGCCGCCTTGGTCGCGGCATTCGCCACGCGGCGGTTCTCCGCCCAGAAGGACAGCGCCATCGGCGACATGCGCGCGCGGGCGTCCTCGAAAGTCAGCGCAGGCGGCGGTTCCACACCCAGCAAGCGCGCGGCGTGCTCGGTCACGATAGCGCTCTCGGCCGCCTCGTCATCGACCAGGTGCAGGATGCGGTCGCGCGGCGCTGCGTCCTGCGCCATGGCCGCGACCACGGCCAGCGCGATGTCGTCGCGATGGATGCGCGAGAAGGCGTGGCCCGGCTTCACCACCCGCCGCGCCGTGCCGGCGCGCAGGTCGTCGAAGGGCGACCGCCCGGGGCCGTAGATGCCACCCGCGCGGAAGATGTCGAGCGCCGCGCGGCCGCCGACCAGCGCGCGCCACGATTCCTCGGCGGCGAGGCGGCGGCGCGAGCGGTCCTGGCCGGGGGCAGGCGGCGTCGCCTCATGCACCTCGGCGCCGCCGCGGTCGCCATAGACGCCGGTGGTGGACAGGTAGCCGACCCAGCGCAGCGTGCCGGCGGCCAGTGCTGTATCGATCGCGCTGGCATGGGCGGCAAGGACCGGGTCGCCGCCGGCATCAGGTGCGGCGGTCACCAGCAGGTGGCGCGCCTGAGCGATGGCGGGGCCGGCGGCGTCGAAGGCCACCGCCGCGACGCCAGGCGGCGCCGGCGCTCGCGTGGGGTCGCGCATGGTGCCGCAGACAGCGTGGCCGCGCATGGCGGCCAGGCGGGCCGCCGCGGCTCCGGCGTATCCGAGGCCCATCACCAGCAGCATCGCGTCCTCCCTGTCCTGCGGGCGTGGCGTCCCGCGCGGGCAGCCGGGAACCGCATCCCGCGTCGCTGGCCGGTGACCTGCCGCCCGGCGCGGCCCGCGCGCGCGGCCCCGCGCCCTGGCCCGTTGCGGGGCGCCCCGCGTCGCGCTGCCGCCCTGGCACGCGGGCGGGGCGGCGGGTAGATTGGCGCCATGTCGCCCTTCCGCCTTCTGCTGGCCGCCGCCGCGGTGCTGGTGCTCGCCGCCGGCGGCGCCGCGTGGTGGTGGCTGGGCGGTGGCGGCACAGATGACATGCTGCCCACGCCGCCCGAACCGCCCCGCCTGACCGATGCGCCGGAATACGAACGCTGCCTGGACATGCTGGAGGACGACCCGGAAGGTGCGCGCAGCCTGGCGGAGTCCTGGGGCATGGAAGGCGGCGGCGAGGGCGCCGCGCATTGTGCCGCCCTGGCCGCGCTGACCCTGGGCGAGGCCGAACGCGCGGCCGAGGCGCTGGAACGCATCGCCGCCCGCAGCCAGGCCGGCATCACCGCGCGCGCGGCGGTGTTCGGCCAGGCGGGCGAGGCCTGGATCGCCGCCGGCCGCCCGCTGCGCGCCCATGCCGCGCTGACCCTGGCGTTGGCGCTGACCCCCGATGCACCCGTGGTGCTGAGCGAACGCGCCATGGCGTCCCTGGCGCTCGACCGGCCGGCGGAGGCGCTGGTGGACCTCGAACGCGCGGTGGTGGGCGACCCGAGTGCGGTCGAGCCCTGGGTCCTGCGGGCCTCAGCCCTGCGGCGGCTGGACCGCATCGGCCCGGCGGCGGAGAGCGTGGCGCAGGCGCTGCAGCTCGATCCCGAGAATGTCGAGGCGCTGCTGGAACGCGGCATCATCCGCCAGATCCAGGGCGATGCCGCGGGGGCGCGGGCGGATTGGGAACGCGTGATCGAAACCGCCCCGGACAGTTCCGCCGCCGACCTGGCGGCGCAGAACATGGCCCTGATCGAGGCCGGTCCGGCGCGGCGGTAGCGCGCCTTTCATGGGGCGCCGCACCGGCCCGCTCCCCCATCCGGCCACTCACGAGCGTATCCTTGATGGGCGGCCGGGCGGGGGAGCGGGCCGGTGCCGACGCCGTGCGGATGCCCGCTCAGAAATCCGGGTTGGCATAGTGGTCGGGCGGCGTCAGGCCGCTGACGCGGTCGCCCAGCAGGGGGCGGAAGGACGGGCGCGACTTGATGCGCGCGTACCAGTCCTTCGCCGCCTCATTTGCCGACCAGTCGATGTCGCCGATGAAGTCCAGCGCCGAGAGATGCGCGGCCGCCGCCAGGTCGGCCAGCGTGAGCATCGGGCCGGCCAGCCAGGGGCGCGTCTCCGCCAGCCAGCCGATGTATTCCAGGTGCGGGCGCAGGTTGGCGTAGCCGGCGCGGATCGCGGCGGCATCCGGGTTGCCGCGGCCCATCAGGCGCTTCATCTGCTTTTCGTAGAGCAGGTTCATGCCGACCTCGGCGTGGAACTTGCCGTCGAACCATGCCACCAGACGACGGACTTCCACACGCTCCGCCAGGGTGCGGCCGAGCAGCGGCATGTCCGGGTAGGCTTCGTCCAGGTATTCGCAGATCGCGGTGGAATCGGCGATGGTCAGGCCGTTCTCCTCCTGCAGCACGGGGACGGTGCAGGCGGGGTTCATGCCGAGGAAATCGTCGCGCCGGTCCCACACGCGTTCGATGCGCGTGTCGAAGGGAATGCGCTTCTCGCCGAGGGCGAGGCGCACCTTGCGCGAGAAGGGCGAGAGGGGGAGGTGGTACAGGAGCCGCACGATGCGGGGCTTATGCCACCCGTGCCGCGGCGGCGCAAAGGCGTGCGGCGCATCGCCCAGGCACCGCGCGGCGGGCCGTGCGGCGGGCAGCGCCGCGGTGGCGCGGGGCCCGGCGGGGCGTCCGGACGGGGCGATCAGCAGGAAAAGAGAATGTGTTTCTCGTCGCGGCGGGAATTCTTGCGTGAAAAAGAAAAATGTACCATTGCCCTGGAGAATCCAGCGAAAGCCCAGCCCGTGAGCCGCAAATTCGAGCCCGACCACACCGACCGCGCGATCCTGCGCCTGATCCAGAAGGACGCCGCGCTGTCCCTGGCGGATATCGCCAAGGAGGTCGGGCTGACCCCCACCCCCTGCTGGAAGCGCATCCGCAAGATGGAGCAGGAGGGCGTCATCACCGGGCGCGTCGTGCTGCTGGACCCGGAGAAGGTCGGGCTTGGCGTCTCGGTCTTCGTGGCGATCGAGACCGGCGACCATTCCGCGGCCTGGATCGAGCGCTTCGCCGCGACCGTGGCCGGGCGGCCCGAGATCGTGGAATGCTGGCGGCTGGGCGGCGACGTGGACTACCTGCTGCGCGTGGTGGTGCCCGACATGGCGGCCTTCGACACCTTCTACCGCCGGCTGACGGCGGATGTGCCGAGCCTGCGGAAGGTGACGTCGCGGTTTGCGATGGAGCGGGTGAAGAGCACAACGGCTTTGCCCATTTAGTGCGCCCTCAAACGGCGGGCGGGCCGCATCCGCGGCCCTTGCCTTCGCGCCATGGCCTGGTGCGCCGGGGGCGACTGACGGGTTGGGCGCGGTCGCGCTTCGCGCTCGCGGATCGCGCGGGGCGCGATCCGAAAGAGGGGGAGCGGTGAGCGGGGCGCTGTTCATCCGACCGGGACCAGGCAGCGCGGCACGGCGCGGCGGCGGTCGGCGACGCGCAGCACGCGGCGGCAGAGCCCGAACAGCGCCGGCAGGCCGGGGTCGTCGGGCCTTTTCAGCGC
>JBHYEQ010000012.1:0-179610 GCA_051860065.1 Roseomonas sp.
GCCTCGCCCCCGTCACCAACAGCGGAAGCGAATCAGATCAGACCGCGCCGCGGCCAGGGGTTTTTCGAGGCGTCCAACTGCCCACGCACCACGCGACGATCACGGCCCCAAAGAATCGAGGTTTCGGGGCGGGTCCCAACTGCAACGCACTCAGCGTCGCCTCGACGAGGGCGACCAGCATGCCAAACCAGAGCCGCGGCCCGACCAGCGATAGTAGTGCTTGTAGATCGTGGTCGACGGGCCGTAGCAGGCAGGGCAGTCCTGCAAGCGCGCGCCGTTCTTGCGCATGCAGACGATGCCAGTGATGATGCGCCGGTCGTTCGAAAGCCGTCCAATTCCGCGGTTGGCAGCGCGCGATATCGGCAGCGATCTAGGCGATCGACTTTCGGTGCGCTTGCACGACGGTATCAAATACCGCCTTGGCTAGCAGTGGTGGAACTGCGTTTCCGACCTGCTGCTGCTGAAGACCTATTGTGCCCTTGAATACAAAGCTGTCGGGAAATGACTGAAGCCGCGCGGCCTCTCGGACAGACAGGCCACGATGCTCGTGTGGATGAATAAGCATATTCTTTCGAAAGTTGCCGATTACAACAGACGGCTTATTCGGATCAAGACGATGATATATACCAGTATGACAACGCGTTCGATCTTTGTAATTCCGCATTTTGTTTTCTGGAATATCGCTCCAATTGCCCCCATGAGGAATGAATGGATAGCGTTCGACCACATAATCTGAATTGCGCGAGACCAGGTGACCCGAACACGCCGCTAGGCGGCCGCGCATGGCTTTTGCATACGCGGTTCGAGCTTCTTCATAGTAGGGCAGGATATCAATCTCGGCGCCATTGTTCAGCCGGGGCAAATCATGCAGAGCGCATTCTACCGACACGTGCTCTCGCCCCACAGACTCGGGCAGCTTAGGGGGCGGGGCCTCAAGCCTGCCAATGAGAAAGAATCTACTACGTGCCTGTGGGACACCAAAGTCAGCAGCGTTGAGGACGCCATGCTCGCAACGGTATCCGAGCCCCTCTAGATCCTTTTTAATCTGACGTGCAAAAATACCTCGCTCTGTCTCAAGAATACCTCTTACATTCTCAAATATAACCCACGCCGGTAAGACCCGTTTGACAAAACGGACAAACGTTTGAAACAACCAATTCTTCTTATTATTTACCGTTCGAGTGCGCTGGTTTGACGTCGAGAATCCCTGGCAAGGAGGGCCTCCGAATACGATGAGATTATCGGACAAGAATGGAACCGAGATACTCTCTAGGTGCTCCATGCCAAGCTGAAGTACTGTACAATTTGGATTATTGTGACGATAGGTGGCGAACGCAGCATGGTGTAGTTCGACCGCGAGCTTCGTGGAGACGCCAGCCATCTCGCCGCCGAGCGACATGCCGCCGGCGCCCGCGAAGAGATCTATGCCTATCATACTCATCATCCGTCCTGACGAGTTGCGGCAGCCTTAAGCGCCGAACGAATATGCGTGCGCATGTTCTGTAGCGTGATTGTCAAGAAGCAATCTGACGGAGTTGCGTAGCGTATATTGTAAACCAAGGCCGGCGCGTAGCAGACCTGCCATTCCGGACGCGCGCGCGCCAGCAGACCCAAAGCAACGGTTGATATCTTGCTGTTGAATGGTGCCAGGAGAACGTTGCAATTGATACTCCCCACAATGTTGATTATTGCGTCCGCCGCGCCGATCGGATCGAGAGCAGGATACTCGAATGTAGTGCCGTCTCGGGTTCCAAGAAGCTCTACCGCAATCTCCCTATTCCTGTCGGCGCTCCATGTGTGCCGCTCCGGCGCAGGAAGGGCGATCCCGACTAGAAGCCGCTCCGGCTCGATGTCCTCAATGATGCGCTGCACCCGCTCCGGGTCGAAGCCGGGGAGCGCAACCATTACCGTAGGTTCGCCGGGCGACCAGGACCCAGGGTATCCAACCACGGACCGGACTTCCAAGATGCCTCGGCTGATCCACCTCTCTTCTGGCTTGTCGTCACCGAAGTATCTTCCCGCGACGTTATAAACAAACGAGATATCCTGCCATGCTCTAACTAAATCCTCCGCTGCTGCGACCGTAACCAGAGCCATTTCATGCGTCATGGTCGTAACATCAGCGATCCAGCACAGGTCTTGACCTTCAGAAATTAGACGATTTATTTGTACCATCGCATCAGCGAGAAGGAGCGGCGCCCTCTTGGACACCGTTAGGAACTCGATTTGTATCCCAGCATCAGCAGCGATCTTTACGGCCCGTTGGCGGATGTCGGACACATCCGCTTCGATGTCCTCGTTAGCTAGGCAAAACCACCGCTTAAGTCCGCATGCAGCGAGTTCGGTGGCGACCGTGATGCTTCTCTCTTCAAAACTCAAGCAACTTAAAAGCCCAAAGGGCTTGCGTGCGAATATGGCACGCAGCTCGGCAGACGAAAGTTCAGTCATCGTCCGCATCGCCCTCAAAGATCATTGGTATCTGCCCATTGTCGGTACGCCCACGGTTACGCCGCAGCGCTAGCCTCGCCTCCCCTGGATGATCCATAAGAAACGCGATCTTTTCGTTTGTCATGAACTTGTACGCTGAGAAACCCATCGGATCGAGATTGAAGAGCGGCGCGAGACGTCGACTTAGTACGTAGAGCGGGGCTCGACCCGCTCCCTCTTTTCGCCCGATAACACTTTGAAAGAGATAGCCGTATCGCACACCCAGGAGAAGAACTTCCTCGATTTCTTTGGTTGGCTCTTCACTAAGCGCGAAACTAAAAAACTTCCGCTCTGAAGCATTTCTATCCACTAGAGCAAATTCGAACTCCGCGCCCAATGCCTTTATCAAATTACTAAGTTGGACCGCGCGCCTTGGGGTACCGTCGAGGCGCTCAACATCCCGTTCCAAATCTTTAAGCGCAACGATCATCTGGCGATTGGCATGCTCACGAACCACCTCATTCTGAATGCTAGGATCGATCTCCTCGATGTTCTTATTCCCAAGCGTAGCCCGCGCGCGCGCTTGAGAATACATGTCAGCAGCAGCCTCCAGGAAGAATCGTGTAACGCCGGAGGATATATGGACGAGTTGATCAAATCCGCTGTAGCTATACTTACTTCGACTTTTACGGCTTCCTCCAAGATCCGAAATGTAATTTGGTCTCGCATAGCGCTGAACGTCATCCCTCGCCCGGTGACCGCGTCCCGCCCCATCCTGCCAAGCAACAGTAAGGCGCCTAGCTTCACGTTCGATAGCAATCTTCTGGCCGTGATCCTCGGGGAAATACTTTTCAGCAGACTTGACCATCCCCACGGTGTTCAAGCGCCGCTGGACGATGCTCGCAATTCGGCTCCGATAGGCCTTTTCGCTTGCCTTGGTGCTGAGATCCGATATGTCGATCTCTTGGTAGTCGTGCGGCGACTCAATGCGCGATCTGTATACGGTCAGCATCGTCTTATATGCCGTTGCCTGGGCCGCGATCTTGAGGCTACAGCGGCTGGACAGGCGACGCGCGACCCAAGAGTTAACGATGCGTGTCTGTGTATCAGTCAGATTGTCGGCGTCGTCCAGCAAAAGAAAGACGTGCGAGTCTGAAGGAAGCTCCAGAGCTGCCCTAAGAAATTCTACAAGTGGAAGAAGAAGATCATCAAAACCAAACAAATCTCCCTCGTATACAAGAACATCCGACATAAAGGCATGCTGCTTTACATATTTTATTGCGCGCCGGTAACTTGCCTGCAGGCATAATGCGATGTGTTGAAGTGCTCCGCGTAGGCGAGCGGATTCGGAAGCGCCATCGACCCCAAGGTTTGCCAAAAGCTCAAGGAACAATGCCTGCGCTACTTCCCCAAGAGGGCTGTCGTCAAGGTGATTGTTTCTGAGCAAGCGCAAGACCACGCGAGCGCCGATAGCTAATACGAGAAGATGCTCGTTGAAGAAAACTTGTCCGTGCTTATCGTTGAACCGCGCGAGTTCGCTCACCTGAGCTTGTGTCTCACGAAACGACACATAAAGACCGACGTAGGGTAGCTCACGTAATGCTCTGCTTGTTACCAGTCGCTGACAATCTGGTTCAAGGTAGCGGAAAAGTATACTCTTACCCGATCCCCGCGTTCCGATGACGAATGCATGGCCAGGGGCCTCTAAATTCCCAAGGCCGGGCATGTCAGTCGAGAAGATGGACACAACTCTCTCTGCATCTAATCCCTCCGGCGTAAAAACAGTGAACGGATTGCTTCCCGTCATTGCTCTTGCCCCGCCGCATCGAGAAGTTCCCTTAGGTATTCAGGCGTCAATTTCCCATTGCCTCTGTAAGCAGCGAGCTCAGGAACCATTTGGTAGATACTATCTTCGTTGCCTCCGTAACCATGTTCAGCAATTGTGTATTTTATATTGTGAAGAATCGAATGGTCGACATTGAATATCATAATATCGACAGCTACTCTTTCGAACTCAAGAATTGGTCGCGTAAATCGAGAGCAGTAGCGTGCTTCGTGATAAGTTTTCAGCGATCTATTAAATATCTCATCCAGTAAATATACCGATGTATCATTTTTGCCAAGTTTGCGTTTAAAGAGGGTAGGGTCGCCAAAGCCAAAGCTAAGGCAGATTTCGCGCGCCTCTCCATTGGGCATCTGCGAGTGTAGGCCTGCGGCGACCACATGGAAGACCTCTGCTCCCGTCGGCATAATGCCGGCGGCGAGCTGAATCTTATTGGCTCGGGCCGGATCATCTGCCAATTCATCTGCCAACCGGAGCAATGCCGCCAGTAGTTGCGCGCGCACAGATTGATTTGAGACGGCGTGTCGAGTTTGAAGAGTAGAGATCGTATCTTTAGATCCGTTGATCGTCCCCCCGTGGGCCGTTGCGATCTGTAAGGCGGTAGCATACTCGATTTGGTCAATGCCGATATTCGCTCCGATCGCCTTCATCGTGCGATTGATGGCTCGTTCATGACCGTTGCGGCCGAGTACATTGCCAATGTCGTGTAAGTAAATGGCCACGAGAAGCAAGGTAAGCTCAAATGGCGTCAGATCTATCGGTCCGGCCTGTGCAATTAAGTTAGCTGCCACTTGCCGCACGCGCGCGACGTGTTCTCGATCGTGCATCGTTAAGTGACCGCTGCCATCCGCGGCTATTGCGCCTGCGGTCAGATATGGTAGAGCGTTCGCCTCCAGTTGCTTGATCCAGCCACCGATCACGCTTGGGTAGTCAAAGCTCCCGCCGCGGGGGAAGTCGTTTGGCTTTACGGCAAATTTCGCTGTGATCTCGGCCAGGATATCGTCACTGCAAAGCTTCATCCTTGTCGGAGTCCCTACTTCCACTCTGTGTCATTCTGACCGCATGAAACTGCTACAGGAAGTGCAGGCAACGCAAGAACGGCTGTCGAGGCCTCCGCCTGGAGGACGATTCTGGGGGATGGCTGAGACCGTTTGGAGAGGGGTGGCGAATGCGGTGTATGATCCTCCATTATGCCTGACATGGGTATCGGGCTCGACAGGCGCCGCGAACGGCGCTGGATAATTCTCGGTCAGGATGGCCGCTTCGTTACGCTCGGCCGCGCCTCGGACCCCAGCGAAGCCGAACTCCGGACGGCAGAAGCCGCGCTGCATGCGCAAGGGCTCGCCGGATGGCTCGCGATTATGGAAGGGAACCCAAACGTCGTCGCGCAGCCGCGCCTCCTCATGGTCCGGACACTCGGAAAGCCCACCTTGACCTTCGAGCAGGGCAGCGCGGCCTTCCGCTTGCTTAGGGTGGAGTAGCGAGA
This sequence comes from Roseomonas sp., assembly GCA_051860065.1. Lineage (GTDB taxonomy): Bacteria > Pseudomonadota > Alphaproteobacteria > Acetobacterales > Acetobacteraceae > Neoroseomonas. The sequence goes on from JBHYEQ010000012.1 coordinate 5,757, forward strand.
AGGTGTAGGTGCCATCCCCGGCCGGTTCCCGTCCCCGTCGCATGTGGACCCACGCCGGCCACCGACCTGCACCGAATTCAACGAGTTCGTCACATGACACTGTTATGGGGCACCACCATTGCCCGCCGTGCTCGGCCATTATGTGGGGGCCCTCGTCTGGTCCACCGCTCAGCGATGCCGTTACGATAGCGAAATGTGCATTATCGCGACCATCCCGCGCGATATGCGCGCGATATGCATTTCGCTTACCGCTCTGTCAGCACCTTAAGTAATTGAAAAAACTGGCGGACCCGAAAGGATTCGAACCTTCGACCTCTGCCTTCGGAGGGCAGTGCCAGGGCATGGAGCGCGGCCAATTTGCTGTGGGGTGGCGCGGATTAGCAAGCCATAATCCTCTGAAATACGCCAGTTTTTACGTTGGACGTTTGGCGTAGATCGGAAACAACCGAGGGTGTATTGGATGGCGGGTGCCACCCCGCTTGCCACCCCGGTCGGCGGGTAGCGCCACCGCGGGAACCATTGCCACGCCATGCCAAACGTTCGGATCACCAACACCGCCCTGGCGGGTTTGCCACCCGACACCACGCTAAGAGACACCGTCACGCAGGGGTTTGAGGCCCGGCGCCGGAAGTCTGCCGCGGTCTCGTTCTCCCTCTGGTACCGGTCCCCTCAGGGCGCTTCTCGCCGCGTCACCATCGGCATCTGGGGGAAGCCCTGGACAGTGGAGCAGGCCCGGAAGAAGGCCGCGGCACTGCTACTCACCGTGAAGGGGGATGCGGCGGACCCGGCGGAAGAAAAGAAGGCTAAGCGTCAGGCGCAGACCGTGGATGAACTCTGCGATGCGTACATCGCCGCCATGCGGGCCGGCCAGATCATCGGCCGCGGCGGCACGCCCAAGGCGCAATCCACAATCGACACGGACGTCTCGCGGATCGACTCACACATTCGGCCCCTGTTGGGAAAGCGCATCCTGGCGGATGTGACCACCGCCGACGTGATGGAGTTCCGCAACAAGGTGGCGGCGGGTGCCACCGCCAAGAAGGTGAAGCTGGAGAAGAAGCACGCCACGCGGAACATCCGCGGCGGAACCGGCACGGCGGCGCGGACATTGTCGTTGCTCGGTGCCATGCTGACCTGGGCGCGGAAGATGGGGCTCAGGACCGGCGAGAACCCCGCGCGAGACGTTGAAGGGTTCGCAGACCGGGTGAAGGATCGCCGGCTCAGCGAGGGCGAGTATGCGGACATCGGCCTGATGCTGACGCAGTTGCCGGGTCGTACGTGGAAGCTGACGGCGCCGGCCATCCGATTCCTGGCGCTTACCGGCTGGCGGCTCGGAGAGGTGGTGAAGCTGCGCCGGGGGGAGGTGGACCTGGCCACGGGTACTGCGGTCCTGCCCACCACCAAGACCGGGCGCTCCATGCGGCCCATCGGCGCTGCCGCGCGCGCAATCCTGGAATCGCTCCCTGGCAAATCCGGCACGCTCTATTTCCCTTCCGAAGATGGTGACGACAAGCCCGTCGTCGGCCTCGGTGCGGCTGTTCGGAAGGTCGCGAAAAAAGTCGGCCTGACTGACGTGACGGCGCACACCTTCCGTCATTCGTTCGCCACTACTGCCGCTGAACTCGGATACGCAGACTCTACCATCGGCGCTCTCCTCGGCCATGCGCGCTCGGGCATCACGCAGCGCTACATCCATTCTGCGGACGCCGTGTTGGTGGCATCGGCAAATGAGGTGGCCGAGACCATCCGGTCGAAGATGGAGTCGGCACTATGATTGGCCGCAACGACCCGCAACAGATCCCCGCAGTGCGCAGGGCGGCATGGGCCATGTGGCGTGCCGGAGGCGGCCACGGTGAGGCGCCACGGCCCGAGGATGCCGCGTCCAACTACTGGATGTGTGTGCTCCAGGCCCAGGGGCTGACCTCATTGAACGTGCATAGCATCCGGTACGAAGCAGAGACGCTAGCGTTGCCCGCCAGCACTCTCGGTAGAGAAGGCCACACCCTCGTTGATCTGCGGCACGCGATCGCGCTGCTTCGCGTGGGCTTCGACAAGCCGGAGGCTCGGAAGATAGCGCGCGCGGTTCTCACGAACCTCAATCCCGCGGAGAAAGAAACTGTGCGGAAGCGTGCCGAACGACTGATCGATCGCGCGTTCAGCATGTCATCCGTGCCGCGATAGGGTTCCGACGGGGAGTTTTGTTCCGTGTCCGGTATCGTCCGGTTTCGTCCGACCGTTTCCGCTTGCGTCCGATCATGTAGTTTCCGTTGAGCGGCGCCGTGTGATTCATAACGAGCCTCCCCGTACGGAGGCTCACATGTCAGGCCTAGCGTCCCTCGCGCCGTCGCCCATCGATCTTCCCAATCCGCTGACGCCCGACACGCACCTGCGCACCTCGCAGGCGCTGCGCTATCTGCGCGAACATCACAACTACCATGTCGGCGACACCACGCTGCCCTCGTTGCGCAGCAAGGGCGGCGGCCCCGTGTTCTACGCCGCCGGCAAGGTGGTGACGTACACGGTGCGCGATCTCGATAGCTGGGTGGCCGAGAAGCGCGCGCGCCCTTTCACCTCCACCGCTGACCGGCGCGCGCGGCGCATGGCCGGCGCGGGGTTCTCGTGATCACCACCACCGCCACGCAGCCGTTTTCGGTACACCGCCGGCGTCGGCCCATGCCGGGGTGGCCGGGCTGTGCACGCCGCGCCGCTGCCAGCGCCACGGGCGGCATCCATGTGGCCGCCCGGTGGCGGTGGGCCGGCGGCCCGCCCGGCGGCGCCCACCGCCCTGGGAGCGGCCGGACAGGGGAACGCCCGCCGGGTCAGGGACCGGCGGGCGTGGGGAGATGTTTGGTCAAGTCCAAGGTCAGTCACCGCGGGGAAGCGGCACGGCGTGTCCACCACACTGCCTGCCCCGCGTCACCCTCTAAGTCTCGGGAACGGGGAAAATGTCGGGCACCGACCCTAGTCCCGCTCCGCTGACGCAGCATCAGCCGGCCGTCTTTGGCGCGCGCACGGTCAACGTGCGCGCGACGATCCTCTCTCGCGATCCTGGCCTTGAACAGGATCTCGACGCCGCGTCGGGGGCCTTGCTGCCCGCGCGCCCCGCATACCGCGGAAACAGCCATCTTTCGTTCAAGGAGCCGAGCCATGACCGGTGACAATAAAGTTGGATCTCCAAAGGAGGTGCCCGACCTGCTGTTCAACATGCGCGCGCGATTTGAAGCGCTCGTTCGCAATCTCGGTGGGTATCGAGAACTGCCCGGCGTTCCAAAGGATACGCCCACGAAGGTCACCGAGATCACCCATCCGCAGTGGCGGGGTGGCACCGGCGCTAAGTACGACCACAAGCTGCATGCCAGCACGACGGAGAACATCAGGCGCAAGGTACTGCGTCCCTTAGGCCTGATCCTTGCCCGCAAGTCGATCGGCGCGTTTCACCCCCTGCAAGACCACGGCGTGGCTGTGGCGGACCCGCTTGACGGTCGCGCGGTGCAGGGCTGCATCAGCGCACCTTACCTTGACCTCCCGGGCATTCCGACGAACGAGAGCGCGGCGAGCGCCGAGGTATGGGCGCTGCAAAAGGTCACCGAGCTGACGAGCTCGGATTTGCGCGGCATTGTGCTCGGCTTCGGCGCCTACAATCACGCCGCCGTTGATCTGCTCACCTGGCCGCGTCCATTCGACCATCAGATGCGGGTGCGATTTGAGCGTGCGACTAGCACCGGTGAGTGGCCGCCGCCCGACCGCGCGCCGACATGGTTCTTGTTGTGATGCGCCCCAATGATGTCACCGCGGGCGATTTCTTGTCTGCGATCTTCGGCGGGAGTGCTGGCGATGCGCACGTCACCGCCTTCGCGCGCGATCCTGGCTCGGACCAAGTGCGTGGTCGCTGGGCCGGCAATCTCGCTCGTCGAACCCTGCATACCTTCCGGCCCGACGAAAACCAGTACTACGTCGTCTCGCTCTTCGATCAGGACTACGTCGATCAGGTCACCGGGCGCGCGACGCGCCGGAAGCACCAGTTTCGCTCCATGCATGTTGTCGTCATCGACGATGTCGCGCTTGGCGACGATCTCGGTGATGGCCGCAAGGTTCGCGAGTCCGACGTGCTTGCGCGGCTCGCCGAGCCCTCTTTCCGCCTGCTGACGTCGCCGGCAAATTGCCAGTTCGGCTACATCCTTCGCGATCCCATCCGCGAGCGCGCCGAGGCCGAGGCGCTGATCGAGCAGATGATCGCGCATGGCCTCACTGCCGATGGCGCCGATCCCGGCATGAAGGGTGTCACGCGGTATGTGCGCTTGCCGGCAGGAGTGAACAGCAAGGCGAAATACATCACGGCTGAGAACCCGCTCGGCTTTCCCATTCGACTGCTCGCCTGGAACCCGGAGCATCGAACCACGCCGGTCGCTATCGCTGCGGCATGGGGCTTCGACCTCCGCGCGGCGGTTGCCGCGAAGACCGAGGCAGAAGTGCATCAAGAGTTGCCGAACCGCGAGGTGGCGCAACTCGACCCATCCTGGGCGTCGATCCTGCCCGCCATCGACCATCGGCACGCTGCCGACTTCACCGCCGCCGATCTTGAAATGGCGGTGGTGCGCGGCACCGAGGACGATCCGCTGCTCAAGGGTCTGCGGAAGCTCGGCCTGATCAAGGCGCGCTGCGGGCGCGGGATGTTCGAAATCACCTGTCCCTTCGCACATACCCACACTGGGCGCGCGGACAATGGCACCGCCTTCATGCCCGGCGGCGGCATCGCTTGCCACCACGGTCACTGCGTAGGGCGAACGCGCGGACAGTATGCGGGTGAGGTTGCGCGCCGCCTCAGGCAGCGGGGCGATTCCGAAGCGTTTCGGATCGCTGACATGCTGGCGCCGCGCATCACACGCCTTCTCGAACGCGATCCATTTGTCGCCATCGAGCGAGAGTTGCGCGCCTTCGATGCTGCGAAGCGCAAGTCTGACTTCAACGAGCGGCGAGCAATGCTTCGTCTCGCTGTCGAGCTTGGCCACTACGTTGCTGCATCGGCCATTCCTGAGGAAGTCATCCGCGCCGATGTCGGTGCGGAGCTGTCGAAACGTGACGTCGGCACTGCCGCCTGGCTGAACGCCTGGGACTGGGGCCGCCGTACAGCCCAAGGACAAGCCGATGCCCGAAGCACCTGAGACTGCCGCGCCGCGGGACTTCGATCCCAGGCAGGCTATTCACGATACGGTTCTGCATCTCGCGTCCATGGCGGTCGACACCGATGCCGATCTGGAGATCTTCAACGCCAAGCTGATCGCGGCATCGCGCTCCTGCGGTGTTACGGCGACAGAATTGCGTCGCCAGGTCGAAGAAGCGCGCGCGCGCCGCGTGCCGTCTGGCTTTGAAGCGGGCGCGGCCGGTGGTGACAACAGCACTTCCAACGATGCGGAGCCTGACGCCTCCACCTCGTCTGATCCCGCGTCTGAATTGCGCAAGCCCAAGATCACCGTCGGACTTGGGCCGGAGGCCATGCAGTTCATCGGTACGATCAACGCGCAGGGGCGTAGGTATGCGGAGTTCCGGCCGGACGGCCTGCCGGTGCTGTACTGCCAGGGCAGCCGACTGATTCGCCCGGAAATACTCCCGCCGCGGCGACTGGCGGACGGGACGATGACCGGCCGGCGCGCGCTGCTCGTGCATGCGGAGCGCGCCTGGGTTCACAATCGACTTGAATCAGCGTTCGACTTCTCCAAGACCAAGACGGATCGCCAGGGGCGCCGGTCAGAGGTGCCGGCCGGATTCCCCGGCGGGCTTCTCGACCGGTTTTGTGTCGCGGCTCACGAGGGGGCCGCGCAGCCGCTCCGCAGCGTGGCCATGCAGCCATTCGTCCACTCCGACGGATCGATTGTACGCAAGCATGGTTACAACGCGCCCTCGCGGACCCTGTGCCTGTTCCCCGACTTTGATGGGATCGTGCCGGAGCATCCCACGTTGGACGAAGCCCGAGAGGCGGTTCGGCTCGTGCTGGAACTGCTCGCCGACTTTCCGTTCAAGACGCCCTCCTGCCGTGGTGCAGCGATCGCCTTCATGCTGCATGCCCACCTTCGCTACATGCTGGACGTGGTGCCGGCGTGGCTCGTCACGGCACCCGAGAGCGGGTCGGGCAAGGATCTGTTGGTCAAGGCGATGACGCAGTTCGCGACTGGCACCATCGTCCATGAGAGTGCTTGGCCCGAGCGGGACCACGACGAGCAGCGCAAGACGCTTCTGACGATGGCCGAGCAGGCGACCAATGTCGCGCATTTTGCGAATCTTTCCTCGGGGCAGACGTTGGCGAGTGCAACCCTCGACCAGGTCATCACCGCTGCGCTGCTCCTCGGGCGTCGCCTGGGCTCGAATCAGACCATCGCGGCAGACAACACCATGTCGCTCGTCTTCACGGGCAACATGATCGGCGTGGCAAGTGATACAACGCGGCGCGTGATTGTCAGCACGCTGACCCCCGGTGTTGAAGACCCGATGGCGCGCACCGACTTCGCCATCCCACACCTTGTGCGCTGGCTGCGGGAAAACGAGCCGCAGATTCGTGCTGCCATGTTGACCCTGGCGGCATATGCGGTTCAGGCGCGAGCCTCGCGGGCAGCACCTGAGCCGGGCTATGTTCCGCTCGCATCCTTCGAGATGTGGGACTCCTTCGTTCGGCGCTGCGTGATCGAGCTCTTGGGTAGTGACCACGATCCCATCATCACGCTGAGGCAGCGCCGCGCGCGCGCGATCTATTCGGGGGACCGGCTCGTGATGCGGACGCTGATCGATGGTCTGATTGATCGCCGCATGGGAACCTTCTCTCTCGGTCGGCAGGCTGATGCGGACGCGATCGCTGACATCCTGCGACCGCTTCTGGATCACCAGGACGTCCACGCTGCAAACATCGTGAAGAAGATGTTCAGCGAAGAGCGCGGGTCACTCAGCGCCGATTTGCCGCCATCGATGCTGGCCAATCGAGTAGGGCGGTTCATCGAGACGCACGTCGATCATGTCAGCGGCAACCACAAGATCGAGCGAGTGCTCGACGCGAACGGAAACCAGCAGACGGTTCGCACGGTGAGCCGCAATCGGGTGAACCTCTGGATGGTGGTGCTCGTCAGCCAACCCGATGTTCCGTTCACCGACGAGCCGCACCACGGTTTCGGCGAATGACAGCGCGCCGGGGAGGCAACATTTGCGTCCAGTCGCGTGCAGTCCGGCCTGGAACGCCGATGACTCCACGCCTCCTGAAGCCGGCGGAATTGGCCGAAGGCCCGCGCGACGCGTGCAGTCGCGTGCAGTGCGTGGAGTCATTCGGGCCTACGCACGCGACTTAGGTTGGGGCGCCTCGGCGGATGAGAACCGTGCCGGACCCGCACCCGCCGCGTGGAGTGGCGTGCAGTCGCGTGGAGTCTGGCCGCCGGTCCGCGGGAGAGATGACGTGGGTGAACCGAGTCTGGCCAGCAGCGGTTCGACTCCACGCACTGTACGCCACTGCACGCCTCTCCACGCACGGCGAAATGGCGCGGCCTAGATTCCCCAACCCGCACCACCCGCAACGCGGCGGATTGATTGAGTCTCCGGCCGGTCGTGGTTCCTCGCCTCCTCGTGTTGAGGAACGAGGCTGCCTCGTCCGGCAGACAGGCATACGGTGCCGCCGCGGCCCACGGGGCCGGTGCGCCGTGCCCAGGCAGCCTCCAACCGTCCCCCGGCACACGTTACCGGACCCGCGGGCCGCGCCGTCAAGTCCCCCGCAGTCGAGACAGAGCACAGAGCGTGACGTTCGCGCCGTCGCATTTGCCGTGCCGTCAGCCGCCGCGTCGAGCACTCGACTTCCGCTCGTTCCTGGCTGCCGCGACTTATCGACCGCATGCCTGTCAGCACCAGCAGCGCAGCGAGAAAGCATGGGGTGACGCGCTGCCCGCCGCCGCCGTGATGCAGCCTCGACGTCGTACTCGCGTTCCATCCCGCCCCGCTGACCGCCTGCGCATCGGATCGGCACCCTTCGCGCCGCGCATCGCCGCACACATTGGCACCGCGCGCGGTGAGCCAACCGCGGCAACCTCCTCCGGGGTGCGCGCTGCGGCATGCAACCGGGGGGCATGGGCTCGTTGTGGCCCGCTTGAGCAGAACCGGCGGGGGTACTCGATCCTCTGTCTCCTTACCGGATGGCGCGCTTCCACCGATTCAGATCAGGAGCCTCAGCATGCCGGCTAATCCTGGCGGCGCTCTCGCACCGCCTCGGCGCGGTGCCCCACGGCCCCTTCGCGACGACGAGCTTTCGCCGCCGCCGCACTTCAACGACGCGCAGCGCGCCGCATGGAATGAGGCCGTCAGCACGCGGCCCGGCTTCTGGTGCGCGGCGGACAAGGTGGGCCTCGAAGCCTGGGCCATCGCCGTGGCCTTCATTCGCGACGCCCATGCCGGCGACAGCGGCGTTGGCGACCCCCGGCGCTATCAGAACGCGCTCAAGACCATGACGCAGATGGGCCGCGTCTTGCGCCTCAGCGCGTACGACCGCGCGCGGGAGACCGATCGCGTCGCAATCCCCGGCGGGCTCGGCGATGAAGCCGCCGCCGCCCTCGTGCGTGGCGACGCCCCGCCCTCGGCCAACCCCCGGCCCTGGCTCAGCGAGGGCAATGCATGACGCCGCCGGTCCCGAGATTGCGCGATCAGATGGCGGGCGAACTGGCGTCCGGCGTCGTCGGCCGAGCGCTCTCCATGCTGATCACCACCATCGCGATTCAGGTGACGCAAACGCTGCGCGAGGCGGCGACCGCCGAGGTAAGCAGCGAGACGCGCGCGATGCTGCTGCGCGAAGTCGCCGCGCGGCTCGTCGAGGACGCCAACACGCTTGCGCCACCACCCAACTAGCCCAGGGGAGACAGGAGGCCGCATGTCCATCGACACATCATTCGCGCTGACCGCGACCGGCTACGATCGCCGCCGCCGCGCCGAGCACATCATCCGCGCACCGGCGCCGGATGCTGACGCGCCGGCACTGCCGCGCGGCACCCCGCTGGAGCGTGTCGTGGCCGCGTGTTGCCAGCAGCGGCACGCGGCCGGCCAGCGCATGCCTCAACTGGCAGCGCTCCAGACGGCCGCCACCCGTGCCGGCCACGCACGCATGCGCACCCCCGCGGCGCTTCGCACGCTGGGTGCGCTGCGCGATGCCTGGGTGGCCAGCCAAAAGAGCACGACGGCATGAGCGAGGTTCTGACGGCGCCCGCCACAGCGTCCCCGATGCCCGTCGTGAAGGTCTCGCCCAGCATGCTGGGCGAGCTTCTGGACGGCATCGCCACCGACATGGCGGGACGGCCACCCGATCCGTCGCCGCGCGCCGCCATCGCGCGCGAGGTGCTGGATTTCGTCCTCACCCACATGCCGCACCCGGCACCATGGTCCGCGCCCACGGCCAGGCTCCTGCCCATGCACATTGAGTTCGACCATCCCCGCGCCGGCTACGGCCCGCTTGGCTTTGCCGACCCCGGCACCCTGACCATCTTCGTCCGCGGCGACTTGCCGCCGGATGACTTCGCCCGCGTCGTCCTCCATGAATCCATGCACATCGTGGAGGCGCTGCGGTGCGGGGCCCTCGAAATCGCGCTGATGGAGTGCCACTCCGGCCCCGAGATCGAACGGCCGTCGTGGCATGCCGTACTCGCGGACGCGAACATGCGGCTGTTCCGGACGCCGCTGGCCACCACGATGCCGCTGCACAACTGGCCGCTGGGCCAGGGCGTTGTGGCCGACACCATCGTGAACACCATCATGCGGAGGCTGTCATGAACGGCGTCGAGAACATGACGGTCGAGGATATCGATCGGGAACTCGTCGCACGCGGCGTCCATCTCTCCGCGGGCTACTGGTCGAATGACTGCCCGATGACGGGCGACTTCGCCTACTCTGCCTTCGATGCGCTGGGGAATGCCACGACCAACGCCGAGGTGCTGACGGCGGACGCCACCGCGCGGGAGGCATGCCGGCAGATGACCCGTCAGGCGGCGGCGTTCCGGTTGGCCGCGGCCGCGCTGCGCGAGCGCAATCCCTTCCTGCTGCGCCACGAGGGTGCGGGCTGCTGCGCCACCGAGGTGCGCCTGCTGCTGAACCGCGCCGGCGCGATGTACACGAACCGCGCCATGAACCCTGACGCCGGTACGCCGGACCCCGCGCCGGTGCTGGCCCGCATCAGCGCGGAGTTCGATGTCGCGGCCGTGGCGTGCGAAGCATGGGCGGAAAGCCTTTCCGTGCTGCGGGAGAACCGTTCGCGCGTGCCGCTCGCGATCGTGCTGGCGCAGGTTTCGGATCGACCCCGCGTGAAGCGGCATCATCTGGATGCGTGCGGCCGGGAGGTGATTCCATGAGCGAGAACGAAGCCCAAGAACGCGCCGCGGCGACCACGGCGCGCCCATGCGCCGACATGCGGTCGGACCTGGACGCGGCGGTCGCGCGCGACCCATTCGACGCCGTCGCCACCGCGCTGTCGTACTGGCTGCGCCAGGTCACGCCGCCCGCATACATGAATGACCGGAGCGGCCAGCCATGACGCTGGAAGAGGTCGATGCCGCGATCCGATCCCATGGGTTCGTCTGGCAAAGCCGGAAGTGGAGCTACGACGCGCCGCTGACGGCGGATCGAGCGCGGGAGGCGTTCAATGATCTGCTTGCGGCGGAAAACGCGCGCGTCACCACCTGTGCGGATTTTGCGCGCGACGTCGTGATCCAGCTTCGGGCACAAGCGGCGGCGTTCCGTGCCTGTGCCGCGGCGCTGCGGCAACGCGATCCCGCGCGGCTTCCGCCGGAGCTCCCCGGATCGGGCGGCAAAGAGTGCGAGCTGCTGCTGCGGCGCGCGACGCACGAGGACATGGCGGACGTCATCCGCGTGGCGGAGGCATACGCCGCCGCGGCGCAAAATTCCGATGCCTGGGGTGACCTGCTGACCGCGCTCCGCGAGCAGCGCGACGGTGCTCGGGTCCGTGCGTTCGAGCGGCGCCTACGCGAGCAGCGCCATTCTCGCCGGCAACAGGGAGCCGCAGCATGAGTGACCAATCGCAGCACGACCGCGCGCTGCTGGAGGCGATCCACGTTCACGTCGAGAACATGGCCATCGCGACGTACGATGTGACGAAGGCGCATCTCGCGGCCGACATGGAGAAGATGCGCGTCGACATACGCGCGGACCTCGAACGCGCCACCGGGGGTCGGTTCGCCGAGGTGCGGGACAACATCCTCGTCTGGCTCAATCGCGTCACTGTGCCGGATGTCACCCTGCCCACCACGTCGCTGGTGCCGGCGCCGCCCGCACCGGTGCCACCTCATCACCCGGAGCATCGCCCATGACCAGCATCGCCATGCGCCGCCGGCTTCGCATGCAGGCCGGCATCAAGGCCCGGCGCGCATTGGTTGCCGCGTCACCGTTCCGTGGCCCCACCGCCAAGGCCATGGCCGCCGCGGAGGCGGCCCGTGCGCAGTTGCGGCTGCTCATGAAGCGGCGCATCGGCTGGGAGTGCCGGATGTTCGAGGGGCGGCACGATGGGCAGGGCGGAGAGTATGTCGCGCTGATCCGCGGCGATCGTGGCAACGCGGTGCTGCTGGTGGCGTCCTGTGCGGGGAACGTGATGACGGCAGGTAAGCCCATGTCGGTGGCAAACGCGATCAGCATGGCGCAGAAGGCGGCGCGGTAACGGCCGGAATGGGCCGGCAGCGGACGGTCGGCTTCTGGAGCGGGGCTTCGACAACTGCCGCCTCGCATCGCTGCGGTGACCTCAGAACGACAAGCCAGTTTCAGCGCCGCTTGACCGGTCGGCGGGTGTTCAAACGAAGTCCAACGTCGCCAACTCGGGGCGATTGCCGCATGGTTACGACTTGCAATGCTACTGGACTCTGGAACGTAGGCACGACACACAGGAAGCAACAGGAGACCAAGTGCGCATCGCAGCCCAATCGACGATTGCCGCTAGCGAACGGGCTCTGATTGAGCTTGCGAACGCAGCGACTAGCGAGGCGTTGAAGCTGCCGAGCAATCCTCGTCACCTGGCAGGAGGCGCAGAAGCTGCACTCACGCAGGTAGTTATCTCATGGGCGCAGAGGAACCCTGGCGCCATCCTGGAAACCTATATCGCAGACGAAAGACAAATCTTCGACTTCGTGCGCCGGCTGCCGGGCTTGGTTGCGGCCCTTTGCGCGGATAAAGCCATCGGACTAGGCACCTCCGGATCGATCATGGAGCAATTGCGTAGCGCAGCCCTTGACCGATTGGAGCAGCTCCAAAGCGAACGTCCCAAACAGGGCTACAGGGGTGTGTCGGCAGAGGTGCTCTGTGCCGATCATCTCGGCCGCGACACGCCCTATCTCCTGTATCTGCCGGAGCCGCGGCGAGGGTCAGGGCTGCGTCCACGCGAAAATTTCAGGGACTTGGCAAGGTGGCTGCTCCGCGGCGCCATCCCCGGCGGATATCGTGCCCGTGTCCCGCCGGATGCAGCGGATGCCATCGGCGCAATGCTGTTCGAGACATTCAAGAACACCGAGGATCACGCGTTATCGGACATCGCTGGCGACCTGCTGAACATTTCGATCCGCGCCATCAAGACGAACCATCACGCCATCGCACCCGAACATCTCGCGCGAATCGTAGGTGAGTATCTCCCGCTTGCGAACTACTGCGACGCTCTGTCCGTCCCGCAAGGCGCAGTTTACACGCATCTGTTCGAACTCTCTGTGCTTGATTCCGGCCCGGGCTTCGCTGCGACTTGGACTGGCACGCCGCTCGACCAGCTTTCGATCGAGGAGGAGGAGGCTGCAGTCAAGGCATGCTTCGGACGCGGCAGCGCAAAAGGCCAAAGCCGATTCGGCGAGGGACTACCGCATGTGCTGCGACTCCTCCAGCGCCAAAGAGGGTTCTTGCGACTTAGGACCGGCCGGCTGTCCTTCTACATCGATTTCTCTACCGACGAGCAGAAAATGGATGCAACTCTACGCCGATACGATCAAGCGGATTTGCCTTCGCTTGCGCGCGTCGCGGGAAGTCTAGTTACAATTCTAATTCCGATGCAGCGGCCAGAATGAACTCGATCTTCTCGTACCGCTTCGAGATATCGGGAAAGGCGTCGACGCACGACGTGCTGCTGCTATTTTCGTCGACACCGAACGTCGACGCTGAGGCTCTTGCCACCGAGATCGAAAACGAGGTCGAGCGAAACCTTGCTCCCGACGAGGTCGTGTTGGTTGTCCGCGATCCAGCATTCGACACGACGCTCCGTCAACTCGCGGAAGCCTCACAGAACACCGCGACGTTGGCTCGGCTCGCGGGCAGGGCAAGCTTCACGCTGATCGGGTATGACCGTATGGGCGCCGAGGCTAGGCGCGGGCATGTCACCGGTCCGACGCCAAAGCGAGTCGTCAAGCTCACTGATTTCAAGCGTCGCGCGGTCACCAGCATTTTCAACACGCGTCACGGCTTCGTCGAGTCGACTTCCACCTACCATTTCGAGAACCCGTCCGGTCGGCACACCGAACGCTTCATCCGGCTCTCGAACATCCTGGTCCGCGGCGCCGAGATCGCCTTTGTTGGCTTCTGTGCGCTGCCTTACGTGCCGGAACAGGCGACAACTGCCTATCTCGACACACCATCGCTTTACGCCGTGGTGGCTGCGATCAACGAACAACGATCGTCATTCAAAGGATCCGCGCCGATTCTCGCGGACAATTTTTCCTCTTATGCAGGTGTCAGCGACTACCGCTTCACGCGCCTATCGGATTCCTTTGTGCTGATTTCGGCCTCGTCCAGCGGCTCGCTTGCCGCACAACTTATTGCTGCGCACGGCTTCGCGCCGAACCAGGTTACTCACCTACTTTTCCTCGGCACTGATCGCAGCGGCTCGAACATTGTTTGCGATCTGCGCCGCGACGCCCGACACAACGACGAAGGCGTAGCGACGTTGCCGTCGGTCGAAGGGGCAGAAGGTTGCAAGATGTGCAAGGCGGGATCGCACGCCATTAAGCTCAGAGGCGACCAGTTTGAGTTTGCAGGGCCGCAACAAGAGTCGCTGCTCGTCGGGAAAAATGATGCGCCGACGGGCCTCGCAACGCTGATGGAGAGATTTGTCGGCGGTGGGCTGTTCACGATCGGGTTGGGGAAGACTGTCGGCAAGCAACCCCGCCAATTCAACATTGATACGGCGGCCCTGCTCGCACACGCCCAATTCCAGGACCGCCTTGATTACGTGCTCCGTCGCTCGCTGCCGGCGAGCCTCGGCTACGTGCTCGCGCTCGATGAGTCCTCTATCCCCTTCGCAGAGCAAATTGTCCGCGCGGCATCGTCGAGCGCGCGAGTGCTCAGGCGCGGTGAGCTTGACAGCATCCTGCCCAAAACGGCAGCGGCGATAGCGATAGCAGCGATAGTCATTGAAAGCGGGCGTAGCCTGCTCGACATTAGCCGGGATCTGCGCAGCATCGCCCCCAAGGCCCCGTTACTCTATCTGACGGGGTTCTCGAAGACGACGGGCGAACCCCGTCGCGATGCGCTTGAGCGGACCCTTATCCAGACGGTCAACCCCTATCCCTACCAGCTGATCGAGGTCGAGCGCATGACTTTGCCGCTATCGAGCGAGCATAATGCTTGGGCGGCGGAACTAAAACTTCTAATCGATCCCGACTTCGATCGCCTGATTCCACTGACCCTGCGCCCCATCATCCGTGAGCGCGTCGCCCGCCTTCGCAAGACATCCGAGGCGCTGCGCGATGACCTATTCTTAACGAACGGAGTTGGGCGAAGCCTAAGCTTGCAGCCAGGATTTGTATTTTGGCCGGACGGCGTGCCAAGACGTCCGCATTCGCAAGCCGACGTTTTTTTTACAATCTCGTCGGTCCTCCAGCAACTAAGGGCGAACGCGCATCGGGCGCAGAAATCCGCGATCAAGAGCAACTGGTTCCAGCAGACGGTATTGGCACCTGAGAATTTCGGCCGGTTCAATGACGACATCATCCAGGCAAGCGTCCTACGCGCTGCCTATCCCCATGAGATGAACTTCGCCGATGCTCCGACGGAGAGTCGCGAACTCGGTCGACTCATTCGGCGCATCATCCTGGCATCGGAAAGCGAGCGCGGCGGGGCGGCGGCGGAGTTCCTGCTCGCGCTCGCGATCGGCCGACTACGTTTGTGCCCATCCGATCTTGAAGTAGTATTATCAGCAAATTCGGACAGCTCGCCGACGGTAGACCTTCTGCGTGGCGTTTGCAGGATTCGTCTATTACAGTAACTCTGAGCGGAGCCACTTGAGTTCAGCGATGGTCGGTCGAGCGACTTGAGTTGTAACGCGTTACCCGCTGGCGACCGGCGTCGGGGCGCCTCTCTATCTATTGCGGAACCCGACGCGCGCGGTTTCGAGTTCAATGTTAAGAATGGCGGCGGCAGGAATGGGCGCTACGAAGATAGCGCGGTGGCTCTCCGATCCGCAGGTATCCAACAGCGCGGATGCCGTGCGGATGGGCGCTGATGGTCCCGCCCCACCCGGCGGTGGGCCCGGCCGCCGGCGCCGGCCCCAAGAACCGCCGGGGCGGCCAGGAGAGAACCATTGAGGCCACCAACGACATGCCCGCGGTGGGAAGGCACCGACACCGGCCACGACGCCGCCCCAGGACCAGACACACCAACTCGACTAATGCGGCTCTTCGGCGCTGCTTACCGTTGCCTTTGTCGGCAGTGCCCGAAGCATTTACTTACATAGCCGGAGCAAGCGATCCGTGTGTGTTGGATCGACTTTGCGCATCATTGCGAGGAGCGTTTTAGCAGCTTCGTGCGCTTCTTCGATCGTCATGGAGGAGAACGACAATAGATCGTCAAGGTTGTCCGAATGCGATTCTGTTTGCACGAGGCGATCTATGGCACCCAATTGCGCTCGATCAAGTTCTTTATAGGCGGCACATAGTTCATCGATCTTACTTGTGAGCCCGGCCCCACCTGGGCACTTGAATGCAAGAAACACGTCCAACACACGGCGCAGTGTGTTCGGCATCATATGGAAATATTCGGATTTATCCCCAGCGGCTTCAAACTGCACAACATGATAGAAGAGAAAATGATACTCAGACTCATACTCCCGTAGTAATTTTGACATAGTGACGACGTTCGTCGATCTGGTGGTTTGACCGGGCGCGCGTGCCACATCTAAGAACAAGAGCCGCGCGGTGGGATCACGATCGTCACTTTTGGCGGCATTCTTCCAGGTTTTCTTGAATTCGTTCATGCACGGGAGATTGTGCGTCATCAGGATAACTTGCGCGGCCTGACCCACACTCGACTTCAGGAGCGAGCAAGCATAGTTCAGAGCCTTAGTGTCTAAACTGGAAATTGGATCATCGATCACCAGTATCAAGTCTCTTAGCGCGCGGCCGTCAGCATCTAGCGTCGCGAGGAAGTAGCATAGAGCAATTGCTGTCTTTTCCCCGTCGCTTGGCGCGCCAGTGAGAGGGTGCCCGTGGCGATGAATATCGTAGCCTTCCGCGATTGGTGTAATCGTTAGCTCGCTGTGGCCGAGATAGGTTGACACAAGTTTATTTATTTTATCTGCGGCTGGCCCGTGCGTACGAACTTTGGCGCGCAGCCCCTGTATAACGGTTTCGAGATGTCGAATCTCGTTTTCGATAGAATCGACCTGCGCCTTCGCGGAGGCATGCTCCGCGGTTAGCCGATTGTAGTCTGCCTTACCAACGAAGAGATAGTGCAATTTAACTGCAAGCCGGGCCTCGTCCCTATAAGATTGAAATCGGCGTCCTTCTTCATTGTGACTCCGAATGATTGAATTTATCGCCTCAATGGCGCTTTCCCAAGCGGCAAGCCGTGAGGTGGCTTCAGCAATGCTCGGCAATTGATGCGTGTCCGCGATTTGCGTTGGGCGCTCCGCCTTTTCTGCAAGGACCGCAAGACCTGCTGTGATTGCCGCTTCAAGCGCCGCGCCAGTCGATAGAACGATCGCACGTGCTGCGGCGTAAGACCCTTTCAATGGATGCAACACGGCGTCCGCGGTCTCGACGCTTGTATCAAGATTACGCAGCACGGAAGCAATCAAGCCACCACGATCGCGTGCTCGCTTTATACGACTAAGGAACTGGTCCAAACTGTCATTAAACATGTCCGCCAACGCGCGGCGACGCTGTTCGTCGATTGGGTTTCCACAGAATAAGCAATCGACGAGCCTTGCCGCTGTGTGGTATTCAAGACCACGCCTTGCCCAGAGGACCATTTCCGGATGCCGTTCGAGCTCCGCGATCATAGCGATGGCCGGTGTTTTCTGTGCCAGATCGTGTGCTTCAGATACCGCATCAATATTGAATGGGGGATCAGCCGACAACTCCCTTAGGTCAGATGCAGGCCAATCCATTCCACAAATGGCCTCTAGCTCACCAAGCTTGTCGTCCGGGAGCGCCGCATCGGAACCCAAAGTTTGATCTGCGAAGTCGCGGTCGAGTTGTGGTGCCTCGTATGTCCGCGCCGGCATGCGCGTTTGCGTGGCGATGTGGCGTGCCAAGTCTCGTTTAAAGGTCACCAACGCCTGCTCGGCCGTTCGATGTAGCTTGGTGGCGCCCGGCAATTTCTCCTGCGCCTTGTCGCGTCGGCTCTCCTGGCTGGCTAGCTCCGCCGCAGCTTCGGCTTGTTCACGGCCGATATAGAAAACCGGTCTTGCTTTGCCGGTGCTCCATTGTAGGTTGCGGTCCACGAAATCTGCATTGAAGACGAGAATTCGGTCCTGCAATCCTGCAAGGCGATCAGGTGCCGAGAGGCGTGTCCCGTCTGAAAGTTCGAATTCATATACGCAGTCGGCCGGGAGTCCGCCGTCGCGCTTGCCCGCCTGTAAGCTGGCGAAAAGCCGCGACAGCGTGCTTTTGCCTGAGCCGTTGAAGCCATAGATGAGGTTCGATTTGAGCAGATTGATTGGCGGCGATTGGGCTGTTCGATCAGCAAGAATGCCAACGCCGCGTAGCATGCGGATATTGCTGATCGTGGCAGGCATTCGGCGTGGCTCCCAGTGTGCGTCTTTAGAAAGGCTTAGGCAGCCCTAGTCTGTTCGACATTGCCACGCCAATACAACAGCGAGCCCAGCGTCACTGCGTCGCGCCACGGCTCAACTCCGTAGATGCGCGCTCCCGAGCCGCAGGTGAGGCACCACATCCGGTCTTCCAGCTTGTAAATGGACAGGTTCAGCGGCAGCCGGTGACGCCCGATCATGCGTGCGATGCCGAGCCGGCCCGGTGGCCGCAACTCTTGCAGTTCACGACGAGCCGGCATTCCTGGAACCGACCGATCTCGGCCGCTGGTGTCGGCCGCCATCGAGCACGCCGGAGGCGGAGGCTCAATGGTCCGCACCCGGCGCTTGGGCAACCCAGGTGGCCAGCGTGACCGCCTCGGCGATGTGCGGCATGGGCATGGCCGGGTAAATCGCCCGCGCTCGCTCATGGGCGGTCTGCATCACGACGTGATGCGGGGCGCCGTGGGCGGTGTCGGCCGCGATCCCATCCGCCAGCAGTCGCAGTAGCCTGGGCGACAGCCAGGCGGGCAGCGTTCCGGAGGCGGCGGGTGCGGGTGCATCGCGCGGCATAGCCGGCCGACTCTGCAGGAGGACATATAAAGAACAACGTTACTCGTGTCGGCGCTAAGTTTCGTGGTTGTCGAGGCGGGTGGACACCAAGCGTTGTGGAACGGGGACGCGACAGCCCCGCGTGATCCCTGCGACATGGCGTCATTGCGGTCGTGCAGCCCGCAATAGGAACGGCGTCCGACCCACCATGGTGCCCACACAGCCTTAAAGGAAGTTCTTCTGAAGACGAAACGGTATGCGGGTCGACCCGGCGCTCAGCCCGGCTCGAAACAGGAGAAATCGCATGCCCGTCATCGCCCCCGCGCGGCGCGCCACCCGCCCCCTGATGCAAGACGCCGACGCCCTGGCCGGGTTCAACGCCGCCATGGCGGCGCTGGGCCGGCCGGACACGGGCACCGAGACCATCACCGTGCACGGGTGCCCGCCCGGCGGGGTGGACGCCGCCGCGGCGGTCCTGGGGGCCGCCGGGTGGGTGCCGGCAGATGATGCGGGGGCCGGCGCGCCGTTGGTGGTGGTGTTCCGGCGGCGGTGATCGGCGGGCGGGGTGGCGGCAGGTGGTTTTGCCACGCCGGCGCCACCCCGATGGTGACTACCATCCGG
This sequence comes from Roseomonas sp., assembly GCA_051860065.1. Lineage (GTDB taxonomy): Bacteria > Pseudomonadota > Alphaproteobacteria > Acetobacterales > Acetobacteraceae > Neoroseomonas. The sequence continues at coordinate 24,940 of JBHYEQ010000012.1, forward strand.
CTTAAATCGCTGAAACTGGCGGAAACCTTGGCGGACCCGAAAGGATTCGAACCTTCGACCTCTGCCTTCGGAGGGCAGCGCTCTATCCAGCTGAGCTACGGGTCCGGCCGCGCAGCCTTACCCCAGCTGCCTCGCCGAAGGAAGCCCCGCGCGCCCACCCCACCCCCACACCGGCAGCGAAAGGGGGCCACCAGGCACCCACCGGCCGGCTGACGCGTTTGCGCAACCCGCTATCCTGCCGCCAATGACCCATGCCGGACCGCTCGTCGCCACGCTCGTCGTCGGCCTCGCCCTTGCCTTCGTGCTCGGCCTCCTGGCGCGGCTGCTGCGGCTGCCGCCGCTGATCGGCTACATCGCCGCCGGCATCGCCGTCGGGCCCCATACGCCTGGCTTCGTGGCGGACCCTGCCATCACCTCCGCGCTCGCCGAGATCGGCGTGGCGCTGCTGCTGTTTGCCGTCGGCCTGCATTTCCGCGCACAGGACCTGCTCGCGGTCTGGCGCGTGGCTCTGCCGGGGGCGCTGGCGCAGATCACCGCCGGTACGCTCATCGGCGCCGCGGCGGGCGCGCTCACGCTCGGCCTCGGCGCGGGCGGCGCGATCGCATTCGGGCTGGCGCTGGCCATCTCCTCCACCGCCGTCTCGACCCGCGCGCTCGAGGAACGGGGGCGGCTGTCGGGCGAGGCCGGGCGCATCGCGCTGGGCTGGCTTGTCGTGCAGGACCTGGTGGTGGTGCTGGCGCTGGTGCTCCTGCCGGTGCTGGCCGGCGCCGGGGAAACCGAGGGCCTCGGCGCCGGGTTGGCGCAGGCGGTGCTGCAGCTCGCGGCCTTCCTCGCGGCCATGGCGCTGGGCGGGCGCGTGGTGCTGCCGCGCCTGCTGGCGGGCGTCGCCGCGAACGGCTCGCGCGAGCTGTTCACGCTGGGCGTCATCGTGATCGCGCTCGGCACGGCCTTCGGGTCTTCCGCGCTGTTCGGCGTCTCGCCGGCGCTCGGCGCCTTCTTCGCGGGGGTGCTGCTGGGCGAAAGTCCGCTGGGCCACCAGGCGGCGGCCGAGACGGTGCCGCTGCAGCGGGTCTTCGTCGCGCTGTTCTTCGTCTCGGTCGGCGCGCTGGTCGATCCGGCGGCGATGGCGGCGATGCCCGGCGCGTCGCTCGCCACGCTGCTGGCGGTGCTGCTCGGCACCGGCGGAGCGATCCTGGGCCTGCTGCTGCTGCTGCTGCGCGTGCCCGTGCCGGCGGCCGCGACGGTGGCCGGCGCCATGACGCAGATCGGCGAATTCTCCTTCCTGCTGGCGGCTCTCGCCATCGCCTCGGGCGTGCTGCCCGACACGGTGCGCGGGCCAATCCTGGTGGCCGCGACGCTCACCATCCTCGCCACGCCGCTGATGCAGCTCCTGGCCGATCGCCTGGCGCTGCGGATCGAGGGCACGCGGCGCATGCGCGCGTGGCTGATGCGGCGCGGCAGCGCCAGGCTGTCGCAGCCGCCGGCACAGGGCCTGGCCGGGCATGCGATCCTGGTCGGCCATGGCCGGGTCGGGCGCGTGGTGGCTGAAGCCCTGCGTCGCAACGGCCAGGCCTATGTGGTCATCGAGGCCGACCACCGGATCGCCGAGGCGCTGCGGTCCGATGGCGTGCCCGTGGTCTGGGGCGACGCATCGCGCGCGGAAGTCCTGCACGCCGCACGGCCCGAGGCAGCGCGCCTGATCGTGCTCGGACTGCCCGATGCCGGCGGCTGCCGGCGCGTGCTGGACCTCGCGCGCGCCGCGAACCCCGCGATCATCGCCGCCGCGCGCGCGCATGACGAGGAGGAGGCCGCCTTTCTCGAGCGCGAACAGGGCATGGGGCTGGTGGTGATGGGCGAACGCGAGATCGCGCTCGGCATGGCCGACTTCGCGATGACGCGACTGGGTGTCGAGGCCGCCGCCGCGCTGCTCACGGTCGAGGCTTTGCGCGCCGGGCGCTGACGGCCCCCGGCTTTCGCGACGTGACTCCGCCGCGTAGGGTCGGCCGACCGTGACATGGGGGATACGCGATGCGGGTGCTGGTGCTGGGGGCGGGCGCGCTTGGGGGCTATTTCGGCGGCAGGCTGGTCGAGGCCGGCACGGCCGAGGTGACCTTCCTGCTGCGTCCGGCGCGTCGCGCCGCGATCGAGCGAGATGGGCTTCGCATCGACAGCCCCTTCGGCGCCTGGCAGGGGCGCGTCGCGACGCTGGCGGCCGACCAGGCCGCGCCAGGCTGGGACGTGGTTCTGCTGTCGTGCAAGGCCTACGACCTCGACGACGCGATCGCCGCGATCCGCCCGGCGGTCGATGCGCGCACCGCGATCCTGCCGGTGCTCAATGGCCTCGCGCATGTCGATCGGCTGGTGGCGGCCTTCGGCGCCGACCGCGTGCTGGGCGGGCTGGCGAAGATCCAGGCGACGCTCGGCGCGGATGGCACGGTGCGGCAGTTGAACGACTGGCGCTGGATCACCTTCGGCGAGATCGACGGCAGCATGAGCGAGCGCGTGCGCGCGATCGAGGCCGCCTTCGCGCCCACCAGGGGCGTAGTCGCCGCCGCCGTGCCCGACATCATGGCGCGCATGTGGGAGAAGCTGGTGCATCTCGGCTCCAGCGCGATCGGCACCGTGCTGATGCGCGCCAATGTCGGCGAGATCGCGCGCAGCCCCGGCGGGGTGGAATTCCTGCACCGTCTGCTCGACCGCAACGCGATGATCGCCGCGGCGCGCGGCTTCCCGATGCGCGCGGCGTTCATGGAGGAGTTCCGCGCGGTCTTCGCCGACACCAAGGCCGCCTACGCGACGTCGATGCTGCGCGACCTCGAGGCGGGCGGGCCGATCGAGGCGGACCACATCCTGGGCTTCCTGCTCGACGCCGCGCGCGAAGCCGGCGTGCCGCACGAGGCGCACGAGGCCGCCTTCCTGCATGCCAAGGCATACGAGCAGCGACGCGCCGCAGGGCGCCTGCCGCGGGGCTGAGTCGCGCTGCATCGCAGCATCATGGAATGCAAGACTCCGGGGCCTTGGCGTGTCTAGGCTGGCGCGGAAACCGTTGGGTGGCTCGAATGGACCCTCAGCACGCCGCACCGCGCTTCGTGGACGACTACCTGCTCTCCCTGCTGGCGCGGGCATCCTTTGTCGTCTCCTCGGAATTCCATGACCGATTGCGTGCGCGCGGCGTGTCCGTGCCGGTCTGGCGCGTGCTGGCGATGCTGTCGGGCGGGCCGGAGACGGTGACCGCGCTGGCCGAAGCCTGCCTGCTGCAACAGCCCACCATGACCAAGGTGCTCGACCGCATGGAGCGTGACGGGCTGGTGACGCGCCACCAGGATGGGCGCGACCGCCGCCTGGTGCGCGTGCACCTGGCGCCGAAGGGCGAGGCGATGGTGGGCGACCTGCTCGCCGCCGCCCGCGCGCATGAGGCCGAGGTGGTGGCGCGCCATCCCGACGCCGGTGCCATCAAGGACCTGCTGCGCGCGCTGATCGCCCGGCAGGGCCACAAGCGGCGCCCGCGCGGGGCCTGAGAGACCGTTTGAAGATGCCGGCACCAGCCCACTGCCCCACCCGGCCACCCACGAGCGTATCCTGGATGGGTGGCCGGGTGGGGGCGTGGGCTGGTGCCGGACGTCAGAATGCGCCGCATGGCGCAGCCTCAAACGGTCCCTGACCGCATGCCGCCGATGCATGTGCTCCAGCGCATCGTGCTGGTGCTGCTCGTGGTGGCCGCGGTGGTGCAGGTGACGGTCGCCGTGCTGCGTTGACGCGCCGCGCCGGCACGGCCAGCGTGCCGTGACGCACGCGGAGGGAACGGCATGAAGGTCGGCGTCATCGGCTTGGGCAGCATGGGCATGGGCGCGGCACTCAGCCTGCTGCGCGCCGGGCATGAGGTGACCGGTTGCGACATGCGCGAATCCGCCCGTGCGGAATTCGCCGCCGCCGGCGGGACGGTCGCCGCCAGCGCCGATGCGCTGCCGCAGGGCATCGAGGCGCTGGTCGTCCTGGTGGTCAACGCCGCGCAGACCGAGGCCGCGCTGTTCGGCGCCGCGGGCGCGCTGCCGTGCCTGGCACCGGGCGCGGTGATCATCAGTTCCGCCACGATGGGCCCCGATGCGGCGCGCGCGTTGGCCGAACGCGCGCGCGAGCGGCAGATCCTGTTCCTCGATGCCCCGGTCTCCGGCGGCGCGGTGAAGGCGCGCGCCGGCGAGATGACGGTGATGGCGTCCGGCTCCGCGGCGGCCTTCGATGCCGCCTCGCCGGTGCTTGATGCGGTCGCGGCGAAGGTGTGGAACCTCGGCGAGGAACCGGGCATCGGCGCCACGGTGAAGGTGGTGCACCAGTTGCTCGCCGGCGTGCATATCGCGGTGGCGGCGGAGGCGATGGCGCTGGGCATCCGCGCCGGCGCCAACCCTCGCCAGCTCTACGACGTCGTGACCAGCGCCGCCGGCAATTCCTGGATGTTCGAGAACCGCATGGCGCGCGTGCTGGAGGGCGACGATGAACCGCGTTCCGCCGTGAACATCTTCGTGAAGGATCTCGGCCTGGTGGCCGACATGGCGCGCGGGCTGGACTTCCCGGTCCCGCTGGCGTCGCAGGCGCAGCAGCTGTTCACCGCCGCACGCGCGATGGGGCAGGGCGGGCGCGACGATGGCTTCGTCATCCGCGTGTGGCAGACGATGACGGGGATCAAGCTGCCGGGAGACCAATAGTCTCGCGCGCCCTCATTCGCCGGGCGCTGCCTCCTGGGCCTTGGCTTCGCCGGACAATCGGCGGCGCCCGTTCGGCCGTTTGGCCCGCGACGCTCGGATCGCTATGCCGCCAGCGCGGCCTCCACCGCCGCCGCCACCTGGAACAGCCGCGCGTCGCCCATGTGCTCGCCGGTCAGCATCAGGCCCACGGGCGCCTCGCCTTCCGCCTGGCAGGGGATGCTGATCGAGCAGCGGTCGAGGAAATTGCCGACGCTGGTGTTGCGCAGCAGGGCCATGTTGATGCGGTTGTAGTCGGCCTCGGCCTCGACATCCGCCAGGCGCGGCGGCACCACCGGGCAGGTCGGGCCGATCATTGCGTCAAACGGTGCGGTGCGCGGGGCGATGGCGGCGATGATGCGCGCGCGCGCCTGCACGAGTTCCACATAATCCGCCGCCGACATGCGTTCCCCGCGCTGGATGCGCTTGAGGATGCGCGGGTCGTAGCGTTCGCCCTGTTCGGTCGCGAGGCGGTGGTGCCAGGCCCAGGCTTCGCTGGCCGCGAAGCCGCCGGCGGCATTGGCTGCGGCGATCTGCTCGAGCTCCGGCAGGTCGAATTCGATGATCTGCGCGCCGGCCGCGGACAGCCGCGTGAGGGTGCGGCCGAACACCGCGGCGACGGTGCCGTCCATGCCATCGGTGAGGAAGGTGCCGCGCGGCAGGCCGAGCCGCAGGCCGCGCATGGCGATCGGCGACGGCGGCCGAGGCGCCTCGTCGCCGGCCATGAAGCCATCGACGATCGCGCAATCGGCGACCGACCGCGCCAGCGGCCCGGCGGAATCGAGCGACGGTGCCAGCGGCAGGATGCCCGCGATGGTCACGCGCCTCGCCGTCGGCTTCCACCCCACGACCCCGCACAGCGCGCCCGGGATGCGGCAGGACCCGCCGGTGTCGGTGCCCAGCGCGGCGAACCCCATCCCATCCGCCACCGCGACGCCGGCACCGGAGGACGACCCGCCCGGCAGCCGCCCCGTCGCACGATCCCACGGGCTGAGCGGCGTGCCGAAATGCGGGTTCACGCCAAGGCCGGAGAAGGCGAATTCCACCTGGTTGGTGCGGCCGAGCACCACGAAGCCCGCGCGGATCAGCCGCTGGACCGAGGGCGCCGTGGCCTTCGCCGCGGGCGCACCATCGAGCGCGACGGAGCCGGAGCGCGTGGTCACGCCGGCCTCGTCGTACAGGTCCTTGATGCTGATCGGGATGCCGGCGAAGGGCGAAGGCGCGCGGCCCGCCGCACGCAGCGCATCCATCGCGGCCGCCGATGCGCGCGCGGTCTCGCCATGCACCGTGACGAAGGCGCGGGCACCTTCGCCGGCCGGGTCGGCGATGCGCGCGAGAGCGGCGTCGGTCAGTGCCGCGGCGGTGGTGGTGCCGGCGGCAAGCGCCGCGGCGGCTTCGATCAGCGTGCGTGGCATCAGTAGATGTCCGGCTCCGGCGTGGGCAGCGTTCCCTCGAGGAAACGCAGGTCGCAACCTTCATCGGCCTGGGTGACGTTGTCGAGATAGAGCGAGGTCCAGCCGCGGCCGTAGCGGCGCGGCGGCGGTGTCCAGGCGGCGCGGCGGCGCGCCATCTCGTCATCGGGCACCAGCAGGTCGAGCCGCCGGCCCGCGACGTCCAGGCGGATCATGTCGCCATCCCGCACGAAGGCGAGCGGCCCGCCGACATGCGATTCCGGCGCCACATGCAGCACGCAGGTGCCATAGGAGGTGCCGGACATGCGCGCATCACTCAGCCGCACCATGTCGCGCACGCCCTGCTTCAGCAGCTTCTGCGGCAGCGGCAGCATGCCCCATTCGGGCATGCCCGGCCCGCCCTGCGGCCCGGCCTGCTTCAGCACCAGAACGGAATCCGGCGTGACATCGAGGTCAGGGTCATCCAGGCGCTTCTTGAGGTCGGCATAATCCTCGAACACCACGGCCGGGCCGGTGTGCTGCAGCAAGCGCTGTTCCGCGGCGCTGGTCTTGATGACTGCGCCCTGCGGGGCAAGCGAACCCTTCAGCACCGCCAGCCCGCCTTCCGCCTGCAAGGGCTTGTCGAGCGGCAGGATGATGCTGTCGTCGAACACCTCGGCGCCGGCGATGTTCTCGCCTATCGTGTGGCCGGTGACGGTTCGCGCGGACAGGTCCAGGTAGTCGCGGATGCGGTTGAGGAAGGCGCGCGCGCCGCCGGCGTAGAAGAAATCCTCCATCAGGTACTCGCCCGCATTCGGGCGCAGGTTCGCCACCAGCGGCACGCGACGCGACAGCGCGTCGAAGCGCTCCAGATCCAGCATCACGCCGGCACGCCGTGCCATCGCGATCAGATGCGGAATGGCATTGGTCGACCCGCCGAAGGCCATGGTGGCGGTGACGGCATTGTCCACGCTGCCCTGCGTGATGAGCGACTGCGGCGTGGCGTCTTCCCACACCATTTCGACGATGCGCTTGCCGGTCTCCGTCGCCATGCGCGGATGCGCGGAATCCGCAGCGGGGATCGACGACGCGCCGGGCAGCGTGAAGCCCAGCGCTTCCACCGCCAGCATCATCGTCGCCGCCGTGCCGGCCGTCATGCAGGTGCCGAAGGACCGCGCGATGCCGCCTTCCATGTCCTTCCACTGCGCCTGCGTGATGTTCCCCGCGCGCAGTTCCGCATGGTACTTCCACACGTCGGAACCGGAGCCCAGCGTCTTGCCGCGCCAATTGCCGCGCAGCATCGGCCCGGCCGGCACCATGATGGAGGGCAGACCGGAGCTGATCGCGCCCATCATCAGCCCCGGCGGCGTCTTGTCGCAGCCGCCCAGCAGCACCAGGCCGTCGCAGGGGTGGCTGCGCGCCAGTTCCTCCGTCTCCATCGCCAGCAGGTTGCGGTACAGCATGCTGGTCGGCTTCTGGTACTGCTCGGTCACCGGATGCGCGGGCAGTTCCACGGGGAAGCCGCCGGCCTGCCAGACGCCGCGCTTCACTTCCTCTGCCCGCGTGCGGAAGTGGAAATGGCAAGGCGACAGTTCCGACCAGGTGTTGATGATGCCGATCACCGGCTTGCCGCGGAAATCGCTCTCGGAATAACCGGCCTGCAGCATGCGGGACCGGTGGCCGAAGGCGCGGATGTCGTCCACGCCGAACCAGCGGTGGCTACGCAGGTCTTCCGGGCGCTTGCGGGTCATTGGCGGTTCCTCCGTGCTTCCCCGCAAGGCTGCCAACTGCTATGGCAGTTGTCCATGGCCGCTGCGAAGACAGCCCTCGGGAGGATCACGCCGCTGGCCGAGGAGGACACGCTCTCCCTCGGCGAGCGTGCCTATCGCCGCCTGCGCGAAGGCATCGTGCAGGGGCTGATCCCGGCCGGGCGCAAGGTGTCCGAACGCAGCCTGGCGATCCAGCTCGGCATCTCCGCGCAGCCGGTGCGCGAGGCGCTGCGCCGCCTCGAACAGGATGGCATGGTGGTGACGCATCCGCGTCGCGGCACGGTGGTGGCGGAGATGGGCCCGGCGCAGCTCGGCGAGCTCGGCCGCATCCGCGCGGCGCTGGAAGGGGTCGCGGCGGCGCTGGCGGCGGAGCGCATGGGTGCCGAGGAAACCGCCGCGCTGCGCGCCATCCTCGCGCGCATGAAGGCCGGCACCGAGGCGGCGGACCACGACGCGCTCGACGAAGCCAATGAGGAATTCCACGCGCTGATCCATCGGGCGACGGGCAACCTGTTCCTGATCCGCTCGTTGGGGTCGCTGCGCGCCTACGACAATCTCGGCCGCCACCGCGCCGTCGGCAGCCAGCCGCGCGACCTGCCCAAGGCGCTGGCCGAACACAAGAGCATCGTCGCCGCGCTGCGCCGGCGCGACCCCGCGCTGGCCGAGGCGCGGATGCGCGGGCACATCATCCGTTCGCTGATCACCAATGGCGTGCTGCCGCCGCCGCCGAAAGCAAGGCCTCGTCCATGACGCTTGAAGATGCGCTGTCGGGCATTTCCGGCATTCTCGTCACGCCCTTCGATGGCAACGACACGATCCAGCCGGCGCGCCTCGCGCCTATCGTCGCGCGCTGTGCGGCAGCGGGGGTCGACGCGCTCACGGTCAACGGCAACACATCGGAGTTCTACGGCCTGACCTTCGCCGAGGCCGAACGCATGCAGGCCGAGGTTCCGGCCATCGTCGCCGGCCGCGCCAAGGTGGTGGCCGGCATTGGGCGCAGTGTGAACGAGGCGGTGCGCCTCGCCGCCCGCGCCAAGGCTGACGGCGCCGACGCGGTCATGGTCCACCAGCCGCCCGACCCCTTCGCCAGCCCGCGCGGCGTGGCGGACTATGTGCGGCGCGTGGGCGAGGCGGCCGGCCTGCCGGTGGTGCTGTACCTCCGCAACAGCGGCATCGGCGATGCGGCGGTCGCGGCGCTGACGGCGCTGCCTGGCGTGGTCGCGGTGAAATGGGCCAGCACGGACCTGATGGCCCTGGCCCGCGCGATGCGCGCCGCACCCGGCATCCGCTTCGTCTGCGGCCTGGCGGAGCCCTGGGCGCCGCCGATGACCGCGCTCGGCGCGCAGGGCTTCACGTCGGGGTTGATCAACGTCGCACCGGCGCGCTCGGTCGCCATCCTGCGCGCGTTGCGCGCCGGCGACATGCCGCGCGCCAATGCGCTGATTGCGGAGATCGAGGCCTTCGAGAAGCACCGCGCGGAAGAGCAGAACGGCGCCAATGTCTCGATCGTCAAGGCGGCGCTGGCTCTGATGGGCGATGATGTCGGCTCCGCGCGCCCACCTGCCGCCTGGCCGGTCGCGCCCGAATCGCTGGCAAGATTGAAGCACCTCTTGGCCGCCTGGCAGACGGCGCGGGCGGCCGCCTGAACCGACCGGTTACCGACGTTGACGGCGCGGCCGCCGTCGCGCCAGACTGCCATCTGCTATTGCAGTTCAACACATCCGAGGGGCGGCCCACCGCCCCCGTTTCCCGAGGAGACCTCCATGACTGCCAAGCCCAGACGCGGCCTGCTGGCCGCCGTTGCCGTCGCCGCCCTTGGCGTGATGGGCGCCATAGCGCCCGCCGCCGCGCAGGAATGGCGCGGCTGGAACATCCATGCCGCCGACTACCCGAACGGCATCGGCATGGACGCGTTCACCCGCATGGTCGCGGAACGCACGAACAACCGCATCCGCATGCGCACCTTCCATTCGGCGCAGCTCGGCCAGCAGGACGAGGCGATCCAGCAGATGCGGCTGGGGACCATCGACTTCGCGAACTTCAACCTCTCGCCGTTCAACAACCTGGCGCCGTCCACCAACGTCGTGACGCTGCCCTTCCTGTTCCGCAACGTGGCGCATATGCAGGCCGCGATCGACGGGCCGGCGGGCGAGGCCATCGCGCGCGACCTGGAAGGCATCGGCATCATCGCGCTGTCCTGGTACGACGCCGGGGCGCGCAGCATCTACACCACGCGACCGGTCCGCACGCCGGCCGACCTGCGCGGCATGAAGATCCGCGTGCAGACCTCCGACCTCTGGATCGACCTGATGCGCGCGCTGGGCGCCAACCCCACGCCGCTGCCCTTCGGCGAGGTCTTCACCTCCCTGCAGTCGGGCGTGATCGACGGCGCCGAGAACAACTGGCCGTCCTATGAGTCGACCCGGCATTTCGAGGTCGCGCGCTACTACTCCACCACCGAGCATTCCAACGTGCCGGAAGTGCTCGCCGTCTCGGCGCAGCGCTGGCGCCGGCTGAACGAGGCCGACCGCGCCATCCTGCGCGATGCGGCGCGTGAATCCGCCGCCATCCAGCGCCGGTCCTGGGCCGAGCGCGAAACCGTCAGCCGCCAGCGCGTGGTGGCCGCCGGCGTGACGGTCGTCGAGATCACCGACCGCACGCCGTGGTCGGCGCTGATGGAACCGGTCTATGCGAAGTACGCCGCGGATGCGCGGCTGGCGGCGCTGGTGGCGCAGATCCGGGCGATGCCGTGACGTCATCGGACCACGCGGCGTCGCGGGCGCATGAACCCGCGGCGCTGCGCGCCTTCTCCCGCGCGCTCGGCTGGCTCTCGGCGCTGACCATCGCGCTCGCCGGCATCGCGCTGGTCGGCCTGGTGGCGATGATGGGCTGGCTGGTCTTCGGCCGCTACGTGCTGAACGACACGCCGACCTGGATCGAGCGCGCGGCGACGCTCGCCATCCTCGCCATCGCCATGCCGGTCGCCGCGGTGGGGGTGCGCGAACGCTTCCACCTCTCGGTGCTCGGCGTGCGCGAATCGCTGCCGCCGGCGCTGCAACGCTGGATCGCGCTGGCCTGCGACGTGCTGATGGGCCTGTTCGGCGCCGGCATGGCCTGGTGGTCCTGGGAACTCGTGGGCATGGTCGGCACCTTCAAGATCCCGCTGCTCGGCATCAGCCAAGGCTGGACCTACGTGCCCATGGTCGCCGGCGGCGCGCTGATGGTGCTGTTCGCCATCGAGCAGGTGCTGCACGACATCTTTGCGCCCGAGGCGCCTGAAAAGCGCGGCGTGGCCGCGGCCTTCCTGGAGTAGTGCGCGCGTGGAAACCGGCCTGCTGCTGATCTTCGCCGTCTTCGGCATCGGCATCATCGCCGGCGTGCCGGTGGCCTTCTGCCTTGGCATCGCCGCGGTGGCCGGCTTCCTGTGGGAAGGGCTGAACCCCGCCGTCGCCTTCCAGCAGATGGCGTCCGGCATGAGCATCTTCTCGCTGCTCGCCATCCCGTTCTTCATCTTCGCCGGCGAGCTGATGCTGCATGGCGGCATCGCGCGGCGCCTGGTCGCGCTGGCCGGTGCGGCGGTGGGGTGGATGCGCGGCGGGCTCGGCATGGTGGACGTGTCCACCTCGATGCTGTTCGGCGGCATCTCGGGTTCCGCGGTGGCGGATACCTCGGCGACCGGCACCATCCTGATCCCGGCCATGAAGGCCAAAGGGTATGGCGTGGATTATGCGGTCGGGCTGACCGTCACCAGTTCCATCGCCGGCATCCTCATCCCGCCCTCGCACAACATGATCCTGTATTCCCTGGCGGCGGGCGGCGGCATCTCGGTCTCGGCGCTGTTCATCGCGGGCATCGTGCCGGGCATCATGATGTGCCTGTTCCTCGCGGTCGCGGCCTATGTCATGGCGGTGCGCCGGGGCTATCCGGCGGATGGCTGGCAGGGCTTCCGGCACCTGGCCTGGACCTTCGTCGATGCGCTGCCGGGGCTGTTCACCGCGGTCATCATCCTGGGCGGCGTGCTGTCGGGCATCTTCACGGTGACCGAGAGCGCGGCCTTCGGCACCATCTGGGCGTTGCTGGTGACCGTTCTGGTCTATCGCGCGCTGTCCTGGGAGGCCTTCGTCATCGCGGTGCGATCCAGCGTGCGGACGACCGCAGTGGTCTTCCTGCTGGTCGGCACCGCGACGGCCTTCGCCTGGCTGCTGGCGATGTACAGGCTGCCGGAGATCCTGACGGAAGGGATGCTCGCCATCAGCAGCAACCCCATCGTCGTCCTGCTGATGATCAATGTCTGCCTGCTGCTGCTCGGCGCGGTGATGGATATGGCGGCGCTGATCCTGATCACCACGCCGATCTTCCTGCCGGTGGTCATCGCCATCGGCATGGACCCGGTGCAGTTCGGCATGGTGATGATGATGAATCTCGGTCTCGGCCTCACCACGCCGCCGGTCGGCGCGGTGCTCTTCGTAGGCTGCGCCATCGGGCGCATCCGCATGGAGGAGGTGATGCGCACCATCATCCCCTTCTGGTGCGCCATCCTCGTCGCGCTGCTGCTCACCACCTATTGGCCGGCGGTGTCGCTGACGCTGCCGCGCCTGCTGCTCGGCTATGGAGCCTGACATGACCGCACCATCGAAGCCCGTCCTGCTGACCGGTGCCTCGGGCAATCTCGGCCGGCATTTGGCGGCTGCGCTGGGGGCGCAGGGCTGGCGGCTGCGCCTGACCGACATCACGCCCTTCCCCGACCCGCTGCCGGCCGGCGCATCCTTCGTGAAGGCGGATCTGAACGAGGGGCTCGCGCTGGTGCGCCAGGCCGAGGGCTGCGGCGCCATCCTGCATTTCGGCGGCGTGTCGGTGGAACGCCCCTTCGAGGAGGTGCTCGGCCCCAATTTGCGTGGCCTGTACCATGTCTATGAGGCGGCGCGGCGCGAGGGCGCGCGCGTGGTCTTCGCCAGTTCCAACCACTCGATCGGCTTCCACGAGCGCCCGTCGGGCAACCACGAGCGCCTCGCCAACGACTGCGCCTTCCGCCCCGACGGCTACTACGGGCTGTCCAAGGCCTATGGCGAATTGATGGGCCGCATGTACTGGGACAAGCACGGGGTCGAGAACGTCAACCTTCGCATCGGCTCCTGCTTCCCGAAGCCGGTCGACCGGCGGATGCTGTCCACCTGGCTGTCCTTCGCCGACCTGACGCGGCTGGTGGAGCGCTGCGTGCTGGCGGAGCGCGCAGGCCATGCGGTGATCTGGGCCTGTTCCGACAACCCGGCCTCCTACTGGGGCCGCGACCATCGCGAACGCATCGGCTGGGCGCCGCAGGATTCCGCCGAGCCCTGGCGCGGCGAAGTCGGCACCATCACGGCCGACCCGGTGACCGAGCGCTATCAGGGCGGCGGCTATACCGCGATCGAGTATTCGCGCGCGAAGCCCTCGCCGAAGGACGCCTTCTCACTCGACGACTGAGGCGCCGCAGGCGCGCAGCAGCACGCGCGAATCCTCCCAGGCGATGCGCCGGTATCGCGTGGCGATGCCGTGCAGCACGGCATCGTAGGGCTCCGCCGCCACGCCGCCGAGTCGTTCGTAGAAGCGCAGCGCGCCGTCATTGCCGTCGATGATGGTGAGTGCCGCGCGCGGCGCGCCGACCGCCGCGACCGCGCGCCCCAGCAAGGCGCGGCCGAGCCCGCCACCACGCAACCCGGGCCGCAGATGCAGGTTGTCCACATAGGCTTCCGCGCCCTCCAGCCAGGTGGCGCAGAAGCCGCGCAGCCCGTCCTCGCCCTCGGCCAGCAGCACGATGCCGGTGCGTGGTGCGGCGAAGTGGTCGCGCCACATCGCGCGGTGCAGCGCCGGCAGGCGGTTCCGCAGCAATTCCGCCGGCAGCAGGGCCGCGTAGGATTCCCGCCAGGAATCCGTCAGCAGGTCGGCGACGGCGTCGGCATCCGCCGCCGTCGCCTCGCGGAACATCAGGCCGCCACCGGCACGATGCTCGTCCAATTGTGCGGATCGTTCGTCCGCCCGTACTGGATGCCGACAATGGCGTCGTAGAGTTTCTGCGTCAGCTCGCCCGTCTGCCCGCCATTGATGAGGATGTCCTCCCCCTTGTAGCCGAGCGTACCGACCGGCGAGACCACGGCCGCGGTGCCGGTTCCCCACATCTCGGCGAGCGTGCCATGGCGCCCGGCCTCCATCACTTCCTCGATGGCGATGGGGCGCTCCGTCACCTTCAGCCCCCAGTCGCGCATCAGCTGCAGCGTCGAGGCGCGGGTCACGCCATCCAGGATGGTGCCGGCCAGCGGCGGCGTGATGACCTCGTCGCCGATCCGCAGCATGATGTTCATGGTGCCGACCTCGTCGAGGAAGCGGCGTTCCACGCCATCGAGATACAGCACCTGTGTGTAGCCCGCCGCCGCCGCATCGCGCTGCCCGGCGAGCGACTGCGCGTAGTTGGCCGCGGTCTTGGCCTCGCCGGTGCCGCCGCGCACCGCGCGCACATGGCTGTCGGAGGCCAGGATGCGCACGGGCTTCACGCCCTCCTTGTAGTAGGACCCGACGGGCGAGAGGATCAGGAAGTACAGCAGGCTATGCGCCGGATGCACGCCCAGCATCACATCCGTCGCGATGATGGTCGGGCGCAGGTACAGCGACGTGCCCGCCTTGCGCGGCACCCAATCGGCGTCCACGCCGACCAGCGCGTCGAAGGACTGCCGGATGATGTCCACCGGCACTTCCGGCATGCACATGATCTGCGCCGAGCGGTTGAAGCGTTCGGCATGCCGCTCGGCGCGGAACAGCCGGATCTGCCCGTCATCACCGCGGAACGCCTTCAGCCCGTCGAAGATCGCCTGGCCGTAATGCAGCACCGAGGTCGCGGGATCGAGGCTGAGCGGCCCATAGGGTTCGATCCGGGGGTTGAACCAGCCACGGCCTTCCTCGTAGTTCATCAGGAAGATGTGGTCGGTCAGCACCTTGCCGAAGGCCAGCGTGTCATCGGCCGGCTTCTGCTTCGGCGCGGTGGTGCGCGTGATCGGGAAAGGGCCCATGCTGCGTGTCCTTCCAGGTTTCTTCTGGGTGCCGTCGGCGATCGTGACGAAAGAATGTTGCGTCAACTGCCCATAAGTTAGAATGACACGTCGGATCGGTCAATGATACTGACCCAAACGGAGGTCCACGCCCGAACATGCCAGCCCCTCGCCAGGCGCAGATCGCGGAAGCCCCGGAGCGCAGCACGCTGCCGGCCGGGCGGAACCTGCTGTTTCTTCGGGAGGAGGAGCTGCGCCTCGCCCAGGACCTGCTGTTCTTCGGCTATCGCGACTTCACCGCCGGCGCCGACGAGATCCTGGCCGGCATGAACATGGGGCGCGCGCATCACCGCGTGCTGCATTTCGTCGGCCGCCGGCCGGGCATCACGGTCGGCGACCTGCTCGGCATCCTGGCCATCACCAAGCAGTCGCTCGGCCGCGTGCTGACGCCGCTGATGGAAGACGGCTATGTGGTGCAGACGCCCGGGCGCACCGACCGCCGCCAGCGGCTGTTGGCGCTCACCGACAAGGGTACGGCGCTGGAACGCCGCCTGTTCGAACGCCAGCGCGAGACGGTGATGCAGGCCTATCGCGAGGCCGGCCCGGCCGCGGTGGAAGGCTTCCGCCGCGTCATGCGCGGGTTGATGGGCGAGCAGGCGCGCGCCGCCTTCGATATGCTGGAGGGCCCGCCCGCGCCATGAGCACCACGGCCGACACCGCACACCTGCTGGTGGTCGACGACGATGCGCGGCTGCGCGACCTGCTGCAGCGCTTCCTGGCCGAACAGGGCTTCCGCATCACCGCGGTCGCCGACGCCGCCTCCGCGCGGCGCGCCATCGCGTCCATGATGTTCGACCTCATGGTGCTCGACGTGATGATGCCCGGCGAATCCGGCCTGGACCTGGCGGAATCGCTGCGCCGCGAGGGCAACGAGGTGCCCATCCTGATGCTCACCGCGCGCGGCGCGCCGGAGGACCGTATCGCCGGGTTCGAGACCGGCGTGGACGACTACCTGGCCAAGCCCTTCGACCCGCGCGAATTGGCGCTGCGGATCCGCACCATCCTGCGCCGCGCCGCCCCGCCGCCCGCGCCCACGCAGCACAGTGCGCCGGTGCAGCTCGGCCCGCGCTGGTTCGACGTGGACCGCGCCGAACTGCGCGGCCCGGAGGGCATCGTGCGCCTGACCGGCGGCGAGGCGTCACTGCTGCAGGCCCTCGCGCGGCGCATGGGCGAGGTGCTGAGCCGCGAGGAGATCGGCACCGCGCTGGGCACGCCCGAGGCCGGCGAGCGCGCCATCGACGTGCAGGTCACGCGCCTGCGCCGCAAGGTCGAGACCGACCCGCGCGAACCCCGCTTCATCCAGACCGTGCGCCACCGCGGCTACGTGCTGAGGCCCGGGCCGTGACGCTCGCCTCGCTCCTGCGCGGGCTGGTGCCCCGCGGGCTGCTCGGCCGCGCGCTGCTCATCATCCTGGTGCCGCTGGTGATCGTGCAGATCATCGCGCTGTATCTGTTCTACGGCAGCCACCTGGACGTCATCTCGCGCCGCCTGGCCGGCGCGGTGGCGGGCGATGTCTCGATGGTCGTGGAACTGCTGGCGCGCAACCCGCGCGAGGAGGATCGCGGCTGGATCTTCCGCGAGGCGGCCTGGCGGCTCGACCTTTCTCTGGCGCTGGAGGAAGGCGCGGTGCTCGGCCCGACGTCGAACCGCGCGGCCTCCCTGCCCCTGCTGCCGCTCGAGGAAGACCTCGATGCCGCGATGCGCGAACGCGTGCGCCTGCCCTTCGACACCGACTGGCAGTCCGACCCGCGCAGCGTCATCATCCGCGTGCAGCTGCCCGATGGCGTGCTGCATGCCGAGGCCGCGCGCAAGCGGCTGTTCAGCGGCACGCTCTACCTGTTCGTGATCTGGGTGGTGGGGTCGTCGCTGCTGCTGTTCCTGGTGGCGGCGCTGTTCATGAAGAACCAGGTGCGCGCCATCCGCCGCCTGGCCGAGGCCGCGGACGCCTTCGGCCGAGGGCGCGACATCGGCCCGATGAAGCCCGAGGGTGCGGCCGAGGCACGGCAGGCTGCGCTCGCCTTCAATTCCATGCAGGGGCGCATTCGCCGCTTCGTGGAAAGCCGCACCGAAATGCTGGCCGGCATCAGCCACGACCTGCGCACGCCGCTCACGCGCCTGCGCCTGGGTCTCGCGATGCTGCCCGCCGCCGCGCAGGACGATGCCGCGGCGATGACGCAGGATGTCGAGGAGATGGACCGCCTGATCGCCGCCTACCTTGCCTTCGCGCGCGGCGAGGGCACCGAGCAGGCCGCCCCGGCCGACCTCGGTGAACTGGTGGGCGAGGCCGCCGCCAAGGCGCGGCGCGACGGCGCCGAGGTCGAGATCGCGGTGCCGTCTGACCCGCTGGTGCTGCCCGTCCGCGCCGATGCGCTGCGGCGCTGCCTGGGCAACCTGCTCGACAATGCGCGCAAGCATGCGCGGCGCATCGCGGTGGGACTGACCAGCGTGCCGCGCGGCGATGCCGGCGCCTGGGCAATGGTGACGGTGGATGATGACGGCCCCGGCATCCCCGAGGATGCGCGCGAGGAAGCCTTCAAGCCCTTCGCGACCTTCTCCTCCGGCGGCACGGGCCTGGGGCTGGCGATCGCGCGCGATATCGCGCGCGCGCATGGCGGCGACATCGTGCTAGAGGACAGCCCGCTTGGTGGGCTGCGCGCGCGCGTGCGGCTGCCGGCCTGACGCGCGGAAGCCGAACGTGAAAAAGCCGGCCGCACCTAAAGGTACGGCCGGCCATTGAGGTCAGGCGCTGTCGCGCCCGTGGCTCAGCGCAGGACGATCTCGACGCGCCGGTTCTGCGGCTCGCGCGTGTTGTCCGGCGTCGCCACCAGCAGCTGGCTCTCGCCGACGCCGGTCGCGGTGATCTCGCTGCGCGGCACGCCCAGGCGCACCAGCTCCGCCGCCACCGCGTTCGCGCGGCGCACCGACAGGCCCTGGTTGTACTGCGGCGAGCCCGAGGTGTCGGTATGGCCGGTCACGTCGATGCGCGTCACGCGCTGGCTGCTGCGCGCCTGCGCGGCTTCCGCGATGATCTGCCGGGCGCGGGCCGACAGGTCGGCGCGGTTCCAGTCGAAGAACACCAGGAAGGTGCGCGCCGGGGCGGGCGCGACCGCGGCCGGCGCCGGGGCGACAGGTGCCGACTGACCGAAATTGTACCGCACGCCGAGCAGGATGGAGTGGTTGAAGTTGTCGACCTCGACCGTGCTGCGACGGACCACGCCGTTGGCATTCACCGCCGTGGCGCTGAATTCCGGCGAGAGCGTGCCGAAGAAGCGATACTCGGCGGTCACCGCCAGGCCCGGCACGGACTGGATCGGCAGGGCGGCACCCACGATCGCCTGGTAGGCGAAGCGCCCATCGGTGTCGTCGATGCGGAACTGCGGCAGCGTGCTGCCCGCGGTGGTGCGCGCGCGCAGGCTCACATTGTCGTATTCCTGCCAGGCATAGCCGGCGCCAACGCCGATATAGGGCAGCACCGGCCAGTTGGACTGCGTGCCGAAATCATACAGCGCATTGACCATGATGCCGTAGGTGCGCGCGGTGCCGCCGGAATTGCCGCGGAAGCCGCGGGCCGTCACCTCGTTGACGTCGTTCTGGCGGTAGTTGCCTTCCAGCTCGAGCCGCAGCCCGTTGCCGAAGCCGTAGCCCACCGCGATCACGCCCACGCCGCCCAGGTCGAAAGACGCGTTGAAATTGCCCGACGGCGTCAGGCCGAGGTTGTTCGGATTGACGTCGGTGCTGTCGATGAAGCTCTGGAGGTTGCCGCCGTCGGAATCGGTGAGCCAGTTGAGGCCCGCGCCGCCGCCGATATACAGCCCCGTCACCGGCTGCGCTTGTGCCAATGCCGGAACGGCGAGCATCGTCGCCGCCAGGAGAACCTTACGCATCATCATCAAGACCCCTTGCCCAATCGGCCGTTCCGGCCGCGCGTGTTGCCGCACCGACCCCGAGCTCCGGGGCCATGGCGCGCCAACGCTTGATATGGCCAAGGGTTTCCGCCCTGCAGATCAATCAATCGAGAGCCGCAGCCTCGCCACCATCTGCCGCTCATAGATCGCGCGTTCCTGCGCGAAGGCGGTGTATTCCGCCGGTCCGAGGTATTCGTCCGGCATGTCGTTCGCCCGCATATAGGCCTGCATCGGGTCGCTGAACTGCATCTTGCGGAACGCCTGGTGCAGCCATTCGGTCACCTCGGGGTCCATGCCCTTCGGTCCGGCGATCCCGTAGGGCGAGGTGACGACCATGCCGTAGCCCAGTTCCTGCAGCGTCGGCGTATCGGGGAAGGTGGGCAGGCGCTGGCGCGTCCAAACCGCGAGCAGCCGCATCTGCCCCGCCAGCACGCCCGGCTGCCAGGCATTGGAATTGGCGATGCAGTCGAGCTGCCGGCCCAGCAGCGCGGTGATGTTCTCGCTGGTGCCGCGATACGGGACATGGATCATCTCCACGCGCTCCTTCTCGCACAGCTCCTCCATCGCCAGGTGGTTCGATGTCGCGATGCCCGAGGTCCCGTACGACAGCTGTCCCGGCCGCGCGCGCGCCGCCGCCCACAGGTCGGCCAGCGTGTTCCAGCCGGATTGCGGATGCACCACATGGCCGAAGACGAAGCCGGATTGCTGCATCACGTAGGTGAAGTCGCTGACCGGGTCCCAGGTCTGGCGCGCCGTGAGGAAGGGGTGGCGGATCACCGAGAGGTGGTGATGCGCCACGGTATAGCCGTCCGGGCGAGTCTGCGTGATGAGCTGGATGGCGGCGCGCGTGCCCCGCGCGCCGGGCATGTTCTCGATCACCAGGCTCTGGCCGTACTCGCGCTGGAACATCTCGGCCTGCAGCCGCATGAAGCCGTCCAGCGTGCCGCCTGGCGCCCAGGGGATCAGGAAGCGCACCGGGCGGTTGGGGAAGCGCCCCTGGCCGAGGGACGGGCGGGCGAGGATCGGCAGCGCCGCCCCCGCGATCAGGATGCGACGCGCGATCTTCGTCATGGGACCGGCCTCCTCAGCCGTCGAGGCTGAGGTTGAGGCGGCGCACCATCGCCTTCTCGTATTCCACCCGCTCGGCGATGAAGGCGCGGTATGTCTGGGTGTCCTGGTAGACCAGCGGCATGTCGAAGCGCGAGCGCACCAGCGCGTTCTCCGGCGTCATCAGCGCATCGCGCATGACGTCGTGCAGCACGCGCACCACGCCCTCGTCCATGCCCTTGGGTCCGCTCACGCCGTAGGGCGAGGTGACCACCAGGTCGTAGCCGAGCTCCTTCAGCGTCGGCACGGTGGGGAAGCGCTGCACGCGCTCCTCGGTCCAGACCGACAGCGCACGCATCTGGTTGTTCTCCACGAAGGGCGCCCAGGTCGAGCTGTCGCAGACCATGTCCACCTGGCCGCCGAGGGTGGCGGTGACCGCCTCGTTCGACCCGCGATAGGGCACATGGGTCAGCTGCACGCCATCCTTCAGCTGGATGGATTCCATCGCCAGGTGGTTGGTCGTGCCGATGCCCGAGGTGGTGTAGGTCAGCCGCCCCGGATTGGCGCGCGCGAAGGCGATCATCTCCTGCCAGGTGGCGAAGCGGCTGTCGGCCTTAACGGCGCAGCCGAACAGCCAGCCGGTCATGCCCATGATGTGCGTGAAGTCGCCCACCGGGTCCCAGCCGGGGGTCCGCATCATCCAGGGACGGCGCAGCACGGACAGGTGCATCTGGGTCAGGGTGTGGCCATCCGGGCGGGCCTGCTGCGCGACGCTCAGCGGCCCCAGCGTGCCGCCGGCGCCGGGGCGGTTCTGCACCACCACGGGCTGGCCGAGCGTGCGCGACGCGATGTCGCCGATCGAGCGCAGCTGCACATCCGCCGAGCCGCCCGCGGGCCAGGGCACCACCAGCTGGATCGGCCGGTCCGGGAAGCGCGCCTGGGCGCGGGCGATGCCCGGCAGGGCCAGCGCTGCGGCGCCGGCGCCCAGCACCAGACGGCGGGTGGGATGGGGGGCGGTGGCGTCCCGGACAGTCATGCGGCGTTCCTCCTCGGGGCGGCGCGTCTGCTGGCGCCTGCCCATGCCCCGACACGATAGCGAAGGAACCCTGCCGACCCCAAGTGCTTCGCTGCGCCTTGATCCCGGCCCGCTGCGGGGGCAGTTTCCGCCCGCCTTTCCCAGCCTTCCAGCTCCAGGACCCCCGATCCATGCCCGAAACCTTCGATGTCATCGTGATCGGCGCCGGCCCCGGCGGCTATGTCTGCGCCATCCGCGCCGCGCAGCTCGGCCTGAAGGTGGCCTGCGTGGAAAAGCGCGAGACGCTGGGCGGCACCTGCCTGAACATCGGCTGCATCCCCTCCAAGGCTCTGCTGCATTCGTCGGAAGTGTTCGAGGAAGCCGGCAAGCACTTCGCCGAGCACGGCATCGGCGTGGGCCAAGTCACGCTGGATCTCGCGAAGATGCAGGCGCGCAAGGCGGACGTCGTCTCCGCCAACGTCAAGGGCGTGGAGTTCCTGTTCAAGAAGAACAAGGTGACCTGGCTGAAGGGGGAGGGGTCCATTCCCGCGCCGGGCGTGGTGCGCGTCGCCGGCACGGACTACGCCGCGAAGCACATCGTCATCGCGACGGGATCGGAATCCACCCCGCTGCGCGGTGTCGAGGTCGATGAGAAGCGTATCGTCACCTCGACTGGCGCGCTGGAGCTGGATGCCGTGCCGAAGCACCTGGTGGTGATCGGCGGCGGGGTGATCGGGCTCGAGATGGGCAGCGTCTGGCGCCGGCTCGGGTCGCAGGTGACGGTGATCGAATTCCTCGACGGCATCCTGCCGGGCATGGATGGCGAGGTGCGCAAGCAGTTCGAGCGCATCCTGGCCAAGCAGGGGATGAAGTTCCGCCTGTCCTCCAAGGTGACCGGCGCGGCGGTGGATGCGGAAGGCGTGACGCTGCAGGTGGAACCGGCCGCCGGCGGCACGGCCGAGGCGATCCGCGCCGATGTGGTGCTGCTGGCGATCGGCCGGCGGCCGCATGTCGCGGGGCTTGGGCTGGAGGCGGTCGGCGTCGCGCTGGACGAGCGTGGCCGCGTGAAGACCGACGCGCATTTCGCCACGAATATTCCCGGCATCTACGCGATCGGCGATGCCATCGCGGGTGCGATGCTGGCGCACAAGGCCGAGGATGAGGGCTATGCCTTGGCCGAGACGCTGGCCGGCCAGAAGCCGCACATCAACTACGATGCCATTCCGGGCGTGGTCTATACATGGCCGGAAGTGGCCTCGGTGGGGGCGACCGAGGAAACCCTGAAGGCCGCCGGCACCGCCTACAAGGTCGGGAAGTTCCCCTTCATGGCGAATGGTCGCGCGCGCGCTATGGGTGCGACCGACGGCTTCGTGAAGGTGTTGGCGGACAAGGCGACCGACAAGGTGCTGGGCGCGCACATCATCGGCCCCGATGCCGGCACGCTGATCGCCGAGATCGCCATGGCCATCGAATTCGGCGCCAGCGCGGAGGACATCGCCCGCATCAGCCACGCCCACCCGTCATTGAACGAGGCGGTGAAGGAAGCGGCGATGGCGGCCTGGGACAAGCCACTGCACATCTGAACGAGGAACGAATGCGGCGCGGCGCTGCCCATCGCAGCGGCGCGCCGGCCAAGCGCAGACGTGATCGACCGGTGCTTGCACCGCCGCCACCGGCAGACCATCTGCGCCGCCATGGTCATCCTGCGCCCCTCCCTCTCCCGCAAGGCCGCGGGCTGGACGCTTCTCGTGCTCGGCGTGCTCGGCCTGGTGCTGCCCTTCCTGCAGGGCTTCCTGTTCCTCGCCCTCGGCGTCTTCATCCTGCGCGACCAGCATATCTGGGCGGCGCAACGCTGGGGCTGGGTGGCGGATCGCTGGCCGCAGCACGTCGCCAAGGTCGAATCGATGGAAGCCTCGCTTGGCCGGCGGCTGGTCGGCGCCGGGGATCGCATCCGGCGGCTTTTCACCCGCGGCTGACGGGCGTAAGCCCGCCCGCATGCATCGCATCTGGCTGGTCCTTGGCGCCCTGACGGGGCTTGCCGCCGTCGCCCTGGCCGCCTGGTCCGCGCATGGCGCGCCGGCCGGGTTCGAGGGCGCGCAGCGCCGCGCGGTGGACAGCGCGCTGATGATCCAGGGCTGGCACGCCGCCGCGCTGCTGGTCGCCGGGCTGATGGCCGAGGGCGGGCGGCGCCTCGCGCACGTCGCCGGCCTGGCCTTCGCCCTGGGCACCGCAGGCTTCTGCGGCGCGGTGTGGTGGGGCGCGCTGGGCGGTGCCTCGCTTGGCCCCGTCGCGCCTGCCGGGGGCATGCTGTTGATGGCGGGCTGGGCGCTTCTGGCGCTGGCCGCGCTGAAGCGGTGATCCGCAGCGCCTACCTGGCGGCCGAGGGCTTCGAGGCCGACCTGGCCGAGGAATTGCGCCGCGCCGGTGCTGCCATCTCTGCCTGGCACGGCAGCCTGGCGCTGTCGGCCGACGCGCCCGTCGCCGCCGCCTGGTCGCTCGACACCTGGACCGACCCGCGCGAGATCGCGGTGCCCTCGGTCAAGGCCGGCGCCGACGCGCTGCGGGCGATCCAGCGCAACTGGGCCCACTATCCGCTGCTGCACCACCGGCGCTCCGCCCTGCTGGCCGAACGCCTGCCGCCGGTGAAGGCCCGCGCCCTGGCCTTCCCGGAACCCGCCCCCACCGCGCATCTGGGCGCCTGGACGCTGCTGGCGCCGGACCGGATGCTGGCCAGCCCCACCAAGACCAGCCCCTTCGTGAATGGCGACGTCGCCTTCGTCGAGGACCGCGAGGGCCCGCCCTCCCGCGCCTACCTGAAATTGTGGGAGGCGCTGACGCGCATGGGCCGGCACCCGATGCCGGGCGAGACCTGCCTCGACCTCGGCGCCGCGCCCGGCGGCTGGACCTGGGCGATCGCCCGACTGGGCGCGCAGGTGACCGCGGTGGACAAGGCGCCGATCGACCCTGCCATCGCCGCCATGCCCGGCGTTTCCTGCCGGCAGGAGAGCGCCTTCGGCCTGGACCCCCGGCAGGAGATGCCGGTGGATTGGCTGTTCTCGGACATCATCTGCTACCCGGCCCGGCTGCTGGGCCTGGTGCAGCGGTGGATGGAGGCCGGCGCGGCGCGCAACATCGTCTGCACGCTGAAATTCCAGGGCGAGACGGACCACGACACGGCGGCGGCCTTCGCGGCGATCCCGAGGGCGCAACTGTTCCACGGGTTTCACAACAAGCACGAACTGACCTTCATCCGGCCGGCCACGCCGGCGCACTGACGCCTGCTACCGCAGAAGGTCGTCGGGAAACGCCGCCATCCCGGGCGACCGATGGGCCAGATAGAGGCGACGGTAGGCCTGGTGGTCGTCGGGCCTGCGTGCGGCGCGCGCATGCAGGGCCAGCAGCAGGGCGACAACCGGCCAACCGCCGTGGGCGCGTTCGGCCAGCAGCGCCAGGGTGCCGGGTTCGACCATGACGGGGGCGTGGTGCAGCCAGGTGGCGAAGTGCCGCAGCAAGTCCGGGTTGGTCGTCTCGCCGGTCAGGGCCTCCAGCATCAATGTCTCGGCTTCGGCCGTCGCGCCGGAACGATACCGCGCGATGGCCGCGACCGCCCGGTAATAGGGGTTGGCCGGATCGTGGCGGATCGCCGCATCGATCATCGCGAGGCTCGTCGGGTTGTCGAGGTCGATGCCGCCGGCCCGCACGGCGTGCCAGGCCGCCATCGCCTTCTGCAGCGGCGATGGCGCAAACCCGTCGTCCGGGTGCTGCAACGCCTTGACGATCAAGGCCCTGGCCTCCGGGGCCGGGACAATGCTGCCGGGCGGTCGTATCCGCTTCCCGGCAATCCTTGCCGCCGCCAGGCTGAATGCGCTGTTGCCGGCGATGATCTCGCGGCAGCGCGCCATCAGCGTAATCTCGAACAGCGTGTGCGCCACGGTGTCGAAGCCGTGTTCGGCGGCGAAATCCTGCGCCAGCGTGGCGTTCCAGGCGCGCCTGGCATGGTCGCAGAGGGCGCGATCCTGGCCGAACACCAGCACGGGCGCGCCGGCTTCGGCCCGGCGCCGCAGCAGGTCGAAGGCGACGGGGTAGGGGATCACCCGGCCATGGAAGGCGCCGCTGGCCCGGTAGCTTCCGTAGACGATGTCGCCGGCGCGCAGATGAAGCGCGGTGGTCTTGCGCGCAATGGGCACCGCCGCCGCCAGGCGCCGCGCGCGGTGCAAGGCCGGGCTGAAGCCGATCGACCGGAACGCCGCGCGCCATTCCGACGCCAGACGCGCCGGGCCGAGCCGCCTGCGCGCCTCGGCGCCCAGCATCCCGCCCTGGACACGAAACCCGTCGAAACCGTGGGCGGCCTCAAGGGCCGCCTCGACATCCGGGGGGACGGATACAAGCGTCCGCAGCCGCAGGGACGCGACGCGGTCGGCCTCGAGATGGTGTTCGGCCAGGAATCGGGGCGCGAAGACCTTCGTGCGGGCCTCGATCGCGTTGTGGGCCTGGCTGACGCCCGCATCGGGCCAGTGGAAGGCGAAGCGGCCGTCGAACTGCCGGGCGAGCCAGATGGCATCGAGCATGGCGGCGAGGCGCGCGCCGAAGCCGTCATTGCGATCGACCAGGAACAGCCTGTTCGCGGAAAGCGCCATGGTCGAGATATCGCCGGTCGGCAGGCTTCGGAAAGCGATGATCTCGGCTGCGCCGCGCCCGGCCGGCCTTGCGCGCCCCGGCATGGGGAAGCTGCCCCGGGTCTGGCACGCCGCGTGCATAACCCGTCCCGCGCCAGCACGGCGCCGCCCGGAAACGCCGGGTGCCACCACAACGGAGTACGCAGCCATGCCGACAGCCCCCACCGCCCCCCAGGCGATCCGGGCCTTCCGCATGCAGAGCCAGCAGGACGCGGCTCGGCTTCAGGCTGCCGGCGGCGGACAGGATTTCGCCGCGACGCTGCAAGGATTGCGGCCAGGCCCCACGAGGATCGCGGGGCCAGGAACACCCACGGGCAATACGCTCGCCGCACTGCTCCAGCGGCTGGACACCGACCAGGATGGACGGATCACGCCGCTGGAACTGCGCGCCTCGACCGACCGGCAAGGGCCGCCGGACGCCGCGAGGACCATCACCACCAGGTGATGCACGCGGCGCCGTTTCCGCGGCGCAGGTTTCGCCCTACCTGTTGCGGCATGGATGTCATGCCGCCCGTCCGCCACCCGCCCCGCAAGCGCGACAGCGCCGTGGTGGTGGCGCGGCGCATGTGGCGCGAGGCCGCCTCCGACCGCATTTCCCTGACCGCCGCCGGCTGCGCCTTCTACGCCATGGTCGCGCTGTTCCCGGGCCTGTTCCTGCTCGTCCTGCTCTATGGCATGGCCTTCGACAGCGTGACGGTGGAGCCGCAGCTCGAAGTCCTGCGCGAACTCGTGCCGATCGAGACTTTCGACCTGATCGCCGGGCGGGTGCACGACCTGATCGCCCTGCCGCGGCCGCGACTCGAATGGGGCGCCATCGTCTCGGGCGGGGTGGCGATCTGGTCGGCGTCGGCCGGCACGCGCTCGATGCTCGGCGCGCTCAACATGGCGCATAATGTCAGCGAGGAGCGCGGTTTCTTCCACTACCACCTGCTCGCCATCGGCATCACCATGGCGATCACCCTGGCGGTGGTACTGGCGATCGCCTCGCTGGTCGCGCTGCCGGGCGTGGCGGCGCTGTTCGGCCTGCCGGCGCCGCAGGCCTGGGCGCTGCGCGGCTTGTCGATGGGCACGCTGCTGCTGCTGGTCTTCCTGGGGCTGATCGTGACCTACCGGCTCGGGCCGTCGGGGCGGCACCCAGGGATCCTGTGGACGCTGCCGGGCGCGGTGGTGGCGACGCTGCTCTGGGCGGCGGCCTCGGCGGGGTTCACGCTCTATGTCTCCCACGTCGCGACCTACGACCTGATGTACGGGCCGCTCGGCGCGGCCATCGCGCTGATGATGTGGTTCTGGGTCAGCGTTTACGTTGTGCTGCTGGGGGCGGAGCTGAACGTGTCGCTGCTCGTGGCGCGCGCCTCGACGCAGGACTGACGCGCGGGCAGGATCGCCGCCGGAGGATCCTGCCCATGACGATGCCGCTGATCGGCGAGGTGCGCGTGCGCGCGGTGGACGCGCCGATCGACCCGCCGCTGCGCAACAGCCTGAACGTGATCCCGCGCGCGCCGCTGGTGATCGTCGATGTCCGCACGGAATGCGGGGCGGCGGGCAGCGCCTATGTGTTCCCCTACACGCCGGCCGCGCTCGGCCCGACCGCGGCGCTGGCGCGCAGCCTGGGCGCGGGGCTGGTCGGGCGGAAGCTGGCGCCGGCGACGCTGTGGCGGGAGATGCACGATGCCGGGCGCATCCTGGGCACCGAGGGGCTGGTGCAGATCGCGCTCTCGGCTCTCGACATGGCGCTATGGGATGCGCTGGCGGTGCGTGCGGGGATGAAGCTGTGCGAGGTGCTGGGCGGTGAACCACGCCCGGTGCCGATCTACGCCTCCCTGCGCGGCTGGGGTGCCGCGATGCTGGCCGAGGAAGCCGGCCAGGCGGTGGCGAGGCTCGGCGCCCGCGCGGTGAAGTTCAAGCTGGGCCAGGCGCGGCTGGAGGATGACCTCGACACCGTGCGCGCCGTGCGCGCGGCGGTGGGGGCCGATGTTCAGATCCTGGTGGACTACAACCAGGCGCTGAGCCTGCCCGAGGCCGAGCGCCGCGGCCGCGCGCTGGAGGCGCTGGACGTGCGCTGGCTCGAGGAACCGCTGCCGGTGCAGGACGATGCCGGGCTGGCGGAACTGGCGCGCCGCCTGGCGGTGCCGGTGCAGGGCGGCGAGAACTGGTGGGGTCCGGCCGGGATGCACCGCGCGCTGATGGCCGGCGCGGTGGATCTCTGCATGCCCGATGCGATGAAGATCGGCGGCGTGACCGGCTGGATGCGCGCGGCGGCGATGGCGGCGGCGCATCGCGTGCCGATGTCCTCCCACATCTTCGTGGAAGCCAGCGTGCACCTCTTGAACGCGACGCCGTCGGCGCATCTGCTGGAGCACCTGGACATCGCCGCACCGCTGCTGGCGGAGCCGCTGGCGGTGCGGGGCGGCATGGCGCTGGTGCCCGACCGGCCGGGCATGGGCCTTGTATGGGATGAGGTGGCGCTGCTGAAGCACGCCGCGGATGTGTGAAGGGGAAACGGACATGCGCGCTGCCTTCGTCGATGCCAATGGCCCGCTCGCCGACGTGATGCGCCGGCTGCACCGCGCGGACGACCTGCCGGTCGCGATCCACGAGGACCCCGACATCACGCCCGATGCGCTGCCCGGCCTGCTCGCCGGCGTGCAGATCGCCATCGACGACCACACGCAATTCCCGGTCGATGTCGTGAAGCGCTGCCCGGACCTCAGGCACATCGTCTTCCTCGGCACCGGCGCCCGGTCCTACATGGACCCCGAGGCGCTGGAAGCCGAATGCGGCGTCAAGGTCCACATCATCAAGGGCTATGGCGACACCGCGGTGGCCGAGATGGCCTTCGCGCTGATGTGGGCGGCGGCGCGCAACATCGGCCCCACACACCACGCGATGGCGGGCGGAGGCTGGCCGCGCGACGAGGGCATGCAGCTGACCGGCAAGACCGTCGGCATCATCGGCTTCGGCGGCATCGGCGCGGAGATGGCGCGGCTATGCGCCGGCGCGGGGATGACGGTGCTGGCCTGGAACCGCACGCCCAAGGCGCATCCCGGCGTGACCTTCACCGATATCGACACGCTGCTGGCGCAGAGCGACGTCGTCTCGCTGCACCTGCTGCTGAACGACGAGACGCGCGGCTTCCTCGATGCGGCGCGGCTGGCGCGGATGAAGCCGGGCGCGCTGTTCGTGAACACCGCGCGCGGCGCGATCGTCGATGAGCCCGCGCTGATCGCCGCGCTGCGCGAAGGCCGCATCCGCGGTGCCGGGCTCGATGTGTTTGTCGAGGAACCGCTGCCGGCCGGCCATGCGCTGGCCACCCTGCCCAACGTCACGCTGACCTCCCATTCCGCCTTCCGCACGCCGGAGGCGACGGACAACCTGCTGGAGGCCGCGCTGGTGCATTGCCGCCGCATCGCGACGAGCGCGCCCTGAACCCGAGGAAACTGCCCATGCCCCGCCTGGACCTGCCGCCCGACGAGGCGATGACGCCCGAGCAGAAGACCGCCGTCGCGGAAGCCGTCTCCGGCATCCGCGGCCGCGTGCCGGCGCCGATGATCGCCTGGATCCAGAACCCGGAACTGGCCAGCCGCGGCCAGAAGCTGGGCGAATTGCTGCGCTACCAGACGACGCTCGAACCGCGCCTGTCGGAACTCGCCATCCTGGTCTGCGGCCGCCACTGGACCTCGCATCACGAATGGACGGCGCATAAGCGCGAGGGGCTGAAGGCCGGCATGGACCCCGAGGTGATCGCCGCCATCGCCGCGCGCCGCACGCCCAGCCTGGCCGATGCGCGCGAACAGGCGGTCTACGACGTCTCGACCACGCTGCTCGCGACCGGGCGCGTGCCGCAGCCGCTGTATGACAGCGGCGTCGCCGCGCTGGGCCAGCGCGGGATGGTCGAGCTGGTGGGAATCCTCGGCTACTACTGCCTGGTGGCGCTCACGCTGAACACCTTCGAGCTCGGCCTGCCCGGCAGCGTCGCGCCGGAACTGAACGATCCGGATTTCGCCGGCAGCGTCGCCTGAGCGCAACCCTGCACAAGCGCGCCGGTGCAAAACGGATCGCGCGCGCCGGGGCTAGTCCCCCGCTGCCGCCTGCTCCAGTCTGTACGCATGCGCCGGGTAGGACCCCAGGATGCGGAACTCCTTCGAGAAGAACGCCAGCTCCTCGAAGGCGCGGCGCAGCGCCGGGCTGTCCGGGTGGCCGTCCACGTCGCACAGGAACTGCGCCGCGGCGAAGCGCCCGCCGACCATGTAGGATTCCAGCTTCGTCATGTTCACGCCATTCGTCGCGAAGCCGCCCAGCGCCTTGTACAGCGCCGCCGGGATCGACCGCACCCGGAAGACGAAGGTGGTGACCGTGTCCGGCGCATCGACCGGCGGGTCCTGGCGGTCGCGCGACATGACGTAGAAGCGCGTGGTGTTGTGCGCCTCGTCCTCGACATTGCGGAGCAGGATCTCCAGCCCGTAGATCTCGGCCGCGAGTTCGGAGGCGACCGCGGCGTCCTCGATATTGCCGCGCTCGGCGATCAGCTGCGCCGCGCCGGCGGTGTCGGCCTCGATCACCGGCTTGAGGTCGCGGTCCTTCAGCAGCCGCAGGATCTGCCCGAGCGCCACCGGATGGCTGTGCGCGCGCTTCACCGTCGCCAGCGTCGCGCCCTTGGGTGCCAGCAGGCAGTGCTCGACGCGCTGGAAATGCTCGCCGATCACGAACAGGCCCGATTCGGGCAGCAGCCGGTGGATGTCGGGCACGCGCCCGGCCAGCGAATTCTCGCAGGGCAGCATGGCCAATTCGCAGCGGCCTTCGCGCAGCGCGGCCATGGCGGCCTCGAAGGACGCGCAGGGCAGGGTGGTCCAGCCCGGATAGGCGGCCCGGCAGGCCAGGTCTGAATAGGCCCCGGGCATGCCCTGGAAGGCGATGGTCTTGGCGGTCATGGAGTCACCTGACAACAGAACATGGCGGACCGAGGCCGCGCCTCGGTCCGGGAGCGCAAAGCGAGACCGCGCCCAGACCAACCGCCGTGCGGGGCGAGCCAGTGCGGGGCGCGAAGGCAAGGCGGCCGGATGGCCGCCGCCCGCCGTCTGAGGGGCGCGGTCATTCTTGACCGCGCGACGCCAAAAGACTCCGGGCGCGTTCAAGGTCGTGCGGCGTATCGACGCCGAAGGGGCCGTGGTCCACCCGCGCGGCGGCGATCCGCATTCCCGCTTCCAGCGCGCGCAGCTGTTCCAGCTTCTCGCGCTGTTCCAGTGGGCTGGCGGGCAGCGCCACGAAGCGGTCCAGCGCGGCGCGCCGATACGCATAGACGCCGATATGGTGCCAGCGCGGCCCATCCCCCCAGGGGATCGGCAGCCGCGAAAAATACAGCGCCGGCGCGACGCGCGACTCGCCCTCGAAGGCGCAGGCGGCCTTCACGAAGGATGGCGTGTTCGCCTCCTCCTCATCGGCGATCGGGCAGACCAGCGTGCCGATATCCACGGACGGGTCGGCCAGCGGGTCCAGCACGGCGCGCAGGGTCTCGGGCGCGATGGTCGGGAAATCGCCCTGCAGGTTCACCACCACGTCGTAGCGGCCCTCGGGGTCCAGCACGGCCATCGCCCGCTGCACCCGGTCGGTGCCCGAGGGCACGTCGTCGGCCACCAGCACCGCCTGCGCGCCGGCGGCCTGCGCGGCGGCCACGATCTCGGGCTCCCCGGCGGCGACCGCCAGCGGGCCGATCGCGGCCTCGCGCGCGCGGTCCAGCACATGGGCGATCATCGGCCGGCCGCCGATATCGGCCAGCGGCTTGCCTGGCAGCCTGGTGGCCGCCATGCGGGCGGGAATCACGACGATGGGGCGCAAGCGGCGGGGCTCCGTCGAAAAGCCGGCGAGGTGGTTGTCTGGCGGCAGGCCGGGCACTATGGTCCGGCGCGTTTTAGGCAAGGCGGACCCGTGGCGCAAACGCGCGCCGGGCCAGGGCTGTGAAGGGCTGCGATCGGCATGGCGACCAACCTCGAAGGCAACAAGATCGTCGCGGCGGTGTTGACCGCCGGTGTCACCTTCGGTCTGGCCGGCTTCATCGGCAGCATGCTCGTGCATCCGTCCCGCCCGCACCATGCCGCCATCACCATCCCCGGCGAGGCCGCGGCGGCCGCCCCCGCCGCCCCGGCCGCGCCGGCGCTCGACCCGATCACGCCGTTGCTGGCCGCGGCCAATGCGGCGAACGGCCAGCAGATCGCGCAGCGGCAGTGCGCATCGTGCCATTCCTTCAACGATGGCGGGCGTGCCGGCGTGGGTCCGAACCTGTACGGGATCGTCGGGGCGAAGCACGCGCATGCGGAGGGCTTCAACTATTCCGCCGCGCTGCGCGGCATGGCCGACAAGCCCTGGACCTATGAAGAACTGAACGCCTGGATCCACAGCCCGCGCGCCTATGCCCCGGGCAACCGCATGTCCTATGCCGGGCTGTCGAACACCGCGCAGCGGGCGGACCTGATCGCCTATCTGCGGTCGATCTCGCCAAACGCGCCGGCGCCCTGATTTTTTGACCCTCAGACGGCGGGCGCGGCCCGTCCGGGCCGCTTGCCTTCGCGCCACGAACTGGCGCTTCGGCGGCGGCTGATGGTTTGGGCGCGGTCGCGCCGTGCGGTCCCGGATCGCGCGGGCGCGATCCGCCTTCAGGTGACAGTTCACGGGAGTAGCCGATGGTTCCGGACGACATGATCGCCGCCGCGGAGGATTTCGCCGACGCCGCCGGCGCCGTCATCCGGCCGCTGTTCCGCTCCGCGCTGCTGGTCGAGGCCAAGGGCGATGCCAGCCCCGTCACCAAGGCCGACCGCGACGCCGAGGAAGCCATCCGCGCCCTCATCGCCACCCGCTTCCCCAAACATGGCGTGATCGGCGAGGAACATGGCGAGGACCGCCCCGACGCCGAATGGGTCTGGGTGCTCGACCCCATCGACGGCACCCGCGCCTTCGTCACCGGAAGGCCGCTCTTCGGCAGCTTGATCGGGCTACTGCACCGGGGCATGCCGGTGCTCGGCATCATCGACCAGCCGGTCACCGGGGAACGCTGGCTGGGCGTGGCCGGCCGGCCCACCCGATTCCGCGCCCCGATCGGCGGGCAACCGCGGTGCCGGCCTTGCGCCGCGGTGGGCGATGCCGAGCTCTCCTGCACCAGCCCCGACATGTTCCTCCCCGCCGACCGGCTGGGCTTCGAGCGCATCCGCTCCGCCGCCCGGCGCGTGACCTGGGGTGGCGACTGCTACGCCTATGGCCTGCTGGCGATCGGCCTGGTGGATATCGTGGTCGATGCCACCATGAAGATCTGGGACTGGGCGGCGCTGGTCCCGGTGGTGGAAGGCGCCGGCGGGCGCGTCACCGGCTGGCAAGGCGAAGCGCTGGCGGCAGGGGCCGACGGCCGCGTGCTGGCGGTGGGCGACCCGGCGCTGTTGGCCGAGGCCGTGCGCCTCCTTACCGATCGGTAGTCGCACGGACGTTGCCGCGCGGGGACGGAACCCCCATCCTGCGGGCATGAACCGTCGCGACCTGCTGGCGCTCGGCGCCCTCGGCCTGACCCTTCCGCTGCCTGGCGGCGCACGCGCCGTCGTGCCCGCCGGCGGGGACAAACCCGGGGAGGTGGTCCGCACCCACGCCCTGTCGCTGCTCGCACCCCCGTCGCTGCCCGCCGACTTCCCGCATTGGCCCTGGGCCAACCCCGCGGCAGCGAAGGGCGGGGAGGTGGTGCTCGCGCGCCTGGGATCCTTCGACAGCTTCAACCCCTATATCCTGCGCGGCACGCCGGACCTCGGCATCGGCCTGGTCTACGACACGCT
This sequence comes from Roseomonas sp., assembly GCA_051860065.1. Taxonomy (GTDB): domain Bacteria; phylum Pseudomonadota; class Alphaproteobacteria; order Acetobacterales; family Acetobacteraceae; genus Neoroseomonas. The sequence goes on from JBHYEQ010000012.1 coordinate 58,363, forward strand.
GATGGCCGGCAATCCGGACGAGGCCACCGCCGAATACGGGCTGCTGGCGGAAACCGTGGAGCTTCCCGCGGACCGGAAAGGCGTGTCCTTCGAACTGCGCGACACCGCCCGCTGGCACGACGGCCGCCCGATCACCGCCGAGGACGTGGTCTTCACCTTCATCGCGCTGCGCACCCAGGGCCGCCCCTTCTTCCGCGCCTATTGGGCCGATGTGACCGAGGTGGTGGCGGACACCCCGAAGCGCGTCACCTTCCGCTTCAAGGATGCCGACAACCGCGAGCTCGCGCAGATCCTGGGCGACCTGCCGGTGATGCCGAAGCATTGGTGGGAGGGGCGCGACTTCGCCCGACCCTCGCTGGACGTGCCCCTCGGTTCCGGCCCCTATCGCCTGGAACGCTTCGAGCCCAACCGCAGCACGGTGTACCGCCGCGTCGAGGACTATTGGGCGCGCGACCTTGGCGTGCGGCGCGGCCTGAACAATTTCGACACCATCCGCTACGAGTATTTCCGCGACACCACCGTGGCCTTCGAGGCCTTCAAGGCCGGGCAATCCGACTTCCGCACCGAGAATGTCGCGCGCGACTGGGCCACCGGCTACGACTTCCCGGCCGCCCGCCGCAACCTGGTGAAGCGCGAGGAAATCCCGCACGAAATCCCGACCGGCATGCAGTGCTTCGCGGTCAACCTGCGTCGCCCGCTGTTCCAGGACGCCCGCGTTCGCCGCGCCCTGATCGAGGTGTTTGACTATGAATGGATGAACGCGAACCTGTTCTACGGGGCCTATGCGCGGACATCCTCCTACTTCTCGAATTCCGACTTCGCCGCGCGCGGCCTCCCGGAGGGGCGCGAACGCGCCATTCTCGAAGGCTTCCGCGGTCGCATCCCCGACACCGTTTTCACCGAGGAATACAAGCTCCCGGTCACCGACGGGTCGGGCAACAACCGGGAGGGCGCACGCCGCGCGCTCGGCCTGTTGCGCGCCGCCGGCTGGCAGGTGCGCGACCGCCGCCTGGTGAACGCGCAGGGCCAGCCCTTCGAATTCGAGATCCTGCTGCAGGGTGCAACTTTCGAGCGCGTCGCACTGCCCTACGTGCAGTGGCTGGAACGCGTCGGCATCACCGCGCGCGTGCGCACCGTGGATCCGGCGCAATACCAGGTGCGGATCGACGCCTTCGACTTCGACATGACGGTCGGCGGGCAGGGCCAGAGCTTTTCGCCCGGCAACGAACAGCGCGACTACTGGACCACCGCCAAGGCGCGCGAGAACGGCAGCCGCAACGTCTCGGGCATCGCCGACCCGGCGATCGACGAGATCGTCGAGCTGGTGATTGCCGCCCCGGACTACGAGGAGCTAGTCGTCCGCACCCGCGCGCTGGACCGCGTGCTGCTGCACCACAACTTCGTCGTGCCGCACTGGCATTCGCGGGTCTTCCGCATCGCCTTCTGGGACAAGTTCGGCCAGCCGGAGCGGAACCCGCGCTATGGCCTGGGCTTCCCGCAGGCCTGGTGGATCGACCCGGTGCGCGAGCGCGCGCTGGCCGAAGCGCGACGGTCGTAGCCGCGCCATGGGCGCCTATCTCGTCCGCCGGCTGCTGCTGGTGGTGCCGACGCTGCTCGGCATCCTGATCATCAACTTCGCCGTGGTGCAGTTCGCGCCCGGCGGGCCGGTCGAACAGATGCTGGCGGAGCTGCGCGGGGAAGGGCAATCGACCCTCGGGCGCATCACCGGCGAGGGCGGCGGCGACGTGCGCCCACCCTCCGGTGCGAGCGCCAGCACCGGCGACGGCCCGGCCGGCACCTATCGCGGCGCCCGTGGCCTCGACCCCGCCATCGTCGCCGAGATCGAACGCGCCTTCGGCTTCGACAAGCCCGCCCATGTGCGCTTCTGGGAGATGCTGACCGGCTACCTCACCTTCGATTTCGGACGCTCCCTGTTCCAGGATCGCCCGGTGATCGACCTCATCATCGAGAAGATGCCCGTCTCGCTGTCGATCGGGCTGTGGTCGACGCTCATCATCTACCTGATCTCGATCCCGCTCGGCATCCGCAAGGCCGTGCGCGATGGGTCGCGCTTCGATGTCGCGACATCGGGCATCGTGCTGATCGGCTACGCCATCCCGGGCTTCCTGTTCGCGGTGCTGCTGATCGTGCTGTTCGCCGGCGGGTCCTTCCTGCAGATCTTCCCGCTGCGAGGACTCACCTCCTCCGGCTCCGCCGACTGGCCCTTCTGGCAGCGCGCCATCGATTACGCCTGGCACATGGCCCTTCCCACGCTGGCGCTGGTGATCGGCGGCTTCGCGGGCCTGACGATGCTGACCAAGAACTCCTTCCTCGACGAGATCGGCAAGCAATATGTGGTCACCGCACGCGCCAAGGGTGCGGGCGAGCGCCGCGTGCTCTATGGCCACGTCTTCCGCAACGCCATGCTCATCATCGTCGCCGGCTTCCCCGCCGCCTTCATCGGCATGCTGTTCTCCGGCGCACTGCTGATCGAGATCGTCTTCTCGCTGGACGGCCTCGGGTTGCTCGGCTTCCAGGCCGCCACACGGCGCGACTACCCGATCATGTTCGGCACGCTCTACATCTTCACCCTGCTCGGCCTGGTGCTTCAGATCATCAGCGACTTCACCTACACCCTGGTCGACCCCCGCATCGACTTCGAGGCGCGGCGATGAACGGGGTGGGCGTGATGGTGCGGCGCGTTTCGCAGGGAGGGCTCTGCCCTCCCCGCACCCCACCCGCCAAGGGCCTAAAGGCCCCTGGACCCCTCGACTTGATCGGGGGAATTGGGGAGGGGCATCGTCGGTGGTACCGACGCGACGGGCGCTCCATGCCCCTCCCCAATTCCCCCGATTCAAACCCGCGATCCAAGGGGCCGTTGCCCCTTGGTGGGGGGTGCAGGGGGGCAAAGCCCCCTTGCGGACGCGCCACACCATGACGCTCACCCCGCTCACGCGCCGGCGCATCGCGAATTTCCGGGCCAATCGGCGTGGCTATTGGTCGGCGGTCATCTTTGCGGTGATTTTCGTGCTGACCTTGTTTGCCGAGTTCATCGCCAATGACCGGCCGTTGGTCGCGCGGGTGAATGACCAGTGGTTCTTTCCGGTGGTGGCGGATTATGCGGAGACGGACCTGGTGCCGGACGGGCTGCCGACGGGCAGCGACTACTGGCAGGATCGCGACTTCCTGAGGGATTTCGAGGATGCGGGCGGCTGGGCGATCTGGCCGCCGGTGCGCTTCACTTACTACTCTATCGTGCGCGACCTCGATCATCCGCTGCCCTCGCCGCCCACGGCGCGCAACTGGCTTGGCACCGACGACAAGGGGCGGGATGTGGTGGCGCGGGTGATCTACGGCTTCCGCATCTCGGTGCTGTTCGGCTTCACGCTGACCATCGTGAGTTCGATCATCGGCATCGCGGCGGGTGCGGTGCAGGGGTATTTCGGTGGTGCGATCGACCTGTATTTCCAGCGCTTCATCGAACTCTGGTCGGGGATGCCGCAACTGTATCTGCTCATCATCCTGGCCAGTGTGATCGAACCGAGCTTCTGGGTGCTGCTGACCTTCCTGCTGCTTTTCTCCTGGATGGGGCTGACGGGCGTGGTGCGCGCGGAATTCCTGCGCGGGCGCAACCTCGACTATGTGCGCGCGGCGAATGCGTTGGGCGTCTCGCATGCGGCGATCATGGTGCGCCACATCCTGCCGAACGCGATGGTCGCCACGCTGACCTTCCTGCCCTTCATCCTGGCGGGATCCGTCACGGTGCTGGTGTCGCTCGACTTCCTCGGCTTCGGGCTGCCGCCTGGTTCGCCCTCGCTGGGTGAACTCGTGAACCAGGGCAAGGACAACCTCAACGCGCCATGGCTGGCGCTGACGGGCTTCTTCGTGCTCGGCACCATGCTGACGCTGTTGACCTTCATCGGGGAGGCGGTGCGCGACGCCTTCGACCCGCGCAAGCTGCCGGGGGGTGGGCGATGACCGCGTCCGATGGTCGGAGCGCCGAAGGGCGCGGAGAGCTGAATCGGCCGCGCGGCGCAGAGGGCGCGTCCGATGGTCGGAGCGCCGAAGGGCGCGGAGAGCTGAATCGGCCGCGCGGCGACGAGGGTCCGCTGCTGACGGTCGACAACCTCTCGGTCGCCTTCGGCACGCGGCGCGTGGTGGAGGGCGTGTCCTTCACCGTCAATCCCGGCCAGAGCGTCGCGCTGGTGGGCGAGAGCGGGTCAGGCAAGTCGGTCACCGCGCTGTCCTGCCTCGGCCTGCTGCCGACAGCCGGGACGAATCCGCAGGGACGCATCATGCTGGACGGCACCGATGTGCTCGGCGCGCCGGAGCGCGAGCTTCGCCGCCTGCGCGGCGGCGTCGCGGGCATGGTGTTCCAGGAACCCATGACGTCGCTGAACCCGCTGCACACGGTCGGCCGCCAGGTGGGCGAGGCGATCACCCTGCACCAGCCGATGTCGGGCGACAGGCTGCGCGCGCGCACCATCGAACTGCTGCGCCGCGCCGGCTTCCCCAAGGCCGAGGACCGCCTCGGCGCCTACCCCCACCAGCTCTCGGGCGGGCAGCGCCAGCGCGTGATGATCGCCGCCGCGCTCGCCAACGATCCCAAGCTGCTGATCGCGGACGAGCCCACCACCGCGCTCGACGTCACCATCCAGGCACAGATCCTGGAATTGCTGGAGCAATTGAAGCGCGACCTCGGCATGGCGTTGCTGCTCATCACCCACGACCTGAACATCGTGAAGAAGCACGCCGACCATGTGGTGGTGATGAAGGATGGTCGCGCGGTGGAACAAGGCGCGGTCAGCCGCGTCTTCACCGCGCCGTCGCACGACTACACGCGCATGCTGCTGGCGACCGAACCGCGCGGCGCGCCGGAACCCGTGGCACCAGGCGCCGACGAGATCATGCATGGCGACGACGTGAAGGTCCGCTTCCCCATCCGCCGCGGCGTGATGCGCCGCGTGGTGGCCGAGGTGCGTGCCGTCGACGGCGTGACGCTCGGCGTGCGGGAGGGCGAGACGGTCGGCCTGGTCGGCGAATCCGGTTCTGGCAAGACCACGCTCGGCCTGGCGATGCTGCGGCTCGAACAGAGCGAAGGTGCGATCCGCTTCGAGGGCGCCTCGATCCAGGGCCTGGACCGCGCCGCGCTGCGCCCGCTGCGCCGGCGCATGCAGATCGTCTTCCAGGACCCCTATGGTGCGCTGTCCCCGCGCATGAGCGTGGCGGAGATCGTGGGCGAAGGCCTGGCCGTCCACGAGCCAGGCCTGACCGCCGCGCAGCGCAACGCCGCGGTGGCGACGGCGCTGGAGGAAGTCGGCCTCGACCCTGCCATGGCGGAACGCTACCCGCATGAATTCTCCGGCGGCCAGCGCCAGCGCATCGCGATCGCGCGCGCCCTGGTGCTGAAGCCGCGCTTCCTGGTGCTCGACGAACCGACCAGCGCGCTCGATGTCAGCGTGCAGGCGCAGGTGGTGGATCTGCTGCGCGGGCTGCAGGCGAGGCATCGGCTCGCCTACCTGTTCATCTCGCACGATTTGCGCGTGGTGCGCGCCATGGCGCATCGGATCATCGTGCTGAAGGACGGCAAGGTGGTCGAGGAAGGCGAGGCCGCGCGGGTTGTCGAAGCGCCGCGGGAAGCCTACACGCGCGCCCTGATGGCCGCCGCATTCGACCTTCGCACCGAGGCCGCACCCGGGCTTCGCACATGACCGAGCTCGAGACGCTCAAGACGCTGCTCGATTCCGGGCGCGTGAAGCTTGGCGTCCATATCCGCAAGATGAATTCGCCCGGCTCGCCGGTATATGATTCCTGGGAGAACATCTGGCCCGCCGGCCTGATCCTGTCGGTCTCCTTCGTCGCGCTGAAATGGGGCGGGGCGCCCTTCGAAGCCCTCGGCGCGCAGCAGGGTGGGGCCTGGGCCGGCACCATCGTGCTCTTCGTGGGCTGCTGGTGGTGGATCTACCGGGTGATGCCACGCGTGAAGGAAGGCGTCTTCGACCGCACCGCCGCCTACGCGCTGCAATCGCCGGGGCATTTCGACGCGCTCTGGGCGAAGGGCGTGCTCAGCCTCTATGCCAAGATGCCGGACGGGACCGAGCGCGCGGCGACCGGGCGCAATCCCTGGCGCGACTTCGTCACCGCCCTCGACACCGAACTGAAGGATGCCGCCTGACATGGCCGTTCTGCTCTCGACCAAGGCGCATACCATGCAGGATTGGAAGGACGCGCTGCTGGCGGTCGATCCGTCGCTCGACATCCGGCTGTTCCCCGAGGCCGGCGAGCCCGCCGACATCGAGGCCGCGGTGGTCTGGACCGCGCACGACATGATGGAACTGCGCCGCTACCCGAACCTCAAGCTCATCGTGTCGATGGGGGCCGGGGTGGACCACCTGTTCCGCCCGCCCGGGCCGCCGCCGGGCGTGCCGGTGGCGCGGTTGCTGGACACGCGGCTGACCCAGGGCATGACCGAATGGGTGCTGCTGAACGTGCTGCGCTTCCATCGCCAGGACCCGGAATACCGCGACCAGCAGGCGCGCAAGGTCTGGCACGAATTGCCGGCGCCCGAGACCTCGGCGCGGCGCATCGGCATCCTGGGGCTGGGCGAACTGGGCAGTGATTCGGCCCGCGCGCTGCTGGCGCTGGGCTTCCCGGTCATGGGCTGGTCGCGGCGGCCCAAGCAGGTGAAGGGTGTGGAGACCTTCCACGGCGCCGACGGCCTGCTGGCCATGGCGGCGAAGGCCGACATCCTGGTCTGCCTGCTGCCGCTGACGCCCGAAACCCGCGGCGTGATCAACGCGAAGCTGCTGGGCGCGATGAAGCCTGGCGGCTTCCTCATCAATGCCGCGCGCGGCGGCCACCAAGTCGCGGCGGACCTGCTGGCGGCGCTGGACAGCGGCCAGCTGGCCGGTGCCGCGCTCGATGTGTTCGAACCCGAGCCCCTGCCGACCGACAGCCCCTTCTGGACGCATCCGAAGGTGGTGCTGACGCCGCATGCGGCGTCCATCACCATCCCTTCCTCGGCCGCGCCGCAGGTGGTGGAGAACATCCACCGCGCCCGGGCGGGCCGGGAATTGATCAACCTGGTCGATTTCTCGGCCGGCTACTGAGGCCGGCCGGGCAGGGCGGTCGCGCCGCCCCGCCGCGGCATCACACCGCGCGCAGCGCCGGCTCGGTCTGGGCCGGCAGCAGGCGCACTTCGCCGGTCGCCTTCACCGCCTCGCTCATCACGCCGCGCAGGTCGCGCAGGAAATTCGTGCCCTTGGGCGTGCGCTGCACCAGCACCGACCGGCGGTCGGACGGGTCCACCTTGCGCCGCGCCAGGTCGAGCTCGCCCAGCCGGTCCAGCGCGCGCGTGATCGCGGGCTTGGACACGTTCAGGTCATGCGCCAGGCCGCGCACCGTGTGCGGGCCCTCGCCCAGGTAGACGGTCAGCAGCACCGCGAGCTGGCGCGCCGAGAGGTCCGGCCCGTCGCTGCGCACGAGGGCGACGATCGTCTCGCGCAGGATGCCGATCTGCTGGTCGGGGTTGGCGTATGTGGTCATGGTTCGAAGTCCTTCGTGGAAAGCATCGGGCGGGCGTGCCGCCGCCGTTGTCGGGCCCGTGCGGGGCCGGAATGGAAAAGGAGCGTCTAAGGGGCCTGCCGGGTTGCGTGCGGACGCGCAAAATCCGCAACCAACGCGTGTATTGCCCTGGCGCACTGGGCTTCGCCACCCTCCGGGCGCCCCGGCCGGGTGGAATCGTTCCAGGCGTAGAGATCGAGATGCGCCCAGGGAACCGCATCGGGCACGAATCGGCGCAGGAACAGCGCGGCGACGATCGCGCCAGCCAAGGGCTTGGTGCCGACGTTGGACAGGTCCGCGAAGGGGCTGTCCAGCCACGAATCGTATCCGTCATGCAGCGGCAGGCGCCACATCGGGTCGGCCACCGCCTGTCCGGCCGCGAGCAACCGGGCCGCCAGCGCATCATCATTGCTGAACAGCGCCGGCAGGTCGGGCCCCAGCGCCACCCGCGCCGCGCCGGTCAGCGTGGCGCAGTCCAGGATCATTGCCGGCTGCTGTTCCGCCGCGAAGGTCAGCAGGTCGCACAGCACCAGGCGACCCTCGGCGTCGGTATTGCCGACCTCGACCTTCAGGCCCTTGCGGGTGCGCAGCACGTCCATCGGCCGCATGGCGGTTCCCGAGACGGCGTTCTCCACCGCGCCGACCAGCACCAGGAGGCGGACCGGCAGGCGTGCGCGCATGATCATCTCGGCCGCCGCCAGCACGACGGCGGCGCCACCCATGTCCTTCTTCATCCGCAGCATGCCAGCGGAGGATTTCAGGTCGAGCCCGCCTGTGTCGAAGCACACGCCCTTGCCGCACAGCGCGACCAGCGGGCCGTCCTCGGCGCCGCTCCAGCGCAGCGCGGCGACGCGCGGGGCGCGCGGGCTGCCCTGGCCGACCGCGGCGACGGCGGGGAAGCCCTGTTCCAGGCTGTCGCCGATGATGATCTCGCAACTGCCGCCATGGCGGGCGGCGAGCGCGGCGGCGGCGTCGGCGAGCTCGGCCGGGCCGAGGTCGGCGGCCGGGGCGTTGATCAGGTCGCGGGCGGCGCAGATGGCCTCGGCGGTCGCGACGGCGTCGCCGGCATCCGCCGGGATCTCGAGCATGGCGGGGGACGGACCGGCCGCCTTGTGCCGGCGCGGGCGATAGGCGCCGAGCGCCCAGCCCAGCGTCGCCTGTGCCGCGTCCTGCGGCCCGGGTGCGAGGCGCCAGGCGGTGCCGGGCGGCAGGCCGCGCGCCAAGGCGCCAAAGGCCCAGGGCGTATTGTCCTGGCCGAGCCCGACCACCGCGCCGGCCAGCCCATCCGCGCCGGGCAGCAGCGCGACCTCCCCGCCCCTCGCCGAGAAGCCGGAAGCCCGCAGGAAGGCGGCCACGGCGGCCGGCAGGTCGCCCAGGAAGGCGCTCAGCCCATCGGCGCGCACCGCGTGCAGCGGCAGCGCACCCATCGCCCTGGCTGTCAGGCCCTCAAGCATTGCTCATCATGTCCTTGCGGCGGCGGCACGGCAGCATTGGGTTCACGAAATCTTCACCATGTATTTTGCTCCGCTTGGCCAACGGATTCCAAGGTTTCCATTCCGCAGGAGCGATATGCATGCGGTGCAACGCATTAAGCATTGTATGCCTCGCGATTTCGCCGGTTGGCGGGCAGGATCAGGGCTGCGTGACGCTGGAAAGCGCAGCCGGAACCGCGGTCTGGAGCGCCGGCAGCCCGGCCACCAGCGCCGCGAACAGCGCCTCCGCAATGCAAGCATAGCCGCGATCGTTGTGGTGCAGGTTGTCCGAGATCAACAATGCCTCATTCGGGACGCCGGCGGTCGCCCAGGCATCCATCAGCGCGCCGCGGGAGAACAGCGTCACGCCGGGCACGTCGGCGGCCGCCTTGGCCACCATCGCGTCGTAGTCGCGGTTGCCCGGGTGGGCGCCGATGCGCGGCGCGCGCTGGTTGTCCATCAGCACGACGTCGATGCCTCCCGCCCTGAGCCGCAGCAGCCCCTGGCGCAGGAAGTCGCGGAAGGCTTCGCGGTCCATGCTGCGCATCGCCGCATTCGCGCCGACCTGCCAGATGACCAGCTCCGGCCGTTCCGCGATGGCGTCGCGGTCCATGCGCGCCAGCATCTGGTCGGCATCCTCGCCGCCGGCGCCGCGGTTCAGCACCGTGATGGCATGGCCGGGCAGTGCCGCCCGCAACAGGGATTGCAGTCGTTCGGGATAGGTGAGCGAAGGCAGGCTCGCCCCCGCGCCGGCCGTCGAGGAGGAGCCGAGGGCGACGATCCGCACCTCCGCGCCGCGCGCCAGCGCCGCCGCGAGGGCCGGGGCGGCGATCGGCACGACGGGTGCCGGCGGGCAGGCGGAGGTCGTCTGCGCCATGCCGCTCACCGGCAGCAGGGCGGCCAGCAGGCCCGCCAACCGCAGGCGCCAGCCCTTCACGGCGCGAGCAACGCCTTGACCACCCGGTCCAGCCCCCGTTGCCAGGGCGGCAGCGCGACGCCGAAGGTGGCGCCAAGCCGCGTCGTGTCGAGCCTGCCATCCGCCGGCCGTGCGGCGCGGGTCGGGTAGTCGGCGGTGGTGATGGCCTGCACCTCCGGCCGCGGGCCGCCGAGCGGCGCCGCGGCGTCGAAGATGGCCTGCGCGAAGGCGTGCCAATTGGTGTAGCCGCCCGCGACCGCATGGAACACGCCGCGATGCATGTCCCGCCAGCCGGCATCGCGCACGCGGGCCAGCACGCCGGCGATCGCATCCGCCAGGTCCGGCGCGGCGGTCGGGCTGCCTTGCTGATCAGCCACCACGCGCAGCACCGGCCGTTCAGCGCCGACCCGCAGCATGGTGCGAAGAAAATTGTTGCCGACCGGCGAATAGACCCAGGCCGTCCGCATCACGATGGTGCGCGGGTTGGTGGCCAGCGCCGCCCATTCCCCCGCCAGCTTGGTGCGTCCATAGGCGCCCAACGGGTTCGGCGCATCCGTCTCGACATAGGGCGCGCCCTTGCGCCCATCGAAGACATAGTCGGTCGACACCTGCACCAGCGGGATGCCGCGATCGGCGCAATGCCGCGCCACCAGCGCCGGGCCGATGGCATTCGCCATGAAGGCGGCGCCTTCCTGCTCCTCGGCGGCATCGACGGCGGTCCAGGCGGCGCAGTTCACCACCGCGTCGGGCCGGGCCGTGGCGAAGGCCGCGGCGATGGTCTCGGGCTGGTCGAATTCGAATTCCGGCTGGCCGAACAGGAACGCCTCGAAGCCCTGCGCCGGCAGCGCGGCCTCAAGGCCGGTGGCAAGCTGCCCGCCGCGGCCGGTGACCAGGATGCGGCGCATCACCAGGACCCCTTCGGGAAGGGGGCCGCGATGTCCGCCAGCCGCGCCGCGTCGCGGTCCTTGTCCGACAGGATGGGCGTGCCGGCCGGCCAGGCGATGCCGAAGGCCGGGTCGTTCCAGGCAATGCCGCCATCGGCCGCGCGATCATACGGCCCGTCGGTCTTGTAGAGCACCTCGGTATCCGGAACGAGCGTGCAATAGCCATGCGCGAAGCCGCGCGGCACCCAGAGCTGGCGCCAGTTCTCCGCGCTGAGTTCCACCGCGACATGCTGGCCGTAGGTGGGCGATCCCTCGCGGATATCCACCGCGACATCGAGGATGGCCCCGCGCGCCACGCGCACCAGCTTGCCCTGCGCGCTGGGCGGGCGCTGGAAATGCAGCCCGCGCAGCACGAAGGGTGCTGCGGAGAAGGCGTGGTTGTCCTGCACGAAGTCGATGTCGAGCCCATGCTTGGCGAAGGCGGCGCGCGACCAGACCTCGCTGAAGAAGCCGCGCGCATCGCCATGGCGCACCGGTTCGATCAGCAGGACCTCGGGGATGGCGAGGCGTTCGACCTTCATGCGTGCCGCCCCATCGCCAGGTCGCGCAGATAGGCGCCGTAGGCGGTCTTGCCGAGTGCATCGGCGCGCGCGCGCAGACCGGCGGCGTCGATGAAGCCCATGCGGAAGGCGATCTCCTCCGGGCAGCCGACCTGCAGGCCCTGGCGGTCCTGCACGGTCTGGACGAACAGCGCGGCCTGCAGCAGCGATCCCGGCGTGCCGGCATCGAGCCAGGCGCAACCGCGGCCCATCTGTTCGGCGCGCAGCGCGCCCAGGCCGAGATACACCTTGTTGAGGTCGGTGATCTCAAGCTCGCCGCGGGGCGAGGGTGCGAGGTCGCGGGCGATCTGCGTGACGCGCTGGTCGTAGAAATACAACCCGATGACCGCCCAGTCGGATTTCGGCTGGGCGGGCTTTTCCTCGATGGAGAGCACGCGGCCCGTGGCGTCGAATTCCGCCACGCCGTAGCGCTCCGGGTCGGCCACGCGATAGCCGAACACCGTCGCCTCGCCGTGGTCCGCGCGCCTGGCCGCCGCCTGCAGCTGCACCGACAGCCCATCGCCGTAGATAATGTTGTCGCCCAGCGCGAGCGCGCAGGGCTGCCCGCCGATCCACTCCGCGCCGATCTGGAAGGCCTGGGCGATGCCCTCGGGCCGGGGCTGCTCGGCATAGGCGATGGAGACGCCGAACTGGCTGCCATCGCCCAGCAGGCGCTTGAAGTTCGGCAGGTCGGTGGGCGTCGAGATCAGCAGGATGTCGCGGATGCCCGCCAGCATCAGCGTGCCGAGCGGGTAGTACACCATCGGCTTGTCATAGACCGGCAGCAGCTGCTTGGACGCCGCGAGCGTCATCGGATGCAGCCGCGTGCCCGAGCCACCCGCCAGGAGAATCCCCTTCACGCCGCCACACCCCCAAGCCGCTGCCCTGAATACCGCTTGTCGCGGATCGGCCGCCACCAGGCCTCGTTCGCCAGGTACCAGGCGATGGTCTGCTCCAGGCCGCTTTCGAAATCATGCTTCGCGCGCCAGCCCAGCGCGGCCTCGGCCCCGGAGGGGTCCATGGCGTAGCGGAAATCATGGCCGGGCCGGTCGCGGACGTAGGTGATGAGGCGCTCGCGCGGCCCCGCCGGGTCGGGACGCAGCTTGTCCAGCGTCGCGCAGATCGCGCGCACCACTTCGAGGTTCGTGCGTTCCTGCCGCGGCCCCAGGCAATAGGTCGCGCCCGGCACGCCGCGGAACAGCGCAAGGCACAGCGCCTCCGCATGGTCCTCGACATGGATCCAGTCGCGGATATTCGACCCGTCACCATAGACGGGCAACGGCTTGCCATCGAGCGCGTTCAGCGTGACCAGTGGGATCAGCTTCTCGGGGAACTGCCACGGCCCGTAGTTGTTGGTCGTGTTCGAGACGAAGTTCGGCATGCCGTAGGTGTGCTGCCAGGCCCGCACGAGATGGTCGGACGCGGCCTTGGACGCCGAGTAGGGGCTGCGCGGATCATAGCGCGTGTGCTCGTCGAAGGGCGCCTCGTTCTTGCTGTCCAGCGATCCGAAGACCTCGTCGGTCGAGACATGGTGGAAGCGGAAGGCGTCCTTTGCCGCACCTTCCAGCGAGGACCAGTGTTCGCGGGCCGCCTCCAGCAGCACCTGCGTGCCGACCACATTGGTGCGAATGAATTCCGCCGGCCCGTCGATCGACCGATCGACATGGGATTCCGCCGCCAGGTGCATGACGCGCGAGGGCTTGTGCTGCGCAAAGACCGCCCGCACCGCCGCCATGTCGCAGATATCGGCATTCACGTGGATGTGGCGCGGATGCGCCAGCCAGTCGCCCAAGCTGGCGGGGCTGGCGGCATAGGTCTGGCAGTCGAGGTTCACGACCACCTCGTCGGTGGTCGAGAGCAAACGTCGGACGACCGCCGAGCCAATGAAGCCGAGGCCGCCGGTGATCAGGAGGGGCATGAGGGGGTCCGGGCGTCGGGGGTGGAATGGGGCTGCCTTTGCGGGTGCAGCATGTGGACCGGTCTATGGTCAAGGATCAAGGCAACATCCGGGCAAAGCCGAATGGCGGAATGGTATCACCGCCGCAAGGATGTCTGGTCGAGGAACCAGCGGTAGGTCCCCGCCAGCCCCTCGCTGAAGCCGATCCGCGCCTGCCAACCCAGCGCCGCCAGGCGCGCGCTGTCCATCCGTTTCTGCATCGTCCCGTCCGGCTTGCCGGGGTCCCATTCGATCCGCCCGGCGAAGCCCGTGACCTGCGCGACCTGCCGCGCCAGTTCGGCGATGCTGATGTCGCTGCCGGTGCCGACATTCAGGTGTGCCTCGCCCGAATACCGCGCCAGCAGGAAGGCGCAGGCATCGGCCAGGTCGTCCACATGCATGAATTCGCGCCGCGGCCGGCCGGTGCCCCAGCAGGTCACGACCTCCGCCCCCGCCTGCGCCGCGTCGTGGAAGCGCTGCAGCAGGGCCGGGATGACGTGGCTGTGCTCGGGGTGGAAATAGTCCCCCGGCCCGTACAGGTTGCAGGGCATGGCGGCGATGTAGTCGCGCCCGTATTGGCGCCGGTAGGCCTGGCACAGCTTGATGCCGGCGATCTTGGCGATGGCGTACCACTGGTTGGTCGGCTCCAGCGGGCCGGTCAGCAGCGCCTCCTCGCCGATCGGGTTGGGAGCGTCCTTCGGGTAGATGCAGGAGGAACCGAGGAACAGCAGGCGGTTGACGTCCGCGCGATGGGCGGCCTCGATCAGGTTCGCCTCGATCATCAGGTTGTCGTAGAGGAATTCGGCCGGCAGCGTGTCGTTCGCCAGGATGCCGCCGACCCGCGCGGCGGCCACCACCACGGCATCGGGCCGGGCCTCAGCCATGAAGGCCTCGACCTGGTCCTGGCGGCGCACGTCGACCTGCGCGCGATCGGCGGTCAGCACCTCGGCGCCGGCGGCCGCCAGCCGGCGCGCGCAGGCCGAACCCACCATGCCGCGATGACCCGAGACATAGATCCGTGCGCCGGCCAGCGCGAAGACCTCCGGCGCGTCAGCCATGCGGGCGTGGGCCGGGCGGGGCGGGTTCATCGCGCATCACGGCGATGTCGGCGGCGACCATTTCGCGCACCAGTTCCGGCAGGTCCACGGTATGCGTCCAGCCGAGCTTGCGCTGGGCCTTGGCGGGGTTGCCGATCAGCAGGTCCACCTCGGTCGGGCGGAAGTATTCGGGATCGACGCGCACCAGCGTGCGGCCGCTGGCGCGGTCGATGCCGACTTCCTCCGCGCCGGTGCCGCGCCAGTCCAGCGCCATGCCGGCCTCGGCGAAGGCGAGGTCGCAGAAATGGCGCACCGTGTGCGTCACCCCGGTGGCGAGCACGTAGTCGTCCGGCGTGTCCTGCTGGACGATGCGCCACATGCCCTCGACGAAGTCCCGCGCATGGCCCCAGTCGCGCCGGGCATCGAGGTTGCCGAGCCACAGGCAGTCCTGCCGCCCGAGGTGGATGGCGGCGACCGCGCGGGTGATCTTGCGGGTGACGAAGGTCTCCCCGCGGCGCGGGCTCTCGTGGTTGAACAGCACGCCGTTGGAGGCATGCAGCCCATAGGCCTCGCGGTAGTTCACCGTGATCCAATAGGCATAGAGCTTCGCCGCGGCATAGGGGCTGCGCGGGTAGAAGGGCGTGGTCTCGTCCTGCGGCACCGCCTGGACCTTGCCGTACAATTCCGATGTCGAGGCCTGGTAGAAGCGCGTGGTCTTGTCCATGCCCAGGATGCGGATGGCCTCGAGCAGCCGCAGCGTGCCGATGGCGTCGGAATTGGCGGTGTATTCCGGCGTCTCGAAGGACACGGCGACGTGGCTCTGGGCGCCGAGGTTGTAGATCTCGTCGGGCTTCGCTTCGGCCAGGATGCGGATCAGGTTGGTGGCGTCCGTCAGGTCGCCGTAGTGCAGGAAGAAGCGCACCTCGGGGTCGTGCCGGTCCTGGTACAGGTGGTCGATGCGCCCGGTGTTGAAGGATGACGACCGGCGCTTGATGCCGTGCACGACATAGCCCTTGGCCAGCAGCAACTCGGCCAAATAGGAGCCGTCCTGGCCGGTGATGCCGGTGACCAGGGCGACCTTGCGGGGTTCGGGCATGCGCGACCTTCTCCGATCAGGCGGGCCGGTGCCGGGCATCGCCAACGGCCCTCCGGCGCGGGTCCGTAACACCGACGCCGGGCGGGCGGAAGGCGCAGGGGTCCCGGCGCTACGGGCCGAGCGTCGCCAGATGCGCCCGCAGCATCGGCACGGGGCAGGGTGAGTCGGGCGGCACCAGGTCGGGCCAATCCTCGACATCGGGCAGCCGGCCGGGATTGCGGCGGACCAGCTCGGTCTTGATGAAGGGACAGCCGGCGGGGCCGGACAGCACGCGCCAGAGGTGGTGGGCGGGGTTGAGGGGGCGGTCGGTCAGGATCGTCTGTTGCTGCGCGGGCTCGGTCGCCGCCAGCCAGGCCGGCAGGCTGCGGGCGAGGTAGGCGCGTTCCACCGGGTCTTCCAGCGCGGTGCGCAGCAGATCGCCATAGCCGTGCCAGGCCGCCACCCGGTGCCCCGCCGCGCGCATCGCGCGCGCCAGGCGCAACTCGCCGCGCTGGATGATGATCCACTTCGACCGGCTCAGCCGCAGCCGCGCCAGGAAGCGCGCCAGGTCGGCGATCGCCGCCGGGCCGCGCACCAGGGTGAACCAGGATTGTAGATGCGGGCCGCCCTGCAGGCTCTCGAGCAACCCGAACACGCCGGGGCCGGCCTCGCGCATCGCATCGAGCACGGGTGAGAGCGGGCGGATCGGCCCCAGCACGCTGTCATTGACCAGCAGGAGTTCCTCGGCCGCCGGCCAACGCTCCAGCGCCACCGGCACCAGGTCCTTCCAGGCGCCGAAATCGAGGCCCCGGTTGCGCCGGTGCACCACCAGGGAGGCGACCTGCCGCGCGGATTGCCAGGCCGGTTCGGGAAAGGCGGGACTGTTCGAGACCAGCACCACGGCGAAGCCAAGCGCGCGATACGCCTCGATTTGCCGGCGGACCATCTCGGTGATCGTGCCGTCGGGGCTGAACTGCACCATGACCGCGACGGCGCGGGCATCGGGGGCGGGGTCGTCGCCGGGCTCCATGCGAAGGATGGGCGGCGGGGCCGTGCGGAAGCGGTCGATGCTGTCCAGGACCGCGGCCACCACCACCTCGCGTGCGCGGTCGGCTGCCCGGGCCACAACGTGGCGCAGTCGGAGCAGCAGCGACCCGCGGTCGCGGCGACCGATCGCCCGCAGGCCGTGCAGCCAGCGCCGCAGGCCGGGTTCGGCCCTGCTGATGTCGGACAGCCTTCTCATCGCCATCCCCTAATCCGCGGTTGGCCGATACACAACACGATCACAAAGGCAACGATGCGACCGGTCGGGCGTTGTCGACCGCAGGCGAACGTCGCAAGGCTGGATCGCATGAGCCGGTTCCGTTAAGGCACCTTGATAGGACGCGCCGCCCGCAGCCCGCGGGCGGCGGTGTTGTCGATGAAGCGTCGTCGATGAAGCGCACTGAGCCGGAGTCCGAGCAGACCATGGCATCCACACCGCCGACGATCCCCAGCGACAGGTCGGTCATTGTTTCGATAGGCAATTCGGTCAAGCGGATCCCCGGTTGGAACCGCCTCACCCGCGCGGGCAATCGATACCTGCCAGGTGTTTGGCCTCGGCTGCGGTCGATCTATCACAGGGCCAGCGGATTTCCGGGCGCTACGCCCTTGGGAATTCCGAGCGCGACGCGCTTCGTCGATCCCCGCATTCCCGTCACCGTGGACGAACTGCTGCTGCGCCGCTTCCCCGCGCTTGCGCCATTGCCGGTGTTCCCGCAGGCCGGCGGCGCCCGGCGGCTGACGCTCGTGACCGACAGCATCGCCGAAGGCAGCCTGTTCGGCGGTGTTGGCACCGCCATCGCGCTGGCCTGCCTGCTGGCCCGCCGGCTCGACGTGCCGCTGCGCGTCGCTACGCGCACCGAGGAACCCGTCCCCGGCAATTTCGGCAATGTCGTCTCCGCGCTGGGCATACCCTACGACGCCAATGTCGAATTCATGCTGGTGAACGACAGCGTCGCCGGGCGCGCGCTGCCCCTGAGCGATGCCGACCTGCTGCTGACGACGTCCTGGTGGACGACCCGTTCCGCCCTTGGTTCGGTCCGTCCCGAGCGCATCATCTACCTCCTGCAGGAGGACGAGCGGATGTTCTACCCGGCCGGCGACGAACAGCTGCGCTGCGCCGAGACGCTCGACGATCCCCGCCTGACCGTCGTGGTCAATACTTCGGTGCTGCGCGACCACTTCATCGCCGACGGGCTGCGCGGGGCCGGCGAAGGCTCGATCGCCTTCGAGCCCGCATTCCCCACGCGCATCTATCATCCCGAACCCCGCCCGGCGGGCAAGCGGCGGCGCTTCTTCTTCTATGCCCGGCCCAACAACGCGCGGAACCTGTTCCTGCGCGGGATCGAGGTGATCTCGGCGGCGATCATCGAAGGCGTGCTCGACCCCGCCGAATGGGAATTCCACTTCGCCGGCAAGGACATCCCGGCCCTGGCCCTGCCCGGGCAGGTGAGCCCCGTCATCCACCAGGGGCTGCCCTGGCAGGACTACGCCGCCCTTGTCCGTAGCACCGACCTCGGGCTTTGCCTGATGTCGACGCCGCATCCGAGCTACCCGCCCCTCGACCTTGCCGCCTCGGGCGCTGTCGTGGTGACCAGTCGGCATGGGCGCAAGCAGGACCTCTCGGCCCTGTCGCCCAACATCATCTGCGCCGACCCGTCGGTCGCCGGATTGCTCGACGGGCTGCGTGCGGGCGTCGCACTCGCGACCGACGCGCAGCGGCGCGCGTACAACGCCGCGGCCGGCACGATCGCGCGCGATTGGGAGGCCGCCTTCGCGCCGGTGCTCGACCGGCTTGTTGCCGCGGCCGGTCGCTGACCATGTATCTCAACGTGCCCGCCCCGGTCCCCTTCACGGCGCCGTGGGACCTGCCCTTCGCCGAGCGGCAGGCCGGGCTTGGCGGCGGCCGGCCGCGCATCGCCTACTTCTACGAGCAGCCGGACACCAGCACCTTCCGCTACCGCGTCCACAACATGATCGAAGCGCTGTCGCATGTCGGCGCATCGGCCGCGTGGTTCTGCCGCGCCGACCTCGGCGCGATGGCGGGCGTGCTCGACCGCGTCGACGTGCTGGTGCTGTGCCGCACGCGCTACAGCGACGGCGTCGCCGCGCTGGTTGCCCAGGCGCGCGCGCGCGGGATTCCGGTGCTGTTCGACGTGGACGACCTGGTCTTCGATACCCGGCATGTCCAGTTGGTCCTCGAGACGCTGGACCAGCGACCGAGCGAGGCCGCCTGGGACCATTGGTTCGCCTATTTCGCGCGCATGGGCGCGGCGCTGCGCCTGTGCGACGGCGCGATCACGACCAATGCCACGCTCGCGGCGCGCATCCATGACGTCGCGGGCATTCCCACCGCGGTGGTGCCGAACTTCCTGAACGAGGCGCAGGCCACCTTCTCGGGCAAGATCCTGGCGGCCAAACAGGCCGGAGGCTTCGCGCGCGACGCCACCATCCATGTCGGCTATTTCAGCGGCACGCCCACCCACAATCGCGACTTCGCCATCGTCCGCGGCGCGATCGCCGACCTGATGCGCGACGACCCGCGCATTCGCCTGCGCCTGGTGGGGTTCCTGGAACCGGGTGGGCCGTTGGCCGGCCTGCGCGACCGGATCGACGTCTTTCCCCTGCAGGACTTCATGAACCTGCAACGCCTGGTGGCCGAGGTCGAGGTCAATATTGTGCCGTTGCAGGACAACCTGTTCACCAACTGCAAGTCGGAACTGAAGTACTTCGAGGCCGCGGTGGTGGGCACGGTGAGCATCGCCTCACCCACAAGCACCCTTTCGGCCACCATCCGCGAAGGCGAGACCGGCTTCCTGGCCGCCGCGCAGAACTGGCCCCGCGTGCTGCGCGAGGTCGTGGCGAAGATCGACGCCCTGCCGCGCATCGCCAGCAATGCCGCCACCATGGCCAACGACGCCTATGCGCCCGGACGCCAGGGTCGGCTCATCCTGGACGCGGTGGCGGCGCACGGCGTCGTCGCGGCGCGATAGCCCGCCGCACCGAATGGCCAGGCGCGCCGGCGATACGGTGCCGATGCGCGCGATGTCGCGCGGTGCCTGATCGCCGCCAGGCGCCGCGCCGTCACCGCCGGCCCCCTGGTCCCGCCGCCGCCGCCGCGCGATAAGCGGCCTCCGGCGCGGGGCTCCTCCCACGCCACAGGATGCCGCCTGCCGCCATGCGCCGCGACCCCGCCCAGCCCGCCACCGATGGGCATGCCTACCGCGCGCAGCTCACGCTGCGCCGACTGCTGCCCGAACCGCTCAAGATGCTCGGGCGCCTGGCACGGCTGGCCTTCCAGCCGCCCCCGCCGCCCGCGCCCCCCATCCCGCAGGCACAACTCGATGGCTGCGCGCTGCTGACCGACCGGCTCGAACTGCTGCACCGCCTGCCCAAGGGCGGGCGGGTCTGCGAACTGGGCACCTATCGCGGCGATTTCGCGCGCCTGATCCTGCAGACCGTCCAGCCCGACGAACTGCACCTGGTCGACGTCTCCTTCGCGCTGTGTGCCGCGGACGTGCTGGACCACCCCGCGGTGCGCCAGCACGAGACCACGACCACGGCCTTCCTGGGCGCTTCGACGGCGGCGGATTTCGACTGGATCTATGTCGATGCCGACCACGGCTACGATGCCGTGGTGGCCGACATCGCCGCCGCCCGCGGCCGCGTGAAGCCCGGCGGGCTGCTGGTGTTCAACGATTTCGCGCGCATCGTGCGCCCGGGCTTCGGTGTCTTCGGCGTGCACCAGGCGGTCTGCGAATTCGCCGCGGCCGAGGGCTGGCCGGTCGCCTACCTGTCGATGGGCGGGGAGGCGCTGTACGACATCGCGCTGCGCCGCCCGCTGGGCTGACGCGCCGCGTCGGCTTATCCTGCCCTGTCGAAGGAACCGCGCCATGACCAGCCCGACCGCCTGCCTGCTCATCATCGGCAACGAGGTGCTCTCGGGCCGCACGCAGGATGCCAACCTGAAGTTCATCGCCACACGGCTCGGCGAGATCGGCATCCCGCTGCGCGAAGTGCGCGTGATTCCCGATGTCCGCGCCACCATCGTCGCGACGGTGAACGAGGTACGCGCGAAATACGACCACGTCTTCACCACCGGCGGCATCGGCCCGACGCATGACGACATCACCAGCGAATGCGTCGCCGAAGCCTTCGGCGTGCCCTGGGAACCGCAGCCCGAGGCATGGCGCCGCCTGGAATCCCATTACGCCCGCCAGACGCCGCCGGGCGACTTCAACGCCGCGCGCCAGCGCATGGCGACGATGCCGCGCGGCGTCACGCTGATCGACAACGTGATCTCGCTGGCACCCGGCTTCACCATCGGCAATGTGCATGTCATGGCCGGCGTGCCGCGCATCATGCAGGCGATGTTCGAGGCGCTGGCCCCCTCGCTGAAGGGCGGCCCGCCGGTGGTCTCGGCGGCGGTGCACGCGAACGGGCTGATGGAAGGGCGCATCGCCGAGGGGCTGGCGGCGATCCAGGCGCGCTATCCGGACCTCGATATCGGATCCTACCCCTACTATCGCCCGGGCGGTGGCGGCGTGGCGGTGGTGGCCAAGGGCACGGATGGCGACGCGGTGAAGCAGGCGGCGCACGACGTCCTGGTGTTCATGCGCGCCTGCGGCGGGCAGCCTGTCGAGGGTGAGCCGGGCTGACCGGCGCGCAAGTTGGTGTCCTGCGCCTGGTGACCGCTGCGACACCGCTTCCGGACGGGGCTCGGCACTGAAGCATGCTGCGTTCGCTCGTGCTCACTTCGCATGCTCCCCCGTCTTGTTTTCGGAGAAGCTTCACGCGCTCGGATCATTCCATCTGAACGCGACCTGCGCTAGTCGCGCAGCGCGAACAGCAGCATCAGGCTGCGCTGCAGCAGGCTGCCATTGTCGTCCGCGACCAGCGCAACGATGGTGCGCCCGCCGTGCCGCGCCGTCGCGACGCCTTCCCAATTCTCCGCCGGCAGCGCACCGCCCTCCAGCCGCAGGATCGGGGTGCCGTCCAGCACGCCGCCCTCCCGCACCGCCGCCAGCGCGGGTGCGCCGACGCGCACCAGTCGCGCCGCGAATCCGGTCAGGACGGTGAAGCGGCGTTCCAGCACCAGCGCGCCGCCATCGGGCAGGCCGGCGGCATCGACCGGCACGAAGCCCGGTTCCGGCTGCCAGCCGATCGGCATCCAGCGTCCGGGCCGGCCGATCCAGGCGTGGCGCTGCGCGGGCGCGTCGGGCGGAGCCAGGTCCTCGGTGATGGCGAGCAGGCGGCCATCGGCCAGCAGCGCCAGCGCCTCCAGCCCGCCATTCTGCGGCGCGCGATCGAGACCCGGCGGCGCATCGACATACCCGCCCGGACCATCGAGCCGCCGATAGGCGCGGATGCGATGCCAGCGTTCGAAGCCGACGAGCCAGGTTCCGTCGGGCAGGCGGGTGATGGCTTCGGCATCGGCGGCGCGGCCCCGCGGCAAGGGGCGGCCGGCGCCATCCCGCAGCGGGCCGGAGGTGATCGGGACCAGGCGATGCGCGATGCCCTCGCGCAACTCGATGCGCGCCTGCGCCCAACGTCCACGGTCATCGACCATGGTGGCGACCAGGTCGCTGTCCAGGTGGATGCCGGAAAGGTTGGCGGCGCCGAGGCGGGCGGCGTCGATCTCGAACCCGCCCAGGCTTTGCAGCGCGCCGTTGAGCGGTACGGGCGGCAATACGGTCCCGGCATCGTTCACGCCATGCGATGAACCGGCGCAGGCGGCGAGGAGTGCCCCGGCGACGAGGAAGGCGCGGCGTGTCAGGGCGGGTCGGCGCGCGGCCTGCGCGTCACACCAAAACCGGGCTGCGCTCCGCGGCCGCGCGCTGCCACGCTTCCGCGGCGTCCTCGTCAAACAGCTCGGCCAACTTCTTCATCATCGTGCCGCCCAGTTCCTCCGCATCCACGATGGTGACGGCACGGCGATAATATCGCGTGACGTCATGCCCGATTCCGATCGCGATCAGCTCGACCTGGTTGCGCCCCTCGATCTCGTGGATGACCTTCCGCAGGTGCCGCTCCAGGTAGTTGCCCGGGTTCACCGACAGCGTGCTGTCATCGACCGGCGCGCCGTCCGAGATCACCATCAGGATGCGCCGGTGCTCGGGCCGCGGCAGCAGCCGCTTGTAGGCCCATTCCAGCGCTTCGCCGTCGATGTTCTCCTTGAGCAGACCCTCGCGCAGCATCAGCCCGAGGTTCTTGCGCGCGCGCCGCCACGGCGCGTCCGCCGCCTTGTAGACCACGTGGCGCAGATCGTTCAGCCGCCCCGGATTGCGCGGCTTGCCCTCCTGCACCCAACGCTCGCGCGACTGCCCGCCCTTCCAGGCGCGCGTGGTGAAGCCGAGGATCTCGGTCTTCACCGCGCAGCGCTCCAGCGTGCGCGCCAGGATGTCGCAGCACATCGCCGCGACCGTGATCGGCCGCCCGCGCATCGAACCGGAATTGTCGATCAGCAGGGAGACGACGGTGTCGCGGAAATCGGTGTCGCGCTCGCGCTTGTAGGACAGCGCATGCATCGGGTTGGTCACCACGCGGGTCAGCCGCGCGGCATCCAGCATGCCTTCCTCGAGGTCGAATTCCCAGGCGCGTTGCTGCTGCGCCAGCAGCCGGCGCTGCAGACGGTTCGCCAGCTTCGAGACCACGCCCTGCAGATGCGACAGCTGCTGGTCCAGCTGCTGGCGCAGCCGGTTCAGCTCATCCGGGTCACACAGGTCGTCGGCCGATACCATCTCGTCGAACTGCGTCGTGAAGGCGTGGTAGCGCGTGCTGTCATCGACCTGCGGCACCTCGCGGCGCTGCTGCGGGCCGCCGGGCTTGTCGTCGCCGTCAGCGGCGGCGCCGTCCTCCTCGGTCTCCTCGCCTTCCTCGTCCGATGCCTCGCCCTGCATCTGCTCGGGCTGGGCGCCGAGCATCTGGTCCTCCTGCTCGGACGACGACTGGCCCTCGCCGGACTGGTCCTGCTGGGGGGTGCTCTCGCCCCCTTCGTCGCCTTCCTCGTCCTGCTGCTCGGATTCGGCTTCCACCTCGGCCTCGGCCAGGTCGAGCGCGGTCAGCAGCTTGCGCGCGGCCTTCGCGAAGGCGGCCTGGTCGTCGGCGCTGGTCGCCATCTCGGCGAGCGCCTCGTCGGCCTTCTCGCCCAGCGTGTCGCGCCACAGGTCCAGCACGCGATGCGCGATGGCGGGGGCGGCGTCGCCGGTCAGTTTCTCGCGCGCGATCATCGCCAGCGCGGCGGGCAGCGGCAGCTGATCCTTCCGCGTCATGCGGTCGTAGCCCTCGGCCTCGCATTCCTCGGTCAGCTTGGCGCGCAGGTTGGCGGCGACACCCGCCATGTGCTTGGAGCCGACCGTCTCGACGCGCACCTGCTCCAGCGCGTCGAACACCTCGCGCGCCTCGCGCCGGCCTGGAATGCGACTAGCATGCACGGATTCATCGTGGTGGCGCAGGCGCAGTGCCGCGGCATCGGCGGCACCGCGCAGCTTCGCCATCTCGGCCGGCGGCAGCGCGCGCGTGGGCAGCGGCAGGCGCACGCGCTTGCCCGCCACGCCGGAGGGGCCTGGCTGGAAGGCCACCTGCACTTCCGGGTCGGCATGCGCGATGGCGCGCAGCGCACCGGCCGTGGCGCGCTTGAATTCTTCCTGCCGCGTCAGGTCCTGCTTGCCGGACATAAGTATGGCCTCCGCTGCGCTTCGGCGGGGCCGGCCTGATTCAGACTGCGCTCCTCGCGCCTGCGGCGCTGCGGGGCTCCGTCATCAGGACGGCCGTCTGCGTTACTGCTTCGACGCGGGCGGGATGTCCCGCCCGCGGTCGCCTCGACGTCAGCCTGCCTTCTTCAGCAGCCCCGTCGAGACTTCCTCGTTGAAGCAGCGCTGGTAGTACTCGGCGACCGTCGCGCGCTCCGCCTCGTCACACTTGTTGAGGAAGGTCAGCCGGAAGGCGAAGCCGACATCGCCGAAGATGCGCGCATTCTCCGCCCAGGTGATGACGGTGCGCGGCGACATGACGGTGCTGATGTCGCCGGCGATGAAGCCGGCGCGCGTCAGGTCGGCCAGCGCTACCATCGCCTCGACCTGCTTCTTCGCCTTGGCATCGCCCTCCGCGCCCATCTTCGCGAGCACGATCTCGGTTTCCATCTTGTGCGGCAGGTAGTTCAGCGTCGCCACGATGGACCAGCGGTCCATCTGGCCCTGATTGATCTGCTGCGTGCCATGATACAGGCCGGTGGTGTCGCCCAGGCCGACCGTGTTGGCGGTCGCGAACAGGCGGAAATTCGGGTTCGGCCGGATCACCTTGTTCTGGTCGAGCAGCGTCAGCTTGCCCTCGACCTCCAGCACGCGCTGGATCACGAACATCACGTCCGGGCGGCCGGCATCGTATTCGTCGAACACCAGCGCGCAGGGGTGCTGCAGCGCCCAGGGCAGGATGCCTTCGCGGAATTCCGTGACCTGCTTGCCGTCCTTCAGGACGATCGCATCCTTGCCGATCAGGTCGATGCGGCTGATGTGGCTGTCGAGGTTGACGCGGATGCAGGGCCAGTTGAGCCGCGCCGCCACCTGCTCGATGTGGGTCGACTTCCCGGTGCCATGATAGCCCTGGATCATGACGCGGCGGTTGTAGGCGAAGCCCGCCACGATCGCGAGCGTGGTCTCCTTGTCGAAGCGATAGGTGCTGTCGACCTCCGGCACATGCTCGGTGCGGATCGAATAGGCCGGCACCTCGAGGTCGATGTCGAGGCCGAAGGCCTCGCGCGCCGTCACCTTGATGTCCGGGGCGTCGATCGCCGAGGTCGGGCGGATTTCGGAGAGTTGGGCGACCTTGTTCATCTGCAGTCCGGTTCCGTCACTGTCGGGTGTCATACTAGGGGCCTGCGCGCGATCCGGCTACCCGGCCGGCGCGCCTGCCGTCTCGGGCTGTGCCGCCGCCCGCGCCGGCACCCGGCGCTTGAGCAGGCTATAGGCGCGGTTGATGTCCTTCAGCCGCTCCTCGGCGGCGCGGTCGCCGCCGGTGGCGTCGGGGTGGTAGCGCTTCGCCAGGTCCTTGTAGCGGTTGCGCAGTTCCACCTGGTCGAGCGGCCAGGTCAGTTCCATGAGCTCGAGCGCGGCGCGCAATTCGGGCGGCGTCTCCACCGTCTCGCGCGGGCGGCGGCGGGCATGGGGTGCCTGCGCGTTCAACACGCCCAGCGGGTCGCGCAGGATCTCGGGATCGAAGCGCCCGGCGCCGCCGAGGCGCCCGAGCGGCCAGGTCGGCCGCTGCCAGGCGGTGTCGTCGCGCAGATGCGCCTCGATCTCGTTGGGCGCCATGCCTTTGTAGTAGTCCCAGGCCTTGTTGTACTCGCGCACATGCGGCAGGCAGAACCACAGGAACTGGCGCAGGGACCGGTCGCGCGGGGCCCGGAACAGGCCGGGCTCGGGGCAGCCGGGGTGATCGCAGGCATGCCGGGCGGCGCCGGCGTCCTCGGGATCCGGCTCGGACTTCCTGCCACCCTTTCGCATCCGGGCTTTATGGGTGCCGTGAGGCCATCCCGCAAGCCGGATGACACCCCTTGGCAGCGCCGGCCGAAGAGCCGAAAAGCGCGCATGGACCACAGCCGCGCCGCGCGCATCGACGCCATCCTGCGGGCCGCCTATGCGGCCGCGGACATCACCGTACAGGACGACAGCGCCAGCCACGCCGGCCATGCCGGCGCGCGCCCCGGCGGCCAGACGCACTACACGGTGACCATCGTGTCGGAGGCCTTCGCCGGGCAATCCCGCGTGGCGCGGTCGCGCGCCGTGCACGCATTGCTCGCGGGCGAATTCGCCGGCGGCCTACATGCCCTGGCGCTGCGCCTCATGACACCCGGGGAGGCGGCGCGGCGCTGATGCCGCCCGCCGCCCGCACCGGGCCGCAGCGCAACGCCGCCGCCGTCCCCCGGCGGGTGATCTTCCGCGACCGCGAGATCGTCGTCGTGCACCAGCCGGGCGCATCGGCCTACAGCCTGGTGACCTTTTCCGACCTCACCTTCCGCCCCGAAGGCCGCGGTTTCTGGGGGGAGGAGGTGGCGACCAAGCTTGGCCTCGACACCGTGGGCATCGTGGCGCGGGGCGAGAACTGGTTCCCGCGCGCCTCGATGCAGGCGGCCGCGCCGGCGATCCGCCAGGCGCTGAAGCCGCAGGCGGTGACCTATGGCTACAGCATGGGCGCGCATGGGGCGCTGAAGCATGCCGCGCTGCTCGGTGCCGCCAGCACCATCGCGGTCACGCCGCAGGCGTCCATCGCACCCGCGGACGTGCCCTGGGACGAGCGCTTCCACCGCTTCCACCGCATGCCGCTGCATCGGGACATGCGGGTGAGCGCGGCGGATGTCGCGCCGTTCACCGCGGTGATCGCCGACCCGTATCACGAGCTCGACTGGCGCAATGCGCGCATGGCCGCCGCCGCCACCGGCACCCACCTGCTGCGTGCCCCGCTTTCGGGCCATGCGGCGATCTGGCTGCTGGCGGCGACCGAGACGCTGGAGGCGATGCTGGCCGCCGCGCTGGCTGGCGATGCCGTGGCGATGCGTGCTGTGCTGCGCCAGCGCCGCGCGCAATCCGGCCAATGGTTCCGCCTGATGGCGCGCGCCGCCTTCGGCCGCGGCCATGCGCGGCTGGCGGATGCGCTCTGGACGCGCGCCGGGGAACTCGGCGTCTCAGCCGCCGTGCTGCGCTACGAACGCGCCGAGGCGCTGGCGGACCGCGCGCTGCGACTGATCGCGCTCGGCCGGACGGAGGATGCGGCGCAGGCCTGCCGGACGCTGGCGGAATTGTCGCCGCAGGCCGCACCACGCGTCGGGCGCGCGGCGCACCTGCTGCTGTCCGCCGGCGCCGCCATTGAGGCGGAGCAGACCTTCCGCCGCGCCATCGCCTTGCGGCCCGCGGGCGCCGACCTGCATCTCGGCCTCAGCCTGTCGATGGCGATGCAGGGCCGTGACGCCGAGGCGCTGGCCGCCGCCGCCCAGGGCCATGCGGCGGCGCCCGGGGATATCGACCTCGGCAGCCACTACGGCCATCTGCTCAACGCCGCCGGGCCGGAGCGCCAGGCCGATGCGGAGGCGGTCTTCCGCGCCGTGCTGGCACAGGACCCGCGGTCCGGCCAGGCGCTGTTCGGGCTGAGCACCGTGCTGGCTGGCCGCGACGCGGTGACCGAGGCGCTGGTCCTCGCCCACCGCGCCGCCGCGCGCCTGCCGGGCCGACCCGATGTCCAGGAATGGTACCCCCGGCTGCTGCTGCGGGCGGGGCGGGCCATGCAGGCCGAACGCATCTTCCGCCGCCTGGCCCATGCCGATCCGTCGCGCCCGGCGGCGCATCTGGGCTGGGCGGATGCGCTGGTGGCCCTTGACCGGCGGGGCGAGGCGATCGCGTCGCTGCGCCGCGGGCTGGCGAGCCTGCCCGGCGACCCGGCACTGGCGGCGCGGCTGCGGGACCTGACGGCGCCGGCCACGCGGCCGCGCGCCGGCATCGTGGCCCGGCTGCGGGGGCTGTTCGCCCGTGCCGCGCGGGGCGCCCGGCGGTCCGAGGGCCGCGGTCAGTAGGCGAAGGGCAGGCGCAGCCGCGCGCCGGGCGCGGGCTGGCGCAGCAGCCGGTCCTCGCGCGCCTGGAGACCGTTGCGGTCTGTGGCGGTGCCGAAGCGCGGTTCGGCCGGGTCGATCAGCGTGGGGTCGAGCCGGGCCGAGGGCGAGCCAGCGTCACGCGGCCGCGGCGGCTCGATATCAAGGTTGGGGACCGGCGCAGGGTCGCCGCGGCGGGTCTCGGCCACCGGCGGCGGGGCGGGCGGGGGCGGGCGGCGGCGCACCGGTCGCCGGGTTCGCGGCGTGGCGGCCTGCTGGGCGGCGGCCGGCGTCGCCAGCAGTGCCAGCACGGCGCCCAGCAGCACGCGCCGGCGCATCATGCCGCATCCCCGCCCGGCAGGGGTCGCGTGCCGCGCGGGTCCTCCGGCGGGTTGAGCGCGACAGACCCCGGCGGGCCATCGCGCCAGGCGTGCAGCGCCCAGCGCACGGACGGGAAGGCGAGGTCGTCCCACGGGATGTCGGCCCAGGCGAAGCGGCGCACGTCCAGGCTTTCCGGCCCGGCCGCGAAGCCCGGTTCGGCCATGCGGGCACGGAAGATGACCTGCACCTGGCCGAGCCGCGCGATGGAATAGACCGCAAGCACGCCATCGAGCGTGATGCGCGCGCGGGCTTCCTCCCAGGCTTCGCGGCGCGCGCCTTCCTCGGTGGTCTCACCCATTTCCAGGTAGCCGGCGGGGATGGTCCAGAAGCCGTGGCGCGGTTCGATGGCACGGCGGCAGAGCAGGACCGTGTCGTCCTCGGCGACGATGGAGCCGACGACGACCTTGGGGTTTTCATAGGCGACATGCCCGCAATCGGGACAGGTCAGCCTTTCGCGGTCATCGCCCTCGGGGATGCGCCGGATGAAGCGGGACATGGCGGAATCATGGGCCGGTCGCCGCGGTCGCCGCAAGCGGTGGTTGCGCGCGCCTGGTCAAACCCTGATGAGCGCCGCACGGGCTGCGGCCTTCAGGTCACACCCGCAGGTCGAGCAGCGAGCCCCGCGGCAGGACCTGCAAGGCCGGCAGGCTGCCCGCAGGCGGCACGGCATCGAGCGTGCGCTGCGGCGCCGGCGTGGCGGTGCGGGCGGCATCCGATGGGCGGTCTGGGCCGCGCACCGGCTGGATGCCGGCGTTGCGGGTGACCTCCTGCGTGAAGGCGGCGAGGGAATTGAGGCTGACCATGCGGAGCATTGTCCAGCCAAGGCGTGAAGAATGGCTGAACGCCGGGCGCCGCACGATCGGTCGGATCGGGGAAATACGCATCCCCGCAGACTGCGCGGGAGGTCCGTTAACCTTCCAGCAACCTATGCGTGCGGCGCGCGCAGCGCAGGATCACGTTGCGGTGAGCGCCGCCACACCCGGCAGGGTCTTGCCCTCCAGCCATTCCAGGAAGGCCCCGCCTGCCGACGAGACATACGTCATGCGCTCCGCCACCCCGGCATGGCGCAGCGCGGCCACGGTATCCCCGCCGCCGCCGATCGACTTCAGCGCGCCCGACTGCGTCAGCGCGGCCACCACCTGCGCCACGCCGACCGTCGCGGCGTCGAAGGGCGGGGTTTCGAAGGCGCCGAGTGGGCCGTTCCAGACCAGGGTGGACGCGGAGCGCAGCCGTTGTTCGATCGCCTGTGCGGTGTCCGGGCCGACGTCCAGCGCCATGAAGGTCTCCGGAACGGCATCGGCGCGCACGGTGCGGGTCGGCGGGTTCGGGGCGAATTCCTCGGCCACCACCAGGTCGGTGGGCAGCAGGATCTCGCAATTGGCGGCGCGCGCGGTCTCCAGGATGGCGCGGGCCGTGTCGTGCATCTCGGCTTCCTGCAACGACTTGCCCATGGCGTGGCCCTGCGCGGCCAGGAAGGTATTGGCCATCGCCCCGCCGATCACCAGCACATCGACCTTCTTCGACAGGTTGCCCAGCAGGTCGAGCTTGGTCGATACCTTCGACCCGCCGACGATCGCGACCACCGGGCGCGCCGGATTGCCGAGCGCGGCATCGAGCGCCTTCAGCTCCTCCGCCATCAGCCGCCCGGCATAGGCCGGCAGCAGGTGGGCCACGCCCTCGGTGCTGGCATGGGCGCGATGGGCGGCGGAGAAGGCGTCGTTCACATAAGCATCGGCCAGCTTCGCCAGGCCAGCGGCCATGGCGGGGTCGTTCTTCTCCTCGCCGGCGTGGAAGCGGGTGTTCTCCAGCAGCAGGATGTCGCCATCGCCCAGCGCCGCGACCGCCGCCTCGGCGACCGGGCCGATGCAGTCATCGGCGAAGGCGACCGGGCGCTTCAGCGCGGCGGACAGCGCCTCGGCCAGCGGCCTGAGCGACATCTCGGGCACGCGCTGTCCTTTTGGCCGGTCGAAGTGGCTGCACACGATGACGCGCGCGCCGCCATTGGCCAGGTCCGCGATGGTCGGGCAGAGGCGTTCGATGCGCGTGCGGTCGGTGATGGCGCCGTCGCGCATCGGCACGTTGAGGTCCGCGCGCACGAGCACGCGCTTGCCCTTGGCTTCCAGCGCGTCGATGGTTCGATACGTCATCGCGTCGTCAATCCTGGCAAGGAGAATGGGATGATCCGGTGGATCGCGGTGTTTGTCCTTCTGCCGGTCCTAGCATCGGCGCAGGAGGCCTTCCAGTTGCCCTCGGGCAACATCCACTGCGCGGTGTTCGACGGGACGCTGCGCTGCGACGTGTTGCGCTTCACGTACCAACGCCCGTCGCAGCCGCGCGGTTGCGAACAGGACTATGGCGGCGCGGTGGAGATGGGGCCGCGCGGCGCGCCTTCGCTCATCTGCCACGGCGACACGGTGGCGGACCCGGCCGCGCCGGTGCTGGGCTATGGCCGGTCCTGGCAGGGCAGGGGGATGACCTGCACCGCGACGCCGCAGGCGCTGCGCTGCGTCAATGCCGATGGGCGGGGCTTCGAAATGGCGCGGGCCCGGTTGCTGTTGTTCTGACGCGCCGCCGGCCGTCTGCGGCACCGCGGCGCGCATGCTTCTTTCGCGTCATGCGGCACTTTCCTTCGAATCAGTATACCTATGCGTGTATTGTGAGTATCTGCACAACCCGTTACAATAATGATAACAAATCAAGGAGGTTGGCCAGTCTCCCGCAACCTTGATCCCAGCGTCGCGTAATCCCGCTGTAGTCTATCCGACATGAAGGCGGGAGAATTGTATGTCCGGTAACTGGAATCCTGGGCCTGGCCCAAGCGGAGGCGGCGACACATTCACGGGAACCGGCGGCAATGACGCGGCGATCGGCAAGTCGGGCGACGACAAGTTGGAAGGTCTCGACGGCAATGACTTGCTGGTCGGCGGGGACGGCAACGACACGCTGATCGGCGGCCAGGATGCCGATGTCGTCAAGGGCGGCGACGGCGACGACCTGATTGTCTGGAATCTGGGCGACGGCAACGACGTCATCAGCGGCGGCAGCGGCAACGACACCTTTGCCCTGGAAGGCTGGACCGGCGGCAAGGACGATCCCTGGGAGGTCAAGACCGTGGGCCCGGCCTCCCTGTTCATCCGCAAGGGTGAGCACGAGAAGACCGTCGTCACGATCCTGGACTACGACCCGACCAAGGATGTCATCGTCTGCTTCGCCGAAGGCACGCGCATCGCGACGGCGCGGGGCGAGAAGCCGGTCGAATCGCTGCGCGCCGGTGACCTGGTGGTGACGGCGCATGGCACCGGCGCGCCGCTGCAGCCGGTGGTCTGGGTGGGGCATTCGCGCACCGTGGTGGCGCGGCATCCCGACCCTGCCTCGGTCGCCCCGGTGCTGATCCGTGCCGGTGCGCTGTCCGATGGCGTCCCGCATCGTGACCTGCGGGTCTCGCCCGAACACGCGCTGTTCCTCGACGGGCGCCTGGTGCCGGCGCGGCTGCTGGTGAACGGGCGCAGCATCGTGCAGGAATCCTGGTGCCCCGAAGTCACCTACTGGCATGTCGAATTGCCGGCGCATGGTCTGCTGGTCGCCGAGGGCGCCGTCGCCGAATCCTATTTCGATGACGGCAACCGCAAGCATTTCGACAACGGGGTCGTCACCACGCTGGTCAAGGACTTCGCCAGCGAAAGGACGAATGGGCGCTATGCGGAGGCTGCCTGCTATCCGCTGCTGCTCGATGGCCCGGCGCTGGACCATCTGCGTGCCAGCGTCTCGGCGCGGGCTGATGCACCATTGAAGACGCGCGCCACCGCCTGACGGGCGGCGATGCCGGGCGCGCCGCGGCGCGCCCGGCGGTCGGCAGCGTCAGAGCTTGCCGAACAGGGCGACCGTGTCGCTCATGCGGTTCGAGAAGCCCCACTCGTTGTCGTACCACGACAGCACGCGCACCAGCCCGCCATCGACCACCTGGGTCTGCGTCGCGTCGAAGGTCGACGACATCGGGTTGTGGTTGAAGTCGATGCTCACCAGCGGCGCGGTGTTGTAGCCGAGGATGCCCTTGAGCGGCCCGCTCTCAGACGCCGCCTTCATCGCCGCATTCACCGCTTCCTTCGTGACCCCTTCCTTGGCGGGCACGAAGTCGAGGCTGACCAGCGACACATTCGGCGTCGGGATGCGGATGGCGGTGCCGTCCAGCTTGCCCTTGAGTTCCGGCATCACCAGGCCGACCGCCTTCGCCGCACCGGTGCTGGTCGGGATGGCGGATACGGCCGCCGCGCGCGCGCGGTGCAGGTCCTTGTGCAGCGTATCGACCGTGTTCTGGTCGCCGGTATAGGCGTGGATGGTCACCATGTAGCCACGCACGATGCCGAAATTGTCGTGCAGCACCTTCGCGATCGGCGCCAGGCAATTGGTGGTGCAGGAGGCGTTGGAGATGACCGTCATCTCCTTGGTCAGCGTCTTCTCGTTCACGCCATAGACGATGGTCGCGTCCGCATTGTCGCCGGGCGCGGAGATGACCACCTTGCGCGCGCCGGCCGTCAGCAGCGCCGAGGCCTTTTCCTTCGACGTGAAGATGCCCGTGCATTCCATCGCGACGTCGATGCCGGCCAGCGGCAGCTTGGACGGGTCGCGCTCCGCGGTGATCTTGATCGGGCCCCAGGTCTTGCCCGCGTTCTTGATGGTGATGGTGTCGCCCTCGACGATCACCTCGCCGGGGAAACGCCCATGCACGCTGTCGTAGCGGAACAGGTGGGCATTGGCCTCGACGCTGCCGAGGTCGTTGATGGTGACGAATTCCAGGTCCTGCCGGCCGGCCTCGCAGGCGGCGCGCAGCACCAGGCGGCCGATGCGCCCGAATCCGTTGATCGAAACCTTCACCGCCATGATGTCTTCCTTCCCGTGCAGAACTACGCGACGCGCTTCTTCACCGCCGCCGTGACGGCATCGGCGGTGATGCCGAAATGCCGGTACAGATCCTCCGCCGGCGCCGAGGCGCCGTAGCCGCCCATGCCGATGAAGATGCCATCGGACCCGAGCCAGCGCTCCCAGCCGAAGCCGACCGCGGCCTCGACGCCCACGCGCAGCGCGGAACCGAGCACCTGGTCGCGATACGACGCATCCTGCGCGGCGAAGATCTCCCAGCAGGGCAGGGAGACCACGGCGGTCGGGATGCCGTCGGCTTCCAGCGCCTCGCGCGCGGCGATGGCGAGGTGCACTTCCGAACCCGTGGCGATCAGCGTCGCGCGCCGCGCGCCGGACGCTTCGGCCAGCACATAGCCACCACGCGCGCAGCGGTTCTCGCCGGCATCGTCGCGAAGCGCGGGCAGGTTCTGCCGCGACAGCGCCAGCAGCGAGGGCCCATCGGCGCGCTTCACTGCCAGTTCCCAGCACTCGGCGGTTTCCATCGCATCAGCGGGGCGAAAAACGCAGACATTGGGCATGGCGCGGAACGACGCCAGGTGCTCGACCGGCTGGTGGGTCGGGCCGTCCTCGCCCAACCCGATGCTGTCATGCGTCAGCACATGGATGACGCGCGTGTGCATCAGGGCGGCCAGGCGAACGGCCGGGCGCAGGTAGTCGGAGAACACCAGGAAGGTGCCGGAATACGGGATGATGCCGCCATGCAGCGCCATGCCGTTCATCGCCGCCGCCATGCCGAATTCGCGCACGCCCCAATGCACGAACCGCCCGGCGAAATTCCCCGGCGCGATGGCGGGGATGCCCTTCACATTGGTGTTGTTGGAACCGGTCAGGTCGGCCGATCCGCCGACCATCTCCGGCACCGACGGCACCAGGGCCTCCAGCGCGCGCTGCGACGACACGCGCGTGGCAAGCTTCGGCTTCTCCTCGGCGTGCTTCGCGCGCAGGGCGGCCAGCGCCTCGTGCCAGGATTCCGGCAGGCGGCCGGCGATGGCACGGTCGAATTCGCCCTGCTGCGGGTGCTTGGCCAGGCGCTTCAGCCAGGACCGGCGGGTGCCCGCGCTGCGCCGCCCGGCGGCTTCCCAGGCGGCCTTGATGTCCTCCGGCACAGTAAACGGAGGGCTCGTCCAACCCAGGGCTTCCTTGGCCGCGGCGGCCTCGGCGGCACCCAGCGGCGCGCCATGCGAGCCCGCCGTGCCCGCCTTGGTCGGCGCGCCCATCCCGATGATGGTGCGGCAGGCGATCAGCACCGGCTTGCGGCTGCGCGTGGCCCAGGCCATCGCACTCGCCAGCGCCGCGTGGTCGTGCCCGTCGACGCGGCGCGTCGCCCAGCCATAGGCCTGGAAGCGCTTCAGCGTGTCGTCGGTGAAGGACAGCGCGGTGTCGCCGTCGATCGAGATGTGGTTGTCGTCCCACAGCACGCACAGCTTCGACAGGCCGTAATGCCCGGCCAGCGAGGCCGCCTCGTGGGACACGCCCTCCTGCAGGTCGCCATCCGAGGCGATGACCCAGGTGCGGTGGTCCACCAGCGAGGTGCCGAAGCGCGCCTGCATCATCCGTTCGGCCAGCGCCATGCCGACCGCGGTGGCGAAGCCCTGGCCGAGCGGACCGGTGGTCATCTCGATACCCGGGTGCTCGCCATATTCGGGGTGGCCGGCGGCGGGCGAATGCAGCTGGCGGAACCGGCGCAGCTCATCGGCGCCCATGCCGGCATGGCCGGTCAGGTGCAGCAGGGCATACAGCAGCATCGACCCATGGCCGGCCGACAGCACGAAGCGGTCGCGGTCGGCCCAGCGCGGGTCGGCCGCGTCGTATTTCAGGAACTTCGTGAACAGCACGGTGGCCACGTCGGCCATGCCCATCGGCATGCCGGGATGGCCGGACTTCGCGGCCTCGACGCCGTCGATCGCGAGCGCGCGGATGGCATCGGCCAGCCGCCGCGCCTCGGTGGCGGGCCGCGCCAGGATGGCGGCCTGCGCGGCCAGGGCCGGGTTGGCGGAAGCGTCGGGCGTGGGGGCAATGCTGGCCAAGAGGGGCACCTGGTGCTGCGGCGGGGGCGCCGCCGCTATAGAGGCGGGGGGGCGCCGGGGCAACCTGGGCGGCCCGGATGGCGCCCATGCGCGCGGCGTGGGCCCTCAGCCGGACCGGCTCTCGCGCATCAGTCCGCGCCGTTCCATCCAGGCGTCGATGCGCCGCGCGACGTCGTCGCCATTCGTGTCCATCATGACAATGTGGCTGTTGCCGCGGATGCCTTCGGCCGGCAGGTCGATGGTGTCGGCAATGCCGCCGGCGTCGCGGATCTGCCCCTGCCAGCGCTCGATGCCGCGGCGGATCTCCTGCCAGAAAGGGGAGTCCGCGAAGTGGTCGCCCCAGACCACCAGATGCGGGACGCCGCGCACCCGCGCCGCATCGGCGCCGGCGGGCGGCGCGCCGGAGGGCTCCACCGCGATCACCGCCCGCACCAGGTCCGGTGCGTTGAGCGCGGCGTTGAAGCCGAAATTGCCGCCCTGGCTGTGCACCAGCAGCACGCAGGGGCCGATGCGCTGCACCAGCGCGTCATAGGCCGCCTGCACCTGGCGGTCGGTGGTGGCCCAGCGCGGCACGGCCTGCATCGCGAAGCGATTCCAGGCCGCGACCGGGAAGCGCGTGTCGGGGAAGGCGCGGCGCCTCGCGGGGTCGATGTGCCAACCATCCTTCGGGCCGACGCGGAACAGGTCCCAGCCCTCGCCCATGGTGCGGAACAGCGGTTCGCCTTCGAGGATCTCGGGGAAGCGCGCCCAGCCGGCGCGCCCGCGCTCCATCGCATCGGTCACCACCACGTCATGCCCGGCGCGCAGGAAGGCCATCTGCCAGCCGGGTCGGCCATCCGGCGTGGTCTCGTAGGTGACGCCGGTGAGACCGCCGCCATGCGCCAGCACCAGCGGATGGCGCGCACGCGGCTCCTGCAGGCGCACGACCTGCGCGTACATCTGCCCGACATGGAAATGCCCGTTCGGGTCGAGGCGCAGGGGCGGGGCGCCGGCGCTGATGACGATGTCGCGCGCCGGCAGGCCCGACAATTCCACGACCCGCCCGCCGACATGGAAGGAGGCGATGGCGCGGATGCGCAGCGGCGGTTCGTCGCCGGACGATCCGCGCTGATCGCCCGGTTGGCCGGGCTCGGGGTTTGCCATGACGCTGGTCGATCAGGCCGACGCGGCGCGCTTGAGCATGGCGGTCTGCATCATCGGCGATTCCTCCTGAGACGGTCGGCCCCGTACGTGAGCGATCCCCGCCCGGCCGCGGCGATTCGACAGCGTTGTGCGTGGCGGCGCGGCTCCGCAAGTCCCGGCGTTTCCGCGCCGGCGCCGCGGCGGCTAGTCTGCCGCCTTCACGCTCCGGAGCCGCCATGTCCCCCTTCATCCCCGGCCCGCGCCTGCGCATCGAAGGACGCCCCGGCGGGCCGCTCGCCGGCCTGACCTTCGCCGCCAAGGACCTGTTCGACGTGGCCGGCCACGTCACCGGCGGCAGCAACCCCGACTGGGCGCGGCAGAACCCGATCCCGACGCGCCATGCCTGGGCGGTGCAGGCGCTGCTCGATGCCGGCTGCACGCTGGTGGGCAAGACCGTGACGGACGAGGTCTCGCTCGGCATCCTCGGCGAGAATGCCTTCGAGGGCACGCCGGAGAATCCCGCCGCGCCGGGGCATGTGCCGGGCGGGTCGTCCTCCGGTTCGGCCAGCGCGGTGGCTGCGGGGGTCTGCGACACGGCGCTCGGCACCGATACCGGCGGGTCGGTGCGGGTGCCGGCGTCGTTCTGCGGGCTGTACGGCATCCGTCCGACGCATGGGCGGCTCGACCTGACCGGGATGCTGCCGCAGGCGCCGACCTCCGACACCACCGGCTGGTTCGCGCGCGATGCGGCAACCTTCGCGCGCGTATCGGCGGTGATGTTGTCCGAGGAGATCCCGCCCGCGCTGCCGACGCGCCTGGTGGTGGCGACCGACGCCTTCGGCTTCGCCGATCCCGAGACGCGCGCCGCACTTCAGCCGATGCTGGACCGGGTCAAGCGCCTCATTCCCGATTGGCGCGAGGACATCCTGGCCCCGCCCGGCCTCACCGCCTGGTCGCGCGCCCAGCGCACGCTGCAGCCGGTCGAGGCCTGGGAGACCTTCCGCCCCTGGGTCGAGCGCGACAATCCGCGCTTCGCCTTCAATGTCGCGCGCGGGTTGGTCCTGGGCGCCACGATGCCGGAAGCCGAGCGCGGCTGGGCTGCCCTGGTGCGGCGCGAGGCGCGGGGCCGGCTGGCGCATCTGCTGCCGCCAGGCACCGTGCTGGCCATCCCGACCACGCCCTTCCCGGCGCCGCGCGTGGGCATGCCGCTGCCGGAGCTGGAGGGCGTGCGCGCCGCGATCAATGTGCTCTGCGCGCATGGCGGGCTGGCCGGGCATCCGCAGGTCAGCATTCCGGGTGCGGTGTGCGATGGCCGGCCGGTCGGGCTGTCGCTGCTTGCCGCGCGCGGTGCGGATGCGATGCTGGTGGCGACTGCCCTGGAACTGGAGACTGCCTGATGGACGTGAACATCCCCGAGGTCGTGGAGGAGGTCCGCGTGCTGTTCGAACGCTACGAACAGGCGCTGATCGACAAGGATGTCGATGTGCTGGATGCGACCTTCTGGAATTCCCCGCTGACGATCCGTTCGGCGATCCATGAGAACGGGTATGGCTTCGATGAGATCCACGCGCATCGGGTGCGGCGCCCGCCGGGGCCGGGGATCAAGCTGGCGCGTCGCCGCCTGGTCATCACCACGCTCGGCCGCGACATCGCGACGGTTCACCTCGAATTCGACATGCGTGGCCGCCAGATGCCTGCGCGCCAATCGCAGACCTGGGTGCGCCTGCCCGATGTGGGCTGGAAGGTGGTCCTGGCGCATGTCTCGGTAACCGAGAGCAGCCCCGCTTACTGACCGCGGTCCAGGGGGCCGTAGCCCCCTGGTGGGGGTCGAGGGGGCAAGGCCCCCTCGTCAGATGTGGCGGTTCGCGCGCGCCACCACGGCTTCGAACAACACCTGGCACCCGGCCTCGGCTTCCTCCGGCAGGATGCTCTCCGCCTCGTTGTGGCTGAGCCCATCCTTGCAGGGCGTGAAGATCATCGCGGTCGGGATGCTGCGCGCCACATAGACGGCATCGTGTCCGGCGCCGGAGATGATCTCGCGCGAGGAGAACCCCAGCCGCTGCGTCGCCTGGCGCACGAGGTCCACGCAGGATGGGTCGAAGGGCTGGGCCGGGATGCGGAACAGCTCGGTCAGGTCGAGCCGGCAGCCGGTCTCGGCGACCAGGCGGGCCGCTTCGGCGGGGAAGGACTCCGCCAGGCCGAGGATCTGCGCGTCGTCGGGGTGGCGGAATTCGACGCTGAACCGGACCTCGCCGGGGACCACGTTGCGCGACGCCTGCGGGATGGTCAGCCAGCCGACGGTGCCGCGGCCGTCCTCGCCGCGTTCGCGCATCAGGCGGTCCACCAGCGTGACCACGCGCGCGGCGGCGACCAGCGCGTCCTTGCGGGCGGAGGGCGGCGTGGTGCCGGCGTGGCTGTCCTGGCCGATGATGACGGCGTCGTACCAGACCTGGGCCTGTGCCCCGGTGACGATGCCGACCTGCTTGCCTTCGCGCTCCAGGATCGGGCCTTGCTCGATATGCAGTTCGAAATAGGCATCGGCAGGGAAGGGCTTGGCGTCGTGCGGGCCCTTGTAGCCGATCTGGTCCAGCGCCTCGCCGACCGACACACCGTCGACGTCGCGCAGGCCGTAGGTCTTGTCCAGGCTGTAGATGCCCGCCCAGGTGCCCGACCCCATCAGCGAATGACCGAAGCGCGAACCTTCCTCGTCGGTCCAGTTGATGAGTTCGATCGGCGCCTCGGTGGTGATGTTGAGGTCGTGCAGCGTGCGCATCACCTCGAGCCCGGCGATGACACCCAGTGCGCCGTCGAACTTGCCGCCGGTGGGCTGGCTGTCGAGGTGGCTGCCCATCAGCACGGGCAGGCGCTTCGGGTCGCGGCCCTCGCGGCGGGCGAACATGTTGCCGATGGCGTCCACGCGCATCGTCAGGCCGAGCGCCTGGCACCAGCCGGTGAAGGTGTCGCGGCCGCGCTTGTCGACATCGCTGAGCGTCAGGCGCTTCACGCCGCCCTTGGGAGTGGCGCCGATCTCGGCCATCGCCATCAGACTGTCCCAGAGCCGCTTGCCGTCGATGCGCTGGTTGGTGCCGCTCATGGGTCGGGGCTCCGTGCTGCCTGCGGGGAAGGGGCGCGTGTACTGGACCGGCCTGCGGGCAACAATCCCCCCGGCGGGTCGGCGGCTGGGCGCTGGCCGGCGGGGCGCCATCCGGGGTCGCTGAATACAATAAAAACGGTAGTGAATTCAATCGACACCGGAGCAAGTCATAATAACCATTATTGTCGGTTACTTTCGATCCACCCCAAGTCACGCCCGCCACCACAGCCAATCGACAGCGCCCTGGTCCTGCCGTGTCCATCCGGGGCTATTGCAAGCCATGCGGGATTGCTGCATGGGAGCAGCGGGCCGCTGATCGGCGGCCCGTCAATAAAGGCTTCTTCTTTCCGCTGGAGATTGCCGCGCGCCGGACGGGCGCGCTTCCCCCCAACGGCCTGCGACGCCAAGACCGCGAGGAGAGCCCCCCCAAAATGGCATCCCTGTGCCTGACCCCGACCCGCGCACCGATCGCGCGCTTCGTCGAACAGCCCCGCCGCCGCGCCCTGCGCGCTGCCGCCGCCGGCGCCGTGCTCGGCCTCAGCGTGCTGACCATGGGCTGCGCCCAGTCGGCCGAGGGCGAACCCCCCGCCCCGACCGCCGCCGCCACCACCGAGGAACACCGCGCCGTCGGCGCCC
This sequence comes from Roseomonas sp., assembly GCA_051860065.1. Taxonomy (GTDB): domain Bacteria; phylum Pseudomonadota; class Alphaproteobacteria; order Acetobacterales; family Acetobacteraceae; genus Neoroseomonas. The sequence continues at coordinate 98,638 of JBHYEQ010000012.1, forward strand.
CGCAGGTCGGCGTGGCGTCCTATTACGCGCGCCACTTCACCGGCCGCCGTATGGCCAATGGCGCCCGCTTCGATCCGCATTCCGATACCGTCGCGCATCGGACGCTGCCCTTCGGCACGCGGGTGCGCGTGACCAACCTCAACAACGGCCTGACCACCACCGGCGTCGTGCTCGACCGCGGCCCGTGGACGCGCGGGCGCATCGTGGACCTCAGCCCGCAGATCGCCCGCCACCTGGACATGATGCGCAGCGGCGTCGCGCGGGTCGAGGTGGTGCCGGTCGTCGAGGTGGCCGAAGCCCGGGATTGATTTCGAACCACACGGATCGTGGCCGATCCGTGTGGTTCGAAACTCTTGGTATGCCCTCAAGCGCCGGGCGCCGGCATGCGCCGGCTTGGCTTCGCCGGACGGCCGGCGGGCCGCCTTCGCGGCCTCGCCCGCCTGCGGCGGGCGTAAAGCACGGACGGCGGAAACCTCGCCGGCCTCACCCGGCGCGCGGATGCGCCTTCTTCCAGGTCGCCAGCAGACCCGCCGCATCCACCGCCGTGTAGCGCTGCGTTGTGGACAGGCTGGCATGACCCAGCAGGTCCTGGATGGCGCGCAGGTCGGCGCCCGCACCCAGCAGGTGCGTCGCGAAGGAATGCCGAAGTGCATGTGGCGTGGCGTGTTCCGGCAGCCCGGCCAGGCGGCGGAACTCCCGCATCGACCGCTGGGCGACCGCGGCATCGAGCCGCCCGCCCCGCGCGCCAAGGAACAGCGGGTCATCCGCCGCGCCCGGCCCGCGATGCTTCAGGTAGTCCGCAATCGCCACCCGCACGGCGGGCAACACCGGCACCAGACGTTCCTTGTTGCCCTTGCCGAGCACGCGCAGCGCGCCGTCCCGACCCGGCAACGGCGCATCGGCCAGGGTCAGTGCCAGCGCCTCGCTGATGCGCAGCCCGGCGCCATACAGCAGGGTGAACAGCGCGACGTCGCGCGCCGCCTGCAACGGCGCGCGTTCGTGGCGTGCCGGGTCGTAGTGTTCGCCCACCTCGGCGGCGACGGCGCGGGCATCCTCGGGCGTCAGGGCGCGTGGGATGGGTGGTTTCGGGCGCGGGCCGCGCAGCGCGCCGACCGGCAGCGCCGCCATGCCGTGCCGCCGCGCCAGGTAACGCAGGAAGCCGCGGATCGCCGCCAGCCGCCGCGCCCGCGTCGCTGCCCCGTCGCCCAGCGCCGCGCGCTCGGCCAGGAAGCCGCGCAGGTCCGCCGGGCGCAGCGCACCCAGCGCCGCGAGATCAGGCTCCCCGCCAAGGTGACGCGTCAGGAAGCCCAGGAATTCGGCGCTGTCGCGCCCATAGGCTTCGAGCGTATGCGGACTGGCGCGGCGCTCCGCGGCCAGCCAGGCGAGCCAGGCTGCGCGCGCCTGTTCGCCGGTCATGTCAGCGCGACAGCGCCGCCGCCACGGCGCGCCCGAGGAAGGCCAGCACCGCCACTGACTGCCGGGCGGGCAGGGCGGATGCCTCGCGCGCCCCGACGGCGATCAGCATCGGCGGGCCATCGGCCAACGGCACGCGGGCCAGGGCGTCGCGGGTGACCAGCGGCGCGGCCTCGGCGTGCAGGGTGGCGGTCTCGGTGGGGTTGGCGCGGACCACGGCGTCGCGCCCACGCCCGATCAGGCGCATCACCGTGCCCACCGGCAGCATGCGTACGGCCATGGGCAGCGGCGGGATCGCCCGCGGCGCCGCCTCGGCGAGCAGCGAGCAGGTCTCGACGCCCAGCAGCGCCGGGATTTCCTGCGTGACGGCTTCCAGCACATCCGGCGCGCGCATCAGTGCCAGCACCGCCAGGCGGATCCGCACGGTCAGCCCGGCGCCGGCGCGCCCGGCTTCGACCGCCGCGCGCACCTCCGCCTCCATCGCCCGGGCACGGGCGCGTTCGGCATCCAGCATGGCCGCCATGTGGTCGGCCAGGCGTTCGCCATGCAGGCGGCGCGGCGGCACCAGCACGCGGTAGATGTCCGGGCGTTCCGCCAGGAAATGCGGGTGCGCGCGCAGGAAGGCCTCGACCTCCTCCGCCTGGAGATCCGGTTGGAATTCCGCGGCGGGGAGGGATGTGCTCACAGGATGGTCTGCCCCGTCTTCTTCCAGTCGGCCAGGAAGGCCTCCAGGCCCCGATCGGTCAGCGGATGCTTCAGCAGCATGCGGATGACGGATGGAGGAAGTGTTGCGACATGTGCGCCCATCTTGGCCGCCTCGACCAGGTGGATCGGGTGGCGGACCGAGGCGACCAGCACTTCGGTCTTGAGCGCAGGGTAGTTACCGTAGATCTGCACGATATCGGCGATCAGGCGCATGCCGTCGGTCGCGATGTCGTCCAGCCGGCCCACGAAGGGCGAGATGAAGGTGGCGCCGGCCTTGGCGGCCAGCAGCGCCTGCGCGGAGGAGAAGCACAGCGTGACGTTCACCATCGCACCGTCGTCCGTCAGGCGGCGGCAAGCGACCAGCCCGGCCTCGGTCAGCGGCACCTTGACCGCGACGTTGGGCGCGATGGCCCGCAGCACCTGGCCCTCGGCGACCATGCCGGCGGCATCGGTGGCGGTAACCTCGGCGCTGACGGGGCCGGTGGTGATGGCACAGATCTCCGCAATGACCTCCTTGAAGTCGCGACCGGATTTCGCGATCAGGGAGGGGTTGGTGGTGACGCCATCGACCAGACCGGCCTCGGCGAGAGACCGTATGTCCGCCACCTCGGCGGTATCGACGAAGAACTTCATATCGGGGGACCTTCCTGCGGCAAGCTGCGGCGGGCTGAGGATGCCGGCCGTGTCGCGGGTCACAGTTTAGGGCATGGCCAGGGGGAAAGACACGCGCGCCGGCATGACACTTCCGGCTGTTGCGCCGACGACACGGGCGCGCGTGCTGCTTCCGCTGCCGCTGGGCGATGCCTATGACTACCGCGTGCCGCCGGGCATGGACGCGCCACCCGGCAGCTTCGTGGTGGTGCCGCTGGGCGGGCGCGAGGTGGCCGGCGTGGTGTGGGACGGCGAGGCCGATCCGACCCTGCCGGAGACGCGCCTGCGCGACATCCGCACCGTGCTGGATGCGCCCCCCATGACCGATACGCTGCGGCGATTCGTCGATTGGGTCGCGGCCTATACGCTGAGCCCGCCGGGCGCGGTGCTGCGCATGGCGATGAGCACGCCCTCGGCGCTCGAATCGCGCGCCCCGCATGCGGGGTGGCGGCAGGTCGTTGCGCCGCCGCCGGGTGCGCGCATCACCCCGTCGCGCGCCCGCGTGCTGGCGTTGCTGGCCGATGGCGCGCCGCGTGCCGGGAGCGAGATCGCCCGCGAGGCCGGCGTGGCCTCCGCCGTGCTGCGCGGCATGGCCGATGCCGGGCTGATCGAACCCGCCCTGCTGGCGCACCCCGCCCGCTTCGCGCGGCCCGACACCGATCGCGCCGGGCCGGCGTTGGGGGCGGAGCAGGACCGCGCGGCCGCCGCGCTGCGCGACGCCGCCGGCGCGCGCCGCTTCGGCGTCACGCTGCTGACCGGCGTGACCGGCTCCGGCAAGACCGAGGTGTATTTCGAAGCCATCGCCGCCTGCGTCGCCCAGGGCCGTCAGGCGCTCGTGCTGCTGCCCGAGATCGCGCTGTCCACCCAATGGCTCGACCGCTTCACCGCGCGCTTCGGCGCCGCGCCCGCGCTATGGCATTCCGAGCTGACCTCCCGCACGCGGCGCGAGACGTGGCGCGCCGTGGCCGAGGGCGAGGCCGCGGTCCTGGTCGGCGCGCGGTCGGCGCTGTTCCTGCCCTTCCCGGACCTCGGCCTTATCGTGGTCGATGAGGAACACGAAACCGCCTTCAAGCAGGAGGAAGGCGTGGTCTATCATGCGCGCGACATGGCGGTGGTGCGCGCGCGGCTCAGCGAGGCCGCCTGCGTGCTGGTCAGCGCCACGCCGTCCCTGGAATCGACGGTGAACGCGCAGACCGGCCGCTATGCCGCGCTGGACCTGCCCGCGCGGCATGGCGGGGCGGCGCTGCCGACCGTCGCACTGGTGGATCTGCGCCGCGACCCGCCCGAACGCGGGCGCTTCATCAGCCCGCCGCTGGTCGAGGCCGTCACCGCCACGCTGGCGCGCGGGGAGCAGGCGATGCTGTTCCTCAACCGCCGGGGATACGCACCGATGACGCTCTGCCGCACCTGCGGCCACCGGCTGCGCTGCCCAAACTGCACCGCCTGGCTGGTCGAGCACCGCGCCGCGCGCCGCCTGCAATGCCACCATTGCGGCCATGTCGAGGGCATCCCCGAAAGCTGCCCCGAATGCGGCACCGCCCATTCCACCGTGCCGATCGGCCCGGGCGTCGAGCGCGTGCTGGAGGAAGCCACCGCGCTGTGGCCCGAGGCGCGGCGGCTGGTCATGGCGTCCGACACCATTCCCGGCCCAGCCGCGGCCGCGGCGGCGGCGAAATCCATCCAGGACCGCGCGGTCGATCTGGTGATCGGCACGCAGATCGTCGCCAAGGGCTGGCATTTCCCGCATCTGACGCTGGTCGGCGTGGTCGATGCCGACCTGGGGCTGGCGGGGGGCGACCTGCGCGCGGCGGAACGCACCTTCCAGTTGCTGCACCAGGTGGCCGGCCGCGCCGGGCGCGAGGAACGGCCCGGCCGCGTGCTGCTGCAATCCTTCGCGCCGGAACATCCGGTGATGCAGGCGCTGGTGGCCGGGGACCTCGACAGCTTCATGGCGGCCGAGGCCGATGCGCGCCGGCCCGGCCACTGGCCGCCCTTCGGGCGCCTGGCGGCGCTGATCGTGAGCGCCGAGGACGAACGCGCGGCCGATCGCGTGGCGCGCGACCTGGGCTTGGCCGCGCCGGGGGGCGATGGGGTGGAGGTGCTCGGGCCAGCCCCGGCGCCGCTGGCGATCCTGCGCGGGCGGCACCGGCGGCGGCTGCTGCTCAAGACCCGGCGCGACATCGCCGTGCAGCCGCTGCTGGAGGCCTGGCTCGCGAAGGTCGGCGTGCCAGGCAATGTCCGGGTCCAGGTGGATGTGGACCCGGTGGGGTTCCTGTAGGGCCGGATCAGCCCAGGATTGGCGACGCGCGCCCAGGGCGGGTTCCCGTGACGGGGCAGCCGCCCTGGCGCGCGGCGCCGTTCAGCGCGCCGGGCGCACGCCCATCGCGATGGTGCGCTCGTCCATGCGCGGGTCATGCGTCAGGCCGCGCCGCGCCGCCCAGGTGTTGATGTACTGCACCAGCTGAATGACGGGTTCCTCCTGGGCGAACAGCTCCACGGCCTCCTGCCAGATCGCCTCGCGGCGTTCGTCGTCCAGCGTCGCGGACCCGCGCGCCGCCAGCGCGTCGAAGGCGGGCGAGGAGAAGCGCGCGTTGTTGTTCGCCCCGGTCAGCAACTGCCGGTTGTTGGTGGCGATGGTGTTGACCAGGAAGTTCGAGCCCTCCCCGGTGGACGACCCCCAGGCGGCCATCTGCATGGCGTATTCGATACGCGCGCGGCGCGGCACGAAGGCGGTCCAGGGGGCGGCGTCGACGGTCACGCGCACCCCCACGCGCGTCCACATCTGCGCGATCGCCTGGGTCAGCCGCGCATCATTCGGCCAGCGGTCGTTGGGCGTGTTGACGGTCAGGCGGAAGCCGTTCGGGTAGCCGGCCTCGGCCAGCAGGCGGCGCGCGCCGTCCGGGTCGTAGGCGCGCGGGCGGACGCGCGGGTTGTAGCCGAAGGCGCCTTCGGGCAGCCATTGCGCGGTGGCCGTCGCGGCGCCTTCCATCACCTGGTCCACCAGGCCCTGGCGGTTGATCGCCATCGACAGCGCGCGGCGCACGCGCACGTCCTTGAAGGGGTTGGTGGGCAGCGGCTGGCCGTTGTTGTCCGTGATCAGCGGCGTGCCGCCGTCGCGCGTATAGTCCGGCGCCATGTAGACGGTCCGCAGCGACGGGATCTCGGTGACGGTCACGCGGTTGTCGCGGCGCAGGCGCGCGAGGTCGGAGGTCGGCACCTGCTCGATCAGGTCGAGGTCGCCGGCCAGCAGCGCCGCGGTGCGCGCCGCATCATTGTTGACGATGCGGTAGGAGACGCGCGCCCAGGGCTCCGCCCCGCCGAAATAGGCGTCGTTGCGCGTCATCTCGATCCGGTCGCCGGAGCGGTACGACACCAGGCGATACGGCCCGGTGCCGATGGCGGCCCGGCCGGTGTTGAAATCCTCGGTCGCCGCGCCCTCGGCGGCATGGCGCGAAATGATCGACACCGATGCCAGGTCGAGCGGCATCAGCGGATGCGGCGCGCGCGTGTGCAGGCGGATGGTATGCGGGTCCACCACCTCGACACGCTCGATGGCGCGCAGGAAGCCCTGGAAGCCGCCCGGGCTGTTCGCCACGTTCGGCACGCGGGAGAAGGTGAAGACAACGTCGTCGGCCGTGAAGGGGCGGCCGTCATGCCAGGTGACGCCCTGGCGCAGCTTGAACTCCCACACGGTGTCCGACACCACGCGCCAGGATTCCGCCAGGGACGGGCGCGGCCGGGCGCGCCCGTCGCGTTCCACCAGGCGATCGTAGATGTGCATGGTCAGCGCATTGTTCGGCCCGACATTGTGGAAATGCGGGTCGACCGTGGTGACCGGCGCGGCGGAGCCGAGGGTGAGGGTCTGGGCCAGCGCGGCAGGCGCGGCGAAGGCGATGGCGCCGGCAAGGGCAGCCTTGGCGATCCTGGACATGGGGTGGTTCTCCCGGGAGGTTGTTGCCGGCAGGCTAACCCCGGGGGAGGACAGGGGCCACCCCCTGAAATGCAACGCGCCGCGGCCCTTGCGGGACCGCGGCGCGGTATGGAGCCGGGCAGGTCAGCCCTGGCGTTCGACCATCAGCTTCTTGATCTCGCCGATCGCCTGCGCCGGGTTCAGCCCCTTCGGGCAGGTCCGGGTGCAGTTCATGATGGTGTGGCAGCGATAGAGCTTGAACGGGTCTTCCAACGCATCGAGCCGTTCGCCAGTCGCTTCGTCGCGGCTGTCCGCGATCCAGCGATAGGCCTGCAGCAGCACCGCGGGACCCAGGTAGCGGTCGCCGTTCCACCAATAGGACGGGCAGGCGGTGGAGCAGCAGAAGCACAGGATGCATTCCCACAACCCGTCGAGCTTCGCCCGTTCTTCCTTCGACTGCAGGCGCTCGCCATCGGGCGGCGGCGGCGTGTCGGCCTTCAGCCAGGGCTCGACCGAACGCAGCTGCGCGTAGATCTGGCTGAGGTCCGGGACCAGGTCCTTCACCACCGGCATGTGCGGCAGCGGCGAGATGCGGACATCGCCCTTCACCTCGTCGATCGGCTTGAGGCAGGCCAGCGTGTTCAGCCCGTCGATGTTCATCGAGCAGGAACCGCAGATGCCCTCGCGGCAGGAGCGACGGAAGGTGAGGGTGGAATCGACCTCGTTCTTGATCTTGATGAGGGCGTCCAGGACCATCGGGCCGCATTGGTCGAGGTCGATGTCGTAGGTGTCGGTGCGCGGATTGGCACCGCCATCCGGGTCCCAGCGATAGATCTTGAAGGACCGAACGTTCTTCGCACCGGACGGCGCGGCATAGGTGCGGCCTTCGCCGACCGTGGAGTTCTTCGGAAGCGTGAAGGTGGCCATCGGGTCGGAATTCCTCAGTACACGCGCGGCTTCGGCGGGAAGACCTGCACTTCGTTGGTCAGCGTGCGCATCTTCACGTCGCGGTAGTCGAGCTTCACCGCATACTTGTCATCGACGCGCGCCAGCGTGTGCTTCATCCAGTTCTGGTCGTCGCGATCCGGATGATCCTCGTGCGAATGCGCCCCGCGGCTTTCGTGGCGGGCATCGGCGCCATGGATGGTGGTCAGCGCATTGCCGATCAGGTTGTCGAGCTCCAGCGCCTCGACCAGGTCGGAGTTCCAGATCAGCGAGCGATCGGCGATCTTGATGTCCGAATAGCCCGCCGCGACCTTGTCCATCTTCTCCACGCCCTCGCGCAGCAGCTCCGTGGTGCGGAACACCGCGGCGTGGGTCTGCATGGCGCGCTGCATGGTCAGGCGCAGGTCGGATACGGACGTGCTGCCCTTGGCGTTCCGCACGCGGTCGAAGCGGTCGAGCGACGCCTCGCCCGCCTTGGGCGGCAGCGGCGGCTGCGACGCACCCGGGCGGATCGTCTCGGCCGCGCGATGCGCCGCCGCGCGCCCGAACACCACCAGGTCGAGCAGCGAATTCGTGCCGAGCCGGTTGGCGCCGTGCACCGACACGCAGGCCGCCTCGCCGACCGCCATCAGGCCGGGCACCACGCGGTCCTGGTCGGTGCCGGTCGCGGCCAGCACTTCGCAGTGAATGTTCGTGGGAATGCCGCCCATGTTGTAGTGGACGGTCGGGAGCATCGGGATCGGCTCCTTCGTGACGTCCACGCCGGCGAAGATCTTGGCGGTTTCGGAGATGCCCGGCAGCCGCTCATGCAGGATGTCGGCGCCGAGGTGCTCCAGGTGCAGGTGGATGTGGTCCTTGTGCGGACCGACGCCGCGCCCTTCGCGGATTTCCATCGACATGGCGCGCGAGACGACGTCGCGCGACGCCAGGTCCTTCGCTGTCGGGGCATAGCGCTCCATGAAGCGCTCGCCCTCGGAATTGGTCAGGTAACCGCCCTCGCCGCGCGCGCCCTCGGTCACCAGGCAGCCGGAGCCGTAGATGCCGGTCGGGTGGAACTGCACGAATTCATTGTCCTGCAGCGGCAGCCCGGCGCGCAGCACCATGCCGCCGCCATCGCCCGTGCAGGTATGCGCGGACGTGCAGGAGAAATACGCGCGCCCATACCCGCCCGTCGCCAGCACCACGGTCTGCGCGCGGAAGCGGTGCATGGACCCGTCTTCCAGGTTCCAGGCCATGACGCCGCGGCACACGCCCTCATCATCCATGATGAGGTCGAGGGCGAAATACTCGACGAAGAACTCGCAATTATGCTTCAGCGACTGCTGATACAGCGTGTGCAGGATCGCGTGCCCGGTGCGGTCGGCCGCGGCGCAGGCCCGCATCGCCGGTTCCTTGCCGTAGTGCGTCATGTGGCCGCCGAAGGGGCGCTGGTAGATGCGCCCATCCTCGGTGCGCGAGAACGGCACGCCGTAGTGCTCGAGCTCGATGATCGCGGGCACCGCCTCGCGGCACATGTATTCGATGGCGTCCTGGTCGCCCAGCCAGTCCGACCCCTTCACGGTGTCGTACATGTGCCAGCGCCAGTCATCCTCGCCCATGTTGCCAAGCGCCGCACCGACACCGCCCTGCGCCGCCACGGTGTGGCTGCGCGTGGGGAACACCTTGGTGATGCAGGCGGTCTTGAGCCCCGCCGCGCCCATGCCGAAGGTCGCCCGCAGCCCGGCGCCGCCGGCACCCACCACCACCACGTCATAGGTGTGGTCCACGATGCGGTAGGCGCCGCTGGAAGGCTTGCTGATCGCGTTCATCGCACCCGTCTCATCCGTTGCGCCCGGCGGGGAAATGCCCTTCGGGCCGCGTCCATTGCGTCGTCACGCCAGTTGGGCATGCCCCGGCATCCTGCCAGGGTTCACACCGCGATCCGCAGCACCGCCAGCGTCGCCGTCAGCCACAGCACGGCGCACAGGCCCTTCACGGCCAGCAGCGCGCCGAGCTTCGTCAGCTCGCCGCGCACGTAATCCTCGATCACTTCCTGCAGGCCATGCGCGGTGTGGTGGAAGGCGGCCGCCAGGAAGGCCAGCAGCAGCACCGCGTTGAACGGCCGGCCGATCCAGGCGGTCGCCTGCTGCCAGGTGGCATCCGGCATCCGCGCCAGGGAGAACACCAGCCACAGCGTCAGCGGCAGCAGCGCCATCGAGGTGACGCGCATCATCCACCAGTGATGCGTCCCCCCCTTGGCGGCACCCAGGCCGCGCACGCGGCCGAGCGGGGAACGAAGCGAACGGATTGTCGGCGCGGCCATCGGCGTCAGATCCAGGTGATCAGCAGGATGAGCCAGGTCAGCGCGGTCAGCGCCGCGGTGCCGATCAGCACCGCCCGGCCGGTCAAATAGGTGGTCGGCAGGTCGTAGCCGCGCCCGCTGTCCCAATACAGGTGCCGCATGCCGTTCAGCGTGTGGTACCAGGCCACCGCGGTGAGCGCGAGCAGCCCGACGATCCCGAAGAAGGATCCAAAGAACCACTGCACCCCGTTGAAGGATTGCTCGCCCGCGGCTGCGGCGGTCAGCCACCACACCAGGAAGACCAGCCCGACCGACCAGATCACGCCGGTGATGCGATGGGTGATCGACAGCGCGCTGGTCATCTGCAGCATGTCGTAGGCTTGCAGGTGCGGCGACAACGGACGGCGCACGAGCGTGCCGTCCGAACGGCGGCCGACCATAACGGCCTCCCGCGTATCGGTGGTCTTGGACATGGGGTCCGAACTCCTGGCGGCCGCTCCGCCCAATTCCCCGAAGCGAGGGCTGTCGGCCTTGATCGGGCGCCTTTGTATGGTGCGGCGCGGGACAGCGTCAAATCGGCGTGGGCATTTCGACCAGCAGGCGGAAGTCACGCTCCCCGCGCCGACCGTGATTGTCGGCAATGGACAGCAGGATGCGGTGCCGGCCGGCCGGCATCGCGACGCCCTCGGCAACCAGCCCGACGCCATCGACCCGGGCATGGCTACGGATGCGGTCGGTCACGTCGAGGCGCAGCGCGCCATACAGCGCGCGGAAACTGTCCGGGTCGATGCGCCCGCCCGGCGCGGCCCGGAAGGCGAGGCGTATCGTCAGCGGCGCCCGCAGCGCGGCGGTCTCGGGCGGCGCGACGACCTCGATGCGCGGCGCGGCGCCCTGGCCCAGGCTGCGCGAGACCGGCGGCAGGCCGATGCGGGCCGATTCCGCCGCCTCCTCCTCGGTCACCAGCGCCCAGGTGGCGGCGCGCGCCGGCGCCGCGACAGCCAGCCACGGCAGCGCCAGCAGGGCGCGCCGGCCCAGGGTTCCCGGCATCACGCGCGACATGGCCTGCCCCGTGCTCATGGCTGCCATGCTATGCCAGGGCGGCGTTGACGGGAAAGCATGCTGCGCCCAGCGTTGCGCCGAACCCCGCACGAGTGCCCCCAATGAGCACCGCCACCCCCGCCCCGGCCAGCCGGGACGCCCGCATCATCGCCCTGATCGGCACCGGGCATTTCCTGTCGCATTTCTACGTGCTGACCCTGCCGCCGCTGTTCCTGCTGTGGCGGGACGAATTCGGCGTGACCTTCGCCGAACTCGGCCTGGCGGTAGCGCTGATGTCCGGCACCACGGCGCTGCTGCAGACGCCGGTCGGGTTCATGGTGGACAAGCATGGCGCCAGGCCCTTCCTGGTCGGCGGCACGCTGCTGATGGCGCTGTCGATCTCCGCCATGGCCTTCGCCCCGGGCATCTGGGCGATCTGGCTGCTGGCCATCCTGTCGGGGGTGGGCAACAGCGTGATCCACCCGGCGGACTACGCGATCCTGGCGGGCAGCATCGACAAGTCGCGCATGGGGCGGGCGTTCTCGCTGCACACCTTCACCGGCAATCTGGGTTTCGCTCTGGCGCCGCCGGTGGTGGCGGTGCTGGCGGCGGGATTGGGTTGGCGCGGGGCGCTGCTGCTGGTCGGGCTGCTCGGCGTGCCGGTGGTGGCGGCCATCCTGGTGCAGTCGCGCATCCTGGTGGACCAGCCGAAGGCCGCGAAGACCGGCTCCGAGCCCTCCGGCCGCGAACTGCTTCTCTCGCGCCCCATCCTGCTGTTCTTCGGCTTCTTCATGCTGTCGTCGATGGCCGGGTCGGGCATCCAGGCCTTCGTCATCACCGTGCTGGGGCAGTTGTGGGGGACGCCGGTCGCCGTCGCCTCGATGGTGCTGACCGGCTACATGGTCGGTGCCACGGCCGGCACGCTGGTCGGCGGCTGGATCGTCGACAAGACCAAGCGCAACCTGATCGGCTTCGTGGTGCTGCTGACCATGGTGGCCATCGGGATGATCCTCGCACTCGGCCTGCTGCCCATCCCGGAGCTGCTGCTGCCGGTGGTGGGGCTGGTGGGCGGGCTGGCGCTCGGTGCCTCCCGCACGCCGCGCGATGTCATGCTGAAGGATGCCGCGCCGCCGGGGCAGGTGGGGAAGGTGTTCGGCTTCGTTTCGTCGGGGCTGCCGCTGGGCGGTGCGATCACGCCGGTGCCGCTCGGCTTCGTCATCGACATGGGATACCCGCAGCTGGTGCTGCCGGTGGTCGCGGCGCTGCTCGCGCTGTCGCTGCTCTGCGCCGGTTCCGCACAGGCCGAGGCGCGCAGTCGGAGGGTGGCGGCGGCCCCCGCCGAATGACGGCGTGACCTATTTCGACGACCTGCTGGGCGCGCTGACCTGGGCGGCCGTGGCGGTGCTGGCGGTGGCCGGCGCGCTGTCGGCATCGCGCAAGCAGCTCGACCCGGTGGGCTTCATCCTGATCGCGTGCCTCTGCGCCTTCGGTGGCGGGACGGTGCGCGACCTGATCCTGGGCGCGCCGGTCTTCTGGCTGGCGGTGCCGGGGATGGTGGCGCTGGCGGCGGGCCTCGCGGTGGCGGTGTTCTTCACCGCGCACCTGGTGGAACGCCGCTTCGTCGTGCTGCTGTGGGCCGATGCCGTGGGCCTCGGCCTGTTCGCGGTGCTGGGCGCGGAGGCGGCGCTGCGCGCCGGCGCCTCGCCATGGGTCGCGGTGCTGATGGGCACCATCACCGCGACCTTCGGCGGGCTGCTGCGCGACATCGCGACCGCCGAGGTGCCGCTCATCCTGCGCCGCGAGATCTACGCCACCGCCGCCGCGCTCGGCGCGCTGGTGTTCGTGCTGCTGCACGAGGCCGGCGTGGGGCGCGTGCCGGCCATCTCGGCCGGCGGGCTGGTCGCCTTCGGGGCGCGCGCCGCCGCCATCCTGACCGGCTGGTCGCTGCCGGCCTATCGGGCGCGGCCCGGACGGGACTATCCGGACCGCCGATGAACCTGGCTGTCCTGCTGACGCTGGCCGCGGGGTTCCTCTACACGCTGGGCTACGCCATCGCGAAGATCCTGACCGATACGCTGGACCCGGTGCAGATCACCTTCCTGCGGTCGGTGCTGGTGCTGGCGGGGTGGGGGCTGTGGCTGACCCGCGCGGCCGATCCGGCGGCATCCGTGCGCCGGCTCGTCGCGCCGCAGCGCGCGCTCGACCAGCGGCTGGCCGCGGCGATGCTGATCTTCTCCACCACCATTGCCGTGCTCGGCTATTCGCTGGTGCCGGTGACGGAGGCCTCCGCCCTCGGCTTCACCGCGCCGATCATCCTGGTGGTGCTGGGCGCGGTCGTGCTGCGCGAACACGTCACGCCGCGCCGCTGGGTGGCGATCGCGCTCGGCTTCGCCGGCATGCTGGTTGTGGTGCGACCGGGCGGCGAGCTGTTCACCTGGGCCGCCGCGGTGCCGGTCTGTGGCGCGCTGACCTATGCGCTGTACCAGGTGATGACGCGGCGCATCCGCGGTGCGGCGAATGAATGGGATGCGACGCTGCAGGGCGCGCTGGCCGGCGTGGTGCTGCTGGCGCCGGCCATGCCGTGGCTGTGGCGCGCGCCGAGTGTCGCGGACCTTGCGCTCATGGTGCTCTACGCCGCCGTGCAGACCGCGGCGCTGCTGTGCATCGCCGGCGCGGTGCGGCGGGCGGAGGTCTCGGGCCTCGCGCCCTGGCATTACTCGCGCATCGTCTTCGCGCTGGGGCTCGATGCGGTGCTATTCGCGCGCCTGCCGGGGGGTTGGGCGATCGCCGGCTGCCTGCTGATCGCCGCCGGCGGGCTGGTGCTGGCCTGGCCGACTAGGCGGCCTCGATGATCCCGTTCCGCAACGCCATCTCCGCGATCTGCACCGCATTCAGCGCCGCGCCCTTGCGCAGGTTGTCCCCCACGCACCAGAAGGACAGCCCATGCGGCACCGTCGGGTCGCGCCTGATACGCGAGACGAAGACCGAATCCTCCCCGGCGATCTCGATGGGCGTCGCGTAGCCGCCATCCTCGCGCTGGTCCATCACGGTGATGCCCGGCGCGTCGCGCAACGCCTCGCGCGCCTGCCTGTCGGTGATCGGGCGTTCGAATTCCACATGCACCGCCTCGCCATGGCCGATCATCACCGGCACGCGCACGCAGGTCGCGACCACCTGGATGTCGGGGTCGAGGATCTTGCGCGTCTCGACCGCCATCTTCCATTCCTCCTTCGTCGCGCCGTCATCCATGAAGCTGTCGATATGCGGGATGACGTTGAAGGCGATGGGCTTGGTGAATTGCTCGGCCAGCGGCGGGTCGTTCACGAACACGCCGCGGGTCTGCGACCAGAGCTCGTCCATCGCCTCCTTCCCTGCGCCCGAGACCGACTGGTAGGTCGCGACCACCACGCGCTTGACCTTTGCGATGTCGTGCAGCGGCTTCAGCGCCAGCACCATCTGGATGGTCGAGCAATTCGGGTTGGCGATGATGCCCTTCTTCGGGCGCGTGGCCAGCATCCGCCCGTTCACCTCCGGCACCACCAGCGGCACGCCGATCTCCATGCGGAACTGCGAGGTATTGTCGATGACCAGGCACCCCGAAGCCGCCGCCCGGGGCGCATGCACCGCGGACACCGCCGCCCCCGGCGAGAACAGCCCCAGCGCCGTGCCGGCGAAGTCGTAGCGATCCAGGTCGCGCACCTTCAGCACGGTCTTGTCGCCGAAGGAGATCTCCTGGCCGGCCGACCGCCCCGAGGCCAACGCCACCACCTCGGTGACCGGAAAGCCGCGTTCGGCCAGGGTCTTGATGATCTCCCGCCCCACCGCCCCGGTGGCGCCGACAACCGCGACCTTCAATGCCATGCAACCTGCTCCCGCAGCGGGCGGCCGGAACGCCGCAACCGGGCGCGGCCTAACGCATTTTCCGGCCGGGCGGAAATCCGGGGTGGCGCGACACTTGACCGCGCGCCCTCCCGGCACGACCTTTGGACCAGCGTCGCACCGCCGCGGCGCCCGAAACGGGAGAGAGATCATGGCCTGGAAGAAGCCCCGCGTGACCGAAGTGTCTGTCGCCATGGAAATCAACTGCTACGCCTGCGCCGAGGCCTGAAGCCCGGCCCCGGGGCCTCGCGCCCCGGGCATTTGAAGGAAGCACGCCCAGGTGTCGCTGCGCGCCATCGTGCTCGGCGCCGCGGCTGGCGGCGGGTTCCCGCAATGGAATTCGGCCGGGCCCGGTTGCCAGCGCGCGAGGGCCGGAGACCCGGCCGCGCCGTCGCGCAGCCAGGCGTCGCTCGCGGTCTCCGCGGATGGCCGGCGCTGGGTGGTGCTGAACGCCGCGCCCGACCTGGGCGCGCAGATCGCCTCGACCCCGGCTTTGCACCCGCGCCCCGGCACCCTCCGCAATTCCCCGATCGCCGCCGTGGTGCTGACCGGCGCCGAGGTCGACATCATCGCCGGCCTGCTGACGCTGCGCGAACGCCAGGCCTTCGCGCTCTACGCTGGCGCGGCGGCGCTCGGCACGCTCGACGCCAACCCGATCTTCAACGTGCTGGACCGCGCGCTGGTGCCGCGGCGCGACCTGCCGCTCGGCCCGCCGGTGGCGCTGGCGGATGCGGCGGGCGACCCTCTCGGCCTGACGCTCGAAGCCTTCGCAGTGCCGGGCAAGGTGCCGCTGTTCGAGGAAGCCGGCGCCGATCCGGGCCGCGCGGATGACGGCGCCACCATCGGCCTGGCGCTCTCCGCCGGCGGCGGCAGGCTGCTGTTCATCCCCGGCTGCGCCGCCATGACGCCGGCGCTGGCGGCGCGAATCGCCGGCGCCGACACGCTGCTCTTTGACGGCACGTTGTTCACCGACGATGAGATGATCCGCGCCGGCGCCGGCCCCAAGACCGGCGCGCGCATGGGCCACATGTCCATCGACGGCCCGGGGGGCGCGATCGCCGCCTTGCGCGACATCGCGGTGCGCCGCCGCATCTTCATCCACATCAACAACACCAACCCCGTGCTGCTGGCCGACAGCCCCGAGCGCGCACAGGTCGCCGCCGCCGGCTGGGAGGTCGCTGAGGACGGGATGGAGATCGCCATCGCATGACCGACCTGCTGAGCCCGGCCGAACTCGAAGCGCGCCTCAACGCCATCGGCGAGGAGCGCTACCACATCCACCACCCCTTCCACCGCCTGCTGCATGGCGGCGCGCTGACCAAGGGGCAGGTGCAGGCCTGGGCGCTCAACCGCTACTACTACCAGGCCTCGATCCCGAAGAAGGACGCGACGCTGGTCGCGCGCCTGCCCACGCCCGAACTGCGCCGCGAATGGCGCCGACGCCTGGTGGACCATGACGGCGACGGCACCGCGCCGGGCGGCATCGAACGCTGGCTGGCGCTGACCGATGGGCTGGGGCTGGACCGCGACTACGTCGTCTCGCTGGAGGGCCTGCTGCCCGGCACGCGCTACGCGGTGGACGCCTACGTCGCCTTCGTGCGCGACCGCTCGCTGCTGGAAGCGGTGGCGTCGTCGCTGACAGAAATGTTCTCGCCCAACATCATCAGCCAGCGCGTCGCCGGCATGATGAAGAACTATGATTTCGTGTCGGAGACCACGCTGGCCTATTTCACGCCGCGCCTGACCCAGGCGCCCGTCGATGTCGCCTTCGCGCTGGACTATGTGAAGCGCGTGCCGCGCACGCGCGCCGAACAGGACCAGGTGCTCGGCGCGCTGCGCTTCAAATGCGACCTGCTCTGGGCGCAGCTGGACGCGCTGCACCACGCCTATGTCGCGCCAGGCCTGCCGCCGCCGGGCGCCTTCCGCCCGTGATGGGCGAAGCCGCCATCCCGCGCCTGAACCGCGGCGTGAAGCTGCGCGAGGACACGGTGCGCGGCCGTTGGATCGTGCTCGCCCCCGAACGCATGTTCGTGCCGGACGAGGTCGCGCTGGAAGTGCTGCGCCTGGTCGATGGCGCGCGCAGCGTCGGCGCCATCGCGGACGACCTCGCCGCCCGCTTCGCCGCCCCGCGCGCGGAGATCCTGGCCGACGTCACCGACATGCTGGCCGACCTCGCGGAGAAGGGCGTGGTGGCGACGTGACGGCCATCGCCCCGCCGCTCGGCCTGCTGGCGGAACTTACGCATCGCTGCCCGCTGCGCTGCCCCTATTGCTCGAACCCGGTCGAGCTGACCCGCGCGGCGGCCGAACTCGACACCGCCACCTGGGCGCGCGTGTTCCAGGAAGCCGCCGCGCTGGGCGTGCTGCAACTGCATCTGTCAGGCGGCGAACCCACCGCGCGGCGCGACATCGTCGAACTGGTGGCGGCGGCCGCGCAAGCCGGGCTCTACACCAACCTCATCACCGCCGGCGTCACGCTCGATGCGGCGCGCGTTGCCGCCCTGGCCGCGGCCGGTCTCGACCATGTGCAATTGTCCGTCCAGGACGCGGAAGCCGCCGGCGCCGAACGCATCGGCGGCATGCAAGGCGCCCATGCCCGCAAGCTGGACGCCGCGCGCCACGTCACCGATGCCGGCCTGCCGCTGACGCTCAACGCCGTGGTGCACCGGCAGAACCTGGACCGCCTGCCGGCGCTGATCGACCTCGCCCTGGCGCTCGGCGCGGGGCGGCTGGAAGTCGCGCATGTGCAGTATTACGGCTGGGCGCTGGCCAACCGCGCCGCGCTGCTGCCCACCCGCGCGCAGCTCGATGCCGCGACCGCGACCGTCGATGCCGCGCGCATCGCGCTGAAAGGCCGCCTGGTCATCGACTACGTCGTGCCGGACTACCACGCGCATCGCCCGAAATCCTGCATGGGCGGCTGGGGCAGCCGGGTCATGGCGGTCTCGCCGGCCGGCCGCGCGCTGCCCTGCCATGCCGCCGAAAGCCTGCCCGGCTTCGACTTCCCCGATGTGCGGACCATGTCCCTGCGCGACATCTGGGAAGGCTCCGAAGCCTTCGCCCGCTACCGCGGCACATCCTGGATGGCCGAGCCCTGCCGGTCCTGCGACCGCCGCGAGATCGACTGGGGCGGCTGCCGCTGCCAGGCCTTCGCGCTGACCGGCGATGCCGCCGCCACCGACCCGGCCTGCGCGCTCTCCCCACACCACGCGCTGCTCGATGTCGCGGTGCAGGAGGCGGCGGTCGCGGAGGGGAACTTCGCCTACCGCGAATTCGCCCGCGCCGCGCCGGGCGACTGAACGCCCCACTGCCGTCCGCCTGGGCGCACGGCAATGCGTCTGGGCCTCGTCACGCGATCGGATGAGTCCATCCGATCGTGGGTTGGTCTACGCCGCGCGCACCGCCTTCAGGAAGTTGTTCGCCCGCGTCCGCAGCGTGTCCGCATCTCCGGACAAGGCGCCCGAGGCCTCGAGCACCGCGCCGGCCGAACTGCCCGTGCTGTCGGAGGCCGAGCGGATGCCCTCGATCCCCCGCGCCACCGTCTCGGTGGCCTGCGCCACCTGCGCGGCCGACCGGGCAATCTCGCGCGTGGTCGCCCCCTGCTGCTCCACCGCCGCGGCAATGGCGGTGGCGATGTCGCTGGTGCGGTCCACCGTGGTGCCGATGGCGCGGATGGCGTCCACCGCCTGGGTGGTCGCGCCCTGCATCTCGGCGATCTGCCGGCCGATCTCCTCGGTCGCCTTGGCCGTCTGCCCGGCCAGGTTCTTCACCTCGGACGCGACCACCGCGAAGCCCTTGCCCGCCTCGCCGGCGCGCGCCGCCTCGATGGTGGCATTCAGCGCGAGCAGGTTGGTCTGGCCGGCGATCTCGCCGATCAGCCGCACCACGTCGCCGATGCGCGATGCCGCCTCGGCCAGCCCGCGCACGGTGGAATCGGTGGCCTTCGCCTCGGACACTGCGCGGCGCGCCACCTCGGCGGCCTCGGCCACGCGGCGCGTGATCTCCTCGACCGACGCCGCCATTTCCTCGGCCGCCGCGGCCACCGCCTGGACGTCCGCATTGGCCTGCGCGCCGGCCTCGCTCACCGCCATCGCCTCGCGCCCGCTCTCGGCGGCCGCATCGGTCAGGCTGCGGGCCGAGGCCTGCATCTGCGCCGCCGCCTTGGCGACGGACTCCACCACCGCGCCGATATCGGCCTCGAAGGTATCGGCCAGCCGCGCCTGGTCGGTCGCGCGGTACCAGGCCAGCATGGCGCCGCTGTAGTTGCCCTCGGCGTCGCGCATGGCCGTGACGTTCAGGTCCAGCACCTCCGGCCCCATCGTCACGCGCGCCTTGTGCGGCAGGTTCGCCGGGTCGGACAGCAGGGTGCGGATGCGCCCGGGCATCTTGTGGAAGATGTCGATGCTCTGGCCGATCATGTCGTCCGCCTTGACCGGCATGTGCGCTTCCAGCGTGCGCGTCAGCTCCATCGAGAAGGCATTGGCGTAGGTGATGCGGAACTCGTCCTTGGGGTCCGCCACCAGCACACCGATCGGCATCTGCTCGATCATCTGGCTGCGGGCGAAGGCCTCGGCCACATTGCCGCGCAGCCCCTCGACGGCCTCGGCGATGCGGCCGATCTCATCCGTCCGGCCGCGATCCGGCACGGTGATGGAGGCACGCCCCGCGGCGATCTCGCCGATCGCGGCCGACAGGCGGCGCAGCGGCGCGCCGATGCTGCGCGTCATCGCCCAGGCCGACAGCAGCAACACCAGCACGATGGCACCGGCCGTCAACAACACGATGCGCGCCTGTTCCGCGAGCGAGGCCGTCACCGCGCGCGCCGTCGCGGCATTCAGCTCGCTGAGGCGCGCATTCGCCGCGGCGACGGCCGCGCCGAAGGCATCACGCGCCGGGCGCGCGGTCTCGGTGCTGAAGGTGGCCAGCGCGGCCACCGTCTCGATGGCGGCCAACGCGCTTTCGCTCGCCTGGTCGGCGATGCGGCCGATGCGCTCCATCTCCTCGCGCACGCGGTCGCTGCTCTGCGCCGCCGAGATCGCGCCGCGCATGTGCACGCGCGCCTGCGCGGCGGCGCGCCGGGTGCGCAGCGCCTGCCGCTCGTCGCCGGTGGCCAGGTAGCGCAGCGCCGAGGCGCGCATGTCGTTCACCCCCTGGTGGAAGGCGATGAAGCGCGTGCGGACATCCTCCTGTGCCGGCCCCGACAGGTCGAACTCGATGGCCGCATTCGCACCTTCGAAGGCCTGGTCGTATTCCGAGGCCCGCTGCAGGAAGCCCTGGTCGCGCGCCTCCAGGATCGCCAGGCGCAGCCGCGCCTGCTCGGCGATGACGGCGCCATAGGCGTTCGCGCGCGTCGCGATGGCAACCAGCAACTCGGCCGCCGCCGGGTCGCCCACCTGCGTCGCGGCCTGGCGCACCGTGGCGGAGGCGGCATCGAGTGCGGCCTGCGCGGCGGCGCGCTCACTCTCGACTTCGGCGGGCAGGTTGGCGGCGCGCAGCGCCTGGGCATGCAGCGGCGTGTCACGCGTCGCCGCCGTGGCCTCCGCAAGCAGGGCGCTGCTGCCGGCGACCTGCTGCTGCCGCTCGATCTCGGCGCCGAGGTCTTGTCCGGTGACATGGATGGTGCCGACCACGCCGCCCAGCATCAGGATGGCCACCAGTCCGGACGCGGCGAGTTTCAGCCCGACCGACAGGTTGAGGAATGCGCGCATGATACCCCCGGGGAATGCGTTCCCCGGCAGTGTGCGCCGCCCTGGCTTAAGCCGCGGTGAAGCGCGGCCCCGCGCGATCGCCCCAGATGCGCCCGATCGCCAGGAAGGTCAGCATCACCAGCAAAGTGGTGCCGCCATGCCAGGCCAGCACCATCGCCGCCGCATCCAGGTGATGGAAAAGCGACAGCCCGACCGAGGCGATCGCCGCCCCCGCCAGCCCGCCCAGCACCGCCACCGGCATCGGCCGGATCGGCCCGGCATGGCGCAGCATCCACACCAGGCTCAGCGACAGCGGCACCCCCATCAGCACGATGAAGCGGAAGCACCCCCACGACGTGCCGAGCACCAGCGCCTGCGGCCCCTCCCGCGCGATATCCTCCATGCAGCCCCAGCCCAGCGTGGCGAGCCAGCCGCCCGCCGCCGGCAGCGGCAACAGCGCCCAGCGCGCCGAACGATCCGGCAGCGACAGCTGGAAGGCGGCGATGGCTGCCAGCACGCCGGTGCCGAGCGCGAAGACCAGCTGCGCGACCTCATGCGGGCGCCCCAGCCGGTCGATCAGGTCGTGGCGCGGACCGAACAGCACCACGCAGGCGGCCACCAGCGCGATGGCGAAGCCGATCCAACGCGCGGCACGCAGCAGCGGCGGCGCCAGGGGGCGCACGGGGCGAAGGTCGGTGGCCAGGCGGCCGATCAACTCGTCGGTGTTCATCGGTTGTCCTCCACGCCGAACTTGCGGCGCAGGGTCTTGAGGGCTCGGTGGGTGGCGACCTTCAACGCGCCGACCGACAGGCCGGACCGCGCCGCGGCATCGGCCAGCGGCAGATCCTCGAGCTTGGCCAGCCGCAGCGCGGTGCGCTGGCTCTCGGGCAGTTCGGCGACGGCCTCGCGCAATTGCCGGTTGGCGACGCGGTCCTCGCCGGTCACGCCGGGCGGGGCGGCCAGGGTCTCGGCATGGTCGTCGATCGGGTTCTCGCGCCCGGCACTGCGGCCGCGCCGGCGCAGCCGGTCGATGCAGCGCCGTTCCGCGATGGCGGCGATCCAGGGCCGCGCCGGGCGCGACGGGTCGTAGGTGGCCAGCATGCGATGGATGGTCAGCAGCGTGTCCTGCACCGCGTCCTCGGCCTCGGCATGGTCGGCGATGCGCCGGCGGGCGATGGCGCGCAGCAGCGGCAGGCAGTCGCGCAGCAGGCGGTCATAGGCGCGGGCATCGCCACCCTGCGCCGCCGCCAGCCATCCATCCCAAGCCCCGTCCGAGTCCCGCGTCACCGACCACCCGCCCTGTCGCGGCCGCATCCTACCCGCGCCGGTTGCGAGTGCGAAACCTCCGGCGAGGCTGGCGGCACTCATCGCGCCGCCACGGGTACCAGGCGCCGCCGCTCCGCCGCCAGGGCGAAGCCGACCAGCACCGCGATGCCCGCCAAGGTCAACACCGGGTCGAGCCACCACAGGCCAGGATACAGCCGCAACCCCGCGGTCACGATCCAGGACAGGAACAGCCCGATGCAGAAGACATCCAGGCTGTGCCGGCCGACCGCCGCCAACGCCTGCGGCACCGCGCCATGCATCCAGCCCGCGTGGCGCGGCACCAGAACCGCGACCAGGTAGGCGATCGCCAGCCCGTGCAGCAGCGCCAGCGGCCCCAGGTGGGTCTTGCCGGCCAGGGTCCAGATCGTCTCGACATCCAGCCCGCCGCCGAAGCCTTCGCCCAGGCGCTGCAGGAAGCCCAGCACGATGATGAGCACCGACAGCGCGATCGCCCAGCCATGCCGGCGCACCGCGGCACCCTCCAGCAGCGCGCGGCGGCCGAACCAGGCGCCCAGCATGAAGGCGAATTGCCAGGCCAGCGGGTCGAGCCCGACCGGCATCCACCCCCAATACTGCCAGGCGCCGACCTGCACCCCCGCCCACAGCACGGCCGAGGGCACCAGCGCCCAGGCCCCCATGCGCGCCACCAGCCACAGCATGCCGGGCAGCGCGAGCATCGCCAGGATGAAGACCGGCAGCACATCGATGTAGTTCGGCAGGTAGAGCAGCGTCGCCGCGCCCCATAGCGCGGTCAGCGGGTCGGTCGCCATCAGGCCCCAGGCCAGGCGGTTCCCCTCGCCAGGCAGCGGCAGGGCGCGTTCGGCCCACAACACCATGGCGCCGAACAGCAGGAACAGCGCCATGTGCTTGACCCAGAGCCGCCCGGCGCGCTGCCAGATGTCCCGCGCGGCGGCGGCCTCCCCGTCGCGCCGCGCCTTCAGCGTGAACACCGATGCCAGCACGAAGCCCGACAGGAACAGGAACTGCCCCGAGGCGTCCGACAGTCCCCATGCGGCATGGATGCCATAGGCTCCGAAGGCCGACCCCACCGCATGGGCGCCAAAGATCGACACCTGCAGCCAGCCGCGCAGGATATCGAGGCGCAGGTCGCGGGCCGGGCGGGCCAGCGGGCGCGGCGAAGCGGCCGGGTCGGTCGGGGGCATGGGCGGGGGTCTCCGGCGGAACGGCGCAACGGGTGCTGTGGGGGGTTCGCCGGGCGTCCGGGCGCGGTTACGCGCGCGCCTCGCCGTGCCGCGCGCAGCCCGGACGCCCCGCGCTGCGCAGCGCGCCCGCCTGTCCTTGGCACGCCGTCGCGAAGGGGCTTGCCGACTCGACCGCAGGCGGGGGAGAGATGGCGGGTGCTCCACCTCATCAAGCTCTCGGTCGGCCCCAAGGACGTCGCGGCGCTCGCCACGATCCAGGCCGAACGCCTGCGCACCGACCCGCCGCTGCGCGCGTGGACGCGCATGTTCCCCAAGCGCATCGACGAAATCGCCGATGGCGGGTCGATCTACTGGGTGGTGGCGGGCTTCGTGCGGGTGCGCCAACGCGTGCTCGGCCTGCGCGAGGAAGCCTGGGACGACGGGACGCCCTGCGCCGCGCTGCTGCTAGACCCGACTCTGGTGCCGGTCGAGGCACGCCCGATGAAGCCCTTCCAGGGCTGGCGCTACCTCAAGCCCGAGGAAGCGCCGGCGGATGTGGCGCAGGGTCGCCAGGCGGGGCGCGCGGCGCCGCGCGGGCTCGAAAGCCTGCCGCCGGGGCTGCGGCGCGACCTGGCGGAGCTCTGCCTGATCTGACGCCCGGCGCTACTCGATGCGCGGCAGGGCGATCTGCCCCTGCGGGTTCGAGGTTCGGGTGCCGCCGCCGATGCGGGTGTGCACGATCTCGACAGACTCACCGAAGAAATCCACGCGCCGCGCCTCGAAATTGTCGCCGCGATTGTCCTGCCAGCGCAGCGTGGAGCCGCTCAGCGTCGCGCGATGGCGGCTCCAGCCTGGCTGCAGGCCGTCGGAGAAGCTGCGCGGTTGGCCGATCCCGGCGGCCAGCAGCACATCCGCCGTGCCCCCCGCCGCATCCACCCCCAGCACCAGCAGCAGGTATTGCCGCCCGGTGCGGTTCCAGCGTGCGCTGCCACCCCAGGCGCCGAGCAGCGGATGCGCCCCACGCCCCGCGCCCGGCGCCGGCAATTCGGCCGGCAGCGGGATGCCCTGGCTGTAGGCGACCTGCCGCGCCGCGGCGAAGGCCAGCGCGCTGCCGGCGACGGGCGGCGCCGGCATGGCGGTGGGTTCCGGCCGGCGCTGCGGCGGCACCGCCGGGCCAGGGACGGGCAGGGCGGCGAGCGGGGCGCCCGGCGGCGCCACCTGCCCGCGACCCGGATGCAGCACCACCTCGGTGATCAGGCTGCTGTTGTCCCAGGGCACCTGCTGGCCGCCCGTCGCCTCGACCACCGACCGGCGCACCCGCGTCATCAATTGCCGGATCTCGAGCCCCGGCGTCGCCAGGTGCCGCAGCAGCGCCGCCGCGAAGGGGCTGTTACGCCCCGCACCGTCCTGCGCGACCGACCCCGGGCTGGTCGAGAACGCCACGAGCGTGCCGAGGTCCACCGCATCCACCTGCGCCAGCCCCCGCCCGACCGAGCGCGTGCCCGACAGCCCGCGCATCTGCGTCGCCAGCGGATTGTCGCGGCAGGCATCCAGGATCACCACCCGGGCGCGCGCGCCCTGCATGGTGCGGGTGATGAGCGCCAGCGGCACCAGTTCGAAATCCACGTCGCGCGCATGGGCCAGGCGGGCATCGACCGGCAGCAGGTGGTTCTCGCCGCCGACCTGGATGCCGTGGCCGGCGAAGTAGAACAGCGCGAGTTCCGCCCCATCCGCCGCCCGGCCGAAGCGGCGCAGCGCCGCGCCCAGCGCCTCCCGCCCGGCATCGCGCACCAGCTCGACCGAGAAGCCGGCGGCTTGCAGCGCGGCCGCGACGCCGGCGGCATCGGCCCCCGGATTGGCCAGCCGCGGCACGGACGCATAGGCGCCGTTGCCGACCACCAGCGCGACCCGCTGCGCCGATGCCGGCAGCGCCGGCGCAGCCCAGGCCATGAGGATG
Organism: Roseomonas sp.; assembly: GCA_051860065.1. Classification (GTDB taxonomy): domain Bacteria; phylum Pseudomonadota; class Alphaproteobacteria; order Acetobacterales; family Acetobacteraceae; genus Neoroseomonas. The sequence goes on from JBHYEQ010000012.1 coordinate 123,571, forward strand.
AGAGCGAGCATCAGGCGCGTCCGGCGCATGGCATGCGTCTCCTGTGGCGACATCATGCCGGCACCCGCGCGGTCCGCCCCGAGACCCGGGCGCGCGGGCGCCGGCATCGCTGCGACGCGGCGCGCAGCCGCCACGACATGCTGCGCGCGCATCCGGCCCCATCGGGCCGCCGACATCACTTCAGCGTCAGAATAGCCCCACTCGCGCGCAGGTTGCCGGAAATTAAGGTGACTGCCACCGCGCGGAGAGGCGGCGGCTGCAATGTTTCACGGGTCGCGGCGGCTTATTCCCGGCAGGCCGCTGCTCGACTGGCCCTCTCTTCGGGGTGGGTTCTTGGGGCCGGCTGGTTCATTCCAGCCGGCCCTTATTTTTGTGCTTCGGCCTCGACCAGCGCCAGCAGGCCTTCCAGGAGCTGCGCCGGCGTGGGCGGGCAGCCCGGGATCAGCAGGTCGACCGGCAGCACGGCGCCCACGCCGCCTTCCACCGCATAGGATCCCTTGAACACGCCGCCATCCACGGCGCAGTCGCCGGCGGCCACCACCCAGCGCGGTTCGGGGGTGCAGGCCAGGGCGCGTTGCAGCGCCTCGGTCATGTTGCGGCAGGCCGGGCCGGTCACCAGCAGCACATCGGCGTGCCTGGGCGAGGCGACGAACCGCAGCCCGAAGCGCTCCAGGTCGTAGGCGACGTTCTGCAGCGCGTTCACCTCCAGCTCGCAGCCATTGCAGGAGCCGGAATCGACCTCGCGGATCGCCAGGCTGCGGCCCAGCCGCAGCCGCGCGGTGGCCGCCAGGCGTTCGCCCAGCGCCACCACCGCCTCCTGCGGCGGCAGCACGGCGGCATCGGTCAGCGGCCGTCCGACCAGCGCACGGACCAGGCGGGGCCAGAGCATCAGAGGTCCACCCCGCTGTACGAACAGTTGAAGGATTTGTTGCAGAGCGGGAAGTCGGCGACGATGTTGCCCTCGATGGCGGCTTCCAGCAGCGGCCATTGCAGCCAGGACGGGTCGCGCAGGAAGACCGCGCGGATCACCCCGCCCTCATCCAGCCGCAGCCAGTGCAGGCAGTCGCCGCGGAAGCCCTCGACCAGCGCCGCGCCTTCGCCGGCGCCGGCGGGCAGGGGGGCAAGGGTCTCCCCGGTCGGCAGCGTCATCAGCAGGCGGCGCACCAGCGCGATGGAGTCGCGCAATTCCGCGACCCGCACACGCACGCGCGCATCGACATCGCCGCCGGCCTCGACCGCGATGGTCGGCGCCAGCAGGTCGTAGGGCCCGTAGCCCGGCGCGATCCGCGCATCGAAGCGCCGGCCCGATCCGCGCCCGACGTAGCCGCCGGCGGCAAAGGCCCGCGCATGCACCGGGTCGAGGAAACCCGTGCCGACCACGCGATCCTGCAGGCTGGCATGGCTTTCGTAGATCCGCAGCAGGGCGGGGATCTCGGCCTCGACGGCGGCCAGCGCGGCCAGCACGGCCTCGCCCCCGCCCGGCGCGATGTCGTGCGCGAGGCCGCCGGGCAGCACGCGGTCCATCATCAGCCGGTGGCCGAAGGCGGCCGCGCAGGCGCGCAGCACGCCCTCGCGCAGGAAGCCGCAGCGCGCATGGGGAAAGGCGAAGGCGGCGTCGTTGCAGACGAAGCCCCAGTCATTCAGGTGATTGTGGATGCGCTCCAGCTCGGCCATGGCGGCGCGCAGGGCGGTCGCGCGCGGCGGCACCCCCACGCCCAGCGCAGCCTCCACCGCCGCGGCGAAGGCCCAGCCATGCGCGACCGTGGAATCGCCCGACAGCCTGGCGGCGAAGGCGGCGGCCGCGCGCGGCGTCTTGCCCAGCATCAGCGCCAGCGTGCCCTTGTGCTTGTAGCCGAGCCGCGCCTCCAGCCGGACCACGCATTCGCCCTGGATGTGGAAGCGAAAATGGCCCGGTTCGATGACGCCGGCATGGATCGGGCCGACCGGGATGACGTGGATACCCTCGCCCTCGACCGGCAGGAATTCCGGCTGCGGCGGTTCGGCGCCGGGGCGCGGCGACGGGTTGCCCGACATCGGACCGGCCACCGCCCAGCGGCCGTGGTCGAGCCAGGCGCGGTCATCCACCGCACCATCCGCCGCCAGCGCCCAGAGGTCATGGATCATGCGTTCGAAGCGGATCGCACCTGGCCGCGCGGGGGAGAGCGCGGCATAGCGCCCGCCCTGGGCCGGGGCGGAGGCCAGCACCACCGCGCCGCTGTCTTCGTCCAGGAAGGCCGCATGCACCACGGCCGGCTCGGCCCACATCCCGAGCAGCGCCAGTGATGGTTCTGCCACCAGCGCGGCGGGCAACTCCGCCCAGGCGTCGGCGGTCAGCACGAAGCGTTCGAAGGGCCGCGCGCCCTGCGCCACGCCGCTGCGGATCAGGCCCAGCGCGCTCATCCGATCACCCTCGCGGCCTGCAGCAGCATCGCCGCCAGCGCCGTGGGCATGGCCAGCGCCAGGATGGCGGCGAGTGCCAGGTGCAGCCAGAGCGGCGCGGCGGCGGCGGCCTCCCGCCAGCCATCCGGCGCCGCCGCCGCATCGGGCGTGGGCGGGCCGAAGCACAGCGCCTGCAACACGGTGATCAGCGCCGCCAGCGCCACCACCATGCCGAAGGCCAGCGGCAGCGCGAGCCACGGCATCTCCGCCGCCGCCGCGGCCAGCAGGCGGAATTCCGAGGCAAACAGCAGGAAGGGCGGCAGCCCCGCCAACCCCGCGATGGCCAGCGCCAGCCCCCAGCCCAGCGCCGGATGCGTCCCCACCAGCCCGCCGATATCCGCGATCTTCTGGCTGCCCTTGGCCTGCGCAGCGCGCCCCACGCCGAAGAACACCGCGGATTTCACCAGCGAATGCCCCAGCAGATGCAGCAGCCCCGCCAGGTTCGCCGCCGGCCCGCCCAGGCCGAAGGCGAAGGCGGCAATGCCCATGTGCTCGATGCTGGACCACCCAAAGAACCGCCGCGCATCCGCCCGCCGCCACAGCGCGAAGGCGGCCAGCAGCACCGACGCCAGCCCCAGCGCCAACAGGAACGGCCCGGGCGCGATCGCCTCCGGGTTCGCGCCGACGACGGATTTCGCCCGCAGCACTGCCAGCATCGCCGCGTTCAGCAGCAGCCCCGACAGCACGGCGGAGATCGGCACCGGTCCCTCGGCATGCGCATCCGGCAGCCAGGAATGCAGCGGCACCAGCCCCGCCTTGGTGCCGTAGCCCAGCAGAAGGAAGGCGAAGGCCAGGTTCAGCGTGGCGGGGTCGCAGCGCGACGCGACCTGCATCAGCGCCGCCCAGGACAGCCCGGTCTCCTCGGTCAGCAGAGGCTGCGCGGCCAAGTACAGCACGATGGTGCCGAACAGCGCCAAGGCGATGCCCACGCCGCACAGGATGAAGAACTTCCACGCCGCCTCGAAGGCCGCCGGCGTGCGGTGCACCGCCACCATCGACACGGTGGCGAGCGTGGCGATCTCCACCGCCACCCACATCACGCCCAGGTTGTCCGCCAGCAGCGCCAGGAACTGCGCCCCCATGAACACCTGGTAGGCCGCGTGATAGGCGCGGATGCGCCAATGGTCGAAGCCTTCCTGGTCGAGCGTCGCGGCCGAGAACACCGCCGTGGTCAGCCCCACGAAGGCCGAGACCAGCACGAAGGGGATGTTCAGCGCATCCGTGCGCGTCCAGCCGTGCTCGGCAAAGGGCATGAAGCCCAGCGCCACCGCCATCGCGAAGGTCCCGGCGCTGACCGCGACATTCGCCGCCGTGGCGCGCCGCAGCTCGGGAATGGCCGCCAGCCCCAGCGCCCCCAGCCAGGGGAAGAACACGATGATCCATTGCAGCGCCATCAGCGCCGCTCCCCGCGATGTTCCTCGAGACTGCCGGTATCCAGCGTGTCGAAGCGTTCGCGGATCTGGAAGGCGAAGACGCCGGCGACCACCGCGATCATCAGCACGAGCGCCGCGGTGGACAGCTCCACCACCAGCGGCATCCCCGCCACGCCGATCGCCGCCAGGATCAGCCCGTTCTCCAGCGACAGCAGCCCGATCACCTGGCTGATCGCGTTGCGCCGCGAGATCATCATGAGCATGCCCAGCAGCACGACCGACAAGGCCAGTGCCAGGTTCTCCCGCGCCAGCGCGCGCACGCCCTCGGTCGCCGGCAGCACCACCAGGATCGACAGCGCCACCAGCGCCACGCCCGCCACCAGCGACGGCCCGATGCCGAGCGCGGTTTCCACCGTGCGATGCAGGTCGAGCCGCCGCACGATGCCATGCAGCGCCAGCGGGATCAGCACGCCCTTCGCCGCCATGGCCAGCAGCGCGGTGACATAGAGCCCCGGCGCGCCCTGCGCATGCGCCGCCCAGGCCGCCGCCAGCGCCAGCAGCGCGCCCTGCATGGCGAAGGCGTTGATCACCGCGCCGATGCGCCGTTGGTACAGCAGCACGAAGGACAACAGCAGCACGCCGCCGCCCAGCAGATGCGCCACATCGTAGCCGATCTGCCCGAAGCTCATGTCAGCCCCGTCGACACGAACAGGTAGATCGCCCCCAGCAACCCGAGCAGCAGCGCCGCGCCCAGGAATTCCGGCACCCGGAACACGCGCATCTTGGCGATGGCGGATTCGAAGGCGGCCAGCGCCAACGCCAGCGCGCCCATCTTGACCACCCAGGCCACCAGCCCGATCACCCGCAGATGCGGCGCCGCCCCCGCCGGCGCCTGGCCAAAGGGCAGGAACACGGCGGACAACAGCGCCAGCCACAAGGCGAGGCGCAACATCGCCGCGTATTCCCACAGCGCCAGGTGCCGACCGGAGGCTTCGAGGATCATCGCCTCATGCACCATGGTCAGTTCCAGATGCGTGGAGGGATTGTCCACCGGGATGCGCGCGTTCTCGGCAATGGCGACCGCGACCATCGCGACCAGCGCCAGCCCGAGCGACACGCGCAGCCCCAGCCCACCCTCGCGGAACGCCGACGCGATGGCGTCGAGGTTCGTCGTGCCCGCCAATATCGCCAACGTCAGCGCCGCCACCACCAGCGCCGGTTCCGCGAGTGCGGCGAAGGACATCTCCCGCGCGGCGCCCAGCCCGCCGAAGGGCGTACCGACATCCATCCCCGCCAGCGCCATTGCCACCCGCCCGAGTGCGAGCAGCCCCGCCACCAGGATCAGGTCCGACAGCGGCGCCAACACCATCCCGCGCGCAAAGGTCGGCACCAGCGCCGCCGCCGCCACCGCCGCGCCGACCGCGACATAGGGCGCCGCGCGCGATACCGCCGAGGCATTCTCCGCCAGCACCGGCGTCTTGCGCAGCAGCTTCAGCAGGTCGCGCGTCGGCTGCAGCGGATCGGCCCCGCGCCGCCCCATCATCCGCGCCTTCAGCCAGCGCACCACGCCGGTCAGCAGCGGCGCCGCCGCCAGGATCAGCGCGACGTGCAGCCCCTGCGCCAGGATGCCCCAGGCCACCGCCACCTCAGCGCCCCCCCAGCGAGGCGAGCAGCGCCAGCATCAGCACCACGGCGCCGAAGGTCAGGCCCAGGCATTGGCGGATCGACAGGTCACGCAGCCGCTCGGCCTGCGCCGCCAGCGCCTCGCGCCAGCGCGGCACGCGACCTTCCAACGCCGCGAGCGCCGGGTCGTGGAACCCGGCGTCGAGCCGCGCCGGCCCGGTCGAACCAGGCGGCGGCATGGTCACCGCCTCCCGCGCCGCGAGCAGGCTGCCCCCCAGCATCCGCCGCAGCGGCTGCCCGAAGCCGGCCGCGGAAGGCTGCGAGACCGGGTCGCCAAACGGCAGGTGCGCCGGCGCGGCGATGAAGCCGCAATCCCAGGCCGGCCCGCGCTGCACGGCGCCGGGCGCGGCAAGCCGCGCCATCCCGCCCGGCGCGCGCCGCCGCACGACCCACAGCGCGGCCACCACCGCCGCCCCCAACAGCATCGCCACCAGCAGCGGCCAGTAGCGCGCGCCCCCCTCTGCCGCGCCGACCGACAGCAGCCCCGCGCGCGGCGCCGCCGCCCCCGTCATCACACGCAACGCCGGTTCCGCCAGGTCCAGCAGCACCCCCGGCAACAGCCCGAACAGCACGGTCAGCCCCGCCGGGACCAGCAAGGCCCAGCGCGCCGCGCCGGCGCTCTCCTCAGCCCCTGCCGCGCGCGGCGTGCGCGGCCGGCCGAGGAACACCAGACCCCAGAAGCGCACCATCGCCGCCGCCGCCAGCGCCGCCGCCAGCGCGACCAGCGCGGTGGCCGCCGCCATGCCCATCTGGAACGCCAGGTCGCCCACCCGCCAGGCCGCCAGCAGCGCCTGCAGCAGCAGCCATTCCGAGGCGAAGCCCGACAGCGGCGGCAGCGCGGCCGCCGCGCCCACCCCCACCAGCGCCGCCCAGGCCGTCACCGGCATCCGGTGGATCAACCCCCCCAGCCGGTCGATGGCGCGCGACGCCGCGCCGTGCAGCACCTCGCCCGCCGCCAGGAACAGCAGCGTCTTGAACACCGCATGGTTCAACGCGTGCAGCAGCGCCGCCCCGCCCGCCAGCGCCGCCAACGCCGGCAGGTCCGCCCCGCGAAACGCCAGCGCCAGCCCCAGGCCGATCGCGATCAGCCCGACATTCTCGATGGTCGAACAGGCCAGCAGCGTCTTCGTGTCGTCCTCGAGGTTCGCCCGCAGCGCGCCGATCACCGCCGAGGCCGCCCCCAGCGCCACCAGCGGTGCCCCCAGCCAGAAGGGCTGCGCCGGCCCCATCAGGTCGAACACGAAGCGCGCCAGCACATACAGCGCGACCTTCGTCATCGCTCCCGACATGACCGCCGAGACATGGCTGGGTGCGGCCGGATGCGCCAATGGCAACCACACATGCAGCGGCGCCAGGCCTGCCTTCGACCCCGCCCCCGCGATCACCAGCGCCAGCACTGCCGCGGCGCGCCAGCCCTCCGGCGGCGCATCGCGCAGCACCGCGAAGGCGACATCCCCCGCACCCCCCGCCAGCAGCCCCAGCGCCAGGATCAGCGACACCCCGCCAAACCCGGCGAAGCCCAGGTAGATCCGCGCCGCCCGCCGGTTGCCCGCCTGCGCGTGGTCCTGGGCCACCAGCACCCAGGAGGCCAGCGACATCGCCTCGAACCCCAGCAGCAGGGTGAAGCCATCCGCCGCCAGCACGCACAGCGCCATGCCCGCCAGGAAGATCGGCCAGGGCACCAGCAGCCTGGGCGCCACCGGCCCCTGCACACCGCCCAGCGCATACAGCGATGCACAGGCCGCCGAGAGCCCCACCGGCAACAGGAACCACGCCGACAGCGGATCGAGTGCCAGGCGCGCCGCACCCCAGGGCGGCCCGAAGGGCAGCGCCAGCGCCGATGCGCCGCCAAGCAGTCCGGCAAGCCCGCCTGCCGCCAGCAGCACCCCGGCCACAGCCACGCCGCCATGAACCGCCCGCGCCCCCGCCGCCGACCGGGCAAGCGGCCAAGCAACCGCGCCCAGCACCGCCAGGGCGCCGATCAACAGGGCGAGGGCCGTCAGCACGGCCGGCACGGGCACCGAGTCACCGCCGCAGGATACCCCCCCGCGCCGCGCCGCGGCCAGCCTGCCGGGTGCCGCCGCCGTCAGCGCCCGACGGCCCGGCCGGATCACCCGCCGCCCCATGCCCCTTCCGACCGCGGCCAAACCGCGCTAGACGCGGCGCCGCCTCGCTTCGAGGCCAACCAGACGGAGGCTCGGGCGCCATGCGCCGCCACCACCGGCACCAGGCCCGCTAGATGCAGTCACTGCTCGGATTCAGCCGCGCCATGGACGCGATCAGCCAGGCCGCCGGCCGGGTCGCGGAATGGTGCGTGCTCGCCGCCTGCGCGATCAGCACCGGCAATGCGCTGTTGCGCTACGGCTTCTCGCTGTCGTCGAACGCCTGGCTGGAGGCGCAGTGGTACCTGTTTGCCGCCATCGTGATGCTTGGCGCCGCGCACACGCTGCGCCGCAACGGCCATGTGCGGGTGGACCTGGTCTACAGCATCGTCTCCGAACGCACGCGGCTGTGGATCGATGTCTTCGGCATCATCTTCTTCCTGCTGCCGGGCATGATCCTGCTGGCCTGGATGACCTGGCCCTTCTTCATGGATGCCTGGATGCGGGGCGAGACCTCGCCCAATGCCGGCGGGCTGCTGCGCTGGCCGATGAAGTTGCTGATGCCGCTCGGCTTCGCGCTGGTCGCGCTCCAGGGCCTGGCCGAGCTGGTCAAGCGCATCGCCGCGCTGCAGGGCCTGTCGGCCGAGGTCGCCACCTACGAGAAACTGGAGCAGTGACGCGGTGATCAGCCTCGACCTGATGCCGCCGCTGATGTTCGGCGGCCTGGTGGTGTTCCTGCTGCTGGGCTTCCCGGTGGCCTTCAGCCTGTCCGCGGTCGGCCTGTTCTTCGGCTTCCTGTCGATCGAGATGGGCTTCTTCACCACTGCCTACCTCGGCAACCTCCCGCTGCGCGTCTTCGGCATCCTGTCGAACGAGGTGCTGCTGGCGATCCCGTTCTTCACGTTGATGGGCGCGGTGCTGGAACGCTGCGGCCTGGCCGAGGACCTGCTGGAAGGCACCGGGCAGCTGTTCGGCAAGATCCCCGGCGGGCTCGCCTACGCCGTCATCCTGGTGGGCGCGGTGCTGGGCGCCATCACCGGTACCGTCGCCGCCTCGGTCATCGCCATGGGCATGATCTCGCTGCCGGTGATGATCCGCTACGGCTACGACATGCGCATCGCCACCGGCGTCATCGCCGCATCCGGCACCATCGCGCAGCTCATCCCGCCATCGCTCGTGCTGATCGTGCTGGGCGACCAGCTCGGCAAGAGCGTGGGCGAGATGTACGCCGGCGCGATCGGCCCGGCGATGATGCAGGTGGCGCTGTTCCTCGCCTTCATCGCCGTCGTCAGCCTCGTCTGGCCGCACAAGGTCCCGCCGCTGCCGGCCGAGGCGCGCACCCTGCACGGCTGGCCGCTCTACTGGCGCGTCATCAAGGGCATGGTGCCCTCGCTGGTGCTGATGTTCCTGGTGCTGGGCACCATCTTCCTCGGCCTCGCGACACCCACCGAGGCCGGCGCGATGGGCGCCATGGGCGCCATCCTGATCGCGGTGATCAACCGGCGCTTCACCTGGGCGCTGCTGTTCGAAGCCATGGCCAACACCATGCGAATCACCGCCATGGTCATCTTCATCCTGATCGGCGCCACCGTCTTCACCCTGGTCTTCCAGGGCGTGGACGGCTCCATCTGGATCGAGCACCTGCTGTCCCACCTGCCTGGCGGGCAGACCGGCTTCCTGGTCTTCGTGAACATCGCGATCTTCCTGCTCGCCTTCTTCCTCGACTTCTTCGAGATCGCCTTCATCGTCGTGCCGCTGCTGGCCCCCGTGGCCGCCAAGCTCGACATCAACCTGGTGTGGTTCGGCGTGCTGCTCTGCGTGAACCTGCAGACCAGCTTCATGCACCCACCCTTCGGCTTCGCCCTGTTCTACCTGCGCGGCGTCGCCCCCAAATCCGTGCTGACCAAGGACATCTACTGGGGCGCCATCCCCTTCCTGTTCCTGCAACTCACCCTCGTCGCCATCGTCATCCTGTGGCCCGAAAGCGTGACCTACTGGCTCGACAGCGGCACCGGCGTCGACCCGGCGTCGGTCACCATCGACGTGCCGCCGCCGCCGCCGCAGGACGACAACGCGGTGCCGGTGTTCCAGTAGGGGCGGGGCGTTCCCGGAGAGGGGCTTTGCCCCTCCCCGGACCCCTCCCCACCAGGGGGCTACGGCCCCCTGGACCGCGGGTTTTGAATCGGGGGAATTGGGGAGGGGCATGGCGCACCCGTCTCACCGGTGCCGCCGTCGATGCCCCTCCCCAATTCCTCCGATCAACTCGAGGGTTCCAAGGGCCTTAAGCCCTTGGTGGGAGGGGTTCGGGGAGGGCAAAGCCCTCCCTGAGGACACCCGCCCCTACAGCATCGCCAGCCCGCGTTTGCGCCCCGGCGGGGCGAAGGCTGCGTCGAGCGTGGCGAGGTCGTCGGGGGTCAGGCGGACGTCGCGGCAGGCGGCGTTCTGGCGCACATGCGCCGGGTCGGAGGCCTTGGGGATGCTGACGATGTTGGGGTCGCGCAGCGTCCAGGCGATGGCGACCTGGGCGGGGGTGATGCCGTGGCGCGCAGCGACGTCGTGCAGCGCGCGGTGGCGCAGCAGCTTGCCGCCCTGGCCGACCGGGGAATAGGCCATGACGGGCACGCGCTGCCGGGCGCAGAAGGGCAGCAGGTCGAATTCGATGCCGCGGTGCTCCAGGCTGTAGAGCACCTGGTCCGCCGCGCAATCCGCCAGGGCGGGGCCGAGTTCCTCGAGGTCGTCCACGTCGCAGTTGGACACGCCCCAGCGGCGGATCTTCCCGGCGGATTTCAGCGCCTCGAAGGCTTCGACGGTTTCGCTGAGCGGGTGGGAGCCGCGCCAATGCAGCAGGTACAGGTCGATGGTGTCCACGCGCATGCGCTTCAGGCTGCGCTCGCAGGCGGCCACGGCGCCGCGGCGGGATGCGTTGTGGGGGTAGACCTTCGACACCAGGAACACGCCGTCGCGCCGCCCGGCGATGGCATCGCCCACGACTTCCTCGGCGCCGCCCTCGGCATACATCTCGGCGGTGTCGATCAAGGACATGCCGAGGTCGAGGCCGAGGCGCAGCGCGTCGGCTTCCTCGCTACGCGGCCGTGCGCCCTCGCCCATGTGCCAGGTGCCCTGGCCGAGCGCGGGGATGATGGTGCCGTCGGGCAGGCTGGGCACGGGCGGGTCCTCCGGTGGTTCCCGCCACGCTACTCCTGCATGACGTAGGTATAGAAGCGCACCGTGCCGTCGGGCTGCGCCTCGCGGTGCAGGCCCTGCACCTCGCTCTCGAAGCCGGGGAAGGCGTTGGCGGCGGCCTCGAAGGCGCGCAGGTAGTCGATCATGGGGCGCGCGCGGGCGGTCAGGCGTTCGCCGGGCACGATGGTGGCGATGCCGGGCGGATAGACCACCCAGAGCGTGGTCGCGATGCGGCCGTCCAGCGCATCGAGCGGCAGGTAGTCCACCCGGTTGCGCGTCAGCGCCCGCACTGCGGCGTGCGGGGGCAGGGCGATCTCGGGCAGGTGCTCGGCGCGGAACTGCGCGGATTGCAGCGCGGAGGTCCCGGCCGCGCGATACAGCGCATGCATCCCCGCGCAGAGGTCGCGCAGCCGCATGCCGCCGTAGCGCGCGGGGCGGCGGGCCACGAAATCCGGGATCACCTCATCGAGCGGCGCATTCTGGTCGTGCAGCTTCTTGAAGGTGACCAGGTGCGACAGCAGCGTGCCGGCCTTGCTGCTCTCGACGCCGGGCGTCAGCAGGAACAGCAGGGAGTTGAGGTCGTTCTTCTCGCAGACGATGCGGTTCTGCCGCAGGTATTCCGCGACGACGGGGGCGGGGATTCCGTGCTCGGCATAGGTGCCGGCGGCGCGGTCGAAGCCGGGTGTGAGAACCGTCAGCTTGTTGGGGTCGGTGATCGCCCAGCCGGGCGCGACGTGGCGGAAGCCGTGCCACGTCTCGCCCGCGCGCAACTCCCAAAGCCCCGGGTCGGTAGCCAGCGCATCGGTCGGCACTTCTTCCCAGGGCATGTCGCGCTGGCCGTAGACCACCCGATCCGGCACGAAGGGGTCGAAGAACCATTGCCGCGTGAGGTCGCGCTCGCTCGCGGCGAAGTCGCGCGCGGTCATCCGCATCTTCTTCCGCAACTCGATGCCCAGGCGAATGGTGTCGTCCCACAGCACCTCACCCGACTTCCCCTTCATCATCTGCGCGCCGACATCGAGGCTCGCGAACAGCGGATAGAACGGGCTGGTCGAGGCGTGCAGCAGGAAGAACTCGTTGAAGCGGCGATGCTCGACGCGCCGGCGCTGGTCGCCCAGGTGGCTATCCTTCACATGGATCTGCGAGGCCTGGCTGAAGGACGCCAACTGCTTGTGCGTGGATTGCGTGACGATGATGCCCGGGCTGTCCGGGCCGAGGTTGTCCAGCCCCATCCCGAAGCGCCCGCGGAACAGCGGGTGGAACTTCATGAAGCCGGCCCAGGCCTCGTCGAACAGGATGTAGTCGCACAGGTGGCCGATGCGGCTCACGACCTGCTCGGCGCTCAGGATCGTGCCGTCATAGGTGCATTGCTCGACCACCGCGGCGCGGAAGGGGCGCGGCGCATCGGCGCGGGACTTCCCCGCCACCAGCGGGTTGTCGCGGATGGCCTGGCGGATGCGCGCCTCGTCGAAGGCCTCGGGGTGGATGGGGCCGATCAGCCCGTGCAGGTTGCGATCGGTCTCCAGGTAGACCGGAATGGCCTGGCCCAGGAACAGCGCCCCGTGATGCGCCGCCTTGTGGTTGTTGCGGTCGAACAGCACCAAATCGTCCTCGGCCAGCAGCGCCGAGAGCACGACCTTGTTGGACGTGGACGTGCCGTTCAGCACGAAATAGGTGCGTTCCGCGCCGAAGATCTCCGCCGCCGCGCGCTCGGCCGCCGCGGCGGGGCCTTCATGCGTCAGCAGGTCGCCCAGTTGCAGCACCGAATTGTCGAGGTCGTCGCGGAACACCGCCTCGCCCAGGTGCTCCACGAAAATCCGCCCGATCGGGCTGCGCCGGTAGAACACCCCGCCATTATGCCCGGGACAGGTCCACAGCATGTTGCCCTGCTCGGCATAATCGACCAGCGCGCCGAAGAAGGGCGTCTTCAGGCTGTCGGCGTACTGCCGCAGCTTCGAGACCAGGTTCTTGGCGATGAAGTCCGGCGTCTCCTCGGCCAGGAAGACAAAGCCGTCGACATCATCCAGCACTTCGACCGGGATATCCTCCAGCCGGTGGCGGCGCACCAGCAGGATGACCGGCACGTCCAGCCCGCGCTTGCGGGTGAGCGAGATCAGCTGCGCCGCACGCCCCTGCAACCCCTTCTTGCCCCAATCCACGATCAGGCAGCCGATCGCGGCGTCGGTGCGGACCACCAGCTCGGCATCATCGTCGCGCCGGGCGCGCAGCACCTGGTAGCCGTCCTGCTCGATCTCGCGGACGATATGCGCCAGGCGCTCGCCCTCCAGGTCGCCGGCCTCGTCGAAGGCAGGGGCACACAGCAGGAACTTGAAGCGGCGCGAATATTCCATCGGGTCCCCCGGAGGCGAACCGGCGGGACCGCCGGCGCGGCAGTTATGCCGCGCCGGGTCGGTTCATCAACGACACTTGTGTGACAGCGGCGGTCACTCCGCCGCCACTTCCACCATCACCAGCTCCGCATCCTCGGTCGCGTTGATGGCGAATTCGGCTTCGTCGCGGATGGCGATGCCGTCGCGCGCCTGGGCCGGCGTGCCGTTCACCGTCACCGCGCCCTTCGCCGCCACCAGGTAGGCCGCACGCCCCTCGCCCAGCTTCTGCACCAGCGTCTGCCCCTTCTTCAGCGTGGTGGCGAGCACCGCGCCATCGACATTGATCGGCAGCGCGCCATGGCCCTCATCCTGCGGGCGGCCGGAGGCCAGCACGTCGAAGCCCGCCTCGCGCTTCTCCTTGGGGAACTTCTTGGCCCCCCAGGACGGCTTCGCACCACGCTTGTCCGGGATGATCCAGATCTGGAACAGCGTGGTCTTGCCGGGCTCGAGATTGTATTCGGCATGCACCACGCCGGTGCCGGCACTCATCACCTGGACGTCGCCGGCCTCGGTGCGGCCCTCGTTGCCCAGGTTGTCCTTGTGGGTGATCGCACCCTCGCGGACATAGGTGATGATCTCCATGTCGCGGTGCGGGTGCGGGTCGAAGCCGGTGCCCGGCGCGATCTCGTCGTCGTTCCATACGCGCAGCCGGCCCCACTGGTCGCGGTCGGGGTTGCGGTAGTGGCCGAAGGAGAAATGGTGGTTGGCGTCGAGCCAGCCGAACTTTGCCTTGCCCAGGCTGGAGAAGGGTCGCACGTCGATCATGGGTCCGCTCCGTCTGCTCTGCGGGACCCCACGGGGTCCCTGTCCGTTCGCAGACGGACATAGGCCCGCGCCCGCCCCGGCGCCACGCACCCGGCCGGATCGCCGCCATTCAGGTCGGTGATGACGGGCGCGGTCAGGCCGCGCCGGCCGAAACCCCGCTCAGCGGCACATCATCACCGGGATTTCGGCGTTCTCCAGCACATGGCGCGTCACCCCGCCCAGGATCAGCTGGCGCAGCCGCGAATGCGAATAGGCGCCCATGGTGATCAGGTCGGAATTGAAGTCCCGCGCGGCGCCGAGCAGCCCGGCACCCACTTCGCGCGTCGCCGGCTTGAAGGGCACGATCTCGGCCTGGATGCCGTGCCAGCGCAGATACGCCTGGATGCCCTCGGCCTTGGGGCCGCGCCGCTGGTATTCGTCGGATGCCAGGATCTGCACGGCGGAAGCCTTGTGCAGCCAGGGCAGGGCGGCGGCGACGGCGGCGGCGCTCTCGGCCGTGCCGTTCCAGGCCACGCTCACGCGCGTGCCGATATCGGCCGGCGCCACCCGCGGGGCGATCAGCACCGGGCGGCCGGAGTCGAACAGGATGGCGTGCAGCGCGTCGGAACTCGACACGTCCTCCCCCGCCTCCGGGTGCGGCACCACGGCCATGTCGTAGAGGCGCGACTGCTGCGCCACCACGTCCTCCTCCCGGCCCGGGATGGATTCGAAGGAGAGCGTCGGCCCCTGGGACTTCGCGGCGGTATCCGGATTGTCGGCCAGCGTGATGCCGCCGAGGCCCGAGGTGAAGCGGTCGAACAGCGCCTTCACGCGGTCGGCGCGCTCGCCGCTCTCGCGTTCCGTGGCGGCCATCATCTCCTCGATCATGGCGCCTGACAGGCCCTCGCCGGCCAGCGGCGCGACATCGCGCGCATCGACGCGCACATGCAGGCAATGGACATGCGCGTTCCAGGTCCGCGCGGCGATCAGCGCGGTGGCGAGCGCCGCTTCACCCGAGGCGGTGCCGGTCAGCGGCAGAAGCAGGCGGCGATAGGCCATGGCAGATACTCTCCCCAATCGCGCTTCAGTGCGCGTGACTTCCCTGCGCGCGCAAGCCTAGCACAGGAAACCGGGCTTCATGCCAAGGGCCGCCGCGGCGGCATGCTCGCCGCCCGATGTCACGTCGATGCGATGCCAGTCGATCGGGCCGGGATCGACCGCGGCGGCGCGCTGCAGCACGGCCTCATCGGCGTCCGAGGCATCGTTGCGCCGCGCCGTGATGCGTGCGCGCAGGACGTCGATCGGCGCTTCCAGCCACAGCCCGTCGAAGCGCACCCCGGCATCGCGCGCGACACGCGCGGCGCGCGCGCGCTGCGCCGCATCGAGGAACACCGCATCGAGCACCACCGCCTGCCCGCCGGCCAGCGCCGCCGCGGCCAGCGCGAAGATCTCGTCATGCACGGCGGCGCTGACCTCGGCGGCATAGGCCTCGGCCGGCAGCCGCGATTCCGGCGCCACGCCGAAGCGGCGCTTGCGGATTTCATCCGTCCGCAGCACCAGCGCGCCCGGGCAGCGGCCCAGATGCGGTGCCAGCATGCGCGCCAGCGTCGATTTGCCCGTGCCTTGCAGCCCACCGATCGCCACCAACCGCGCCGCGGCGGGCTCAAGATGCGCCTGCGCCGCTGCCAGCAGCGCCGCGCTGTCGCGCCCGCGCGCTGCCTCGACATGCGCGCGGATCATGGCCCGCAGCGACAGCCAGACGGGCAGCCCGGCCACCAGCCCCGCATCGCCAGTGCGCCCCACATACCGCCCGAGCACCCGGTTCGCGGCCGGCCTGCCCACCCGCACATCGAGGTCCATCAGCAGGAAGGCCAGGTCGTAGCCGACATCGATGCGCGCCAGCGCCTCGTCGAATTCCAGCGCGTCGAACAGGCAGGGGCGGCCTTGCCAGAGCACCAGGTTCCCCAGATGCAGGTCGCCATGGCAGCGACGGACGCAGCCGGACGCGGCACGCGCCGCCAGCACCGGGGCTATGCGCGTCAGTTCGGCGCGCGCGCCCGCCGCCCAGGCCTCGACCCGCGTGGCATCCAGACCGGCCCGGCGCGCCGCCGGCACATTGCCCTCCAGGATGCGCGCCATGGCGGCCGGGGCATCGACGCTGGCCTGTTCCGCCCCCTCATGCATCGCCGCCACCGCATCGGCCACGGCATCCAGCAGGCCCGGCGCCAGCGCCCCGCGCGCCGCCACGGCATCGAGAAAATCCGCCGCCGGAACCGGCGCCATCCGCAGCACCCACTCCACCGCTTCGCCGTCGCCGCCTTCGCGCAGCGCGCCATCCGGCCCGCGCGTGAGCGGCACCACGTCGCGATACAGCCCCGGCGCATGCGGCGCATTCAGCGCCAGTTCGTGGCGGCAGAAGCGCTCGCGGTCCTCAAGCCTGGTGAAGTCCAGGAACCCCAGCGCGACCGCCTTCTTCATCTTCCAGGCGGTGTCGCGCCCGACGAACACCGCCGAGATATGCGTCTCGACCGGCGCCGCACCCGACAGCCGCGCCAGCAGCGCCGCCGCCTCGGCTTGCGCCGCCGGGATGCTCATGGATACAGCGTCTCGATCCGCCAGCCCTCGCCCTCGCGGTGGAAGACGCGGCGCTCATGCAGGCGGAAGGGCATGTCGCGCCACAGCTCGATGCGCCGCGGGAGCACCCGGAAGCCGGACCAGAAGGGCGGGCGCGGGATCTCCCCGATGGCGTATTTCAGCCCGTACTCCGCCACCGCCTTCTCCAGCGCGAAGCGCGATTCGAGCGGCCGCGACTGCTTCGACGCCCAGGCCCCCAGCCGCGAGGTCCGCGCGCGGGAGGCATAATAGGCATCCGCCTCGGCGTCGCTCACGGCTTCCACCTGGCCCTCGACACGCACGCTGCGCGCCAGGGTCTTCCAATGGAAGCACAGCGCCGCCTGCGGGTTGGCCGCCAATTCCCCGCCCTTGCGGCTCTCAAGGTTGGTGTAGAACACGAAGCCCCGCGCATCGACGCCCTTCAGCAGCACCATCCGAGCCGAGGGCGCGCCATCGGGCGTCGCGGTGGCCAGGCACACCGCGTTGGGGTCGTTGGGTTCGCTCGCCGCGGCCTCGGCCATCCAGGCCTCGAACAGGGCGATCGGGTCGTCGGTGGTGGCGGTGGCGGCCATCGGGTGCTCCTCAGTCCCTGCCTGTATCGGGGTGCCGGCGGGCGCCGCAAGGGGCGGAACGCACTTGCCCCGCTCCCCCTGCCATGGCACCACCGCGGCCTTCCCAACCACCCGGACGGGCCCCGACCGCGATGAATGACGCCACGCCAGAGCCCCGCATCGCCACCGGCACCCTCATGCAGGGCAAGCGCGGCATCATCATGGGCGTGGCCAATGACCGCTCGATCGCCTGGGGCATCGCCCGCGCCCTGGCCGCGCAAGGCGCCGAGATCGCCTTCACCTACCAGGGGGAGGCGCTCGAGAAGCGCGTGAAGCCCCTGGCCGAGAGCATCGGCTCCTCCCTGGTGCTGCCCTGCGACGTGTCCGACGATGCCTCCATGGACGCCGCCTTCGACGCGGTGGCCAAGGCCTGGGGGAAGATCGACTTCCTGGTCCATGCGATCGGATATGCGGACAAGCAGTTCCTGCGCGGGCGGTATCTCGACACGCCGCGCGCCGCCTTCCTGCAGGCGATGGACATCTCCTGCTTCTCCTTCGTCGCGGTCGGCCAGCGCGCCGCCGCGCTGATGTCCGCCGGCGGATCGCTGCTGACCCTGTCCTACCTGGGTGCGGAGCGCGTCACGCCGCACTACAACGTGATGGGCGTGGCCAAGGCCGCGCTCGAAGCCTCCGTGCGCTACATGGCGACGGACCTGGGCGAACGCGGCATCCGCGTGAATGCCATCTCCGCCGGGCCGATCAAGACCCTGGCGGCCAGCGGCATCGGCGACTTCCGCTACATCCTGCGCTGGAACCAGTACAATTCCCCGCTGCGCCGCAACGTCACCATCGAGGATGTCGGCGGGTCCGGGCTGTATTTGCTGTCGGACCTGTCCTCGGGCGTGACCGGCGAGGTCCATCACGTCGATTCCGGCTACCATGTGGTCGGCATGAAGAACCCCGACGCGCCGGACATCACGGTCGAGAAGGGCTGAGCCGCCCAGGCCATGCTGTTCCGCCGCGCCGTGCTGGAGGGCATCGCGGCGGGGCGCATCACCCTGGCGTTCCGCCGTGGCGCCAGGGCGCCGGCGCGGCCAGGGGCCACGCTGCTGACGCCGATCGGCCAGCTGGCGTTCGACGACGTCGCGGTGGTGGATCCGACCAGCCTCTCCGACCGGGACGCGCACCGGGCTGGCTATGCCGACCTGCTGGCATTGCTGGCCTATCTCGCCGCAGGCAACGGGCCGGTGCATCGGGTGGCCCTGCGCCTGGCGGGGCCCGACCCCCGCATCGCGCTGCGCGCGCAGGACGCCATGCCCGCCGCCGAGGCGAACGCGCTGGCCGAGCGGCTCGACCGCCTGGATCGCGGCGCCGCGCGCGGCGCCTGGACCCGGGCCGTCCTCGCTGCCATTGCCGCCGCGCCTGGCCGTCGCGCTGCCGACCTGGCCGCCGGCCTCGGCTACGACACCCCGGCCTTCAAGACGATGGTGCGGCGGTTGAAGGCGCTGGGGCTGACCGAGAGCCTGCCCACCGGCTACCGCCTGTCGCCCCGTGGCGCGACCGCGCTGCGCCCGCCGCCGGCCGATTGAGACCCGCGGCATTCCGCGCTAAGCCATCGATCCATGAACAGCATGATCATGCGCTGCCTGCCTTACGCCGCCGCGCTGGCGGGGCTGGTGGTGGCCGCGCCGCCCGCGCGGGCGCAGATGGACGATGCCCGCTGCTGGACCGCCATCCGCGTGACCGGCCCCGAGGGCATGCGCGTCAGCGAGCACGATGCCGACCAACGCCTGCGCGTGCGCTGCCGCGCCGGCGACGCGCTGGTCTTCCTGATCGACACCGGCCAGCCGGGCGGGGCCATCGTGGCGCGATACTGCGACATGGCGCGGCCCTTCCTGTCGGAACGGATCGAGGAGTCCGCGGAGGTCACCTCGGGCGTGGCGGCGACGCGCGCCACGGTGACCATCGTGACCTGCACCTATCGCGGCGCGCCGCGGGCGGACCGATAGGGCGCACGCCCTTCACTGCGCCCCGCGCCGGGCGCGCCAGCCGATGGGTGCCGCGCGCCGCTCCTTCCGCACAGGCCGCGATGTCTGCGCGCTGGATGCTCCAGCCACCGGGTCGTCGCGCAGCCCGCGCCGCCCCGCAGCCGGACGCGCATCGGGCGTCATTGAAGCGAACCTCCGCCCCGGCTAATCGGACCCCACCATGTCCCACAACACCATCGGCCACCTGTTCCGCGTCACCACCTGGGGCGAATCCCATGGCCCGGCCATCGGCTGCGTGGTGGATGGCGTCCCGCCGCGCCTGGCGCTGACCGAGGCCGACATCCAGCCCTTCCTCGACCGCCGCCGGCCCGGCCAGTCGAAATTCGTGACCCAACGCCAGGAACCCGACCAGGTCCGCATCCTGTCCGGCGTGATGGACGGGCTGACCACGGGCACGCCCATCGCTCTCCACATCGACAACACCGACCAGCGATCGAGGGATTATTCCGAGATCGCGGAACGCTTCCGCCCCGGCCATGCGGACATCACCTACGAATTGAAATACGGCATCCGCGACTATCGCGGCGGCGGGAGGTCCTCGGCGCGCGAGACGGCGATGCGCGTCGCCGCCGGTGCCATCGCCCGCAAGGTGCTCGGCCCCGATGTGCGGGTGCGCGGCGCGCTGGTGGCGATGGGCGACGATTGGGTGGACCGGGCCGCCTGGGACTGGGATGCTGTGGAGGACAACGCCTTCTTCTGCCCCGACCGCGCGGCGGCCCTCCGCTGGGAGGAACGCCTGCTGGCGCTGCGAAAATCCGGCGATTCCGTGGGCGCGGTGATCGAACTGGTGGCGGACGGCGTCCCGCCTGGCCTCGGCGCGCCGATCTACGGCAAGCTCGATGCCGAACTCGCCGGCGCGCTGATGTCGATCAATGCGGTGAAGGGGGTCGAGATCGGCGATGGCTTCGCCGCCGCGACGCTCACCGGCGCCGACAATGCCGACGAGATGCGGATGAACCCCGACGGCACCGTGGCCTTCCAGTCGAACCGCGCGGGCGGCGTGCTGGGCGGGATCAGCACTGGCCAGCCCGTGGTGGCGCGCTTCGCGGTGAAGCCGACCAGCTCGATCCTGACCCCGCGCGCCTCGGTGGATCGGCAGGGGCGCGAGGTCGAGGTGCAGACCAAGGGCCGCCACGACCCCTGCGTGGGCATCCGCGCGGTGCCGGTGGGCGAGGCGATGCTGGCCATTGTGTTGGCCGACCAGCTCTTGCGGCACCGGGCGCAGAACCCGGATGCGCCGGGGGTGGCGCGGCTGCCGCGGAACTGATCGCGCGCTTGCAATTGGCGCCGGCTTGTGCGAAAGAATTCCTATCAACTGCTTGAGCCATGTCCGAGGCTCGGCGCCCGGCCATGCCCTGCCGGCGCGACCACGATCATCCCTTCGGATCACCTCGCCCAAGGCGCGCCTTCGTGGGCGGCCGCGCGTCGCGGCACTCAGAGCATCCGCTCCGATGGCGCCGCCCCGCGGGCTAAAGTGCTAAAGGGCTAAAGCCGGCGGCTCACTCCTGCGCCTTCTTCGCCCGCTCGGCCTCGCGCAGATAGTCTTCCGTCGTCTTCGTCACCGGCCGCGCCGGCCCGGCATAGGGGTCGAAGCGCCCGGTCGTGGCCTCCGTGATCCGGCAATCGTCGCACAGATCCAGGATCGCGGCGCGCGCCGGGTCGGCGAACATCCAATGCGCGGACAGCTTTGCCTTCACCCGCGCAATCGACGCCTTGGTGCCGAACAGCTTGGAACAGCGCGGGCAGGCCGCCGGCTCCTCCTGCTTCACCACCTGCGGCGACGCCGCGGCTTCCGAGAAATTCAGCCGCGGCTCCAGCGTGATGACCTTCTCCGGGCAGGTCGCGGCACACAGCCCGCACTGCACGCAGGCATCCTCCAGGAAGCGCAGCTGCGGCGTCTCGGGGTTCGCGGAAAACGCCGAGGTCGGGCAGACGCTCGTGCAGGCCAGGCACAGCGTGCAGCCCGCCGTGTCCACATGCGCCGCGCCGAAGGGGGCCAGTGCCGGCAGCGCCACCGCCTGCACCGGCACGCGCGCGGCGGTTCGCAGCGCGCGCAACGCCTGCAACGCCATCTCGCGCGGCGTGCCGATCGCCTGGTGGCTGGACGGTGCGAAGGCAAAGGGCGCGCGGGGCAGGGCGGCCAGCGCCTCGCCGAGGCTGAAGGGATCATCCGTCTCGATCACCGCCGCGCGCGGCGTGTCGTGCCCAAGCCCAAGCCCCTCCAGCGCGGCGTTCACCGTCTCGATGTTGCGCGCCAGGCCTTCCGTGCCGTGCCGGCCGCGCGCGGGCAGCAGCACGCGCACCGCATTCGCCCCCCAGGCGAAGGCGCCGGCCAGCAGGGACAGGTCCAGCGCCGAGACCTCGTTCACCCGCAGCGGCAGCACGCGCGCCGGCAGCCCATCGCCATGGCGCGACAGCGCATCGAGCAGCGGCTCCCCCTGCGCCTCGTCGTGCAGCAGCAGCACCGGCGCCTCCCCGCCGGCCGCGCGATAGGCCAGCAGCAGCGCGCGGATGCGCCGCGCCATGGCCCCCGGCGGCGGCAGCGTATAGGTGGCCGCACCCGTCGGGCAGACCGCCGCGCAGGCGCCGCAGCCCGCGCAGATCTCGGCGCTGATGACCACCTGGTCCTTCAGCGGACCGGTGCCGGGCGTGATGGCGCCGGTCGGGCACAGATCGATGCAGCGCGTGCAGCCGTTGCGCTTGTTGCGCGCATGGGCGCACAGCGCGCCATCGAAGGCGATGAAGCGCGGCTTGTCGAAGGTGCCCGTCAATTCGCCCGCGGCGGCGATGGCGCGTTCGACCGCCGCGGCATCGGCCGGGTCGGCACGCAGGTAGCCTTGCCGCACCTCATGTGCGGGAAACAGCGGCGCGCCGCCCGACAGGTCCAGCACGATGTCGGCGCGGCTGACCGCGCCATCCTTGCCCGGCCCAAAATCGTAAACCGCGCGGGAGGACGGGCGCGGCATGGCGGCGCCATCCACTGTCACCTCGAAGGCGCCAAGATACCCCGTCGCCTTGCGTGCGCGTCCGCGCATCACCGGGAAGGGGGTGCTGCGCGGCGGCGTCACGGCCTCCGCGCCGGTCAGCAGCACGGTCAGGTCGAGCCGGTCGGCCAGGCGCGCCGCCGCCTCCAGCGCCACGGCATCGCGGCCGAGCACCAGCGTCACGCCCTGGCTTTCCAGCGGCACCAGCGGCGTGGCGGGCATGGGCTCGGCGGCGGCGGCCAGCAGGGCGGCCATCTTGGGGCCGGCGGCGCGGCCCTCGGCGGCCCAGCCGGCGTGCTCGCGGATGTTCACGAAGGTGGGCGTTGCGGCCCCGGCCTCGGCGGCTTCCTGGGCGAATAGCGGTGCCTGGGCGGTGCAGGCGACGGTCAGCGGCCGCCCGGTGGCCAGTGCGGCCATGAAACGGTCGAGCTGCGCCATGCAGAGCTGTTCCGCCATGCGCGGCTCGGCGCCGCAGCCGCGCGCGATGGCGCGCTCGTCGAGGCGCATGGTGTCCTCGCAGCTGCACACCAGGGCGATGCGCCCATCCGTTCCGCTCATGGCAGGCTGGCTCCCCGACGCCCCGTTTGGCGCTTCGGGGTCGGGCGCATATATGCCGGGAAACACCATGATGCGAGGGAGCGCGTGTCCGAGGGCCTGTCCGAGCTGCCGAGCGTCTTCACCCCCATCATCGCGCTGCGCGAGGGCGGCGACGCCATGGCGCGCGCCGCGGCCGAGGCGCCGGCGCAGGGCGCGGGCACGCTGGTCTGGGTGCGATCCTGGGCGCGCATCGAGGCCGCGGTGGTGCTGGAGCCGGAACAGACGCTGTCGGCCGCGCGCCCGGCGCTGCTCGCCGCCATGGCCGCCTTCGCGGATGCCGCCGGCGCGCTCGGCCCGCCGGAGGTGCCGCTGACCTTCGACTGGCCCACGACCATCCGGGTCAATGGCGGGGTGGTCGGCGGCGCGCGCATCGCCGCCCCTCCCGGCTGCGCCGAGAATGCCGTGCCGGACTGGCTGGTGGTCGGGATCGAGGTCGCCTTCGCCGCCGCCGACCAGGACCCCGGGCGCGACCCCGGCCGCACCACATTGTTCGAGGAAGGCTATACCGACACCACGCCCGCCGAGCTGACCGCCGCCTGGGCGCGGCACCTGATGGCGACCATCGCGGATTGGGACGGGCGCGGCTTCCGCATCGTCGCGGAACGCTATCTGGCGCGGTTGGACCCCGCCTGCGGGGCGGATGGGCGACGCGGCATCGAGCCCACAACTGGCGACCTGGTGATCGAACGCGACGGCGTGCGCCAACGCCACGCGCTGGCGGAGGCGGCATGACGCGGCTGTTGCGAACCATCCGGCTCGACCCCTCCGATGCGCTGGTGTTTCCGCGCGCGGCCGAGCCAGGCGAATGGGCGGTGCCCGGCGGCTTCTGCTTCTGGGACGACGACGTGGCGGCGCTGGAGGGCAAGCGCCGCCAGGCCTTCCGCGCGGGCTTCCTGGGCCTGGCATCGTTCGGCTGGTCCACGCTGGTGCAGGTGGCGTCCGCCACGCCGGCGCAGCGCGACGACGCCGTGGCGGCGCTGGCCGCGCATATCCGCGCCGCCCATGGCGCGCCGGATGATGCCGCCGCACACGCTGCGGCAGAGGACGAGATCGCCTTCGCGGAATCGCTCTGCGAGCACCCGCCGGGCACGCTGGTCGCACTGGCCCGCAACATCGAGGATGGCGAAGTGCGCGAACGCTTCCGAACGCTGCACGAACGCCCGCAGGAGCATCGGCGCTTCGATGCGCTGCCGGTCTTCGCGGCGATCGCCGTCGATGGCGAGGATGAGGCACCGATCCGACCTGACCTCGCGCGCATGGCCCGCACGCCCGCGGACCGGCCGGCGGGGACACACGCTGGCGATGCGCGTCGCGCGAAGGACAGCGGATGAACGACGTGCTCTCCCCCGGCGACTTCTGGGTCGCCTCCGGCCATCATCTGTGTGACGTGGTCGATCACGGTCGTTTCGCAGCGACCGACGATCTGTGGCGCGCCTTCCTCGCGCGGCCGGAACTCATCCCGCCGGACGAAGCCTGCGCCGCCGAGCGCGCGCTGCATGCCGCGCTGATGGCCGAGCCCTTGCAGCCGGTGGACCCCGCGCGCATCGCCGCGCTGGCCGATGCGGATGCGCGCGAGAACATCACGCAGTTCCTCGCCTTCCGCGACCGCGTCGCGGCGCATCCGACGCTGGAGGCCGCCTGGATCGCGCTGTATCGCGAGGGCGTTTCGGGCATCCCGCCGATCCTGCTGCAGATGCTGACGCACCTGGTCGCGCGCGCCGCTCTCGAAGGCGAGGGCGACCCCTTCGCCCTGCGCGCCGGCGAATTGCTGTACCGCACGCAGCGCGCCGGCATCCACCAGGGCGCCACGCTGCTGGCCGATGAGGAAGTGGTCGAGATGCGCGGCCGCGACGGCGGCTTCGGCGCGCTCGGGCAATTGCTGGTGGAAGCGGGCGCGCCGCCGCGCGAGGTCGAGCTCGATGTGCTGAACGACACCAGCGCGCATCTGTATCACGGGCGGTCCGATGCGCACGATCTGGCGCTGGACATCGCCGAGGGACGCGACGGGCAGGCCGGCATCGCGCGCATGCTGGAACGCTTCATTCGCCATGTGTTCAGCGAGGAGGTCACGATCCGCCCCGTGCCGGTGATCGAGGATCGCGACTGGACCTGGCATGTCGGCCTGGATGCGGAGGCGACGTCGATCGCCAACGACCTGTGGAACGCGAAGAAGGTGCGACAGGAACGGCTGGCGCGCATCCTGTGGCTGGGTGTGCTGGAATTCCGCGATGCGTCGCGCGTCATCGCGCGCGTCGCGGGGCGGCCGGTTTACCTGGCGCTGGCGATGGATGCGGCGCAGCGTGTGCGGATGAAGCCGCAGAACCTCGTAACCGGCCTGCCGCTGAAAGCCCGCGAGGACGCCGCATGACGCTGGAAGTCCCGGGCACGGTGCGCGTCGAGGTGGCCGTGGTGGTGGAACGCCGCCCCGGCGTCACCCCCTGGGCGGACTTCGCCTGGCAGCCACGCGAGGTGCTGGAGGATTTCCCGCCCGCCGCTCCCTGGACGGTGCTGCGCGAGGATGCCGGCCGCACGCTGTTCCTGGCCGGTGCGGCCGAGGTCGCGCTGCATCCGACCGATACCGACAACTACATCCACAACCTGGAACAGGACCCGCCGCGCGTCTGGGTGGTGCTGCGCCCGACCGAGGCCGCGCCCGGCTATGCGCTGCAAGCCGTGACGGTGGACGCCGGGGAGGCGCAGCTCTACGCCGAATCGGGCGCCGACCTGCTGGAGGCGCTGCCCATGCCGCCGGGGCTGCGCCTGCTGGTCGAACGCTTCGTCGCCGAACACCACAAGCAGCGCGAATTCCACAAGCGCAAGCGTGACCGCGCGGATACCGAGGCGCTCGGCCGCCGCTCGCGCGTGGAGGAAGCATGAGCGAGGAAGGCTTCCTCTCCCGCTGGTCGCGCCGCAAGCGCGCGATCGAGGCGGGGCGTCCGGTCGCCGAGCCGGAGGCCGCGGCAACGCCCGTGGTGGGGCCGGAAGCGACGCCGCCCGAGCCGGAGCAACCGACCTTCGACATCACGACGCTGCCCCCGATCGACAGCCTGACCGTGGCCAGCGACTTCACCGCCTTTCTCCGCAAGGAGGTCCCGGCGGCGCTGCAGCGTGCCGCCCTGCGCCGCGCCTGGTCACTGGACCCGGCGATCCGCGACTTCGTCGGCCCGGCCGATTACGCCTGGGACTACAATGCGCCGGATGGCGTGCCGGGTGCTTCGCTCGACCTGGTGGGCGATGTGCGGGAGATGCTGGCGCAGGTCTTCGGTCCCGAGCCGGCTGCCGAAGGCGATGGGCCGGGTGGTGCGGTTGGTGGCCTGCCTGTGGATGTCGCGCCGGAAGGCGCGCGGGACGAAAGCGTGCCGGAAGGCGCGCGGGACGAAAGCGTGCCGGAAGGCGCGCGGGACGAAGGCGTGCCGGAAGGCGCGCGGGACGAAGGCGCGCCGGACCCTGGTCGGTCGGAGGGGGCGGACCCCGATGTCGTGACGCGGGACGGCGCGCAGGACTTCGCGCGCGCGGCGGATACGCCACCCCCCGTTCCGCCGCTGCCCGCGCCGAACGCGGCGACCATGCTGCCGCCCGCCCTGCTCGCCAAGACGCCCGCGCCCGCAGCCGCCCGGCCCTCCCGCCGCCACGGAAGCGCCCTGCCCAGTTGAGAGTCATTCGCAACAACACGCAATGATTTCAATACTTTGAGCAGCGCCGCTTTCCCGTCTATTCTGTCCGAAATGGGGAGTGGAGACCGCCAGCGGCATGTCCGACCAGGACACCTTGGACGTGCGGACTGACGCGATGACGACCGAGCGCGCGCGGCTGTTCGCGCTGCTCGGGCGATTACTCGTGGCGGCGCCCGATGCCGGCCTGCTGGCCGCGCTGGAGGTTCTGCGCGGCGACGGCACGGCGCTCGGCGCGGGCTATGGCGCGCTCGCGGCGGCCGCACGCGCCGCGGAGCCAGTCTCGGCCGATCGCGAATTCCACGACCTGTTCATCGGCCTCGGGCGCGGCGAGCTGCTGCCCTATGCCTCCTACTACCTGACCGGCTTCCTGCATGAACGTCCGCTCGCCGAGTTGCGCGGGGACCTCGCGCGGCTCGGCCTCGAACGTGCCGAGGGCGTGGCGGAGCCGGAGGACCACATCGCCACCGTTTGCGAGGTCTATGCCGGGCTGCTCGCGGGCAGCTTCGACGGCGGGGCCGCGGAAGCCGAGGCCTTCTTCACCAGGCACCTGCGGCCCTGGGCCGGGCGTGTCTTCACGGATCTCGAGAAGGCCGAGGCGGCGCGTTTCTACCGCGCTGTCGGCCGGCTCGGGCGGATTGCGATCGAGATCGAGCAGGCGGCCCTCGGGCTGCCGCAATGACGCCGGGAGAGAGCGGATGACCTCAAGCACGAACGACGCCCCGCAACGCCGCGGCTTCCTGAAGGCGCTGGGCATCGGCGGGGCCGCCGCCGCCGCCGCGACCGTGGCGGAAGCCGCCGGCCCGATCCGCGCCGACGCCGTGCCCGCCGGCACCGCGCGCAAGGAGAACGAGGCCGATCGCCTCAAGGCCCGCTACCAGCCCAATGCGGCGGATGTGCAGGCCTTCTACCGCACCAACCGCTACGGCGGCTGAGGGAACGAACCGACATGCTCATCAAGCGTTCCGAAGCGCGCGCGGGCCGGCAACGGCTGGCCGCGGCCTATGCCGGGCTTTCGTCGGGCGGGCTCGATCGCCGCGCCTTCCTCAAGCAGGCGGGTGTGACGGGGGTGGGGCTCGCGGCCCTCGGCGCCATTCCGCTGACCACGGTGCGCCCCGCGGCCGCCGGGCCGGTGAACCACCAGCAGCCCGTCACGCGGGTGAAGAACATCTGCACGCACTGCTCGGTGGGCTGCACGGTCACCGCCGAGGTGCAGAACGGCGTCTGGGTCGGGCAGGAACCGACCTGGGACTCGCCCATCAACCGCGGCACGCATTGCGCGAAGGGTGCCTCGGTGCGCGAGCTGGTGCATGGCGACCGGCGCATCAAGTATCCGATGAAGCTGGTGAACGGCCAGTGGACGCGGATGAGCTGGGACGCCGCGGTCAACGAGATCGGCGACAAGCTGATGGCGGTGCGTCAGGCGTCGGGGCCTGACAGCGTTTTCTGGCTGGGCAGCGCGAAATTCTCGAACGAGGGTGCTTACCTGTTCCGGAAGTACGCCGCCTTCTGGGGCACCAACAACGTCGACCACCAGGCGCGCATCTGCCATTCGACCACCGTCGCGGGCGTGGCGAACACGTGGGGCTACGGCGCGCAGACCAATTCCTACAACGACATCCGCAATTCCAAGACCATGATCATCATGGGCGGGAATCCGGCGGAGGCGCATCCCGTGTCGCTGCAGCATGTGCTGTCGGGCAAGGAGCAGAACCGCGCCAACCTGATCGTCATCGACCCGCGCTTCACGCGCACCGCGGCGCACGCATCCGAATACGTCCGCATCCGCCCGGGCACCGACATCCCGATCATCTGGGGCATGCTCTGGCACATCTTCCAGAACAACTGGGAGGACCGCGAGTTCATCCGCCAGCGCGTCTACGGCATGGACGAGGTCCGCGCCGAGGTCGCGAAGTGGAACCCGGCCGAGGTGCAGCGCGTCACCGGCGTGCCGGAAGCACAGCTGCGCAAGGTGGCCGAGATGTTCGCCACGCAGAAGCCTTCCACGCTGATCTGGTGCATGGGTGCCACGCAGAAGACCGTCGGCACGGCGAATGTCCGCGCCTATTCCATCCTGCTGCTGGCCACCGGCAATGTCGGCAAGGAAGGCACCGGCGCGAACATCTTCCGCGGCCACTGCAACGTGCAGGGCGCGACTGATTTCGGCCTCGATGTGACCACGCTGCCTGCCTATTACGGGCTGGACGAGAACGCCTGGCGGCACTGGTCGCGCGTCTGGGGCGTGAGCTACGAGAGCATGGTGGCGCGCTTCGACAGCACCGCCATGATGACCACGCCCGGCATCCCGACCACGCGGTATTTCGATGCCGTGACCATGCCGGTGAACGCGCAGACCGGCCTGGCGCAACGCGACAACCTCAAGGCCATGGTGGTGTTCGGCCATGGCGGCAACACCGTCACCCGCATGCCGGAAGCGGTGAAGGGGCTGGAGAAGCTCGACCTGCTGGTGGTGGCGGACCCGCACCCGACCACCTTCGCGGTGCTCGCGAACCGGCGCGAGAACACCTACCTGCTGCCGATCTGCACGCAGTTCGAGACCAACGGCAGCCGCACCGCGTCGAACCGCTCCATCCAGTGGGGCGCGCAGGTCGTCAAGCCGATCTTCGAGAGCAAGGACGACTACGAGGCGCTGTACCGCCTGGCGGGTGCGATCGATGCCGCGGCAGCGCGGCGCAACATGACCTTCCGCATGAAGGACGAGGTCTTCAAGGACCTCGATATCCAGAACAACGCGCCGACGGCCGAGAGCATCCTTCGCGAGATCAACCGCGGCGCCATCAGCACCGGCTACACCGGCCAGTCGCCGGAACGGCTGAAGCTGCACATGCAGCACCAGGACAAGTTCGACCTGGTGACGCTGCGCGCCAAGCCCGATGCGCCGGCCGAGATCGCCGGCGACTTCTACGGCCTGCCCTGGCCCTGCTGGGGCACGCCGGAGATGCGCCATCCGGGCAGCCACATCCTCTACAACACCAACCTGCATGTGAAGCAGGGCGGCGGCACCTTCCGCGCGCGCTTCGGCGTCGAGCGCAACGGCGTCTCGCTGCTGGCGGAGGGTTCGTACTCGCAGGGTTCGGAGCTGACCGACGGCTACCCGGAATTCACCACGGCGGTTATGGCGCGGCTTGGCTGGGATGCCGAGCTGACCGAAGCCGAGAAGGCGTCGATCGCGCGGCAGGGTGGGTCCGCATCCTGGGCCACCGACCTGTCCATGGGCATTATCCGCGTGACCATGGAACATGGCGTGATGGCCTACGGGAATGCGAAGGCGCGCGCCAATGCCTGGAACCTGCCCGACCCGATCCCGGTGCATCGCGAACCGATCTACACGCCGCGCACCGACCTGATCGCGCAGTACCCCACGCTGCCGGACCGGCGCGCCTTCCGCCTGCCGCATCTGGGGCAGTCCGTGCAGAACCGCGCGAAGGATCTCGCGCCGAACTTCCCGATCATCCTGTCCTCCGGCCGCCTGGTCGAATACGAGGGCGGCGGCGAGGAGACGCGGTCGAACAAGTGGCTGGCCGAGCTCCAGCAGGACATGTTCGTCGAGATCAACCCGGCGGATGCGGCGTCGCGCAACATCCGCGACGGCGCCTGGGTGCTGGTGAACGGCCCCGAGATGCCCGCCGGCAAGGCCACCCGCATGAAGGCGCTGGTGACAGAACGCGTCGGGCCGGGTGTGGCCTGGATGCCCTTCCACTTCGCCGGCTGGTTCATGCAGGAGGACCAGCGCAGCAAATACCCGCAGGGCACCGACCCGATCGTGCTGGGTGAATCGGTGAATGCGATCACGACCTACGGCTACGACCCGGTGACCTTCATGCAGGAAACCAAGGTCACTCTCTGTCAGATCCGCGCGGCTTAAGGGAGGGCACGGACAATGGCCCGCATGAAGTTCCTTCTCGACGCCGAGCGCTGCATCGAATGCAACGCCTGCGTCACCGCCTGCAAGAACGAGCACGAGGTGCCCTGGGGCATCAACCGCCGGCGCGTCGTCACCATCAATGACGGCAAGCCGGGCGAACGCTCGGTCAGCATGGCGTGCATGCACTGCACGGATGCGCCCTGCGCCGCCGTGTGCCCTGTCAGTTGCTTCTACACCACGGCGGATGCGGTGGTGCTGCACGACAAGGATCTGTGCATCGGCTGCGGCTATTGCTTCTACGCCTGCCCCTTCGGCGCGCCGCAATATCCGCGCGTCGGCAATTTCGGCAGCCGCGGCAAGATGGACAAGTGCACCTACTGCGCCGGCGGCCCGCAGGCCGACAACACCGAGGCCGAGTACATCCAGTACGGGTCGAACCGCCTGGCCGAGGGCAAGCTGCCGCTCTGCGCCGAGATGTGCAGCACGAAGGCGCTGCTCGCCGGCGATGGCGAGGTGATCGAGCAGATCTACCGCGAGCGCGTGCAGCGGCGCGGCTACGGTTCTGGCGCCTGGGGCTGGCGCACCGCGTATCGCGAGACGGTCACCATCTGAGGAGCATGGCGATGAAGATCCGCATTCTCGCCTTGCTGTTGGCGCTGGCCGTCACGGGGCCGGCCGTCGCGCAGGGCACCAGCGCCGCTCCGCCGCTGGCGGACGAGCTGGCGATCCAGTCCCTGCTGCGCGGCGAGCCCGTGCATGGTCGCGTCACCATCCCGGACCAGCGCGCCGCCAACCTGATCCAGCCGCAGGGGCGCGAGTGGCGCGAATTCCACAACGTGACGCTGGCCTGGGTCGGCGGCATCGCCGTGCTGGGCATGCTGGCGCTGCTCGTCGTGTTCCGCCTGGCCAAGGGGCGCATCCCGGTCGAGGGCGGCCTGTCGGGCCGCACCATCCAGCGCTTCAACCTGTTCGAGCGCGCCAATCACTGGATGGTCGCGTCCTGCTTCATCATCCTGGCGCTGTCGGGGCTGAACCTGACCTTCGGGCGGCACATCCTGTTGCCCGTGGTGGGGCCGGAAGCCTTCACCGCCATCAGCCAATGGGGGAAGTACGCGCACAACTTCCTGGCCTTCCCCTTCACGCTCGGCCTCGTGCTGATGCTGCTGCTGTGGGTGAAGGACAACATCCCGAACGGCACCGACATCCGCTGGCTGAAGGCGGGTGGCGGGGTTGTGGGCCATGGTCATCCCGACGCCGGGCGCTTCAACGCCGGGCAGAAGGGCATCTTCTGGATCACGGTGCTGGGTGGCGCGGCGGTGGCGGTGACGGGCTATGTCCTGGTCTTCCCCTTCTTCTTCACCGACATCGCGGGGATGCAGCTCAGCCACATCATCCACAGCATCCTGTCGGTGCTGCTGATCGCGGTGATGCTCGCGCATATTTATATCGGCACCGTGGGCATGGAAGGCGCGTCGGACGCCATGACCACGGGCCAGGTGGACCTCAACTGGGCGAAGCAGCACCACAATCTGTGGGTGGCGCAGGCCATGGCGAAGGGCCGCGGCGCGACGCCGCCGGCCGACGCCAAGGTCGCCGGCGGCGATTGACCCGGCCCGCACTGGGCCGCATGACGCGTGGGCGCGCGGTGCCAACCGTGCGCCCATCGCGTTTGTGGGGACGAAGGACGTGACCCGGATCATCGGCCTCGCCGGCTGGAGTGGAGCGGGCAAGACCACCCTGATGGTGAAGCTGCTGCCCTGCCTGATCGGGCAGGGGCTCGCGGTGTCCACACTGAAGCACGCGCATCATCGCTTCGATGTCGATGTGCCGGGGAAGGATTCGTATGAACACCGGCGCGCGGGCGCGTCGCAGGTGATGGTGGCGTCGGGCGCGCGCTGGGCGCTGATGACGGAACTGCGCACCGCGCGCGAACCGGCGCTGCCGGAATTGCTGGCGCGGATGGACCCGGTGGACCTGGTCATCGTCGAGGGCTTCAAGCGCGACGCGCATCCCAAGATCGAGGTGCATCGCGCCGCTAACGCCAAGCCCTGGATGCGGCCGGAGATGCCGGGGATCGTCGCCGTCGCCTCCGACATTCCCGCGCCGTATGACCTGCCGCGCGCGGCGCTCGACGACATCGATGCGGTTGCCGCGCTGGTGCTCGCGCACGCTGCGCCGATCGCGTCGATCGACTGGGCCGTGCGGCAGGAGGCCTGAGTGGCGCAGCTCAGCGACGACTGCTTTGCCTTCGGCGGCGCGCTGATGTCGGTGGATGACGCGCAGGCGTTGATCGCCACGCGCATCCCCGCGCCGGATGGCGAGGAACCGGTGCCGCTCGCCGCCGCGCGCGGCCGCGTGCTGGCGCGCGACCTGGTGGCACCCATCCCGCTGCCGCCCTTCTTCAATGCCGCGGTGGATGGCTGGGCGTTCCGTCACGCCGCGCTGAACGCGGATGCGCCGACGCGCCTGGTGGAAGCGGGCCGTGCCGCCGCCGGCCATGGCGCCGCGCGCCCCGCCGGCGCCGGCGAGGCCATCCGCGTCTTCACCGGCGCACCGATGCCCGAGGGCACCGACAGCTGCGTCATGCAGGAGGACGTGCAGCGCGACGGCGATGCCATCCTGGTGCCGCCGGGCCTCAAGCGCGGCGCCAATGCACGCCCGGCGGGCGAAGACGTGCCGCAGGGCGCGATCGCGTTGCCGGCGGGGCGCGTGCTGGGGCCGGCGGAGATCGGCCTTGCCGCGGCACTTGGCCAGGCGCGCCTGTCAGTGCGGCCGCTGCCGCGCGTGGGCGTGTTCTCGACCGGCGACGAACTCGCCGAACCCGGCACGACGCTGCTTCCCGCGCAGACGCATGACAGCAACCGCTTTACGCTTCTCGCGATGCTGGGCGGGCTGCCCTGCGTCGCGAGCGACCTCGGCATCCTGCCCGACGATCCCGCGCGCACCGCGGCGGCGCTGGCGGATGCGGCGCGCGACCACGACCTGCTGCTCACCAGCGGCGGTGTCTCCACCGGCGAGGAAGACCATGTCCGCGCCGCCATCGAGGCGCGCGGGTCGCTGGTGTTCTGGCGCATCGCCATCAAGCCCGGGCGGCCGGCGGCGATGGGCGTCCTGCCGAAAGCAGGCCAGGATTTCAGCGCGGGAGGTACGCCGGTGGTGGGCCTGCCGGGCAATCCGGTGGCGGCGGTGGTGTGCTTCCTGCACCTGGCGCGGCCGCTGCTGCTGCGCCTGGCTGGCGCCGCGGTCGCACCGTTGCCGCGCTACGTCGCGCTGGCGGATTTCGACTACCGCAAGAAGGCCGGGCGGCGCGAATACGTGCGCGTCACGCTGCGGCGCGACGGCGCGGTGACGCGCGCGTCGAAGTTCCCGCGCGAGGGGGCGGGGCTGCTTTCGTCGCTCACGCAATCCGACGGCTTCGCGGAATTGCCGGAGGACATCACGCGCGTCGCGCCGGGTGATCCGGTCGCGGTGCTGCCCTTCGCCGGGATGCTGTAGTGGATGGCGCGGCCTCGGGGCTGATCCTGTGCCTGCTGGGGGCCGTGCTGATGCGCCGCGATGTCCGCGCGCTGGTGCGGCGCGCCACGTGGCAGCGCGCGGAAGCGACCATCCGCTTCGAGCCCGGCCCGGCCTGGCGCATCGACTTCGCGCTGCCCGACGGGCGCGCCGTCAGCGTCGTGACGCGCGACCTGCGGCTGGTCGCGCGGCGGGAGGGCGATGGGCCGGTGACGGTGCTTTACGATCCGCGCGCACCGGCGCAGCGGGTGGACCTGCCGGGGCGGCCGGGGCTCGGCCTCGCCTGCGGTGTCGGGCTGGCGGGATTGGGGCTAGTCGCGTTGCTGCGGTAGCGGCGTTCCTGTTCATGGGCGCGCGACAGTGCCCTGATCGCCTGCCGCTTGACCCGACCGAATCAGCCCGGCCGATCCGGATCGCGCTACAGCCGCGCGCCGGAGGTGGTGAAGGCGACCTCCGCGGTGCGCTGCACGCGGGTGTCGAGCACGAAGGCCGCACCCGCGGCGATCGCGATCGCGAAGCAGATCCCGGCGATGATGGCCTTCATGGTGGCGCCTCCTTCGTTCCTGCGCCTGCCTGTCTATGGCGGCGGCGGGGTGGTTTGCAACAACGGCAGCAGGGCTTCGGCGGCGGCCAGGTCGTCAGGCGCATTCGCGTTGAAGAAGGGGTCCACCGGCTGGTCGGGCCAGTCGGCATGGGCGCAGCCGTGGCGGGCGGTCCAGCGGTCGATTTTACGTTCGCCGGCCAGCAGCGCGGCGCGTAGGTCGTCGCGCAGCGCCACAGGCCAGAGGCCGATCGGCGGATGCGCCTGCCCGGCCGAACGCGCGCAGGCCAGCGCCAGGCCGCCGCGCGCCGCATGCAGGCGCGCCACCAGGTCCTGCGGGATGAAAGGCGCATCGCCCGGCACGGAGACCACCCAGGGCAGGTCCGGCCGTTCCGCCGCCGCCCAGTCCAGCGCGGCCAGGATGCCCGCGAGCGGCCCGGGATGGTCGGGCAGGCCATCGGCCACCACCGGCAGGCCGTGCGATGCGAAGCGCGCCGGGTCGCCATTCGCGTTGACGATGCAGGCGGCGACCTGCGGCGTGATGCGCCCCAGCACATGGTCCAGCATCGGCACGCCGCCCAGCAGGCGCAGCGGCTTGTCGCCGCCGCCCATGCGCCGCGCC
The DNA here is from genome assembly GCA_051860065.1 of Roseomonas sp. GTDB lineage: Bacteria > Pseudomonadota > Alphaproteobacteria > Acetobacterales > Acetobacteraceae > Neoroseomonas. The sequence continues at coordinate 158,511 of JBHYEQ010000012.1, forward strand.
AGGCCGCCGGCGAGGACGACGCCGAGCGTGTCAGAGCGCATCGTCGGCCGCCGTCGCTTCCGCGCTGTTCTTGCGCCAGTGCTTTGCCGATTCCTCGGGCACATAGGCCAGGTCGGCGTCGAAGACGATGCGGTCCTGCCCGGCCAACGCCACGAAGCGCTTGCCCTTGCAGCGGCCGATCAGCGTGAGGCCGGCCTCACGCGCCAGCTCCACGCCCCAGGCGGTGAAGCCGGAGCGCGAGACCAGGATCGGGATGCCCATGCGGACGGTCTTGATGACCATCTCCGAGGTCAGGCGGCCGGTCGTGTAGAAGATCTTGTCGTCGGGGGTTTCGCGTTCGCGGAACATCCAGCCGGCGATCTTGTCGACCGCGTTGTGGCGGCCGACATCCTCCATGTAGACGACGGGTTCGTCGCGCACGCACAGCGCGCAGCCATGGATCGCGCCGGCTTCCAGGTAGAGCGTCGGCAGCGTGTTGATCCGGTGCAGCAGGCGGTAGAGCCAGGATGTGCGCAGTTCCGCCTTGGCCAGCTTTACCTGCGCGAAGCCCTCCATGAGATCGCCGAAGGCGGTGCCCTGCGCGCAGCCCGACGTGAGCGTTTTCTTGCGGAGCTTTTGCTCGAAGTCGGTGCGCTCGGGCGTGCGGACGATGACCACGCCGAGGTCGTCGTCGTAGTCCACGCCGGTGATGACCGCATCGGGCTTCAGCATGCCCTGGTTCAGCAGGTAGCCCAGCGCCAGGTCCTCCGGGCGGTCGAGGATGGTCATCATCGTCACGATCTCCTGCCCGTTCAGGAACAGGGTGAGGGGGCGTTCGACGGTGACCAAGGTCTCGATGGCCTGGCCGGTGTGGTCGATGCCGGCGACGCGGCGGGTCAGGCGCGGGTCGGTGGGGTCGGGCTGGACGCGGAGCGGGGCGGGCATGGGGCGGAAGATGGGCGGGGTGCGGCGCGGGGGCAACCAAGGCGGGCGCCGCGGCACTTTAGCATTTTATCGCTTTAGGACTTTGCCAGGCCGTGGAGACCGGGCCGGGTCGCCATGCCCGCGCCGAACCCCTTCGCGCTTCGCGCCAGCATGAAGGCCGCCCTGGCTGCAGTCCGGGCTTTGGCGCGCGGATAGGTCCTCGCCGGTGTTCAGACGGCTGCCTTCCGGGCGGGCTCCGACCGGGTTCGCGCGACGTCCGGGCTTCGGGCGCCAAGCCCGTGATGCCACCTGGACCGAAGGCGCGCGCTTGACCTTCGACGCGCACGGCGTCTTCAGCGTTCGGGGCGGTGCCTGGACACGGTTCGGCCGATGATGTGAGAACATACCATGAACATGACGACGTGTCCAGCGCGACGATCGTTCCGTCTACCGGGCCGGCACCAGGATGCCCCGCCCCGCGAAGAACCACGCGAAGCGGTTGAGCGGCACGCGCGCGTCGTCCTGCGACACCGCGGTGTCGCCCGAGGGGTTGTGCAGCCGCAGCGCATCGCCGTGCGTGCCGAAGACCAGCACGAGGTGCCCGCCGCGGGATGGCGGTTCGCGCGCCGGCCAGCGGATCGTGGGATGCACGGAGGCGATAAACAGCGCGCCCTGCGCGACCATCGCTGGTATGTCGTCCGCCGCGACATCCACGCGCACCTCGGCGGCGATGCTGTGGGCTTCGCGCAGCCAGGCGACGGCCGGGGCGTAGATCAGCCCGCGAATCACGCCATCGGGTTGCACCACATAGCCGCCGCGATGCGTCAGTTCGCGCGCCAGGTCGAAGGCGCGCGGCGGGGTGATGCCGCGCGCGGCCAGCACCATGCGCAGGCAGGCCACGCCGCACAGATGGTCGGCCCAACGCGCATAGTCGGCGGCACCGGCGGCGCCGGAGCGCGGCCAGAGCGGGTCATCCTCCGCCCGCAGCGCGCCCGAGAGGATGTCGCCGATGCGCGGCGCCGATTCCCATTGCGCGAAATACGGCGGGATCACCGCTTCCCTTGCGCCCGCCCGCGCGCCCAGACGTCATCCGGCGGCGACCACATCGCGGCGTCACGCAATTCCTTCGCCAGGCCCTCGGCCATCGCCTCGAAGATCGCCTTGCCCTTCTCCGGTGTCGCGGCGCGTGCGTCGCCGCGCACGCCGGTGACGGGCGCGCGTTCGCTGAAGGACCAGAAGCGCGATGAGACCTGCTGGCCCGCATCGAAATTGCCGGGGGAGACGGAATTCGCGATCTCCTCCATGCGCACCTGCGACGGGTCGAGGTGCATCCAGATGCTCGTCTCGCCCTCGCAGGCGTGGTGGATCGCCTTCTGCGCGGTGAGCGCAGCCGAGATCGCCGCGGGTGCGACCTTGGTGATGGTGGTGGTCAGCACCGGGATGCCGAATTCATGCGCGAGTTCGCGCGCGGAGACCGCCAGCGGGTCGATGTTGCCGCCATGCGAATTGAACAGCATCACCTTGCTGAACCCATCCGCCAGCAGCGAGCGCACGATGCAGCGCAGCACCGCGGCGAAGGTCGCGTAGTCCAGGCTGATCGTGCCGCCGAAGGGGAAGTGGTGCTCCGACAAACCCAGCCACATCGGCGGCGTCACCACCGCGGGCAGGTCGGCGCAGAGTTCCGCCGCGCGCACGCTGACGGAATGGCCGATGAAGCTGTCAGTCCAGACCGGCAGATGCGGGCCGTGCTGTTCGAGGCTCGCGACGGGCACCACCACCACGGCGTTGCGGTCGGCGAGCGCGCGGAGTTCGGGCGCGGTCAGGCGTTCCCAGCGGACTTCGGTCATGTCGGTACCTTTCTGTGGCGGGGGCGCTGCCGCGCGGCCCGTGGCGTTGGTGGTCGGCGGCGGTCCGTGGCGTGCGGGGTCAGTCGCGGCCCATGGCGTCCGCGCTCAGCCGCGGCCCATGGCATAGAACTCGTCGTTGGGCCGCAGGCTGGTGACATTGGCCAGGCGGTTCGACATGCCGAAGAAGGCGGCGATGGCGGCGATGTCCCAGATCGCCTCGTCGTCGAAGCCGGCGGCGCGCAGGGCTTCGTGGTCGGCGTCGTTCACCTCGTTGGCGCGCAGCGTCACCTTGATGGCGAAGTCCAGCATCGCCTTCTGCTTGTCGGTGATGTCGGCCTTGCGCCAATTGGCCGCGACCTGGTCGGCGATCAGCGGGTTCTTCGCCCGGATGCGCAGGATCGCGCCATGCGCCACCACGCAATACTGGCACTGGTTCAATGCGGAGACGGCGACGACGATCATCTCGCGCTCGGCCTTGGTGATGCCTTCGGCCTTGTCCATCAGCGTGTCGTGATAGGCCATGAAGGCGCGGAATTCCGCCGGGCGATGCGCCAGCATCAGGAAGACATTGGGGATGAAGCCGGACTTCTCCTGCACCGTCAGGATGCGGGTGCGGATGTCCTCGGGCAGTGTGGCGATGTCGGGGATGGGGGTGCGGGCGATAGGCTTGGTCATGGCGTGTCCTCGCGAATTGCGCGGACCATGACGCCGGTCGGGCGGATCAGTCCAGCCCCAGCAACCCGCGCGCGTAGTCGCGCGCTTCGAAGGGGCGCAGGTCCTCGGCCTTTTCGCCGACGCCCACCACATGCACGGGCAGGGCGAATTCCTGCGCCAGGGCGACCACCACGCCGCCCTTGGCGGAGCCGTCGAGCTTGGTCACGGCGAGGCCGGTGACGTCGACCATCTCCTTGAACACCTTCACCTGCTGCACGGCGTTCTGGCCGGTGGTGGCGTCGAGCACCAGCAGCACGGAATGCGGCGCGGTGTCGTCCACGCGGCGGATGATGCGGACGACCTTCCGCAGTTCCTCCATCAGCGCCGACTTGTTGTGCAGGCGGCCGGCGGTATCGACCAGCAGCACGTCGAGGCCCTCGGCGCGTGCGGAGGTCAGGGCATCGAAGGCGAGGCCCGCGGCATCGGCGCCGGGCTTGGCCGGAGGGAAGAAGCGCGCGCCGGTGCGATCGGCCCAGACCTGGAGCTGCTCGACCGCGGCGGCGCGGAAGGTGTCGCCGGCGACCATGCCGGCGCGCAGCCCCTGGTCGCGATACTGGCGGGCGAGCTTCGCGATGGTGGTGGTCTTGCCAGTGCCGTTCACGCCGACCACCAGCACGACATGCGGGGCGCGGGCGGTGTCCAGCACCAGCGGCTTCGCGACGGGGGCGAGGATGGCGGCGATCTCATCCGCGAGCGTCGCCTTCACGTCCTCGTCGGTGACTTCCTTGCCGAAGCGGGTGCGGCGGAAGGCCTCGACGATGCGCGAGGAGGCCGAGACGCCGAGGTCGGCGGCGATCAGCGTTTCTTCCAGTTCCTCGAGCGCGGCGTCGTCCAGTTTCCGCTTGGTGAAGACGGCGGTGACGCTGTCGGTCAGCTTGGCGGTGGAGCGCGCCAAACCTGCCTTCAAACGTGAGAACCAGCCCTGGCGGGCTGGTTCCTCGGCGACGGTCGGTGGGGCTTCGATCGGTGGAAGCTGCGCCGGGGGCGGCAGTTCCACCGGGGGTGCGTCGCCCGGCGGTTCTTCGTAGGGCGGCGGGGTTTCCGCCGGGCGGTCGGGGGTCGGGTCCTCGACCGGCGGGGGCGGCGCCGTGGGGGGCTCCGGTGGGCGCGGGGGGGCTTCCGGCGGGGTGGGCGGTTGCGGCGGGTCTTCCCGCGGCGGTTCGGGGGGCGGGCCGGGCTGCGCCGGGTCGCTGCCGCGCAGGCGGGTCCAGAGGTCGCGCAGCGCCATTCAGGCGGCCTCCGCCAGCAGGGTGTCGGGGGCGGCGGCGGTCACGCGCAGGCGGCGGATCTCGCCGGGCGCGGCCGTGCCGCTGGCCAGGCGCAGCGGGGCGAAATGCTGCGTATGGCCACGGTCGGGGTGTTCGAAGAGCACGTCTTCCTCCTGTCCGATGCGCGCGGTGAACAGCCGCGCCGCTGCCTGCGCCCCGGCTTCGCGCAGGCGGGCTGCGCGTTCACGGCGGACAGGCACCGGAAGCTGCGGCATCCGTGCCGCCGGCGTGTCGGGACGCTCGGAATAGGGGAACACATGCAGGAAGGAGAGGTTGCAGGCCTCGACCAGGGAGAGGGTGTCGGCGAAGTGGGATTCGGTCTCGGTCGGGAAGCCGGCGATGAGGTCGGCGCCGAAGACGATGCCGGGGCGCAGGCGGCGGGCGCGTTCGGCCAGCGCAATGGCGTCGGCGCGCAGGTGGCGCCGCTTCATGCGCTTCAGGATCAGGTCGGAGCCGTGCTGCAGGGACAGGTGCAGATGCGGCATGAGGCGCGGTTCCTCGGCGATCAGGCTCCAGAGGTCGTCATCCACTTCGACCGGGTCCAGCGAGGACAGGCGCAGGCGCGGGAGTTCCGGCACCAACGCCAGCAGCCGGCGCACCATCTGGCCGAGCGCGGGCCGGCCCGGCAGGTCGGGGCCGTAGGAGGTGATGTCGACGCCGGTCAGCACGACCTCGCGGTAGCCGGCAGCCACCAGGGCGCGCACCTGCTCGACGATGACGCCGATCGGCACGGAGCGCGACGGGCCGCGGCCGAAGGGGATGACGCAGAAGGTGCAGCGGTGGTCGCAGCCCTGCTGGACCTGCACGAAGGCCCGCGCGCGGCCGGCGAATTCGGTGACCAGGTGCGCCGCCGTTTCCGTCGCGGCCATGATGTCGCTGACCGGGGCGGGGGGGGCATCCAGTGCGGCCCAGGTCTCGGGCTTCAGCTTGTCGGCATTGCCGATGACGCGATCGACGCCGGGGATGGCGGACCACTTGTCGGGCGCGATCTGCGCGGCGCAGCCGGTGACGATGATTCGCGCGCCGGGGTTGTCACGGTGCGCCTTCCGGATGGCCTGGCGGGCCTGGCGCTCGGCCTCGGCGGTGACGGCGCAGGTGTTCACCACGATGGCGCCGGCGTGGCCGGCCTTCGAAGCCAAGTCGCGCATCGCCTCGGATTCATAGGTGTTCAGCCGGCAGCCGAAGGTCAGGACCTCGACCGTCATGGCGCGAGGGCGTCCAGGTCCAGCGTGCCGGTGAAGGCGGTGGCGACGGGGCCGGTCATCAGCACATGGCCGTCGTCTTCGCGCCATTCCATGACCAGGTCGCCGCCCGGCATGGTGACGGTCGCGCGCCGGCCGGTAAGGCCGCGGCGGGCGGCGTTGACGATGGTGGCGCAGGCGCCGGAGCCACAGGCCAGCGTCATGCCGGCGCCGCGTTCCCACATGACCAGGCGGATGTGGTCCGGTGCCAGCACCTGGGCGAAGCCGATATTCGCGCGGTCGGGGAAGATCGGGTCGGTCTCCAGCGCCGGGCCGAGGGTGGCGACGTCGATGGCGTCCAGGTCCGGCACGAAGAAGGTCGCGTGCGGATTGCCCATCGAGCACGCGGCCGGGTCGGAAACCGGGCCAAGGGCGAGCGGCACGTGCAGCGTGTCGGCCTTGCGCGCCAGGGGCACGTCGTCCCAGCGCAGCCGCGCCTTGCCCATATCGGCGCGCCAGAGGCCGCCGGGCAGGCGCTCCACCCGCAGGTCGCCGGCGATGGTGCGCACCAGGACGCGGTCGGTGCCGCGTTCATCGGCCACCAGGGAGGCGATGCAGCGTGTGGCATTGCCGCAAGCGGCGGCCTCCGAGCCGTCGGGGTTGCGGATGCGCATGAAGACATCGGCGCCGGCGGGCGGGGTTTCGAGGATAATGACCTGGTCGCAGCCGATGCCCCGGCGGCGGTCGGCGATGGCGGCGGCCCGGGCGGGGGTGATGGGCAGCTTGTCGGCGCGCGCATCCAGCACGCTACCTGCGCGCGCATCCAGCACGACGAAGTCGTTGCCCAGGCCGTGCATCTTGCGGAACGGGGTCATGCCACCGGCGGATATAGAGCGCCCGGGGCGCCGCCGGAACCCGTTGCGCGCGCGGGGCTGCCCCGTCAGCCGTTGAGGAGGCGGTCGATCTCGGCCTGCGCCAGGTCGGGGCCGGCCAGCGCCGGTTCAGGCACGGTGGGCGCGTGGCCCAGGACTTCGAGCTTCGGGGTTTCGGGGGCGGTGCCGCCGGGCATCAGGCCCTCCAGCATGGTCTCCACCTGCTGGAGCTGCTTGATGGCGCGACGGATGCGCTGGCCGGTCAGGTCCTGGAAGGAGCAGGCCTGGAAGATGGTGGCGACGCGGTCGTTCAGCGCGGCGATCGAGGCGGGGTCCTGCCCGCCGCTGTCGAGCCAGGTCTGGATGGCCTCGGCGGCTTCCATGATGGTGTCGGCGGCGGCCTCGGTGGCCTGGACCACGGCTTCGAGTTCCAACCCGGAATTGCGGGCGCCGGAGACCGGGATGGCGATGAGGCGCGCGATCTGGCCATGCACCTCGCTGATGCGGGCGGTGATGGCGTCCTCGCTCATGCCCATGAGCTGGACGGAGGCGGCGACCTCGGCGCTAAGTTCGGCGATGCGGCGGTCCATGAAGGCGCGCAGCGACGCAAAATGGGGGGCGAGGGCCTGGTCGAGGGCGGCGTCGGGCCGGTCGGTGAGGGTCTGCAAGGGGGGGGCCTTCTGTCCGGGCGGCGATCGGTGCAGGAAACACCGGACAGGGTGAAGGCTCCGTTGCGATGCGGGGCTATTGCGGCGGGGGCGGGGCGCCGCTATACGCCCGCCTCCCGCGTCGTGGCCCCATGGACATGCCCGGCCGGGAGAACGCGTCCCCGTCGCATGGTGCGATGGCCCGGGACGCCCCGACCCCACAGGAGGGCCAAATGTCCAAGATGAAGACGAAGTCGAGCGTGAAGAAGCGCTTCCGACTGACCGCGACCGGCAAGGTGAAGGCGGGCGCAGGCAACAAGCGCCACATGCTGACCGCCAAGACCAACAAGATGAAGCGCCAGAATCGCGGCATGTACGTCCTCGACAAGCAGGACGGCGATACCGTGAAGCAGTGGCTGCCCTATGGGCTGGACCGGTAAGGGAGGGGCGCAGCAATGGCTCGTGTCAAGCGCGGCGTTACCAAGCACGCCCGTCACAAGAAGGTCCTCAAGCTCGCCGAGGGCTATGTCGGCCGGTCCTCCACCGCCTATCGCCCCGCGCTCGAGCGCGTCGAGAAGGCGCTGCAGTACGCCTACCGCGACCGCCGCAACAAGAAGCGCGAGTTCCGCGGCCTGTGGATCCAGCGCATCAACGCGGCGGTGCGCGAGCACGGCCTGACCTATTCCCGCTTCATGGCGGGCATCAAGTCGGCCGGGATCGAGATGGACCGCAAGGTGATGGCGGCGCTCGCCTTCGACGAACCGGCGGCCTTCGCGGCGCTGGTCGAGCAGGCGAAGGCGAAGCTGGCTTGATGGTGTGCGCGCCGTTTCGGCGCGCCCCTCAGACGCCGGGCGCCGCGCATCCGCGCGGCTTGGCTTCGCCGCACTAGCGGCGGGCCGCATTCGCGGCCTCGGCGCGCCAAGCGGCGCGCCGCCAGGGCCCGATAGCCTGGCGAACGGCTCTCTTCCCCTTCGTCTCCACAGCGTTTAGCAGAGGGCCGCTTCCCGGCGACGGGGCGCGGCCCTTTTGCGTGTTCCGGACATGGTGCCAATGACCGACGACCTTGCTTCCCTGCAGGCCGAGACCGAGGCCGCCCTCGCCGCCGCGACGGACCTGCGCGCGCTGGATGCCGTGCGGGTGGGTGTGCTCGGCAAGTCCGGCAGCCTGTCGGCGCTGCTCAAGGGCCTGGGCGCGGTGCCCGCCGACCAGCGCAAGGACCGCGGCGCCGCGCTGAACCGGCTGAAGGGTTCCATCGAGGCGGCGCTGGACGCCCGCCGCGTGGTCCTGGACGCCGCCGCGCTGGACGCCCGCCTGGCCGCCGAGCGCCTGGACGTGACCCTGCCGCCGCGCCCCTTCGCCGCCGGCACCGCCGCCGAGGGCGGCATCCACCCGATCGCGCGCACCATGGAGGAACTCACCGCCCTGTTCGGCGCCATGGGCTTTGCCGTGGCGGAAGGCCCGGACATCGAGGGCGACTGGTTCAACTTCGGCGCGCTCAACATCCCGGACCACCATCCGGCGCGGCAGGACCACGACACGTTCTATTTGCCGGCCGGCGAGGGCGCGAATGATCGCCGCCCGGTGCTGCGGACGCATACCTCCCCGGTTCAGATCCGCACCATGATCGCGCAGGAACCGCCGATCCGCGTCATCGTCCCGGGCCGCACCTACCGCGCCGACCACGACGCCACGCATTCGCCGATGTTCCACCAGGTCGAGGGGCTGGTGATCGACCGCGGCATCACGTTGGGGCACCTCAAGGGCTGCCTGATCGATTTCCTGCGCGCCTTCTTCGGCATCGCCGACCTGCCGGTGCGGTTCCGCTCGTCCTACTTCCCCTTCACGGAGCCATCGATGGAGGTCGATATCGGCTGGTCGCGCAAGACCGGCGAGCTCGGCAAGGGCGGCGACTGGCTGGAGATCCTGGGCTCCGGCATGGTGCATCCGAAGGTGTTGGCCAATTGCGGCATCGACCCGCGCGAGTGGCAGGGCTTCGCCTTCGGCATGGGGATCGAGCGCATCACCATGCTCAAGCACGGCATCCCCGACCTGCGGCCCTTCTACGAGGCCGATATCCGCTGGCTGCGGCATTACGCGGCCGATCCACTGGCGCCGGCCACGCTGCACGAGGGGGTGTGAGGAGATGAAGTTCACGCTCTCCTGGTTGAAGGACCACCTCGACACCACGGCTGGCGTCGATGAGATCGCGCGCACGCTGAACGCCATCGGGCTGGAGGTGGAGGGGATCGAGGATCGCGGCGCGGCGCTCGCCGCCTTCCGCATCGCGCGCGTGATCGAGGCGGTCCAGCACCCCAATGCCGACCGGCTGCGGCAGTTGCGCGTCGATATCGGTGACGGGAAGGAATACTCCGTCGTCTGCGGCGCGCCCAATGCGCGTACCGGGATGCTCGGCGTGGCTGCGCTGCCGGGCGAATTCGTGCCGGGCACCGGCATCACGCTGAAGGTCGGCGAGATCCGCGGCGTGAAGTCGGAAGCGATGATGCTGTCGATGCGCGAGATGGGCCTCGGCGACGACCATTCCGGCATCGTGGACCTGCCCGAGGATGCGCCGGTCGGGGCATCCTACGTGCGCTGGGCGGGCATGGATGATCCCGTCATCGAGATCAGCGTGACGCCCAACCGCGGCGATGCGCTGTCGGTGCGTGGGGTGGCGCGTGATTTGGCGGCTGCGGGCCTGGGGACGCTGAAGCCGTGGGCCGCGCCGACCGTGGCCGCCGCCTACAAGGCGCCGCTGAACTGGAAGATCGAGGACCCGCGCGCCTGCCTGTGGGTGCTCGGCCGCGCGGTGCGCGGCGTGAAGAACGGGCCGTCGCCGAAGTGGCTGCAGGAACGGCTGGTGGCGATCGGGCTGCGGCCGATCAGCGCGCTGGTGGACATCACCAACTACTTCACCTTCGATATCGGCCGCCCGCTGCATGTCTTCGACGTGGCGAAGGTGAAGGGCACCGACCTGGTCATGCGCATGGCGCGCGAGGGCGAGGAACTGGCCGCGCTGAACGGCAAGACCTACGCGTTGACGCCCGAGGATGGCGTGATCGCCGATGCCGCCGGACCCGAGGCGCTGGGCGGTGTCATCGGTGGCGAGCCGTCGGGCTGCGACGAGACGACGACCGAGTGCTTCATCGAATGCGCGCTGTTCGACCCGGTGCGGATCGCGCTGTCGGGCCGGCGCCACGATGTCCGCACCGATGCGCGGGCGCGCTTCGAACGCGGGCTCGACCCCGCGCTGCTGCCGGATGCGCTGGAGGCGGCGACGCGCATGATCCTCGAGCTGTGCGGCGGCGAGGCGAGCGAGGTGTCGTCCGCCGGCGCGGAGCCGGCGTGGAAGCGGAACGCCACGCTGCGCTTCCATCGGGTGCGCGACTACGGCGGGCTGGACCTGCCGGCCGATGAATCGGTCGCGCGGCTGGAGCGCCTCGGCTTCGCGGTGCGGGCGCGCGATGCGGCGTCGGTCACCGTGGCCGTGCCGTCCTGGCGCAACGACGTGGCGGGTGACCTGTCGGCCTATCGCGCCGGCGGGGGCGTGCTGACGCAGTTCGAGGGGCTGGATCCCGCCCGCGCTGCGAAGGCCGCGGAGGGCCAGGCGGCGGTCGAACCGGAATGCGACCTGGTGGAGGAAGTGCTGCGGCTGGGCGGGCTGGATGCCGTGCCGCCCGTCTCGCTGCCGGCGCTGGCGGTGATCCCGCCGCCGGCCTTCACGGCGAAGCAGGCGCGCGCGGCGCTGGCGCGTCGCGTGCTGGCGGCGCGCGGGATGCAGGAATCCGTGACCTTCGCCTTCATGGAAGCGAAGACGGCGGCGCTGTTCGGCCCCGCCGCGGAGCGGCAAACGCCATGGTCTCCGCCGGAGGCGCTGCGGCTGGTCAACCCGATCGCCGCCGACCTGGATCAGATGCGGCCGACGCCGGTCGCCTCGCTGCTGCTGGCGGCGCAGCGCAACGCGGCGCGCGGGTTCGGGGATGTGGCGCTGCACGAACTCGGCGCGGCGTATCGCGACGTGACGCCGGAGGGCCAGGCCGCGGTTGCCGCCGGCGTGCGCCATGGCGCGACGGCGCGGCACTGGGCGGAGGCCGCGCGCGGCGTCGATGCGATGGACGCGAAGGGCGATGCGCTGGCGGTGCTGGGCGCGCTGGGCGTGCCGATGGCGGCCTTGCAGGTGACCGCCGATGCGCCGGGCTTCTACCACCCGGGCCGATCGGGCGTGGTGCGGCAGGGGCCGAAGATCGTGCTGGCGACCTTCGGGGAGGTGCATCCGAAGGTGCTGGCTGCGCTGGACCTGCCCGGCCCGGCGGTGGCCTTCGAGGTCTTCCTCGATGCCGTGCCGGAACCCAAGCGCCGCAAGAAGGGCGCGCCCGACCTGCCATCCTTCCAGCCGCTGCGGCGCGACTTCGCCTTCATCGTGCCGGATGGCGTCGCCGCCGAGGCGCTGCTGCGCGCCGCGCGCGGGGCCGACAAGGCGCTGGTGACGGATGTCGCGCTGTTCGACGTCTATCGCGGCAAGGGCGTGCCGGAGGGGGCGAAGTCGCTCGCCATCCAGGTGACGCTCCAGCCGCGCGAGGCGACGCTGACGGATGTGCAGATCGAGGCGGTGGCGGATCGCATTGTCGCCGCCGTGGCCAAGGCGACAGGCGCCACGCTGCGGGCATGACCGTCGCCGTGGACAACAAGCGCCGCAACATGGCGCTGCTGGCCGCGGCGATCGTGCTGGTGCTGTCGGTGTGGTTCGCGGGGACGGTGGCGGTGCCGTCCTTGATCGCACAGGGGCTGGTGACGCCGGGGCGCGCGGCCTGGCTGACGGCCTGCGTGCAGCTGGGGTTCGTGGTGGGCACGCTGGTCAGTGCGGTGCTGTCGCTGGCGGATCGCGCCGATGCGCGACGACTGTTCCTCGGCTGCGCGGTGCTGGCCGGCGCGGCGACGTTGGCGCAGGTGCTAGTGGCGCCGGCGGGTGCCGCGGCGCTGGCGTTGCGTTTCGTCGCGGGCGCGGCGATGGCGGGTGTCTATCCGGTCGGGATGAAGCTGGCGGCGTCCTGGGCGAAGGGCGACCTGGGGCTGTTGATCGGCATCGTGGTCGGCGCCGTCACTCTGGGGTCGGCGCTGCCGCATTTGCTGCCGGGGCTGACCGGGTCGGTCGATTGGCGCGCGGCCTATGCGGGGGCGGGGGTGCTGGCGCTGCTGGGCGGGCTGCTGGTGCTGCCGTTCCGGGCGGGGCCGCTGCTGGGTGCGCGGCCGCCCTTCCGGCCGGCGCAGATGCTGGAGGCGTTCCGCAACCGCGGTCTGCGCCTCGCGAATATCGGCTACCTGGGGCACATGTGGGAGCTCTACGCCATGTGGGCCTGGATCGGGGTGTTCCTGGCGGCGCTGCTGGGCACGCCGGATGTGGGTGGCTGGGTGTTCGGCGTGGTGGCGGCGGGGGCGGCGGGCTGCGTGCTGGCGGGGCTGCTGGCGGATCGGTGGAACCGTGCGCGGGTCGCGGCGCTGTGCATGGTGGTGTCGGGCGGCTGTGCGCTGCTGATCGGGCCGGTGTCAGCGTGGCCGGCGCTGGCGCTCGGCGTCGCCTTCGTCTGGGGCTTCGCGGTGGTGGCGGATAGCGCGCAGTTCTCGGCCTGCGTGGTGGGGCTTTCGCCGCCCGATTACGTCGGCACGATGCTGACGGTGCAGACCTCGATGGGCTTCCTGTTGACGGCGCTGATGATCGGCGTGTTGCCCTGGGTGATGGGCGCGATGGGCGTGGGCGCGGCGTTTGCGCTGCTGGGCATCGGGCCGTTCATCGGCGCCATCGCCATGTGGCGGCTGGCGCCGATGCTGGATCAGGCGTCGGGGCCGAGATAGGCGGTCGCATCGATCTCGACCAGGCAATCCGGGGAACCGAGGCCGGTCACGATGCAGGAGACGCGGTGCGGCGGGTTGTCCTTGAAGTTGGCGAAGTAGACCTCGTTCATCGGTTCCCAATTGGCGCGGTCGGTCACATAGACGGTGCACTTCACGACATCGTCCAGCGTGCCGCCGGCTTCCTCGATCAGCATGCGGATGTTGTCGATCGCCTGCTGGGTCTGCTGGCGGACGTCGCCGACGGCGAACTTTCCGTCAGCATCGCGCCCGGTGAAGCAGACGAACATGAAGTCGCCGGCGATCGTCGCCTGGGCGAAGGGGCGGGTGGATTTGAAGATCCTGGGCGAGGAGACGGCGCGTTTCGGCATGGTTGGAACCTTGGCTGGAGCGATGAGGGCGGCATCCTAGGCCGCCGGGCCGCGATGGACAGCCCGGCTGGTGCATGTCTTGCTTGTTCCCAAGCGGTCTCTTGGGAACCTCATTCATGATCCTCCGCCGCAGCCTCGCCGCCCTGCCTGTGTTGGCGGCACCGCGCCTGTCGCGCGCGCAATCCACGCGCCCGATGCGCCTCATCGTGCCGAACCCGCCGGGCGGCCAGTCCGACACCATCGCACGCCTGTATGGGGAGGCGATCCAGGCCACTTCCGGCCAGGCGGTGGTGATCGAGAACCGCAGCGGCGCCAATGGCCTCATTGCCATGGACGTGGTGGCCAAGGCGGCGCCCGACGGGCTGACGACCGGGCTGTTCAGCATCGCGCTGTTCACCTCGCTGCCGGCGATGATGCCGCGGATGCCGCTGGATGTGGATCGCGACATCACGCCGATCACGTCGGTGGTCACCAGCACGGTGATGTGCGCTGTGACCGACCAGCGGGCGCGCGAGCGCGGCTGGGCGGATTTCCGATCGATGATCACCTGGGCCAAGCAGCCGGGGAACGGGTTGACCAACGGTGCGGCGAGCAGTGGCGGTGCCTCGCACCTGCTGGTCGCGACGATCGCGCGACGTGCCGGGGCGGACATCACGGTGGTGCCGTATCGCGGCGGGGCGCCGGCGCTGAACGACCTGCTCGGCGGCAGTATCGACATGTGCTTCGACTTCATGCCGGCGCTGATGCCGCATGTGCAGGCCGGGCGGCTGCGCGCCTTCGCGGTCGGGTCGCGCGACCGTGTGCCCTTCCTGCCGGATGTGCCGGGCATGGGGGATTTCCCCGATCTCGGCATTGCCGACCTCGACCTGCAATCCTGGAACGTGCTGTCCGGTCCCCCCGGCCTGCCGCCCGACCTGGCGACGCGCACCGTCGAGTTGATCCGCAGGGCCAATACCTATCCGGGCCTCGAGGACCGGCTGCGCAGCAACGGGCTGCTGCCGCTGGCGCCGGAGGAACCGGCCGCGGTGCGCGCGCGCATCGCCGCCGAGCGCCCCCGCTGGCGCGAGATGGTCGAGGTCAGCGGGGCGCGGATCGAATAGGGCGCGCCGCCACGCGCCCCGGCGGCGGTTCGGCCAGGAAGTCCGCCAGAGCGCGGTTGTCGCGGATGACGCCCTCCCCGGCGGCGACCAGCGCATCGACATCCTCGCGCGGCAGGGTCAGGCCGGTGGGCACGCGACGCAGACGGTCGCGCAGCGCCGGGTCGCGCACATCGGCCAGCGAGACATGCACCAGGCGCCCGCCGACATCGTCGCAGCGGTGGCCGTCGATGATGGGTGCATGGGCGCAGCGATTGGCGCGCTGGCGCTCCACCATGCGGTCGATCTCGACCGAGGTCACCGCAAGCGTCTCGAGATTGTAGTTGTCGATCTGCCCGCCCGAGACGGCATCCAGGATCTGCACCACGCCGTTGACCATGCGCTGCCGGGACAGGGCCGGGTCGGTTGCGGATTGCCCGTCCACGCTGATCATCAGCATGCGGCGTACCGGCAGCATGGCGGCGGCGAAGCGCGGTTCGTCCACGCCGCCCAGCAGGGCGAAGTTCAGCGTGACACGCAGCGCCAGGTTGTCCGAGATGCCGCCATCGAGCAGGTGCAGCCAGGGGGTGCGTTCGCGGTCGGCCATGCGGGCGACCACCTCGATCACGCGGCGTCGGTTGAATTCCGCCAGCATGGTCATGGTCGCGAGGTTGGTCGGCAGCGGCGCCGCGCAGTCGGGACCCCGATGGTTCGCCAGCGTAATCGGCGTGAACAGCAGCGGGAAGCCGTTGGAGGCCGCCACCGCGCGCGCCACGGAAAACCGCGACAGGTCCGAACAGATCACGTCGAAGGCATGCGGCAGGAAGGGAAAGGGCGATCCGGTCGCGAGGTCGGTGGCGTTGATCGACAGCCGCGGGCGGCTGCGGGCCTGCAGGTCGCGGAAGGTGGCGCCGCGGAACATCAGGCTGTCATAGACCTCGGCCATGCGGTCGTTGGTGCCGACCGCCGGGTCCACCAGCCAACCCCATTGCCAGGGCAGCAGGTAGGTGCCCCAGACATAGGCGGCGATGTCGCGGTGCAGGAATTCGGCCGGGAAGGTCGCGAAGGATTGCGCGCCATACAGCGCGTAATGCGCGGCGGTGAAGGACCCGCCGGAGACGCCGGCGACCTGGTCGACCTCCTCCAGCAGGGTCGAGGATGCGCCGCCGCGCCTGACCGGGACGTCCCGCATGCCGCGCAGCGCGCCGTGGCCGAAGGCGGCGGATCGCTTGCCGCCACCCGAGAAGGCCACGAAAATCAGCAGGTCGGCCCGCCCGCCGGCGGCGTTGACGTCTTCCAGCCCATAGCCGGCATTGCGGCCGCCGGCCGGCAGCGCGGGGTTGATGCCGCGGTCCCGGTCGGCGCAGCCGAGCAGCCCCAGGACCAGCGCCAGGGCGCCAAGACGCTTTGACATGCGCCCGGTCTGCCCTATGTCCCGGGGCAGATCACGGGGCCTGCCCCTGCCATCGTCCCGTCTCCGGATTCCCATGACCGACACCCCGCTCGACCTCATCCGCAATTTCTCGATCATTGCCCATATCGACCATGGGAAATCCACGCTCGCCGACCGGCTGATCCAGTTGACCGGCACCGTGGCTGCGCGCGACATGAAGGAACAGCTGCTCGACAGCATGGATATCGAGCGCGAGCGCGGCATCACCATCAAGGCCCAGACCGTGCGCATCAACTATACGGCGCAGGACGGCAAGACCTATGTCCTGAACCTGATGGATACGCCAGGCCATGTGGACTTCGCCTATGAGGTGAGCCGGTCGCTCGCCGCCTGCGAAGGGTCGCTGCTGGTGGTCGATGCCTCCCAGGGGGTCGAGGCGCAGACGCTGGCCAATGTGTACCAGGCGCTGGATGCGGGGCATGAGATCGTGCCCGTGCTGAACAAGATCGACCTGCCGGCGGCGGAACCCGATCGGGTGAAGCAGCAGATCGAGGATGTGATCGGCCTCGATGCCTCCGACGCGGTGATGATCAGTGCGAAGACCGGGCTGAACATCGAGGGCGTGCTGGAGGCCATCGTCACCCGCTTGCCACCGCCCAAGGGCGATGCGTCCGCGACGCTGAAGGCCCTGCTGGTCGACAGCTGGTACGACGCCTACCTGGGTGTCGTGGTGCTGGTGCGGGTGCGCGATGGGCACCTGCGCAAGGGCCAGCGCATCCGCATGATGTCGAATGGCGCCGTGCATACCGTGGAGCAGGTCGGCATCTTCACGCCCAAGATGATCGCGGCCGAGAGCCTCGGGCCCGGCGAGATGGGCTTCGTCACCGCGGCCATCAAGACGGTGGCGGACACCAATGTCGGCGACACCATCACCGATGACCGCAACCCGGCGGCCGAGGCGCTGCCCGGCTTCAAGCCGTCGATCCCGGTGGTGTGGTGCGGGCTGTACCCGGTCGATGCCGATGACTTCGAGAAGCTGCGCGAGAGCGTGGGCAAGCTGCGGCTGAACGACAGCAGCTTCCACTACGAGATGGAGACCTCCGCCGCGCTCGGCCTTGGGTATCGCTGCGGCTTCCTGGGGCTGCTGCACCTGGAGATCGTGCAGGAGCGGCTGTCGCGCGAATTCGACCTCGACCTGATCGCGACCGCACCGTCCGTCGTCTACAAGCTGAAGAAGACGAATGGCGAGGAGATCGACCTGCACAATCCGGCCGACATGCCGGACCCCAGCCTGATCGCCGAAATCCAGGAGCCCTGGATCAAGGCGACCATCATGGTGCCGGATGAATACCTCGGCCCCGTGCTGACCCTGTGCAACGAGCGGCGTGGGCGGCAGGTGGAGCTGACCTATGTCGGCAGCCGCGCCATGGCCGTGTACATGCTGCCGCTGAACGAGGTGGTGTTCGATTTCTACGACCGCCTGAAGTCGATCAGCCGCGGCTATGCCAGCTTCGACTACGCCATGGAGGGCTACGAGGCCGGCGACCTGGTGAAGATCTCCATCCTGGTGAATGCCGAGCCGGTGGACGCGCTGTGCTTCATGGCGCATCGCAGCCAGGCGGATCGTCGCGGGCGTTCGATCTGCGAGAAACTGAAGGACCTGATCCCGCGCCAGCTGTTCAAGATCCCGATCCAGGCGGCGATCGGCGGGCGGGTGATCGCGCGCGAGACGATCTCCGCGCTGTCGAAGGACGTGACCGCCAAGTGCTATGGTGGCGACATCAGCCGCAAGCGCAAGCTTCTGGAGAAGCAGAAGGAAGGCAAGAAGCGCATGCGGCAATTCGGCAAGGTCGAGATCCCGCAATCCGCCTTCATTGCCGCGCTGAAGATGGATGCCTGATGGGGGGCGGGCACGGCCGCGATGCCGTGCCCGCCGTGCCGTCAGTGGCGTTCGCCGGTGACTGACACCACGCGGATGTCGAAGGGTGCGCCGCCGGGCGCCAGCACCCGGCGCTGTTCCAGCGTGCGCGCATCGAAGACCACGACGCGCCCGGCCGCCGGGTCGGTCACCGCCACGATGCCGCCGCCCGCCGAGAGCCGCGGCCGCGCTACGGCGGACCCGCCTTCCAGGCTGTAGCGGCCGGTCGCCTGGACGCTTGCGCGCGGTGTGCCGTCCAGCGTGTTGAAGGCGTGCAGCATGCCGTCCTCGGTGATGGCAAAGCCGGTATCGGCGCGCTCGGCATCCAGCGCGAAATGCAGGCGGCGTGCGGGCAGGGGGATGACGCGCATGGCGGTGGCGTCGGGGTCCACCACGACCATGGCCTCGGGGCCGAAATCGCCCAGCAGCAGGCGCCAATCCTGGCCGCCTTCCAGGTTGCGGACCATGCGGTCGCCGGCACCGCCGGGGTTCGCGATCTTGCTGAAGGCGCCGCTGCGCGTGTCCAGCAGCAGCACGCCATCGGCGCAGCCGAAGGCGATCAGCGGGCCGGTGCGGGATTCGCCGTGCAGCCGCGGGCAGTCGTCGCGGCGCGCGAGCACCTCGCCCGTGTCGTTGCGCAGGGTGACGATGGAGGGGCGTTCGCCGGCCCCCGTGACGTCACTGAGGGCCACCATCGGCGCGGCCGGGCCGGCATAGGGCACGGCGGCGCCGTGGTGCGCGTGGCTGGTGCGGAGGATCGCGGGCGGTTCGGATTCCGCGCCGGCGCGCAGGATGGCGGCGGTGCCATCGCCGTCGAAGAAGATGGCGACGCGCCCATCGCCGCCGATGATGTGGAACGGCCGCGCGCCGGTGAGCGTTGCGCCGAGCAGTGACGGGGGCGCGATGGTGATGTCGGCGTGGTCGCCATGCCCTTCGCCGTGCAGGCCGGTTTCAAGGAAGCGAACCTGCCCCGCATTGGGTGCGCGCAGCGTGACCTGGCCGTGATGGGCGCCGTGATGCAGGCGGACGGGTTCGCCGGTCTCGAGGCGCAGCAGCGCGGCGCCGTCCTCGGCCAGGACGGTGACGGTGGAGGCGGAGTGGTCGGCCACGACCAGGCGGGTGGCGGTTTCGCTGGCGGCCCAGGCGGGCATGGCGGCGAGCAGGAGCAGGGCGAGGGGGAGGCGCATCGGTGGTTCCGATAGAATGTTATAGTATAACTTTTGCCCCGCGCTTGTCGGCTCCGCAAGGGTGGCGCGCAACTTCGCGCTTGACCTCGGGGCGCCCCATGCGTTCTTCGGCCGCAGCACAAGCCCCCTGAGGAAACCCACAATGATCACGCGCCGTCCGCTTCTCGCCGCCGCTGCGGGAAGCCTTTTCGCCGCCCCGGCCTTGGCCCAGGGCACCTTCCCGAACCGCCCGATCAGCATGGTGATTCCCTTCGCCGCGGGCGGACCAACCGATACCGTGGGCCGGCTGATCGCGCAGGCCATGAGCGCCGACCTGGGCCAGCCCGTGGTGGTCGAGAATGTCGGCGGCGCCGGCGGCACGCTGGGCGCGCAGCGGGTGGCGAATGCGCGGCCCGATGGCCACACCATCCTGCTGCACCACATCGGCATGGCGACCATCCCGACGCTGTATCGCCGCCTGGCCTATGACGCGATCAACGGCTTTGAGACGCTGGGCCTGGTGACCGAGGTGCCGATGACGCTGATCGCGCGCCGCAACATCGAGGCGACCAGCCTGGCCGAGCTGGTGGCGCTGATCCGCCAGCGGGGCGAGGCGCTGAACTACGCCAATGCCGGCATTGGCGCGGCCAGCCACCTGTGCGGGCTGCTGCTGATGAAGGCGGTGGATACGCGCATGACCACGGTGCCCTACCGCGGCACGGGCCCTGCGATGAACGACCTGGTGGCCGGCACGGTGGACCTGATGTGCGACCAGACCACCAACACGACCGAGCACATCCGCGCCGGCACGGTGCGCGCCTTCGCGGTGACGACGCCCGAGCGGATCGGCGCGCTGCCTGACCTGCCGACCGCCGCGCAGGGCGGCCTGGCGGGCTTCGAGGTGAGCGTGTGGCACGGGCTGTACGCGCCGCGGGCGACGCCGGCGCCGATCGTCGCGCGGTTGAACCAGGCGCTGCTGAAGGCGCTGCAGGATGAGGGGATCGCGCGGCGATTCGCCGACCTGGGCACCGCGCCGGTGCCGGTGGCGCGCGCGACGCCGCAGGCGCATCGGGAGTTCTGGCAGGCGGATATCGCGAAGTGGCGGCCGCTGATCCAGGCGGCGGGGCAGTTTGCCGACTGATGCGGTTTTCGCCCCGGCCGTGGGTTGCGCGGCGGCCGGGGCGTGACTATGGTCCGCGCCCTCCGGACAGGTGGCCGAGCGGTCGAAGGCGCGCGCCTGGAAAGTGCGTATACGTCAAAAGCGTATCGAGGGTTCGAATCCCTCCCTGTCCGCCAGATAGCCATTTCCAGCCATCCCCCACCAGACCCTGAACCCTAAGGAAATCCAGGGTTACAGCGCGAACGGCCCCCAACCGTCCGCAAGCCGCGCTTCGACGGGACCGGGGGTGAGCGCGGGGGGTTGGCGAACAGCGCATCGTGCTGCGCCGCCCTGCTCAGGATTACGCGCTGGGTATCGGAAAGCCTTGTCATGGTCGGGCTCCTGGTCCGCACCCGATGATCCGGGTGCTACCAGCCCGAGCCCCTCAGCGGGGTAGCGCGCAGATGTGCGCGCTACCGACCATTCGCTCGGTCCGTGCGCGAAGCCAAGCGAAGGGTGCGATCATGTTGTTGCTGTCTTGCCCTCGCGCAGATCGGCATCATTGGCTGCGGAGCCCAAGGGTCTCTTGCATTTCACCGAGCACGAAAACGTAGCGTCGGTTGGGCATTAGGGTGGTCCAAATACCCGCGGCCGTGCGACCCCCGTGGATCGGCCGCGGCTCTGGCTGGCCGCGAGACAAACCACATCGCGCCGCCGTGCACACTTGGACGCCTCGAAAAACCCCTGGCCGCGGCGCGGTCTGATCTGATTCGCTTCCGCTGTTGGTGACGGGGGCGAGGC
>JBHYEQ010000013.1:0-158451 GCA_051860065.1 Roseomonas sp.
CGCGCGTCGTGCAAGGCGCACCGGCGAGCCCCTCCTCCAAACCTGCCCTTACGTTCACGCGGGTCCGGGGGCACGTATGCCCCCGGCGGGAGGGTTCGGGAGGGCAGAGCCCTCCCGCTACGCCCTCACCCGCCCGGCAGCCGCACCACGAAGCGGGCGCCGGTGATGGTGCCGGTGGTGTCGCGGCGGTTTTCGGCTGAGATCGTGCCGCGCAGGCCTTCGACGATCTGTTTGCTGATCGACAGGCCGAGGCCGGAGTGTTGGCCGAAGCGTTCGCCGCTAGGGCGTTCGGAGTAGAAGCGTTCGAAGATGCTCTCGAGCTTCTGTTCTGGGATGCCGGGGCCTTCGTCCTCGATGGCGACTTCGACCATGGAGCCGATCGGGCGGGCGCGCACCCAGACGCGGCCGCGGGCCGGGCTGAAGGACAGCGCATTGCCGAGCAGGTTGCGGAACACCTGGACGATGCGGCCTTCGACGCCGCGCACGACCATCGGGCCTGACGGTGCTTCGAGCGTCACCTGCGGGTCGTCCTCCTTGCGGGTCGCGGCGTGCAGGTCGGACAGCGCGAGCAGGATCGGCGCGATGTCGACGGGGGCGGAGATGGTGCGGGAGAGCTCCGCATCGACGCGCGAGGAATCGGAGATGTCGCCGATCAGCCGGTCCATGCGGACGGCGTCCTCGGCGATGATCGCGAGCAGGCGGTTGCGGCTGTCGGGGTTTTCGACCCGGCGCAGGGTTTCCAGCGCGGATCGCACGCTGGTCAGCGGGTTGCGCAGTTCGTGCGCCACATCGGCGGCGAAGCGTTCATTGGCGTCGATGCGCGCCCAGAGCGCGCGGGCGGAATTCTGCAGGTCGCGCGCCAGCGTACCGATCTCGTCGTTGCGGGCCAGCAGGGGTTCGGGGACGGATTGCTCGCGGCCTTCGCCCTCGCGGATGCGTTGCGTGGCGCGGGCCAGGTCGAGCATCGGGGTGGCGATGGTGCGCGCCAGGTAGAAGGACAGCATCACCGTCAGCAACAGCGCCGTCCCGAACAGCAGCAGCACGGAGGCGCGGATCTGGAACAGGCGTTCGTCGACCTCGCGCGCTTCGCGCGTGAGCAGCACGATGCCGACCGACTGCCCGCCGCGGCGTGCGGGTTCGGCCACGCTGACCAGCAGGCGGCCATCGCCGGTGCGGCGGATGTACGGGCGCACGCCGCCTTCCAGCGCCAGGCGCAGTTCCTCCCGGCGATCGGGGCCGAGGTCGGGCTGCCAGTCGAAGTCGGGTGCTTCCGGGCCGACATCGACATTGACGCCGGTGCCGCCGGTGCCGCCGCGCAGGCCCGAGGGCAGCACGTTCGCCAGGCGGTCGTAGACGCCGGCGACGGTCGAGGTGAGCGCGCCGCGCGGTTCGGGCGGCGGCAGGGGTTCGGTGACGACCGCGCCGCCGGGGCCTTCGCGCACGCGGCTATCGGCGACCATCAGGCCGGTATTGTCGAACAGCCGCGCCTGGGTGTTGGGGGAGGGTTCGACCAGGCGGCGCAGCAGCGGGCGCGCGGCCTCGGGCACCAGGATCACGCGATCGCCTTCGAGGCGCGTGGCGGCCTCGGCGATGCCGCCGGCGTAGATGCGCGCCTGGGTGCGGAGGGATTCCACTTCGGCGGCCAGCAGCCCGTTCTGGTACTGGTCGAGGTAGAGAAGCGAGGCCGCCAGCAGCGCCGGCGGCACGGCATTCACCAGCAGAATGCGGCGCAGCAGTGGCGAGAAGCGGCGGCGCGGCGGGCGCGGCGTCGCGACCGAGGACGCGCCGGTCGCGCGGCCCTGCACGCGCGCGGCGCCGTCGTCAGGCATCGGTGCGGGCCGGCGGCGCGGTCATGCGCATCACGCCTCCTTGTAGCGATACCCGATGCCGTAGAGCGTCTCGATCTGGTCGAACTCGCCATCCACTTGGCGGAACTTCTTGCGGATGCGCTTCACGTGGCTGTCGATGGTGCGGTCGTCGACGTAGATATTCTCGCCATAGGCGGCGTCGATCAGCTGGTCGCGGTTCTTGACCATGCCAGGGCGCACGGCCAGCGCCTTGACCAGCAGGAATTCGGTGACGGTCAGCTGCACCTGGCCGCCCTTCCAGACGCAGGTGTGCTTGGTCTCGTCCAGCACCAGGTCGCCGCGGGCAATGACGCCGCCGGGCGGTGCGCCGGAGCCCTCGGCGCGCGATGCCTCGTTGCGGCGCAGCAGGGCGCGGATGCGTTCCAGCAGCAGGCGCTGGCTGAAGGGCTTGGTGATGTAGTCGTCCGCACCCAGGCGCAGGCCCATGAGTTCGTCCACTTCCTCGTCCTTGGAGGTGAGGAAGACGACCGGCATGTTCGACCGTTGGCGAAGGCGTTGCAGCAGCTCCATGCCATCCATGCGCGGCATCTTGATGTCGAGCACCGCGAGGTCGGCGGGCTTGGCCATCAGGCCCTGCAGGGCGCTCTCGCCATCGGTGAAGGTGCGAACGGTGTAGCCTTCCTGCTCCAGCGTCATCTGCACGCTGGTGAGGATGTTGCGGTCGTCATCCACGAGGGCGATGGTCTGGGCCATGGATCCTGTCTCTGGGGCGAGGGCCGCCCGCCATAGGTTGCGTGGCGCGAGGGGCAGCGCCAGTTTCGCGCCCGATTGTGGCACGAGACGGGCCGGAGGGTGACATGTCGTCGGAACAAGGTATTCGCGAAGCCCGGGGCCTGATCCGCGGCGCGACGGCGGCGACGCTGGCCACCGCGGCGGGCGGGCAGCCCTTCACCGCCCTGGTCACGCCGGCGCCGGCGCCGGACCTGTCGCCGCTGCTGCTGCTGTCCACCCTGTCGGAACATACGCGGCAATTGGCAGCGGACCCGCGCTGCGCCCTGCTGTTCACCGGCGTGCCGGACGGGCCGAACCCGCAGACCGCCCCGCGCGTGACGGTCACCGGGCTGGCGGAACAGGTGCCGGAGGATGACGCCCCCGCGCTGAAGGCCCGTTGGCTGGGGCGCCACCCCTATGCGGCGATGTATGCGGATTTCGGCGATTTCGGCCTGTGGCGGGTGCGAATCGGCGCGGCGCTGCATGTCGGCGGGTTCGCCCGGGCGGAGCGGATCAAGGCCGGGGAATTGGCACCCGACCCCGATGCGGTCGCGGCGGTGCTGGCGGCGGAGGCCGACATCATCGCGCATGTGAATGACGACCACGCCGATGCCCTCGCCGCCATCGCCCAGGGGTTGCTTGGCGCCGGGCCAGGCGCGTGGCGGCTGGTGGCGGTCGATGTGGATGGTTGCGACCTTTCGGATGGTAACCAGTCGGTTCGTCTTGCTTTCTTAACTCCGGTAAGCGATGCGGAGGGCGTCCGTGCGGGTCTGATCCGCGCGGCACGGGAGGGACGGGCGCGGTCCACGCCGCCCGGCTGAAACGCGGCAGGCTTCGCCGCAATTCCGCCGCGGCCATCGCCGACACGCCGCGGTCACCGAACTGCAACGCGACGTCCAGGAGAGTTGGTCAACAATGTCTTCCCCCGAGTCTGCGCTCGCCGGCACCGGCGTGGCCGCGCGCGGCGATGTCCATGCCAACCTGACCGCCCCTGCCCTGGTGCAGCAGGCGCTGCGCCGCGGGGAAGGCCGCCTGTCCGCCGATGGCGCCTTCATTGCCGTGACTGGCGCGCACACCGGGCGGTCCGTGCAGGACAAGTTCGTGGTGGACGAGCCCGAGACGCGCGATGCGGTCTGGTGGGGCAAGATCAACCAGGCCATGCCGGCCGAGAAGTTCACCGCGCTGGCGGCCAAGGTGCGCGCCTATCTGTCGCAGAAGCCCGAGCTGTTCACCCAGGACTTGCATGCCGGCGCCGACCCCGCGCACCGCATCCGCGTGCGGCTGGTGACGCCCAGCGCCTGGCACGCGCTGTTTGCACGCAACATGTTCATCCGCCCGGAGCGCGGCGCGCTTGACGGCTTCGCGCCCGACTGGACCATCATCCACGCCCCGGACTTCGAGGCCGACCCGGCCACGGATGGCTGCCGCAGCAGCACGGTCATCGCGCTGTCGCTGGCCACGCGCACCATCCTGATCGCCGGCACGTCCTATGCCGGTGAGATCAAGAAAAGCATCTTCACCGTGATGAACTGGCTGCTGCCCGAGCGCGGCGTGCTTCCGATGCATTGCAGCGCCAATGTGGGCGCGAAGGGCGATGTCGCGCTCTTCTTCGGCCTGTCGGGCACCGGCAAGACGACACTGAGCAGCGACCCCGAGCGCGCGCTGATCGGCGACGATGAGCACGGCTGGTCCGATGCCGGCGTCTTCAACTTCGAGGGCGGCTGCTACGCCAAGGTGATCCGCCTGTCGCGCGAGGCCGAGCCGCAGATATGGGACGCCTCCCACCGCTTCGGCGCCGTGCTCGAGAACGTGGTGGCGGATGCCGATGGGAAGCTCGACCTCGATGACGGGTCGCTGACCGAGAACACCAGGTCCTGCTACCCGATCGACTACATCCCGAACGTGGTGTCGCCCGGCACGGCGGGGCTGCCGAAGAACGTGGTGATGCTGACCGCCGATGCCTTCGGCGTGCTGCCGCCGATCAGCAAGCTGTCGGCCGCGCAGGCGATGTACCACTTCCTGTCGGGCTACACCGCGCGCGTCGCGGGCACCGAGAAAGGCATGGGCAAGGAACCGCAGGCGACCTTCTCGACCTGCTTCGGCGCGCCCTTCCTGCCGCGTCACCCGGAAGTGTACGGGCGGATGCTGTCGGAGCTGATCTCGAAGCACGGCGCCGATTGCTGGCTGGTCAACACCGGCTGGACGGGCGGCGCCTATGGCACCGGCAAGCGCATGTCGATCCAGGTGACGCGGGCGCTGCTGCGCGCCGCGCTGGATGGCTCGCTGGCGCAGGCCGAATTCACCCCCGACCCGTTCTTCGGGCTGATGATGCCCAAGGCCGTGCCGGGCATTCCGTCCACCGTGCTGAACCCGCGCGAGGGCTGGGCCGACAAGGCGGCCTATGACCGCACGGCGCAGAACCTGGTCGGGCTGTTCGAGAAGAACTTCCAGGGCTTCTCGGGCGGGGTCAGCGAGGATGTGCTGGCGGCGGCCATCCGCGCCGCCGCCTAACCGCGCAGGAAGTCCAGCAGCAGCGCCACGGTCTCGGCCGGACGCTCCTGCTGGACCCAGTGGCCCGCACCCGGCACGGAATGGGTGCCGCGCCAATCCGCCGTTGCCTCGCGCGCCATCTTCTCCAGCGCGCCGGGCGCCTGTTGCACGCCCCAGTCGCGCGCGCCGCCGATGAAGGTCGCTGGCACCTCGATCCGCTTGCCGGCGAAGGCCTCCATCTCGGCATTCGTGCCGGTGAAGCGCGTGCGGTACCAATTCAGCCCACCCTGGAAGCCGGTGCGGCCGTATTCCTGCGCGTAGACGGCGAGCTCGTCCTCGGTCAGCCAGGTGCAGGCGGCGATGGTCGCGGCGTCGGGCATCTCGTGCGCCACGGTCTGCGGCATGGTCTCGGCCAGGTCCATCACGTAGTAGGTCGGCAGCTTCGCCAGTTCCTGCGCCGTCCAGCCGGCCAGCGGATGCACGTCGTTGCCGGCCCAGTCGCCCGACTTGTGGTGGTAATAGGCGCGGATGAAGGCCGGCAGGCCCTGCGGCGCGGCCA
This sequence comes from Roseomonas sp., assembly GCA_051860065.1. Classification (GTDB taxonomy): domain Bacteria; phylum Pseudomonadota; class Alphaproteobacteria; order Acetobacterales; family Acetobacteraceae; genus Neoroseomonas. The sequence continues at coordinate 5,629 of JBHYEQ010000013.1, forward strand.
TGATGTCGCCATTGGCCGGGCGCGTGGCGTAGTACCAGTGGTAATGCTTGCGCGGGCGCGGCAGCGCGGCCAGGTCCTCCGCGATGTCGCGCGCCGGCGCGCGCATCGACGACCCCAGCGCCGGCGGCCCGGCGAAGGGTGCGCTCATCAGCGCGACGCGGCGGAACATGTCGGGGCGCACCAGCGCGCAATGCGCCGCTACGGGCGATCCGAAATCATGCCCGATCACCGCATGAACCTGCGCGATGTCCAGCGCCTTCAGCAGCGACAGCTGGTCGCGGATCAGCGTGAACAGCGAGAAGTCGCGCAGGTCGGTGTCGTAGGCGTCCGACCAGCCCGTGGTGCGGCCATAGCCGCGCTGGTCCGGCGCGATGACGTGGTAGCCGGCCTCGGCCAGCGGCAGCATCACGCGGCGCCAGGAATAGGCCAGCTCCGGGAAGCCATGCAGCAGCAGCAGGACGGGCCGCCCGGCCTCGCCGGCTTCCAGCATGTGCATGGTCAGGCCGTTGATGCCCTCGATGCGGCGGGCGCGGATGCCCGCGGGCAGGGTAGGGTGTGAAAGCGGGTCCATGGCGTTCCTCCGGGTCGTGCGGGCAGCACGCGATGCGGGTCGTGCGAGCAGCACGCGATTCAAGTCGTGCGGGCAGCACGCGATTCATTGGCGTGCCGGCAGGCACGCGATGCAGTCGGCGCCATCCGGCACGCGAATGGCGTCCGGAGCAAGCCATCGGCCGCATGGGCCACCCGGCGCCGCGTCGCCCCGGCCCCGATCCGCGATTCCGCCCGCCCCGAACGTGGTCTATAGCCCCTGCATGGCCCGTGGCCCCTCGCATCGCGTCGTCCTGAACCTGGCGCTCGACAGCCTGCTGGCGCTGGCTGCCTTGCCGGCGGCGGTCTGGGCGGCCGCGCCCGGTGCCTGGCCGCCGGCATGGTGGTGGGCCGGCGCTCTGCCCGGCGCGGTGCTGGCCCTGGCGCTGGCCGGCGCGCCGCTGCGCCTGCCGCTGCAATATTGGCGATTCGCCGGGCTGCGCGACCTGCTGGCCGTGGGCGCGGCGGCGGTGCTGGCCGCGGTGATCTTCGCGATCGGGCTGCAGCTGCTGGGCGCCTGGCGGCCGCCCAACCCGGCGTTCCCGGTCGTGCACGCCGCGGCGCTGGCGGTGCTGCTGGTGGGTGGGCGAGTCGCCGCGCTGGTCCAGGCCGCGCGTCATGCCAGCGACGCCGCCCCGGATGCGCAGAACGTGCTGCTGGTCGGCGCGGCGGAGGGCACCGATGTGTTCCTGCGTGCGCTGGCGCATGACCGGCGCGCGCCGTATCGCGTGACGGGTATCCTATCCCTGCGTGCGCGCCAGGCCGGGCGACGGATGCAGGGCACGCCGATCCTCGGCACGGTCGAGGACACCGAGACCGTGCTCGATTCGCTGAGCGCGGAAGGCCGATTGCCGTCGGTGCTGGTGCTGGCCTCGGGCCTGTCCGGCCCGGCGCTGGAGGGCGTGCTGGACGCCGCCGACCGCCATGGCGTGCCGGTGCGCCGGGCCCCAGCGCCCACCACCCTGGCCCCGGCCGGCGAGGACACCCAGCGTGTCGAACTGCGCCCGGTTTCCATCGAGGACCTGCTCGACCGCCCGCAGGTGCCGCTGGACCGGGAGGGCATGGCGCGGCTGGTGCAGGGGCGGCGCGTGCTGGTCACCGGCGCGGGCGGCACCATCGGCGGCGAATTGGCGCGGCAGGTGGCCGCACTCGGCCCGTCCAGCCTGACCTTGCTCGATCACGGCGAATACGTGCTCTACGAGATCGACCTCGAACTGCGGGAGAAGCACCCGCAGGTGCCGCGCCGCGCCGTGCTGGCCGATGTGCGCGACGAAGCGCGCATCCGGCGGCTGTTCGAGGAGATCCGCCCCGAACTGGTCTTCCACGCCGCCGCGCTGAAGCATGTGCCCATGGTCGAGAACGACCCGCTGGAGGGGCTGCTGACGAATGCGCTCGGCACGCGCATCGTGGCCGATGCCGCGCGCGCGGTGGGCACCACGGCGATGGTGTTCATCTCGACCGACAAGGCGGTGAACCCGACGTCCGTGATGGGCGCGTCGAAGCGGCTGGCCGAGATGTATTGCCAGGGGCTGGATGTCGAAGCCCGTGCCGCCAGTGGCGGCATGCGCTGCATCACCGTGCGCTTCGGCAATGTGCTGGGGTCGACCGGCTCCGTCGTGCCGCTGTTCCGCCGGCAGCTCGAACGCGGCGGCCCGCTGACCGTCACCCACCCCGACATGCGCCGGTACTTCATGACGGTGCGCGAGGCGGTGGGCCTGGTGCTGCAGGCCAGCGTCGTCGGCACGACGGACCCCGAGAACATGCCCCCCGAATTGGCCGAGGGCGGCATCTTCGTGCTCGACATGGGGGAGGCGGTGAAGATCGTCGAACTGGCGCGCCGCATGATCCGCCTGGCCGGGTTGCGCCCCGACCAGGATGTCGAGATCCGGTTCACCGGCCTGCGCCCGGGTGAAAAGCTGTTCGAGGAATTGTTCCACGGCAAGGAAGCGCCCAGCCCGACCGCCTATCCCGGCCTGCTGGTGGCGACGCCGCGCACCGCGGATGCCGCGCTGGTCGGGCGCGCCATCGACGAGATCGCCGGCGCATCGAGGGGCGGCAACCCGCGCGCCGCGCTGGCGCAGCTCGGCCGGCTGGTGCCGGAATTCGAGCACGCGCCTGACGGCACGACCGCCGCCGGACCGGGCAAAGCCGCCGGTCAGTCATGAGACACCGCCTGCGCGACGTTCGCGCAGGCGGCGCTCGCGGGGCCTTCAGCCTGGATCGCGCGACGCGAGCGCCGGCGATCGGCGGCTGATCTAGTACTGGTAGCCGCGCTGCCGCGGGCCGCGATAACGCTGCTGCTGCTGTGACTGGTCGTAGACATAGCCGCCGACGCCGCCGATGCCCGCGCCGATCAGCGCGCCAAGCCCGGCATTGCCGCTGAAGGACCCGGCCAGCCCGCCGACGGCGGCGCCGCCCAGGGCACCGATGCCGACATTCTGCTGCGTGGGGGTCAGGCCGCCGGCACAGCCGGACAGGGCCAGGCCGCCGACGACGACCATCGCGAGACGGTATGAACGCATGATCATCTCCTGTGGCTCAGCGCGTGCGGCGCGTGGCGGCGGGGGTGCAGGGGTAGGTCGCCTGCGCCCAGCGCAGCAGGCCATCCAGCGCCGGCTCGCTGCCGTGGCTGGGGTTCTGGCGCGCCCAGGCGGCGAAGGCGACGCCGGATTGCGCGATGGTCGGGCTCGGGTTCGGCAGGCAGAACAGCGGCTGCCGGGCACCGCCGCGCGGGTACAGCAGGGCGTGATGCTGGCCGAAGCTGGTCAGGAAGCCCTGGCAATAGGCGATCGCCTCGAGCCGCGACACGCCGCCCCAGCCGGGGTCGCAGACGGCGGCGAGGTCGCTGGTGGTCTGCACCTGGGTCACCGGCGTGGCGGTGGCCGGAGCCTGGGCCGATGCCGCAAAGGGCGAGGCGGCGAGCCCAAGGGCCACGATGGCGGTCGCGATCTTCATCCTGTGTCCTCCTGCCGGACGCCGCCACGCGCCTTCGGGGCGCGCGTCGTGTCCATGTCAGTCCATGAACGCCGGGCCGCCGCCCGGGTTGCGGCGGCATGACGCGCCATCCAGGATTCAGCGTTGCACGCGGACAAGAAGGGTGATTTCGCGCGACGCGGCGAAGGGCGGTAAGACCGCCGCCGCGGCTGCCGGGGCCGCCGCCTGGCCCCGCGCATCGCGACACCACGAAGGCACAGCCCGCATGACCGACAGCCCCATCGCCCTGTTCGACGTGAAGGCGCAGCAGGCGCTGATCCGCCCCGAGCTGGATCGCCGCATCGCCGCCGTGCTCGACAGCGGCCGCTTCATCAACGGCCCCGAGGTGGCGGAGCTGGAGGGCATGCTGGCGCGCTTCACCGGCTGCGCGCATGCGGTGGGCGTCTCTTCCGGCACCGACGCGCTGCAGATCGCGATGATGGCCGAGGGCGTGGGGCCGGGCGACGCAGTCTTCCTGCCGGCCTTCACATACACCGCCACGGCCGAGGTGCCCCTCGTGCTGGGCGCCACGCCGGTCTTCGTGGATGTCGAGGCCGAGACCTTCAACATCGACACCGCCGACCTCGAACGCCGCATCGCGCTGGTGAAGCGCGACGGCAGGCTGCGCCCGCGCGCGGTGGTGGGCGTCGACCTGTTCGGCCTGCCGGCGGATTGGCGCGCCATCGAGGCGATCTGCGCCGCCGAGCAGATGTTCGCGCTGGACGATGCCGCGCAGGCCTTCGGTGCCTCGCTGCACGGCCAGCGCCTGGGCCGCTGGGGCCATGCCGCGGCACTGTCCTTCTACCCGACCAAGACGCTCGGTGCCTATGGCGATGCCGGCGCGCTGCTGACCGACGATGCCGACCGGGCGGACCTCTACCGGATGCTGCGCACGCATGGCGAAGGCAAGACCCGCTACGAAGTCGAGCGCACCGGGATGAACGGGCGCATCGACACGCTCCAGGCCACCATCCTGTGCGCCAAGATGACTCTGCTGGAGGATGAGATCGCCCAGCGCCGGCGTCTCGGCGCGGCCTATGACGCGGCGCTGGCCGGCAGCGTCGGCATCCAGGTGGCGGCCGAGGGCGCGGAGAACGCCTACGGCCTGTACACGATCCGCCTGCCCGATGCTGCGGCGCGCGCGCGGGTGCAGGCGGCGCTGACGGCCGCGCAGGTCGGCAGCGGCATCTACTACCCCAAGCCGCTGCACCGGCAGCCGGCCTATGCCCAAGCGCATGCGGCCTCCATCGGCGGCAACGGCCCCCCGCCGCTGCCGGTCAGCGATGCGCTGTCCGGCCAGGTCCTGTCCCTGCCCATGCACCCCTACATGAGCGAGGACGACGCCCGCCGCGCCGCCGGGGTGGTTCTCACGAACCTGTAGTCGTCTCACGGAACAGTTGTATTCGGCCGCGGCGCGGCGCCACCATGTGGCGTCGAGCCACGGAGCCGCCGATGCTTCGCAGGACACTTCTGGCAGCCGCCGGAGTCGCGGCAGGGTTTCGCCCCGTGCGGGCGGAGGAGGCCATCGACGTCTCGCTGGTCCTGGCCGTCGATGTCTCGCGGTCGATCGACGAGGACGAGGCGCGGTTGCAGCGCGAAGGGTATCGCGTCGCGGTGGCGGACCCGGTGGTGGTGGCCGCCATCCGCGGCGGCATGATCGGCGCGGTCGGCATCGCCTATGTCGAATGGGCCGGCATCGAGTACCAGCGAACCGTCATCCCGTGGCGGCGGATCGCGACGCAGGCCGATGCCGATGCCTGGGGGGCGGAGCTTGCCGGCGCACCGCGGGCCTCGCTGTCCTGGACCTCCATTTCCGGCGCCATCCGCCATTCGCGCCAGGTGATGGAGGAATGCCCCTGGGAGGCCACGCGCAAGGTGATCGACGTCTCCGGCGACGGCGTGAACAATTCCGGCCCGCCGGCCGACCAGCAGCGCGATGCCGCGGTGGCGGAAGGCATCACCATCAACGGGTTGCCCATCATCAACGACCGCCCGACCTTCGGCCGCCTGCCGCCGGTGCCGCTCGACGACTACTACCGCGAGAACGTGATCGGCGGGGCCGGCCACTTCATGATCGTCGCGGAAGATTTCGAGAGTTTCGGCGTGGCGGTGAAGCGCAAGCTGATCCGCGAGATCGCCGGGCTTCCGGCGGGGCCTATTCGCGCCTGACCGCGCCTTCCTCGACCAGGCGCAGGCAGCCCTGCACCACCGGCGCGCAGGCGGCGTTCTGCGACAGCGGCAGGTCGGACGCCGCGGCATAGCCCACGCGCGTGACGCGCTGGTCCACCAGCTGGAAGGTCACCCGGCAGGTCGACCCCGCCGAGACCGACAGCGACCCGCCGATCACCGGCACCGGCGCCGAGACGCCGGACGCCGGCGGGGCGCGGTCATAGGTCCAGAATTCCCCGCCGGCGGATTGCGCGGTCAGGTTCGGCACGCCGGCGCACAGGCGCAGGTCGTCCGCGCGCAGGCCGACCAGCTGCTCGCGCCCATCCTCCGCACGCTGCGAATCGCGCGCCGAGCAGCCCAGCACCGCCAGCAGGGCAAGCAGCGCGGCGCGGTTCACGAGCCGTCCGCATCCTCGAGCGACAGGCCGAGTTCCGCGAGGCCTTCCTCCAGCATGTCCCCCAGCAGGTCGATGCCGAGCAGGTATTCCGCCGCGTCGCGGATGTTGCGTTCCTTCGCCAAGGTGCGGGCTTCCTCGAATTCCGGGGCGGCATAGTCGCCCCGGCCGACCCAGGCGAGGGCGATCAACGACGCCTGCTCGTCCTCGTTCAGGTCGGCGATGAAGGCGCGCAGGGCGTCCTCATCCATGTTCTCGTCGTCCTCGGCGTCGAGGCCTTCCTCGTCCTCGTCCTCGCGGTCGTCAGCGCCGCTTTCCTCGCTTTCCTGCACGGCGCGGGCGGCATCGACGATGGCGGCCACGGATTCGAGGCTGATGCCGAGGTCGAAGTCGTCGTCGTCGTCGGGTTCGGCCATCATCGTCGCTCCTGCGTCTGGATGGCGGCAATCAAGCATGGGCGGGCGGGGGGCTGCCACCCCCGGGCTGCCCGCTTGGGATGCCCCCCGGGGCGGGTCACGCCGCCCAGTCCGGCGCGAAGTCCGGGTTCACCAGCCGCCGGTCCTTGGGCAGCCGGCCAATCGCCGCGATGTCTTCGCCATCCAGCCGCAGCGCGGCGGCGGCGAGGTTTTCCCGCTGCCGCTCCGGGCTGGCAGATTTCGGAATGGCGACGACGCCATCCTGCGCGAGCAGCCAGGCGAGCGCGACCTGCACCGGGGTCGCTGCATGCTTCACGGCGACGGCGCGCATCACCGGGTCCTGGTCGACCTGGCCCTTGGCGGTCGGCGCATAGGCGATCAGCGCGACATCATGCCGCCGGCATAGCGATGCCAGGCGATCCTGCCAGAGGTTGACGTGTGCCTCGACCTGCAGCGCGGCGATCGGCGCGATGTCGAGCGCGATGGCGTGTTCCAGCAGCCCTGCCGGGAAGTTCGACACGCCGACGGCGCGCGCCAGCCCATCCTGCCGCAGCTTCGCCAGGGCGCCGAGCGTCGCCGGCAGGTCCATGTCGCGCGCCGGCCAATGCACCAGGATCAGGTCCGCATGCCGCAGGCCGAGGCGCTTCAGCGACGCCTCCGCCGAGGCGCGCAGCGCGTCGGGCGCCAGTTCGGTCCACCAGACCTTGGTGGTGACGAACACCTCGCCGCGCCGCAGGCCGGACGCGGCAATGCCGGCACCCACCGCTTCCTCGTTGCCATACATGGCGGCGGTGTCGAGGTGGCGATAGCCCATGGCGAGCGCGCCCTCGACCGCCTGCTGTGCCTCGGCGCCGCGCATCGGCCAGGTGCCCAGGCCCAGGCGCGGGATGCGGATGCGCGGGGTCTCCAGGATCGGCGCGGTCATCGTGCGGTCAGGTCCACCAGGCCGGCGAAGCCCGCTTCCGTGCCGAAGGCGAGCTGCCCGCCGACACCATCCCACGCCAGCGCCGAGACCGCCGACCCGCGCGGTGCCGCCACCGGCACGACGCGGCCGGAGGCGACCTCGGCGATCAGCACCAGCCCATCCCCGAAGCCCGCCGCCACCACTTCCTGCGTCGGGTGGCAGGCCACCATAGTGCAGAGCACGCCATCGCCGCCGGCCAGTTCGGTCGGCGCCTTGCCCATCGGCCCGCCGCCGAAGAAGGGCCAGAGCACCACGCAATCCGCCCCGGCCGTCGCCAGCCAGCGCCCCTTGGCGGTGAAGCCGAAGGACCGCGTCTTGGCCGGGTAGCCGGCCATCCGCATGTGTTGTCCATCGGCCAGGCGCCAGCCATGCAGCGTGTTCTCCTGCATGGACGTCACCACATGCGTGCCGTCCGGGGTGAGCAGCACGCCGGTATGGCTGCCCTTCCATTCCAGCACGCGCGGCGTGCCGTCCTTGGCGGCCACGAACCACAGCGACGCGCCATTGTAGTGCGACGCCGCGATGCGCTTGCCCTTGGCGTCGAAGGCGATGCCGGTGACGGTGGAGGGATGCGCCAGCGATTTCAGCGCCGCGCCCTTGCCATCCAGCAGGTGCACCGCCTTGCCGACCGCGGCAGCGCGCAGGCCGGATTCATGCGCCGCGACGTGATCCACCCATTTGCTGCCGTATGTCGCCACTTCGACGGCCGTGCCGTCGGGCGCCACGCGCATCAGCCGGCCATCATCGCCGCCCGTTATGACGCCGTCCTTCGCATCGGCCGCGATGGCCAGGCAGCCGCCGTCATGCACCGCCACGCTGCGCCAATCCGGCGCCAGGCGCACCGTGCCGTCGCCGAGGGCGAACATGCAGGACCCACCCTCCCGCCCGAAGGCGACGCCGACCACCCAGGCGCCGAGGTCCTGCGCGCGGCCGCGCGTGTCGAGCAGGAAGTCGGCGGTGGTGTCGCTCATGGCTTGGTCCTCGTCATGCGCCCTGTATGGCGCGGGGCGGGCGCGGGGGCCATGGGCATGCGCGGCGCATCACGCATCCCTGCCCGGCATCGCCACGGCCTCACGGTAGGCATCGCGCGCCTCGGCCAGGCCGGCACGCACGTCATCCGCCGCCAGCGTCAGGCATTCGCGCGAGAACAGGGTCCGCAACTGGACCTCGTTCCATTCCCGCGGGCGGCCGCGCTTGGCCAGCGCATGCACCAGGGCGCGGCCGATGCGCATCACGGTGAAGCGTTCCGCAACCACCAGCGCCGCCGGGGCGATCGGCTCGCCGGCTTCGGCACCGGACAGCATCCGCGCCAGGCTCTCGATGGCCGGATAGCCCATGTTCACATGCAGCTGGTGGCTCTCCGGATAGTAGCAGGCGGCGCGGTGCTCGAGGCCGCCATCGGCGATCTCGGCCGCCTCGCGCAGCAGGAAGATATCCGGCGCCGTCTCGAGCGCGGTCCGCGGCGGCGCCGCGGGGTCGTCCTCGGCCTTGGCAGGGGGGGGCGTGTCATCGCCGGTGGCCGGGGCGGCGGCCGGCTTGGGCTCGGCAGGGCTTGGCTCGGCCGGGACAAGGCGCATGCTGCGCTGCCGCGTGACGCCGAGCTCGCGCAGCAGGTCCTCCATGGCGAACCGCGCATCCACCACCAGACTCGCGGAGGGCGAATTGCGGTCCAGCATCTCCTTCAGCCAGGCGGGGAAGTGCTCGGCCGCAAGCGCGGCGAAGTCGAGCAATCGCAGCTGGCGCTGCATGTCGGCGCGGTAGCGCAGGAACTCGCGATACCCTTCGAGTTGCACCGGGTAGGTCGCCGGCAATTCGATGACCAGGCAGACGTGGCTGGCGCCCGTGGCGATGCCGAAGCTCGGCGCCTCGCGGCGCCACAGCGGACCGCGCAGCAGGTTGTAGATCTCGTCGCGGAAGGTGATGGCGGCCATGCCATCGGCCGGGCGGCCGGGCCGTCCTGCCTTCGCCGCGGGCCGGTCGTCATCCGGCGGATCGTAGGCATAGTGGATCGCGATGCCGCCCGGCAGCACGATACGTTCATGGTGCGGCAGGGCGGCGATCCGACGCTCCGTCCCGTGCAGCACGCGTGCCGCTGCCTGGCCCGGGCGCAGCCCCGGCATCAGGACAACCTGGATCCCCGGCGGGAAGCGGAAGAACCGGCTGGCGATCGCATCGGTCAGCCAGTTGACGCGGCTGCGGGGCTGGCCGCCATAGGGGTCGGCCACCGTGTCCTGGTCCGCCTGCCGGCCCAGCAGAACCACCTCGGTCCAGTCCCGGTCAGTTGCGCGCCCCTCGGCGCGGGCGGCGGCGGTGGCCTCGACGATTTCGGTCGGGCGGCCATCCGGGCCCGGCTGGTGGACGCGGCCATAGACGCCATCCCGCTTGCCCAGGATCACCTCATGGACCACGCCGTCGCGGCACGACCGATAGCGCAGGCCACGCTGGTTCGACGGCAGCGCAGCCACCTTCGCCCCCATGCCGAAATTGGCTTCGAGCCCGGTCTGCTTGTTGATCGAGGCCGCGATGTCGCACATCCGGTACAATTCGTCGGCCGTCAGCCCGCGGCCGGTATTCCAGATCGCGAGCTTGCGCGCGCCGCCCACGACGAGCGCCGAGAACTCGACGCGCCGGTCGCCCTGCGGGGCGCCGGCGGCGGCCTCCAGCGCGTTCTGCAGCAGCTCCCGGATCATCATGGATTTCGGGCAGCGTTCGATGGTCGCGGCGACGAGGAAGGCCTCGTCGCCGACGCGCAGGCGGGTGATGGCTGTCATGCGCGTCAGCCCGCCGGCACGTTCCAGCGGGCAATCTCGGCCTCGATCTTGGCCTGGTCCTCGCCGGCCTGGCAGGCCTCGAAGCCGCGGCGCAGCCAGGGGCGGTTCAGGTCGCGGCCGATGAAGACGATCTTGGACTTCCTCGGGTCGCCATCCTTCACCTCGCCGATGAAGTCGCCATCGGCGATCATGTGGACCGCCTGGAAGGCGAAGCGGCGGCTGTCGGCCTCGTAGTACAGGATGCCCTTGGTCCGCAGCAGGTCCTGGCCCTTCGCCGCCAGCACCTGGGTTATCCAGGCGTTGAAGCGTTCGGCGTCGATCGGCTTGTCGACCTCGAAGGAGACGCTGTTCACCTCGGAATCGTGTTCGTGGTCATCCTCGCCGGAGAGGAATTCCGGCTCGCGCTCCAGGATGCGTTCCAGGTTGAAGGCGTCGCGGCCGACCACGGCGGAGATCGGCACGTCGGACTTGGTGGCGCGGCGGATCTCGGCATAGGGGTTGATGGCACGGATGCGGCGCTCGACCTCGGCGGCTTCGTCCGCGCTGACCAGGTCCATCTTGTTCAGCACGATGATGTCGGCGAAGGCGATCTGTTCCTGGGCCTCGCTGCTGTCGGCCAGGCGCGCGGGCAGGTGCTTCGCGTCCACCACGGTCACGATGGCGTCCAGCTTGGTGGCGCGCTTCACGTCCTCGTCGACGAAGAAGGTCTGCGCGACCGGGGCGGGGTCGGCGAGGCCCGTGGTCTCGACGATGATTCCGTCGAAGCGGTCGCGCCGGCGCATCAGGCCGGTCAGGATGCGGATCAGGTCGCCGCGCACGGTGCAGCAGATGCAGCCGTTGTTCATCTCGAAGACTTCCTCGTCGGCATCGACCACCAGGTCGTTGTCGACGCCGAGCTCACCAAACTCGTTGATGACCACGGCGAATTTCTTGCCGTGGTCCTCGGTGAGGATGCGGTTCAGCAGCGTCGTCTTGCCGGCGCCGAGGTAGCCGGTCAGCACGGTCACGGGCACGGGACCGCGCCCAAGGGGGGCAGGCGTTGTTTCGCTCACGGGGATTCTCCGGGGGATATGTCGCTTGCCGCCCATATGGGGTCGGCGGAGGCCGCGGTCATCCTGTCGGCGCGCAGGGCGAAGCGGGCGGCGACGATGGCCTGCAGCAGGGGCTGGATGCCGCGCATGGCGCGCGGGCCGCCCGCGATCATGTGGCGCGCCTGTGCGGCCAGGGCGGCGGCGCCGACGCCCTCCATCGACTCGGCCAGAGTCTCAATCGCGGCCTGGGTCTCGGCGCGGCTGGCGGGTTCGGTCATCAGGGGCCCGATGGCGGCCGCGGCGCGCGCGATGGCGGCCTCGTCCAGCGCGGCCAGGGCCGCGGGGCCGTGGGACTGGCGCAGCGCGTCCCGCTGCGCGGGATCGAGCAGCGGCGGGGGCGTACGCCGGCGCCGGGCCTCCGCGAGCGCGGCGGCCAACGCCTCGCCCGTGAAGGGGCGTGCCAGCAGCGCGTCGAAGCCGTCGGCCAGGGCCGCTGCGCCGTCGCGCCGATGCACGCCGACGCCGAGGCCCAGCAGCGGCAGGCCCGACCAGCGCGCCGGGCCGGCGCGCAGTGCCTGCACGGCCGGCGCGCGCTGCGGGCCGGGCGTATCGACTGCCATGGCCACCGCGTCGAAGGCGTGCAGCCCCAACAGCGTCTCGGCCGTGCGCCAGTCATGCGCCACCGTCACGCGATGGCCCAGCGCGGCCAGCATGCCGCGGGCGATCGCCGCCTGGCCGGCCAGCGGATCGACCAGCAGCAGGTGCAGGGCGGGGGCGTCCTGCGGGTCCATGGGCGTCAGGCGGCTTCGGCGCGGATCGCGTCGGTCAGCGTGCCGACCAGGCGGTCCACATGCGGCTTCTCGATGATGAGCGGCGGCGAGAGGGCGACGATATCGCCGGTCACGCGCACCAGCACGCCGGCATCGAAGCAGCGGCGGAACACGGCCATGGCGCGGTGGCCCGGCTTGCCGGCGCGCGGTGCCAGCTCGACGCCGCCGATCAGGCCGATGTCGCGGATGTCGATGACGTTGGGCGCATCGCGCATGGAATGCATCGCGTCCTGCCAATAGGGCTCGATGGCGCGGGCGCGGCCCGGCAGGTCCTCGGTCTTGTGCAGTTCCAGCGTGGCGATGGCGGCCGCGGCGGCCAGCGGATGCCCGGAATAGGTATAGCCGTGGAAGAACTCGATGCCGGCCGCGGTGCCGTCGACGATGGCGTCGTAGATGCCGTTGCGGACCGCCACCGCGCCCATCGGCACGGCCGCGTTCGTGAGGCCCTTGGCCATGGTCATGATGTCCGGCACCACGCCGAGCCGTTCGGCGCCGAAATCGGTGCCGAGGCGGCCGAAGCCGGTGATGACCTCGTCGAAGATCAGCAGGATGCCGTGCCTGTCGCAGATCTCGCGCAGGCGCTTGAGGTAGCCCACCGGCGGCACCAGCACGCCGGTGCTGCCCGCCACGGGTTCGACCATGACGGCGGCGATGGTCTCGGCGCCGTGCAGGGCCACCAGGTTTTCCAGCACATCGGCCATTTCGACGCCGTGTGGCGGTTCGCCGCGGCAGAAGGCGTTCTTCGCGGGCAGGTGCGTTGACGGCAGATGGTCCACATAGGGCAGCAGCGCGCCGAACTGCTTGCGGTTCGGCCCAATGCCGCCGACCGACATGCCGCCGAAGCCCACGCCGTGATAGCCGCGCTCGCGCCCGATCAGGCGCACGCGCGAGGGTTCGCCGCGCGCCTTGTGATAGGCCAGGGCAATCTTCAGCGCGGTGTCGGCGCTCTCGCTGCCGGAATTCGTGAAGAAGACGCGATCCATGCCCTCGGGCGTCATGTCGGCCACGCGCGCGGCGGCCTCGAAGGCGATCGGGTGGCCGAGCTGGAAGGTCGGCGCGAAATCCAGGATCGCGGCCTGCTTCTGGATGGCTTCCGTGATCTCGCGGCGGCCGTGACCGGCGTTGCAGCACCACAGGCCGGCGGTGCCGTCCAGGATCTCGCGGCCTTCGGGCGTGAAATAGGACATGCCCTCGGCACGGGCGAGCATCCGCGAGGTGTCGCCCTTGAAGTAGCGATTGTCGGAGAAGGGCATCCAATAGGCGTCGAGCGAATTGGGGCGCGGCACGCTGAGTTCATTCATCGGGGGCAGGCTCCGGGCTGGCCGGGGCAAACAACACCCTGGCGGGCGTCTGGGCAAGCGGGCTTCGCCGCCTGTGCCCGGCGGGCCTCGCCGCCTGTACCTCGCGGGCTTCGCCGCCTGTACCTCGCGGGCTTCGCCCGACGCGCCGCCCGTGCCATGGTCCGGCCGCGCCGGGAGGAGGGCGCGGGCATGGCTGACGGGCGCCTGGTCATCGGCAACAAGCGGTATTCGTCGTGGTCGCTGCGCGGTTGGCTGGCCGTTCACCTGGCCGGGCTGGATGTCGAGGAAGTGGTCATCCCGCTCGCCGGCGGCAGCACGGACGCCATCAAGCAGGCAACGCCGGCCGGGCTGGTGCCCTACCTGGAGCACAAGGGTGCACGGGTGTGGGAGAGCCTCGCCATCGCGGAATATTGCGCGGAGATCGACCCATCCCTGTGGCCCGCCGACCGCGCCGCGCGCGCCCATGCGCGGTCCATCGCCGGCGAGATGCATGCCGGCTTCCGCGGGTTGCGCATGGCCATGCCCATGAACATCGGCCGCAGCTTCCCCGGCCAGCGCCGCACGCCCGAGGCGCTGGAGGACATCGCGCGCATCGAGGCGATCTGGGCGCAGGCGCTGGCGACCCATGGCGGCCCCTTCCTGTTCGGCGCGGGGCTTGGCCTGGCGGATGCGATGTATGCGCCGGTGGTGACACGCTTCATCACCTGGGCGCCGGAGCTGACCGCCACCTCGCGCGCCTACATGGCCGCCGTGCGCGCGCATCCGCTGATGGAACGCTGGCACGCCGAGGCCGCCGCCGAACCCGCTTCCTGGCTGCTGGACAAGTATGAGAACCCCGCATGAACACCGCCGTCGCCCTCGACCATGTCGGTATCGCCGCGCGCGACCTCGCGCCCTTGTGTGCAGCCTATGAACGGCTCGGCTTCGCGCTGAGCCCGATCGCGCAGCAATCGGGGCGGCGGAAGCCCGACCTGCCGGTGGAGAAATACGGGTCGGGCAATCGCTGCGCCTTCCTGAAGCATGGCTACATCGAACTCATCGCGATCCTCGATCCCGCGCTGTTCGACAACACGCTCAAAACCTTCCTCGCGCGCTATGCCGGCATGCATATCCTCGCGCTGGCGATGACGGACGAGGACGCGAACCTCGCCCGCATGCGCGCCGCGGGCATCGACATTCCGGGCGTCGCCTGGCTGGAACGCCCGGTGGAAGCCGGCGGCCCGATCGCGAAATTCGCCCGGCTGCCCTTCCCCGACCCGCCCGAGGGCCGCGTGCAGCTGATCCGCCACCTGACGCCGGAGCTGGTCTGGCAGGAACGCTGGATGGACCACGCGAACAAGGCCGTCGCGCTGGAGGAAGCCATCCTCTGCGCCGCCGAACCGGCGGAGACGGCGGCGCGGCTGTCGCGCGTCTCAGGTCTGCCGGTGGAACCCGACCCGGCGGGAGGCTTCCTGCTGCGCCTGCCCGGCGCCGCGCGCGCCGCCGGACCCTTCGCCGAGGTCATGGAAACCCGGGTGCGCGTGCTGCCCGAAGCCGCGCTGCCGGATGTGCTGCCGGGGGTGCGTGCGCCGGTGTCGCCCTTCATGGCAGGCATCGTGGTCCGCACATCCGATGGCGGCGCGGCGGCGCGCGAGGTGCTGGCCGGCATCCCGACCGTGCAGGCCCCCGGCGGGCTGATGGTGCCGCCCGAACACGCCGCCGGCGCGGCCGTCGTCTTCGCGTGAACGACTGGCATGCGACGCGACCGGGTGAGGTCGAGGGTGGCGATCCCACCCGCGCCGACGCCACGCTGGCCTTCATCGGCCGCATCCGCACGCCCTTCGCGACGCGCGCCGAATGCCCGCATCGCGGCACGCCGGACGGTCCCGAATGCCGCATCGAGATCGACGCGCCCTGGCGCGCCGCGCTGCGTGGCATCGCCGCCGGCGACCGGCTGGAAGTGCTGTACTGGATGCATCTCGCGCGGCGCGACCTGCTGGTGCAGGTGCCGAAAGGGCGCGAGGCACGCGGCACCTTCGCCCTGCGCTCCCCCAACCGGCCGAACCCGATCGCGACATCGGTGGTGGATGTGGTGGCTGTGGACGCCGGTGCCGTGACCGTGCGCGGTCTGGATTGCATGGACGACACGCCGCTGGTCGACCTGAAGCCGGCGCGCGCGGCATGACCGGCTTCGCGAAGGCCGTCGGCGCATCGCTGCGGACCTACTACGCGCCGGGGCGCGCGGCGATGCTGGACGGATTCTACGCCCGCTTCCTGGGCGCGGGCGACCTCGCCTTCGATGTCGGCACGCATGTCGGGGACCGCAGCGCGTCCTTCCGGCGGTTGGGGGCGCGGGTGGTGGCGGTGGAACCGCAGCCGCGCCTCGCGCGCGCGCTGCGCCTGCTGTTCCGCGGCGATCCTGGCCTGACGCTGGTGCAGTCCCTGGTCGGCGCCGAACGGGGCGAGGCGATGCTACGACTGAATACCGCGAACCCCACCGTCGCGACCGCGTCCGACGCATTCATCGCCGCCGCCGATGGCGCCGCGGGCTGGGAGGGCCAGCGCTGGGACAGCGCGATCGCGCGGCCCGTCACCACGCTGGATGCGCTCGCCATGCAGCATGGCCTGCCGGCTTTCGTGAAGATCGACGTGGAGGGCTTCGAGGCCGCGGTCCTGCGCGGTCTGTCGCGCCCGCCACGCGCGTTGTCCTTCGAATTCACCACCATCCAGCGCGGTGTCGCGGCGGAATGCCTGGTGCTGCTGGCGGCACTCGGCTACCGCGCCTTCAATGCGTGCCTCGGCGAGGGGATGGAATTCGTGCATCCGGCGCCGATCGGCGCGCCGGCCATGGCCGCCTGGATCGCCGCCCTGCCGCATGAGGCGAATTCCGGCGACGTCTATGCCGCGCTGGCGCCGGAAAGGCTGCTGCCATGAGCGATGCCCGCCGCGAAGCCCCGGCCGTCGCGCGCAACCGCGATGCCATCCTCGATGTGCTGCGCGGGATCCTGCCGGCGCGCGGGCTGTTGCTGGAAGTGGCGAGCGGCAGCGGCGAGCACGCACTGCATTTCGCGCCGGCCTTCCCGGGACTGACCTTCCAGCCGAGCGACCCCGACGCCGATGCCCGCGCCAGCATCGATGCCTGGTGCGCGGGTGTTGCGAATATCCACCCGGCGCTGGCACTCGATGCCGCCGCGGATTGGCCGCTGGACCGCGCCGATGCGGTGCTGTGCATCAACATGATCCACATCGCGCCGTGGTCCGCCTGCGAGGGCCTGATGCGCGGCGCCGCGCGCATCCTGCCGTTTGGCGCGCCGCTTGTGCTGTATGGCCCCTTCAAGCGCGACGGCGCGCATACCGCGCCCTCCAACGCCGAGTTCGACGACAGCCTGCGCGCCCGCGACCCGGCCTGGGGCGTGCGCGACCTGGAGGCCGTCGCGGGGGAAGCCGCACGCGCCGGCTTCGGCCCGCCCACCATCACCGCCATGCCCGCCAACAACCTGACCCTGGCCTTCCGCCGCAGCCCAGGAGGACCCACGCCATGAGCGACCTGCCGCAGCGCGTCCGCATCACCGAGGAAGGCCCGCGCGAGGGCTTCCAGATCGCCACCACCCCCGTGCCCACCGCCGACAAGATCGCGCTGATCGATGCGCTGTCGGCCACCGGCGCGCCGCGCATCCAGGTGGCGTCCTTCGTCAGCCCGAAGCGCGTGCCGGGCTGGGCGGATGCCGATGCGGTGGTGGCGGGATTCACGCCGCGCGCGGGGGTGTCCTACACCGCGCTGTGGTTCAACCCGCAGGGGCTGGATCGTGCGCTGGGGTTCCAGGATCGGCTGTCGCTGTATGGCTCGATAACCGTCGCGGCGTCCGAGGCGTTCTCGCTGAAGAACCTGAACCGCGACCGCGCCGGGCAGATCGCCGCGCAGCGCGAGACCATCGCCGCGCACCAGGCGGCCGGCGTGGCAGTGACGCGCGCCTCGGTGCAGGCGGCCTTCGGGTGCAACTTCGCCGGCGAGGTCACGCCGGCCCAGGCGATCGCCGCCGTGGCGGATGCGATGGCGCTGGCGGAGGAAACCGGCTGCGCGATCGAGCGCATCTCGCTTGCCGACACCATGGGCTGGGCGAACCCGCTGCTGATCGAACGCGTAGTCGGCGCGGTGCGGTCGCGCTGGCCGGCGCAGAAGGTGTCGCTGCATCTGCATGACACGCGCGGGCTTGGTATCTCGAACGCCTTCGCCGCGCTGCGGATGGGCGTGGATGAATTCGATGCGGCGGTGGGCGGCGCGGGCGGTTGTCCCTTTGCCGGGCACCCCGGCGCGCCCGGCAATATCGCGACGGAGGAGCTGGTGCTGCTCTGCGAGGAAATGGGCATCGGCACCGGCATCGATGTCGATGCGATGATAGCAGCGGGGCACTTGGCGGAACGCATGCTCGGCCGCACGCTGCCCTCGGCGCTGCTGCGCGGCGGGTCGCTGACGGCATTCCGGGCGAAGGCGCGCGCCGCATGAGCGTGTCCGAAGAACGCGCGCCGCTGCCACTCGCCGGCATCCGCGTCGTCGAATTCTCCCACATGGTCATGGGTCCGACCTGCGGCCTGGTGCTGGCCGACCTGGGTGCGGAGGTCATCAAGGTGGAACCGCCGGGACGCGGCGACCGCACGCGGTATCTGGTCTCCTCCGGCACCGGCTTCTTCCCAGCCTTCAGCCGCAACAAGAAATCCGTGCAGCTCGACACCGAGAGCGACGCCGACCTCGACACGCTCAAGCGCCTGATCGACACCGCCGACGTGGTGCTGGAGAATTTCCGCCCCGGCGGGCTGGCATCGAAAGGTCTGGGGTACGAAGCGCTGTCGGCGCGCAACCCGCGGCTGATCTACCTGTCGCTCAAGGGCTACCTGCCCGGCCCGTATGAGAACCGCACCGCGCTGGACGAGGTGGTGCAGATGCAGTCCGGCCTGGCCTACATGACCGGCCCGCCCGGCCGCCCGTTGCGCGCGGGTGCGCCGGTGAACGACATGATGGGTGGCATGTTCGGCGCCATCGCCATCATGGGCGCGCTGCGGCAGCGCGATGCGACGGGCAAGGGCCAGCACCTGCAATCGGGGTTATTCGAGAACGCGGCGTTCCTGGTTTCCACCGCCATGCTGCAGCAGGCGATGACCGGGCAGGCGCCGACGCCGATGCCGGCCGGCCGCCGCGCCTGGGGCGTCTATGACGTGTTCGAGACCGGCGATGGCGAGCAGATCTTCATCGGCGTGGTGACCGACCGGCAGTGGGAGATCTTCCGCCGCGAGCTGGCCGAACCGGCGCTGGACGACCCGGCCTATGCGACCAACACCGACCGGGCGAGCGCGCGCGAGACGTTGATCCCGCTGGTGCAATCCCTGCTGAAGAAGCACGACGTGGCGGCGCTTGAGGCGATGTGCGAGCGCGCCGGCCTGCCCTTCTCGCGCATCGCGCGCCCGTGGGACCTGCTGGAGGACCCGCATCTTCGGGCGAGCGGTGGCCTGCTGCCCATCACCTTCCCCGATGGCCGGCCTGGTGCCGTGCCGGCCCTGCCCATCACCTTTTCCGGCGAGCGCCTCGGCGTCCGCCTGGACCTCCCCCGCGTCGGCGAACACGATGCCGAGGTGCTGGGCCCGTTGCGGCGGGGTCCGGGGTGACACTGTCACCCCGGCGGAGCGCGAGGCAGAGCCTCGCCTTTTTCACTGCAGCGGAATCATGAAGGCCGGCACCGCGACCCCCTGCGCCCGCCCCAGCGCCGCCTTCGCCTGCACCCCCACCACGACGTAGCCGCCGCCGTCCTGCGCGATCAGCGGCGCCCCGCTGCTGCCCATGGTGCCGGCGCAATTGTGGCCGACCATCATCCCCTGCTCCCCGAAGGTACCCATGACCAGCACGCGGCAGCCGAGGTCCGCCATCAGCGTACCGGGACGGTCGTGCTGCCAACCTGCCAGGGCGATGGGGGTGCCTTCGCGCGGTGCCTCGCGTGACAGGCGCAGGGCGCGGCCTTCGCCGATCGGTGTGTCGAGCGTCACGATCGCCCAGTCCGACCGCCAGGGCTGTTCGGTGGCGATGCGGAAGCCGGTGCCGCCGCGCAGCGCAACGCCGCGGGCGGTGCGCGACCCGAGGCGGAAGGTGATGTCGCGCGGCGCCACCAGGGCGCGCCCGCGCGCGTCGATCAGGCAGTGCTGCGCCGTGACCACGCTGCGCGGGCCGATCAGCGTGGCGGAACAGCGGTTTTCGGCGGCTTCGAGTTCGCCCACGGCATTCCAGGGCGGGCGGTCGGCCGGCACAGGGCGCCGTGTGTCGGGGCCGCCCAGGCCGATGGCGGGCTGCGCCGGCGCCGGCGGCGCCAGGGTGGCGAGCGCGATGATGCCCGCAAGCCGGATGGTCCACCGCGACGTCATGGACGTGCGGGGGACGTGGAGGGCGCCATCAGCTGGTGGGTGCGGGCGGGGCGGGCGTGCAGGATCGCGGTGGCCGCGGCGCGGGCGTCGAGGGCGGCGCAGGCGTCTCCGTGGCTTGCGCCTGTGCGGCGGCGGACGGCAGGGCGGCCGGCGCGGCGGCCAGCAGCAGGGCGAGCAACGGCAGCAGGACCATCGGGCGCATCGCGGCAGCCTAGGGCAGGACGCGAGCGGATGGAAACATCCTGTGCGCGGCGGTCACGCGAACACCACGCGCCCGGCAAGCCGGCGCAACGCCCGCGCTGCGGACACCGGCGAGCGCCACCGACGGGCTGGCCCGGGTTCGCCCGAGGGGCCATGCTCGCGGGGTGGTGCGTATCCTGGTGTCCCTGTTGGTGGCGGCGGCGCTCGGCCTGGCGGGCTGGTGGCTGGTCGGCCTGCCGCGGCCCGCGCCGCCCGATGCCCGGCCCGCCGCGGTGTCCGCCGAGCGCGCGCCATCGCCTTCGACCTTCGTCGCGCCTGGCGGAACCGGCCTGCAGACGCCCTTCGGCGACGCGTTGTTCCGCTGGCGCTGCACCACCGGACTGCGCGAGGCGCTGGGCGGAAGGCCGGATTGGTCGCTGCGGCGCGTCGCGGAATTTTGCCTGTGCGTCGCCGAGCGCATGCGCGAACAGGCGCTGCGCGAGGTCCCGCAATTCCGGGGCGACGGGCTGGCGGCGGCGCTTGAAGCGGCCGAGGCGAGCCTCTGCCGGCGACCCTGACACGGGGCCTGCCGCGGTCCGGTACGGGCGGGCGCGCCGGCCCGTCCGAGGCTCACCCGGCCGGGACCGGGCTCAACCCCTGCGGCGCGGCGTCCGGGCGCCAGGGCAGGGCCGCCGCACGCAGCGCCGGCAGGCGGGCCGCGAAGGGCTCCGACCGCCGCCCGCGCAACAGCCCTTCGAGCCGCGGCAGCGTCGGCCCGCGGTTGAGCCACAGCATCACGCTGCCCGCGAGCCCGGCATCGGCACGCCGCACCAGGCCTTCGCCGGCATCGAGGTCATAGGGGTGGCAATAGGACCACAGGTGCCCCCCCTCGCCCTCGGCCACCCAGGACCGTACCAGGGTGGACAGCCGCCAGGGCGGCAGCCAGCGCAGGTACATCCCGCCCAGGAAGGGCAGCAGCAGCGGGCCGAACCGCCCGACCGGCACCGGCAGTTCCAGCACGCCAGCGGGCCACAGGAAGGGCCGCCGCGGCGCGCCAGGCCAGCCCGCCAGAGGGTTCCAGGCCGGCAGCACGGAGGAGGAATAGGCGAAGCCCGCCTCCGCCAGGATGCCCGGCGCCCAGGCCGCGCCCGGGGTCAGCGAGAAATACGGCGCGCGATAGCCCGCCGGCGCCGTGCCAAGCAGGTCCGCCAGGCGGTCCCGCGCCGCCAGGATGCCCGCCCGGAAGGCGTCAGGCCCCTGCTGCGCCAGGTGCCGGTGGTCGTGGCCATGGGAGGCGACCTCGTGGCCGCGCCGCGCGAGGTCCCGCACCAGCGGGGCGTCCTGGCGCACCACGTCGTCCAGCACGAAGAAGGTGCCGCGCGCCCCGGCACCCTCCAGCAGGTCGAGCAGCCGGCCGGTCGCCGCCGCGGCGCGGCCGGGCGCGCCGTGTTCCTCCACGTCCACGGTGAAGGTGAATTCGGCGGGCAGGGCGGCAAAGCGGCGGGCGGCACGGTCGCTCGCCCTTGTTCGGCCGCTTTCCCGTTGATAGTTTTGGCTTCCGGGTGGGGATGGCATTGCGGCTCAGGTCGCCGGTCATCCCGTTTCCGTCAAGACCGAACGGGGCGGTCGCGCGGATGGGGTGCTCGGGTTGCGATGCCAATGACGGCAGGAGACCACTGTTGACGACCACCCTGTCCCTGGAAGCCGAGCTCGCCGGTCTGATCGTCGAGGCGCTGCATCTTGAGGTGACCCCGGCCGAGATCGACCCGGAGGCGCCGCTGTTCGGCGAAGGCCTGGGGCTCGATTCGATCGACGCGCTCGAGATCGCGCTCGCGGTGTCCAAGAAATATGGTTTTCAGCTGCGCTCCGACGACGAACGCAACCACCGCATCTTCCGCTCGCTGCGCGCGCTCGCCGCGCATATCGAGACGAACCGGACGGGCTGAGGCGCATGGCGCTGCCCCGCCTGGCGCCGCGGCTGCTGGTCCCGCTGCCGCTGTCCGGGCTGTTCCTCGCCGCGCATGCCGCGGGGCTGCAGGCGGCGGCGGCCGTGCTGGCCGTGGCGGCGATCGGCGCCATGGCGGCCCCGGCATCGCGGCTGGCGGGCATCCTCGCCTGGGCCATGGGCGCCGGCGCGGCGACCGCGCTCTGGATCACGATTCCCGGCGCGGCGGGTATGCTGCTGGATGCGCTGCCGCTGGCCGGCAACCTGCTCCTCGCGTGGCATTTCGGCGAGACGCTGCGGCCGGGGCGCGAGCCGCTGATCGCGCGCTACACGCGGGCCGAGCACGGGGCGCTGCCGGCGCGCCTGGCGCGCTACACGCGCCGGCTGACTTGGCTGTGGACCGGCTTCTTCCTGGGATTCGCGGCGGTGAACCTGCTGACGCTGGCGGGCATCGGCCCGGCGGCGGGGCCGGTCGCGCTGGCGAATGGGGCGCTGTCGGCGCTGCTCTTCCTGGGCGAGCACCCGGTCCGCCGTGCGCTGTTCCCGGCGCTCGGGGCGGCCAGCCCGCTCAACACCCTGCGCGCGATCTGGCGCGCGGATGCCCTGCCCGATGCGCGCTGAACCCGCCCTGCCGCTGACCTCACGCGCGTCGCGCGAGGTGATCTTCCACCGCGGGCGGGACGCGGTGACGGTGGAACGCTTCCTGGCCGAGGCCGCCGCACTGGCCGCGCGCCTGCCGGATGACGGGCCAGTGCTGAATTTCTGCACGGACCGGTACCTCGCGCTGCTCGGTTTCGCCGCGGCGCTGTCGCGCGGGCAGACCACGCTGCTGTCGGCCGACCGGACGCCGCAGCGCCTGGCGGAGATCGCGCGCCAGCACGGCGCGCGTTATGCGCTGGCGGATAGCGACATCGCGCTGCCGCTGCCGGTGTTGCGGCCCGAGGCGGCGGCCGGCCCGCCCGCGCCGAACCCGTTGATCCGCGCCGATGCCGTCGCGGCCATCGCCTTCACCTCCGGCAGCACGGGGGAATCGCAGCCGCATCCGAAGCCCTGGGGTGCGCTGGTGGCCGGGGCACGGGCCGCCGCGGCGCGCTTCGCCGTGACGCCGGGCACCAGCATCGTCGGCACCATTCCCGCGCAGCACATGTACGGCTTCGAGACGACGCTGCTGCTGCCGTTGCAGGGCGCGGGCGCCGGCCATGCGGGGACGGTCTTCTACCCCTCCGACATCGCGGAGGCGCTGGCGGCGGTGCCGGCGCCGCGGCTGCTGGTGACCACGCCCTTGCAGATGCGCGCGCTGCTGGGGACCGGCATCGGCCTGCCGGCGCTGGCCGGGGTGATCTCCGCCACCGCGCCGCTGGCGCCGACGCTCGCGGCCGAGGCGGAGGCCGCCTGGGGCGCGCCGCTGCACGAGATCTACGGCGCGACCGAGGCCGGGTCGGTCGCCTCCCGCCGCACCCTGGGCGCGGAAGGCTGGCAGCCCTATGACGGGGTGGACTTCGCCATCGGGCCGGATGGCGCAGTCGTCACGGTGCCTGGCCTGCCGGCGCCGGTGCCGCTGGCCGATGTGCTGGAATGGGTGGCGCCGGGGCGGTTCCAGCTGCTCGGCCGGCGCGGAGACATGGTGAAGCTGGCGGGCAAGCGCGCCTCGCTGTCGGGCCTGACCAGTCTGCTGACGGCCATCGACGGGGTGGAGGACGGCGTGTTCCTCGCCCCGGAGGACATCGACCGCAATCCGCGCGCGCGGCTGGCGGCGGTGGTGGTCGCACCTGGGCTGAGCGCCGAGGCGGTGGTGGCGGCGCTGCGCGAAAGGGTCGAGCCCGCCTTCCTGCCGCGCCCGGTGGTGATGGCCGATGCACTGCCGCGCGATGGCGTGGGCAAGCTGCGCCGGCAGGACCTGCTGCGTCTCGCGCGATCGCGCTGATGCGCCGGAATCCCTGCCAAGGGCATGACGGCCGAGTGCCCGGGCGTGCGGCTTCGCCATGATGGATCGCGAGCAGGAGGGGGCCGGGCGCGGCGCGACCGCGGCGAGCTTCACGGTGCCCGCCGACCATCCGGCGCTGCCGGGCCACTTCCCCGGCGCGCCCGTCGTGCCCGGCGTGGTGCTTCTGGATCATGTCGCTGCCGCGGCGCGAGCGGGGTTGGGCCTCGGCGCGCTGGTGGCGGTGCCGCGCGCGAAATTCGCCGCGCCGCTGCTGCCGGGCCAGGCGGTGCGCGTTGCCTTCACCCCGCGCGACGCGCAGCGCATCGGATTTTCCTGCTTCGTCGAGGATCGCCTGGTCGCCGCCGGAGAGATGGCCTTCGCGCCATGACCGCCGCGCCGGCCTCCTGGGCGGCGACGCCCGAGCGTGGCTCCGGCGCCGCGCTGCGGCTGATGGTGCGGATCGCGCTGGGCCTGGGCTGGGGCGCCGCGCATGGCATGCTGCATCCGGTCACGCTGTTCTACCTGCTGAGCTCGCCGCGGGCGCAGAAGGGCGCGGCGCGGCGGTATCTCGCGCGGGCGCTCGGGCGGCCGGCGCGCTGGCGCGACCTGTGGCGGCTGTATTTCTGCTTCGCCTCGACCATGCTCGACCGCGTCTTCCTGCTGACCGGGCGGCGCGAGGGATACCAGGTCGAGGTGACCGGCCTCGAGACGCTGCGCGAGGCCGCCGAACGCGGGCAGGGGCTGGTGCTGCTCGGCGCCCACATGGGGTCCTTCGAGGCGCTGCGCGCTGTCGGCGGCGAGGGCGCGCCGGTCGAGGTGCGGATGCTGATGCATACCGCCAATGCCGGCGCCGCCGATGCGCTGTTCGACAGCCTGGACCCGACGCGGCGGGCATCGGTGATCGAGCTCGGCCGGCCCGAGGCGATGCTGGAAGCGCGCGAGGTGCTGGACCGCGCCGGCGTGGTCGGGATGCTGGCCGACCGCGCGGTGCGCGGGGACCGCATGGTGAGCGTGAATTTCCTCGGCCATCCGGCGCCGTTTCCGGGCGGGCCGATGACGCTGGCGGCGATCCTGCGCGCGCCGGTGGTGCTGGGCTTCGGGCTGTGGCTCGGGCCGCGCCGGTATGTGCTGCGCTTCGAGGCCTTCGCACCCGCCATCGACCTGCCGCGCGAGCGGCGCGAGGCGGCGTTGCGGGACTGGCTGACGCGGTACGCGGACCGGCTGTCCGCGACCTGCCGGGAGCATCCGTACAACTGGTTCAATTTCTACGAGTTCTGGGGGGACGCGCCGTGAGGGGGGTGATGCGGCGCGCGGTGCTCGTTCTGCCGCTGGCAGCGCAGGCCGCGGACCCGCTGGCGGCGGTGATGGCGGCCTTCCGCGCGGTGCCGTCGTCCAACGCCAGCTTTGTCGAGGAGAAGGAGGTGCCGGAACTCGACCGGCCGATCGTCTCGCGCGGCACGCTGGCCTGGCGCGCGCCGGACCGGCTGGAGAAACGCACCAACGAGCCCGCACCGGAACTGTTCCTGGTCGAGGGCGATCGCCTCACGCTCGAACGCCCGCAGCGCGGGCTGCGCGAGACCATCGCGCTCGACACCGCGCCGGAGATCCGCCCGCTGGTCGAGGCGTTGCGCGCGACGCTGGCGGGCGACATCGCGACGCTGCGCCAGCATCACGAGATCAGTTTCAGCGGCGATCCCGCGCGCTGGCGCATCGTGCTGGTGCCGCGGTCGCTGCGGCTGCGCGGCGCGGTGCAGCGCATCACGCTGGAGGGCAGCGGCGGCTTCCTCGCGGTGGTCGAGACGCAGGGCAATGAGGGCCGCACGCGGCTGATGGCCAGCCCTGCCCCATGAGGCGCTTCCTGCGCCTGTTCGTCGCCCTCGCGCTGCTGGCGGCGGCCTTCCCGCTGCTGTTGCGGCATGTGGAACTGCGCAGCGACATCACCGATTTCCTGCCCGAAGCGCAGACCGAGGAAGCCGCCTTCCTGCTGCGCGAGCTCCGCAGCGGCGCGGCGTCGCGGCTGCTGGTCGCGGGGATCGAGGGTGCGCCGGCGGAGGAGCTGGCGCGCATGTCCCGCGGCATGGCCGAACGGCTGGGCGACAATCCGATCTTCGCGCTGGTCGCCAATGGCAGCGCGACGGTGAATGAGGCCGAAGCCGCGCTGCTGTTTGCCCATCGCTATGGGTTGTCGCCCGCTGCGACGCCGGATGCCTTTACCGAAGCCGCGCTGCGCACATCGCTGGAAGGCGTGCTGGACGGGCTGCAATCCTCGGCCGCGCCGCTGGTGCGCCGCTTCGCCTTCGCCGATCCGACAGGCGCCTTCCTGGCCATGCTGCGCGGCTGGGCCGGCGAGGGGCGCGTGGCGAGCGAACACGGCGTCTGGATGGCGGATGGTCCGCGCGCGCTGCTGCTGGCGCAGACCCGCGCGGCGGGGCTGGACACCGAGGCGCAGCAGGCGGCCGTTGCGGCGATTCGCGAGGCCTTCGCGCTGGCCTCGCCGCCGCCCGGCGCGCGGCTGCTGCTGTCGGGCCCGGGCATCTTCGCCGCGGAGGCGGCGTCGGCGGTGCGGGCCGACGTGCAGCTGGTCTCGACGCTGTCCTTCCTGCTGGTCGGCGGCTTCCTGTTCTGGCGCTACCGCAGCCCGATGATGCTGGCGGTGGTGGCGGTGCCGCTGGCGGCCGGCACGCTGGCGGGCCTGGCGGTTGTGGGCGCGGCGTTCGGGCATGTGCATGGCGCGGCCCTCGGCTTTGGCATGACCATGCTGGGGGTGGTGGATGACTACCCGATCCTGCTGGTGACCAACCGTGCGCCCGGGGAGGCGCTGCGCGACACGGCGCGGCGCATCTGGCCGACGCTGCGCCTGGCTTGCGCGGCGGCGGTGGCGGGGCTGGCACCGATGCTGGCCTCGGGTTTTCCGGGGCTGGCGCAGCTGGGGTTGTTTGCCGCCAGCGGGCTGGTGGCGGCGGCGCTCGCCACGCGGTTCCTGCTGCCGGTGCTGCTGCCGCCCGAGGGCCTGCCCGTGCGCCCGCTGCCCGAGCGCCTGGCGCATGCGTTGCTGCGCCTGCCGGCGCGGCGCGCGCTGGTGCTGGTGGCGTTGGGTCTGGTCGCGGCGGCGATGGTGGTGACCGGCGGGCCGCGCATGGAACGCGACCTGGCGGCGCTGAGCCCCGTGCCGGAACCCGTGCGCGCGCTGGACGGGGAATTGCGTGCCCAGGTTGGCGCGCCGGATGTGCGGGTGGTGTTGTCGCTGCGCGCGCCGACGGCCGAAGCCGCCTTGCAGGCCAGCGAGCGCGCCGCAGCGGCGCTGGCGGGTGTCGCGACTCTCGACCACGCCGCGCGCTTCCTGCCGAGCGCGGCGACGCAGCGCGCACGCATCGCCGCGCTGCCCGACGACATGGCCGCGCGCCTTGCCGCCGCGCGCGCGGGCCTGCCGTTTCGTGCCTCCGCCTTCGACCCCTTCCTGGCCGATGTCGCGGCGGCGCGGACGCTGGCGCCGCTGACGCCGGATGGCTTGCGCGACGCCCCGCTGCTCGCCGGGCGCCTGTCGCCGCTGTTGCGCGCCGAGGGTGATGGTTGGCGCGCCCTGCTGCTGCCCACTGCCATCCCGGACATGGCGGCGCTGCGCGACGCGGTGGCCGGCGTGCCGGGGCTGCTGCTGGTCGACATCAAGGCCGAGACCGAAGCGCTGCTGGCCGCCAATACCGGCGCCGCGCTGCGCTGGGCGGCGCTGGGGGCGGTGGCGGTGCTGGTGCTGTTGGGCGCCGGCCGTGGATTGGCGGGCGGTGCGCGCATTGCCGCCGCGCTGGGGGGCGCGCTGCTGCTGACCTTCGCCGCCCTGGCAGCGCTGGGCGAAACGATCACCATCTTTCACCTGACGGCGGCGCTCTTGCTGGCCGGCGTGGGCATGGACTATGCGCTGTTCATGTCCCGTTCCGACACCGGCAACACCGAGGACGCGGCCCGCGCGCTGGGGTCCGTCATCACCTGCATGGTCACCACGCTGCTGACCTTCGGGCTGCTGGCTCTGTGCCGCACGCCGGTGCTGCACGCGACGGGGCTGACGGTGACGATCGGCGTGGCCTGCGCCTTCCTGTTGGCCTGCGCCCTGGCGCCGCGGCGCGGCGTGACCACCTGAACTGCATGCAGCGGCTACGCATCTCCGCCATCACCGCGACCAGCGCCATGGGGGTGGGGCTGGATGCCATGCGCGCGGCGCTGCACGGGCGGCGCGGCGGGCTGGCGCCGTGCGACCTGGCGGGCATGCCGCCGGGCATCTGGACCGGCCGCGTGAGCGCGGCCGAGGCGCTGGAACCGCCCGCGCCGCTGGCCGCCTTCGCCTGCCGGAACACGCGGCTGGCGGAGCTGGCGCTGCGGCAGGATGGCTTCGTCGCGGCGGTGGAGGCGGCGGTCGCGCGGCATGGCGCGGGGCGCGTGGCGGTGGTGCTGGGCACCTCGACGTCTGGCATTGAGGAGACGGAACGGGCCTGGGCGCGTCGCGCCGAAGGCGCGCGGATTCAGGGCGCCGAAGGCGCGCGGATTCAGGGCGCCGAAGGCGCGCGGATTCAGGGTGCCGAAGGCGCGCGGACTCAGGGTGCCGAAGGCGCGCGGATTCAGGGTGCCGAAGGCGCGCGGATTCAGGGTGCCGAAGGCGCGCGGATTCAGGGTGCCGAAGGCGCGCCGGGGTGGCGTGATGCTGGCGGCGGGCTCACGGGCTACGACTACGCGCGCACCCACGACCTCCACGCGCTGCCGCGCTATGTGCGGGCGCGGCTGGGGCTGGCAGGGCCATGCGTGTCGATCTCGACCGCCTGCACCTCCGGCGCGCGGGCCTTTCTCGATGCCGGGACGCTGATCGCGGCGGGGCTGGCGGATGCCGCGGTGGTGGGCGGCGCGGATACCCTGTGCCGCCTCACGCTGCATGGCTTCGGCTCGCTGGAGTTGCTGGCGAAGGGGCCGACACGGCCCTGCGCGGAGGACCGCGACGGCATCAGCATCGGCGAGGCCGCGGCCTTTGCCCTGCTGGAACGCGCCGGGCCAGACGATGCCGGGGCGCTGGGGCTGCTGGGCGCGGGCGCGTCGTCGGACGGCCACCACATGTCGTCCCCGCATCCGGACGGGCATGGCGCCGTGGCGGCGATGCGCGCGGCGCTCGATGCCGCGGGGCTGGCGCCGGGCGCAATCGACTACGTGAACATGCATGGCACCGGCACGCGCGCGAACGATGCCATGGAGGACCGCGCCATCGCGCGCATCTTCGGCGATACGGTGCCGTGTTCCTCCACCAAGGGCTGGACCGGGCATACGCTGGGCGCCTCGGGCGCGCTGGAGGCCGCGGTGGCGGCGATTTGCGTGCAGGACGGGCTGGTGCCGGGCTGCCTGGGCGTGGAGCGGCCTGACCCGGGTTTCGCGGCGCGCATCGTGGTCGAGAACCACGCCGCGCGGGTGGATCGCGTGCTGTCCAATTCCTTCGGCTTCGGCGGCAGCAATTGCGCGCTGGTGATCGGGCGGCTGCCGTGACGCTGGCGGTGGGCATCGCCGGCATCGGGCTGCTCGGGCCGGGGCTGGCCGGATGGGCGCAGGCCGCGCCGGTGCTGGCCGGGCGCGCGGCGTACCATCCCGCGCCGCTGACCCCGCCCGCGCCGACTCTGCTCCCGGCGACGGAGCGCCGCCGCACCGGCCCCTCGGTGCGCCTGGCGCTGGCGGTGGCGGCCGAGGCCGTGCAGGACAGCGCGCTGGCGCCGGAAGACCTCGACACCGTCTTCGCCAGTTCGAATGGCGAGGGGCAGGTGATCACCTCGATCCTGGAGGCGCTGCATACGCCGGATGGGGCGATCTCGCCGACGCAGTTCCACAATTCGGTGCACAACGCGGCGGCGGGGTATTGGGGCATCGCGGTCGGGTCGTCGCGGCCTTCGGTCAGCCTCGGCGGGCATGACGGCGTGTTCGCCACCGGGCTGTTGCAGGCGGCGGCGCAGGTGGTGGCGGGCGGACGTGCGGTGCTGTTCGTCGCGCATGACGTGCCGCTGCCGCCGCCGCTGGATGCGCTGCGGCACACCACCGAAGCCTTCGCGGTGGCGCTGGTGCTGGTGCCCGGCGCGGGCCGCCATGGCGTGCTGCGCATCACGTCGCGCGACGGGGCGGCGGCGCCGGGCGCGATGCCCGCCGGGCTGCAGGCGCTGCATGATGCGAACCCGGTGGCGCGCGCGGTGCCGCTGCTCGCGGCGCTGGCGGGCGGTGATCCTGCGGCGATCGACCTGCCGATGCTGGAGGATGCGCGCCTGGCGCTGGAGGTCGCGCCGTGATGCTGCCCGCGACGCGCGCCGAGATCGCCCGCCTAGTGCCCCAGCAGGGTGCCATGTGCCTGCTGGACTCCGTGACCGCCTGCGATCCGCAGGGAATCGCCTGCACCAGCGCCACCCATCGCGACCCGGGGAACCCGCTGCGGTGCGATGGCCTGCTGCCGGCGATCTGCGGCGTCGAATACGGGTTGCAGGCGATGGCGCTGCATGGCGCGCTGACCGCCGGCGCCGCACAGCCGGCGGGTTTCGTGGCGGCGCTGGCGGCGGTGGAACTTGCAACCGAAAGGCTGGACGACGTGGTGGGCGTGCTCGAGGTCACCGCCACCGCGCTGTCGCGCGAGACGCGCGGCTTCATCTATGCCTTCGCGGTGGCAGGCGGCGGGCGCGTGCTGGTGTCGGGGCGCGGCACGGTGGTGCTGCCGCCCGGCGGGTCGGCGTGACGATGCGCCGCGCCCTGGTGACTGGCGGCGCCAGCCCGCTGGGCGAGGCGATCTGCCGCGCCCTGGCGCGCGATGGCCATCACGTTGTCGTCCACGCCCATGCGAATGCAGAGCGCGCCACGGCGCTGGCGGTGGAACTCGGCGGGTCCGCCGTGACCTTCGACATCGCCGACCACGACGCCACGCGCGATGCCTGCGAAACCTTGCTGGCCGACGGCCCCATCCAGGTGGTGGTCCACAATGCCGGCGCGCATGACGACGTGCCGATGGCGGCGATGACCCAGGCGCAGTGGCAGCGCGTGATCGGCGTCTCGCTCGATGGCTTCTTCCATGTGGTGCGGCCGCTGCTGCTGCCGATGATGGGCACGCGCTTCGGGCGGATTGTTGCGATGTCCTCCGTCTCGGCCATCATGGGCAATCGCGGGCAGGCGAATTACGCCGCGGCCAAGGCCGGGCTGATCGGCGCGGTGCGCGCGCTGTCGCTGGAATGCGCGCCGCGCGGGGTCACGGTGAATGCGGTCGCGCCCGGGCTGATCGACAGCCCGGCGATCGCCGCCGCCGTGCCGCCCGAGGCCGTGAAGCAGATGGTCCCGGCCCGCCGCCTGGGCCGGCCGGAGGAAGTGGCCGAGCTGGTGGCGTTCCTGTGCTCGGACCGTGCCGGCTACATCACCGGGCAGACGGTCTCGATCAATGGCGGGATGGCGTAGGCGCGCTATTCCTGGCTGACGATGGGCCCCGAGACCGGCACCGCATCGCTGCCGCCGCCCGCACCGCCGCCGCGCGAGATCGGCAGCCCCGCCCCCGCGCCCTGCATGATGGCGCGTTCCAGTGCCTGCACCCGCGAATTGTAGGCCGAATGGATCTGCGCGCCGTCGTAGTCGAGGTTCACGCTGTTCACATAGCGGATGGTGAAGGTGCGGATGTCGAAGGAGATATCCACCGTCATCTGGTGGCTGCGCCAGGTGTTGGTGGCGCGCAGCAGGCCGGGGCGCATCGTCTGCACCGACCAGCCGCCCTGCGATGCCGCGGCGCGGCGGATCACCGCCTCGCGGTCCGCCAGGCTGCCGCGGCCCTGGAACTGGCCGTTGGTGCTTTCATAGACCGGCGCGCCGCGGCAGGCGCCCAGGCCGATGCCGGCGCCGACGGCGATCAGCACAGGTGCTACGCTTCGCAGCGTGGAACGGCGATCGATCACGGCTTCGGTCCCTCCTTCATCCCGGGGCGGGTGGACAGGCTGCGGTAGAGACCGGCCGGATCCATCCCGCGGGCGAACAGCTTGCCCGCCACCATCATCACGATGCCGGCGATATCCGCAACGGGGCGGAAATGACTGGCCCGCTTCAGCGTGCCGGCATAGAGCGCCGGGATGTCGGCCGCGACCGTCGTGATGCCGGCCCGCGCGGCGTCGATCAGGATCTCGCTTTCGAAGGAGAAGCGCCGCGCGCGGCCGTCATAGCGGTCGAGATCCGTCAGCGCGGCGGCGGGGTAGATGCGGAAGCCGGACTGGCTGTCGGCCACCGGGTGGCGCGCCGCCCAGGAGATCCAGAAATCCGCCACGCGGTTGGCGCGGCGGCGGGCGGCGGGCTGGCCCTCAGCGTGGCGGCGCGAGCCGATGACGATGCGATCGGGCCGTGCGAGGGCGGCGAGGCGCGGCAGGTCCTCGGGCCGGTGCTGGCCGTCGCCGTCCAGGGTGGCGACGAAGGCGGCGCCGCCGGCCAGCGCGGCGCGCATGCCGCGGCGAAGCGCCGCACCCTTGCCCTCATTGGCGGGGGCCGTGACCAGCGTGGCGCCGGCCGCGGCGGCGATGGCGCCGGTGCCGTCGGTCGACCCGTCATCGACCACCATGGGCGTGATGCCGGGCAGCGTTGTGCGGATGCGCGCCAGCAGCGCGGCGATGGTGGCGGCTTCCTGGAAGGCAGGCACCACCACGGCCAAGCCCGGCGGCAGCGGCGAGGGGTCCGTGGCGGTTGCTTCGGTCACTGCTTGTCGTGTGAAATGGCGGGACCACCCTATACCCGAAGCGAACCGGAACCCAGGGCCATGCCGCTCGATGCCACGCCCGCTCCCGAGGCCGGGGCGACCGCTTGCGATGTTCTGATCATCGGCGGCGGTCCTGCCGGGTCCACCGCGGCGACGCTGCTGGCCGAGAAGGGCCGCCAGGTCGTGGTGCTCGAGAAGGACCGCCACCCGCGCTTTCACATTGGCGAGAGCCTGCTGCCGCTGAACCTGCGGATTTTCGAACGGCTGGGCGTGGCGGAGGAGATTGCCGCGATCGGCGTCTACAAGCCTGGCGCGCGGTTCGTGTCGGACGAGCATGGCAAGCACACCGCCTTCTCCTTCGCGGCGGGATTGAACCAGGACTACACCTATTCCTACCAGGTGCGGCGCAGCAGCTTCGACGAGGTGCTGTTCCGCCGCGCGCAGGCGGCCGGCGCCGATGCGCGCGAGGGTATGCGCGTGCTGGATGTCGCGCTGGATGCGCGCGGCGGGCACCGCGTGACGGCGCGCGACGAGGCCGGCACGATCCACGCCTTCCGCCCGCGCTACGTGATGGATTGCTCGGGCCGCGACACGGTGCTGGCCGGCGCGATGGGCAGCAAGGCGCGCAACCCGCACAACAACACCGCGGCGCTGTATGGCCACTTTCGCGGCGTGGCGCCCTTCGGCGACACCGAGGACGGCAACATCACCATCCACCTGTTCGACGAAGGGTGGTTCTGGATGATCCCGCTGCCCGATGGCGTGATGAGCATCGGCGTCGTCTCGAACCCCGCCTTCTTCAAGCGCCGGCGCGGCGAGCCGAGGGAGTTCTTCCTGGAGACGCTGCGCGCGGTGCCCTCCGTCGCGCGGCGCATCGCGGAGGCGGAGCTGGTCTCCGACGTCACCACCACCGGGAATTATTCGTATGCCTCGAAGGTCATGCACGGCGATGGCTGGCTGATGGCCGGCGACGCCTATGCCTTCATCGACCCGGTGTTTTCCTCCGGCGTGCTGCTGGCGATGGCCAGTGCCGAGATGGGCGCGGACGTCGCCGACACCTGGCTGGACGACCCGGCGCGCGCCGCCCCCCTGGCACGGGCCTTCGAGGCCAAGGTGAAGCGCGCCATCGGGTCGTTGTCCTGGCTGATCTATCGGATCAACTCGCCGGTGCTGCGCGACATGTTCATGGAACCGCGCAACCGGTTCCGCATGCGCGAGGGGCTGGTCAGCATGCTGGCCGGCGATGTGCACGCCAACGCCAATCGGCAGACGCCGGTGCTGGCGTTCAAGGCGGCGTACTACGCGCTGTCGCTGGCCTATCGCTTCGGCTACCGGGTCGGCCCGCAGGGCCTGACCAAGGCGGCCCGGCGCGTGGCTGTGCCGGCGGAATAGCTCACGCACCGATCCTTTCGAGCCAGGCGCGGCGGCGCAGCACGCGGGACAGCCAGCGCCCGGTCACATACCAGTGCACCATGAAGCCTTCGAGCAGCAGGCGCGGCAGGTCGGGCGCATAGGCGGGCTCCGCCGCCACGGGAGCGGGCGACAGGCCGAGGCCGCGCGCCGTCAGCAGCGCGCGATGCAGGTGCAGGCGGCTGGTGACCAGGGCCTCGGCCACCGGGGTGGGGTGCGCGGCGCGGTGGTTGGCCAGGTTCTCGATGGTGTGGCGGGAGGCGGTCTCGATGCCGATTCGCGCCGGGTCAAGGCCGCGCGCGAGCAGCCAGTCGCGGCCGGCCTCGGCCTCGGCGGCCGCGCCGGGGGTGGTCTGCCCACCCAGCACCAGCACACGCGCGGCCGGGGCGGCGCGCGCCAGGGCCAGCGCGCGGGCCAGCCTGGCGGCGAAGATGCGCGAGACGGCTCCGTTCTCCAGCCGATGACCAAGCACCAGGATGCGTGCGGGCGGTTCGGCCGGGTTCGTCCCCGCCTGCCGCGCCGTGCGGCGCACCGCGCGGGCGGCCAGCAGCGGCGCGATGCCGAATGTCAGCCCCGCGCCCAGCAGCGCGGCCGCCAGCGTGATCGCCCCATCATGGCCAAGGAAGGGCTGCTTCCGCCCGCTCACGCCGCCAGCCAGATCCGCGCCGCCGCCTCCGCGCCCGAGGGCAGCGCCGCGCGCCGGTCGATCGCCCAGGCCGTCACGTCGCCCGCCACGCGCTCGCCCTGCGTGTCGCGCAGCAGCATGTGGTAGCCATTGTCGTAGAAGCCGATGCGCTGCGGTGCGCCCTCGGGCAGGGCGGCCAGCAGGCGGCGCGTCGGCCCCGCCGGCACCAGCCGGTCCCGCCCGCCATAGAGCAGCAGCGCCGGCG
Source organism: Roseomonas sp. (assembly GCA_051860065.1). Taxonomy (GTDB): domain Bacteria; phylum Pseudomonadota; class Alphaproteobacteria; order Acetobacterales; family Acetobacteraceae; genus Neoroseomonas. The sequence continues at coordinate 40,515 of JBHYEQ010000013.1, forward strand.
CGCGGAAATTCGGCGCCGCCGCCACCGCCGCATCCATCAGGTCCACCAGACCCACCAGCGCATCGACGCGCGTATGGCGGATCAGCAGCGGGTCGCGCGACCAGCGCTGCCAGGCGGCGATGTTGTCGGTCGGCTGGAAGCCCGGCGCGGAATTGGCGAAGCCCATCATCGGCACCACCGTCACCAGCGCATCCAGCATCCCGCGCGCGAACCACCCCAGGCTGGCGCGCCCGACCACCGCCGGGGCCAGCAGCACATAGCCATCGGCCGGCGGCGGGTTGGCCGAGGCACCGGCCACCAGCAGCACGGCGCCGCCCATGCTCTCGCCCATCATCACCAGCGGCACGCCGGGGTGGCGCGCACGGACCAGGCGCGCGGCCTGGGCGGCATCGGCGGCCATGGTCTCGTGCCCCGCCCAGATGCCGCGATTGGCGGACCCGCCGAAGCCGCGCTGGTCATAGGCATAGAGCGCCACGCCCTGGTCGGTGAACCACGGCGCGGCATCCTGGGCGAAGGCGCGGGCGTGCTCGTTCATGCCGTGCAGGGCGATCACGATCGCGCGCGGCGGGGCGGGCGGTAGCCAGGCATGGACAGGCAGGCGGGCGCCGTCGGGCATGACCAGGGCGTCGTCGGTGATATTCGGCGTTGTAACTGGCGGACCCATCGGGGCACGCGCCGGCGTGCAGGCGGGCAGCGCCAGGGCGGCCATCGCGGCCAGCACGGCACGCCGCGCCGGCTGCGCAAGGGCAGCAGGCCGGGCGGGCGGACGCCGCGGCGGGTGCGCCGGCGTCGCGTCCCCGGTCGGTCGGGGGAAGGTTGCTGGTGTCATGCCTGGCGAAACCTAGCGTGCTTCGCGCCCGGGCCGCACGCCCCCAGGATGTAACGCCGCCGCGAACCGCACCGCGCCGCGAAGCGCTTCACGCCTGCGAGGCTGGCCCGCCACGCCCACGGCGACTATGCTGCGCCGCCTGTGACGAGGACCACGATGCGCGACCCCCTGATGACCGGATACGGCCCGAAATTCGTCGAAGGCCTCACCCCCGACCAGCGCGTCGAGGTCCATGCTCGCAAGGTCGCCTGCGACGGCGAGGCGGCCGGCGCGCTCGGCCACCCGCGCATCTGGCTGCATATCGACGACCACGAGGTCACTTGCCCCTATTGCTCGATCACCTACGTCCTCGCCGAGGGCGCGGGCGAGGATCATGGCCACTGACGAGGATCGCGCCCCGGAGGCCGGCAGGCCGCGGGGCGCCGCGATGAGCGAGGCCGCCGCCGCGACCGAGGCGCTGCCCACCGTCGCCCCCGGCGAACGCCACCTGATCCTGGTGGACGGGTCCGGCTACATCTTCCGCGCCTATCACGCGCTGCCGCCGATGACGAACCCCGAGGGCGTGCCGGTGAACGCCGTCTATGGCTTCACCACCATGCTGTCGCAGTTCCTCACGCGGCATGCCGGCAGCCACATCGCCGTGGTGTTCGACGCGCACCGGCTGAACTTCCGCAACGAGATCTACCCCGACTACAAGGCCCATCGCCCCGACCCGCCGGAGGATTTGATCCCGCAATTCGCGCTAATCCGCGACGCGACGGATGCGCTCGGCGTCTGCAAGGCGCAGCTGGAAGGGTTCGAGGCGGACGACCTGATCGCCGCCTATGCCAAGGCGTATCTGGCGGAGGGGCCGGGGCAGGTCACCATCGTCTCCTCCGACAAGGATTTGATGCAGCTGGTGCGGCCGGGCGTGCAGCTGCTCGACCCGATCAAGCAGAAGCCGATCCGCGAGCCGGAAGTCTTCGAGAAATTCGGCGTGACGCCCGACAAGGTGGTCGAGGTGCAGGCGCTGGCCGGCGATTCCACCGACAACGTGCCGGGCGTGCCGGGCATCGGCATCAAGACCGCCGCACAGCTCATCAACGAATACGGCGACCTGGAAGCCCTGCTGGCCCGCGCCACCGAGATCAAGCAGCCCAAGCGGCGCGAGGCGCTGATCGAGAATGCCGAGAAGGCGCGCATCTCCCGCCGCCTGGTGCTGCTGGACGAGAACGCGCCGCTGCCCTGCCCGATCGAGGACATGGTGGCAAAGCCGCCCGCCGACGGAAGGCTGGAATCCTTCCTGCGCGCCATGGGCTTCCGCTCGCTGCTGGCGCGGATGGGCAAGCTGGGCGAAGGCAATGACCCGCCGCGGCGTGGGGCGCCGCCCGTCGCGGTGAAGCACGCGCCGACGGCCGGGCCGGTCGCGCCCGACCTGGCCGCGCCCTTTGGCCCCTATGACTGCGTGACGACCGACGAAGCCCTGGCACGCTGGATCGCGGATGCCACTGCGGCGGGCGTGGTCGGGCTGGATACCGAGACCGACAGCCTCGATGCCCGCCGCGCGAAGATGGTCGGCTTCTCGCTGGCCGTGGCACCCGGCCGCGCCTGCTACGTGCCGATCCGCCATGGCGATTCCGGCGACATGCTCTCCGGCCCGGCGCCGGAGCAGATCGCGCCGGAGCGCGCCTTCGCCCTGCTGCGCCCGCTGCTGGAAGACCCCACCGTTCTGAAGGTGTTCCAGAACGCGAAATACGACCTGGAGGTGCTGGCGCGCGAGGACAACGGCGGCTTCGCCACGATCGCGCCGATCGACGACACCATGATGCTGTCCTACGCCATGGAGGCCGGCCGGCATGGGCATGGCATGGACGAGCTCTCGGTCCTGCACTTCAACCACGCGCCCATCAAGTTCGACGAGGTGACCGGCACCGGCAAGGCGCGCATCCCCTTCGGCCTGGTGCCGCTCGACAAGGCCACCGCCTATGCGGCCGAAGATGCCGACGTCACCCTGCGCCTGTGGCTGCTTCTGAAGCCGCGGCTTCGCGAGGATGGCGCGCTCGCGACCTACGAACAGGTCGAACGCCGCATGGTCGGCGTGCTGCGGGAGATGGAGGCCGCCGGCATCAAGGTGGATGGCGCGGAACTGGCCCGCATCGGCGAGGATTTCGCCGCCCGGCTGATCGTCCTGGAGAAGCAGATCCACACGCTGGCCGGGCGCGAATTCAACGTCGGGTCTCCGAAGCAGCTCGGCGAAATCCTGTTCGACGAGATGAAGCTGTCGGGCGGCCGCAAGGGCAAGACCGGCGCCTATTCCACCGATGCCGCGGTGCTGGATGAATTGGCCGCGCAGGGCGTGGAACTCGCCACCCGCGTGCTGGAATGGCGACAGCTGGCAAAGCTGAAATCCACCTATGTCGAGGCGCTGGCCGCGCAGATCGACCCTGTGGACCGGCGCGTGCACACCTCCTACGGCATGGCCGGCACCTCGACCGGCCGGCTGTCGTCGAACGATCCGAACCTGCAGAACATCCCGATCCGGTCGGAGGAAGGGCTTCGCATCCGGCGCGCCTTCGTCGCCGAACCCGGCCACGTCCTGCTGGCGGCCGACTATTCGCAGATCGAACTGCGCCTGCTCGCGCACCTGGCCGATGTGCCGACGCTGCGGGACGCCTTCGAAAAAGGCGAGGATATCCACGCCCGAACGGCGGCGGAAATCTTCCACCTGGAACCGGGCAAGGTGGACCGCGAAGCCCGCCGCCGCGCCAAGATGATCAACTTCGGCATCATCTACGGCATGTCGGCCTTTGGCCTGGCTTCGCGCCTGGGCATCCCGCCCGCCGAGGGGCGCTCCATCATCGACGCCTATTTCGCGCAATACCCCGGCATCCGGCAGGAGATGGAACGCTGCAAGGAGGAAGCCCGCATCCACGGCTTCGTCCGCACACCCTTCGGCCGCAAGCTCTGGATACCCGACATCGCCACCAAGGACCCGGTGCGCCGCGCCGGCGCCGAGCGCGCCGCCATCAACGCCCCCTTCCAGGGCGGTGCCGCCGAGATCATCAAGCGCGCCATGGTCCGCCTGCCCCGCGCCCTGCGCGAGGCTGGGCTGTCCGCGCGCATGCTGCTCCAGGTGCATGACGAACTGGTATTCGAAGTGCCGGAAGCGGAGGTCGAAGCAACCTCCGCCGTGGTGAGGGACGTCATGGAAACGGTCGCCGTGCTGCGCGTGCCCCTGTCGGTCGAGATCGGCACCGGCCATTCCTGGGCCGAGGCGCACTGACCATGGCCGCCGGCTGGACGTCGGACGAACGCCGCACGCTGTCGCAGATCTGCGCGGCGCATTTCGTCAGCCATGTCCATATCCTGACGCTGCCGCCGCTGTTCCCGCTGCTGCGCGACAGCCTCGGCGTGTCCTATGTCGAGCTCGGCCTGGCGTTGACCGCCTTCAACGTCGTGTCGTTCTTCACCCAGGCACCGATGGGCTTCATCGTGGATCGGGCGGGACCGCGGCGGATGCTGGGTGCAGCGCTGCTGCTGGGCGGGCTGTCCTTCATCCTGCTCGGGCTGACCGGCACCTATGCCTGGCTGATCGCGGCGGCGGCGATGGCGGGGCTGGCGAACAGCGTCTACCACCCGGCGGACTACGCTATCCTGGGGTCGTCGATCGCCGAGCAGCGGGTCGGGCGGGCCTTCTCCATCCACACCTTTGCGGGCTTCATGGGGGGCGCGATCGCGCCGGCCTTCGTGCTGGGCATCGCGGCGTGGCAGGGTATGTCCACGGCATTGATCGCCGCGGGGCTGCTCGGCCCGCTGGCGGCGCTGCCGCTGCTGCTGGGCGGCGCGCCGGTCGCCGCGCCGCGACCGGCGGTGGCAAAGGCCGGCGCGGCGAGTGGCGGGCTGGGTGCCGTGCTGTCACCCGCAGTCCTGGCGATGATGTTGTTCTTCGTTACGCTGTCGCTGTCGAACGGCGCGTTGCAGAGCTTCTCGGTGGCCGCCTGGGTCGATGGGCAGGGGCTGTCGCTGACCATGGCGAATGCCGCGCTCACCGCCTTCCTGTTCGCTTCCGCCGGCGGGGTGCTGTTCGGCGGCATCGTCGCCGACCGCACGCGCAACCACGGGTTGGTGGCGGCGGGCGGGGTCGGCTCCGCCGCGGCGCTGGTGCTGCTGGTGGGCACCGGCGCGGTGCCCGGCCTGGTGCTGGTGCCGGTGATGGCGGCGGCGGGGTTCCTGTCGGGCATGATCATGCCGTCCCGCGACATGCTGGTGCGCGCCGCCGCACCACCAGGCCAGGCGGGGGCGGTGTTCGGCATCGTCTCGACCGGCTTCAACCTGGGTGGCATGGTCGGGCCGGTGCTGTTCGGCTGGCTGCTCGATGCCGGGCAGCCGCGGCTGGTCTTCTTCTCCGCGGCGGGGTTCATGCTGCTGACGGCGCTGATGGCCCTGGCGCAGGAATGGCGCTTGCGGCGCCGGCGTCGTCTGGCGGCGCTGCCCGCGGAATAGGCCGGACGGGTAACGAGGGCTTGATCGCGACCCGCCGGATGCGGCAGCCTTCCGCGCTGACGCTGCGGCCCCGACGCCCGCTGGCGGCCCGCAGCCGGTAGACTGCGCCACCGTCGCGATCCCCCGGGTCGCGACGGTCGCCGTGCAGGCGCGCAGCGCAGCGCGGCGATGATCGAGGAAGGGCCCGCTTGAAGACGGCGCAGTCACGCACAGGAACCGGCCGGTCGCCGCAGATCTCCGCGGTGGTCGCCATCGTGCTGGCGATTGCGGTTCCTCTCGCGCTGATGGCCATCCTGACCGGCCGCGACCGCGCGCGGGCGCATGACGATGCGCGCCGTCACGTCGCCAACGCCGCCAGCCTGGCGCGCGAGCACGCGCTCCGCGTGGTGCAGGCCTCCAGCGTGACGCTCGACCGGCTCGACGACCTCATCGGCACGCTGAGCTGGGTGCAGATCCAGGCGCGCCGCGCGGCCTTCCAGGGTGACATGCGCCGGCTGGAGCAGTCGCAGTCCGACGAGCTGACGCTGGTGATGCTGCGTCCGGACGGGCGCGTCGCGGCCGCGGGGCGCCCGGAACCGGCGCCGCTGGCCGACCTCTCCGGCCTCGAGGCCGTGCGCGCGGTGCGCGAGGGGCAGCGCGGCCTGGCCTTCGACCCGGCGCCGCGCGAGGTCTTCGGCGAGGCGGCCGGCGTGCTGGTCGCGCGCGGCCGCGCCGCCGAGGGCCGCCCCTTCGACGGTACGCTGCTCGGCGTGTTGAAAGCGGAAGCCTTTCTGGCGGAGTGGGAGCGGATTGGCCACGGCCAGGGGCGATTCACGTTGCTGCGCTGGGATGGGCAGGCGGTGCTGCGCCAGGGCGGCGGGCCGCTGCCCTTGCTCGGCCCGCAGGACCCGTTGCGGCTGGCCATCGCGCAGGGCGACCGCGGACCCCTGGTCGCCGACCCCTTCGGCGACGGCGCGCCGCAACTGGTCGCGTGGCGCAGGGTCGGCGAGCAGCCGCTGTTCGTCGCCTACGCCGTGCCGATGGCGCAGGTGCAGGCGGCGATGGGACGGGCGGCCGCCCTGAATGCGGCGCTGTCGGGTGGGCTGGCGCTGGCGCTGCTGTTCGCCGCCTGGCGGATCTGGGTGGCATCGCGCAGCGGCAACCAGACGCTGGAGCGCCTGGAATCCAACGCGGCCGAGTTGCGCGCCGAGATCGCGCGGCGCGAGGTAGCCGAGGAAAGCCTGCGCAACGCGCAGCGCATGGAGGGGCTGGGCCGGCTGACCGGCGGCGTGGCACATGACTTCAACAACCTGCTCACCGCCATCCTGGGCACCGCGCGCGCGCTGGAACGGCATCTCGGTGCGCGGGCCGACGAACGCACCAGGCGGCTGCTGGCGGCGACCGTCACGGCGGTGGACCGCGGCGCGCGGCTGAATGCCAGCCTGCTGGCCTTCGCACGGCGCCAGCCGCTGACGCTGACGAATGTCGACGCCAATGCGCTGCTGCGGGACTTCCTGCCGCTGTTGCGCCGCGCATTGGATGAGAGCGTGACGGTGGAGCTGTCGCTCGACCAGAAGCTGCCGGCCTGCAGTGCCGATGCGGCGCAGCTGGAGGCGGCGCTGCTCAACCTCGCGATCAATGCGCGCGATGCCATGCCGCGCGGCGGCAAGCTGCGCGTGCTGACGCGGCGCGCCTGGCTGCAGGAACAGGCGCTGGCCGGCAATACCGAGGCGCAGCCCGGCCCCTATGTGGCGATCGAGGTGCGCGACACCGGCACCGGCATGCCGCCCGAGGTGCGCGAGCGCGCCTTCGAGCCGTTCTTCACCACCAAGGGCCCCGGCCAGGGGACGGGCCTCGGTCTGTCGCAGGTGTTCGGCTTCGTGCGGCAGATCGGCGGGCATGTGGCGATCCAGTCCGCACCGGCGCGGGGCACCACGGTCACGCTGTACCTGCCGCTCGGGTCGGCGATCGACAATGCGGTGGGCGGCACCGTGCAGCCGGCGCGCGTGCCGGCGCATTCGGGCATCGGCTGGTCGGTGTTGGTGGTCGAGGACGAACCTGCGGTGCGCGCCGTGGCGGTCGACATGCTCCAGGATGCCGGCTTCACGGTGCTGGCCGCGCCCGATGGGCCGACCGCGATGGCGCTGCTGAAGGAAGGCGCGCAGGCCGACATCCTGTTCTCGGACGTGGTGATGCCGGGCGGCATGACCGGGGTGGACCTGGCGCGTGAGGCGCGCAGGCTGCGACCCACCATCGGCGTGCTGCTGGCGTCGGGCTACGCGGCGGAGGCGCTGGCCGAGCACGGCGGCGCCGGCGAATTCGAGATCATCGGCAAGCCATACGACGTGGACACGGTGCTGACGCGCATCGCCGCGCAGCGGCCGCAACGGGCGGTGCCGTCCGCGCCGGCGGCGTAGGGCGGTCAGGGATGTTTCAGAGTGCGCGGTAATGCAAGGCGCACCTAGTTCCGACCTGCGGCCCGAATGGCCGCCGCGGCAAGTGCCGCGAATGCGGCCCGCCCGGCACCTGAGGGGCACGAAGGTGAAACCTTCGTGCGCTCAGTAAGGATGCATTCCGAAGCCCGGCACTCCCAGACGGTCTCTCAGTCGTCCTGTTCGAGCCGCGCGATATCCTCGTCCGAAAGGCCGAAATGATGGCCGATTTCATGGATCAGCACGTTGCGGACCAGGCGGAACAGGTCCTCCCCGGTCTCGATCCACTCCAGCAGGATGGGTTCGCGATACAGCAGGATGCGGTCGGGCTCTCGCGGGATGTCGCCGAGCGACTTCGCTGTCAGCGGCACGCCCTGGTAGAGGCCGGTGAGCTCCCAGGGGCTTTCGATGCCCATGTCGCGCAGCGTCTCGTCGTCGGGCACGTCCTCGACCAGGATGGCGGTACCGCGCACCAGGTCGCGCAGGGGCTCGGGGATTGCCGCGAGCGCATGCTCGGCCATCTCCACAAGGTCATCAAGGCCGGGCGGGGTGGAGAAGCGCATGGCGCGTCATGCGCGGCAGGGCCGGCCGCCGTCAAGCAAAGGGAGACACCCATGGTCGAGAAACTGGACGCCGCCGGCCGGGCGGCCCTGGCGGCGGAACTGCCGGACTGGTCCCTGGCGCCGGGCCGCGACGCCATCACCCGCAGTTTCCGCCTGGCCGACTTCAATGCCGCCTGGGGGTTCATGTCACGCGTCGCCCTGCTGGCGGAGAAGTACGATCACCATCCCGAATGGTCCAATGTGTGGAACAGGGTGGAGATCACGCTCAGCACGCACGACGCGGGCGGGCTGAGCGCGCGCGACGTGGCGCTGGCGAAGGCGATCGACGGGGTGGCTGGCGGGTAGGGGCTGCGCGGCGGCCACGCCCAACCGCCTATGGCGCCGCCGGGACGGGGTGGGCGGCGTTGGATGGCTGGCCGGCGCCGTGGCGGTCGCGCAGCAGGGCCAGGGTCGCGGATTCCTGGTCCGCGCGCCGCGCGGGCGTCCAGCCGAGCGTGTCGGCCAGCACGGCGGCGACGTCGCGCACCGCCGCCTCACTTGCCTGGCCGCGCAGGGCGATGAGGGTGCGGCGCAGGATGACGTCGGCGAGGGTCGTGACCAGTTCCTCGCGCGCGATCCAGGCGATCTCCGCGGTGCTGTGGTCGGGCAGGGCGGCGAGTGGCGCATCGGGGCATGCGGCGATGGCGCGGGCGGTGTCGCGGGCGCGGGTGCCGTAGCGGCCGAGCAACGTGGCGATGCGCGGTTCGGGCAGGCCGGTCTCGCGCGCCAGGTCGCGCGACCAGGCGGCGCGATCGGCCGGGAAATCCGCGCCGCCGCCGATGGGGCGCGCCTGCGTGCCGATGCTGCGCGTGCGGCCGAGGCGGCGCAGCACCTCATCCGCCGCCTGTTCGCCGAAGGCGCGGAAGGTGGTCCACTTGCCGCTGACCATCGACAGCACCGGGAAGGGGCGTTCGGGCGTGGCTTCGCTGGCGACCAGGCTGTGGCTGCGCGGGATCAGGCTGGGTGTGGCGGCATCGACATGCGGGAGTGGGCGTACGCCGGAATAGCGGAAGCGGATGTGCTCGCGCCCGATCGCGACATCGGGCAGCACCTCGCGCAGCACGTCGATCAGGTAATCCACCTCGGCTTCCGTGCAATGAACGCCGTCGGCGTCGTCCACGCGGATGTCGGTGGTGCCGAGCAGCACGTTGCCGAGGAACGGAAACACGATGCAGGTGCGCCCGTCCGGCGCTTCGAAATACAGCATGGCGCCGCCCAGCGCCTCGCGCAGCCCGTCATGGTCGATGACCAGGTGCGAGCCCTTGGTTCCGCCGATCATCGGCCGGTTGATGCCCATCGGCGCGTTGACGCGGTCGATCCAGGCACCGGCGGCGTTGACCACGATGCGCGGTTTGATGGGCAGCGTTTCGCCGGTGATGCTGTCGCGCAGGGTGGCGCCGTCAGCGGTGACGTAGGTGAGGGCTTCGGCCTGCGGCGCGTCGCGCAGCGCATCCAGCACCAGTTCCAGGTTGATGCGTTCGGGATGAGAGACCCAGCCATCCCAGTATTCCGCCGCGGCGGTGATGCTGCGCGTCAGGCCCGGCATGGCGGCCAGCGCGGCGTCGCGCGCGAGCATGCGGTGCTGCGGCATGGTGCGTTCGCGCCGGCCAAGCCAGTCATACAGCGTCAGCCCGATGCGGATGAGCACGGAGCCGCGCCGCCCCGACCCGCCCGGCCGCCGCAGCATCTTGCGGATCGCCGCCAGCGTGCCGCCCCAGCGGTCGTACAGCGGCACCATGGTCCGCAGCGGGCCGACGAGGTGCGGCGCGTTGCGCAGCAGGCGGTTGCGTTCGGTCGCACCCTCGCGCACCAGCGCGAATTCGGCGGTCTCGAGATACCGCAGCCCGCCATGCACCATGCGCGACAGGGCGGAGGACGCGCCCTGCGCGATATCGCCGCGGTCGACCAGCAGCACGCGCACGCCATTCAGCGCCAATTCGCGGAACACCGCCGCGCCGTTGATGCCGGCGCCGATCACCAGCACCTCGACCGCGGGGTCGCGGCGCAGGCGGTCCATCACGGCCTGGCGGGAGAGGTCGCGCATGGCGTGTGACTAGCCGTGCCGCGCGCGCCGGGCAACGGTCTTGCCGCGCCGGGCCGGCGCGCGCAGGCTTCGCGCCAACCGAGGAGAACGCCATGGCCGACCTGACCATCCGCGAGATTCGCACCACGCTGCTGCAATTGCCCTGGGCGGATGACCCGTGGCTTGCCGGCCATGCGCTGGGCCCGATGCGCGACCTGGTGGTGGTCGAGGTGGTGACGGCAAGCGGGTTGACCGGAATGGGCTACCTGCACCTGCTGAACCTGCCCTTGCAGCGCACCATCGGCGCCTGCGTCAGCGAGGCCCTGGCGCCGCGCATCATCGGGCGCGACGCGACAGCCGTGGAGGCGATCTGGCGCGACCTGTGGCGCGCGACGCTGACCGGCGGACGCGGCGGTGTCGCGATGATGGCGCAATCGGCGATCGACATCGCCTTGTGGGATGTGGTGGGCAAGGCGGCCGGGCTGCCGCTGCACCGGCTGTGGGGCCATTACCGCAGCGAGATCCCGATCTACGGCAGCGGCTGCTTCCGCGGGTCACGCGGCGAGGGCATGGTCGCGAAGGCCAAGCACTTCGTCTCGCAGGGCTACAAGGCCATCAAGATGCAGGTCGCGCATGTCGGCGACTGGCGCACCGATGTCGCGAATGTCCGCGCGATGCGCGACGCGGTCGGGCCGGATGTCGAGATCATGATCGACGTGAACATGGGCTGGAGCGCGGACCAGGCGATCCACGCCGGCCGGCGCATCCAGGAGCACGACGTCTATTGGCTGGAGGAACCGGTGCTGGCGGATGATTTCGCCGGCTACCAGCGCTGCGCGCAGATGCTCGACATGCGCGTGGTCGGCGGCGAGACGCATTTCGGCCGCGCCGATTTGCTGCCGCTGCTGGAGGGTGGACGCATCCCGATCCTGCAACCCGACCCGATGCGCGGCGGCTTCACCGAGCTGCGCAAGATCGCCACGCTGGCCGACACGCATGGCGTGACCATCGCACCGCATCTGTTCCCGGAACTGAACGTGCATCTGCTGGCATCCATCCCGAATGGCATCTGGGCGGAGCAGATGGGGCTGCTGGATGATGTGTTTGTCAGCCTTCCCAGCATCGCGAACGGAATCATCACCGCGCCGGAGACGCCGGGCCACGGGTTGGCGTTCAAGCCGGAGGTGATGGCGGACTTCGTGCTGCGATAGGGCCGGCGGCGCGGGGATGGCGTCAGAACGCCATCCACCCGCCATCGACCAGCAGGTTGTGGCCGGTGAGGAAGCTTGCCTCCGCGCTCGCCAGGAACAGCGCGGCGGAGGCGACGTCCGTCGGGCGACCGAGGCGCGGCATCGGCGTTCGCATGATGGAGTATTCCATCGCATCCGTGCCGGCGCCCGCCGGGCGTCCGGTCAGGATGCGCCCCGGTGCCACCGCGTTGCAGACGATGCCCTGCTTCGCATAATCCACCGCCACCTGCTTCGTGATGTAGGCCGCGGCCGCCTTGCCGGTGCCATAGGCGATCTTCCCGGGCGCGGCGACCATGCCGTGCTGGGAGGAGATGTTGACGATCCGCCCACGCACCTCGTCGATCGGCGCCTGTGTCAGGAACTGCTGCACCGCGCGCTTGCAGCCGAAGAAGACACCCTTCGCGTTCACCGCCATGACGCGGTCCCAGTCGGCCTCGGTGGTTTCCAGCAGTGGCTTGCCCTCGCCGCGGATGGCGGCGTTGTTCACCATCACGTCGAGCCGGCCGAATTCAGCCACTGCACCGCCGACCAGCGCGTCCACGTCGTCCCAGGCCGCGACATCGCAGCGGCGGAAGCGCACCGTGCCGCCGGCCTGCGCGATCACCTCGCGCGTCGGCGCGCCGCCTTCGAGGGGCGTTTCCGTCACGTCGCCGATCACCACCCTGGCACCCTCGCGCGCAAACAGCACCGCGATGGCGCGCCCGATGCCCGATGCGCCGCCGGTGACCACCACGACCTTGTCCTGCAGTCTCATGCGCGCCTCCCCTGGACGGGCATCGCCGCCCCGGTCGATCATCGCCGTCATCACGCCGGAGGGAAACCATGCGCCTCGTCACCGAACCGCTCACCGCCGAGGCCTTCGCGCCCTTCGGCGAGGTGCTGGAAGCCCCCGCGACGCCAGGCCGCACTTATATCGACGCGGCGCTGGCGAATCGCCGCGACCATGCGAAGCCCAGCCTGTCCTTCAGCACGCGCGAGCCGACGCCGCTGCCGCTGCGATCAACCACCATGGAGCGGCATTTGCATTCCTCGCAGTCCTTCATCCCGATGGAGGCGGGGCGGTGGCTGGTGCTCGTGGCGCCGCATGGGGCGGACGGCAAGCCGGACATGTCCCGCGCGCGCGCCTTCCTGGCGCGGCCGGACCAGGGCGTGACCTATGGCGCCGATGTCTGGCACCACCCGTCCACCGTGTTTGATCGCACCGCCCGCTTCGCGATCGTCATGTGGAAGGACGGCACCGACGCTGACGACGAGTTCGTCGAGGTCCCGCCCTTCGAACTGCATCTGTCCTGACCGGAGCCGCCCCATGACCTACCAGGTGAAGCGCGATTTCATCGGCTACGGCGCCAATCCGCCCGACCCGCATTGGCCCGGCGATGCCAAGGTCGCGGTGAATTTCGTGATGAATTACGAGGAAGGCTCGGAGCCTTCCTTCGAACTCGGCGATGGCCGCACCGAGACGGGCGTGACGGAAGCCTACGCAGGCAGCCAGGTGAAGTCCGGCCGCGACCTGGCGGCCGAGGGCATGTTCGAATACGGATCGCGCGTCGGCGTGTGGCGCCTGTTGCGGCTGTTCCAGGACCGCGGCCTGCCGATGACGGTATTCGGCTGTGCCCTGGCGCTGGAACGCAACCCGGAAGCCGCCGCCGCTATCCGCGCCGCCGGCTACGACGTGTGCTCGCATGGCTGGCGCTGGGTGAAGCATTTCGAATTGTCGGAAGCCGAGGAACGCGACCACATCGCCAAGGCGGTCGTGAGCCTGGAGAAGACCGTCGGCCATCGCCCCGATGGCTGGTATTGCCGCTACGGGCCGTCGGAGAACACGCGCCGGCTCGTCGTCGAACATGGCGGGTTCCTGTACGACAGCGACTATTACGGCGAGGAACTGCCCTTCTGGGTGGAGGTGGCCGGCCAGGGCCACCTGGTCGTGCCGTATTCGCTGGTGAACAACGACGGCAAGTATGCCGGGTGGATGGGCACCTCTGACGAATGGTTCTCCTTCGTCCGCGACGCCTTCGACATGCTCTACGAGGAAGGCGCGCGCGGGCGGCCGAAGATGATGTCGATCGGGCTGCATATGCGGCTGATCGGGCATCCGGCGCGCGCGGCGGGGTTGCAACGGCTGCTCGACCATATCGGCAGGCGGCGCGATGTGTGGGTGACGCGGCGCGTGGATATCGCGCGGCACTGGGTCGCGACGCATCCTTGGACGGGGCGTGGGCTGAACGGGACGTAGAGCGCGGGCGTCTTGGGCTGGAACGGCCGAAGGCGTGAGACAGACAAGGATCGGCTCTGGTGTATGCGCCGATCCTGGTCCCGCGGTCAGCCCAGCGCCGCGCGGGCGTCCAGCACGTCCTGCGCGATCGCCGCCTTCAACTCCTCGAGGTCGGCGAATCTCGCGTCGGCGCGCAGGAACTGCACGAGACGCACGCCGATCTCCTGCCCATAGAGATCGCCGCTGTAGTCGAAGATGAAGGTCTCCAGCCGCGTCTGCGGGTCGCCGCCCAGCGTCGGTCGGCGGCCGACATTCGCGACGCCCTTCGCCTCACGCCCATCCGGCAGCGCGACCGTCACGGCATAGACGCCGCGCGCCGGTTCCAGGTGCCGCCCGAGCCACATATTCGCCGTCGGCCAGCCGAGCACGCGGCCGAGCTTGTCGCCATGCACCACCTCGCCCCGGATCTCCCAGGGGCGGCCGAGCTTCTCGGCGGCGCGATCCGGGTATCCATCCTGCAACAGGCGGCGGATGCGGGTGGAGGAAATGGCCTCGCCACCGTGATGCACCGGCTGGACGATGGTGAGGCCCATGCCACGCGCCTCGGCCTCGCGCTGGAGGAATTCCACGTCGCCGCCGCGCCTGTGGCCGAAGGCGAAATCCGGCCCGCATGCCAGGTGCTTCGCGCCGATCCCGCGATGCAGCACCTGCTCGACGAAATCCTCTGCCGACATGGCGGACAGCGCGTCGTCGAAGGGCAGCGCGAAGACGAAGCCGGCGCCGCAGGCGGCCAGCGCGGCGGCCTTGGCCGGCAGCAGGGTCAGGCGGAAGGGCGGGTCGTCGGGGCGGAAATGCTCGCGCGGATGCGGTTCGAAGGTCAGCGCGGCGAGCGGCAAATCGGGCCGTGCGGCATGGGCGGCGCGCAGCACCGCCGCATGGCCCAGGTGCACCCCGTCGAGGTTGCCGAGCGCGACAGTGGCGCCACGCGCCGCCTGCGGGATGTTGGTCCAGCCGTTGACGATCATGCCTCGCCTGGCCTCAGCCAGCGCGGCACGTCGGGGGCGGCGAAGGCGTCCAGGGCATCAAGCGCCGCAGCACCGTCGGGTGCCAACATGGCCATGCGCCGCATGTCGGGCTTGAGCAGGCCTTCCGCCACCATGTGGTCCAGCATCGCCATCTGCCGCGTCCAGAAGCCCAGCGTATCGACGAAGGCGACGCCCTTCCGGTGGATGCCGAGCTGCAGCCAGGTCAGCGCCTCGACCGCTTCTTCCAGCGTGCCGTAGCCGCCGGGCAGCACCACGAAGCCGTCCGACATCTCGGCCATCATCGCCTTGCGTTCGTGCATCGAGGCCACGACGCGCAGGTCGGGCAGGTCGCGATTGCCGGCCTCGCGCATCACCAGGCCGTGGGGGATGATGCCGGTCACCTCGGCGCCGGCGGCCAGTGCGGCGCGCGAGACCACGCCCATCAACCCGACCGCTCCGCCGCCGAACACCAAGCCCAGGCCACGCGCAGCGATGGCATGGCCCAGCGCCTCGGCTGCCTGGGCGTATTCCGGCCGTGCGCCGGACGCGGAACCACAGAAGACGCAGACGCGGCGCATGCTATTCGGCCGCCGCCACGCGCGCCTGGCTGGCGCGGGAGGGTACCGAGACATAGGCCTCGCCTTCCAGCACCGGCTCGCCTTTCACCGTGCACACCGTGCGCAGCGTGGCGCGGTGCTTGTCGGGATGCAGCGCCATCACCTCGACCGTCGCCGTCACGGTCTCGCCGATCTTGACCGGCGCGCGGAACTTCAGCGATTGCGACATGTAGATGGTGCCAGGCCCCGGCAGCTGCGTGCCCAGCACCTTGGTGATCAGCCCGGCCGCCAGCATCCCGTGCGCGATGCGCTCCTTGAAGATGGTGGTGGCGGCGTATTCGGCATCGAGGTGCATCGGGTTGGTGTCGCCCGTGACGGCGGCAAACAGCACGATGTCGGCCTCGGTGATGGTCTTGGAGAATTTCGCGGTCAGGCCGACCGTCAGGTCCTCGAAGAAATAGAGTTCGGGCATGGGCGGTCCGGTTCCGGATTTGTGCGCTGCGGCGGGGTCGTTAGCGGGGCCGCCCGGGATGGACAAGCGAAAACCCGGCTGCCAGAAGCCGGGCCTTCCGGGACCGAGGACCAAGCCCATGCCGCAGACCGATATCGGCACCTCTGAGCGCCTGCTGGCCGAACTCCGCGGCTGGGTCGAGCACGAGACGCCGACCACCGACGCCGCCGCCGTGAACGGCCTGATCGGGAAGGCGGAGGCCGAGCTCCGCGCGGTTGGCGCCGCCATCGAGCGCATCCCCGGCACCGATGGCTATGGCGACACCCTGGTGGCGCGCACGCCTGGAGAGGGCGCGCCCGTCGTGGTCGCCGGCCACCTCGATACGGTGTGGGATCATGGCACGCTTGCGTCGTCCATGCCGTGGCGCGTGGATGGTGCGAAGGCGCATGGCCCGGGCATCTACGACATGAAGGCGGGGTCCTTCTTCGCCTTCCACGCGGTGCGCGAGATCCTGCGCCAGAAGGTGGCGACGAAGCGCCCCATCATCCTCCTGCTGACGCCCGACGAGGAAGTGGGCAGCCCGACCTCCCGCGCGCCGATCGAACGCGCCGCGGCCGGCGCGCGCGCGGTACTGATCCCCGAACCCGCGGGCGGCGCGAACGGCGCCTGCGTTACCGCGCGGAAGGGCGTGGGGCGTTTCGTGATGCGCGTGAACGGCGTGTCGGCCCATGCGGGCGGCAATTGGCAGGATGGGCGCAGCGCGGTGGTGGCGCTGGCGCGGAAGATCATCGAGATCCACGCCCTGACCGACCTGGCCGGCGGCACCACGACGAATGTCGCGCCGATCTGGGGCGGCACGCGCCCCAATGTCGTGCCGCCCGAGGCCGGCTGCGAGATCGACTGCCGCGTCACCAGCATCCCGGAGGGCGAGCGGATTGAACGCCTGATCCTCGGCATGGCGGGGGAAGCCGATGGCATCCGCATCGAGGTCACCGGCGGCATGAACCGCCCGCCGATGGTCGAGACGCCCGATATCATCGCGCTGTACGACATGGCCCGCGGCATCGCTGCCCGGCATGGCTACGACCTGCCGAAGATGCATCGCGGCGGTGGGTCGGATGGCAACTTCACCGCGGCGCTGGGCGTGCCGACGCTGGACGGCCTGGGCTGCACCGGCGCGGGCGCGCATGCGCCCTTCGAACACATCCTTTGGCAGGATCTGGCGCCGCGCTGCGCGACGCTGTGCGAATTGCTCGAGATGATCGAGTGACCAGCGCGGCCACCTTGCCTGCCGCGCGTCCCGCGCCGCGCTGCGCGACGCTGCGCGCATTGCTGGAGTCGATCGGGTGAGCAGCATGGCCACGGGGTCACGCGCGGCGCGTTTAGCGACACTGCGCGGCTTGCCCGCGACGACCGCCTGATATGCTGCGCGCCGGCGGGATCTACGCGCTGGCGGCCGCGGCCGAGATCGGCGGCTGCTATGCCGTCTGGGCCGTCCTGCGCCTGGGCATGAGCGCCTGGTGGTGGCTGCCGGCCATCCTCCTGCTCGCCGCCTTCGCCTGGCTGCTGACGCTGGTCGAGGCCCCGGCCGCGGGACGCGCCTTCGCGGCCTATGGCGGGGTCTATATCCTCGCCTCGCTGTCCTGGATGTGGGGCGTGGAAGGGTTGCGGCCTGACCGCTGGGATCTCACCGGCGCGGCTTTGTGCATCGCCGGCGCGGCGACCATCCTGTTCGCCCCACGGCCGGCGTAGCGCGCGCAACCATCGCGGGAGCCACCGCCTTCTGCCATGATGACCGGCAAGGAGGATCGCCAATGCCTGCCACCATCCGCGCCTTCTTTGACGAACCGACCAACACCGTCTCCTACCTGGTGTCCGACCCCGCCACGCAGCGCGGCGCGGTGATCGACCCGGTGCTCGACTGGGACAACCGCTCCGGCACAGCCGACACGGCCTTCGCCGACCGCATCCTGGCCGCCGCGCAGCAGGACGGCATCGCCATCGACTGGGTGCTGGAAACCCACGCCCACGCCGACCACCTGACGGCCGCTCCGTATATCAAGTCGAAAACCGGCGCGCCCATCGGCATCGGTGAACACATCCGCGACGTGCAGGCGATCTTCCGCCCGGTCTTCCACGCCGACGACGTGAAGCCCGATGGCGGCGACTTCGACCACCTGTTCCACGACGGCGAGCACTTCGCCATCGGCGAACTCGATGTCGAGGTGATCCACACCCCCGGCCACACACCCGCCTGCATCGCCTACCGCATAGGCGACGACGTCTTCGTCGGCGACACGCTGTTCATGCACGACTACGGCACCGCCCGCGCCGACTTCCCCGGCGGCGATGCGCGCGTGCTGTATCGTTCCATGAAGCGCCTGCTCGCCCTGCCGCCGCAGACCAGGCTGTGGATGTGCCACGACTACAAGGCACCCGGGCGCGACGAGTTCGCCTGGCAATCCACCGTGGCCGAACAACGCGCCCACAACCCGCACGTGAAGGACGGCACGACCGAGGAGGAGTTCGTCGCCTTCCGCAGGAAGCGCGACGCCACGCTGGCCGCGCCCCTGCTGCTGCTGCCAGCGATCCAGGTGAACATTCGCGCCGGGCGGTTTCCGCCCGCGGAAAGCAACGGGGTGCGCTACCTGATGGTGCCGGTCACGGCACGCAACACCGCAGCCGTAGAATAGGACGAGGGGGCGCCGCCCCCTCGAACTCCCTCGCCAGGGGGCGACGGCCCCCTGGACCGCGATCCGTCAGCCCGCCGCGTCCAAGCGCGCGGAGACCTTCGGGGGGGACATCGGCAGGTCGTAGAAGCGCACGCCGAGCGCGTCGTGGACCGCGTTCGCGATCGCGGCCAGCGGCGGGACGATCGGTGCCTCGCCCACGCCACGCACACCCTGCGGATGCTTCGGGTTCGGAATCTCGAGCATGATCGGCTCGATCATCGGCACGTCCGAACACACCGGCATGCGGTAGTCGAGGAAGGACGCATTATCCACGCGCCCCTTCGCGTCATACAGGTATTCCTCGCTCAGCGCCCAGCCGATGCCCTGCACCACGCCGCCCTGGATCTGGCCCTCGACATAGGCCGGATGCAGCGCACGCCCGACATCCTGCGCGGCGGTGTAGCGCAGCACCCGCACGATCCCGAGGTCCACATCGACCTCGACATCCACGCAATGCGTCGCGAAGCCGGGGTCGGCGCCGGTCGTGTTGAGCTGGGTCTGGTTGCCGATCGGCCCGCCCATCTCATTCGCCTTGGCCGCGAGCTCCTTCAACGACAGCGGCGGGAACTTGCCCGCATTGTCGCCGGCCGGCAGCGCCATGCCGTCCTCCCATTTCACCGCCTCGGCATCGATGTCCCAGATCTTCGCGGCCCGCGCGCGCAGCTGGCCGATCACCTTCTCCGCCGCCGCCGTCGCCACCATGGCCGACGCAAAAGTCACGCGGCTGCCACCGGTGAGGTTCGAGAAGCCGATGGTCTGCGTATCGCCGATCATCACGTTCACACGCGCATGATCGACGCCCAGCAGCTCCGCAACCACGTTGCTGATTGACGCGCGCGACCCGCCCACATCCGGGTGGCCGGTGGTGACCAGCACGTTGCCGTCCTCGGTGATGTTCACCTGCACGGAGCTCTCGCCGCCGGCATTGTACCAGAAGCCCGACGCCACGCCGCGGCCGCGCTTCACGCCAGGCCGCGGGTTCTTGTCCAGCGGCGCGGTGTAGTGCGGATGCTGCCGGATCGCCTCCACCGTCTCCTTGAAGGTGATCTCGCCGAAGGTCGGGCCGTAGATCGCCTTGTCGCCGGCCTTCACGCTGTTCTTCAGCCGCATCTCCAGAGGATCGAGGCCGAGCGCCTGCGCGATCTCATCGATCACGCCCTCGGCCGCGAAGGCGCCATGCGGTGCGCCAGGCGCGCGATACGCCGCGACCTTCGACCGGTTCGACACGACGTCGTAGCCGGTCGAGAGCACGTTCGGGATGGCGTAGGCCGCGAAGGCACACCCCACCGGCCCGCGCAGCGGCGAACCAGGCAGACCGCCGGCCTGCAGGTAGAAATCGCCCTTCGCCGCGACCAGCGTGCCGTCCTTCTTCGCGCCGATCTTCACCGTGCTGCGCGAACCCGGCGCGGGGCCGGTCGCACGCTGAACGTCCTCGCGCGACATCACCATCTTCACCGGGCGGCCGGACTTCTTCGACAGCATGACCGCGACGGGTTCGAGGTAGACGATCGTCTTGGCGCCGAAGCCGCCGCCGATCTCGGCCGGGATGGCGCGGATGTCGCTCTGCGGGATGCCCGTCAGCAGCGAGGTCATGGCGCGCACCATGAACTGCCCCTGGGAGGACGACCAGATGGTCACCCGCCCATCCGCGGCGTAGGAGACGGTGCAGGCATGGGGCTCGATGTAGCCCTGGTGGACAGGGCGCGTAGTGAAGGTGCGCTCGACCACGATATCGGCCTCGGCGAAGCCCTTCTCGATGTCGCCGGCCTTCAGCACCATGGTGCCGGCGATGTTCGACGGCTTGCCCTCGAACCGGTTCCACTCATGCAGGATCGGCGCGTCGGGCTTGATCGCGTCCTCGATCTCGATGACGTGCGGCAGCACCTCGTAGTCCACCTCGATCAGCGCGCAGGCGGCGGCGGCCACTTCCTCGCTGATCGCCGCCACGGCGGCGACCGGGTGGCCGTGGAACAGCGCCTTCTCCCGCGCCATCACGTTGCGGCACATCCAGCGCATGTCCTGGATGCCGAGCATGACCGACTTGTCGAGCGGGAACTCGACGATGTCATCGCGTGTCACCACCGCCTTCACGCCGGGCAGCGCCTCGGCCTTGCTGGTGTCGATGCCGCGGATGCGCGCATGGGCGTGCGGGCTGCGCAGCATCTTGCCCCAGACCATGCCGGGCATGGTGTTGTCGGCGGCATAGCCGGCGCGGCCGGTCACCTTGTCGGCGCCGTCGGGGCGGATCGTGTTCTTGCCGATCCACTTGTTCGACATCTCGTTCATCAGGCGGCACCCCTCATCTCGGCGGCGGTTTCCATGACGGCGCGGACGATCTTGTCGTATCCCGTGCAGCGGCACAGGTTGCCGGCGAGGCCGAAGCGCACCTCCTCCTCCGACGGGTCGGGGTTCTTCTGCAGCAGCGCGCGCGCCGAGATCAGCATCCCCGGCGTGCAGATGCCGCATTGCAGCGCCGCCATCTCGAGGAACTTCCGCTGCAGCGGGTGCAGCGTCTCGCCCTGGGCCATGCCCTCGATGGTGGCGATCTCGTGGCCCTCGGCTTCCGCCGCCAGCATGAGGCAGGCGCAGACGAGGCGGCCATCGACGGTGACGGAACAGGCCCCGCAGTCGCCGGTGCCGCAGCCTTCCTTGGTGCCGGTCAGCCCCAGCGGCCCGCGCAGCGCATCGAGCAGCGAGGCGCCGGCATCGGCGAGGAATTCGACCGGTTCGCCGTTCACAGTTGTGGTGACGTGCAGTTTCGACATGGCCTCAGTTCCCCCCGGCGCGCTGCGCGGCGATGGCGGCGGTGCGCTTCAGCAGCACGCCCGCCACCTTGGTCCGATAGGCGATGGTGCCGCGCTTGTCGTTGATCGGCTTGCAGGCGGCGCGGCAGGCGGCCGCGGCGGCTTCCAGCGCGGCATCCTCCAGCCGCGATCCGACCAGCGCCTTCGCCGCGTCCTCGACCAGCAGCACGGTCGGCGCCACGGCGCCAAGGCCGATGCGCGCGGCCGTCACCACGCCGCCTTCCAGCGTGAGGTTCACGCCCATGCCGACCACCGCGATGTCCATCTCGGTGCGCGGGATCATGCGCAGATAGGCGTCCGACGACCCCTTCGCGCGCGGCGGCAGGGTGAAGGACACCACGATCTCGCCCGGCTGGAGGTTTGTGCGCCCCGGCCCCGCCGGCACCGCTTCCACCGGCATGGACCGCCGGCCATGGGGGCCCTGCACGGTCACCACGGCACCGGCCGCGATCATGGCCGGCACGCTGTCGCCGGCCGGCGAGCCGTTGCACAGGTTGCCGCCGGGCGAGGCCCGCCCCTGCACCTGCTTCGACCCGATCAGGTTGATCGCCTCCAGCACGCCGGGCCAGGCCTTGCCGAAGCCCGGGTGTTCGGCGAGCACCGCGCCGGGCACCGCGGCGCCAATGCGCCAGCCGCCTTCGGGCGTCTGCTCGATCGCGGTCAATTCGGCGATCTTCTTGATGTCGATGATGGTGCCGGGCTTCGCCACGCCGGCGCGCATCTGCACGAGCAGGTCGGTCCCGCCGGCCAGGATGCGCGCGGCGCCGGCCGCGGCGGCGAAGGCGCTGACGGCCTCGTCCAGCGTTCGCGGCGCCAGGTATCGGATGTCTGTCATGCTGCTTCCCATTCCCCGGGCCACCCCATCGCGCGGGGGGCCTGCTTCTTCGTGAGGGTGCGTCGCGCGCACCGGACCCGTGGAAGCTAGTCCGGGCCGCGCCATCGCGGTAGCCCCGCCGGCCGGCGCCGGGCGTCCATGCGCCGGGTCAATCCTCCGGCGGGCAGAAGATGGCCTGCAGGGTCGCCATGATCCGGGCCACCCGCGGGTCGGCGATGCGGTAGTGGATGGTGGTGCCGGCGCGGCGCGTCGCTACCAGTCCATCCTCGCGCAGCTTCGCCAGGTGCTGCGACATGGCGGGCTGCGACAGCCCGGCGCGGGTCGCCAGGCGACCGACGGGGGCCTCGCCCTCGGTGATGAGGGTGCACAGCACGACCAGTCGCCGTTCGCTGGCCAGCAATCGTAGCATCGCGGCGGCCGCGGCGGCGTGTTCCTCCATGGCGGCGGCGGCGCTGGCGGCCGGGGCGGCTGCGGTCACGGTCTGTATTCCAGGGTCACGCCTCCATGCTGGCGGGCGCGGGCGCGGGAGGGAAGACCCTATGTCATGCGAAGGCGCTGGCCGCGGCCCGGCACGTGGCGTGCTATGCCATAGCGCATGAGCAGTACGAGCCGTGCCGCACACCCGGGCGAACCTTTCAGGCGGTCCGCTGGCGCCCGCGCGCCGACCCGCGCCGAGGCGCTGGCCGAGACCCTGGCCGGCCAGATCACCGCCGGGCAGATCGCCCCCGGCGCCGCGCTGGAGGAAGAACGCCTGGCCGCCGCGCATGGCGTCTCCCGCACCCCGGTGCGCGAGGCCCTGCGCCTGTTGGCCGCCACTGGCCTGGTGGACCATCGCCCGCACCGCATCGCGGTGGTCGCGCGGCCCGAACCGGGTCGCCTCGCCGACATGTTCCAGGCCATGGCGGAGTTGGAGGCGATCTGCGCCACGCTGTGCGCCAGCGCGATGTCGCGCGCCGACAAGGCACGCCTGGCGGCCCGGCATGTGGCGATGGGCGCGATGGTCGCCGCCGGGGCGCTCGACCGCTACCGCGATGCCAATGTCGCCTTCCACGAGGCTCTTTATGCGGGCGCGGGCAATGGCTACCTGGCCGAGCTGGCGGGAGCGACGCGCCGTCGCCTGGCACCCTTCCGCGCGGCGCAGCTGGGTGGTGGGGACCGGCTGGCGGCATCGCATGCCGAGCACGGGGCGATCATCGCGGCGATCCAGGCCGGGGATGGCGCGGCCGCGGCGGCGGCGGTGCGTGCCCACCTGGCGGCCACCGAGGGCGCCTGGGGGATGATGGCAGGGCAACCGCCGGTGCGTCTGGGCTGAGCGCAGGCGCCTGCTGCTGCGGCATGGCGCTGCACGGGCGCTCAAATTGTATGCAGGTCTGTATACATCGGCCCGCCGAAGCGCCGACCGGGCTTCGGCACGCGATTTGCTGACCCATGGCGCATGACCGCCGCGACGGACCTCGCCGACCTGCCCTTCACGCGCGCCGCGCTGCATGCCGCCTATGCCGCGGGGCTGGCCCCGGGCGCCGTGGTGGCCGAGGCGCATCGCCGCCTGGCCGCGGCGAATGACCCCGGCATCTTCCTGGACCTGACGCCGCCGGAGGGGTTGGCCGAGGCTCTCCCGCCCTTCGACCCGGCGCGCTTCCCGCTCTGGGGCCTGCCGGTCGCGGTGAAGGACAACATCGCCGTGGCGGGGCGCCCGATGACCGCCGCCTGCGAAGCCTTCGCTCACGTGCCGGACGAGGACGCCGAGGCGGTGCGCCGCCTGCGCGAGGCTGGCGCGCTGGTGATCGGCAAAACCAATCTCGACCAGTTCGCGACCGGGCTGGTCGGCGTCCGCACGCCCTATGCCGTGCCGCGCAACGCCGTCGCGCCGGACAGGGTGCCCGGCGGGTCGTCGTCCGGCTCGGGTGTTGCCGTGGCGCGCGGGATCGTGGCGCTGGCGCTGGGCACCGACACCGCCGGGTCGGGCCGCGTGCCGGCGGCGCTGAACGGGATTGTCGGCCTCAAGCCGTCGGTGGGTGCGGTGTCCACGCGCGGCGTGGTGCCGGCCTGCCGCAGCCTGGATTGCGTATCGGTCTTCGCGCCGTCCATCGCGGATGCCTGGGCGGGCTTCCGCGTGCTGGCCGGCGAGGACCGGGCGGACCCATTCAGCCGGCCCATCGCCTGGGTGGAACCCGGCGCGGCGCCGACGCGCATCGCGGTGCCCGCGGCGGCCGACCTGCACCTGGACGACGCGGCGGGGCGCGCCGCCTGGGACGACGCGCGCGCCTTGCTGTCCGGCGCGCAGGATGCCGCCATCACCGCGCTGCTGGACACCGCGCAGCTGCTCTACGACGGCCCCTGGGTGGCGGAACGCGCCGCTGCCTTCGGTGATTTCGCCACCGCACACCCCGGCGCGCTGCACCCGGTCACGCAGGCCATCGTCGCCGGCGCCGACCGGTTCAGCGCAGTGGATGCCTTCCGCGGCATGTACCGCCTGGCCGAGCACCGTCGCGCCGCGGAGGATTTCTTCGCGCGCTTCGACGTGCTGGCGGTGCCCTCCGTGCCGAACTTCCCGACGCTGGCGGAACTGGCGGCCGACCCCTTCGGCCCGAATGCGCGGCTGGGGACCTATACGAACTTCGTGAACCTGCTGGACCTGGCGGCACTCGCCGTGCCGGGGCCGGCGCGCCCCGACGGGCTGCCCGCCGGCGTCACGCTGATCGGCCCGCGCGGGTCAGATGCCGCGCTGGCGGCGCTGGGCATGGCATTCGCCGCGCGCGTAGCGGACCAGGACAAGGCACGCGCCGCATGATCGAGATCACTGTCGTCGGCGCGCACCTGACCGGCCTGCCGCTGAACCACGAATTGCTGGGCCATGGCGGGGTTTTCCTGCGCGCGGTCGGCACGCAGCCCTGCTACCGCCTGTTTGCGCTGGCCGGCGGCCCGCCACGCCGGCCTGGCCTGCTGCGCGTGGCCGGGCGCGAGGGGGCGTCGATCGCCGCCGAGGTCTGGTCGCTGCCCGACGAAGGCTTCGGCCGCTTCGTGAACGGTGTCCCGGCGCCGCTGTGCATCGGCACGCTGCTGCTCAATGACGGCACCACCCCCAAGGGCTTCCTGGCGGAACCCGAGGGCCTGGTGGGCGCCGAGGACATCACCCGCTTCGGCGGATGGCGCGCCTGGCTGGCCGCGACCGCCGCCCCAACCCCCGCCTGAAGGAGAACGCCGATGATCCGTCGTCGCCACCTGCTCGCCGCCGCCATGCCGCTGGCCGCGCCGCATATCGCCAATGCCCAGGCCGCGCGCACCGTGAAGGTGGGATCGCTGCGGCTGATCCATTCCATGCCGCCGCATTTCTACCAACGCTTCGCCCCCGCCGGCCTGACCATCGAGGTCATCACCTTCGACAGCCCGACCGACGGCAAGAACGCGGTGGTCACGCGCAGCGTCGATGTCGGCGCGTTCGGCATCGCCGCGGCCACGCTCGGTGCCGCGGCGGGTGAACCGGTCGTGGTGATCGGCGCCTTCTCCAACCGCGGCATGGGCGTCATCGCCAAGGCCGGGTCTGGCATCACGAATATCGCCGGGCTGCGCGGCAAGCGCGTGGGCATCTGGCCGGGCTCGACGCAGGAGGTCTTCATCCTGGAACGCCTGCGCCAGTCCGGCATGACGGTGCGCGACATCACCGCCGTGCGCGTGCCCTTCGGAGAAATGCACGCGATGCTGAGCCGCGGCGACATCGACGCCTATGTCGGCGCCGAACCCGGCCCTGGCCTGTCGATCACCTCCGGCGTCGGGACGCTTGTAGAGTACCCCTACGGCACGCCGATGGGCGGTTTGAACATGATCCTCGCGACCAGCGAGGCGCTGATCGCGCAGGATCCCGCGCTGCTGCGGACCATGATGGGCATCCATCGCCGCGCCACCGAGCACATGATGGCGAACCTGCCGGAAGTGGCGGAAGCGACGGTGCGGATTCTCGGCGCGCCGCGCGCCGCGGTGGACCAGGCCTTCGGCGCCGAGAATATCCAGTATGCCTGGAAGCTCGACGACACGGCGCTGACCCAGGCGCGGCTCTATGCGCAGCAGATGCTGGAGATGCGCCAGATCCGCCAGCTTCCGAACTTCGACAAGTTCCTGAACCCGCGCTTCTCCAACGAAGTCGCCACGTCATGATGCGCTTGTCGTGACGCGCGGCCGCCACACCAACCCTGCGCGTTGCGCCGGCGGCTGACCCCGCCGGCGCCGCATTCCGTCGGGAGTTGCCATGAGCGCCATCATCGCCGCCGAGCCCGAACCGATCGCGAAGCGCGCGCCCGTCAGCCTGTGGCAGCGCGTGCGTGGCACGGTGCTGGCCTGGATCGTGCCGCTGCTGCTGCTCGCCTTCTGGCATGTCGCGGTGAAGGCGGGCTGGACGCGGCTGATCCCGTCCCCCGCCGAGGTCGCCGAATACATGGTGGACTTCGTGTGGGGCGGCATCTGGGACGATGCCTTCTCGGCCACCATGCACATCCACCTGCTGGCATCGATGTCGCGCGTGTATGGCGGCTTCGCGCTGGCGGCGATCGTCGCGGTGCCGCTCGGCATCCTGATCGGACGCAACGACACCATCCGCGCGCTGCTCGACCCTTTCCTGCAATTGATGCGGCCGATTCCCGTCACCGCGTGGCTGCCGCTGTCGATGATCCTGTTCGGCCTCGGGCCGCGCTCGGCGTTCTTCCTGGTGTTCCTGGGCGCCTTCTACCCCATCCTGCTGAACACGGTGTTCGGCGTGCGATCCGTGGAGAAGCGGTTGTTCGAGGCGGCGTCGATGCTCGGCTGCTCGCCAGCGGCACAGTTCACGAAGGTGGTGCTGCCGGCCGCGCTGCCGTCGATCTTTACCGGGCTGCGGTTGGGCCTCGGCCTGGCGTGGTTCGTCATCGTGGTGGGCGAGATGACCGGCGTGCCGCAGGGCCTGGGCGCCGTTATCATGGATGGGCGCACGCTGTCGCGCACGGAACTGGTGATCTGCGGCATGATCGTGATCGGCATCGCGGGGTTCATCTCCGACCGCATCGTCGTGACCATCATGAACCGCCTGCTGCGCTGGAGTCCGTCCCACCATGGCTGAACTCCCCATCCTGGACCTGCGCGGCGTCGGCAAGGTCTATGAACTGAACGGCCAGAAGATCGAGGCGCTGCGCGACGCGAGCCTGGTGGTGCGCAAGGGCGAATTCGTCTGCCTGATCGGCGCGTCCGGCTGCGGCAAGTCCACGCTGCTGCGGATTGTCGCGGGCTTCGAGCCGCCGTCGTCCGGCAGCGCGCTGATGTGGGACAAGCCGGTCGGCGGCCCCGCACCCGACCGCGGCATGGTGTTCCAGGACTACGGGCTGTTTCCCTGGCTGACGGTGCGCCAGAACATCGGCTTCGGCCCGTCCTCCCGCGGGCTGCCGCGGGCCGAGGTGCGCGACACCGTCGAACGCTTCGTCACCATGGTGGGGCTGACGCGCTTCGCCGATGCCTATCCGCACCAGCTTTCGGGCGGGATGAAGCAGCGTGTGGCGATCGCCCGCGTGCTGGCCAACGACGCCGAGGTGGTGCTGATGGACGAACCCTTCGGCGCGCTGGACGCCATGACGCGCGAGCGCCTGCAGGACGAGCTGCTGGACATCTGGCAACGCACCAAGCTGACGGTGTTGTTCGTGACGCATTCCATCGAGGAAGCGATCTTCCTGGCGGACCGCGTGGTGGTGATGGAACCCGGCCCGGGGCGCATCGCCAGCGAGCACATGATCACCCTGCCGCGCCCGCGCGACGTTGCCTCGCCGGAGTTCAACGAGGTGCGGCGCGACCTGTCCGCGCGGCTGCACAGCCACCACGCGCGCAAGGCGGCATGACGCGCATCGCGTCGGTGCAGCGCGTGACGATGCGCCACCCGGGCGATGTGTCCGGGGTGGCGGCGCTGTCTGACCCGCAGGACATCGTCGCCATCCTCGGCAAGACCGAGGGCAATGGCTGCGTCAACGACTTCACCCGTGCCTATGCCGTGCAGGCGCTCTGCGTGATGCTGGCGGGGCGGCTGGGCACCACGGCGGAGGATGTCGCGGCACGCATCGCCATGGTGATGTCGGGCGGCACGGAAGGCGGTCTGTCGCCGCACTTCATCGTCGCGTCGGTGCGCGAGACCGACACACCGCCGACCGGTGCGCTCGCCATCGGCACCGCCTTCACCTGCGACTTCGCGCCCGAGGAGATCGGCCGCGTGGCGCAGGTCGAAGCGACCGCCTTCGCCGTGCGCGAGGCCATGGCGCAGGCCGCGATCGACGATGTCCACTATGTCCAGGTGAAGTGCCCGCTGCTGACCAGCGAAAGGATTGCCGCGGCGGGCGCGCCGGTCGCCACGACCGACACCTATGCCTCGATGGGCCTGTCGCGCGGGGCTTCGGCGCTCGGTGTCGCGCTGGCGCTTGGCGAGGTCACCGCCGTGACCGATGACGCGATCGGCGCCGATGCGTCGCTGTATTCCTCCGTCGCCTCGTGCTCCGCCGGCGTCGAGCTGACGCGCAACGAGGTCGTGGTCTTCGGCAACAGCGCCGCCTGGGCCGGCGACCTGCGCATCGCCCATGCGGTGATGCAGGACGCCATCGACCTGCCCGCCATCCATGCGGCCCTGCGCGGCGCCGGGCTCGACACCGGCGCGGGGCAACTCGCGCCGGATCAAGCCGCGCGCCTGGTCGCGCTGCTCGCCAAGGCCGAGCCTTCCTCCACCGGCCGCATCCGCGGCAACAGGCACATCATGAACGACGACAGCGACATCAACGCCTCGCGCCACGCCCGCGCGCTGGTCGGCGGCGTGGCCGCGGCCGCCACCGGCCGCACCGACCTGTTCATCTCCGGCGGCGCCGAGCACCAGGGGCCCGACGGCGGCGGGCCGGTCGCTGTCATCGCCCGCCGCGCGTGACTGCCATGCAACCGCGCGACCGCCTGCGCTACGCCGCACCCTCCGACCGCCCGCGTCACACCGGGCCTGGCGGTGCGCGCCTGATCGTCTGGCCGGTGGTCAACGTCGAGACCTGGTTGATCGACAACCCCATGCCGCGCCAGGTGCTGAGCCCACCCACGGGCGCCGCCCTGCTGCCCGACGTGCCGAACTGGGCCTGGCACGAGTACGGCATGCGCGTCGGCTTCTGGCGCTTCCACGCGCTGTTCCGGCGGCTGTCGATCCGCCCGACGCTGTCGATCAACGGCAGCGTCATCACGCACTACCCGCGCGTCGCGGCCGCGGCGCGCGATGCCGGCTGGGACTTCATGGGCCATGGCTGGTTCCAGGTGCCGACGCATCGTGTCGAGGACCAGCGCGGGATGATCGCGCAAACCACGCAGGCGATTGCCGACTTCACCGGCAGGCCCTGCGAGGGCTGGCTCGGCCCCGGTCTCACCGAGACCCCCGAAACCCCTGACCTGCTGGCCGAACACGGCATCACCTGGACCGGCGACTTCGTTGTGGACGACCTGCCGGCGCGCATCGCCACGACGCATGGCGAATTGCTCGCGCTGCCCTACTCGGTGGAGCTCAACGACATCCCCGTGGTGATGATCCAACACCATGACGAGACGGAACTGCCCCGTCGCGCGCGCCTGTCTGCCGCGCGCCTGCTGAGCGAGGCCGAGGGCGATGCCGGCGTGAAGATCATGGGCATCGCCATCCACCCCTACATCACCGGCGTGCCGCACCGCATCGCGGCGCTGGAGGCGCTGTTCGACGACCTCGCCGCCGACCCGGGCGTGGCCTTCCTGCAAGGCAGCGAGATCGCCAACTGGTACCGCGCCAGCGGCGACCCGGCCTGAGGTTCAGCCTCGCGCCAGGTGCGCCGGCACCTTCAGCCCCAGCCGGCGCGGCACCGGCCAGACCTCCCGCACCGTCCGCAGCCGCTGGAACCCGGCCGCGACATAGGCCGGCAGCGCGCGCGGGTGGTCGGCCGTGCAGGTGTTCACCGTGACCGCAGCGCGCCCGGCCGCCCAGGCGGCGTCGATCGCGTGGCGCAGGAAGGCGCGGCCGATGCCGCTGCCGATCGCCCAGGGCATAAGCCCGAAATACGCCAGGTTGACCACCTGCGGGGAGCGCCGGTCGAGCTCGTAGAACCCCGCCGGCTCGCCATCCTTCACCAGCACATGGATCGAGATGGCCGGCATCGCCAGCAGCGAGGCGAGTTCGGCGTCCGACGCCGTGCGCCGCATCCACCACAGCCAGGGCTCGCCCACCGTATCGTACAGGTAGCGATAGAAGGGCACCGAGCACTGCCGCGCCTGATCGATGCGGATGCCCGGGGGCAGGGCGCGCGGCGGGTCGGATGGCGGGGCGTCCATGCGCAGGAAGGTGACGTCGACCGCCACCTCCTGGATGCCGTCTGCCTGCAGTGCCGCCATCGCTGCCCCCTTCGCGCCGCGCGGCGAGTCTCGCGGGCCGGCTGCGCGGCGGTCAAGCCGCGCGTGCGGTTCAGTTGTCGAGGAAGGACCGCAGCTTGCGCGACCGGCTCGGGTGCTTGAGCTTGCGCAGCGCCTTGGCTTCGATCTGGCGGATGCGTTCGCGCGTCACGTTGAACTGCTGGCCCACTTCTTCCAGCGTGTGGTCGGTGTTCATGCCGATGCCGAAGCGCATCCGCAGCACGCGTTCCTCGCGCGGCGTCAGGCTGGCCAGCACGCGGGTGGTGGCCTCGCGCAGGTTGGACTGGATCGCGGCATCCAGCGGAATGATCGCCGCCTTGTCCTCGATGAAGTCGCCGAGGTGGCTGTCTTCCTCATCGCCGATCGGGGTCTCGAGGCTGATCGGCTCCTTGGCGATCTTGAGGACCTTGCGGACCTTCTCCAGCGGCATCCCCAGCTTCTCGGCCAGCTCCTCCGGCTGCGGCTCGCGGCCGATCTCGTGCAGCATCTGGCGGCTGGTGCGCACCAGCTTGTTGATCGTCTCGATCATGTGGACCGGGATGCGGATGGTGCGCGCCTGGTCGGCGATGGAGCGCGTGATCGCCTGGCGGATCCACCAGGTCGCGTAGGTGCTGAACTTGTAGCCGCGGCGGTATTCGAACTTATCGACCGCCTTCATCAGGCCGATATTGCCTTCCTGGATCAGGTCCAGGAACTGCAGGCCGCGGTTGGTGTATTTCTTGGCGATGGAGATCACGAGGCGCAAATTGGCCTCGATCATCTCCTTCTTGGCCTGGGTCATGTCGCGCTCGCCACGGCTGACCGTGGCATAGACGCGCTTGTATTCCGCCACCGGCATGCCGGTCAGGTTCGCCACTTCGGCGATGCGGGCCCGGATCGCCTCGACCTCGGAGCTGGACTTCGCGACGAAGGCCTTCCAGCTCTTGCCCGGCAGCGCGCCCACGCGCTCCAGCCAGGCGGGGTCGAGTTCCGACCCGCGCCAATGCGTCAGGAAGTCCTCGCGCTTGACCTTCTGGGCTTCC
This sequence comes from Roseomonas sp., assembly GCA_051860065.1. GTDB lineage: Bacteria > Pseudomonadota > Alphaproteobacteria > Acetobacterales > Acetobacteraceae > Neoroseomonas. The sequence goes on from JBHYEQ010000013.1 coordinate 72,153, forward strand.
GCCAGGCGCAGCACCTGGCCTTCGAGCACGGTCAGCTTGCGGTTGAGGCCCTTGAGCTGGTCGACCAGCTCCTCAATGCGGTTGTTGTGAAGGTGGACCTTCTCGACCAGCGCGATCAGTTCGCGGCGCGACTTCTCGTAGGTCTTCTCGCCACGCCCGGCCAGTTCCTCGCCGGAGGTATAGGCCTCCATGCGCTTGTTCGAGAGCTTGGCCAGCTTGCCGTACAGGCTTTCGATCTGCTCGAAATTCGCCAGCACCTCGGGCTTGAGCTTTTCTTCCAGCGCGGAGAGCGACAGGCCCATGCCCTCGCCTTCCTCGCCTTCCTCGAATTCCTCCTCGGCGGCCGGGGCGGGGGTGCCGTCGGGCGTGCCGGCGGATTGCGTCGCCTCGAGGTCGATCACGTCGCGCAGCAGCATGCGCGGCGGGGTGGCCTTCACCGCCTCGTGCCAGCGCAGGATGGCCTGGAAGGTCAGCGGGCTTTCGCAGAGCCCGCCGATCATCATGTCGCGGCCGGCCTCGATGCGCTTGGCGATGGCGATCTCGCCCTCGCGGCTCAGCAGTTCGACCGAGCCCATCTCGCGCAGGTACATCCGCACCGGGTCGTCGGTGCGGCCGAGGGATTCCTCATCGACGTTGCCGCCGGATTCCTCCTCGTCGTCGCCATCCTTCTTCTCGGCGGGCTTGGCGGGCGCGGCCTCGCCGTCCTCGGTCTCCTCGGCCTCGACGACGTTGACGCCGGCCTCGCTCAGCGTGGCGAGGGTGTCCTCGATGGTCTCGGAGGAGACCTGCTCGGGCGGCAGGGCGGCGTTCATCTCGTCATAGGTGACGTAGCCGCGCTCCTTGCCGCGGGCGATCAGCTTCTTCACGGCCGCCGACTGGGTGTCGAGCAGCAGTCCCTCGACCTGCTCGTCCCGCGTCTCGGTCGTCTCGGTCCCTGCCGCCGCCTTGCTCGCCATGCGCTCTCCGCTCCGTCCAACGCGTTCGGGCATCCGATGCAGACCGGATGCCCGAGAAAAAGCCTCTACCCTATGCGGCGTCGCCTGATGCGACGGCCGCCTCATCCCCGCGACGGATGGCCTCGAGCTGTTCGGACAGCCGCTTGAGGCGCAACTCCGCGATCGGGTCGTTGGTCTCGATCAAGGCCGTCAGCGCTTCCTGCTGCTGTTCCCGCAACCCCGCCTCTCCGCCAAGCCGGGCAAAGAAGTGCCAGAAACCTTCCTCAACCTCCCCGGGCAGCGCTTCCGGCCGCGCCGCAAGGGGAAGTCCGGCGGGCGCCAACGCCCAGGAAGCGGCATCCTCGCACCCGGTCTGAGCGAGGTGGGCGATCAACCCCTCGGAGTCAACCCGTTCGGCCCCCGGATGCCATGCGAGAATCGCGGCCCGAAGCTGCGCGGGGGTGCCATCGGGCAGGTCCAGCAAGCCCAACGCTTCCTCGACCTGCGGCAGCAGCCAGGGGTGGCGGAGCACGATGGCGAGCAGCATGCGGGCGCGTTCGGCCTGGACCGGGCCGGCCTCGATGGACGGCCGGGGCGCGGCGCGGCGGCCGCTGACGAGGTGCGGCAGCGCGGATGCGATGGCGCCCCGGCCCTTCAACGCGTCCCGCCGGCCGCCCTGGCGGCGTGCGGCGGTCTCGACCTCGCGCAGGATTTCGCGCCGGCGCTGGCTGAACAGGCGCGCGACCGACGATCTCTTCGGCCGATCGGTGATCGCCTCGACCCAGGCATCGTGCCGGCGTTGCCAGCCTTCCTGGGCGGCGCGCGCGCGCAGGTCGATCCCCTCGCGTGAGACATCGAAGATCACGTCGAAGATGTCGGGTGCGGTGCCGAGCAACCGGTCGAAGGCGCCGCGGCCGGCGGATTGCACCAGGCTGTCGGGATCCTGGCCCTGAGGGAGGCGGATCGCGGCCAGGGCCTTCTCGCCCTGCAGCAGCGGCAGGGCGGTCTCGGCGGCGCGCAGCAGGGCGCGCGTGCCGGCGGCGTCGCCGTCGAAGCACAGCACCGGGCGCGGTGACAGGCGCCACAATTCCTCGAGCTGCTCGGGCGTGAGCGCGGTACCGAGGGGCGCCACGGCGCCGGTGAACCCCGCCTGGTGTAGGGCGATGACGTCCATGTAGCCCTCGACCGCGACGACCGGGGCGCCGCGGAAGGCGCCCTCGCGCGCCAAATCCAGGCCATAGAGGCCCATCCGCTTGCGGAACAGCGGCGTCTCCGGGCTGTTCACGTATTTCGGCTGACCATCGCCCAGGATGCGCCCGCCGAAGGCGATGACTCGCCCGCGGCGGTCGCGGATGGGGAACATCACGCGGGCGTAGAAGAAGTCGCGCGGCGGGTCGCCGGCCTCGCCGGGGCGCAGCAGGCCGGCCTCGATGAGCTGGTCCTCGGCGATGTCCTCGCCGCGCAGGTCGGCGGCGATGGCGCCGCGGCCGGACGGCGCCCAGCCCAGCATGAAGGCGCGGATGGTCGCCTCGGTCAGCCCGCGCTTCAGCAGGTACTCCAGCGCCGGGCGGCCCTCCGGCAGGAACAGGCGGCGGTGATAGGCCTCGGCAGCGGCGGCCATGACGGCATGCAGGTCGCGGGCGCGGCGTTCGCGGGCCGCCTCCTGCGGGCTGGGCTTGGGCACGTCCAGGCCGGCCTCGGCGGCCAGGCGCTCCACGGCCTCGGGAAAGGCGGCGCCCTCGGCGCGCATGACGAAGGTGATGGCATCGCCATGCGCGCCGCAGCCGAAGCAGTGGAAATGGTCGTCATAGACGTAGAAGGACGGCGTCTTCTCGCCGTGGAAGGGGCAGCAGCCCTTCCAGTTGCGGCCGGACTTCGCCAGCCGCGTCTTGCGCCCGATCAGCCCCGGCAGCGGGGTGCGGGCGCGCAGCTCGTCGAGGAAGGCGGGGGGGAGGGCCATGGGCGGGCCGCTTTCCTACCCCCGCCGGCGGTCCCGGCGAAGCACATTTGCGCCCGGCCGCCCGCGCGGCTATCCAGCCGGCCTTCCTGACTACGAGGTATCGCACCATGACCCCGGCCGAACGTGCCGCCGTGCAGGCGCATCTCCGCCGCCTGTTCGGCAACACCCGCATCGCCGTGACCGCCCCCGAGCGCAAGGGCGGCAGCACCGAATTGAAGGTCGGCGACGAGTTCATCGGCACCATCCACCGCGACGCCGAGGACGGCGAAGTCTCGTACGCCGTGCAGATCGTGGTGCTGTCCGAAGACCTGGAAATGCCGAACTGAGGCCGGCTGCGCCGCGCGCCCGCCACGGGCGGAGGCGCGCGGCGCGGTTCAGCCGCCCAGGCGGGCCTTCACCAGCGGCCCGGCCTTGGCCATGTCGAGCGTCGCGGCGTGCTGCGCCTTCAGCGCGGCCATCACCCTGCCCATGTCCTTGATGCTGGCCGCGCCGGTCTCGGCCACGGCGGCGTCCACCGCGGCGGCCATGGCGGCCTCGTCCATCTGCCGGGGCAGGAAGGATTCGATCACGGCGATCTCGGCTTCTTCCTTGGCGGCCAGCTCCTCGCGGCTGCCCTGGCGGTACATCGCCACCGATTCCGCGCGGGACTTCGCCATGCCGCGCAGCATGGCGACGATGCCGGCGTCATCCACCGGCGGGCCGGGGCGTGCGGCGATGTCGGTGTCCTTGAGCTTGGCGGTGATCATCCGCAGGGTGGAGACGCGGGCGGCCTCGCCGGCGCGCATGGCGGTCTTGAGTTCGTCGGTGAAGCGGGCGCGCAGGTCCATGGCGTATGTCCTCAGCAGGTTCGTCGGGGATATAGCGCGGCGGCCGGTTGGGAGGAAACTTCCCATCTGCGGGATTCAGCTTGCGGTGGGAAATCACTTCCCGGCATAACCCTGCCCATGCGTACCGTGGAAGAGATCATCGCCCTGCTGGGCGGGCCCGAGGCCGCCGCCACCCGCTGCGGCGTGGGCACCGAGGCCATCCGCAAGTGGCGCCAGGCCCGCGCCATCCCGGCCAAGCACTGGCCTGCCGTGCTGGCTGCGACCGGCCTGACGCTGGGCGACCTTCCCGGCACCCCCGCCGAAACCCCCAGGACGGAGCCTGCCATGGCCAGCCCCGACACCCCCCCCGATGGCGCCACCGGCTGCCTGGTGCTGGCCGACGGCACGGTCTTCTGGGGCCGTGGCTTCGGCGCGGAGACCGCCTCGGTCGGCGAGATCTGCTTCAACACCGGCATGACCGGGTATCAGGAGACGCTGACCGACCCGTCCTATGCCGGCCAGGTCATCACCTTCACCTTCCCGCATATCGGCAATGTCGGAACGAACATCGAGGACATCGAGACGATCACCCCCGCCGCGCGCGGGCTGATCGTGAAGCAGGACGTGACGGAGCCGGCGAATTACCGCTCCACCAAGCACCTGCATGACTGGCTGGTGTCGCATGGCATCCCGGGGCTGGCGGGGATCGACACGCGGGCGCTGACCGCGCGCATCCGCGACGGCGGCGCGCCGAACGGCGTGGTCTGCCACCGGGCCGATGGGCGCTTCGACATTCCCGCGCTGAAGGCGCAGGCCGCCAGCTGGCCGGGGCTGGAGGGCATGGACCTGGCGAAGGAGGTCACCACCCGGCAGAGCTTCGCCTGGGACGAGACCGAATGGGCCTGGCCGGAGGGCTTCGGCCGGCAGACGGCGCCCAAGCACAAGGTCGTGGCGGTGGATTACGGCGCGAAGCGCAACATCCTGCGCTGCCTGGCCTCCGCCGGCTGCGAGGTTGTGGTGGTGCCCGCGACGGCGACCGCTGAGGAAATCCTGCGTCACAAGCCCGATGGCGTGTTCCTGTCGAACGGCCCGGGCGACCCCGCGGCGACCGGCATCTACGCCATCCCGGCGATCCAGGGCGTGCTCGAGACAAAGCTGCCAGTGTTCGGGATCTGCCTGGGCCACCAGCTGCTGGCGCTCTCGCTGGGGGCCAAGACCTACAAGCTGGCGCGCGGGCATCGCGGGGCGAACCAGCCGGTGAAGGATTTGGAGACGGGGAAGGTCGAGATCACCTCCCAGAACCACGGCTTCGCGGTGGACCCGAAGACGCTGCCGGCGAATGCGAAAGTCACGCATGTCTCGCTGTTTGACGGCACCAATGAAGGCATCGCGGCGACCGACCGCCCGGCCTTCTCCGTGCAATACCACCCGGAGGCGAGCCCCGGCCCGTCCGACAGCCACTACCTGTTCGACCGCTTCGTCGCGATGATCGAGGCGCACAAGGCCGCCGCCTGACGCGGCAGGTCCACCGAGGGGGGAAAAGCCATGTTCGATCTTTCGGGGCGCGCGGCGCTGGTGACCGGCGGGAATGGCGGCATCGGCCTGGGCTTCGCACGCGGGCTAGCCAAGGCCGGCGCGAGCGTGATGGTGGCCGGGCGCAACGCCGCCAAGAACGCCGCCGCGGTGGCGGAGCTGACCGCGCTCGGCGCGCGCGCCGAGAGCGTGGAAGTGGACGTCACGGACGAGGCGTCGATCCGCGCCATGGTCGCGACCACGGCGGAGCGTCTCGGCCGGCTCGACATCCTGGTGAACAATGCCGGGACGAACATCCGCAACCGGCCGGAACTCACGCGCATGGAGGATTGGCACACGGTGCTGTCCACCAACCTGACGTCGGGGATGATCGCGGCGCAGGCGGCGTACCCGTTCCTGAAGCAGGGCGGCGTCGGGCGGGTGATCAACAACGGGTCGATGCTGTCGATCTTCGGCCTGCCCTTCCATGCGGCGTATGGGGCATCGAAGGGCGGCGTGGTGCAGATGACGAAGTCCATGGCGGTGGCCTGGGCGGCGGATGGCATCACGGTGAACGTGATCCTGCCTGGCTGGATCGACACGGACCTGACGCGCAAGGCGCGGCAGGACATGGCGAACCTGAACGACGACGTGCTGCGGCGCTCGCCGATCAAGCGCTGGGGCACGCCCACGGATTTCGAGGGCGTGTCGGCGTTCCTGGCGAGCGACGCGGCGGCCTTCATCACCGGGGTGGCGATCCCGGTGGATGGCGGGTTCTCGGTGCACGGCTGATGCCCGCCGTCGAGACGCTGCTGGTCTTCGCCGCGCTCTCGCTCGGCCTCGCGGCGACGCCGGGGCCGAACATGCTCTACCTCGTCTCCCGCGCGCTGGCGCAGGGGACCGGGGCGGGGATGATCTCGCTCGTCGGCTGCCAGGCAGGTTCGCTGGTCATCATGCTGTGTGCGGCGGCGGGGCTGACCGCTGCGCTGTTCGCCGTGCCCTATGCGTGGGATGTGCTGCGGATCGGCGGCGCGGCCTACCTGCTGTTCCTCGCTTGGCAATGCGTGCGGCCGGGCGGGCAGCCGATCTTCTCGCCACGACCCATGCCGCAGGAACCGCCGCTGCGGCTGTTCTCGGTGGGCTTCGCGACGGCCGCGCTGAACCCCAAGGTCGCGATCTTCTACGTCGCCGTGCTGCCGCCCTTCATCGACCCCGCACTCGGCTCCGTGTTCGTGCAGGGCGCGGTGCTCGGCGCGGTGCAGATCGGCGTCGCCATCATCTTCGACGGGCTGCTTGTCTATGGCGCGGCCGGTGTCGCGCGCTTTCTCGGCACGCGGCCGGGCTGGATGGCGGCGCAGCGTTGGATTCTCGGCGCGGCCCTGGGGCTGATCGCGGTAAAGCTCGCCACCGAGAGCCGCGGCTGATGGACATCCTCGCCATCATTTTCGCGCTCGCCTATTCGGGCCTGGTGCTGTTCATGCTGGCGGCCAGCCTGCGCAAGCTGATGCCGCCGATGCGCGCCGCCCTCACGGCCTTCGCGCTGTCCGTCACGGTGCATGGCGCCACCACGCTGATGGCCGGGCCGCAGGCCATGGCGGCGCTGGCCTTCTGGGGCATCCCGCATCTGCTGGTGCTGCCGCTGCTGCTGCTGAGCGCGCGGCGCCAGCAGCGCGCGATGGAGAACCGCTGATGTACGCCGGCCTGGATGCGCTACTCGAAGGCGCGATCGCCGCGCTGGTGCTGATGGTGCCGGCCGTCGTGCTGTTCTGGCGCATGACCGCGCCGCTTGGTGCCGGTGCGCGCGCACTGCGCCCGGCCGTGACCTGCTGCGCCGCCTATGGCGTCATGGCGGCGGTGGGCGGTCTCTGGGCCTTCAACGCGCAGCGCCCGCATCTGGCGGATGAGGCGATCACCGGCCTGCTGATCGTGGGCGGCCTGGTCGCGACCGTCGCCTTCCTGACGCTCCTGCTGTTTCCGCGGAAGGCCTGACGGATGCCGCGGCTGCTGCCCCTCCCCCTGGTGTTGCTTCTGGCGGCCTGCGGCGTCACCGGCTGGCAGGACCCGCCGCGCGGGCTGCAGACGGTGTGCGACGATGCCGGCGCGCGCACCAACATCGGCCCCGACACGCGGCTCGACGCCCGCCCCCGCCCCGAATGCCGGCCCGCGGCCGCCACCCCTTCACGCTGAGCCCACGGACACCCCCCCATGCCCAAGCGCACCGACATCAAGTCCATCCTCATCATCGGCGCCGGCCCGATCGTCATCGGCCAGGCCTGCGAGTTCGACTATTCCGGCGCCCAGGCCTGCAAGGCGCTGCGCGCCGAGGGCTACCGAGTCATCCTGGTGAATTCGAATCCCGCCACCATCATGACCGACCCCGGCCTGGCGGATGCGACCTATGTCGAGCCCATCACGGTCGAGGTGGTCGAGAAGATCATCGCCAAGGAGCGCCCCGACGCGCTGCTGCCGACCATGGGCGGGCAGACTGCGCTCAACACGTCGCTCAAGCTGGCCGAGGCCGGCATCCTCGAGAAATACGGCTGCGAGCTGATCGGTGCGAAGGCCGAGGTCATCGACAAGGCCGAGGACCGCCAGAAGTTCCGCAACGCGATGACCAAGATCGGCATCGAGAGCCCGCGCAGCGAAGTCGCGCACACCATGCCGGAAGCCTGGGAGGCGCTGAAGATCGTGGGCTTGCCCTGCGTGATCCGCCCGTCCTTCACGCTGGGCGGCACCGGGGGCGGCATCGCCTACAATCGCGAGGAATTCGACCAGATCGTCGCCTCCGGCCTGGCGGCGTCGATGACCACCGAGGTGCTGATCGAGGAAAGCGTGCTCGGCTGGAAGGAATTCGAGATGGAGGTGGTCCGCGACCGCGCGGACAACTGCATCATCATCTGCTCCATCGAGAACCTGGACGCGATGGGCGTGCATACCGGCGACAGCGTGACCATCGCGCCCGCGCTGACGCTGACCGACAAGGAATACCAGCGCATGCGGGACGCGAGCATCGCCTGCCTGCGCGAGATCGGCGTCGATACCGGCGGGTCGAACGTGCAGTTCGGCATCAATCCTGCCGATGGCCGCATGGTCATCATCGAGATGAACCCGCGCGTGTCGCGGTCCTCGGCGCTGGCGTCCAAGGCGACCGGTTTCCCGATCGCCAAGGTCGCGGCGAAGCTGGCCGTCGGGTACACGCTCGACGAATTGCAGAACGACATCACGATGGTCACGCCGGCGTCGTTCGAACCCACCATCGACTATGTCGTGGTGAAGATCCCGCGCTTCACGTTTGAAAAGTTTCCGGGCACGCCGGCGACGCTGACGACCTCGATGAAGTCGGTCGGCGAGACCATGGCGATCGGTCGGTCCTTCGCGGAAGCGTTGCAGAAGGGCCTGCGCGGGCTGGAGACCGGGTTGTCGGGCCTTGATGACGTGCCCGTGCCGGGCGATGGGTCGGTGCAGGCCTTCCATGCCGCGCTCGCCACGCCGCGCCCCGACCGCGTCCTGATGGCGGCGCAGGCGATGCGCGCCGGTGTGTCGCTGGAGGACATCCACGAGGCCTGCAAGTTCGACCCCTGGTTCCTGCGCGAGGTCGAGAAGATCGTCGCCGCCGAGAACGAGGTGAAGGCACAAGGCCTGCCGAAGACGGCGGATGCGATGCGCCGTCTGAAGGCGCTGGGCTTCTCCGATGCGCGGCTGGCGCGCGTGGCCGGCGTCAAGGAAGCGGAGGTCGCGGCTGCGCGCGCACGGCTCGGCGTGCAGCCGGTCTACAAGCGCATCGACACCTGCGCGGCGGAATTCGCCTCCGAAACCCCCTACATGTATTCGACCTATGAGGGCGGCTTCGGCACGCCGGTCTGCGAATCGCGCCCAACGGCGCGCAAGAAGGCCATCATCCTCGGCGGCGGGCCGAACCGCATCGGCCAGGGGATCGAGTTCGACTATTGCTGCGTCCATGCCTGCTACGCGCTGCGCGATGCCGGCTACGAGACCATCATGGTCAACTGCAACCCCGAGACCGTCAGCACCGACTACGACACCTCCGACCGCCTGTATTTCGAACCGCTGACCGCCGAGGACGTGATCGCCCTGATCCGCAAGGAACAGGAATCCGGCGAGGTGTTGGGCTGCATCGTGCAGTATGGCGGGCAGACGCCGCTGAAGCTCTCCCAGGCGTTGCACAAGGCAGGCATCCCGATCCTCGGCACCTCCGCGGAGGCCATCGACATCGCCGAGGACCGCGAGCGTTTCCAACACCTGCTGAAGGGCCTCGGCCTGAAGCAGCCACAGAACGGCACCGCGCGCACCATCGACGAAGCCATCGTCGAGGCCAACCGCATCGGCTATCCGGTGGTGGTGCGCCCGTCCTATGTGCTGGGCGGGCGTGCGATGGAGATCGCGCACAACGACGAACAGCTGCGCCGCTTCGGTGCGGAAGCGGTGAAGGTCTCCGGCGAGAACCCCATCCTGATCGACCAGTACCTGGCCGATGCGATCGAGGTCGATGTCGACTGCATCTGCGACGCCGAGGGCCAGGTCTATGTCGCCGGCGTCATGGAGCACATCGAGGAAGCCGGCATCCATTCCGGCGATTCCGCCTGCTCGTTGCCGCCCTATTCCCTGCCGCCGGCGATCGTCACGGAGCTCAAGGCCGAGACGGAAGCCATGGCCCGCGCGCTGAAGGTGCAGGGGCTGATGAACGTGCAGTATGCAGTGAAGGACAACGAGATATTCGTGCTGGAGGTGAACCCCCGCGCCTCCCGCACCGTCCCCTTCGTGGCGAAGGCGACCGGCATCGCGGTGGCGAAGATCGGCGCGCGCGTCATGGCGGGTGAAACGCTCTCGGCCTTCAAGCTGGATGACGACGCCGTCTCGCGCCACGTCGCGGTGAAGGAAGCGGTCTTCCCCTTCAACCGCTTTCCCAATGTCGACGTCATCCTGGGGCCGGAGATGAAGTCCACCGGCGAGGTGATGGGCCTCGACCTGTCCTTCGAACGCGCCTTCCTCAAGGCGCAGCTCGGCGCCGGGGTGAAGCTGCCGGAATCGGGCACGGCCTTCATCTCGGTGAAGGAATCCGACAAGCCGGCGGCGGTGACCATGGCGCGCCGCCTGGCCGAGATGGGCTTCCGCATCGCCGCCACCCGCGGCACCGCGGCGCGCATCCGCGAGGCCGGCGTGGAGTGCCAGGTCATCAACAAGGTGCTGGAAGGCCGCCCGCATTGCGTGGACGCCATCAAGTCCGGCGACATCCAGCTGGTCATCAACACCACGGGCGGCGGGCAGTCGGTGTCGGACAGCTTCGACATCCGCCGATCCGCCCTGACGCATGGCATCCCGCACTACACGACGGCGGCGGGTGCCAGGGCCGCGGTGCACGCGATTGCGGCGCTCAAGGCCGGAACCCTTGATGTGGCCCCCCTCCAAGCGTATTTTACTACGTCGTTCTGACCGCTTGGGGGCCGTTCCGGCCCCCGTCCTGTCTCTCCCCCATCGACCGCCAGGCCTGGCTGAACCGGACCGAGGGCCGGTGGGGGGTCGTATTCCTGGGAAGGTTTCGCTGTGCAGAAGTTCCCGATGACCGCCGAGGGCCTCGTGCGCCTCGAGGAGGAGCTGAAGGTCCTGAAGGGCGAGGAGCGCCCCGCGATCATCCGCGCCATCGCCGAGGCGCGCGCCCATGGCGACCTGTCCGAGAACGCGGAATACCACGCCGCGCGCGAGCGCCAGTCCTTCATCGAGGGCCGGATTCTCGAACTGGAAGGCGTGATCCCGTCGGTCGAGGTGATCGACGTCTCGCGCCTGTCCGGCGACAAGGTGATGTTCGGCGCGCGCGTCACCATCGTCGATGAGGAAAGCGAGGACGAGAAGACCTACCGCATCGTCGGCCAGCACGAGGCCGACATGAAGAATGGGTCGATCTCGGTGACGTCGCCGCTCGCCAAGGCGCTGATGGGCAAGTCGGTCGGCGACACGGTCGAAGTGCCGGCCCCCGGTGGCGCGCGGTCCGTCGAGATTACCGCCGTGAATTTTGCCTGATGCATTGGGAATGCGCCGACGGCGCATTCCAGGTCCGGTGCCGGACCCATCACATGCATCGGCCAGGGCGCGACGGGGAACCGGACGCGCCCTTCGTCGTTTCAACGCGAGGATTACCATGTCGCCCGTCACCGCGCTCCGCACCGCCGAGGCTCCGATCGCGCCGGTGGTCACGCTGGCCGATATCCGGGCCGCGGCGGAGCGAATCCGCGGCGCCATCCTCCGCACGCCGACCATCGAGAACCCGGCGGTCAGCCGCGCGGCGGGCACGCGGGTGCTGCTGAAGCTCGACAACCTCCAGGCCACCGGTGCCTTCAAGGAACGCGGCGCGGCCAACCGGCTGGCGCTGCTGACGCCGCGGGAGAAGGCCGCCGGCGTCATCGCCATGTCGGCCGGCAACCATGCCCAGGCAGTGGCGCGCCACGCGCAGCTCGCCGGCGTGGCCGCCACCATCGTGATGCCGCGCTTCACGCCGGCGACCAAGGTTGTGCGGACCGAATCCTGGGGCGCGCGCGTGGTGCTGCACGGCGAGACGCTGGCCGAGGCCGCGGCCCATGCGCACGACCTGGCACTGCGCGAAGGGTTGGTCTTTGTGCATCCCTATGACGACGCGGGCGTGATCGCCGGCCAGGGCACGATGGCGCTGGAGATGCTGGAGGACGCGCCGCAGATCGACACGTTGGTCATCCCGGTCGGTGGTGGCGGATTGTGCGCCGGTACCGCCAGCGCGGTGGCCGAACTGCGCCCCGAGATGACGGTGTTCGGCGTCGAGGTCGAGGGCTACCCGGCCATGGTGCAGCGGCTGGCGGGCCAGGCTGTGTCGGTCGGCGGCCCCACCATCGCCGAGGGCATCGCCGTGCGCGATGTCGGCGAATTGCCGCTGTCCATCCTGCGCCGCTGCAACACCGAGGTGCTGCTGGTGCCCGAGCGCGCGGTGGAACAGGCGGTGGCCCTGCTGGCCGAGGGTGCGAAAGTGGTGGCCGAGGGCGCCGGCGCGGCGGGCCTGGCGGCGGTGCTGACGCATCCAGAACGCTTCCGCGACCGCGTGGTCGGCGTGACCGTCTGCGGCGGCAACATCGATGCGCGCGCCTTGTCCAACGTTCTGCTGCGGCAGTTGCTGCGCGACGGGCGCATCATGCGCCTGCATTTCGACATTCCCGACCGCCCTGGCGTGCTGGCGGATATCGCGAAGCGCATCTCCGACCTGGGTGGCAATGTGATCGAGGTGAAGCACCAGCAGCTGTTCGGCGCGCCGACGGTGCAGAGCACGGAACTGCACCTGATGGTCGAGGTGCGCGACGCCGCCCAGGGCGATGCCATCATCGCGGCGATGGAAGCTGCCGACTACGTCGTGCGGCGGGGCTGAAGGCCCGGTCGCCGCGCGCAGGCACAAATGCGTGCGGCGGGGCTGAAGGCCCGGTCGCCGCACGCCGGCACAAATGCGTGCGGCGGGGCTGAAGGCCCGGTCGCCGCGCGCCGGCACAAATGCGTGCGGCGGGGCTGAAGGCCCGGTCGCCGCGCGCCGCTTCACCCACGCTTAAACATGCACCGTCATTCTTTCCGCTTCGACGATTCGGGCGGGAATGGCGGCAATGGCAACGGAACTCGCGAATGGCTTGGGCGGGGAGGTCGGCTTCGGTGAGAACGGCCTGGTGCGCACCGACGACGGCTCGTCCACCTTCCTCGACCTCACGCCCGTGTTGCCGGCAGGGCTGAACTTCTACGGCTTCGTCTTCACCGGCCTGTGGGTGAACAACAACGGCAGCGTGTCGTTCGGCAGCGCGATGTCGTCCTTCACGCCCACCGCCATCACCGGCAGCACCGCGAATCCGCTGATCACGCCCTTCTGGGCGGATGTCGACACACGCGCCGGCGCAGCCGCACCCACGCCGGGCGGCACCTCCACCGGCAGCAACCGCGTCTGGTACGACTTCGACACCGTCGAAGGTGTCTTCACCGTCACCTGGGATGATGTCGGCTACTTCAATCGCAAGACCGACAAGCTGAACGCCTTCCAGCTGCGCCTGCACCAGGTGGGCGACTCCGGCGATTTCGACATCGAGTTCCGCTACGAAACCATGAACTGGACCACCGGCGATTTCTCCGGCGGCTCGGGCGGGCTCGGCGGCACGGTGGCGCGGGCGGGATATTCCTCGGGCAATGGCCTGGATTTCCTGGAACTGCCGCAATCCGGCAACCAGTCCGCGGTGCTTGCCTTGCCGGCGTCCGGCAATACCGGCGAGCCGGGCACCTATGTCTTCGCCATCCGCGACGGCGCGGTGCAGGCGCGGGTGTCGGTGGGCGATGCGCGCATCGACGAAGGCAGCGGTGACGGCACGCGCCATGTGGTGGTCCCGGTGACGCTCTCCGCCCCGGCGGATGGGCCGGTGGTGGTCAACTACGTCACGCAGAACGGCAGCGCGCTGGCGGGACAGGATTATGTGGCGCAGCGCGGCAGCGTCGTCTTCGCGCCAGGCACCTCGTCGCAGGAGATCCGCATCGAGATCACCGGCGACAGCCGGGTGGAGGCGGACGAGGCCTTCTCGCTGCGGCTGTTCGCCGCCACCGGCGCCGCGATCGGCGATGCGCGCGGCACCGTCACCATCGTCAATGACGACGGCATCTCGGTGGCCGACGCCACCGCGATCGAGGGCACGGCCGGCGCGGCCGGCAGCATGGTCTTCACGGTGCGCCTGCTGACCGCGATGGACGATGCGGTGACGCTGGACTGGGCCACCGCCGATGGCAGCGCGCAGGCCGGGCTGGATTATGTCGCGGGGTCGGGCAGCCTGACCTTCGCCGCCGGTGAGACCGAGAAGCAGGTGACCATCAGCCTGGTCGGCGACGGCACGAGCGAGTCCGCCGAAGCCTTCACGCTTGCTCTGTCGAACGCCGTCGGCGCGCCGCTGGCGCGCGCCACGGCCAGCGGCACCATCACCGACGACGACGTCATCCTGATGGGCGATGTCATCCTGCCCGAGGGCACGGGCGCCACGCCGGGCAGCGCCACCGTCACCATCCGCCTGGCGGGGACGACCGACCAGACCATCACGGTGGACTACACCACCGAGGACGGCACCGCCGTGGCCGGCCAGGACTACACCGCGACCAGCGGCACCGCGACCATCGCCGCCGGCCAGTCCAGCACCACCATCACCATCCCCATCCTGCGCGATGGCGATGTCGAGGGTGGCGAGGCCTTCACCATCCGCCTGTCCAACGCCAGCGGCGCCGCAATCGGCGACGACACCGCGCAGGTCGCGCTGATCGACGATGACGGGTTCACCATCGCCGACGTGTCGATCGTCGAAGGCAGCGGCGGGTCGACCAACATGGTCTTCACCGTGACGCTGGCCTCCGCGATGGCCACCACCACCACGGTGGACTACGCGACGTCGGATGGCAGCGCGCTGGCGGGGTCCGACTATACCGCGACCTCTGGCACACTGACCTTCAACGCCGGCCTCACCTCGCGCACCTTCACCGTGCCCATCAATGGCGATGTCGACTTCGAAGGCACCGAGGCGTTCCTCGTCACCCTGTCGAACGCCACCGGCGGCGCCGGCCTCCGCGACGCCACGGCCGAGGGCAGCATTCGCGACGATGACGGCCTCGCCGTCGCGAATGTGACGGTGACGGAGGGCAACGGCGGTACCACCACCGCGACCGTCACGGTCACCCTGACCAGCACGGCGAGCCCCGTGACCGTGGATTGGACGACGGCGGACGGCACGGCGCTGGCGGGGCAGGACTACACGGCGGCATCCGGCACCCTCAGCTTCGCCGCCGGCGAGACCAGCAAGACGATCGCGATCGACATCACCCCCGACGCCCTGTGGGAAGCGAGTGAATCCTTCCGCATCACGCTGTCCAACGCGGTCGGCGCACCGATCGTCGATGCCAGCGGCTCGGTCACCATCGGCAACGACGATGCGCGCGACGCGCCTGTGCTCAGCGTGCTCGGCGCCCGCCAGACCGAGGGCAATGGCGGCGAATCCGTGATGCGCTTCACCGTTGGCCTGTCCTATGCTGCGCTGGCCGACGTCACCGTGGACTACGCGACCGCCGATATCGGCGCGACGGCCGGGCTC
This sequence comes from Roseomonas sp., assembly GCA_051860065.1. GTDB lineage: Bacteria > Pseudomonadota > Alphaproteobacteria > Acetobacterales > Acetobacteraceae > Neoroseomonas. The sequence goes on from JBHYEQ010000013.1 coordinate 87,493, forward strand.
GACTACACGGCCACCACGGGCACACTGACGATCGCGGCCGGGCAGCGATCCGCCGTGATCGACGTGCCGATCCTCGACGACACGCTGATCGAAGGGGCCGAGACCTTCGCGCTGGAGCTGTCGAACCCCACCGGTGGCGCCACCATCGACTCGGCGCAGGCGCTGGGGACCATCGTCGATGATGATGCGCGCTTCGACATCGCCACCGACGACACGCTGCTGGCGGAAGGCGATTCCGGCACCACCGCCTACACCTTTACAGTCACGCGCAGCGGCGACACCTCTACCGGCCATTCCGTGCGCTGGGCCGTGACGGGCGACGGCACGCCGGGCGCCTTCGCCAATGCGGCGGATTTCGCCGGCGGGACGCTCGCATCAGGGCGCCTGGTCTTTGCGGGCGGCCAGACCACGCGCACCATCACCGTGCAGGTCGCCGGCGATACCGTGGTCGAGAACCGCGAGGGCTTCGCCGTGCGCCTGTTCGCCGCCAGCGCAGGCGCCGTGATCGGCACCGCGCGCGCCGTCGCCGCCATCGCCAACGACGACATCCTCCAGGGCGGCAGCGGCGACGACAGCCTGCGGGGCGGCCCGGACGGGGAGCTGCTCGATGGCGGCGAAGGCCATGACAGCCTGTTCGGCGGCCCCGGCAACGACACCATCCTGGGCGGCGACGGCGACGACCTGATCGAAGGCGGCCCGGGTGGCGACAACCTGAATGGCGGCGCCGGCACCGGCGACCTGCTCTCCTATGCCCGCACGACGCAAGGCGTGACCATCGACCTGGCCACCGGCACCGGCACGGCCGACGAGGCCGCGGGCGACACCATCGCCGGCTTCGAGGCGGTGCGCGGCGGCACCGGCGCCGACCGGCTGACCGGCGATTCGGGCGACAACACGCTCTACGGCGGCGGCGGCAGCGGCGTCGACACGCTGTATGGCGGGGATGGCAATGACCGGCTGGTCGGCGGCCACGCGCCCGGCCAGGCCACTGCGCCGGACGGCGTCAACATCATGTTCGGCGGCGATGGCGACGACACCTACCATGTCGGCCCGTCGGACGACGCCGTGATCGAAGCCGCGGATGGCGGCCGCGACACCGTCGTCGCGCTGCGATCCTTCACCCTGGCCGACCACGTCGAGGACCTGCTGCTGCTGGGCGAGGGCGGCTGGGAAGGCACCGGCAATGCGCTCGACAATGCGCTGCGCGGCAATGCGGGGGACAACCTGCTGGTCGGGCTGGAGGGCAATGACAACCTGACCGGCGGCGCCGGCAATGACACGCTGATCGGCGGCGCCGGGGCCGACGTCTTCGCGCCGGGCGAGGGCCAGGACCTGATCCGCTACCTCGACCTCACGGACAGTCCTGTCGCGGCGCGCGACGTGATTTTCGGCTTCGCCAGCGGCGAGGATCGGCTCGATGTCGCGGCCATCGGCACGGCGATCGGCGGCTGGGGCAGCGAGCGCTTCGTCACCGGGGCCAGCTTCACGGCATCCCACCAGGTCGCATGGGATGCTGCGGGCCGCACGCTGCGGATCGAGGCCGATGGCAACCTGGCGACCGTCGAGATGGCCATCGTGTTCAACGCCGGCACCACCCTCGTCGAATCCGACATCGTCTTCGGCTGACGCCCCTGCCGTCAGAACAGCGGCCGCAGCGGCGAAGGCTGTTCCCAATACTGCGCGACCCGGCGCAGCGACCGCAGGTCACCGATCGAAAGGCGCCCCTCCGCGATCTGCACCAGCCCCATGCGGCGCAGGCGCTGGATGGTGCGGTTGGTATGCACCGCCGAAAGCCCCAGCGCGTCCGCGACATGCGTCTGGGTCAGGGGGAAGGGCACCGATTCCCCGGTCCGCAGCCCGGCGGATTCTGCGCGCTTGAACAGGTTCACGAAGAGCGCGGCGACGCTTTCCATCGCCGTGCGCCGCCCGACCGACAGCATCGCGTCATCCACCAGGCGTTCGCCATGCGCCGCCAGCCAGGTGAGGTCGAAGGCCAGCGAGGGATGCACGCGATAGACCGACCAGACCGTGTCGTGCGCGAAGGCGCAGAGCGACACGTCCGTCACCGCCTCGACGCCATGCGACGCCGAGGCCAGCAGTTCGGCCTGCAGGCCAAGGATGTCGCCGGGCAGCAGGAAGCTCATGATTTGCCGGCGGCCATCGGCCAGCGTCTTGAAGCGGAACGCCCAGCCGGACAGCAGCGTGTAGACATGGTCCGCCGCCTCGCCCTCCGGCACGATGAAGCCGCCGGCTTCGACATGCTTCTGGCCGACCTTGCGGCGCGCGATGAAGGCGAGTTCGCCATCCTCGACACGCTTGAATGTCGGCAGCGGCCTTAGCGGGCAGCGCTGGCAGGCAAAAGGGGGGTCGAGTCCGGAGCGGCGCATCTGTGCTCGACGCTAACACAGGTTAAGGCGCGCGCTGTACCCCTCGTGTAACGGACGCTCCCGACTTGTCTCAGGAGCCATTGCCATCCGCGTCTCCCGCCTTTCCCCGTGCCGCGCGCTGCTTCGGCAGCCGACGCTGGGCCGCGACGTCATGGCGACAGCGCTGCCGGTGGTCGCCGGTGCTGTCATCCTAGTTGCCCTGTGCAGCATCGAGGGCGCCCTGCGCTGGGGCGTGATGGTGCCCGTGGTGCTCGCTGGGGCGGCGCTGGCCGGACTCCAGGTGGTGCGCCGGCATGGCCTGCTGCGCCGCAGCCGCGACGAGGCCGCCCGCCTGCGCGCGCAGCTGGAGGAGGAGCGCGCGATGCTGCGCGAGATGCAGCACCGCATCGCCAACGCGCTGCAATTCCTGGCCAGCCTGCTGTCGCTGCAGGCCGGACGCGTCACCGACCCCGACACCGCCCGCGGGGCCCTGGAGGATGCCGCGGCCCGCCTGGGAACAGTCGCGCGCATCCATCGCCGCCTGACCGAGCCGAACCTGTCCGGCGACGCCCTGCCCGAGCTGTTGCGGGACATCGCGGATGCCATGCTGGCCGCGCGTGGCCTGGGGCCTACCATGTCGGACACCGTGCGGCTGCGTGTCGATGTCGCCGATGCGGCGCGCCGGCTCGACCCGGTGCGGGCCACCGCGGTCGCGATGATCGTGGCCGAGGCCGCGACCAATGCCGCCAAGCACGCCTTCGACGCGCGCGACGCGGGCAGCCTGGACATCCTGCTCGAGCGGCGGGACGCGCAGTTCATCCTGAGCGTCACGGATGACGGGCCCGGCCCGCCGGAGGACGCGGCGCTGCAGGAAAGCCTCGGCCTGCCGGTGATGCAGGCGATGGCCCGGCGCCTCGCGGGGGAGTTCCATTTCGGACGCGGCGCGCAGGGCGGCGCACAGGTGCTGGTCACCTTCCCCGCGCAGGCCGATATGCCGCAGGACAGCACCGCGGCGCGCTAGCCGCCTGGATTGCGTCTCTGCAACCCGACAAGCCGTCGCGCGTTCATGGCCACACGACCGCATTCTGCGGCGGCACGGAGGCAAGACAGATGCGATCCATCCTTCTCTATTTCCTCGGCGTTCCGGTCGTCGTGATCGTCCTGCTGAACGTCTTCAACGTCATCTGACAACCATCCCCAACGGAGAGGAGACACACACATGATCCGCATGATTCCCGCAATGATCGCGCTGGCCGGCGGGCTGGCCCTTTCGGCCTGCGGCGACACCCCCGGGCAGCGCGCCGTGACGGGCGGCCTGCTGGGCGCCGGCACCGGTGCCGCGGTCGGCTCGTTCTCCGGCAATGCCGGGACCGGCGCACTGATCGGCGGCGCGGTGGGTGCGGTGGGCGGCGCGGCGACGACGCCGGGCGGCTTCTGATCGATCGCGCGGGGGAGTGCCGAAGGGCGCTATCCCGCGCAGTCGTCGCGACAACCGAAAGGGGGCGATGGTCCGATGGCCTTCGCCCCCTTTCGCGCATCTTGGGTGCATACCGAGTTCCACGAAAAAGGCCCACCGCCAGTGAGCGGGAGGCCTTTTCGGTGTGGCGAAGGTCAGCGCCGGCGCAGCCAGGCCGCCACGGCCTCGCCGGCCATGGCGCCGAGAACCGGCCCGGGCGCCGAACCCAGTGCGAAGGCCGCCGCGCCCTTCAGCGGGTTCTGCATGGCAGCGGCGACCATCGTGCGGCGGACCGCCAGCGCCTCCTGGGCCACTGCGTCGTGTCGGCGACGGCCCAGAAACGCAAGGATCCCCGCCAGCGCCAGGTCGGCCAGGGCGACGATGCCGCTGGCCGCGGCCAGGCCGTAGCGCGGCTCAAGCCAGGCAATCGCCGCGAGATGCGCCAAGCCGACCGCGGCGACGCCGAACAGCGCCGCGCCGGCCAACCAGCCGGCACGGCGCGCGGTGCTGCTCGCCGCACGGCGCAGGCGCAGGCCTTCAGCCTGCGCCGCGACGCCGAGGAGATTCAGCAGCCGCACGGCTCAGCGCCGCAGCAGGAGGCCGATCGCGATGCCGGCCAGCGCCGCCGCGCCGACGGCCGCGATGGGCTGGTCGCGCACGGTGGCGGACAGCGAGTTGGTCTGCCGGCGCACCGCCTCCATCGCATCATGCGCGGCATCTTCGGCACGGCCCGCAACGCCGGCCAGGGCCGGTGTCACGCGGTCGCGCATCAGGGTCTCGACCTTTTCGCGCAGCGCGGCGAGCTCGGCGCTGGCGGTGTCCTTCGCGTCCTTGGCGAGGTCGGCGGCGGTATCGGACATGCGGTTGGCGGCGTTCATCGGTGTTCTCCGTGGTGGGGTTGGTTGGGTCAGGACAGATGGCTGCGCAGCATCCAGGCGGCCTTGTCATGGGCCGCGATGCGCGAGACCAGCAGGTCGTGGGTCGCGAGGTCCTCCTCGACATCCTCGGCCAGGCGGGCGGCCGAGGCCGACAATGCCGCGTGGTCCTCGCCCAGCATCCGGGCCATCGCGGTCGCATCGGGGATGCGCGCGGGCTCCTTCAGGGTGGCCTGGGCCAGCATGCCTTCGATGGTCATCGGTGCGGGGCTGCCCAGCGCGCGAATGCGCTCGGCCAGCACGTCCACTGCCTTGAACAGCTCGGTGTACTGGGCCTCGAACAGGGTGTGCAGGCCTTGGAAATTGGGGCCCGTCACATTCCAGTGGCAGGCCTGGGTCTTGCCCATCAGAAGGTAGGTGTCGGCCAGGAAGACCGTCAGCCCATCCGCCGCGCTGTCGTTGGACCGCGCGCGGGTGGCCGCTTTGGTTGGCATGGTCGCGCTCTCCGTCGTGCTCATGTCCGCTCCAACGCGGATGTCGGCGGAAGGTTTCGTGAGAGAATGCGGGTTCTCATGCAACCAACGCGGTACCCGGGCGTTATGTGCCGGACGACGTGGGGATAAGCACCGTGCCATCCGATACCGAGATTCAGCGCACCGCCCCGCCTCCCGGGTCCGGCGCGCTCTGGGTCATTGCCGCCGTCATGGTGCTGGCGGTGCTGCATTTCGGGCGCGACGTCTTCATCCCCATGGCGCTGGCTCTGCTCCTGTCCGTGGTGCTGATCCCGCCCGCGCGGATGCTCCAGCGCATCGGCTTGCCGCGGCCGCTGGTGGTGACGCTGCTGCTGCTGCTGGCGCTCGGTGCGATCGCCGGTGTGTTGCTGCTGGTGATTTCGCAGGTGCTGACGCTGGCCGCGGACCTGCCGAACTGGGAGATGAACCTGCGCGCGAAGCTGCGCGCCTTGTCCGATGGCTCGGGCGTGCTGGAGCGCGCCATGGGCACGCTGCGGCGGCTGTCGGAGGAGCTGGGCGGCGGCGCCGCAGACCCTGCCGCTGCCGCGATCCCGGTCGCGCCCACCGCCGCCGGCGGCACGCTCGAAGCGTTCCTCGAGATGGCGGGCGTGGTCGCCTCGCCGCTCGCCTCGCTTGCCATCGCGCTGTTGCTGATGGCCTACCTGCTGATGCAGCGCGAGGATGTGCGCGACCGCTTCCTGCGCCTGGCCGGCATGAACGACATCCATCGCACCACGCGCGCCATGGCGGATGCGACCGAACGGGTGGGCCGGTTCCTGCTGATGCAGATGTTGTTGAACTTCGTCTTCGGCCTGGGCATGGGTGCCGGGCTGGCGCTGATCGGCGTGCCGAATGCCCCGCTATGGGGCGTGCTGGCCTTCGTGCTGCGCTTCATCCCCTTCATCGGCGCCTGGATCGCGCTGGCGCTGCCGCTGCTGGTCGCCTTTGCGACCGGCACGGGATGGACCGAGCCACTGCTGGTCATCGCGGTCTTCGCCGTGGTGGACGGTGTCGTGACTTATGTGTTTGAGCCGCTGCTGTATGGGCGCACGACCGGGATCTCGGCGCTGGCGCTGCTGATCTCCTCGGCATTGTGGACCGTGCTGTGGGGGCCGATCGGCCTGCTGCTGGCGCCGCCGATCACCGCCTGCCTGGTCATCCTGGGCCGGCACATCCCGGCGCTGGATTTCCTCGAGGTGATGTTCGGCAATTCCGAGGCGCTGCCGGCGCCCTTGCGCTTCTACCAACGCTTCCTGGCGGACGACGCGGAAGGTGCTGCCGAGATCGCGGAGATGCATGCCGACGCGCATGGTCCCGGGCCCACGCTGCGCGACCTGGTGCTGCCGGCCGTGGGCGCGCTCAGCGCCGACCAGGCGCATGGCGCGCTGTCATCCGCCGCGGTCCGCCGCATCAGCGACGGGCTGGCCGCCATCAGCGCGACGCTGGTGTCGGAGGAACCGATTGCGCCCGAGGCGCAGGCGTTGCGGGCCGTGCCGGCAGCCGGCGCGGTGGACCGCGCCCTGGCGGCGGTCGCGCTGGCAGGTGCGCGCCTGCATGGCTGGCGTCCGGCCAGCGAGGGCGAGGATGCGGTGATCTCGGTGCTCTGCCTGGCACGCCCGGTCTCAGCGCAGAGGCTCCGCCGAGCGGTGGCATTGGCCGGTGGCACCGACGCACCTTCCTTCGGATTGGCGCTGGAGGATGCCGCGGCCACGCAGCTGAGTGCCGCGATCCGGCCGGTGCCCGTGCTGCGGGGACTGGATGCGCTGCTGGCGCGGCTGCCCGCCGGGGGCGGTGCCCCCGCACGCAAGGCGGCCGACGAGCCGGCGGCCTCCGCGCCCGAGCCTCCGGGCTTCGCCCTGCCGGCCTGACGTGGCGCCGGCGCTCGGCGCCGGGCCTGACGACGGCGGGCGCCCGGGACGTGACGCGCATCCTGCTGGCCGTATGACCTGGGGCGCGCAGGCGGCGCGTCCCGCTTGGGTCTTCTGTCGGGTGGTACCCGCACCGACCTGACGGCGCGGTATCAGGCCAATGGCATGCTCTACGGTCCGACGACGCGTACCGTCAGCAGGCTGGCAACTGACGCTGCACTGAATGCGCAGCTCTGAGGCCGAAGACGTCCATCGCCGGCGCGGGGGCGCACTTGTGTTAGACACCCGATGCGCCGCGAGACGGCAGCGCACGTCGCGGGAGGCGGCCATCGCCGGCCTGGCGATTCTTCTACCGCATGCAAAAGGCGCCGGCCCTTGTGGACCGGCGCCTTCGCGGCGCATCGCAGCGAGTTCGGCGACGACCCCGCCGGGACGCGGTCGGTGCCCGACGCCGTGGGCCCGCGCCGTCAGTCCACCGCGCGGTCGATGGCGCGACCGGCGCGCTCGATCGGCCCGCTCGGCGGATCGACCGCATCGCGCACGTTCTCGGCGGCGCGGTCGACGCGCTCGCCCACGCGCTCGGCGGGGCCATCGTCGCAGGCCACGAGCGGCAGGGAGAGCAGAAGGGCCGCACAAGCGGCGCGGATGGTCGGGGTCATGGTGCCTCCAGGGTCACGGTTGCCAGGCGACAACGCGCGTCGGTGCCCCAGGTTGCAGGCGCCACGGTGAAGAGGTCGGGAGAGCCGCGGCGCAGCCCCGAAGGCGCGGTCAGGCGGCGCCGCGCAGCGTCTCGGATGGCGCGGCGAGCGGGAAGCGCACCGATACGCTGGTGCCGGTGCCGCCGGCGAATTCGGCCTCGCCGCCCAGATGCGTCGCGAAGCCGCGAATCAGCTGCATGCCAAGGCCATCGCCCGCCTCGGCATCCTCGCCCATGCCCACGCCGTCGTCGCTGACGCGCAGCAGCGCCTCGTTGTTCTCCACGCGTAGCGAGATGGTGATCGTGCCGCGGCGGTCGTCGGGGAAGGCGTGGCGCATCGAATTGCTCACCGCCTCGGTCAGCAGCAGCGCCAGGGAGATAGATTCGTCGGCGCCGATCTCGATGTCGTCGGCGTCGATGCGGATCGCGACGCGCTTGTCCTGCCCGCCGCCGAGCGCCTCGCTGAGCTGGCGCGACAATTCCTCGAGGAAAGGCCGCAGCGACATCCGCTGGAAGGTCTGGTTCATGTAGAGGTGGCGGTGCAGCGTCGCGAGCGCCTGGATGCGGTCGCGCGCCACGGCGAATTCGTCGCGCGCGGCCTCGTTGCGCACCCGCGCCGCCTGCAGGCTGAGCAGCGATGCGACGATCTGCAGGTTGTTCTTCACCCGGTGATGGATCTCGGCCATCAACAGGTCGCGCTGCTTCAGCGCCGCCGTCAGCGCCTGCTCGCGGTCCTCGAGCGCGGCCGCGGCGGCGGTCAGGGCGCGATCGAGGTCGCGCACCTCGACCGGCACGTTGCCGCCGGCGGGCGAGGTATAGGGCCGGCCCGGCACCCAGTTGCGGACGCGCTGCGCGAGCCGGCGCAGCGGCCGCGACACGCCGGCTTCGACCCCGATCAGGATGGCGGCCAGGCACGCCAGCAGGAACAGCGTCAGTTCCATCAGGCGGCGTTCGAGGATGCCGCGCGCGGCGGCGCGGATGTCGTCGACCGGCAGGCCGACCAGCAGGGACAGCCCGGCTTCCAGCTCCTTGATGGACCAGGCCTGTGCGCTACCGTCGCGGGCGGTGCCCTCGACCGTGGCATCGCGCAGCCGGGTCAGCGTGGCCAGTTGCTCGGGCATGGGCAGGCCGGTCGCCGCCGCGTTGCCGATCGGCAGGATCGTCCCTTCGTTGTCGAGCAGCCAGACACTGTGGCGCGCCACGCCCTGGGCATCGGCCGGCGCGCGCAGCAGGAATTCGAGGAAGACGCTGCCGCCCACCATGGCCCGCAGGCTGCCATCCGGCGCCAGGACCGGCGCGATGCCCGGCAGCACGGCACGGCTGGTGATCACGCCGATGACGAACTCGCCCAGGGTGAAGGCGCGGCTGCGCTGGATCGCCGGGACGTAGTCGAGATCGGCATAGCTGCGCCCGCGCGGGGCTGCCAGGCCGCTGCACAGCAGAACGCCCTGGCCATCGAGCACCCAGAAATTGGAATAGCGTTCGGGCTTGAGCGCCTGGATCCGCGCCAGCATGGCGTCGCATTCCTCGGGGGTCTGCGTCAGGAGGGCGGGGTCGGCGGCCAAGCCGGTGACCATTTCGCGCAGCGCGCCGACCGCTGCACCATGACGCGCCGCGGCGACCTCGCGCAGGATGAGTGCATCGCGCGGCCCTTGGGCGAGCGCGGCCTGATAGGCCGACCACGCATTGTTGCCGGCGATCACGGCAATGGGGATGGTCGCTGCGGCCACAAGGGCAAGCAGCCGCCCGCGTACCCCACCTTGCCACCATCCGGCGTGCCGGGCGGGGGCTGGCGGCGACCCGCCGCCAGCGGTCACTTCTTCCTGTCCTGATCGATCAGGCGGAGCAGTTCGGGCGGGATGGGCTCGCGCGCCACGTCGTCGAAGATCTGGTGCAGGCCACGACGCAGCCAGACATCGAAGGCGGCGTCCGGCACCGTCGCCTTCTTGCTTCTGGCTGGCTTGGACGGCATCGGGGCCGCCTCAGCGTCGTCGTCTTCGTCAGGCTGGCCCATCATACCCCGTGGCGGCGGCAAGCCGCCGGTCCCCCGCGCCCATGCCCGCCACCGGCATGCTACGCGCAGCGGCACGCCCGGCGCCAGTGCGCAGAGCGGGTGCCTTGGCCGATGCCTTGCCGCTCGTCTCGCCCATCAGCTTTGCCTCGAGCGCCCGGCGCGCACGGAACACGCGGCACTTGGCGGTGCCGACCGCGCAGCCGGTGGCCGCGGCCACTTCCTCGTACGACATGCCCTGGACCGCCACCATGACCAGCGCGATCCGCTGGTCCTCGGGCAGGCGCGCCAGTTCGCGGCGCAATTCGCCGACAGCGATGCTGTCTTCCTGGTTGCCGCGGCGGGCGAAGGCGTCGGCCGGCGCGTCGTCCATCTCGACAGTCTCGCGCCGGCGGCGGCGGTCGGAGATGAAACGATTGCGCATGATCCGGTATACCCAGGCACCCAGATGTGTGCCTGGGGTGAAGCTGGCTTGGGCCGCCAGGGCGTTGGTGATGGCGGCCTGCACGAGGTCATCGGCCTCGGTGCGGTTGCGCGTCAGGGACAGGGCCTGGACGCGGAGCTTGGGCAGCAGGGCCACGAGCTCGTCATGGAAGGAGAACCCGGCAACGCTCGCGCCGGTGGCGGGGAGGGTGTCGATGGTGGTGCTCATGCAGGCCGAACGCACCGGGGCGGGTTTTGGTTGCCGCTGACACATGCGAAAAATGCAATTCCGTCATGCGACAAAGGCATGCAACCAGATGGCCGCCGGCGTCGTTCCGATCGTCATGCAGGTTTCCGGAACCGCCCCCGGCCTATGCGCGCGGCCCGAGGCGACGAGCCAACAACTCCCGCGCGCGCGACACGCGTGCCTTCAGCGTGCCCTCGGCCACGCCGGTCACCGCGGCGGCCTCGGTCACCGTGAATTCCAGCGCCGCGACCAGCAGGATCGCCTCGCGCAAGGTGGCGGGCAGTTCGGCGATCGCGCGCCCGAGTTCGCCCAGCTCCGCCATCGCGGGCTGCGTTGGCGTTTGCGCCGCATGCGGGTCGAAGGTATCGAGCGCCCGCCGCTCGGTGCCGCGGCGCCGCGCCTGGTCCAGGAACGCGTTTCGCAGGATACGGAACAGCCAGGCGCGCAAATCCGTGCCGTCCTGCCAGCTTGCCTGGTGTTCCAGGGCGCGCAGCAGCGCCTCCTGCACCAGGTCGTCGGCGCGGCTGGCGTCGCGCGCGAGGAACCTGGCAAAGCCGCGAAGCTGCGGCGTCAGGGCGGCGATCGCGTCCTGGAACCGGAACGAGTGACTCTTGTCCGGACCCGTCACACAAACGACCGACGATACACTTTCATGCGGGTCATAATGCTCCCCTTGCAGCAGGTGCCAAGATGAACGCCTTCAACCAGACCGAGTTGCTGCGTGCGCTGCCCTATGCGCGCCGTTTCGCCCGTGCCGTGACGGGCGACCGCGACAGCGGGGATGCGCTGGTTGCGCAGGTGCTCGGTGCGCCGCTGCCGGAGTTGCCGGCGCGCCTCGCGCTCTACGCCGCGATCGCCCAGGCGGGGCCGCCGCCGTCCGCGCAGCCCGGCCTGTCTCAGCTGCAGCGGCAATTGCTGCTGCTGACCGCGCTCGAGGACCTGTCGCTGCCGGACGCCGGCCGCGTGCTGGGCCTGACCGAGCAGGATGCCGCCGCGCAGGTCGAAGCCGCCCGCACCGCCCTGCGCGCCGTCACCGCGACCGACATCCTGGTGATCGAGGACGAGCCGATCATCGCGCTGGACCTCAAGCGGCTGGTCGAGGCCTGCGGCCATCGCGTCGTCGGCCTGGCCGCCAGCGAGGCCGATGCGGTCCGCCTGGCGGCGACGAAGAAGCCGGGGCTGATCCTGGCCGACATCAACCTGGGCCGCGGCGGCGACGGCAGCACCGCGGTGGCGAAGATCCAGAGCGCCATGACCGTGCCGGTCATCTTCGTGACCGCCTACCCAGAGCGCCTGCTGACAGCCGAGGGGCTGGAGCCCGCCTTCGTCATCAGCAAGCCCTTCGAGCCGCTGGCGCTGGCGATCGCGACCTACCAGGCAGTTCATGGCGGCAAGGCGCCACCGATCTGAACCGCCCCGCAGCGCAACCCCGGGCTGCGTGACCCGTTCTTCCTGCAGCACCGCCACGGTGGCGGGCACCTGACAGGAGTAACGACCATGAACAGCGACACCATCGCCGGCAACTGGAAGCAGCTCACGGGCAAGGTGAAGGAACAGTGGGGCAAGCTGACCGACGACGACATCACCGTCGTCGAGGGCAAGCGCGACCAGCTGGTCGGCCGCATCCAGGAACGCTACGGCATCGCCAAGGACAAGGCGGAGGAGCAGGTGGCGACCTGGGAGAAGTCCCTGTGACCCACCGGTCCTGACGGACCGCCTGATCGACGCCGCCGGGGCAACCCGGCGGCGTTTTTCATGCTTGCCGCAGCGACGCCATTACCGTGCCGCGCACACGCGGTGATGCAGGCGTCGCAACCTTCCCCCCTCGCGCGGCGTTGACCAGGCCAGACCAACAGGAGAACCCGAGATGCTGTACTGGACGCTGATCTTCCTTGTCGTCGCCATCGTCGCCGGCGTGCTCGGCTTCGGCGGGATCGCCTCGGCCGCCAGCGGCATCGCGAAGGTGCTCTTCGTGATCTTCCTCGTCCTGTTCCTCGTCTCACTCGTTGCCGGACGCGGCTTCGCAGGCTGAACCCTGCCTGCTGCTGCCGGCGCGCGCCGGTCCCGCATTGCCCCCTGCGGGATCGGCGCCTCCCTCTGACGCGAAAGCGCAACCCGCATGTCCGACACCGCCGCCGACGACGCATCGTCCGCTGCACCCCCCGCAACTCCGGACATGCGAGCGTTCAGGCGCTGGGTCGGCCAATGGCTGACATCGCCCGACCGCGGCAATGCACGCCTGCTGATCGCCGGCGTGCTGGCCATGACGCTGGCGCAGGTGGTGATCCAGATCCGCCTGAACGTCTGGAACCGCGACTTCTTCAACGCCCTGGATCGCCGTGATTCAGAGGCCTTCCAGTACCAGATCATGGTATTCCTGGGGCTGGCCGCGCTGTCGATGACGGCCGCGGTGTACCAGCTCTATCTCAAGCAGCTGCTGCAGCTGAACTGGCGCGGCTGGCTGACGCGACGGCTGACCGCGCATTGGCTGCGCGACAGCCGGCAGTACCAGCTCGAAGCCGGCGCCGCCGAGGCTGACAACCCAGACCAGCGCATCGCCGAGGATGTCCGCCTGGCGGCCGACCTGTCGGTGGATTTCGTCGTCGGCATCCTGATCTCGGTCAGCATGCTCGTCGCCTTCGTGGGCATCCTGTGGTCGCTGTCGGGGCCGCTCGACTTCATGCTGGGCGGTACGAACATCCATATCCCGGGCTACATGGTCTGGGCGGCGGTGCTCTACGCCATGGTCGGCTCCGGCCTGACCTGGTGGGTGGGCCGGCCGATGATCGGCATCCAGGTCCGGCGCACCACCGCCGAGGCCGATTTCCGTTTCGGCCTGACGCGCGCCCGCGAAAGCGGCGAGAGCATCGCGCTGATCCGTGGCGAGGCCGATGAACGCCGCGGTATCGACCGCCTGTTCGGCGAAGTGCGGACCGTCTGGCGCGACCTCATGCGCAGCCAGCGCAACCTGATGTGGCTCACCAGCGCCTACGGCACGCTGGCGATGATCTTCCCCACCGTGGTCGCCGCGCCGGCATATTTCTCCGGCGCGATGTCGCTCGGCGTGCTGATGCAGGTGGGTGCCGCCTTCGGGCAGGTGCAGGTGGCGTTGAACTGGTTCGTGGACCGCTTCCCCAACATCGCTGAATGGCGCAGCGCCGTGTCGCGCCTGGCTGCGCTGCAGGATGCGCTGGACGACCTCGACCAGCTGGCCAAGGACGAATCCCAGCCGACCATCACCATCGAGGAAGCGACCGAGGGCGAAGAGGAGGCGCTGGTCCTCGACAACCTGCAGATCGCCTTCTCCGACGGTACAACCGTGATCCAGGGCGCGTCGGCGCGGATCGAACCGGGCGAGCGGGTGCTCATCAAGGGCGCTTCCGGCACCGGGAAATCGACGCTGTTCCGCGCCATCGGCGGGCTGTGGCCCTGGGGTGGCGGGCACATTGCGACGCCCCCGCGCGAATCCATGGCCTTCCTGCCGCAGCGGCCCTACCTGCCGCTTGGCACGCTCGGCGCCGTGCTGAACTACCCGCGCGCCGCCGATGCCTTCGACGAGGCCGACCAGCGCGCGGCGCTCGAGAAGGTCGGCCTGCCGGCGCTGGTCGACCGGCTGGCCGACGAGGAACGCTGGGACCGCGTCCTGTCGCTCGGCGAGCAGCAGCGCCTCGCCTTCGCGCGGCTGCTGCTGCACAAGCCCCGCTGGATTTTCCTGGACGAGGCGACCGCCGCGCTCGACGAGGAAAACCAGGACGCGATGATGAACCTCCTGCTCGAGGCACTGCCGGATGTGGCGCTGATCTCGATCGGCCATCGCCCGGGGCTGGAGGCCTTCCACACCCGCACCCTGACGCTGGAGAAAGGAGAGGGCGGTGCGCGCTTCCGCCGCGCCGCGCCGCGCAAGGTCAGCGAGCGCACGCGGCTGCGGCGGCTGCGCAAGACACCGCTGGGCGCGCCTGCCTGACACGAGCGATGTCCCGCGGCCTGCTTGTTCACCATGCAGGCCGCGGTACGGTGTCGAGTGGCGGGCGACACGTGTGCCCACCACGCGTGGCAGGCCGGTTGGGACAATCCCGCCTGTCACGCCGCGGTTTACACCTCGGCCGGTTCCGCGGCGCGCCAGGTGTTGCCTTCGGCGATGCGCAGCGTGCTGCGCACCGTCCGGCCGCTGATCTCGACGAGAACCCAGCCGTTCTTCTGCCCCTTGGTGCGATGCGACAGCGTGCTGCCCGTGAGCAGGATCGGCGGCGCATCGCCCACGCGCTCGACCCGATGCAGGTGGCCCGAGAGCACCGCCGCCACCCCGGCCTGCGCGAGCACGGCGAGGGCCGGTTCCGCGCCGAGCGGCGGCGCCCGCCCCACGGCCCAGTCCGGGTGGCGCAGCGGATGGTGCGCCACAACCACGAGCGTCCGACCGGCGCAGGCGCGCAGCCGCATCTCCAGCCGCATCCGCCGCGCCGTCGAGACGCCGCCCGCCGACCAGTCGAGGTGCGGCTGCATGCGCCGCACGGTATCCAGGCCGATCAGGGCGGCGCCGGGCAGCAACAGCGTCGGTTCCGTCGCCGCCCCAATGAAGCGCCGCCAGCGTCCGCGCGGGTCGGTCATGCGTTCCAGCACGGCGCCGCCGGGGATGTCGTGGTTGCCCGGCACGGCCAGGAAGGGTGCCGGAAGCGAGTCCAGGAACGCGGCCGCCTGCGCGAATTCGACAGGATCGGCGCGCTGCGTCAGATCGCCGCTGATCGCCACCGCATCGGGCGCCGCGGCCGCGAGGTCCGCGAGCAGCGGCTCGACCAGCGCCGGCAGGTGGGCGCCGAAATGAAGGTCGGACAGGTGCGCGATGCGCAGCGCGCGGGGCGCCCCCGTCATCGCCCGGCCGGGCGCAGCACCAGCAACCCTTCGGGACGCAGCCGCAGGCGCAGCGGGGAGGCCATCAGCAGCAATTCGCCATCCAGAGTGACGCGCAGGCGAGCCGCGCGGCCCTGCACCGCCAGGCGGCGGCGTTCGCAGGAGACGACCTCGGGTGCGGCGGCAAGCCGGCCGCGGATCCAGCACCAGGCCTGGCGCAGTCCGCCGAGCAGGCCGCGGCGGCGCACCGCCTCGACCCGCAGCAGCGCTTCGGCACCGGGCAGTGGCGTGGTGACCACCACCACATCGACGCGGTGCGGACCGTCGTCGCAGCGCAGGCGCAGGGAACGGCCGGGGCGGCGCAATGCCAGCCGCAGGCCGGCCCGCAGCAGGGGCAGCCAGCCCAGCATGCCGGCGCCGCGTTGCATCTCGCGGAAACGCACCAGGCGGGAGGTGCGCCCGATCAACGCCTGGTACAGGAAGGGGTGGCCATTGGCTTCGGCCATTGGCAGCCGGTCCACCACAGCGCCGGCGAGGGCGCGCGCGGCCGCCTCAAGATCGGGCGGCAGGCCGAGCCGCGCGGCCAGGCGGTTCATGGTGCCGCCAGGCAGCACGGCCAGCACGGCGCCGCTGGCAGCGATGCGCCCGGCCAGGGCGCAGAGGGTGCCATCGCCAGCGGCAACGAAGATCACCTCCGGCTGCAGCGCCAGCGCGGCGTCGAGCTGTTCGTCGACGGGCCGGTCGGGTTGGACGGCGGAGACCAGGACATAGCCGCCTTCCGTCAGCAATGCGGATAGCCGCGCCGCGGCGTTGGGCATCGCGGCGATGGTGCCGGACGAACCATTCAGCACGAGGGCCGCGCGACGCGGCCGCGGTGCCTCCGTGGGGTCGTGGAGCGGGCGAACGGGCGCGTCAGCGGAGGGCTGTTCGACAGAGTCCGGCATGGGGCGCGAAACGCACGGGGGCTCGGGAAGTTTCGTTCGGGCAACGCGGCGGCCCGCGCCCTGGAAGGAGATCCCCAGCCGTAGTGGACTCGCCACCAGGAACGAATCGTGCGCCGGCACGATCCGGGAGCGCGAATGCGCGACCGCGCCCAGACCGTCCGTCGCCGCCGGCGCGCCAGGACGGGGCGCGAAGGCAAGCCGGCCGGATGGCCGGCGCCCGCCGTCTGAGGGTCACAAAAAGACTCCGATCATGCACCGGCACGATCCGGAAGCGCGAATGCGCGACCGCGCCCAGACTGTCAGTCGCCGCCGGCGCGTCAGCGCATGGCGCGAAGGCAAGGCCGGCGGATGCCGGCCGCCCGCCGTCTGAGGGCCAAAAAACTACGCCTCTCCGACGCAATCCAGCATCGAGGCCGCCAGTGCCTCGGCCGGCGCCTTGCCGCCCCAGAGCACGAACTGGAAGGCCGGGAAGAAGCGCTCGCATTCCGTGATGGCGATATCCACCATGTCTTCCAGCGATTCCGCGCTGGCCGAGGGCGACCCGCGCAGCAGCACGGAATGGCGGAACACCGGCACGCCGTCCTCGACCTCGATGCCGAAATGGCCGATCCACAGCCGGTCATTGGCCAGGGCGAGCAGTTCATACAGCCGGTCGCGCTTCTCAGGCGGCACCTTCATGTCAAAGGCACAGGTGAAGGCCATGGCGCTGATCTCGTGCGACCAGGAGAAATGCAGCCCGTAGTCGCACCATTTCCCGGGCGCCTCGGCGGCCATCTCGCCATCGGAACGGCGCTCGAAGGCCCATTCATTGGCGGCGATGATCTGTTCGAGAATGTCCAGGGGGTTCGAAGCGCGCTCGTGCTCGAATTGAAGCGAGGCGGACATTGCGGCACCTCCTTGCCCGAGGCCGCCGCCCGCGGCGCCCACAAGATATGGTGGGCGAATCGGGCGACCGGATACGATGGGCAGACTACGCAGACGCGGAATCGCGTCGCAAGCCCGCAAGGGTTGCATTCGGTTCTTCAGGTTTCGGGTGAGGATTCTTTGCCAGCCTCAAGTGCCGCCAGGCGGTGTTCCAGGGCTTCGACCCGGGCTTCCAGGGCCTCGGCCTGTTCGCGGGCGCGGCGGGCCACCTCCATGGCGGCGTCCAACTCCTCGCGCTTGACCAGGTCCAGGCGGCGGACCACGGCCTCGGCCTGGGACTTGGCCATGGCCTCGGCCTCGTTGCGCAGCCCGGCCAGGACCGAAAACGCGCCGCCGGCCACCCCAGCCAAGTCGTCCATGAATTTTCCGCGGCCGCTGTCGCCTGCCATGGTTGCTCTCCTGTTGGTCCGCCGTATGGACGGGCCGTCCCGAGGGGGCCTATACCGCCGCCGCCCCACCCTCAAGGGCCGCGATCGGAACAGGGCGGATCATGCATATCGTCACCGGCGGCGCCGGGTTCATCGGGTCGAACCTGGTCGCCGCACTCTGCGCCGATGGTCATGAAGTGGTGGTGGTGGACCGGCTGCGCCAGGGCCTGAAGTGGCGCAACCTGGCCAAGCACGCCATCGCCGGGATCGTGGAACCGGACGACCTGCCGGCCTTCCTGGCCCGCAAGCCACGCGTATCCGCGCTGTTTCACATGGGCGCGATCAGCGCCACCACCGAGACCGATGGCGACCTGGTGGCGCGCAGCAACATCGCCCTGCCGCAGATGCTGTGGGACTGGTGCGCGGCAGCGGGGGTGCCGTTCGTCTATGCATCCTCGGCTGCGACCTATGGCGACGGGGCGCAGGGCTTCGACGATGACGCGCGGCCCGAAGCCTTGGCGCGGCTGCGCCCGCTGAACCTCTATGGCTGGTCGAAGCTGGCCTTCGACCGCCGCGTGTCGCAGATGCTCGCCGCCGGCGCGCCGCGCCCACCGATCTGGGCGGGACTGCGCTTCTTCAACGTCTATGGCCCGAACGAACACCACAAGGGGCGCATGGCATCTGTCGTGCTGCACAAGTTCAACCAGATCATGCGGGGCGAGGCGGCGACGCTGTTTGCCTCGGACCGCGAAGGCATCGCCGATGGCGCGCAGATGCGCGACTTCGTGCATGTGCGCGACTGCGTGGCGGCGATGCGATGGCTGGCCGCGAATCCCGGCGCGTCGGGGCTGTACAATGTCGGCTCGGGCACGGCGCGCAGCTTCCTCGACCTGACGCGCGCCATCTATGCCGCACTCGGTCGCAACGCCGAGATCCAGTTCGTGCCCATGCCGGACGACCTGCGCGGCAAGTACCAGTACTTCACCGAGGCCCGCATGGAGCGCCTGCGCGCCGCCGGCTTCGACCAACCCCCCACCAGCATCGAGGACGGCGTGCGATCCTATGTGCGCGACGTGCTGATGAACGCCGAGGATCCCTACGCCTGATGCTCCTCGCCATTCCCTTCCCGGTGATCGACCCGGTGCTGGTCGAGATCGGCCCGCTGGTCATCCGCTGGTATGCGCTGGCCTATATCGCCGGCATCCTGATCGGCTGGCGGGTCGCCCGCGTGCTGGTGCAGCGCCCGCCGGTGGTCGCCACCAAGGAACAGGTGGACGACTTCATCACCTGGGTGACGCTCGGCATCATCATCGGCGGGCGGCTGGGCTACGTGCTGTTCTACCGCCCCGGCTACTATGTCACGGCGCCGTGGGAGGCGCTGTATGTCTGGCAAGGCGGCATGTCCTTCCATGGCGGCGCGCTGGGCGTGATCATCGCCGCCTGGCTGTTCAGCAAGCGCAACGGGATCGACTGGGTGGCCTTCGCGGATCGTGTCGTCTGCGTGGTGCCGATCGGGCTGTTCCTCGGGCGGCTGGCAAATTTCATCAACAGCGAGCTGTGGGGCCGCGTGACCGACGTGCCCTGGGCCATGGTCTTCCCCAATGGCGGGCCGGAGCCGCGGCATCCCTCGCAGCTCTACCAGGCCTTCATGGAAGGGGCCTGCCTGTTCGCGCTGCTGATGATCCTGGCGCGCAGCAAGCGCATCCGCGCCCGGCCGGGCATCCTGTCGGGCACCTTCCTGGCCGGCTACGGGGTGGCGCGCATCATCGGCGAGTTCTTTCGCCAGCCGGATGCGCATCTGGGCTTCCTGTTCGCCGGCGCCACCATGGGGCAGATTCTCTCGGTGCCGATGATCCTGGTCGGCGCCTGGCTGATTCTGCGCGCGAAGGAGCGCCATGGCTGACGAGACGAACACGCCGCCGCGCGCGGCCCGTGGGGGCGCGACGGCGGACGCGGCGCTGCGCGACCGGCCCGACGCCGCGGCCTTGCAGCCGCCGGAGCGGCCCGATCCCGTATCCGCGGGCTCGCCTGACGGCCTCGACGCGGCCGCGCCTGAACGGCTCGACGCAGCACCCGCGGTCCCGCCTGAACGGCTCGACCGCTTCATGCGTCGCGCCGCCTCCGCCTATTACGCCGGGCGCGAGCCCTTCGGCGCCGGCGGGGACTTCACAACCGCGCCGGAAATGACCCAGGCCTTCGGCGAATGCATCGGGCTCTGGGCCGCCATCGCCTGGCAGGCGATGGGGCGGCCCGACCCGGTGATCCTGGCCGAGCTCGGCCCCGGCCGCGGCACGCTGATGGCCGATGCGCTGCGCGCCGTGGCCGAGATGGCGCCCGGCTTCCGCGCCGCGCTGCGCGTCCACCTGGTCGAGACCTCGCCCCGCCTGCGCGAGGCCCAGGCGGACCGTCTCGGCACCGCGGTGCGCGCCTGGCACGACGACATCGCCGCCCTGCCGCCGGGCCCGGCCATCATCATCGGCAATGAGTTCCTCGACGCCCTGCCGATCCGGCAATTCATCCGCCGCGGCGACAGCTGGATGGAGCGCTTCGTCACCGATGGCGGCTTCACCGAATCCCCCGCCCGCGACGCCCCGGCCCTGCCCTCCGCTGCCCCCGAGGGCGCGGTGCAGGAGGTGAACGAGGCCGCGCTGGCCATCGCAGCCGCGCTCGGCGCGCGCGTGGCGGCGCAGGGCGGCGTCGCGCTGTTCATCGACTACGGCCCCGGCGAGGGCGGCTTCGGCGACAGCCTGCAGGCCATGGCGAAGCACGGCCGGGCCGACCCGCTCGGCCCGCCGGGCGCGGCCGACATCACCGCCCATGTCGACTTCGCCGCGATCGCCGCCGCCGCCCGCGCCGCCGGCGCCGCGGTGCAGGGGCCGATGCCGCAGGGCGTGTTCCTGGCGCGGCTCGGCCTGTTCAGCCGCGCGGCCATCCTGGCGCGCATGGACCCCGGCCACGCCGCCCGCCACCTGGCCGCCGCGCAGCGTCTCGCAGCGCCCGAGCATATGGGCCGGCTGTTCAAGGCCGCCTGCCTCTGCCATCCCGACCTGCCGCCACTGCCCGGATTCGAGGACCCTTGATGGCCGAAGCCGTCACTGCCGAAACGCTCGCCGCGCTGCCCGGCCTGGCGCATGGGTTCTTCACGCGGCGCGGGGGCGTGTCGTCCGGCGCCTTCGCGGCGCTGAACTGCTCGCTGTCCGGCCGCGACGACGCCGATGCGGTGCGCGAGAACCGGCGCCGCGCGGCCGATGCGCTCGGCCTGCCGGGCGAGGCGCTGGTCGGTCTGACCCAGGTGCATGGCGATGCGGTGGCGGTGCTGGACGCACCCTGGCCGCAGGACCGGCGGCCCCATGCCGATGCCATGGTCACGCGCCGGCCGGGCCTGGCGATCGGCATCGTCACCGCCGATTGCGCGCCGGTGCTGTTCGCCGACCCCGACGCGGGCGTGATCGGCGGCGCCCATGCCGGCTGGCGCGGCGCGGTGGGCGGCGTGTTGGAGGCCACCATCGACGCGATGGTCGGGATCGGCGCGGAGCGCGGGCGCATCGTCGCCGCGGTCGGCCCCTGCATCCGCCAGGCGTCCTATGAAGTGGCGGCCGATCTGCGCGACGCCGTGCTGGCGCGGGACGCCGCCGATGCGCGCTTCTTTGCCGCGGGCGCGCGCCCCGACCGCTGGCAGTTCGACCTGGCCGGGTATTGCGCCGCGCGGCTCGTCGCCGCCGGTGTCGCGGCCGAGATCACCCCCCACGATACCCTGGCCGACGAGGCGCGCTTCTTCAGCCACCGGCGCAATACCCTGGCCGGCGGCGGGCCGATCGGGCACCAGCTCTCGGCCATCGCGCTGACGGTGTGAGGGCGGGCTTCCAAACCGCGCCCACCGGCCCAATAAGGACGCCATGCCCTATGTGCTCATGTTCGCCGCGATGCTGATGCTGACCATGCTGGTGGCCTGCGTGGTGGTGGTGTGATGGCGCGCTTCGGCCCGCTGTTCCTGGTGCTCGCGCTGCTGGGCGCCTGCGGCGACCTGCCGCAGCCCTTCCGCGGCAATCCCGGCGGCAATGCCGGCGCGCTGGCCGCGCCGCCGGCCTATCGGCTGGTGATTCCCGCGCCGACCACGGCCCTGCTGACCGAAACCCAGGCGCGCGGCTTCGCCGAGGCGCTCTCCACCGCCCTGCTCACCGCCGAGGTCCCGGCCGCTGTCGACACGCCCCTGCCGCTCGACTGGCGCCTGGCGGTCGAGGCGCAGACGCAGAACGGCTGGGTGGTGCCGCGCTATCGCCTGACCGATCCGGACGGCGCCGCGCAAGGTACCGCCGATGGCGCGCGCATCGCCGCGCGCGACTGGTCCGATGCCAGCCCGGAGGTCCTGCAGCGCGTCGCGCGCGATGCCGCGCCGCGCATCGCCGACCTGCTGCTGCGCGCCGAGGCCGCCCGCAAGGGCACCGACCCCGCCGCCCTGGCAGCGGCCGGCCCGCCGCGAATCTACGTGCCGATGGTCCGCGGCGCTCCCGGGGACGGCAACCAGGCGCTGACCGCCCGCCTGCGGGAGGTGCTCGGCCAGCAGGGCATGCTGGTGCAGGAGACGACGCAGGGCGCGCGCTTCGCCGTGACCGGCCAGGTGGCGGTGGTGGACCAGCCCGCCACGCGGACCCAGCGGGTGGAACTGCTCTGGACCGTCTCGCGCAATGACGGCGAGGATCTCGGGCGCGTGCTGCAGTTGAACGAGGTGCCGGCCGGCGTGCTGACGCGGTTCTGGGGCGACGTGGCGTTTGCGGCGGCGACCGAGGCGGCGGGCGGGGTTCGCACCGTGGTGGCCAATGCCGGGGGCTTCCCGACACCACCGGGGGCGGCGCCGCGCGGCCAGGCACCGCAGGCGGGGCAGGGGCTGGCGATCCCGCAGAATCCCGGCCAGTTGCCGGTGCCGCGGCCAGAAGCCGCGAACGAATAGCGGCTGGCTTCGCGCGGAGGCGTCGAGGGGCGGGCCGGCGCAGGGGCCGGCTCCGCGCGACGCAACGTGGGAAACGCCGAATCGCGGGCGCACGGACGGGCAATGCGAGCCGCCGCGCCAGGGTCCGGGTGTCCGGGTCGCGCCGGCGAAGGGCCGCTCGGCCGCCAGGAGCGCAGCAAAAAGGGCGGCCACCCCTCGCGGGATGCCGCCCTTGGTCCTGCCCCAGGGCAGGGTTCGGTCAGGCCGCCTTCTTGGCCTGGGCGCGTTCGATCCGGCGCTTCAGCAGGCGCGCCTCGTCCGGCAGGCGCCGGTCCGGCGTGCCGAGCAGGAAAGCGTCGAGGCCGCCATTGTGCTCGATGGTGCGGATGCCGTTGGTCGACAGGCGCATCTTCACCTGCGAGGCGAGCACGTCGGACCAGAAGGAGGTTTCCTGCAGGTTCGGCAGGAAGCGCCGGCGGGTCTTGTTGTTGGCGTGGCTGACGTTGTTGCCCGTCAGGACGCCCTTGCCGGTGATGCCGCAGCGGCGGGCCATGGTGGTAATCCCGAAACGATCAGGGCGCGCGGAACGGGTCCCGCGCGCGGGTGGAAACGAGGAAGGCGCGGCTTTTGACCCAGGCCGGGCGCGGCGTCAAGCCCGCGCGCGCCATCATCCGGCGATGGCCACCCAGGGATGCCGGCGGTGGTCCCACACGGCCTGCTCCGGCGGCGGAAAGCCCGGATCGGCGAAGGCACCGACGGCAACCGCGATCATGTCCGGCTTGCGCTCGGGCTCCCAGAAGACCGTGGAGCCGCAATCGGGGCAGAAATGGAAGCGGATGGCGTGACCGCTGTCGCCGCGGCGCGTGCAGGTGGCGGCACGCCCCTCGGCGACGGCATCCTGGCGCCGGTAGAAGGCGGCGATGCCGAAGGCGCTGCCGGTGCGTCGCTGGCAGTCGAGGCAATGGCACAGCGAGACCTTGCCCGGCGCGCCTCGGCAGGCGACCCGCAACTGCCCGCAGGCGCAGGCGGCGACGCGGACCGCCGCCGGGCCGCTCATGCCTGCGGCGGCTGCTGCCGTGCCTCGGCCAGTTCGCCCGCCTCGACCGAGGCGAGCGCGTTGCGCAGCACGCCGGCGACCGCGCGGTCGTCCATGGTGCGCGCCAGCAGGCCGAGCGCGCCGCCCAGCAGCGCCGAGGCGATCGAGATCGGCGCGATCTGCTGCTCGATCATGTATTCGATCGCCTTGTCCACCACCGAGCCGGCGTGGCTGAGGTCCTCGGGGGCCATGCCCGACGGGTCCTGCTGCATGCGGCGTACTCCTCTTCTACCAGCCAGATGGGGCGCGCGGACGGCGCGTTTAACCCCTGGTTACGCAATGGATTCACCGAGCCGACCGGCGCGCGGGCGGTCGAGGTCGGCCTCCGCCTGGGCGCGCGCGGCGGCCTCCGCGGCGGCGACGGCCTGGGCCTGGCGGCGCCACATCTCGGCATAAAGGCCATCCTCGGCGGTGAGGGAAGCATGGGTGCCGCGTTCGGCAATGCGGCCATCCTGCAGCACGATGATCTCGTCGGCATCGACCACGGTGGACAGGCGATGGGCGATGACCAGCGTGGTGCGGTTGCGCGCGACATCGCGCAGCGCGGCCTGGATGTCCTGCTCGGTGCGCGTATCCAGCGCGCTGGTCGCTTCGTCCAGAATGAGGATGCGCGGGTCCTTGAGGATGGTGCGCGCGATCGCCACGCGCTGCTTCTCCCCACCCGACAGCTTCAGGCCGCGTTCGCCCACGCGGGTCGCATAGCCTTCCGGCAGGCGGAGGACGAAGTCGTGCACCTGGGCGGCGCGGGCGGCGGCCTCGACCTCCTCATCCGTCGCTCCGGGGCGGCCATAGGCGATGTTGTAGCGGATGGTGTCGTTGAACAGCACGGTGTCCTGCGGCACCACGCCCATCGCCGCACGCAGGCTGGCCTGGGTCACGCTTCGCACATCCTGGCCATCCACCGTCACGGCGCCGCCGGTCGCGTCGTAGAAGCGGAACAGGAGGCGGGAGATGGTGGATTTCCCGGCCCCTGTTGGCCCCACGATGGCCAGCATGCGGCCGGGTTCGACGGTGAAGGACACGCCCTTCAGGATCTGGCGGTCGGGCCGGTAGCCGAACTGCACGTCCTGGAAACGGATCTCGCCCGGGCCCTTCGCCAACGGCACTGCATCGGGCGCGTCCTGCACCTCGGCCGGCACTTCCAGCAGGGCGAACATCTGCTCCATGTCGGTCAGCCCCTGCTTGATCTCGCGATAGGCGAAGCCGAGGATGTTCAGCGGCAGGTAGAGCTGGATCAGGTACGTATTGACCATCACCAGGTCGCCCACCGTCATGCTGCCCGCCGCGATGCCCGAAGCGGCCAGCAGCATGGTCACCGTGAGGCCCACCGCCATGATGATCGCCTGACCGGCATTCAGCATGTTCAGCGTGGTCTCGCTGGTGACATAGGCGCGCTCATAGCGCGTCAGGCTTTCGTTGTAGCGGCGCGCCTCGTGGCCCTCATTGCCGAAATACTTGACCGTCTCGTAGTTCAGCAGGCTGTCCACCGCCTTGGTGTTCGCTTCCTCGTCCGTCTGGTTCATGGTGCGGCGGAAGCGCAGCCGCCAGTTCGTGAACAGCAGCGTGAAGGTGACGTAGGCCGCGATCGTGCCGAGCATGGTCAGCGCGAAGGACGCGGCGAAGATCCACCACAGGATGGCCGCGACGAACAGGATCTCGACGATGGTCGGGATGATGTTGAACAGCAGGAAGTTCAACGACGTCGCGATGCCGCGCACGCCGCGCTCGATCACCCGCGACAGGCCGCCCGTCGCGCGATCCATGTGAAAGCGCATGGACAGCGCGTGCAGGTGCTCGAACACCTCCAGCGCCACGCGCCGCCCCGCGCGCGCCTGCACCTTCGCGAAAATCGCGTTCCGCAGTTCCGCCAGCGCCGAGGACATCACCCGCAGCACGCCATAGGCCAGCAGCAGCGCCACCGGCACGGTGATGGCCGCGCCAATGCCGTCCTTCGGCGCCAGCGCATCGATCGCGCGGGCATAGGCGATCGGCACCAGCACGTTCGCCGCCTTGGCCAGGGCCACCAGCACCAGGGCGGCAACCACGCGGATGCGCAGCTCGGTCTCGTTCTTCGGCCACAGGTAGGGCGCGATGCGCAGCAGGGCGCGCAGGTGATTGTCTTTGGCGGCTGACACGCAGGCGGAACTCCGAATCGGGCCGAGCAGATGGTGCCGCGCGGCAGCGAGGGGAAGCGCAGCAGCCGCATGGGACCCATCGGCGCGGCGGATGCAAGCCCCCGCGTGGCCTATGGACCGCGACCAGGCAGGCCCCGAACGGCCAAGGCGCCCAGCGCGCACATCGCCGCCATGCCCCAGAATACGCTGGCGCCGGCGGCCGCATAGCCCCAGCCCGCCGCCAGCGTGGCCAGCATCATCACCGCCCCGATGCCGGCCGCGAGCAGCGTCTGCGCCGTGCCCGACACCGCCGCCGGCACGGTTGCCTGCATGACCCGCATGGTCGCGAGGTGCATTGCGCCGAAGGTCAGCGCGTGCAGCGCCTGCGCCACCACCAGCGCGGGCAGCGCGACGGTTTCGGCGGTGATGCCCCAGCGCAACAGCCCGGCGACCGCGGCCACCAGCGCCAGCCCGCGCGCGCCGAGGCGCTCCGCGATCGGCCTGCCCCAGGCGAAGACCGCCACCTCCGCCACCACCGACCAGGCCCAGAGCAGACCGATCACACTGGGGGCGACGCCGGCCTGCGCCCAATGGATCGACCCGAAGGCGTAATAGGCCGCGTGGCTGCCCTGGATAAGCGCCGAGACGACCAGGATGCGCCGGAAGGCGGGCAGGGCCAGCACCACGCGGAAGGCGCCGCCCTGCCGGCGCGGATGCGCCTGCCCGGCCGGCAACAGCAGCGCCGCGACCGCCGCCGCGGCAAGGGCGCCGGCCAGCACCCAGGCCACGCTGCCCGCGCCACCGCGTTCCGCGACCCAGCCCGCACCGCCCGCCGCGACGATGAAGGCGGCCGAGCCCGCGGCGCGCACCCGGCCGTAATCCCAGGCGTCCGCGCGCGCCGCCCGCAGCGCCATGGCATCGCCGAGCGGCACCACGCAGGCGAAGGCCACGGCGAACAGCAGGTTCGCCGCGAGCAGCGCGGCGAATCCGGTCGCGACGCCGTAGAGCATGGCCGCGAAGGCTGCGACTGCCGCGCCCGCCGCCATCACCGCGCGCGGCTGGCCCACGGCATCTGCGACGCGCCCGCCCAGCGGCCCCGAGACCAGCCGCACGGCGCCGCCGAGTGCCAGGATCATCGCGACGTCCTCCGCACCCAGCCCGCGTGCCGCCATCAGCGGCGGAATGAAGGGCAGCAGCACACCCACGGCGGCGAATTGCGCGGTGAACAGCAGGGCGAAACGGGGTGCGCTCGACGACACGCACCACCCTCGCGCGCAGCCCTGCCATGGACAAGTGGCGCGCCCCATGCGACGGAAGCCCGCCCCCTATTGCGGAACGTCTGCGCGCCATGTTCGAACCTCGGGTCCGCGCCGTCCTCGGCCCCACCAATACCGGCAAGACCCATCTCGCGATCGAGCGATTGCTGGCGCATGCCTCCGGCATCATCGGCTTCCCGCTGCGCCTGCTGGCGCGCGAGAATTACGACCGCATGGTCGCGCAGAAGGGCGAGAAGCACGTCGCGCTGATCACCGGCGAGGAGAAGATCGTCCCGCCCGAGGCGAAGTGGTTCGCCTGCACGGTCGAGGCGATGCCGCTCGACCGCGCCGTGGAGTTCCTCGCGGTCGATGAGATCCAGCTCTGCGCCGACCCCGACCGCGGGCATGTCTTCACCGACCGGCTGCTGCATGCGCGCGGCATGGTCGAGACGATGTTCCTCGGCGCCGAGACCATCGCGCCGCTGCTGCGCCGCCTGGTGCCGCGCGCCGAGATCGAGACGCGCCCGCGCCTGAGCCAGCTCACCTACGCCGGCCCGGCCAAGCTGACGCGCCTGCCGGCGCGTTCCGCCATCGTCGCGTTCAGCGCGAACGAGGTCTATGCCATCGCGGAAGCCGTGCGCCGCCGGCGTGGTGGCTGCGCCGTGGTGATGGGGCGTCTTTCGCCGCGCACGCGCAACGCGCAGGTCGCGCTGTACCAGAACCGCGAGGTGGATTTCCTGGTCGCGACGGATGCGATCGGCATGGGGCTGAACATGGATGTGGACCATGTCGCCTTCGCCGCGATGCAGAAATTCGACGGCCAGCAGCCGCGGCCGCTGAGCGCGCAGGAAGTGGCGCAGATCGCCGGGCGCGCCGGGCGCGGCATGAAGGACGGGTCCTTCGGGACGACGGCCGAATGCGCCGCCATGCCCGATGACATCGTCGCCGCGGTCGAGACCCACGCCTTCGAACCCATCGCGCAGATCGCGTGGCGCAATTCGGACCTGGACTTCACCAGCATCGACGGGCTGCTCGGCAGCCTGGCCGCGAACCCGCCGCAGGCCGGCCTCGCCAAGGGCCATGATGCTGTGGATCACATCACGCTGGAGGCGCTGTCGCGCGACCAGGATGTGCGCGGCCTGGCCGACACCATGTCGCGCGTGCGGCTGTTGTGGGAAGCCTGCCAGGTGCCGGATTTCCGCAAGCTGGCCGATGACAGCCACACCGCACTGTGCAGCAAGCTGTTCACGCATTTGGCGCGCGACGGCAAGCTGCCGCGCGACTGGGTGACGGGCGCGCTGGCGGTGCTGGAACGCACCGATGGCGACCTGGATACGCTGATGGCGCGGATCAGCGCCATCCGCGTCTGGGCCTATATCGCCGCGCGCAACGACTGGATCGACGACGCGCCGGGCCTGCAGGCCGATGCACGCCGCGCCGAGGACATGGTGTCCGACGCGCTGCACGAGACGCTGACCGCGCGCTTCGTGGACCGTCGCGCCGCCCACCTGATCCGCAAGATGGATGAGGGCGAGGAGGAACTGCTCTCCGCCGTCACCCGCCGCGGCGAGGTGGTGGTCGAGGGCCATCCGGTCGGCACGGTGAAGGGTTTCTCCTTCGAGCCCGATTCTGCGACGGTCGACGAGGAAGAACGCCGCGTCGTGCTGCGCGCCGCGCGCCGCGCGCTGGCCGCCGAGATCCCGCGCCGCGTCGCCATGCTGGAAGCGGCGAAGGACGACGCCTTCGCGCTGACGCCCGCGCACAAGGTGACCTGGGCCTATTCGCACGCGCCGAACATGCCCGCGGGCCTGGGCGACATCGCCGAGATCGCGAAGCTGAAGCCCGGCCCGGAACCCTCCAAGCCGCAGGTCGAGGTGCTGGCGTCGGAGTTCCTGGACGGCGCGCAGCGCGAACGCATCCGCGAACGGCTGGCCACCTGGCTGGATGCGCTGATCAAGCGCGAACTCGGCGCGGTGTTTGCCGCCGAGGGCAAGGCGGCCGAGGACAATACCCTGCGCGGCCCGGCCTTCCGCCTGCGCGAGGAACTCGGCCTGGCGATGGGCCGCACCGACCCCGAGATCCGCCCCGACCTGCGCCAGAAGCTGAAGGGCATCGGCATCCGCGCCGGCCGCTACGCGCTGTTCGTGCCCGAGGCGATGAAGCCCAAGGCGATGGCGCTGCGCGCGCAGCTCTGGTCGCTGCTGCGTGGCATCGAGACGCCGAAGCTGCCCGGCGGGGGGCTCATCGCCGTGCCGGCGCGCGAGGATTGGCCGCGCGGCTTCGCCGAGACCATGGGCTGGCTGCCGGCCGGCCCGGTGCTGCTGCGCCTCGATGTCGCGGAACGGATCGCCGGCGAGATCGGCCACCTGACCCGCCGCGCGCCGGCGATGCTGCCGGGCGATCTGGCAAGCCGGCTCGGCGTGAAGGGCGATGTGCTGGGCCCGGTGCTGGAGGCCATGGGCTTCCGCCTGATCCCGGCCGAGGTGCTGGAGGAGAAGGCCTTCGGCCCCCCCGCACCCGCCCGCATCGCCCATGCGCGCCCGGCGCGGCAGGAGCACCATCGTGGGCCGCGTCGCGACGGCCAGGCGCGCGGTGAAAGGGGCGACGGCCAGGCGCGCGGTGAAAGGGGCGACGGCCAGGCGCGCGGGCAGGGGCGTGATGGCGAGCCGCGCGGCGAGCGTCGCGAGGGCGAGAATCGCGGCCCGCGCCGTGATGGCCAGAACCGCGGTCCTCGCCGCGAGGACGGTCGTAGCGCACGGCCCGACCAAGCGCCGGTCGATACACCCGCCGCCGAGGGCGCCGCGCCGGCCGAAGGGGGCGAGGCCCCGCGCCCGCCGCGCCAGGACCCCCGCCCGCCCCGGCCGGACAACCGCCCGCCGCGCGACCAGAACCGCCAGGGCAAGGGCGGCGGCTACCAGGGCGACCGGGATCGCGACCGCGGCCCGCGCCGCCCGCGCGAGGACCGTCCCGCCCTGCCGGCCATGCCGCGCCCGGACAGCCCCTTCGCGGTCCTGGCCAACCTGCTCAAAAAGGACTGACGCGCCGCCGTGGTGGAGGCCGAGCGCGACGCCCAGCGCCTCGATGCCTGGCTGTGGTGCGCACGGCTTCGCAAGACGCGCGCGGATTGCGCCAGGCTGGTGGAATCGGGCGCGGTGCGGATCAACCGCCAGCCAACCGACAAGGCGCATGCCCGTATCCGCGTCGGCGACGTGCTGACCATTGCCCAGGGGCAGGGGGAGCGCGGGCGGATCGCGGTGTGGCGCGTGCTGGGCCTGGCCGACCGTCGCGGCCCGCCCGCCGAGGCGCGCACCTTGTACGAGGACATGACCGAGGGCATGGCGCGCGACTGAGCCATGTCCTGGGGGTGGCTTGCGGGACCGCCGCGCCCCGGCCATTTTGCAGGCGCCGCAACACCCTGCCCCGGGGGGCCGACCACCCGTGACCTATGTCGTCACCGAGAACTGCATCAAGTGCAAGTACATGGACTGCGTCGAAGTCTGTCCGGTGGACTGCTTCTACGTCGGCGAGAACATGCTGGTCATCCATCCGGATGAATGCATCGATTGCGGCGTGTGTGAGCCGGAATGCCCGGCCGAGGCCATCGTGCCCGACAGCGATGACAAGGGCACCGAGTGGCTCGAGCTGAACCGCACCTATGCGGCGCAGTGGCCCAACATCACCCGCAAGGGCGAGGCCCCCGCCGATGCGGATGACTGGAAGGACAAGCCCGGCAAGAAGGACCTGTTCAGCCCCAATCCCGGTTGAGCATCCGTTCATCCTCGTCCCATGGGGTGACGGGCGGGTATTTTTCTGCTATTGTTTCAAGCAGATGGCCGGGGTGTGCCGATTGGCGCGCCACGGCGTTGCGTGATGCGTGGCAATCGCCCGCGCGCCGCGCCGGCTGTACCGCCGCCGCGCGCCCCGCGGGATGGCGCGGCGAAATGGGAGCATACCAGACATGAAGGCTTCGGCCCGCGCCAAGGCGCAGAGCAAGGCCAGCGCGACCGCGAAGGGCAAGGCTGCGGCCAAGCCAAAGGCCGCGGCGCCCGCTGAGGCGGCCGCCAAGCCGAAGGCGGTCGCGAAATCCGCCAAGTCCCCGACCCGCTCGGAAGCCAAGCCCAAGGCCGCCGCCGCGAAGGCCGCGCCGAGCCAGAAGGCGCCGGCCAAGGCGCAGCCGGCGGCGAAGGTCGTGGCCAAGTCCGCGGCCTCCCGCCCGGCGGGCAAGGCGGCTGCGCCGCCGCCGAAGCCGGTCGCGAAGGCCCCGGTCGCGCCGAAGGCGCAAGCGGTGTCGAAGGCCGCCCCGACGGCCGCGCCCAAGGCCCCTGCCGCTGCCCCAAAGGCTGCCGCCCCGGCCAAGCCAGCGGCGCCGGTGGCGCCGCCCAAGGCCGCCGCGCCGCCGCCGCCAGCCGCCACCACCCCGCGCCCCGAGATGCCGCGCGCCCCCGTGCCGCCGCCGCCGATGGCGCGTGGGGCCCCGGTCTCGCTGCCGCCGCCGACCCACCGGCCGAGCGCCTCGCCGCTCACCTCTGCCGCCGCCAATCGCGCCGCGCCCCGTCCGAAGGAGGACTTCAAGGCCGGTGACCACGTGGTCTATCCGACCCATGGCGTCGGCCAGGTGCAGGGCATCGAGACGGTCGAGGCGGCCGGCTATTCCCTCTCGGTCATCGTGGTGACCTTCGAGGAAAACCGCATGACACTGCGGGTGCCGGTGAACAAGGCGGCGTCCTCCGGGCTGCGCAAGCTGGCGGCCGGGGCCAACATGCAGCAGGCGCTGGACACGCTGAAGGGCCGCGCGCGCATCAAGCGGACCATGTGGTCGCGCCGCGCCCAGGAATACGAGGCCAAGATCAACTCCGGCGACCCGGTCCAGATCGCCGAGGTGGTGCGCGACCTGCACCGCAATGCCGGCCAGCCGGACCAGTCCTTCTCTGAACGCCAGATCTACGAGCAGGCGCTGGATCGCCTGGCGGCCGAGGTCGCGGCGATCGACCGCTCCGACAAGCCGGCGGCGATCGAGAAGCTGCTGGTCTATCTCGGCAAGGCCGACAAGGGTCCGCGCGACGACAAGGCCGACAAGGGCGAGGACCTGGAGGACGCGGCGCAGTAGCGCCCGTCCCGCCGGCACACGAGGCCGAAAGACAAAGGGCCCCGGGGATCGCTCCCCGGGGCCCTTCCGTATTCCGCCGGTTGGCGGTGGATGCTTAGTCCTGGCGGTTGCCGATCAGCGACAGCAGCAGCTGGAACAGGTTCACGAAGTTCAGGTACAGGCCGAGCGCATCCATCACGGAGCGCTTGCCGGCTTCCTCGGTGCCTTCCGCATAAGCGTAGGCGAGGTAGTCCGACTTGATGCGCTGCGTGTCATAGGCGGTGAGGCCAACGAAGACCACCACGCCGATGATGCTGATGGCGAAGGCCAGCGCCGAGGACGCCAGGAAGATGTTCACCAGCGACGCGATGATGATGCCGATCAGGCCCATCATCATGAAGCTGCCCATGCGCGTCAGGTCGGCCTTCGTGGTGTAGCCGTAGAGGCTGATGCCCGCGAACATGGCCGAGGTGATGAAGAAGGTGGTGGCGATGGACTGGCCGGTGTAGCGCAGGAAGATGTTGGACAGGCTCGCACCCATCGCGGCCGCGAACAGCCAGAAGAGCAGCTGCGCGGTGGACTTGCTCATGCGGTTGATGCCGAACGAGAAGACCAGCACGAAGGCCAGCGGCGAGAGCATGGCGGCCCAGCCGAGGATGGTCGGCGAGACCACGCGCGCGCCCGACGGCGCACGGCCGACCGACCAGAAGAGCTGCATCAGCTCCGGCGTGGACGCGATGACATAGGCGACGATGCCCGTCAGCAGCAGCCCCGAGGCCATCCAGTTGTAGACCCGGAGCATGTAGGACCGCAGGCCGGCATCGACGGCGGCCGCGTCGGCGGTCGCGGTGCGACCCCAGCCAGGCGCACCCGTCGTAAATCGAGTGTCGGGACCCAAGGCCATGACGACTGAAACTCCTTCAAAGGGGAGGATTCCCCATGGGCGCTGAATATGGAGATTTCTTCATCGGGATCAACGGGGGAATGAGTCGCTCCCCGATGACCGGCGCCCTGCCCCGGCAAGGGGCAGGGCGGGACGGAACCCGCCGCGCGGCGGGCCGCGTCTCAACGTTCGGCGGGCTCGACCGAGATGGCCGTCGCCTCGGCGATCGCCACATTCACCCGCTGGCCGGGGCGGACCGTGCGAATGAAGGCCTGCATCTCCGGCGAACGGACGGCGACGGTGCGGCGCACCCCGCGCGAGGAGGTGAAGGTCACTGTATTCGCCGTGGTGTCGACCGCATTGACAGTCACGGTGTCGCGCACCGTGGTGACCACCGCGCCGGCCGGGCGGGCGCCGCCGGGGGCACGCGCGGCGCCGACATCGATCTCGGCAGGCAGGTCGGTGCCGCGCGGGGTCAGCTGGACCGCCACGGCTTCCTCGAAGCGCACGCGCACGCGGTCACCGCGGCGGATGCGGGAGAAGTTCTCGATCTCGGGGCCAGCGACCACGGTCACGGTGCGGTTGTTGGGCGTGCGGATCGCCACCTGGCGGGTGCGGGCGTTGACGCTCTGCACGACGCCCACGGCTTCGCTCGCGGTCGAGACGACGGCCGGCGGCGGCGGCGTCACGGGCTGCGGCGGCGGGGTGGGGGCGCAGGCGCCCATGCCGAGCAGCGGCAGCGCAATGAACGCAGCCAGCTTCAGGCGCGAACGGGGGGTCTTTGTCATGGCGGATCCTTGTGGCGGGCGGGGCGTCTTCCGGCCGCCCGACAGTAACAGACCCGTGCCCCTGGCAGAAGCGCCTGCCTACTCGTTCCGCAGAAAAGGTGCGGGCCGCGCGCGCAGCGCGAGCGCCGTGCCGGCATAGCCGAAGGCCAGGGTCAGCGCCGTGCAGGCCAGCACCACCGCGGCCAGCGTGCCCGGCAGGAAGACCCAGTCCGCGCCCAGGATGAAGCGCACCACGCCCCAGGCCGCCGCGGTGCCCGCCACGGCCGCGATGAGGCCCGCGGTGGCGCCGAGCAGCCCGAATTCCACCAGGAAGGCGCGCCTGATCTGGGCGCGTGTCGCCCCCACGGTCTTGAGCACCACCGCATCGCGCACGCGCCGCCGCTGCCCGGCCGCCACCGCGCCCGCCAGCACCAGCGCGCCGGCCGCCAGGGTCAGCGATGCCGTGGCCGACAGCGCCGTGCCGATGCGCGCCAGAAGCGCGGCCACCTGCTCCAGCGCATCACGCACCCGGATGCCCGAGACGTTCGGGAAGGCCTCGCTGATCGCCCGCAGCACCGCGCCTTCC
The DNA here is from genome assembly GCA_051860065.1 of Roseomonas sp. Classification (GTDB taxonomy): domain Bacteria; phylum Pseudomonadota; class Alphaproteobacteria; order Acetobacterales; family Acetobacteraceae; genus Neoroseomonas. Next base: position 121,744 of record JBHYEQ010000013.1, read on the forward strand.
TGCGCCGTGTCCGACCGCAGCGTGGCGATATGCGTATGCGGCGCGGCCTCCAGCAGCCCCGGCGAGGCGACCAGCACGAAGTTCAGCCCCAGCCCGCGCCATTCGATGTCGCGCAGGTTCGCGATCCGCAGCGGGATGTCGCGGCCGAGCACATTCACCGTGATCGTGTCCCCGATGCCCACGCCCCAGCCGCGCGCCAGGTTGGCGTCGAAGGAGACCAGCGGTTCGCCCCGGTAATCCGCCGCCCACCACTGGCCCTGCGACAGCCGCGTGCCCTCGGGCGGCGTGGCGGCGTAGGTCAGGCCGCGGTCGCCGCGCAGCGCCCAGGCGGTCTCGGGCGTGGTGCGGACCTGGTCGGAGGGCACGCCGTTCACCGCCACGATGCGGGCGCGCAGGGAGGGCACGCGCTTGACCTCGCTGACCGTCGCCTGCGCCAACGCCACGCGGTCGAAATCGCGCGCCTGGTCGGACTGGATGTCGATGAAATAGAAGTTCGGCGCGGCCGCGGGCAGTTGCTCGGCGATCTGCCGGCGGAGGTTGCCTTCGATCAGCGCGACGGCCGCCAGCGTGGTCAGCCCGATGCCGAGCGAGACCAGGATCAGCGCCGTTGGCGCGCCCGGACGGTGCAGGTTGGCCAGGCCCAGGCGCAGCGCCGGGCGCCGCACGCCACGGAAGCGCCGCGCGCTCCGGATCAGCACGGATGCGCCGAGGCGGAACAGCACCAGCGTGGCCAGCGCCCCGCCGATGAAGGACAGGGCGAAGAATCGGTTCTCCGCCGTGCCGACGATGAGCGCCGAGAGCGCGACGCCCGCCGTGACCGTCGCGGCCACCAGCGCGATGCGTGGCCTGGCGCCGGAGGGCTGCAAGGCATCGCGGAACAGCGCCGCGCCCGGGATTTCCATGGCGCGCCCGAGCGGCCACAGCGCGAAGGCCAGCGCCGTGAGCAACCCATAGACCGCCGCCAGGATCAGCGGCGCCGGATACACCCCCATGCGCGGCGGCACCGGCAGCGCATCGGCCAGCGCCCAGGCGCCGAGCATGGTCAGCCCGAACCCGACCGCCAGCCCGATGACGATGCCGAGGCAGGCCAGCGCCAGCACCTGCATCAGGTAGGTTGCGAAAATTACGCCGGGGGACGCGCCCAGGCAGCGTAGCGTGGCGATAGTGCGCGCCCGCTGGTCGAGCCAGGAGCGCACGCCGGTCGCGACACCGATGCCGCCGACCAGCAGCGCCGTCAGGCTCGCCAGCGTCAGGAAGAAGGCGGCGCGATCGACGAAGCGGTTGACCGACGGAGCGGCCGCATCGGCAGTGCGGATGCGCCAGCCATTCTGCGGGAAGGCGGCGCGCAATTCGTTGGCGAAGGTTTGCCGCGTGGTGCCCTCGGGCAGCGCCATCCGCAATTCCCAATTGGCCAGGCTGCCCGGCTGGATCAGGCCCGTGGAGGGCAGGTCGGCCAGCGCGATCATCGCGCGCGGGCCGAAGATGGCCGGGCTCGCGACCTTGTCGGGTTCGGCCAGGATCACGCCGCGCAGCCTGAAGCTGGCATCGCCGAGGCGGATCATGGCACCCGGCGCGATGCCCAGGCGATCGGCGACGATGCGTTCCACCACCACCTCGCCGGGCATCAGCAGGCCGGGCGGGTCGAGCAGCAATTCGCCGAACAGGGGATAGGCCTCGTCCACCGCCTTCAGCTCGACCAGGGTGCGTTCGCCATCAGGGGCGACCGCCATGGCGCGCATCTGGGTGATGTTGGAGACCCGCGCGCCGCGCGTCGTGGCCCAGTCCGCCACCGCCGGGGGCAAGGCGCCCTGCTGGGACATGACCTCGACTTCGCCGCCCAGGATGCGGGCGCCATCGGCGGTGATGCCGGCCTCGACGCCGGCGCGCAGCGTGCCGACCGCGGTAATCGCGGCCACGCCAAGCGCGAGGCAGGCGAGCACGATGCGCAGCCCCTTCACGCCGCCGCGCAGGTCGCGCCGTGCGAAGCGCAGCGCCAGTCCCAGCGTCTTCATCTCAGCGCGCGCCGTCCGACACGATGCGGCCATCCTCGATCCGCACCTGGCGCTCGCAGCGTTCGGCCAGCAGCGGGTCGTGGGTGATGAGCAGGAGCGTGGTGCCGAACTGTTCGCGCAGGCCGAACAGCAGGTCCATCACCTGCCCGCCGGTGCCGCGGTCGAGATTGCCGGTGGGCTCGTCCGCCAGCAGCAGCCGGGGTTCGGAGACGAAGGCGCGGGCCAGGGCCACGCGCTGCTGCTCGCCGCCCGAAAGCTGGCCGGGATAATGCGTCAGGCGATGGCCGAGGCCGACTGACCGCAGCGCCGCTTCCGCGCGGTCGAAGGCATCGGCGCGGCCGGCGAATTCCAGCGGCACCGCGACATTCTCGATCGCCGTCATGGTCGGCACCAAATGGAAGGCCTGGAAGACGATGCCGACCTGGTCGCGGCGGAACACCGCGAGCTGGTCCTCGTTCATCCGAGTCAGGTCATGCCCGGCGACCGACAGCGCGCCGCCGGTCGGGCGATCCAGCCCGGCCAGCAGCATCAGCAACGACGTCTTGCCCGAGCCCGAGGGGCCAACGATGCCCACCGCCTCGCCCACGCCGACCGCCAGGTCCACGCCGCGCAGGATATTGATCTCGCCGGCCTGGGCCCTCACCTGGAACGAGAGGTTGGTGGCCGCGATCAACGGCGATCCGGCCTGCGTCCCGGCGGTGGCTGGGGCGGTGTTTGGAAGGGCATCCATGAGTATTCTGTTTCCGCGGCTTTCGGCTCGATATGGGCGCCGCGACGCGATCCGCAAACTTTCGGCCTGTATCGGAGTGTTGCCGCTGCTGGCCGCGACGCCTGCGGCTGCGCGCGAGATCCGGCTGATGATGCTGGGCGATTCGATCACGGCCGGCTACGGCCTGCCGCGTGGCCAGGGCCTGCCGGCGCGCCTCGAGGCCGCGTTGCGCGAGCGTGGGCGCGAGGTGCGCGTGATCGACGCCGGCGTGTCGGGCGACACCACGGCGGGCGGCCGCGCGCGGCTCGACTGGGCGCTGGCGGACCGGCCGGATGCGGTGATCGTTGCACTTGGTGGCAATGACGGGCTTCGCGGCATCGAACCGCGCGCGAGTGCGGCCAACCTCACGGCCATCCTGGATGCGCTGAAGCAGCGCAACCTGCCGGTCATGCTGGCGGGGATGCTGGCGCCGCCGAACCTCGGCGCCGAGTATGGCCGCGAATTCGCCGGCACCTTCACCGCCCTGGCCCAGCAGCGGCCGGAGGTCGTGTTCTACCCCTTCCTGCTGGATGGCGTGGCGGGCGAGGCAACCCTGAACCAGCCTGACCGTATTCATCCCAATGAGGCTGGCGTCGCGGAGCTGGTCCGTCGCATGCTGCCGGCGGTCGAATCGCTGCTGGCGCGGGTGCCCACTGGCTGATCCGCGCGATTGGGGGCCCCCATGTTGCGCCTGTTCGTCGCCCTCGCCCTTCCCGCGGAGATCCGTTCAGAGGTTGCCGGCCTGGCCGGCGGAATTCCCGGCGCGCGCTGGGTGCCGCCCGACAACTACCACCTGACCCTGCGCTTCATCGGCGAGATCGAGAACTGGCGCGCCCAGGAAGCCGATGATGCGCTGGCGGCGATCCGCGGCCATGCCTTCGACCTCTCGCTGCGCGGGGTCGGCACCTTCGAGAAGGCCGGGCGCATCCAGTCGCTGTGGGTCGGCGCCGAGCGCAACGACGCGCTGACCCATCTCCAGGGCAAGATCGAGACCGCCCTGCAGCGCATCGGCCTGCCGCCGGAGCGCAAGCGCTTCTCCCCGCATGTCACGCTGGCGCGGGTGGATCGTGCTCCGCCGGACAAGGTCGTGGCCTATGTCCAGGCGCACAACCTGTTCCGCGCGACCACGGTGCGCGTCGAGCACTTCACGCTGTTCTCCTCGCGCCTGGGCAAGGAGGCATCGGTCTATACGCCGGAGGTCGAGTACGACCTGGCGGTGCGCGCGGCGGCCTGACGCGCGCGCTTGCCGGCACGCCGGTCCGGCGGTAAGGGTCGCGTCGTGCCGAGCGCCCTTCGCCCCGTCGCGCGCCTGATCGCTGCGATCCTGCTGTTGCAGGTCGTGCTGGCGCCGGCGCATTGCCTGGCGATGGCGGCGACGCCGGCGGGGCTGCTGACGGTGCTCTGTGCGCCCTCTGGCGAACAACGCACCATCCTGGTCGGCCCCGACGGACACGAGGTTCCGGCGCAGGACAACGGCGCGACCATCTGCGTCGTGTGCACGGGCGGGGCGCCGGCGGCCCTGCCACTGCCGCCGGCCACGCCGGTGCCGGCCTGGGTCGCGAGCACCATCGGCTGGCATGCAGCGGCCGCGCAAACCCTGCCGCCGGCCGCGCGCGCGCCGCCTTACCGCCCGACAGGTCCCCCCGCTCTCTCCTGAGGTCGTTCCCGACGGAACGGCCGCAAGCGCGCTTGCCGTTCCGATTCTCCGGGAGAGACCCTTTCCATGCCTGCCATTCGCGTCATGCGGCCCCTGCTGGCCGTCATGGCGGCCGGTGCCGTGGCCCAGCCTTCACTGGCCCAGGAACCCGCCCCAGAAGCCGCCACCCTGCCACCGATGGTCGTCACGGCGCCGCGCCTCAGCGGCAGCCCGACACGCCCATCCAACGAAGAAGCCGAGGCCGCCGCCCGCCAGATCCCGGGCAATGTCTCGATCGTGCCGGCGGAGGCGTTCCGCGACCGCGCCGGCGTCACCACCGTCCGCGACATGCTGCTGTACACGCCCGGCGTCTTCGCGAGCCGAAGTGGGGCGAGGATTCGCGGCTGTCGATCCGCGGGTCAGGCACCTCGCGCAACTTCCATCTGCGTGGCGTGCGGCTCTACCAGGACCGCATCCCGATCAATCTGGCGGATGGCAGCGGCGACTTCCAGGAACTGGACCCGCTGACCTTCCAGCGCGTCGAGGTGTTCCGCGGCGCCAATGCCTTCATGCTGGGGGCCAATACGCTGGGCGGCGCGATCAACTTCATCACGCCGACGGGGCGCAGCAACCCCGGCGTGGTGCTGCGCGGCGAGGGCGGGTCCTTCGGTTTCGCCCGTGGCCAGGCCGCCTATGGCATTGCCGAGGGGCCGTGGGACGGCTGGGGCAGCTTCACCGCCATGACGCAGGAAGGCTACCGTGACCACAGCGCCGGCCGGTCCTACCGCGTCAACGCCAATGGCGCCTACCAATGGTCCGAGACGGCGGAGACCCGCATCTTCGCCGCCTACAACAACATCTGGCAGCAGATCCCGGGCTCGCTCACGCGGACCCAGGCGCTGACCACGCCGCGCATGGCCAATCCGGCGAATGTCGCCAACGACTGGATGCGCAACATCGAGAGCTTCCGCGTCGGCACCATCACCGCCATTCGCCCGCAGGAAGGCGCGCTGGTCGAGATCGGCGGCGGCTACGCGCATCGCGAGCTCGACCACCCGATCTTCCAGTACCTCGACAATGATTCCGACGACTTCACGCTGTTCGGGCGGACCACCATCGAAGGAACGGTGGCCGGGCTCGACAACCGCCTGACCGCCGGGTTCAACGCGGCGATCGGGCGCCTGGTGAACCGCCGCTACGTCAACAATGGCGGGCGTGCCGGCGCGCAGACCTACGGGTCGATCGACAATGCCACCACCATCGATGCCTATGTCGAGAACGCGCTGACGGTGCTGCCGGGGCTGCAGCTGATTGCCGGCGCCTCGGCCGGCTGGGCGCGGCGGAGCAGCGACGACGAATTCCTGTCCAATGGCGACCAGTCCGGGTCGGGCAGCTGGAGCTGGGTCAATCCGCGCCTGGGCGTGCTGTGGCAGGCGACGGAGCAGGCGCAGGTCTTCGCCAACCTGGCCTGGGCGACCGAACCGCCGACCTTCAGCGACCTGATCCCGCTGGTGCCCAATGGCGGGTTCGAGAACCTCGATGCCCAGCGCAGCGCGACGATCGAGGTTGGCACGCGCGGCGCGACCGCGAATTTCTCCTGGGAAGTGGCGCTGTACCGCAGCTGGATCCGCGACGAGATTCAGCTCTTCACCTTCGGCAACGGCATGGACTTCGCCGTGAACGCCGACCGCACCATCCACCAGGGCATCGAGGCCGCCGCCGCCTGGACCTTCCTGCGCGACACCGTCTCGGTGGGCGACAACCTGACGCTGACCCAGGCCTATACCTTCAGCGACTTCACCTTCGACAACGACCCCACCTACGGCAACAACCAGCTGCCCGGCGTGCCGCGACATCTGTACCGCGCGGAACTGCGCTACCGGCACCCCTCGGGCGGCTGGATCGCGCCCAATGCCGAATGGGTGCCGCAGGCCTACTACGTGGACAATGCCAATACGCTGAAGACCGATGCCTACTTCCTGGTGGGCGTGCGCGCCGGCTGGGAATTCACCAACGGGCTCTCGGCCTTCGTCGAGGGGCGCAACCTGGCGGACACGAAATACATCGCCTCCGCCTCGGTCATCCCGCGCGCCACCCAACAGTCGCAGCTGTTTGAACCCGGCACCGGACGCGCCGTCTATGCCGGCCTGCAATACCGCTTCTGACCCCCACACACGGAGAACACCCATGCGCAAGACGATGATCGCCTTCTTCGTTGCCGCGCTGCCGGCGCTGCCGGCCGCCGCCCATGTCACGATCGACCCGCCGCAGGCCGGGCCGCACGCCTATGTGCGTGCCGCGCTGCGCGTGCCGCATGGCTGCGGCGATGCCGCGACCACGCGTATCACGGTCCGCCTGCCGGAAGGCGTGACCGGCGCGCGGCCCATGCCCAAGGCCGGCTGGACTCTGGCGACGACACCGCGCGAGGGTGCGGCCGACCCCGCCGGCCATGGTGCGGTGCGCGAGATCGGCGCGATCACCTGGGAAGGCGGCCGCCTGCCCAACGAACACTATGACGAGTTCGTGCTGCGCTTCCGTGCCCCCAACACCCCCGACACCACGCTATGGTTCGCCGTGCGGCAGGAATGCGAGGGCGGCGCCGTGGTGGACTGGGCGGAGATTCCCGCGCAGGGCCGCCGCCTGTCGGACTATCCTCATCCGGCCGCGTCGATGCGGCTGGCGCCGCGCTGACACAGGAGGACGCGATGATCCCCTTTCCCAAGGCAGTGGCGCTCGCCGTGCTGCTGGTCGGTGCCCCGCCGCTGGCCCGTGCCTGCGATACCGAGGCGATGAACGCCGAGCTCACCGCGGTGTGCCGCGCCGCCTTCACGCCGGCGGCGGATTGGGCAGGCGCTGTGCGCGCGCAGGCCACCGCGCAGGAGGGCGCGGCGCTCGATCGCGCGCTGGCCGTGGCGAACGAGGCCTGTGCGACCGGCGACCCGGCGGCCGGCGCGCGGGAGGCGGTACGCATCGCGCGCCTGGCGGGCCGGATCGAGGCACGGGTCGGGTCGGTCGAGCCGATCTGGCCCGACCGCCTGGCGGCGAACTGACCATGGGACGGAGCAAGACCATGACAAGCCTGACGCGTCGCGCCGCCCTCGGCGCGGCCCTGATCATGGCGGCCTTCCCAGCCGCCGCGCAGGACACCACCGCCGGCGACATCGCCATCACCGCACCCTGGACGCGCGCCGCCGGCGCGAACGGCAATGGCGCGGGCTTCCTGCGGATGCGCAATGGCGGGACTCAGCCCGACCGTCTGCTCTCCGCCAGCACACCGGCGGCGCGCGTGGTGGAATTGCACACCATGGAGCGCGACGGCGACGTGATGCGGATGCGCCCGGTGCAGGCCATCGCGGTCGCCCCGGGGCAGACGGTGGAACTCCGCCCCGGCGGCTTCCACATCATGATGATCGGGCTGACCGCGCCGATGACGCAGGGCGGGCGCGTGCCGCTGACGCTGCGCTTCGAACGCGCGGGCGAGGTGCAGGTGGAACTCGCGGTCCAGGCCGCGGGCGCGCGTGGGTCAGGCCACGGTCACTGATCAGTCGAAGGGCTGGGAGGCGGCGTCCACCGTCGCCTCCGACCGCCACAGCGAGACGGCGAAACCCGCCACCACCGAGACGTTCCATTCATTGCGAAACAGCGGGCTGTCGGCATTGGCCGCGCCCGAGAAATTCTCGATCCGCCCACCGGCCACCACCGAGAAGCGCTCGCTCAGCGGCAGCCGGTAGGACAGCGTGACGCGCGACCCGACATAGCCCGCCTGCGCGTTGTAGGCCGGCCGGTCCGGCCGCGCGTATTGCGGCGCCACGTCGTAGAAGTAGTCGGCATAGCGATCCGTGCCGAAGGACACGCCCGCCGAGATGCGCAGCCGCGCGAAGGGCGACAGGAAGTGCATGTGCTCGTAGGCGATGTCGGGCGCGAAGGTGAAGCCGCGGAAGGACACCGACGACCAGTCGGTGGAAAACACCGCGCGGATCGGCGTGTCGACCACGATGCGCTGCGGGGATGCCTCGTCCTCGCCGCGCCACAGCGTGAAGCGCAGGTTGGGGCCGAGCTCGCCCAGCCATTCGAGGTCCGGCATGCCCTGCCGCGCGGTCACGTCGTCCGACGACGCATTCACCCCGCCCGAGGCGCTGACCGACAGCTCGATCCCGTCCGCCAGGCTGGTGCGCGCGCGCAGCCCGCCATCATCGGCGCGGAACACGTTGCCGCGGTAGATGATGTAGGGCACCGCGAGGCCCCGCCAGCGATTCTGGTCCGATGCCGGATAGGCCGGCAGCCAGCCTCCGCCGCCGGCGATGCCGGCCTCGAAGACCGGCAGTTGCTGGGCCTTCGCCGGCAGGGCGGCGAGGGCGAGGAAGGCCAGGGGGGCGATGCGGAGGGTCATGGGCGTTCCGCCACCAGAAGCACATTCGGCAGGGGCGTGCCAGCCCAGCACGGCGTGACGGACACCGCGTAGCCGGCGGCATCGAGCGGCGCGCGCAGCACGGCGATGGGTTGCGGCGCGACGGTGCCAGCCAGGCCGAGGTCGCCGCCCAGACGCCGCCGCAGCCGGTCGATCGCCAGGCCAAAGGCGCTGCGCCAGCCGCGGTCGGGGTCGAAGGCGCGGATGATGATGCGGCGCGGTGCCGCCGCGACCAGCCTGGACAGCAGCGCGTCCTGCGCCGCCGGCGGCATCTGCACCAGCACATCGATCACCAGCGCGGTGTCGCAGGCAGGCAGCGGCGCGGTGGCGAGGTCGGCGATGGCGAAGCGCGCGGGCAGGTCGCCCGCGGCCGCCGTGGCGCGCTCGATCTTGCCGGCATCGAGGTCGAGCCCGGTCACCGTCGTGGCCTGCCCCGCCAGCAGCAATGCGAGGCCAAGCTGCCCGCGCCCGCAGCCGAGGTCCAACACCGCTCCGAAGGGCGGCAGCGCCAGCAGCGCCGGCACCACGGGGTCGCGCTTGAGCTTGCCGCGCACGAAGCCGCGCGTGGTGGGGCCGCGATAGCGCGCCGCGACGGCGTCGGGCAGCGCGCTCACAGGTCCTTTAGCACCGCCCACAGGTCGTTCTTCGCCTCGAAGCCGATGCCCGGCAGGTCGGGCATGCGGATGCGCCCGTCCACCACCGGCGTGTCGCTGGCGAAGCCGCCGAAGGGGGCGAAGACCTCGGGGTAGGATTCGTTCCCGCCGAGGCCCAGCCCAACCGCGATGTTGAGCGCGAACTGGTGGCCGCCGTGGGGGACGCAGCGGCGCGCCGACCAGCCGTGCTGTTCCAGCATCTCGAGCGTGCGGAGGTATTCGACCAGCCCGTAGGACAGCGCGGGGTCGAATTGCAGGATGTCGCGGTCCGGGCGCAGCCCGCCATGGCGGATCAGGTTGCGGGCGTCGAGCATGGAGAACAGGTTCTCACCGGTCGCCAGCGGCGGGGCGTAGTGTTCGGCCAGCGTCGCGTGGGTGGCGTAGTCCAGCGGGTCGAGTGGTTCCTCGTACCAGCGCAGGGCGAAGGGCTGCAGCGCCGCGCCGTAGGCCAGGGCGGCATGCAGGCCGAAGCGGCCGTTCACATCGACCGCGAGGCGCGAGCCGTCGTTGCCGAGCAGCTTCAGCACCGCCTCGATACGCGCGATGTCTTCCTTCAGCGCATCCTTGATCGGCGTGCCGGGCGCGCCGCCGATCTTCATCTTCACCGTGGTGTAGCCGAGGCCGAGGTAGCGCTTCATTTCCTCGACCAGCGCATCGACGCCCTTGCCGGGGTAGTAGTAGCCGCCGGCGGCATAGACCCAGGCGGCGTCATCGGCCTCGCCACCGCGGAAGCGGTCGGCCAGCAGGCGCCACAGCGGCTTGCTCTCCAGCTTCGCCGCGGCATCCCACAGCGCCATGTCGAGCACGCCGACCGCGACGGAGCGGTCGCCGTGGCCGCCGGGCTTCTCGTTCCTCATCATCGCGGCCCAGGCGGCGGCGACGTTCAGCGTGCCGTCGGCGGCGGTCAGCACCGCCGCGTCGCAGGCTTCCAGGCGCGGCACGAAGCGTTCGGCCAGCAGGCCGGGCTGCGCGTAGCGGCCGTTGGAATTGAAGCCGTAGCCGGTGGCCGTCTTGCCGGCACCGTCCTCGATGGTGATGGCGACGACGCTCGCCGTCATCTTCGAGAAATCGATATAGGCGTTGGCGATGGCGCTGCTAATGGGCACGACGCCCTGGCGGATGGAGGCGATACGCATGGACGTCCCCGGCTGTTTCGCGGCGCTTCCTAGCGGCCGGGCGGGTGGCACGCAAACCGCCCGCAGCCCGGGCCGGCCCTGGCTGGCGCGATGCTTGCTACACCGGCACCATGACGCACCATGATCACGGAGTTCCCGACATGACCACCCGACGCCTGCTGCTGGGCCTGGCGGCCACCACGGCCCTGGCCGGCCCCGCCGTCGCGCAGGGCGAATGGCCCCAGCGCAGCATCCGGATGATCTCGCCGTTCCCGCCCGGGGGTGCTGCCGACCTGCTGGCCCGTGCGCTGGCGGAGGAACTCACGCAGATCCTGCGGCAATCCGTGGTGGTCGAGAACCGCACCGGCGCCGGCGGGTCGGTCGGCACCGAGGCCGCCGTCCGCAGCCCGCCCGACGGCTACACCATGGTCATGGGCAGCACCGGGCCGATGGCGATCAACCCATCGCTGATCCGCCTGACCTACGACCCGAGCCGCGACCTGGTACCGGTGGTGCCGGTGGCGGCCGTGGCCTCGGTGCTGGTGGTGCATCCCTCCGTGCAGGCGCGCACCCTGCCCGAATTGCTGGCGCTGGCGCGCGCCGAGCCGGGCAAGCTGAACTACGGGTCGTCAGGCATCGGCTCGGCGCAGCACCTGTTCATGGAGTTGCTGAAGCAGCAGGCGAATGTGGACATCACCCACATCCCCTATCGCGGCACCGGCCCGGCCATGGTGGACACGGTCGGCGGGCGGCTGACCATGATGTTCGACACCACGCCGACCGCGCTGCCCCATATCCGCGACGGGCGCGTGCGCGCCATCGCCGTCACCTCGGGCCGCCGTGACCCGGCACTGCCCGATGTGCCGACCATCGGCGAGACGCTGCAGGGCTACGATGCGCTGGGCTGGTACGGCATCTTCTCGCCCACCGGCACGCCGGCTGCGGCGGTCGAGCGCATGAGCCGCGAGGTGAACGCGCTGCTCCGGCGCCCGGACTTCATCGCCAAGCTGGCGGCGCAGGGCGTCGAGCCGCTGCCCGGCACCCCGGCGGAGTTCACCGCGCTGATGACCCGCGACCGCGAGCGCTGGGGCGAGGTAATCCGCCGCGGCAATATCCGCGTGGAGTGAGGCCGACGCTGCGGCGTTGCTTTTGCTGCGCCGCAGCATCTAGGCTTGGCCATGCCTGCCCCGCTGCCCGTCACCATCACCGCCGGCGCCGATGGTCCCTGGCGGATCACCGCCATCCGGGCCTGTATCGGCGCGCCCCTGCCGCAGGCCGACCGGCTGCGCGTCGAGGATGGCGCGGCGACGCCCGATCACGGCACCTGGCGTCTGCGCGGCGTCACCAGCAACCTGCGTTACACCGCCGAGGCCGAGCGCGCGACGCTGGCCGGCGTGCAGCAGGGCCTCGGCCGCCCGGCGGCGACGCGCGGCGCGCTCATCCCCATCCGCAAGTCGGAGGCCTGGTGGGACATGGCGCAGGATGCGCGGCGCCGGGTGTTGGAGGAGGAATCGCGCCACATCGCCATCGGCCTCGACTACCTGCCGGCGGTGGCGCGGCGGCTGATCCATAGCCGCGACCTGGGGGAACCCTTCGACTTCCTGACCTGGTTCGAATTCGCCCCGGAGCATGAGGGCGCGTTCGACGCGCTGCTGGTGCGCCTGCGCGCCACGAAGGAATGGTCGTTCGTCGAGCGCGAGGTGGAGATCCGCCTCGCGCGGGACTGACGCGTCAGACCGCCTTGGCCGTCCGCAGCGCGGCGATCTCCTCCGCGCTGAAGCCGAATTCGCCCAGCACCTCGTCGGTGTGCTGGCCGCGTTCGGGCGTGGGGTCGCGGCGGCATTCGACACCGCTGATCTGCATCGGCGCGCGCACCACATCGAGCGCGCCCAGGCGCGGGTGCTGCACGGTCATCGCCAGGCCGAGGTGCTTCACCTGCTCGTCGGCGAAGACCTGGTCCATCGAATAGACCGGGCCGCAGGGCACGCCTTCCTTGTTGAACTTCGCGACCCAGTTGGCGGAGGTGTCGGTCACCGTCACCTTCTCCAGCAGCGCATTCACCTTCACGCGGTTCTGGCTGCGCAGCTTGTCGGTGGCGATGTCGGGGTCCTTCGCCTCCTCCTCGATGCCCAGTACCTTCACGATGCGATCCCACATCACCTGCCCGCCGCCGGCGATGTTCATCACGCCGTCGCTGGTCTTGAACAGACCCGTCGGGATTGTGGTCGGGTGGTCGTTGCCGGCCTGCTTCGGGACATCGCCCTTCATGGTCCAGCGCGTCGCCTGGAAATCCATCATCGCGACCATGGCTTCCAGCAGCGAGATATGCACCCAGCGCCCCTTGCCGGTGACCTCGCGTTCCAGCAGCGCCACCATGATGCCGAGCGCGCAGTACAGCCCCGCCGTCAGGTCCGCCACCGGGATGCCGGCGCGCACCGGGCCCTGGCCGGGCAGGCCGGTGACCGACATCAGCCCGCCCATGCCCTGCGCGATCTGGTCGAAGCCCGGCCGCTTCGCGTAGGGACCATCCTGCCCGAAGCCCGAAATCGACCCCAGCACGATGCGCGGGTTGATCGCCGCCAGGCTGTCATAGTCCACGCCGAGGCGCGTCTTCACGTCGGGGCGGTAGTTCTCGACCACCACATCGGCCTTGGCGACCATGCGGCGGAAGGCGGCGATGCCCTCGGGCGCCTTCAGGTTCAGCGTCATGCCGCGCTTGTTGCGATGGACATGCTGGAAGTCCGGCCCGTCGCGCTCGCCGCCCAGGCCCTTGCCGGTATCGACCTCGTCCGTCGCCTCGATCTTGATGACGTTCGCCCCCCAATCGGCCAACTGGCGCACGCAGGTCGGGCCGGAGCGCACGCGCGTCAGGTCGAGCACGGTGAAGCGGGCGAGCGGCAGGGTCATGGGCAGGTCTCCTCGGTTGCCACTGTGGTGGCATCGCGGCCGCGCTTCGGCAAGGGAGGGGGGCGCTTGACGCGCCGCGCGCCTGCGCTACGCCTTGCGCGCACACATCGGGACGGAGCGCGCCATGAGCGACGACATTCTGCACGAGGTCCGCGAGGGCGGGATCGCCTGGACCACCTTCAACCGCCCGCAGGCGCGCAACGCCATGCTGTTCCCGATGTACCAGCGCCTGCAGGAGCTGGCCGACCAGATCAGCGAGGACCCGTCGATCCGCGTGTGGGTGCTGACCGGTGCCGGCGGCAAGGCCTTCGCCTCGGGCACCGACATCAGCCAGTTCCGAGAGTTCAAGACCGCCGAGGATGCGCTCGCCTACGAGGCGCGCATCGACAAGGTTCTCGGCGCGCTGGAGAACTGCAACAAGCCGATCATCGCGGCGATCCCCGGCGCCTGCACCGGCGGTGGCCTGGGCATCGCGGGGTGCTGCGACATCCGCATCTGCGACACCTCGGCGCGCTTCGGCCTGCCGATCGCGAAGACGTTGGGGAATATCCTCAATATGAACAACTTCGCACGCTTCTACGCGCTGGTCGGCCCGGCCGCGATCGCCGAGATGATCATGACGTCGCGCCTCTTCTCCTCGGCCGAGGCGAAGCATATCGGGCTGGTGTCGGAAGTGCTGGACACGCCGGATGCGGTGGCCGCGCGCGCCATGGAACTGGCGACCTCCATGTCGACCCTGGCGCCGCTGACGCTCAAGGCGACCAAGATCGCGCTGCGCCGCCTGCGCCACGCGGCCGGCGAGGTCGAGGGCGACGACCTGGTGACCATGTGCTTCACCAGCGCCGATTTCCAGGAAGGCGTTGACGCTTTCCTCAACAAGCGCGCGCCGAGCTTCAAGGGGAAGTAGCGGTCAATCCTCGGCTGGTGCGTCGGGCGCCGCGCTGCCGGTGGGCAGCAAGGCGCCGGCACCCAGCACCAGCGTCGGCGGCACCTTGCCCGGTGCCGCCGCCAGCGCCTGCAGGACGCGCAGCGCGTGCAGTTCGGGGTTGCCCTTCAGCAGCCGCGCGGCATTCGCCAGGGACCGCAGCGCCGCCTGTTCGCCGCGCGCGCGTTCCAGCGCCGCCAGGCCCTCGCGTTTCGCGCGCTCGACCTCGGTGACCATGCGGCGGATCTCGGCGGGCAGCACCAGGTCGCGCAGCGCGACGCGCTCCACCGCGATGCCGATGCCCGACAGCGCGGCCTGCACCGGCGGCAGGAATTCCCCCTCCAGCGCACCGCGATCCGCCAGCACGGCATCGAGGTCGCGCGACAGCACCGGCGCGCGAATGGCAAGCTGCACGGCGGTGTGCAACGCATCCATCCAGCGCCCGCCGGTTTCCTCCTGCACGCGGCGCGGGTCCTCGATGCGGTATTCCACCACGACGCCGAGCTTCACCTGGAAGCCCTCGGCCGTCAGCAGATCCTGGGCGGGAATGACGTGGACCTGGCGCGTCGCGGGCAGGCGGTGCACCTCGCGCCCGGCGATGCCGTGCCAGGTGCGGCCGGGTTCGAGCACCCGCGCGAAGCGACCGTTCACGTAGAGCAGCCCGGCCTCCCACGGCCAGACGGTAATGCGGAAGCGCAGCATCATCCGCAGCGCGGAGAGCGCGACCGCGGACACCGCAACGAGCACGAGGATCGGCACAAGCGTCGTCGTCATGCCGGAGCATTAGCGCGTTTCGCTGCCGGTCGGAACGTGCCGCGCCCCCGGCGCCGCGGCCCCGCCACGGGGGCGCGAAGCCCGCAAGGCGGCGGCGCCGCTGCCCGAGGGCCGACGCCGGGGGTTTGGCGTATCGGGGTCGAACCGATCCTCACCAGGATAGGGGCGGCCATCACACCGCTGGCCGGTCCCGGACTGGGACCGCGCGGCCTCGGCCGGCCCGGGCGCATGACGCCGGGGGGCGGCCTGGCTGTCAAGGCGGCCTCGACGGGTCTAGCCTGCGGGAAAACCAGCCGGAGCCTCCCACCATGACACATCGCCGCACGCTGCTCGCCGCCGCCCTTGCAGCGCCCACTGTGGCGCGTGCACAAGGCACCTTCCCCAATCGCCCGATCCGCGTGGTTGTGCCCTTCGCCGCGGGCGGCATCATCGACGTGGTGGCACGCATCATCGCCGAGCCGCTGTCGCGGCGGATCGGCCAGACGGTGGTGATCGAGAACACCCCCGGCGCCGGCAGCACCATCGGCGCGCGCGCGGTGGCACGCGCGGCCCCGGACGGCCACACGCTGCTGCTGAACGGCGCGGCGCACAGCGTGATCCCGGCGCTGTTCCCCGACACCGGGATCGACCCGGTCAGCGACTTCGCGCCGATCGCCCTGCTCGGCGAACAACCCTTCGTCGCGGCCGTGCACCCGTCCGTGCCGGCGACCGATGTGCCATCGCTGCTGGCCTGGCTGCGGTCCAAGCGCGGCGAGGCGACCTTCGCGACCACCGGCATCGGCGCCGCCTCCCACCTGGCGGGGGAATTGCTGAAGAAGCTGGCCGGCGTCGATTTCACCATCGTACAGTACCGCGGCACGCCGGCGGCGGTGACCGACTTCATCGCCGGGCGGGTCGAATTCATGATCGACAGCCAGACGCTGCTCGCACCCCTGATGCAGGACGGGCGCGCGCGGGGCCTGGCGGTCACGACGGCGCGACGGTCGCGCATGCTGCCGGACCTGCCGACCCTCCAGGAGGCCGGCGTGGCGGGGTATGAATCCTCCTCCTGGCAGGCGCTCTATGCGCCGATGACGACGCCGGCCCCGGTGCTGACGGCCTTGAGCACGGCGACGCTGGCCGTGCTGGCGGACCCGGCCGTTCAGGCCCGCTTCAACGAGCGCGGGGTCGAGCCCCGACCCGGAGATGCGGCCGCGCTGCGCAATTTCCTGAAGGCCGAGATGGACCGCTGGCTGCCCATCCTGCGCGCCACCGGGGCGCGGGCGGGTTAGCCGATTGGCATTGCTTTCGCGGTAGCGAAGGCGCATAGATTTGGCGTCACCTCGTCCGGTCCGCATGTCGGACCTGCTCTCCGTGCCTTTCTATGGTTGAGCCTCAGCGAAGGATGGCCCGGCAAGCGCGTGCGCTGGCCGGCATCACTGCCTGGCAATCGTGCCCGGCGGCAATGACTCAACCGGAGACATCGGCATGAGCATCGGTACCGTTAAGTGGTTCAACGCAACCAAGGGCTATGGCTTCATCCAGCCCGAGGATGGCAGCAAGGACGTGTTCGTCCACATCTCCGACGTGCAGCGCGCCGGCCTGAACGGCCTGAACGAAGGCGACAAGGTCGAGTACGAGATGCAGCGCGGCCAGCAGGGCAAGGTTTCGGCGGGCAATCTGCGCCTCGCCTGAACCGGCCAGGGGCGGCCTTCGGGCCGCCCTTTTTCATCCCAGGATTCCGGAGTATCGCCGTGGCGCGACCGCCCAACTATGGCCAACAGCGTGCCGAGGTGAACCGGGGCAAGCAGGCCAAGAAGGAAGCCAAGCAGCGCGAACGCGACGAGGCGGTCGCGAAGCGCAAGGCTGCCGGACAGGACCCCGAGCCCGACACCCAGGCCGAAGAGCCCAAGCGCGACTGACCCGCGCCAGCGCCCTTCGGCGCCAACGCCTCACATCCCGGCGTATCCGAAGCCCGCACGCCCCAGGCGTGGCGGAGGAGAGACAGACATGGCCGCCAAACCCGGCAGCAAATCCGCCTTCGTGCTGTTCGACGTGTTCTACGAGGACGGCAGCCGACGTTCCAACCGCAAGGTCCCGGCCGAGATCCTCGGCGGGCTGGACGGCGACGAACCGGCCCGCAAGGTGATCCAGGAACAGGACAACGAGATCGCCAAGGCGTCCGGCAAGGCGGCCCTGGCGATTTCGCAACTGGTCCGCGCGGGCGGCAAGAAGAAGTAGCCGGCGCGCCGCTATTCCGCGGCGCGCGCCTGGTTCACCACCAGCGGGACGATCCCGGGCAGGGCGGTGCCCTCCCACAATTGCGCCAGGACAGCCTTGGCCTGCGCCGCACCGATCGCATCCGACGTCAGCTCCAGGAACTTGTCCGACAGGTCCTGGTCCGACAGCGGCGCGTCGGGGTCGCCCTTGCGGGTATGCTGGTGGCGGTTCAGCACGCGGCCGTCCTTGAGCTTGATCTCCACCTTGGCCGACCGCTTCGACGGGAAGGCCGCGGCGCATTCCGCGTCGAGCGCCACCGTGACGCGCGGCATCAGCGCGCGGATCGCGGGGTCGGTCAGCCGCGCCGGTTCGAACGCCGCGAGGCGCACGCCGCCATGCAGCAGCATGGTCGCCACGGTGAATTGCGTCGAGAAGCGGCAATCCTGCTCCGTCTGCGCGGTGGGGCGGTCGCAGACTTCCTTGGTCGCCTTGTAGCCGCCGACGGCGACGCTCACGACGTCCTCCGGCTTGAAGGCGTGCTCAAGGTGCAGGTCGCGCACGGCATCCAGCGCGGCGAAGATATGCCCGCAGCAGCCATGGTTCTTGAACGTCATGTCGGTGATGGCGAAGGGCTTGCCGATATTGGCCAGCGGCTTGTCCCACTTGCCGGTGTCCTCGCTGGTCGCGGCCGCGAAGCCGGCCGACCCATGCAGCACGTCCAGCGCGCCGGTCATGCCCTTCGCCGCCGACATCGCAGCCAGCGCGCCCGCCTCGGCGGCATGGCCGGGGTGCAGCGGCTTGGACATGCCTTCCCCGCGGAAGGCCTGCTGCAAGCCGCCGGCCATGGTGGCGGCGGTGGCAATGGCATGCGCGGTGCGATTGGCGTCGCAGTCCAGCAGCACCGCGACCGCCGCGGCTGCGCCGAAGGTGCCGACCGTGCCAGTCGTGTGCCAGAAATCATAGTGCGAGGGCTGCACCGCCAGGCCGATGCGGCAGGACACTTCATAGCCAGCCGCGAGCGCGCGCAGCAGCGTGTCCATGTCCGTGCCGCGCGCCTGCGCGGCGGCGAGTGCCGCGGCGATGGTCGGGCAGCCAGGGTGATAGACGGCGTAGCGGTAGATGTCGTCGAACTCGACCGTATGCGACGCCGTGCCGTTGATCAGCGCGGCATGGCGGACCGGCACGCGACGGCCCGTCACGTAGCAGACCGCGCCGCCACCGCCGCGCGTCTCGTCCTCCAGCGCCGCCGACATCAGCGTGGCGGGTTCGCGCCAGGCGCCGGCGAGCAATGCCGCGAACCAATCGACCAGAGCGCGGCGCGCGTGGTGCGCGACGTCCGCGGGCAGGTCGCGCGACCGCCAAGTGGCGGCATGGTCGGCAAGGACGAGAAGCGGATTCGTCATGGCGCGCTGCTCACGCGTTGCCGCGGAGCACCTCCTTGTTGATGACGACGTCGGGGTCGAGCTGCCCCTTCAGGTGGGCAAAGATGCTTTCCGCGCAGGACAGGCCCATGCGGCGCGTGGATTGCTCCGTCGCCGCCGCCGAGTGCGGCGAGACGACGACGTTGGGGAAATCCAGGAAGGGCAGCTTCGTGGTGACCGGCTCCTCCCAGAAGACGTCGAGGCCGGCCGCGCCCAGATGCCCGGATTTCAGCGCATTGGTCAGCGCGGCCTCATCGACCAGCGTGCCGCGTGCGGTGTTGATATAGGCCGCGCCGGGCTTCATCGCCGCGAAGAAGGCGGCGTTGACCATGCCGCGCGTCTCGGTGTTCGACGGGCAATGCGTGGTGACCACGTCGGCAGCGGCCAGGCCTTCGTGCAGCACCTTCACCGGCGTGAAGCCCGCGCCCTTGATGGTGTTTTGCGGGATGTAGGGGTCGTGCACCGTCACGTTCATGCCGAAGGCCTGGCACAGCCGCGCGACACGCCCGCCGATCCGCCCGAAGCCGACCACCAGCACAGTCATGCCCGCCAGGTCGAGCGTCTTCAGCGACGGCTTCGGACCCCAGTCCAGCGCCTTCGTGTTGGCGTTGTAGTCCACCGTGCGTCGCGCGGTGGTCAGCATCAGCATCATCGCGTGCTCGGCGACGGACACGGCGTTAGCGTCCGGCGTGACGGTCAGCGGGATGCCGCGTTCGGTCAGCGCCTCGACATCCACCGCGTCGTAGCCGACGCCGTGCCGCGCGCAGATCTGCAGCGCCGGCGCATTGGCCAAGAAGGCGCGGTCGATCTTCGTGGCGCGCACGATGATGGCATCCGCGGTCTTCATCGGCTCGGCCAGCGTCTCGGGCGTCACCGGGTCGAGCATCGTGATGGTGTAGCCCGGTTCGGCACGCAGCCGCGCCATGGCGTCGGGATGCAGCGGGCGGAGGCAGACGACATGCGGCATGGTGGCGCCCCGTTCAAAGCTGGTGATGCGCCGCGGGACCCATGATGGCCTCGCGCATGCGGTGCTGGATGAAGGCGCCGTCGCGCGGCGGCAGCACCAGCTTCTTGCTGCTGGCGTCGATCTTCGCAACGGCAAAGAGCGGCCCGCCGCCGGCATGGATGGCGGCGTGCAGGCCGGGCACCTCGTCGGGCTTCGTCACGAACATGGTGCGCGGGAAGCCGGCACCCTTGGCCATCGCCACCAGGTCGACGCCGTATTTCGTGGCCGTTTCCTGCATGCCGGTCTCGCCGTAATGCTCGTTGTCCTGCACCACGATCGACAGGTTGGCGGGCTTCTTGACCGCGATGGTGGCCAGCGCGCCGATGCCCATCAGCATCTCGCCATCGCCGGTCAGCACCAGGACCTTGCGGTCGGGCTGCGCCAGCGCGACGCCGAGGCCGATCATGGCCGCGCCGCCCATCCCGCCCCACAGCGGCAGGTTCAGCGGGTGGTCGCCGACCGAGGTGATGTCCCAGGCAGGCGCGCCTAGGCCGGCGATGACCACCATCCCGCCGCGATCCGCCAGCAGCGCCTTGGTGAGCTCACGACGGTCGAGCTTTCCGGATTCCGCGAGCATCGTCTCAGTCCTTGCCGAAAGTCTTGGCGCCGATGACGCGCTGGCCGATCAGCGTCGCGGTCGGGCGGAAGGTGTTGAAGGCCATGCGGATGGTGGCGTCCACGGTGGGCGCGATGTCCTCCGGCGTATCGGCGCGCTGCACCAGCGTTCCCATCGCTTCGAGCACGGATTGCGTGGCGCGGCCCATCGGGATCTGGGCGGGATTGAACTCGCCGAAATCGCCGCGCATCGTCACCAGCATCGGCATCGGGCAGCGATGGATGTGCGACAGCGACAGCATGTTGATGCAGTTGCCCACGCCCGAGGACTGCATCAGCAGCACCGCCTTGTCGCCGCCGAGCCAGGCGCCCTGCATCAGGGCGATGCCTTCTTCCTCGGTCGTCAGGGTGGTGACGGTGATCTCGTTGTCCGCCAGGCAGCGCTTGATGAGGCGCGAATGGCCGGCATCCGGCACCAGGCAGACCTGGCGGATCTCATGCTTCTTCAACAGGTCGTAGATCTGGTCGGGCCAGGACGCGCTTGCGTCCGGGGCCTTGTCGATCGCTTCGGCGTCCATGCGTTTCCTCGGCAGATTGCTGGCCGCATCCTAGGGGCGCGCGCCGGGCTGGCAAGGTGTGAGCCGCGCGGTCCATCATGGCCGCCATGCCCTTCGCGCAGAGCATCGCCGGCACGCGCTACGTCTTCGACGACCTGAAGACGCTGCTGGCGCGCGCCACGCCGTTCCGCTCGGGCGATGCGCTGGCCGGCGTGGCGGCGGGGTCGGCGGCGGAGCGCGTCGCGGCGCAGCGCGCCCTGGCCGATGTGCCGCTGACGCGGTTCCTGAGCGACGCCGTGATCCCCTACGAGGCCGACGACGTCACGCGCCTGATCATCGACCGCCACGACGCGCGCGCCTTCGCGCCGGTGCGAAACCTGACGGTGGGCGGCCTGCGCGACTGGCTGCTGGCGGCGGAACCGGAGGCGGTGACGGCGCTCGTCCCGGGCCTGACGCCGGAGATGGTCGCGGCGGTGTCCAAGATCATGCGCGTGGCGGACCTGATGCAGGTGGCGACGAAATGCCGCGTGGTCACGCGCTTCCGCAACACGCTGGGCCTGCCCGGCACGCTGTCCATCCGCCTGCAGCCCAACCACCCGACCGACGACCCGCGCGGCGTGGCGGCCGGCGTGCTGGACGGGTTGCTGCTGGGTGCGGGGGACGCCGTGATCGGCGTGAATCCCGCCTCCGACAATGTCGAGGCGGTGATGGGCGTGTTGCGGATGCTCGACACGGTGCGAGACCGCTTCGCCATCCCGACGCAGACCTGCGTGCTGTCGCATGTGACGACCACCATGCTCGCGATGCAGCGCGGTGCGCCGGTGGATCTGGTGTTCCAGTCAATCGGCGGGACGCAGGCCACCAACGAATCCTTCGGCGTGACGCTGGCGCTGCTGCGGGAGGCGCGGGAGGCCGCGCTGTCGCTGAAGCGCGGCACCATCGGCGACAATGTGATGTATTTCGAAACCGGGCAGGGCAGCGCGCTCTCCGCGGAGGCGCATCACGGCGTGGACCAGCAGACCCTGGAAGCGCGCGCCTATGCCGTCGCGCGCGAATACGCGCCGCTGCTGGTCAATTCCGTGGTCGGCTTCATCGGCCCGGAATACCTGTTCGACGGCAAGCAGATCCTGCGCGCCGGGCTCGAGGACCATTTCTGCGGCAAGCTGCTCGGCCTGCCGATGGGTGTGGATGTCTGCTACACCAACCACGCCGAGGCCGACCAGGACGACATGGACACGCTGCTGGCCTGCCTGGCGGTGGCCGGCGTGACCTATGTTATGGGCGTGCCCGGGGCGGATGACGTGATGCTGGCCTATCAATCCACCTCCTTCCATGACGGGCTGACGGCGCGCGCGATGCTGGGCAAGCGCGCCGCGCCGGAATTTGAGGACTGGCTCGATCGCATGGGCATCGGCGCGGATGGCGAACGCATTCCGGCGCGGCTTTCGCCGGCGCTGATCGGGCTGGCATGACCGCGCCGGCCCTGTGGCGCGACCTGCGCCGCTTCACGGATGCGCGGGTGGGGCTCGGGCGCGTGGGCACCGCGCAGCCAACGGCGGCGCATCTCGATTTCCAGGAGGCGCACGCGCGCGCGCGGGACGCGGTGTGGTCCGCACTGGATGTGCCGGCGGTCGAAGCCGCGATTGTGCGGCCGGTGCTGCGCGTGTGCAGCGCGGCAGCGGATCGGCGCGAATACCTGCTGCGGCCGGATCTCGGACGGCGGCTTGCCGATGGCACGGCGCTGCCGCGTGCCCCGGGCTGCATCGCGCTGGTGGTGGCGGATGGCCTGTGTGCCACCGGCGTGCAGCGCCACGCGCCGGGCGTACTCGACCTGCTGATCCCGGCGCTGCCGCTGCCCGCCGCGCCCATCGTCGTCGCGCAGCAGGCGCGCGTGGCGATCGGCGATGCGATCGGCGAGGCGATGGACGCCGCCGCCGTGGTGGTGCTGATCGGCGAACGCCCGGGGCTTTCGGCGACGGACAGCCTCGGCCTCTACATCACCTGGGCGCCACGGCGCGGGCGCATGGATGCCGAGCGCAATTGCATCAGCAATATCCGCCCCGGCGGGCTGTCCTATGCCGATGCCGCCGCCAAGGCCGCCTGGCTGCTGCGCGCGGCGCAGGCGCTGGGCGCGACCGGCGTCACGCTGAAGGACAACATGGCATTGCCCGCGCCATGAGCATCCGCGTCACCGCCCGTATCGCCATCGAGGAGGACGAGTTGCAGGAGGATTTCCTGCGCGCCTCCGGCCCCGGCGGTCAGAACGTCAATAAGCTCGAGACCGCGGTGCAGTTGCGGTTCGATGCGATGGCCTCGCGGAACCTGCCGACCGCTGTGAAGGAACGCCTGGTCACGCTGGCCGGCCGGCGCATCACCAAGGAGGGTGTGCTGGTCATCACCGCCCAGCGCCACCGCACGCGCGAACGCAACCGCGAGGACGCGCTGGAACGCCTGCTGGAATTGCTGCGCGAAGCCGCCACGCCGCCGCCGCCGCCGCGCCGCCCGACCAAGCCATCCCGCGCCGCCAAGGCACGCCGGGTGGACGAAAAGACCCGTCGCGGCACCACCAAGCGCCTGCGCGGCGGCAGGCCGGGCGAGGACTGAACGCGGCAGCTACCGCCGCAGCTGGTCCATGAAGCGCTGGTGCTGCAGGTCGTTCGCGCGCTGCTGCTGCTGGTATTGCTGTTGCTGCTGCTGGAACTGCCACTGCTGCTGCTGCATGCGCTGCTGATGGTCCCAGGCCTGCTGCTGCTGGTTGTAGGGCGGCGTATAGCCCGGCGCCGGCTGCCCGCCGCCGAAAAACTGCTGGTGTGCGGCCAGCACCTGCTGCGCGCGGGTCTGGAAGAATTGGCAGGCCTGCGGATTGCCCTGCTGGCAGGCGAACTGCGCCTGGGCCATCTCGTTGCCGCCCTGCTGGAACTGCTGCGCGGTCACGCAGGCCTGCTGGTTGCCCGACTGGCATTGCATCTGGGCGGCCTGGATCAGCTGCATCAACGGCCCGGCGACGCGCGGGTCGAGCCCCTGCGCCTGCGCCGCCATGCCCAGCGCCAGAACCATCGCCCCGCTCAAGCCCAGTCTCGCTGCCTTCGCCACCGCCCTGCTCCCGTTTCCCGACGCCGAAAGTCTATGCCGTGCGGCAACGACGGCGTAGAGGAAATGCTTCGCAGCCGCCGGCGCGGCGTCAGCCCAGCATCTGCCCGCCATCCACCACGATGGTCTGCCCGGTCACCCAGCGCGCCAGCGGGGATGCCAGGAACAGCGCCACATCCGCCACTTCGTCCGGCGTGCCGAGCCGGCCGAAGGGGATGCTCGCCTCGATGCGATTGTACAACGCCGGGTCCTCGGTGCGCCGCTTCTCCCACGACCCGCCGGGGAATTCGATCGAGCCCGGCGCGATGGAGTTCACGCGCACGCCATCCTTCGCATACATCGCCGCCTGCGACGCCGTGTAGTTGATGATCAGCGCCTTGACCGCCGCATAGGCCGGCGTCCGCATGGACGGCCCGAGGCCCGAGATTGAAGTGGTGTTGACGATGCACCCCTTCGCCGCGCGCAGCATCGGCAGCGCCGCGTTCGACGCCCGCACCGTCGCCATCACATCGATGTCGAGGCCGCGCTTCCAGCCTTCCTCGGTATCCTGCGCGCCGAAGCCGGAGGCGTTGTTCACCAGCACGTCGATTCCACCCAGCGTGTCGGCGGCTTCCGCCACCCAGGCGGCGATCTGCCCGGCATCGGCCAGGTCGGTGGAGCGGGTGTGCTGGACGCCGTCGGCGCGCAGCGCATCGAGGTCGCCCGCACCACGCGCACAGGCCGAGACCTTCGCGCCGGCCTGCGCGAAGCCGAGTGCGATGGCCCGCCCGATGCCCCGGCTGCCGCCGGCCACCAGCACGCGCCGTCCGGTGAAGTCGAATGTCATCGCAACCATCCCCTGTTCTATCCACCGCATCCTGGCGCCACCGGGCCGCCGCGGCCAGACGCCCCGTTGCCGCGCCGGCGGAATGACGGCATCAAGCGGGCCGGGCGCAGGCAGGGGAGACAGGCTTCGTGGTCCAGGCGTTGTTCATCCACCAGAACTTCCCGGGCCAGTACCGGCACCTCGCCCCCATCATCGCGCGTCGGAAGGACGCGCGTGTGATCGGCCTGGGGGAACGCGCCAACCAGTCGCCGCCTGGCCCGCAGCATCTGCGCTACCCCGCCCCGGAAGGCGCGGGGGAGAAGACGCACCGGTACCTCCGCCCGGTCGAGGCCGCGGTGCGTCGCGGCCAGGCCGTGGCGCGCGCGCTGATGGGGCTGAAGCAGAAAGGCTTCGTGCCGGACATCATCTGCTGCCACCCAGGCTGGGGGGAGGGGCTGTACCTGCGCGACGTGTTTCCCGACGCGAAGCTGCTGCAGTATTGCGAGTTCTACTACCGATCGACCGGCGGCGACGTGGGCTTCGACCCGTCGCAGGAACTCACGCTCGACGAGATGGCGCGCGTGCGCACGCTGAACATGACGCAGCTGCAGTCGCTGGAGGCGACGGACTGGGCGGTCTCGCCCACGCTGTGGCAGCGCAGCCGATACCCGGAGTTCATCCGCGCCAAGACCTCGGTCGTGCATGAGGGTGTCGATGCGAATTTCGCCACGCCGAACGGCCCCGCCACGGTGAAGCTGCCCGACGGACACACCGTGACGAAGGGGCAGGAGGTCGTGACCTTCGTGTCGCGCAACCTCGAACCCTATCGCGGCTTCGATGTCTTCATGCGCGCGCTGCCCGAGATCCTGGCGCGCCGGCCGAACGCCCACGCGGTGATCGTCGGCGGCGAGGAACGCGGCTATGGCCGCCTGCCCGCCGGCGGCAAGTCCTGGAAGGCGACGATGCTCGAGGAGGTCGGCGCGAAGCTGGACATGGCGCGCGTGCATTTCACGGGCCGCATCCCGCATGACGGGCTGGTGGCGCTGTTCCGCATCAGCTCGGCGCATGTCTACTACACCTATCCCTTCGTGCTGTCGTGGTCGCTGGTCGAGGCGATGGGGTGCGAGGCGCTCATCATCGGCTCTGACACGCCGCCGCTGGCGGAGGTGATGCGCCACGAGCAGAACGGCCTGATGCTGCCCTTCTTCGACCATCAGCGCATGGCGGATGCGGTGGTGGACGCGATCGCCAATCCCGACCGCTACGTGCCGCTCCGCCGCGCGGCGCGGCAGACCATGCTGGAACGCTTCGACCTGCACGCGCATTGCCTGCCGCAGCAGGTTCGGCTGTTCGACGCAGTGCTGGAAGGCCGCGCCGGCACCGCCGCCATCCCGGAGACCACACCATGACCAGCCCCTTCGTGCCGATGGCCGAGATCCGCCGTGGCGGAATCCTGGAAAGCCAGCATCACGGCGTTGCGGTCGTGGCGGATGCCGATGGGCGCATCCTGCAATCCTGGGGCGACCCGTCCTTCGTGACCTTCCCGCGGTCGTCGCTGAAGCCCTTCCAGGCGATCCCGCTGGTCGAGAGCGGCGCGGCCGATGCGGCGGGGCTGACGGAGGAACATTTGGCCTTGGCCTGCGCATCGCACAGCGCGGAGGATTTCCAGGTCGCGCTGGTGCGCGGCTGGCTGGAGCGGCTGGGGCTGACGGAATCCGCGCTGGTCTGCGGGCCGGACCTGCCGCGCAGCCAGGCCGACCAGATCAGCGTGATCCGCGCCGGTGGCGATCGGTCGCGCGTGTTCCACAATTGCTCGGGCAAGCATTGCGGGTTCCTCACGCTGACGAAGCATATCGGCGCGCCGCTGGGCTACGCGGACCCGGCGCATCCGGCGCAGCGGCTTTACCTGGAAGCCTTCAGCGAATTGCTCGGCGAGGATGCGGCACGGCTGCCGCGCGGCGTGGATGGCTGCGGGCTTCCGGCGCTGGCGCTGCCCATGGCCGCCATGGCGCGTGGGGCGGCGCGATGGTCGGCGGCGCGGGTTGCGACCGACGCACGGCGCATCGCGATCCGCCGGCTGCAATCGGCCATCCGCGCCTATCCTGACCACCTCTCGGGCCGTGGCTCTTCCACCGGCAAGATCGTGCGCGCCAGCCAGGGCCGCGTGCTGCTGAAGGGCGGCGCGGAAGGTTATGTGGTCGGCTTCGTGCCGGAGGAAGGGCTCGGCATCGCGGTCAAGCTGGCCGATGGCACGGCCCGCGCGAAGATGGGCGTGTTCGCCGCGCTGCTGGGCCGGCTCGGCCTGGTCGACGCGGCGGATGCCCTCGCGCAGGATGTCGAGGGCATCATCAACGACAGCAACGGCCAGCCGGTGGGCGAGGTGCGCGTTACCCTGCCGGCGTAGCCGCCAGCATCCGCCGGAACAGCGGCACGGCTGCGACAAGGTCGGCCACCGCCACGCATTCATGGGGCGTATGCGCGGTGGCGATGGTGCCGGGGCCGAGCACGATGCACGGTGCCAGCTCCTGCAATTCGGACGCGTCGGTGCCGTAGGGCGCGGTGCGCGCCGGCGCGCTGGCCTCTCGCACGGCCAGCGCGACCAGCGGGTGGTCGGCGGGCAGTTCGGGCGGCGTGCCTTCGCGCTTCTCGGTCAGCGTCACGCCGGCGCGCGCGGCGGCGTCGCGCACTGCCGCTTCGATCGGCGCGTAGTTCACATTGCGGCTGCGGCGGAATTTGATGCGTGCGGTCGCCTTAGCCACCGTGACGTTCACCGCCGTGCCGTGATTGTCGATCACCAGGTTGAAGTCGCTGAAGGGCGGCTCGTAGCCGGCATCTTGGAAGGCCGGGTCGTGGCGCAGGCGTTCGAACACCGCCTTCATCTCGGCGAGGAACGGGATCAGCACCCAATTCGCATTCGCCCCCTGGCCGGTCGAGGAATGTGCCTGCACGCCGCTCGCGACCGCGGTGTATTCGATATGGCTGCGATGCCCGCGCACCGGCAGCAGCCCGGTCGGTTCCGCCACCACGATCCCACGCAGGCCCAACGCCCGCGCCGCATCCGAAGCCGCAATCGCGCGCGCGCCCTGCTTGCTGGTTTCCTCATCGGTGGTGATGAGCAGCGTGGCGGGCACGCTGTCTGGCAGGCCGCGCGCCGCGATGATGCAGGCGGCGACCGGCCCCTTCATGTCGACGCTGCCCAGCCCGTGCAGCACGCCATCCGCCACGCGAGGGTTCCACGGCTCGGTCCAGCCGGTATCGGGCACCGTGTCCATGTGTCCAGACAACGCCAGCCCGCCCTTCGGCCCGCGATGCGCCACCAGCGCGCGCTTCGCTACGCCATTCGCATCCGCGTAGTCCACGCGGGCGATGTCGAAGCCCTTCAGCTCCGCCTCGATGCGGTCCGCCAACGGCAGGTTCGACACGGAGGATCGGCTGTCGATCGCAACGAGATCGGCGGCCAGGCGCAGGACGGCTTCGGCATCATCATTCATGCGCGCAGCATCCCTTGCCGCGCGCGCCCGGGCAAGCGAGGCTGCGGCCGCCATGACCGACATCGCCTATCTCGACCCCCGCACGGGGCGCACCTATCCCCTGGACACGCCGCGCTGGTGCGGGGACGACCAGGCCCCGCTGCTGCTCACGCCGCTGCCGGGCATCACGCGGGATGCGATCCGCACCGAGGATCGTTCGCTGTGGCGCTACGCCGCGGCGCTGCCCTTCATCCCCGACGACCCCATCACCATGGGCGAGGGCTGCACGCCGCTGGTGCCGCGCGTGATTGGCGGTGCCTCAGCCTTGTTGAAATGCGAGTGGTTCGCGCCGACCGGATCGTTCAAGGACCGCGGCGCTTCGGTGATGCTGTCGCTGCTGCGCGCGCAGGGCGTGACGGCGGTGCTGGAGGACTCCTCCGGCAATGGCGGCGCCGCCGTCTCGGCCTATGCCGCGGCCGGGGGCATGGCGGCCACCATCTTCGTGCCGGCCAGCACATCGCCGGCCAAGACCGTGCAGTCGCGTGCTTCTGGCGCGTCGATCCGCCTGATCCCAGGCAGCCGGCAGGATTGCGCCGATGCCGCGCTCGCCGAGGCCGCAAACATCTTCTACGCCAGTCACAACTGGCATCCCTTCTTCCTGCACGGCACGAAAACGCTGGCCTACGAGCTGTGGGAAGACCTCGGCTTCACCGCGCCCGACAATGTTATCGTGCCCTGCGGCGCGGGGTCGAACGTGCTGGGCTGCGGCATCGGCTTCGACGAATTGCTGCGCGCCGGCGAGATCACGCGCCTGCCGCGCATCTTCGCAGCACAACCGGCAAACTGCGCGCCGATCGCGCGCGACTTCCTCGGCCTGCCCGCGGTGGCCGCACAGCCCACCATCGCGGAGGGCACCGCCATCGCGCAGCCGCTGCGCAGCGTGGAATGCGGCGAGGTCCTGACGCGCTCGGGCGGCGGCGCGGTGATGCTGGCCGAGGACGAGATCGCCGCCGCGACGCTCGACCTGGCGCGCAGCGGCGTCTACGTCGAACCCACCTGCGCCCAGGCTGCCGCCGCCTTCGCACGGCTGATCGAAGCCGGCACCATCCGCGCGGACGAGACCACCGTGGTCGTGCTCACCGGCACCGGCCTGAAATCCACGCCGCGCATCGCGGACATGCTCGGAGTGACCATCTGATGCCCGGACCGCGCATCGCCATCCTCGGCTTCTCGATCGAGTGCAACCGCTTCGCGCCCCCCGCGCGCCGTGCCGATTTCGACGGCCGCTGCTACCTGGAAGGCGCCGATATCCTGGCCGAGGCCGCCAAGCCCGCCCCGCGCGCTCCGGCCGAACTCTCCGGCTTCCTCGATGGCATGAACGCGACCGGCGACTGGACGCCGTTGCCCATCATGATCGCCGCTGCCGAACCCAATGGCCCGGTCGACCAGGGTGACTTCGACGCCATGATGGCGACCTGGCGTGCCGGCCTGACCGCGCTGCGCGGTCAGGCGGACGGCGTCTATTCCATCATGCACGGCGCCGGCCTGGCCGAGCACGACCACGATCCGGAAGGCACGCTCCAGGCGCTGGTGCGCGAAATCCTGGGCGATATTCCCTTTGTCTGTTCCTACGACCTGCATGCCAACGTCTCGGACCGCATGGTCGCGACGGTGGATGCCTTCGTGGGCTATCGCACCAACCCGCATCTCGACATGCGTGAGCGTGGTGCCGAATCCGCGCAGCTGCTGCGCCGGCTGCTGGCGGGCGAACGCTTCCACCGCGCCCATCGCCGCCTGCCCATCGTCTCGCCGCAGACTGCGCTGCTGACCGCGCAGGGGCCCTATGCGGAGGTGATCGAGCTCGGCCAGGACCTGGCGGCGAAGGACCCGCGCATCGCGAATGTCTCCGTGATGGCGGGCTTCTCCTATGGCGACACGCCGTTCAACGGGTTGTCGGTCATCGTCACGTCCACCGACCGCGATGCAGGCGAGGCGCTGGCACAGGCCCTCGCCGAAGCCGCCTGGGAACGGCGCGCGCGCTTCGTCGCGAACCTGACCTCGCTCGACGAATCGGTGCGGCTTGCCAAGGTGAGCCCGGTGCCACTCGCCTTCGCCGATGTCGCGGACAATCCCGGCGGCGGCGGGCGCGGCAACACCATGTGGATCCTCGACGCCTTCCACCGCGCCGGCGTGCAGGACGCGATCATCGGCATCATCGCCGATGCGCCGCTCGCCGCCGAGGCCCATGCGCTGGGCGTGGGCGCCCGCTTCACCGCGCGCTTCAACCGCGCGGTCGCGGCCGACGACCCCTTCTCGAAGCCCTTCGAAGCCGAGGCCGAAATCCGCGCCCTGTCCGATGGCAAGGTCACCGGCCGGCGCGGCATCTTCGCGGGGCGCACCGTGCTGCTGGGCCGCACCGCCTGGCTGCAGATCGGCGGCATCGCAGTGGTGGTGATCGAAGGGCGCACGCAATGCGCCGACCCGGTCTTCCTGGAACATCTCGGCCTCGACATCGGCAAGGCCCGCGCGGTGGTGGTGAAGTCCCGCGGCCATTTCCGCGGTGGCTTCGACGAGTTCTTCGCCCACGAACAGATCATCGAAGTCGACTGCCCCGGCCTGACCTCGCCCAACCTCGCGAGCTTCCCCTGGAAGCACCTGCCGCGCCCGGTGCTGCCGATGGACCCGCAGGCGCGCTGGCCCTAGGAAGGGCGCGCCGCCACCCCGAGCTGGAGACGCGCCATGCGCCCCCTGTTGCTTGCCCTGTCGCTGACGCTCGCGCTGCCGGGCGCGGCCGCCGCCAACAGCGCCTTCTGCACCGCGCTGCACCAGATGGTGCAGGCGGCGCAGTCGCGCTTCGACTGGATGCCGCGCACCGGCCGCAACGTCCCGGGCTCGATCGACGAACGCCACGGCACCTTGCAGACTCCCGGCGGCGGGCCGCGCGGCGTGTTCTACGCGGTGATGGCGCGGCACGACGCCCGCCAGCCGCCCGACCCGACGGTGGACCGCTTCCGTGCCCTGCAGCACGAGATCGGCGCCTGCCTCACCGACGCCTCCTTCCAGGGCGTGACGGAAGGGCAGGGTGGCGCCCAGGCATCCTGGACCACGCAATACGCCGTGGTCGGCCTGCGCCGCGCCGCCGGCGGGCGGGAGGTGCCGGATTCCATCGTCGAACTTTCAATCGCCTCGCGCTGGTAGGCCGCCATGACCCTCGATGACCTGCCCACGCCTTGCCTGGTGCTCGACCTGGGCATCCTGAAGCGCAACCTGGCGCACATGGCGGCCGCGGTGGCACGTCATCCGGGCCTGGTGCTGCGCCCGCACATGAAGACCGCGAAGTCGATTGCGGTGGCGGACCTGGCCGCACCCGGCAAGGGGCCGATCACCGTCAGCACCGTCGCGGAGGCGCGCTACTTCGCCGGTGGTGGTTTCCGCGACCAGATCTACGCCGTGGGCATCACGCCGGCGAAGCTCGACGCCATCGCCGCGCTGAACGCGCAGGGCGGCGACGTGAAGATCATCACGGATGATGCGGATGTCGCCACCGCCATCGCCGCGCACCCTGGCCCGCTGCGCGCGCTGGTGGAAGTGGATTGCGGCGAGGGGCGCGGCGGCGTCGCGCCCGATTCCAACCTGCTGACCGAGATCGCCGGCCGCCTCGGCGCGCGGTGCGCGGGCATCATGACCCATGCCGGGCATTCCTACGCCGAACGGTCCACCCAAGGCATGCAAGCCGTGGCCGAGGCGGAGCACCGCGGCGCCGTCACCGCCGCCGCCCGCCTGCGCGGCATGGGTGCGACGGTGGATGTCGTCTCGCTCGGTTCGTCGCCGACCGCGCTGTACGGCCGCGACATGGGCGGCGTCACCGACGTGCGCGCCGGCGTCTACATGTTCGGCGACCTGTTCCAGGGCCAGATCGGAACGCATGAGCTGTCCGACATCGCGGTCACGGTGCTCACCGCCGTCACCGGCCGCAAGCCTGACCGTAACGCGGTGCTGGTCGATGCCGGCGCCATCGCGCTGTCGAAGGACCGCAGCACCGAGAAGGCGCCGAAGGACTACGGCTTCGGCCTGATGCTGGACATCGACGGCAAGCCGTCCTTCGGCGACGCCATCGTCGCGCGGACCCACCAGGAACACGGGGAAGTGCGCGGCGAACACCCGCTGCCCTTCGACACCTTGCCGATCGGCGCGCTGGTCCGCATCGCGCCCAACCACACCTGCCTGACCGTCGCCGCGCATGACCGCTATCACGTGGTCGATGGCGGGCGGGACGTGCTGGCCGCCTGGGAGCGCGTCAACGGTTGGTGACGATCGGACTTGTAAGTTCCCCTTGATTGCGGTTGCAATCGTGGCAAGCGGGCCGACATCGTGCCCCGTCGAACCAGCCGGGAGGGGGCTTCAAGGATGCGGGTCGTTCTGGCACAGCCGCGCGGCTTCTGCGCCGGCGTCGTGCGCGCGGTCGAGATCGTCGAGCGCGCGCTCGATCGCTACGGCCCGCCCGTCTATGTCCGCCACGAAATCGTCCACAACCGCCATGTCGTCGAGGACCTCCGCGCGCGCGGCGCCGTCTTCGTCAAGGAAGTGGACGAGATCCCGACCGGCGCCGTGGCGGTCTTCTCCGCCCATGGCGTGGCCCGCAAGGTGGAGGGCGAGGCCGCGCTGCGGCAGCTCGATGTGCTGGATGCCACCTGCCCGCTGGTCACCAAGGTCCATAACGAGGGCCGCCGCTACGCCGCGCAGGGCCGCATTGTCATCCTGGTGGGCCATGCCGGCCACCCGGAGGTGATCGGCACCATGGGCCAGATCGACGCGCCGGTTCACCTGGTGGCGACCGCCGCCGAGGTCGACGCCTTGCCTCTGCCGCGCGAGACGCCGGTCTCCTTCATCACGCAGACCACGCTGTCGGTGGACGACACGCGCGGCGTGATCGCCGCCATCCGCGCGCGCTTCGACGACGTCACCGGTCCCGATACGCGCGACATCTGCTACGCCACGCAGAATCGCCAGACCGCGGTGCGCGAACTGGCGCGCATCGCGCAGGTGGTGCTGGTGGTCGGCGCGGCGAATTCGTCGAACTCCAATCGCCTGCGCGAGATCGCAGCGGAATGCGGCGCGCGCGCCCACCTGATCGCCGATGCCGCCGCGCTCGACCCCGCCTGGCTGGAAGGTGCGGCCGCGATCGGCGTCACCGCCGGCGCCTCCGCACCCGAACGCCTGGTCGAGGAGCTGGTGGCGCGGCTGCGAAGCCTCGGCGCCAGGTCGGTCGAGACGCTGCCCGGCATCATCGAGGACGTGACCTTCCGCCTGCCCGCCAGCCTGGCCGCCGAGTAGTCAGCGCAGCGCCACCATCACCGCCGCGCCGGCGCCCAGCCCGACCAGCGACCCCAGCGCGAAGCACCGCGCAAACCGCCCCGACCCCAGCGCCGCCCCATAGGCGGCCTTGGCGACGATATTGCTCGCCACCGCCACGGCCACCGCCTGCGCGGCGACGGTCGCGGTGATCGTCGCCGGCACCAGCGCCGGGACCGACAGCGTGATGGCGTCCACATCGGACAGCCCGGTCACCGCCGCGATGACCAAGACCGCGGCCTCGCCCAGCCGTTCCGCCCCGAGCTTGGCCAGGGCGCCGACGCCGGCGAGCAGCAGCGCCATGCGCAGCACGGACCCGATCTCGAAGGGATTGCCCGGCGCGGCCGGCTCCTCCGCGACGGCCGTGCGCCGGCGCACCAGCAACAGCGCCACCGCGGCCATGCCGCTGGCCGCCGCCAGCAGCGCCGGCCACAGCGCGCGCCCGGTCTCCGGCGCCACCAGCAGCGCCAGCCCCGCGGTGCGGATGCAGGAGACCGCGCCGGCCGCCAGCGCCCCCGCCGCCAGCGCCCCCGCCGGCCCGCCCTTCGCCGCCGCGGCGGCATTCGACAGCGTGACCGCGGTGGACGACACCAGACCGCCCGCCGCCCCCGCCAGCACCAGCCCGCGATGCCCGCCACCCAGCTTCACCGCCAGGTAGCCGAGGAACGACACCCCCGCGAGCAGGATCGCCAGCGTCCAGACCTTGTGCGGATTGACCCCCGCCAGCCACGCGATCGGCGCATCGGGCACCAGCGGCAGCGCCACCAGCGTCATCGACAGCAGCAGGATGGCGGACCGCAACTCGGCCCAGGTGACGCGGGACATCAGCCCATGCAGCTGCTCGCGCGCCGCCAGCACGGCGGTCATCGCCACGGCGGCGGCGCCGGCGGCGCGCGCCTCGCCGGCCACCGCCAGCGCGCCCAGCGCATAGGTGCCGATCGCCGCGACGAGGCTGGTGGCGCTGAAGCGGTTCTCGGCCTCGGCCTCGCGCAGTGCGAAGGGCAGCAGCACGGCGATGATCGCGAGGAGCCCGGCCGCCAGCAGAACGGCGCCGCCCAGCGGCCCCATCGGTGCGGCCAGCGCCGCGACGATCCCGCCGGCCAGCCCGACCAGCGCGAAGGTGCGCACACCGGCGGTGCGACGGCCGGGGGCGTCGTCGCGTTCGCGCCAATGGCGTTCGGCGCCGACCAGCAGGCCGATGGCCAGGGCGACCGCCAGGCGGCGGATCAGGTCTTCGCCGTTCATCGCCGCATTTCGCGCCCGCCGGTGCTGGCCCGCAAGCGGCGCCTGGCGCCGGTCCCCCGCGCATCCTGCGCCCAGCGTCCCGAGCGCCTTGCGCCCATCCTCCCGCGCGCCTTGCGCCCGTCATCCCGCGCGCCTTGCGCCCATCGTCCCGCGCGCCTTGCGCCCGTCATCCCGCGCGCCTTGCGCCCATCATCCCGCGCGCCTTGCGCCCATCATCCCGCGCGCCTTGCGCGACCTCCCCGGGCGCGCCCATATCCCCGCCATGGATCTCGACTTCACCGAGGCGGAACTCCACCGCTATTCGCGCCACATCCTGCTCGAGGACGTCGGCGCGACTGGGCAGGCCCGTCTGCGCGCCGCGCGCGTGCTGATCGTTGGCGCCGGCGGTCTGGGTTCGCCGCTGTCGCTGTATCTCGCCGCGGCGGGCGTCGGCACGCTCGGCCTGATCGACGACGATGTGCTGGAGCTGTCGAACCTGCAGCGCCAGGTCGCCCACACCACCGCGCGGATCGGCCGCAACAAGGCCGAAAGCGCCGCCGAGACGCTGCGCGCCCTGAACCCCGAGACCCGCATCGAGATCCACGCGCGCCGCATGGATGCCGAGGCCGCGCGCGACCTCATCCCGCGCTACGACATCGTCTGCGACGGCACCGACAATTTCGCCACGCGCTTCCTGCTGGGCGATGCCTGCCACCTGCTGGCCCGCCCGCTGGTCAGCGCCGCAGTGCTGCGCTTCGAGGGCCAGCTCAGCGTCTTCGCAAGCCACGACGGTGCCTGCCCCTGCCACCGTTGCCTGCATCCCGAACCGCCGCCCCCCGGCCTGGTGCCGACGTGCTCGGAAGCCGGCGTGCTCGGTGCCGTGACCGGCGTGATGGGCACCTTGCAGGCGACGGAGGTGCTGAAGCTGATCCTGGGCATAGGCGATCCGCTGAGGGGCCGGCTGCTGCTGTGGGATGCGCTGGATGCGCGCTTCCGCACGGTGCGGCTGAAGCGCGACCCGGCCTGCGCGCTGTGCAGCGAGGCCGCCACCATCCATGACCTGTCGGCGCATGGTTCCACCGCCGCGGTTTGTCTCGCGTGACGAAGATGGAAGGTGGGGTGAGGCTTCCTCCCCCCGTCCATCGCCCTCGCTGCGCGTCGCCAAAGGGAACCTTTTCCGGCGCTCCAGAACTGACCTCCGACGTCAGTCCCCAGGTGCCAGAAAAAGGAGGGGGTTCGGGGGAGTTCCCTCCCCCGACCTTCCTTCCATGACGCCCCTCGGCATCCTCCTGGAATCCGGCACCCATGCCCGCGCCCACTACGCGCTGGTGGTCGCCGCCGGCGCCGCCGCCCTGGGCCGCGAGGTCGTGGTCTTCGCCACCAACGCGGGCTGCCTGTTGCTCGCCGAACCCTGCCCCTTGCTCGACGACCCGCGCGAATCCGCCATCACCGCCCGTGGCGTCGCCGGCATCGCCACGCTGCGCGAGGCCTGTGCCGAGATGGGCGTGAGGCTGATCGCGTGCGATGCCGGGCTGCGCGCGGAGGGCCTGACGCAGCTCGCGCTCGTCCCTGGCGTGGAGGTGGCGGGAATCGTCACCTTCCTCGATGCCGTCGGTGCCGGGCAGATCGTCACGCTGTAGACGGCTTGACCCGGCCCCGGCGAGGGGTGGACAGAGGGGCATGACAGCCCCGCACCGGATCGGATTCGTGTTGCTCGCGCTGCTCGGCGCAGGGCCGGCGCTTGGCCAGGCGGTGGCGCCGGGCAGCCTGCCGCCGCCGGTCCGCCAGGGCGGCGCGCCGGCGCCGACAGCGCCCACGGCGCCCGCGCCTACGCCCCCCCGCCAAGCCACG
>JBHYEQ010000014.1:0-155342 GCA_051860065.1 Roseomonas sp.
ATCAAGTCGAGGGTTCCAAGGGCCTTAAGCCCTTGGTGGGTGGGGGTCCGGGGGAGGGCAAAGCCCTCCCCCGCCGCGCCCGCCCAGCGCCTACTCCGCCCTGATGTTCGCCGCCTGCACGACGCGGCGCCAGCGGTCGATTTCGGCGCGTTGGAAGGTGCCGTAGTCGGTGGCGCTGCCGGCGATGACGGTGAAGCCGATCTGCTCCAGGCGTTGCACGCTTTCCGGGTGCTTCAGGGCGGCGACGGCTTCGGTGTTCAGCCGCGCCAGGATGGGGGCGGGCACGCCGGCGGGGGCCATCAGCGCTTGCCACGAGGTGACTTCGAAGTCTGTCAGGCCGCCTTCGATCGCGGTGGGCACATCGGGAAGGATGGCGGCGCGCTGGCGCGAGGTGACGGCGATGGCCTTGAGCCGCCCGCCCTGGATGTGCCCGGCGACGGTGCCGAGGTTCTGGAAGGACAGCTGCACA
This sequence comes from Roseomonas sp., assembly GCA_051860065.1. GTDB lineage: Bacteria > Pseudomonadota > Alphaproteobacteria > Acetobacterales > Acetobacteraceae > Neoroseomonas. The sequence continues at coordinate 470 of JBHYEQ010000014.1, forward strand.
TTGCCGGCGATGAGGTCGGTGGCGGCTGCGGCGCCGCCGCCATACGGGACGTGGGTAGGGTCGGTGCCGGTCAGCTGCTTGAACAGTTCCATCGTCAGGTGGTCGGAGGAGCCGACGCCCGAGGTGGAGTAGGAGGTGCGCCCGGCGTTGGCCTTCAGCCAGGCGACGAGGTCCGGCAGGGTATTGGCCGGCACGCGCTGTGGGTTCACCACCAGCACGTTGGGCGTGGTGACGGCCAGCGTGATCGGCGCGAATTCGCGCACCGGGTCGTAGCCGAGGTTCGGCCGCAGCGCGGCGTTGATGGCGAAGACGCCGATGGAGCCGACCAGCAGCGTGTGGCCGTCCGGCGCTGCGCGCGCGACGGCGCGGGCGGCGATCTCGCCATTGGCGCCGGCGCGGTTCTCGGCCACCACGGGCTGGCCGACCGTCGTGGCCATCCGCATGGCGATGATGCGCCCGACGATGTCGGAGGGCCCGCCGGCGACGAAGGGCACGATGACGGTGACGGGCCGCGTGGGCCAGGCGTCCTGGGCGCGCGCCGGCACGGCGAGGGCGGTGGCGGGCGCGGCGGCGAGCAGGCTGCGGCGGCGGATCATGGTTGTTTCTCCCGGTTCCATCGGCCCCGTGCCGGGGCCTGCGGGGGCGGTAGCGAAGCGGGCGCGCACTTGCAAGCATGCCGCACTCCCCGTAAGCGCGAAGCGCCTGCCAGGGGGGAATTCGCATGTCCATCGACCTTGAGATCGCGCGCGCCGCCACCCTGAAGCCGATCCGCGATATCGCGGCCAAGGCCGGCATTCCCGAGGATGCGCTGGAGCCCTACGGCAAGTTCAAGGCGAAGGTCGGGCTCGACTTCATCGCGGCGCAGCAGGACCGCCCGGATGGCGCGCTGGTGCTGGTCACCGGCATCAGCCCGACGCCGGCGGGCGAGGGCAAGACCACCACGACGGTCGGCCTGGGCGATGCGCTGAATGCGTTGGGCGTGAAGACGATGATCGCGCTGCGCGAGCCCTCGCTCGGCCCCTGCTTCGGGGTGAAGGGCGGGGCGACGGGCGGCGGATACGCGCAGGTGCTGCCCATGGAGGACATCAACCTCCATTTCACCGGCGACTTCCACGCCATCACCAGCGCGAACAACCTGCTGGCGGCGATGGTGGACAACCACCTGTATTGGGGGAATGGCGCGGGGCTGGATGCGCGGCGGATCTCCTGGCGCCGGTCGCTCGACATGAACGACCGGGCGCTGCGCTCGGTGGTGTCGTCGCTGGGTGGTGTGGCGAACGGCTTCCCGCGCGAGGACGGCTTCGACATCACGGTGGCGTCGGAAGTCATGGCGGTGTTCTGCCTGGCGCGGGACCTGCCCGACCTGCAGGCGCGGCTGGGGCGCATGATCGTGGGGCAGACGCGCGACGGGCGCTCCGTCACCGCGGCCGACATCAAGGCCGATGGCGCCATGGCGGTGCTGCTGCGCGATGCCTTCGCGCCCAACCTGGTGCAGACCATCGCGGGGTCTCCGGCGCTGGTGCATGGCGGGCCTTTCGCGAACATCGCGCATGGCTGCAATTCGGTGATGGCGACGCGGCTCGGGCTGAAACTGGCGGATGTGGTGGTGACGGAAGCTGGCTTCGGTGCCGACCTCGGCGCCGAGAAGTTCATGGACATCAAGTGCCGCCAGGCGGGCCTGGCACCGTCCGCCTGCGTGGTGGTGGCGACGGTGCGCGCGCTCAAGATGCATGGCGGCGTGGCGAAGGCGGAGCTGGGGCGCGAGGACGTGGCGGCCGTGAAGCGCGGCGTGGTCAACCTGGCGCGGCATGTCGAGAATGTCGGCAAGTTCGGCGTGCCGGTGGTGGTGGGGCTGAACCGCTTCAACTCGGACACCGAGGCCGAGATCGCCGCGGTGCAGGAGGCAATGGCTGCGCAGGGCACCCAGGCCTTCCTGTGCACGCATTGGGGGGATGGGGCGCAGGGTGCGCTCGACCTGGCGCGCGCGGTGCAGGGCTTGATCGCGGAGAAGCGCGGATCCTTCGCGCCGCTGTACACCGACCACGTCTCGCTGGCCGGCAAGATCGAGACGATCGCGCGGGAGGTCTATCGCGCGGCGTCCGTCTCCATTCCCGCGCCGGTGGCGCAGAAGCTCGAACGCTTCGAGAAGGAGGGCTTCCGCGACCTGCCGGTCTGCATCGCCAAGACGCAGTATTCCTTCAGCGCGGACCCCACGAAGCTCGGTGCGCCGGAGGGCCATGTGCTGCCGGTGCGGGAGGTGCGGCTGTCGGCGGGTGCGGGCTTCGTGGTGGCGGTCTGCGGGGACATCATGACCATGCCCGGCCTGCCGCGCGTGCCGGCGGCGGAGAGCATCCGGCTGGATCCGCAAGGGCGGATCGAAGGGCTTTTTTAGCTGTCCTCAATCGCCGGCGCCGGCATACGCCGGCTTGGCTTGCGCGCCTCGCACCGGTGCGCCGGGCGCGGTTGGCGGCCTGGGCGCGGTCGCGCTGTTCGCTCCCGGATCGCTGCGCGATCCGATTTTCGTCGTGCTCGGATGGCGAAGGGGCTGCATCAGCGGGTCGCTGCGTTGCGCCGCGCGCTTGCGGATCGAAACGCGATGTCGCGAATCCCACCTTTGCGGCGGCCCCGGGTGTCGCGCGGTCGTGCCGCGGGCATCCACCTCAGCGCCGCGCTTCCTCCACCCCGTCCCGGATGAAGGCCCCCAGCGCCCGCGCCAGGCAGTCGTTCAGCTTGTCGATCTCCGCACCCCGGCGGTCGCGCTGGGCGCGTTCCATGTCCACCGTCCCGGCATCCGCCCAGGCGCGCATGATGTCGTAGCGCGAGAAGAACCCCGCATGCCCCGCCGCCGCCAGCACGCGCAGCGTGTCGCGATACGGGTCGACCTCGGCATTGGCGCGCAGGAAGCGGCTGTACTGGATGCCCATGATGATGGCATCGACGCCACGCGCATGCAGCCGTTCGAGCCCCTGCCCGATCACCTCCGCCATGTCGTCCATCGGCAGGCCGCGCACCGCCTCGGTCATGCCGGCCTGCCAGATCACCAGGTCGATCGGGCCGGCGCGCAGCGCGTCCTCGATCTGCCGCCACTGGTCGGCGGCGGTGCTGCCGCGCGCGCCGCGCACCGTGAAGGTCAGCGCCAGGTCCGGGCGGCGTTCGCGCAGCAGCGCCTCCAGCCGGACCGGCCAGGCCGCCGCCGGGCTGGTCACGCCCGCACCGGTGACCGAGGCCGACCCCACCGCCAGGATCCGCAGCGTTCCCGTCGCGATGCCGGTGGCGGTGGCGCGCAGCGGCGGGGATTCCAGCCATTCGGCCGGGGCGCCGCAACCCGGCCCCTGCGAAGCCGCGACCGGCCAGGCAAGGCTCAACCCCACCAGCAGGGCCAGGACGGAGCGCATCCCTAACGACTATCGCCGCCCGCGGGGGCCGGCAAGGGCGCCGTGGGCCGCCGCGGCGCCCGCTTTTCCGCCCCATACCAGGCGGTGAGCACCGCCAGGCCGACCAGCAGCGCCGCGCCGCCCAGGTTGACCGCCGCCTGCATGGCCCAGCCATCGGAGAACTCCAGCGCCACGCGCGCCGCGAAGGACATCGCGATGCCCGCGCAGAACACCGGCAGCGCCTGCTGGCCGAGCAGCGCCAGGATCAGCGCCGGGCGCGAGCGCATCCAGGCGGCATCGCGCGGCACGCCATGCGCGATCAGGTAGGTCAGCGCCAGCATGGTCAGCAGCCGCATCGGGTGCAGCGAGGTCTTGTCGATCGCCGCCAGGTAGGGCGCGAAACCGGGCAGCGAGGCCTGCGCATAGTCCCAGCGGAAATAGATCAGCACCGTCATCGCCGCGCCGGCGGCCAGCAGCGCCCAGCACAGCGCCCCCGCCCACCACCGCCAGGGCACCGACAACGGCGCGCCGCCCGGCGGCCGATACCCCAGGGCGCAGCCGATGAAGAACAGCAGCTGCCAGGCCAGCGGGTTGAAGAACCAGTCCTCGCCCCGCCAGGAGGGCAGGGTCAGCCCGAAGACCCGCGCCACCAGCCACAGCGCCGCCGACAGCCCCAGCATCAGCCAGGGCCGGCGCATCAGCGGCATGGCCAGCGCGAAGATCGCCAGCACCGCGATGTAGAGCGGCAGGATGTTGAGGAAGGACGGCTGGTAGCGCAGCAGCAGCGCCTCCAGCAGCGCGCGATAGGGCTCGGCGGCGAAGGGGTCGAGGTGGAGTTCGTCGAGATACGCCGCCGCATCCAGCCGTTCGGCGGAAAACCCGACCTGCGCGGTGAACAGCACCAGCAGGAAGATGTGCGCGACATACAGCGTGAAGACGCGGCCCATGACGCGCGACGCCGCGAAGAACCAGCCCTGCCGGTCCATCACCAGCCCGTAGGCGAGGCCCGCCGCATAGCCGGCCAGCATCACGAAGGCCTCGGTCGCGTCCGCCAGCGTGTAGTTGCGCGGCGTGACGAAGCCGAGCCAGTTGCCCGGCGTGTGGTTCACGAAAATGGCCCACAGCGCGAAGCCGCGGACGATGTCCACGCGCAGGTCGCGGTCCTGTCGAATGAGGGCGAGCATCTCCTGCGATGAACACCGCTCCGGCGCGCGCCGCAAGCCAGGAAGCGGTCACGCCAGCGTGCGGGCGATCGCCTCGACGTCCTGGGCCGCAGTGCAGCCGGGGTGGCGCGTGAGCAGCGGCGCCTGGTGGCGGATGGTATCGCGCACCTTGGCATCGCGCCGGATCACGCCGGCCAGGGGGATGTCGCGCTTCAGGAAGCTGGCCGCGGCGCGGGCGAGCACGGCGTGGGTGCGCTGCCCGCCCGCCGCGTCGGTGGCCAAATTCACGACGATGCGCGCATCGCCGCCGGGGCGGTCGCGCGCATGCAGCTTCAGCACGGCATAGGCGTCGGTCAGGCTGGTCGGTTCGTCGGTGGCCACCACCAGCATGGTGTCGGCGGCGGCGGCGATGCGCCGCTGCGGTGCTTCCAGCCCGGCGCCGAGGTCCACCACCACGCGGTCCCAGCGCGCGGCGGCACCGGCGATGGCGCCCAGCACGGCGTCCAGCGCAGCGCCCTCGAGCGCCGCCAGCGCGCCCGATCCCGACCGCCCGGCCAGGATATCGATGCCCGACGCGGCATGGTGCGCCGCCGCGTCCTCCGGCGCCATCCGCCCGGCGATGACGGCGGACAGGTCGTGCGTCGGCTGGAAGCCGAGCTGCACATCCACATTCGCGAGGCCCAGATCGGCATCGACCAGCAGCGCCCGCGCGCCCTGGCGCGCGAAGGCCTGCGCCAGCGTGATGGCGAACCAGGTCTTGCCTACCCCCCCCTTGCCGGAGGCGATGGCGATGACGCGCCCGCGCGCAGGGTTCGGGATGGCGGCGGCGTGGGACATCAGGCGGCTTCCTGCGGGGGTGCCGTGCCACGGCGGGGAGCGGAGAGGCGCGCGGCGAGGCGCGCGGGCGAGAGCGGTTCCAGCCCATCCGCCACGTCGGGGCCGATGCCGCCCTCGGTCAGCAGCAGTGGCCCGGCCTCGGCGGCGGCGAGCACGGCGCCCAGCCGCCGCGCGGAATCGAGCCGCGTCGCCACCATGTGGCGCGCGCCGAGCGCGGCGAAGGCGCGCGCCAGGTCGGCGGCCTCCGCGGCATCGAGGCCGGCGGGCAGCACCAGCACCAGCTCGGCATCCGCCAGCGTGGCCAGGGCGCGCAGGGCCATCGCCTGCGGCGGGTCGAAGGGGTCGCAGCCGGCGGTATCGACCAGCACGGCCTCGGCCCGCGCGCGCCGTGCCAGCGCCTTGCCCAGCGTGGCCGGGGTGGGCGCGACCGCCAGGGTCAGGCCAAGCACGCCGGTGAAGGCGGCGAGCTGCGCGGTGGCGCCGGCGCGCTGGCCATCGGCGGTGACCACAGCGGGCTGCGCGCCGCGCATCACCAGCCGGGCGGCCAGCTTGGCGCAGGTGAGCGTTTTCCCCGCGCCAGGCGGGCCGACGAACATGACCGGGCGTTCGCGCCCGGCCGGCAGCGGCGCGAAGCCCAGGCGCTCGGCCAGCGTCGCCTCCAGCGGCCCGGCGGCCAGCGCGGCGCTGAGCGCCGGCGGCAGGTTGTGGAAGGCGAGTGGTCCGCTCACGGCTGGAATGGGCGCCGCCATGGGCGGGATCAGCAGCGGTTCCTCGGGCTCCAGCGCCGCGGTGACCTCGACGCCATGGGCCAGGCGGCGGGTGCCCAAGATGATCGCCTCGGCGCCCATTTCTTCGCGCAGGAGTGCCATGGCATCGGCCATGCGCGGGGCGCGGAAGGTCTTCAGGCGCATCGGGCAGGTCCGGCGTTCCGATCGGCGGGCCTGTCGTCTAGCCTGCGACCCGGCGAGGCATGGAGGCGGCCATGGCGGTCGGCCGGCGTGGGTTCATCGCGGTACTGGGCAGCGCGGGCACCGCGCGCGCGCAGGGCGTGGCGGATCGCTGCCCCGGCCTCGATGACCGGATGCCCGGCTTCTGGCGCGCCTATGACGCGCTGCCCCCTGGCGACGAAGTGTCGCGCGCCCGCGCGCTGATCGGCAGCTGGTTCACCCCGCAGGTCGAGGCGTATCGCGGCGCGCGCATCGGCCGTGTGGACCTGGCGCGATGGATCGCGGTGTTCGACCCGGTGGCGGCACCGGCACGGCGGCTTTCCGCCGCGCTGCCCGCGCTGTGGTGTGCGCGGGTCGCGCATTTCCGCGCCGTGCTGCCCGATGCAACGGGGGATGTGCCGGCACTCGCCTTCGTGTCCTTCCTGAACTTCGATGCCGCGACGCGGCTGTGGCGGGACCGCGTCACGCTGTTTCTCGGCCTCGACATGATGGTGCTGCTGCATGGCGAGTCCGTTGGGCCGCTGCTCGATCACGAGCGCTTCCACATGTACCACCACGAGGTGAATCCCTCGCTGATCCTGCCCGGCGGCGACCCGCTGTGGCTCGGCATCTGGAAGGAAGGCTTGGCGGTGCATGCGACCGCGGTGTTGAACCCAGGCATGGCGCGGCGCGAGGTGTTCCTGGGCGATGCCGCGCTGGCCGAGGCCGGCCCCGCCTTGTTCCGCCGCCTGGCCGCCGAACTGCCCGACCGGCTGCACGAGACGGCGGGGGCGGCACGCGCGCGGTATCTCGGCTACGGCTATCGCGGCGACATCCCGGCACGCAGCGGCTATGCGCTCGGGGCCGCGATCGTGGAGCGGGTGGCGCAGGGGCGCGACCTGGCCACGCTGGCGCGCATTCCCGCGCCCGAGGCCGAAGCGCTGGTCCGCGCGGAACTCGCCGCGATGGCGCGCTGAGTCAGATCGTGCCAACGGTGCGGATCCTGGCGCGCGGGTGAATTTCGGTATGCGCGAGCACGGCGGTGGCCGGGCGGAAGCGTTCCACGATGGCGCGCACATGCGGGCGGATGGCGGCGGAGCACACCATCACCGGGTGCTCGCCGGCGTTGTTCGCGCTGTCGAACACCTCCTTCACGCGCTGCATGAAATCGCCCAAGCGCGACGGGGCCATTGCGAGCTGGCGTTCCTCCGGCGGGCCGACCAGCGCCTCGGTGAAGGCGACTTCCCAATCGGCCGAGAGCGTCACCATCGGCACATGCGTCCCGGCCCCGCGCGCCGCGTCGCTGAGTTGCCGGGCCAGCCGCGCCCGCACGATGGCGAGGATGCCCGGCACCGACCGTGCCCCCGCCGCCGAGGCCTCCTGGATGCCCTCCAGGATGGTCGGCAGGTCGCGGATCGACACGCGCTCCGCGAGCAGGGCCTGCAACACGCGCTGGATGCCGCCCACGCCGATCATCGCCGGCACCAGGTCGGCCACCAGCTTGCGGTGTTCCGCCGGCAGGTCGTCGAGCAGCTTCTGCGTCTCGGCGAAGGAGAGCAGTTCGGCCATGTTCTCGCGCACCAGTTCGGTCAGGTGCGTGGCGACCACGCCGGCCGCATCAACCACGGTGCAGCCGCGCGCCAGCGCGTCCTCGCGCTGCGCTTCCTCGATCCAGAGCGCGGGCAGGCCGAAGGTCGGTTCGTTGCAGCGTTCGCCGGGCAGGTCGGGCACGCCGCCGGCGGGGTCGATGGCCAGCACCAGCGGTGGGCGCAGCCTACCGCGCCCGGCCTCGATCTCCTTCACGCGGATTGCGTAGGTGTCGGGCGAGAGCGAGAGATTGTCCTGGATGCGGACGGAGGGCAGCACGAAGCCCATCTCCTGCGCGATGGACCGGCGCAGGCCCTTGATTTGCTCGGTCAGCCGGGGCGCGTCGCCAGCGGCGAGCGACAGCAGCCCGTAGCCGAGTTCGAGCCGCAGCAGGTCGATCCGCAGCGTCTCGGCGATCGGCGGGTCGCCCGCGGCCGCCGGCGCGTCGGTCGCGGCCGGCGGTGCATCGATGGCCTTCTGCTTGGCCCAGGCGGCCGCGCCCGCGGCACCGGCCAGTGCCAGGAAGGGCAGCATCGGCATGCCCGGCAGCAACGCCATCACGCCAGCCGCGCCGGCCGCGATGGCAAGCGGCTTCGGGCTGGCGCCGAGCTGGTCCACCAGCATCTGGTCGGCGGTGCCTTCGGTATTGCCCTTGGTCACCACGATGCCGGCGGCGACCGAGACCAGAAGCGCCGGGATCTGACTGACCAGCCCGTCGCCCACGGTCAGCAGCGAGAAGGTCTGCGCCGCATCGCCGAAGCTCATGCCGTGCCGCGCGATGCCGATCGCCATGCCGCCCAGCAGGTTGATGAAGGTGATGATGAGCCCCGCGATGGCATCCCCGCGCACGAATTTCGCGGCACCATCCATCGCGCCGTAGAAGCCGGTTTCCTCCTCCAGTTCGCGGCGGCGGCGCCGCGCCTCGTTCTCGTCGATCAGCCCGGCCGAAAGGTCGGCGTCGATCGCCATCTGCTTGCCCGGCAGCGCATCGAGGCTGAAGCGGGCCGCCACTTCCGCGATGCGCCCCGAACCCTTGGTGATGACCATGAAGTTCACCACCAGCAGAATGGCGAAGACGATCAGCCCCACCACGACGTCCCCGCCCATCAGGAAGCCGCCGAAGGCCGAGACCACATGCCCCGCCGCCTGCGGTCCCTCATGCCCATGCGTCAGCACCGTGCGCGTGGTGGCGACATTCAGCGCCAGGCGCAGCAGCGTGGTCAGCAGCAGCAGCGTGGGGAAGGACGTGAAGTCGAGCGGCCGGCGCAGGAACAGCGCCGTCATCAGCACCAGCACCGAGATGGTGATCGACGCCGCCAGCCCGAGGTCCAGCAGCACGACCGGCAGCGGCACCACCAGCACGACCAGCAGCGCCACCACGCCGAGCGCCAGCGTGACGTCATTGCCAGGCTGCGCGCGCCGCAGCCAGCCGGGAAGGACCAGTGCGTTCACGCGCTACCCGGCCGGGATGGCATAAGGCGGCTGGCCCGGCACCGGCGGCACGGTGACACCCGCCGCGCGGTATTCATGCAGCTTGTTGCGCAGCGTGCGGATCGAGATGCCCAGCATCTCCGCCGCGCGGGTGCGGTTGCCCAGGCAGTGCGACAGCGTCTCCAGGATCAGGTCGCGCTCGACGTCATCGACGCGGCGGCCGACCAGGGCGGTGACGTTTGGCGCGGCGGGCGGCGCGCTTGGCGCGACGGCATCGACATGCAGCACCGGCGCGGATTCCAGCAGGTCGATCGCCTCCGGCCCGATGGCGTGGCCCTCCGCCAGCAGCACGGCGCGGTGCAGGGTGTTTTCCAACTCGCGGACATTGCCCGGCCAGGGATGCGCCAGCAGCAGCGCCTCGGCGGCCGGCAGCAGGCCGCGTTCCGGCAACCCATTGGCGCGCGCATAGCGTTCGGCGAAGTGGCGCGCCAGCGGCAGGATGTCGCCGCGGCGTTCGCGCAGCGGCGGGATGCGCAGCCGCACCACCGCCAGGCGGAAATAAAGGTCCTCGCGGAAGCGCCCGCGCGCGACTTCGGTGGCGAGGTCGCGATGCGTCGCCGCCAGGATGCGGACATCCACCTTCACCGGCGCGGACCCGCCCAGCCGGTCGATCTCGCGTTCCTGGATGGCGCGCAGGATCTTGGCCTGCAGGCGCGGGTCCATCTCGCCGATTTCATCCAGCAGCAGCGTGCCGCCCTCTGCCTGTTCGAACTTGCCTTTGCGCGACGCGACGGCGCCGGAGAAGGCGCCCTTCTCATGGCCGAACAGCTCCGATTCCAGCAGGGCTTCCGGCAGCGCGGCGCAGTTCAGCGCGACGAAGGGCCCGCGCGCGCGGCGCGATGCGGCGTGGATGTGGCGCGCCAGCACCTCCTTGCCGGTGCCGCTCTCGCCCATGATCAGGACGGAGGCTTCGGCGCGCGCCACCTGTTCGGCGCGCGCCAGCAGCGCGGCCATGCCCGGGTCCTGCACCACCGGCCGGTCGGGCTCGCCCGCCACCGCCTGGAGCATGGCGGCGATCAGGTCGGCATCTGGCGGCAGCGGCAGGAAGTCCTTGGCACCGGCCTGGATCGCGCGGACCGCGGCATCGGCGTCCTGCGGGCGGCCGCAGGCGATGACCGGACAGGCGATGCGCTCGCCCGCAAGCTGCGCCACGAGCCAACCCACGTCGTGGCGCACGTCGCACAGCACCAGGTCCGCCCCCTCGGCACGCAGGCGCGTGAGGCCGGCGGCCGCACCCTCCGCGGTCGCGATCCGCGCGCCCCGTGCAGCCGCGATGCGTGCGGCGGTGCCGAGTTCGGCCTCCAGGGACCCGATGACCAGCACGCGCGCCATGGTCAGACCCCCCGGTCCGACTTCACGATCTCGGTCATGGTCACGCCCAGGCGGTTGTCGTCGACCATCACCACTTCGCCGCGCGCCACCAGGCGGTTGTTGACATAGATGTCCACCGCCTCGCCCAGCTTGCGGTCCAGTTCCACCACCGCGCCGCGCCCCAGCTTCAGCAACTGCGACACCTGCATGGTGGCGCGCCCCAGCACGGCGCTGATCTGCACCGGGATGTCATAGACCGCCTCCAGCTCGCGCACCGGACCGTTGGCGGCCTGGCGTGCCTCCTCGCTGGCGGCGGAGAGCGGTTCGAAATTCGTATTGCCGGACATGGTCTACTCCCTGGGGCCGAGGCCGGCCGCTTCCAGAACACCGCGGATCGCCTGGCGCCGCGCCGCGAGGTCGAGTGCCGCACCGCCCGACCGCCATTCGGCGCGCGCATCGCCGGGCGGCAGCGCGGCGTCTTCCTCGATGGCGATGGTGTCGGTCCCGAGCAGCGTGCGCGTCGCCTCGGCCAGCCCGGGCGCCACCAGCAGCCGCGCTTCGGGGGCGGATTCCAGCATGGGCCGAAGCCGTCGCGCGAAGGCGGCCGCCAGCGCCGCGCCGTTCTGCGCGGCGAGCCCCGGCAGCGCCGCATCCAGCATGGCGAGTGCGAGGCGCGCGACATCCTCGGCGGCATCGCGCGCGGCCTCGGCGGCGGCGGCATGGCCGGCGCGCAGCGCGTCCAGCGCCAGCGTGGCGGCCTGCGCGGCGATGGCCGGCGCGGTGGCCTCTGCCTCGCGCAGCCCCGCGGCATGGCCTTCGGAGAAGGCTATGCGACGCGCCTCGGCCAGCACGGCGATGACCGGGTCGGGTTCGGGTTCTGGCGGGGGCAGCGCCTCGGCGGCGGCGGCCTCCCGCCGGGCCGCATCGAGCGCGGCGATCAGGAAGGTCGGCGCAAAACCGGCCGTGCGGACATCCTGCGCGATCGGGGCGAATGCGTCGGCCATGGCTAGTAGACCATCTCCTCCTCACGCCCGTCCTGCAGCTGGATCTGGCCCTGCGCGGCGAGGTCCTTGGCCATCAGAACGATGGCCGCCTGCGCCTCGTCGACCTCGCGCAGCTTCACCGGGCCCAGGCCCGCCAGGTCCTCCTTGAGCATCTTGGCTGCACGCTCGCTCATGTTCTTGATGAACAGGTCGCGCAGCGTCTCCGACCCGCCCTTCAGCGCCAGCGTCAGCTGTTCCTTGGGCACCGCGCGCATCAGCACCTGAACCCCGGCGCCATCGAGGCGCGCCAGGTCGTCGAAGGTGAACATCAGTCCGCGGATGCGCGAGGCCGCGTCGCGGTTGCGTTCCTCCAGCGCCGCCAGGATGCGGGTCTCGGACTGGCGGTCGAGGTTGTTGAAGATCTCCGCCATCATCTCATGCGCGTCGCGGCGCTGCGCGCGCGCCAGGTTCGACATGAACTCTGCCTTCAGCGTGCGCTCCACGCCGTCCAGCGCTTCCTTCTGGACGGTCTCCATGCGGAGCATCCGCATGACCACCTCCATCGCGAAGCTCTCGGGCAGCAGCGACAGCACGCGCGCGGCGTGGTCGGACTTCACCTTGGTGAGCACCACGGCGACGGTCTGCGGGTATTCGTTCTTGAGGTAGTTCGCGAGCACTGCCTCGTTCACGTTGCCGAGCTTGTCCCACATGGTGCGCCCGGCCGGGCCGCGGATTTCCTCCATGATCTGCGAGACGCGGTCGCGCGGCAGCGTCTTCAGCAGCATGCGTTCGGTGGTCTCCCACGACCCCACCAGGTTCCCCGTCTGGCCCAGCCCCTCGGCGAATTCGCGGCACAGGTCCTCGACCGCGCTTGCCGCCACCGTGCCGAGATTGGCCATGGCCTGCGAGATGTCGCGGATCTCGTCCTCATGCATCTTGGCGAACAGGCGTGCGGCATGGTCCTCGCCGATCGCCAGCATGAAGGTGGCGGCCTTCTGCGCGCCGGTCAGCGGTCCCGCCATGGTCAGGCTCCCTCCGGCGTCATCCAGCGGCGCACCATGCCGAGGCTCTCCTCGGGGTGGCGGTCCACCAGGTCCTGCATGCGGGCGATGGAAGAGGCGCGCATCTGCCCCTCGACCATCGCGATCGAGACCATCGCATCGGCTTCCGGCGAGGCGGGAATGGCGGCCACGCCGCCCTCCGGTCCGGGCAGGGCGGCCGCGCCCGACGACCCCGCCGCGCCCGGCAAGGCCGCCGCCGCCCCGCCGGCAATGGCCGCCGGCGCCGTCGGGTTCGCCAGCGCCACCAGACGGCCCACCGCCGGGCGCCCGACCAGCAGGATGGCAACCAGCGCCACCAGCGCGAACAGCCCGCTTTCCACCAGCCGCGCGATGGTCGTGCTGCTGAAGGCCAGGTCGAACATGCCGCCGGCCTCGGGCGCGCCGGGCGGCGGCTCGGCGAAGCGCAGCGAGACCACCTCGACCGTGTCGCCGCGCTGCTCGTTGAAGCCGATGGCGCCGCGCACCAGGGATGCGATGCGCGCCACTTCCTCGGGCGTGCGTTCGCGGAAGGTGGCGGCCGCGCCATCCGCCCCCGGTTCCCACACGCCATCCACCAGCACCGCGACGGATTGCCTGCGCACGACGGGGTGTTCGCGCACCGTGTTGCGGGTGGTGCGGCCGATCTCGAAGTTGGTCGTCTCCTCCTGCCGGCTTTCCTGCGAACCGCCGCCGGCCGCCGCATTGGGGTCGGCGCCGGGAACGTTGTTCTGCACGGTGGTCGGCCCGCCTTCGGAATTGCGGCTGTTCTCCTGGACGGATTGCTGGCTGCGCGGCACCTGGTTTTCGGGGTCGAAGCGCTCCTCGGTGGTCTGCACGCGGTCGAAATCCATCTCGACCGACGCCTCGGCGCGCACGCGGCCGGGGCCGAGCGTGCGTTCCATCATGTCCTCGACCGCGCGGGCGATGCGCAGTTCGTGGCCGCGGCGAATTTCCTCCTGCGATTGCGCCGCGCCCGGCCCGGCCAGGGCCTGCCCGCCGCGGGCGAGCAGCGCGCCGCGGGAATCCACGATGGACACGTTCTGCGGCCGCAGCCCCGGCACCGCGGTGGCGACCAGGTGCAGCACCGCCTGCACCCCCTCGCGGTCGAGCCGCTGCGCGCCCTGCATGGTCAGCACGACGCTGGCCTGGGCGTCGCCGCGCTCGCGCGAGAAGGCCTCGCGCCGCGGCAGCACCAGGTGCACGCGCGCCGCCCGCACGCCGGCCAGCTGGCGGATCGACCGCGCAATCTCGCCCTCCAGCGCACGCAGCCGGTTCACATCCTGCTGGAAGGGCGTGGTGGTGAGCGATTCACTGCGGTCGAAGATCTCGTAGCCGACCGACCCGCCCTGCGGCAGGCCCTCGCGCGCCAGCGTCAGGCGCAGGCGCGGGATCTGTTCCTCGGGGGCCAGGATGCGGCTGCCGCCGGCCTCGATGCGGTGCGGCACGCGGGCGCGTTCCAGCGCCGCCACCACCTGCCCGGCATCGCGCGGGTCGAGGTCGGCATAGAGCAGCGCCATCGGCGGCGCGCCGGCGCGCAGCACGAGCCATGCCAGCAGCCCGAGCACCGCGATCCCGGCGCCGCCCATCAGCGCCAGGCGAACCGGCCCCAGCGCGCGCAACTGCGTCAGCAGCGCGCTCACGCCAGCCATACCGGCTGCCGAGCACCATCAACCGCCCGCCGCATCTCCCGCATTCGACGCATCCGCCGCATCCGAAGGCCGCCTCCTGCCGCCGCGGCAGACTTTGCCGGGTCGGGGTTGCGGGGCGGTTAACGGCGCCGCGTCAGGTCTCGGGTATCAGGCGGCGCACCTTGTCGAAGCCGACCGCCAGCCCGCCGATCGACAGGCTCAACGTGCCGCTGCGCTGCTCTGCGCCGGTCACGGTGCCGGCCACGGTGAAGGGCAAGGCCACCGCCTCGCCGTTCACGCCGCGCCCGGCGACGCTCACGCGATAGGTGCCGTCGGTCAGCGTGCGGCCGGAGATGTCGCGGCCATCCCAGTTCCAGGCGGTCGGGGTGGTGCCGAGCTCGACAAACTGCTGGCGCAGCGTCCGCCCGCTGGTGTCGCTCACGGTGATCTCGGCATAGCGCGCGGTGCCGGCGACCGGCAGGCGGACTTCGCCGCGCCCGTTCTGCAGCGGAAGCTGGTCGGCCTCGACCTCGACCCGCCGGCCCATCAGCGGCGCCGAGGCGGTGAGCTGCGAGGCCTGCTGCAGCCCGATCAGCCGCTCGAGGTTCTGGTTCATCGCGATCTGCTGCTCGACCGAGGCGAACTGCACCAGCTGGTTCGTCATCTGGTTTGCGTCGAGCGGGTCGGTCGGGCTCTGGTTTTGCAACTGCGTCGTCAGCAGCGTGAGGAAGGTGTTGAAGTCCCCGGCCAGGCGCGTGTTGCTGGCGGCCGCGCCGGTCGCGGCGGTGGTCCCGGTGATCGCTCCGGACATGCGTTGCCTCCTGTCAGATGGCGAGGTCGAGCAGCGACACGGCGATGCGCCGTGGCGGCGGCGTCGTGGCATCGGGGCTTTGCACGCCGCGTGCCGCGCCGTCGTTCGCGGGCGCGTCGCGCCGGCGTTGCGGCTGGCCGGAACCGCCATCGCCGCCGCTCAGCCCGAAGGACAGTGCGCGACCTTCCGCCTGCAACCCGGCCTGGGTCAGGGCGCGGTCCAGCTCGCGCTGGTCGCGCTGCAACAGCGCGAGGGTTTCCGGGCGTTCGGCCAGGATGACCACCTGCGGCGCATCATTCTGCCGTTCCACGCTGATCTCGACACGGCCGAGCTCGCCTGGTTCCAGCATGACCGTGATGCGGCCCGCTCCGCCGATCGCGACGGCGACCACCGCGGGCACCACCTGGCGCGCCGGGGCGGATGGCGGTGGCGCGCGGGGTGCCTCGGTGCCGACGGGTTCGGCCGGCCGCGCGGCGGATTCGACAGGCGCTGCGAGGGGCGTGCCGGGCGCGGCATCGTTGCGCGGCGCAGGCGGCATGTCGGCCTGGCGGCGCGCGTCGAGGCCGGCGGCCGGCCGCGCATCCAGCTGCGGCTGCGCATCGAGCGCGGGGGCGATGGCGGGCGCAGCGTCAGTCGGCGCAGGGTCGGCCGGCTGCGCGCTCGCCTCGCGCGGCAGGCCGGTCGGATGCGGCGTGGCGGTGGCGGCGCTGCGCGGCAAGGGCTTCGGCGCCGGATCCTCGATGGCCGCCACGGTGCCGGGCTGGCGCGCGAGGGGGGCGACGACGTGCGCTGCCGGAACGGCCGCGGTGCCGCCGGGCGGGTCGATGCGCGGCGGTTGCGCCGCCACGGCGATGCCGGGCGCCGGGGCTGGCGCGCTGGTCTGCGGCGGGGTCGAACCCGCGGCGATCGCCGTCGTTGTCGGCGCGGGCGGCGCTGGCGCGACCTGCGGCGCCGGTGCTGGCGCGGCGGCATCCGGTGTGGGCTGCGGCCCAGCATCGGTCTCTGCGTCCTGCGGCTCCGGCGCCTCGGGGGCGACCGGCGGGTCCGCGCTGACGGGTTCCGGCGGGACCGGCGCCGCGGCCTCCGGGAGCGACGCGGGCGCCACGGCCGTGGCGGGCGGTGCGGGGGCGGCGGTGACAGGTGGCGCGGTTGCGGCCGACCCGGCTGTGTCGGGCGGCGGCATGGTCGTGGTGGTGGGCGACAGCGCGAGCGCGGTCAGCGCTGCGGCGGCCTGCGGCGGCGCGGGCACGGTGGTCGGCGGCGCGGGCACGGTGGTCGGTGGCGGCGTCGCGGCCGGGATGCCGCCCGCAACCAGCGGATTGGCCGGTGCGTCCGGCGGGTTGCCGACGGATGCGCCCGGCACCGGCGCTGGCGGCATGGCGCCGCCTGCCTGCGCGAGGATCGCGGCAAAGCAACCCTGCGTCCCCGCCGGCATCGCCGTTGCCGTCGGCACTGCCGCCGCAAGGGCTGCTGCGGCAGGGCCCGGTAGGGCGCCGGCGGCGATGTCCATGGGCGGGGGCCTCCTGCAGGGCGGGCATTGCGTCGTGCCCAATGCCCCGCAAGCGCCGGGCCAGCGGAACCACGCCCGGCGGCCCGCGCGCCCCGGCAGCTTCTGCCGCCCCGGCGGACGCTTCTGCCGCCGCCCGGCAGCACCCGCCAGCGCGGCGGCGTGCCTGCGCTGGCATGTCGCTTGCCCCGCCTCCGGCCACCGCCCGCCCTCGCCACGGAGAGCCCGATGTCCCTGTTCGGTTCCATGACCACCGCGATCAGCGGCCTGACGGCCCAGGCGCGGGCGCTCGGGCATGTCTCGGACAATGTCGCCAACAGCCAGACCGTCGGCTTCAAGCGCACCGACACCAACTTCGTGTCGTTCCTGACCGACAGCACCCAGCAGGTGCACCGGCCCGGATCGGTGGTGGCGCGGCCGGACTACACCAACACGATCCAGGGCACGGTCGAGCAGTCCGAGAACCCGATCGCGCTGGCCATCGCCGGGCAGGGCTTCTTCTCGGTCGCGCTGCCTACCGGCAGCGCCAATGGCCAGGTGACCTTCGACGAACGGCAGTTCTTCACCCGCGCCGGCGACTTCCAGATGGACCGCAACGGCTACATGGTGAACGGGTCCGGCTACTTCCTGCGCGGCTGGCCCGTCGATGCCGATGGCGAGCCCGACCGCACGCAGATCCAGCCGATCCGCGTCAGCGAACTGGTGTTCAACCCGATCGCCACCGGCAACATCGAGATCTCCGCCAACCTGCCCGCGGGCGGCACCGAGCCCGCCAGCACCACGCGCAACGTCTATGACAGCCTGGGCGCGCTGCAGCCGCTGACGCTCACCTGGACGCCGACCGCGGCGAATGTCTGGACGCTCGACATCACGGCGCCGGGTGGCGGCGGCTCGCTCGGCACCATCGACCTCAATTTCGGCCAGGCGGCCAGCACGCCGGTGGCCGACGGCACGGTCGGCGAATTCGCCAATGCGACCGGCTCGATGGTGGGTGCCGCGGCGGTCCTGGGCGACCCCGCCCTGATCACCTTCGAGGCGGATTTCGGCCAGGGGCCGCAGACCATGACGCTGAATGTCGGGGCCTTCGGCGCCGCGCGCGGCGTCACGCAGTATGCCGGCGACGAATACGAATTGCGGAACCTCGACCAGGATGGCGTGCCGCTGGGCGGCTATTCCTCGACCACGGTGCGCGAGAACGGCGATGTTGCGATCAACTACGACAACGGCCAGGCGCGGGTCATCGCGCGCGTGCCGATCACCACCTTCAACGCGCCCGACATGCTCCAGCGCCTCGATGGCCAGGCCTTCATGCGGACGCTGGAATCCGGCGAGGCGCGGACCTCGGACGCCGCCTCGAACGGGTCGGGGCGGCTGGCGGTGGGGTCGATCGAGCGATCCAACGTGGATATCGCCGCCGAGTTCTCGAAGCTGATCGTGGCGCAGCGCGCCTATACGGCGAATACGCGCATCGTCACGGCATCGGACGAGATGCTGCAGGACACGATCAATATGCGCCGCTGACGCGGCGAGAGTTGGCTCCGCGGCGGCAACATGCGCCGCTGACGCGGCCGGGCAGCGCGTGCCGCTGATGCACGCTGGTTAGGAACCGACCACCATGGGCCTCGACGCCGCCCTCGCCACCGCCCGATCGGGACTGCTGCACACGCAGCGCGCGCTGGCCGCCTCGGCCAACGACGTCGCCAATGCCGAGACCATCGGGCACACCAAGAAGACCGTTGCCGCGCGCGCCGTCGTCATCGGCCAGGACGGCACCGGCGTGCGCTCGCTCGCCCCCTCGCGCGACGTGGATGAGGCGCTGGTCACCGAGCTCGACAGCCGCCGCGCCGCCGCCGCCGGCGCCGAGGTCCGCCAGCGCCTGCTGCAGGGCATCGAGACCGCGCACGGCAACCCCGAGAACGGCGATGGCTTGGGCGACCTGACCGCCGCCCTGCGGACCGGCTTCGAGGATTTGCGCGCCGACCCCGCCGAGGCCGGCCGCCAGACCGCGGTGGTGATGGACGCGACCGCGCTCGCCACCCGCTTCAACGAGGTCTCGCGCGCCGTCACCGATGCCCGCCAGCAGGCGCAGGACGGCGTGGTGGCCGAGGTGGCGCGCATCAACGACGCGCTGCGCCAGGTCGCCGACCTGACCACGCGCATCCGCGAGGAGATCGCGCTGGTCGGTTCCGCCGCCGCGCTGGAGGACCGCCGCGACGCCGCGATCGCGACGCTGTCGGAATCGATCGAGGTGCGCGCGCTCAAGCGCGACGACGGCGCGCTGGTGCTGGTCGCGCGCAACGGCATCGTCCTGCCGCTCGATGCCAAGACGGACGCCTTCTCCACCGCCGATGCGCTGGTCGGGCCGTCCGCCTATCACGGCGCGGGCGGGACCATCCCGGGCATCATGCTGGGCGGGCAGGACGTGACCGGCGCGCTGGCCGGCGGGCGGCTGGCGGAATATGTCGCACTGCGCGACCAGACGCTGCCGCGTTACCAGTCCGAGCTCGATGTCGCGGCGGCGAACATCGCCGCGCGCTTCGAAGTGCAGGGGCTGCGCCTGTTCACCGACGCCACCGGCGCGGTGCCCGATACCGCCGTGCCCTATGCCGGCAGCGCCATGATCGGCTTCGCCGGCACCATGCGCGTGAACGCCGCGGTCGAAGCCACCCCCGCGCTGCTGCGCGACGGCACGCATGCGGTGGCCGGCGACCCGGCCGGGCCATCGGCCTTCACGCCCAACCCGTTGGGCGGGCCGGCATCCTTCGTCACCATGCTTGACCGCGTGCTGGACTATACCTTCGGGTCGCAGGCACAGGACGGCGCTGCCTGGACGCCGATCGCGACCAGCGGGCTGGGGCCGGACGGCACGCTCTCCTCGCCCTTCGGCGCGCCACCGACGCTCGAGGGCTATGCCGCGCTGCTGACCGCCGCCCATACCGCGGACCGCAACGCCGCAAGCGCGGCGCTCGCCAGCGCGGAGTCGATGATGCAGGGGCTGGAGGCGCGCTTCCGGCAGCGATCCGGTGTCGATGTGGACACCGAGATGGCGGCGATGGTCACGCTGCAGAACGCCTACGCGGCGAACGCGCGGGTGATGAGCACGGTGCAGGCCATGTGGGACGCGCTGCTGGGCGCGGTGAGGTGAGGCGATGAACGGCATCGGGTCGATCGGGCGGCTGGACCACGGCGCGGCGGCGCTGCGCGCCAAGCTGGACGTGCTGACGCGCCAGGTCTCGGACGGGCGCAAGGGGCCCGGATACGGCGACATCGCGCCCGAGGCGCGCCGCGCCGTCGACCTGCGCGCCGACATCGCGCGCCGCGAGGCCTGGCAGGGCACGATCTCCCGCGCGCTGGCGCGCAGCGAGGTGACGCAGGAGGCATTGGGCCGGCTGTCGGAGATCGCGACGCAATTCTACACCGAGGCCATCCGCATGGACGGCACCTCGGACGTTCGCATCTCGGCCGTGGCGGCGCAGGCGCGCGCAGCGATGGAGGAGGTCGCGAACCTGCTGAACGAACGCTACGCCGGGGAATACATCTTCGGCGGCACGGACAGCGCCAACCCGCCGGTGCCCGACCCGCGCAACATCATGGCCAGCGGCCTCGCGACCGACATCGCCGCCGCCGTGGCGGGCCTGGGCGGCGGCAATGCGGCCGCGGTTTCGGCGGCGACGCTGGCCGCCGCGCAATCGGATGCGGCCGGCACCACGCCGTTCTCGGCCTTCCTGTCGGACCCGGTGCAGGGGCTGGGCGAGGCGCGTCGCGCCGTGCCGGCCGCCGAGGGCGAGCGCGTGGAATACGGCGTGTTCGCCAACCGCAACGCGGCCGCCACCAGCGAGGGCGAGACGACCGGATCCTGGGCGCGCGACATCCTGCGCGGGCTGGCGGGCTTTGCCGCGCTGGATCCGGCGCAGGCGGCGCTCGGCGCCGACTTCACCGATTTCGTCGCCACCCTGCGCGAGGGCATGCGCAGCGCGATCGACGCCCTGGGCGAGGAACGCGGTGCGCTGGGCGCGGTGGAGCAGCGACTGGAGACCACCGCGCGGCGCCATGCCGAGGTGAATGTCGCGCTGACCGGCCAGGTCGCGGCCATCGAGGAAGTCGACATGGCCGAGACGATCAGCCGCCTGCAGGCGACGCAGACGCAGCTCGAGGCGTCCTACCGCGCGATCTCGGTGACATCGGGGCTGACGCTGACGCGCTTCCTGTGATCGTGGTGGGCGGATTCAGGCTCCCTTAACCGCGGTGGCGGCATGATTTGATCGACACCGCAAGACGCGGCGCGCAACCCGGCCCCTGCATCGGTCAAGATGAACGGGGGCCATCGGATCCAGGGGAAGACCCCGTATGTCGCTCAATTCCGTCAACACCAATCTCGGCGCGATGGTCGCGCTGCAGTCCCTCAATCGCACGAATGAGGCACTGAACGTCACCCAGAAGCGCATCTCGACCGGCCTGCGCGTCAACGACGCGAAGGATGACGGCGCGGCCTTCGCGGTGGCGCAGGCGGTGCGTGCCGATGTCGCGGGCCTGTCCGCCGCCAACGAACAGCTGGGCGGCGTGAAGGGCATCCTGGACACCTCGCTGTCTGGCCTGAACAAGGTCTCGGACACCATGATCAAGGTGCGCGAGACGCTGGTCCGCCTGGCCGACGATACGCTGAACACCGACCAGCGCGCGCAGTACGAGGCGCAGTACACCGCGCTGCAGACGCAGATCACCAACTTCATCGACGACGCGACCTATAATGGCCGCACGCTGCTCGCGACGGCCGCGCCCGGCGGCGATATCACCACCACCCGCAACGAGAGCGGCACGACCTACACCATCACCTCGGTGGATGGCGCGGGCACGCTGATCGTGGCGGCGGCGCCCACGGATGCGGCGGCGGCGCAGGCGGCGCTGGCCGATGGCGGCGACTTCGACACGGTGCAGTCGGCGATCAGCAATGCGCTGAACACCTTCGGCTCCGATGCCCGCTACATCGATGCCCAGATCTCCTACAACAAGGACAAGGCCGATGCGCTGGAAGCGGGCATGGGCGCGCTGATCGACGCCGACCTCGCCAAGGAATCGGCGCGGCTGCAGTCGCTGCAGATCCGCCAGCAGCTCGGCACGCAGGCCTTGTCCATCGCGAACCAGGCGCCGCAGACCCTGCTGAGCCTGTTCCGCTGATCTCCCGGGCGGCGTCGGCCCCCGCCGGCGCCGCACCGACACAAACCCCCCGGGAGGACAGGATGTCCACGTTGGTGCTCGAACTCCGGCAGGGCGACCTCATGGTCGTCAACGGCGCGCCGATACGGTTCCGCAATCGCGCGCGGATCGAACTCACGGCGAAGGCGCGCTTCCTGTTCGGCAAGCAGTTGATGACGCCCGAGGCGGCGAATACGCCGGCGCGGCGCATCTATTTCGCCCTTCAGACCGCCTATATCGGCGACGAGGACGAGCGCGAGGCCGGCCTCGCCATCGCCCGCCGCCTGATCGCGGATTTCCAGGCCGCCACCACATCGACGCTGGCGCGGGATCTGCTCGACCGGGCGCTCTCGGCCGCCGAATCCGATGAATGCTACCAGGCGCTCAAGCTGACGCGCCGGGTGATGCGGCATGAGGAGGTGGTGATGGGCGTCGCACCGCCCTCCATCCTGGCCGAGGAGGACGCATCGTGACCATGGCCGATATCGTGCGCGCCTATGGCGCCGCACGCGCTGCGCGCGACCCGCGCGAACAGGAAGCCGACATCTTCCGCCGGGTGACCGGCGGGCTGCGCGCCGTGCAGCAGGACCCGGACGGGTCGGCGCGCGTGCGCGCGGTGGCGGACAACCGGCGGCTCTGGCTCGCGGTGGAATCCGCGCTGGCCGACCCCGCCAACCAGCTGCCGGCGCCGATGCGCGCGGGGCTGATCTCGCTGGGCCGCTGCGTGCAGCGCGAGATGGATTTGGGCGATCCCGACATCGCCTTCCTCATCGAAGTGAACGAGCAGGTGGCGCAGGGGCTGGTCGCGCGCGGCTGAGCGCGCTGGCGTGCCGCGCGGACTTCACTGCGCTGCGACGGGTTCCGCCTGCGCGAGTGCCGGTGGCCGTTCTGGCAGTTCAGCCAACGCAGGGGCGCTGACGCCGGGCACCGGGCGCGCCACCACGCCGACCGGTACCGGCGCGTCGGACACCGCCGCAGCGCGATAGGCGGCGATCTGGCGCGGCGTGGGAATGGTGTTCGCCACGTCGCCGACGGCGTCGCGGAATTCGATCACCACCATCCCAAGGCTGCCATCGAGCCGCATCCGCGGATTCGGTGTGGCCGGGGCGGCGGGTGGCGGGGCGGCGCCGGCATCGCGGTCCGGACCGGCCGCGCGCACGGGCGCGCGGGGCGGGTCGCTGGCGGGAAGGGGTCGCAGGGCAAGGTCGGGGGTCATGTCTGTGCTCCCATCCCATGGTGCAAGACGAAGGTTAAGGAAGGGTGACGCGGGCGACAGATTGACCCGCGCCGCCACCAATGCCTTGACCCCCGCACCGCCCCCCGTGCTTTGACCCAGCCGCCGCAGCAGGCGCATTCGACCCCCCGCAGCGCAAGCGGCGCCTTTGCACCCGCACCGCAAGCGGCGCCTTTGACCCCCCCCGCGCCGCAAGCGTCTCTTTGACCCCCGCGCCGCAAGCGGCGACGCTGCACCCATCACCGTGCCCCATCCCCCGACACCCGATTCCCCGCCGCCCGATGCCTACCTCAGAACGCTGCTGCTGGCCGTGCTGGCGGGCGGGTTGCTCAATGCGCTCGGCCTGCCGCTCGGCTGGATGGTGGGGGCGATGATTGCCACCGCCTATCTCGGCTGGCGGGAGGCGGTGGCGGTGCCGCGCGCCGCGCACCCGGTCGGGCTGCTGGTGCTCGGCCTCGGCCTGGGGCAGAGCTTCACCCCGGCGGTGCTCGGCGCCGTGACCGGCGCCTTGCCGGCCATCCTGGCGGGGGGGCTGCTGTCGATCGTGGCGGGGCTTGCCGTCGCGCCCCTGCACCGGCGCATCGGCGGCAGCGATGCGCGCACCGCCTACTATGCCTCGGTGCCGGGCGGCATCGTCACCATGACCGTGCTGGCCGAGCGCGCCGGCGCCCAGGTGCCCCCGGTGCTGCTGGCGCAGACGCTGCGGATGGCCATGGTGGTGCTGATCTTCCCGCCGCTTGTCGCGATCTTTGCCGAAGGTGGGCGCGATGGCGCCTTCAGCGCCGCGCTGCCGCCCTTCGCCTGGGGCGGGCTGTCAGTCCTGCTGGCCGGCGGGGCGGCGGTGGCGGCGCTGGGCATCCGGGCGGGGCTGCCGAACGGGGCGATGCTGGCACCCTGCCTGCTGGCCATGCTGCTCGCGGGCACCGGCACGCTGCCATCCTCCGTGCCGCGCTGGCTGGTCGATGCCGCGCAGGTCGCGATGGGGGCCAGCCTGGGGCTGCGCCTGACCCCGCGTGCCTTGGCCGGCGGGCCGCGGCGCCATGCGGTGGCGGGGCTGGTCTCGGCGGTCGTGATTTCCGTGCTGCTGGGAGTCCTGGGCTTGGCGCTGGGCTGGCTCGCGGGGCTCCCGCCGGTGGCGGTCATGCTGGGCATGGCGCCGGGCGGCATGCCGGAGATGGCCATCACGGCCAAGGCGCTCGACCTGGCGGTGCCGCTGGTACTGGGCTTCCACCTGGTGCGGGTGGTGCTGTGCAGCCTGCTGGTCGGGCCGATCTGGCGGGTGGCCGGCGCCCATTCCGCGGGAAAGTAGGACGTTTGGTATCTTTTTTGTGAACTTACCGAATTAATCTATACAGACTGCGTGGCGTGCCCCATCGGTGGGCCAGAGCATTACGGAACCAGCATAACCATGAGCCAGACCGTTTCCTATTCCATCGTCGACCGCTGGGCCGCGGGCTTCAATGCCGCCGTCGGCCTGACTGCCGGCACGGGCGGGCTGCAGGGCTGGACCATCACCTTCGAGGCCGACTTCCTCATCACCCAGATCTGGAATGCCCGGATCATCAGCCATGTCGGCGACACCTATGTCATCGGCAATGCCGAATGGAACGGCGCTCTGGCGCCCGGCCAGGTGGCGTCCTTCGGCTTCCTGGGCTCGGCCACGGATGACCCGCTGCCTGACGTCTTCGTTGTCGGCAACGGCGGGCCGGTGCCGCTGCCCAGCCTGACGGTCGCCGATGTGGCGATCGCCGAGGGCGATTCCGGCATCAAGCGCATGGCCTTCACCGTGAAGCTGTCCGAGGCCTCGGCCGCGCCGGTCACGGTCGCCTATGGCACCGCGAACGGCACCGCCATGGCCGGGTCGGACTATGTCGCGCAATCCGGGCTGCTGACCTTCGCCGCCGGCGAGACCAGCAAGGTCGTCCGCATCGTGGTGAACGGCGACACCGCCATCGAGGCCAACGAGACCTTCAGCCTGCTGCTGAGCAACGCGACCGGCGCCACTATCGCCGACGGCACCGCCATCGGGCGCATCAACGACGACGACACCCCGCCTTCGCTGCGCATCAACGATGTCAGCCTGACCGAGGGCAATGCCGGCACCACCGACGCGGTCTTCACCATCCGCCTGTCCAAGGCCTGGACCCAGGCGGTGACGGTCGGCTTCGCCACGCAGGATATCACCGCGCGCGCGGGCAGCGACTACGCCGCGACCACCGGCGCGATCACCTTCGCTGCCGGCGAGACGGTCAAGACCATCGCCGTCGCCGTGGTCGGCGACCGGGTGGCGGAGGCGACCGAGCGCTTCTCGGTGGTGCTGAGCAACCCCACCGGCGCGACCATCGCCGATGGCACCGGCATTGCCATCATCACCGACACCGATACGCGCCCGACCATCGGCGTGAACGATGTCTCGGTCGTGGAGGGCGACGCGGGCACCACCAACGCGGTCTTCACCGTCACGCTGAACAAGGCCTGGGACCAGGCGGTCAGCGTGCGTTTCGCGACCGCGAATGACACGGCCCTGGCCGGCGAGGATTACGTCGCTCGGTCGGGCACGCTCACCTTCGCAGCCGGGGAGACCAGCAAGACCATCACCGTCGCCATCCGCGGCGACGAGGCGATTGAGGTGGACGAGACCTTCAAGCTGCTCCTGAGCAGCCCGACCAACGCGACCATCCGCGACAACACCGGCATCGCGACCATCGGCAATGACGACAGGCCGGCGGGACCGTCGGGCTTCCTTTCCACCGACGGCAACCAGATCGTCGATGAGAATGGCGATGCCGTCCGCATCACCGGCGTGAACTGGTTCGGCATGGAATCCGACACCTACACGCCGCACGGGCTGTGGGCGCGCAACTGGTCGGACATGATGGAGCAGATGGCCGACACCGGCTTCAACACCATCCGGTTGCCCTTCTCGCTGGAATCGCTGCAGCCGGGGAAGGTGCCCAACGGCATCAATTTCGGGCTGAACCCCGACCTTGCGGGGCTGTCGGCGCTGCAGATCCTGGACCGCATCGTGGACAAGGCCGGCGAGCTTGGCATGCGGATCATCCTCGACAGCCACCGCAGCGCGGCGGGGCCGGGGCCGAACCCGAACGGGCTCTGGGTCGATGGCGGCTATACCGAGCAGCAATGGATCGACGGCTGGAAGATGCTGGCCGCGCGCTATGCCGGCAATCCGGCGGTGATCGGCGCCGATCTCGCGAACGAACCGCACAACGCGGTGTGGGGCGGCGGCGGCGCCAATGACTGGGCGGCCGCGGCCGAGCGCGCCGGCAACGCCATCCATTCGGTCAACGACGACTGGCTGATCTTCGTGGAGGGGGTCGAGACCTATGGCGGGTCGAACACCTGGTGGGGCGGCAACCTCAAGGGCGTGGCCTTCGACCAGGTGGAGCTGAACACGCCGAACAAGGTCGTCTATTCGCCGCATGAATACGGCAATTCCATCTACGCCCAGCCGTGGTTCCAGGGCGCTGACTTCCCCAACAACCTGCCCGCCCGCTTCGAGGAATTCTGGGGCTATATCTACGAACAGGACATCGCCCCGATCATGGTGGGCGAATTCGGCAGCAAGCTGCAGGACCCCAAGGACCTGCCCTTCCTCGAGAAGCTACTGGCTTACATGGATGGTGACTTCGATGCCAATGGCAGCATCGACATCCCGGCCGGCGAGGAAGGCATGAGCTGGACCTGGTGGTCCTGGAACCCGAATTCCGGCGACACCGGCGGCATCCTGTCGGATGACTGGTCGACCGTGATCGAAGCCAAGGTCGACCTGCTGCAGGGGCAGTTCTCGGACCTCTGGCCGGCGGTGTGACGGCTGGCGGCACGGGCGTCTGGCTCGTGCCGAGCGCCCCGACCGGCGGCGCCGGCAGTCCGGCGAAAGCCACGGAACCCGGAGGGTTCCGACCGGCGCAGTAGTGCGACGTGAAGCGCATGCCAGCTGTCGATGACATCGGCCGCTGGGATCAGCCGTGCGTCTATTCGTCGTAGGCGACCAGTGCCTCGAACGGCACATCCAGGCGCGCGCGCCCGCCCAGGAAGGTCAGTTCGATCAGCGCGGCCGCGCAGGGCACCTCCGCCCCCGCCTGGCGCAACAGGGAGATCCCCGCGGCCATGGTCCCGCCGGTCGCCAGCAGGTCGTCGAGCAGCACCACGCGCTGGCCCTTCTGGATGGCGTCGGCCTGCATCTCGATCCGGTCGGTGCCGTATTCGAGCGCGTAGTTCAGCCCGATGGTCAGCCCCGGCAGCTTGCGCGGCTTGCGCAGCATCACGAAGCCAAGCCCGAGTTCCAGCGCCAGCGGCGCCGCCACCAGGAAGCCACGGCTTTCGATTCCCGCCAGAACGTCCGGCTTGTGCGGCGCGATAATCTCCGCCATCCGCGCCACCGCCGCGCGCCAAGCCGGCCCGTGCCGCAGCAGGGTCGAGATGTCGTAGAACAGGATGCCGGGCTTCGGGAAATCCGGGATGCCGCGGATATGGGCCTTGAGGTCGATGCCGTCGGTGGTCACGTCTGCTGTCTGCCCATCCGGTTGCCGGACGCTTCGCTAGCCTTCCTGGGCGCGGGAGGGAAGCCCGCTGGCTGCGCATCCGCCGGGGCTTGGCGAAGCGGCTCGCAGACGGCAGATGGCAGGCATGTCGCGCTCCACCATCGCCCTGCTGGCCGGCCTGGCCGGCTTCATCGCCTATGTCGTCGTCGTGCTGCTGCTGGCGGACCATGTCCTCGGGCTGCACTGGATGGTGCAGTTCGTCTTCTTCGCGGTGGCCGGCATCGCCTGGGTCTGGCCGGCCAAGCGGCTGATCGTCTGGGCGGTGCGATAGGGCGCCGCTTCAGCGACAATGCAGCGCGGCGCCGCTTCACCGGCGATTGACCCCCAGCGCCGCTCAGCGGCGATTGCCCCCCCGCGCCGCTCAGCGGCGACGCACCCCAGTCACCTGCGCGTCCTCGCCGGCCGTGACGACCTCGATCGCCATGCCCCCGCGCTGCCAGGCGAACAGGCACTGCGCCATGCCGGTCCCGGCGCAGGCGACCATCTCGGGCCGGCCAGCGCAGCGGCGGTCGGTGGGGAGGCAGCGGTCGGCCTCGGGGTCACGCAGCGGCTGCCAGCCCGCGGCCAGCAGGGCGGCGCGGGCATCGCCATAGGGCGTGCCTGGCGCGATCTGCGGCAGGCCCGGCTGGGCGGCGGCGGGCAGGGCCAGGGCAAGGCAAAGGGCCAGCAAGCGGATCATGCCGCGCAGCCTGGCGCCGATGCGTCGCGGGGGAAAGGAAACGCTTCGGCGCGGCCACGAAAAAGGCCCCCTGATCGCTCAGGGGGCCTTCGCCATGGCGCGGGCGGGATTTGGTCGGAGTGAGAGGATTCGAACCTCCGGCCCCTGCGTCCCGAACACAGTGCTCTACCAGGCTGAGCTACACTCCGGCAGCCGCCCGCGCTGCGGTGGCGCGGTATAGCGGCCCGCCCCCGCCGCCGCAAGCGGGTCCCGGCAGCTACCATCGCCGCGGGTCATTGCCGATCCGCGCCGGTGCCCCCATCCTCCCGTCGCGCATGCGCGCGCATCCTCGCATCGCGCATCCGCGCGGCGACATGAGCCTCAACGAGGGGAGTGCTGAATGAAGACCTGGATCATGGCTGGGGCCGCCATCATGGCGATGGGCACGGCCGGCGCGGCATTCGCGCAGGATGTCATCGCGCAGCGGCGCGAGGGCCTGCGCGGCATGGGCCGGCAGATGGAGGCCATCAAGGCGGTGACCGATGCGCGCGGCGACACCCGCCCGCTGGTCGAACGCGTGGATGCCATGATCGCCTTCTACCGCGGCCTGCCCGCGCTGTTCCCCGCCGGCAGCGGCACCGGCGAGACCCGCGCCCTGCCGACCATCTGGTCCGACCGCGCCGGATTCGAGCAGGTGAACGCGAACATGATCACCCAGCTGGGTGTGCTGCGCGCGGCCGCGGCCTCGGGCGATGTCGCGGCCACCACGGCCGCCTTCAACCAGACCGGGGCGACCTGCGGCACCTGCCACCGCCCCTATCGCGGCCCGGCGCGCTGAACCACCCCTGCGCGGGCGCGCCCTCGGGCGCATCCGCGCGGCTAGCAGTCAGGCGCCCATCCCCAGGCGCCTGACATACCACACGCCGAACGCCGCCACCGCCAGCAGCGCCACGCCCAGCATCGGGTGCGCCAGCCGCGGCGGCTTCGCGTGCGACTCCGGCATGGTCTTCACCCCGGTGATCATCGGCACCACCAGGTCGTGCCCCTTCACCAGCCGATAGGCGAAGATCGCCAGCACATGCACCAGCACCGCCAGCAGCAGGATGTTGATCAGCCAGGCATGCAGGTTGGTCATGCGCTCCGAGGTCGCCTCGCTGACCCAGTTCGCGAGCGGCCCGTGCTGCGAATAGGTAAAGCCGACATCGTGGTTGGCCATCAGCCCCGACACGCCCTGCGCCGCCAGCAGGCCGAGCAGGACCACCACCATCCAGGCGCCGGCGGGGTTGTGCGTGGTCTCGGTGTCCGGTCCGCGCTCGCGGAACTTGCCCAGCTGGCGCAATGCCGCGACGGGGCCGCGCAGGAAGGTCCAGAAGCGCGCATTGCCGGAGCCGACCAGACCCCACAGGATCCGGAAGCCGACCAGCGTCAGCAGCAAATAGCCCGACCCGTAGTGCAGGTTCCACGCGCCCGACTTGGCGCTGAAATACGACACCACGACGCAGGAGACCGTGCCCCAGTGGAACAGCCGGACCCAGCCATCCCACACCTTCACCGGCACCTGCTTTTCGCCCATCCGACCGCTCCTGCTTCGGGCCCACCCTGGCATGGGCGGGCCGGCGGCGCCGCCTGGAATGGGCGTGCGCGATGACAGCATGGGATGCGGTGCCCGCCGATGCCAGGGGGGCGCTGGTGGCCGCTGTGGTGGCGCTCGTCGCGCTGGCGGCAGCGCGGCTGGCGGGGTCGCCGATGCTGCGCGGCCTGGCCGGCGCGCTTGGACTGGCGGCGGGGTTCGTGATGGTCACCGGGGCAATCGGCGCGTCGCCACGGCAGTTGCCCGAAAGGCTGCCGATGCTGGCGCTGGTCGCGCTCGGTGTCGCGGTGGTCGCGAGCCTCGGCGGGTGGTGGGTGCAGCGCGCCGCGGCGCTGGCCGGCGTGCTGGCCGGGGCGTGGTGGATGGTGGGGGCGCCCCTGCACCTGGACACGCTGCTGCGCGCAGCGCCCGTCGGCGTCGCGCTCGCGGTGTCGATGGGCCTGGCGGTGTGGCGCGGCGGCGCGGCGGCCATGGCGGTGGCCTGGGCGGCCTTGGCGGGGGGGCTGGCGCTGGCGGCACCCTATGGCCCGCACCTGGCCTTCGCCCTGGCGGGGCTGGGCGCGCTGATCGGCGCCGCGCCGGGCCGCGGCCTGGGCCTGCTGGCGGCGCGGCTGGCCTTCGGCATCGCGCTGGTCGGCGTGGCGGCGGTGCCGGTGCTGGCGCGCGTGGCGCCGGTGGATGCCGCGGTGGCGGCCGCGCCGGCGCTGGCGCTGCTGGCCGGGCCGTGGGTGGGCGCGCGGCTGCCGCGGCGCCTCGGCCCCTGGCTGGGGCCGTTGCTGGCCGCGGCGCCCGCCCTGGCGGCCGTGCTGCTGCTGCGCTGAGCCGTCCTTCAGGCCGCCTGCGCCGCGGCCATCCCATCGGCCTCGAGCCGGTCGAGCCACGGGTCGAGGTCGAGCGCGAAGCGCACCATGGCGCTGACCAGCGCGATCGGATTGGCCGGCGCGCCGATGCAGGACAACGCCTCGACCCGGATGCGGTGGTCGGGCAGCAGCCGCGCCCGCCAGCCGGGCGGCAGGCTGCCGGGCAGTTCCGCCAGTGCGGCGAAGGCGCGCCGGCGGTCGGCGCCGGGGTCGGCGGTGGAGGGGATGCGCGCGGCATCCACCGCCATCCGCACCCCCTCCGCACCGAGTTCAGCCTGGCAGGCGCGGCCGCGCCAGGCGAAGCGCAGGCAGGGCGCGGGATGCGGTTCGCGCGGCGCGATCGCGCCATTCGACGTGACGGCGAAGGGACCGAGGGCGATGGTTTCCATGCATGCAGGGTTGTCCGGGAGTGGTGAACACACCATAACCGGCGCCACATGGCCCTCGGACACAGTCTTTCCCTCGTGCTTGCGCCGCCGCACCCGGCTGCGCGGCCCTTCCTGATCGGCGGGGGCGCGGCAGCGGTGCTCGGCCTGCTGCTGCTCGGCTCGTGGTTGTTCTGGCTGGGGGCGGGTTTCGTCGCCTTCTGCCTGTATTTCTTCCGCGACCCGGAACGTGTCGCACCCGGCCGGCCGGGCCTCGTGATCGCGCCGGCGGATGGCAAGGTGGTCAGCATCGCCCCCGCCGTGCCGCCGGAGGAACTCGGCCTCGGCCCGGCGCCGCGCTGGCGCGTCGCGATCTTCCTGTCGGTGCTTGACGTGCATGTGAACCGCATGCCGGTCGATGGCACGGTCACGCGCGTGGCCTATCGGCACGGCAAGTTCCTCAGCGCCAACCTCGACAAGGCCAGCGAGGAGAATGAGCGCAACGCCATCGCCCTGGCGCTGCCCGATGGGCGCGACCTGGCGGTGGTGCAGATCGCCGGGCTGGTGGCGCGCCGCATCCTGTCGGATGCCAAGGTCGGCGACGCGGTGCAGGCGGGCGAACGCTTCGGCATCATCCGCTTCGGCAGCCGCACCGACGTGTATCTGCCGATCGGCGTGCAGGCGCTGGTGAGCGTCGGCCAGACCATGATCGGCGGCGAGACGGTGATCGCGGAGCTGGGCGCCTGATGGCGCGCCCGCCCCGCCACGCCGCAGGCGCGCCATGAGCGAGGGCGGCCCGGTGAGCCGCCTGCGCCATCGCTTGCGCCCGCGCACCCGCCCGCGCTTTGAAGGCCTGTCCTTCAACCGGCTGATCCCGAACATCCTCACCATGCTCGGCCTGTGCTGCGGGCTGGTGTCGATCCGCTTCGCCTTCGAAGGGCGCTTCGAACACGCCGCCGTGCTGATCGTGGTGGCGATGGTGATCGACGGGCTTGACGGGCGCCTGGCGCGGCTGCTGAAGGCCACCTCGCGCTTCGGGGCGGAATTCGACAGCCTGTCGGATTTCCTGTGCTTCGGCGTCGCACCCGGGCTGATCCTGTATTTCTGGACCATGCAGGACTACCGCGCGCTGGGCTTCGCGCCCTGCCTGCTGTTCGCGGTGTGCATGGCGCTGAGGCTGGCGCGGTTCAACGCGACGCTCGACCTCGGGCCCGGGGTGAAGCCGGCCTATGCCTACAACTTCTTCACCGGCGTGCCGGCGCCGGCCGGCGCTGGCTGCGCGCTGTTCCCGCTGTTCTTGGGCCTGTGGCTGACCCAGATGGGCTGGGAGGGCATGGCCGCGGCGGTGCGCCACCCGGCCTTCGTCGGCCTCGTGTTGGTGGTGGTGGCGGGGCTGCTGGTCAGCACCATCCCGACCTGGTCCTTCAAGAACTTCAAGATCCCGCGCGAATTCGTGCTGCCGCTGCTGCTGGGCAGCGGCCTGTTCGTGGCGCTTCTGCTGGCCGAACCCTGGGCGGCGCTGGCGATGGCCGGCGTGATCTACCTCGGCATGGTGCCCTTCTCGGTGCGGTCCTACCTGCGGCTCAAGCGCGAGGCGGAGAGCATGATCGAACCCGTGGCGGTCGACACAGGCGGACATGGCGCCAGCGGCTGACTTCCCCGCGGCCGATGAGGCCGATGCCGCGCTGCGCACCGTCGAACCGGGCCGCGTGGCGTGGCGGATTTCGGCCCTGGCGCTGCTCGCCGCGACGCTGCTGCTGGCCTTCGGCGTACCGCGCATCGTCGGCTGGGCCACCGAGGTCGAGCGCCTGCGCGTCACCACCGC
Source organism: Roseomonas sp. (assembly GCA_051860065.1). Classification (GTDB taxonomy): domain Bacteria; phylum Pseudomonadota; class Alphaproteobacteria; order Acetobacterales; family Acetobacteraceae; genus Neoroseomonas. The sequence goes on from JBHYEQ010000014.1 coordinate 33,416, forward strand.
GAGCACGGACGCGCTGCTGGCCGCGCTGCTCGATGCCGAGACCGGCCAGCGTGGCTACCTGCTGACCGGCCAGGATGCGTACCTCGCACCCTATGAGCGCGCCGAGGCGATGCTCGACCCGGCGGTCGCTGCGGTCGAGGCGTCACTGGCGATGCGCCCGCTGGACGGCCCGCTGCGCCCTGTGCTGATCGACATGCTGGACGCCACGGCCGAGAAGCGGCGTGAACTCGCCATCACCATCAATGCCTTCCGTGAGTCCGGCACCGATGCCGCGGTGGCGCGCGTGCTGGCCGGCGACGGCAAGGCCGCGATGGACCGGGTGCGCGCGGCCGCGGCGGTCACGCACCGCATCGCCGACGAACGCGCCGCCCAGGAGGCAGCCGCCGCGCGCCGCGTGCTGGTGGGCGGCGGCGCGGCGGTGGGCGCGCTGCTGTGCATCGCCTTCGCGGCCGGCCTCAGTGCGCGGCGCACCGCCCGTGCGGCGGAGGCCGAGGCAGATGCCCGCATCCGCGCCTTCTACGACAGCGCGCCGCTGGGCATCGCGATGCTCGACCCGCAGCTGCGCTTCCTGGTGGCCAACGACACCCTGGCGGGGATGGCGGGGCATGGCGGGGCGGATCCGCAGGGCCGGCCGCTCGCGCAGTTCATGCCGGCGGCGCTGGTTCCGGGCCTGGCCGCCCTGCTGCGCGGCGCGCTGAAGCAGCCCGGCACGCTGGTCGAAACGGTCCTGGACGACGAGGCTGGGGCGATGCCGCGGCGGTCGTGGCTGGCGATGGCGCGCGCCGACCGCGAACCCGATGCCCCGCCCACGCTGATCCTGCTGATGCAGGACATCACCGAGCGCCGCCGCGCCGAGGCCGAGCGCGCCATGCTGGTCCACGAGCTCCAGCATCGCGTGAAGAACGTGATCGCGACCGTGCAGGGCATCGCGAGCCAGAGCTGGGAAGGCACGCGCAGCGAGGCGTTCATCGACGTGTTCGGCGATCGCCTGCGCAGCCTGGCGCGCGCCCATGGCCTGCTGACCGAGGCCGCCTGGACCAGCGCGCCGATCGATGCGGTGGTGGCGGTGGCGCTGGCGCCCTGGCAGGGGGAGGGCGGCGGCATCGTCATCGCGCCGCATGCGGGGGAGGCGCCGCTGCTCGCGCCCACCCAGGTGCTGAGCCTGAACTACGCGCTGCACGAATTGGCGACCAACGCGGCGAAATACGGTGCGCTGTCGGTGCCCGGCGGCACCGTGTCGATCGACTGGCACCGCCAGGCCGGCGGGCGCGTCGCGCTGCGCTGGGTCGAGCGCGGCGGGCCGCTGCTCGAAGCGCCGCCCACGCATGAAGGCTTCGGCACCTACCTGGTCGGCACCGCCTTCTCGGGCGATTCCATCCCGGGCGAGGTGACGCGCAACTTCACCCGCGACGGGCTGGAGGCGACGCTGCAATTCACGCCCGAGGGCGCATGAACGGCACGCCGCGCGGCGCGGTCACGCTGATGGTCGATGGCCGCGCGGTGCGGGTCACCGGGGGCCCTTTCGATGCGATGCCGGCGGGCGCGCGCGGCCTGTGCCTGGAGGCGCGCGCGGAGCGCGTGGGCGAGGCCGCCTGGCGGCTCGATGTGCCGGATTTCGGCGTGCCGCAGGATGCCGCGCTGCGCGCCGTGCTGGAGGCGATGCTGGCGGCGATGCGTGCCGATCCCGATGGCGCCTACCATGTCGGCTGCTGGGCGGGGCTGGGGCGCACCGGCATGGCGCTGGCCTGCCTGGGGGCGATGACCGGCGTGGCGGACCCGATCGGCTGGGTGCGGGCGAACTACCATCCCGGCGCGGTCGAGACGGCGGAGCAGGCGGCGCTGGTGGGGCGTGTCGCCGCGGGCGGCGCTTGAGCAAGGCGCCGCGGGCGGCGCTTGAGCAAGGCGCCGCGGGCGGCGCTTCGGGACGGCGTGGCGGGCGGCGGTGTGCAGTTGATGGGGTGGACGGCCCCTGCTGCCTGGCATCGAGTGGCCGGATCTGAGCGTCGCTGGTGACGCCAGGGGAGAGGAGCCGTTCGCCATGGAGGTCAGCACCGTCGGCCTTGATCTCGGAAAGCGTGTTTTCCAGGTTCATGGAGTGGATGACGCGGGCCAGGTCATGGTCCGCCGAAAGTTGCAGCGAGGGGAGGTGGTCGGGTTCTTCGCGGCCCTGCCGCCGTGTCTGGTGGGCGTTGAGGCCTGCGCGACGGCGCATCACTGGGCACGCCAGATCCGGGCGCTTGGGCACGAGGTGCGGCTGATCCCGCCCGCCTACGTCAAACCCTATGTGCGTCGGAGCAAGACCGATGCAGCGGACGCGGCGGCGATCTGCGAGGCGGTTAGCCGCCCAAACATGCGCTTCGTGCCGGTGAAGTCGGAGGAGCAGCAGGCCGCGCTGCTGCATCACCGGGTGCGGGATCTTCTCGTCCGCCAACGGACGATGCTGATCAACGCGCTACGCGGTCACTTGGCAGAGTTCGGGATCATCGCGCCGGCCGGACACCATCGGGTCGGTGACCTGGTGGCGCTGATTCAGGAGGGAGCGGAGGCCGGCGTGCCGAAGCTCGCGCGGGAGGCGCTGCTGACATTGATCGGTGAACTCCACGCCCTTGAGGAACGGATCGCGGCCGTCGAAGCGGTCATTGTGCGGGAGCACAAAGCGGACGAGATGAGCCGCCGCTTGGCCGCGATCCCCGGCATCGGACCCATTACCGCATCGGCGCTGGCTGCGACGATCGCGGACGCGTCGAGCTTCCGATCCGGGCGAGAGCTCGCGGCCTGGATCGGCCTTGTGCCGCGACAGCACTCCAGCGGGGGCAAGCAGCGGCTCGGCAGGGTGTCCAAGCAAGGTAACGGCTATCTGCGCCGCCTCCTGACAATCGGCGCCACTGCGGTGATGCGCCGCCTGACAGGCAAGACGGATGGCCACTCGGCCTGGATCCGTTCGCTGCTGGAGCGCAGGCCCTTCCGCTTGGTCTCGCTGGCGGTGGCCAACAAGATGGCGCGGATCGCCTGGGTGCTGATGGCGCGAGGCGAGACCTACAGAACGCAGGCGCCAGCTGTGGCCTGACCGGTCACACGCTGCGCCCCGACAGATCGCGAGGGTGAAAGGGAGCTGATGGGACATCGGTCGTGACCGAGGACTGGGACAACCCGGAAACCGGGCGGCGCCTCGAGCGCGCGGAGTTGAGAGGGACCCGGTCCGCGAATCGCATCAGGGCCAGCGGCCATGCGCGCCGCGTCGAACAGGCCGGACACATGACTGCACCCGACCGAGATCACCGTCAGAGCCATTTCTCCACTTGCGAGGCCGGGGCCGTCCACACATGACCCGGTTTCGTGGACACCCTGAGGCCTGAGAGAGAGGTGTCCGAAATGCCCGGGTTCAGAGTGCCCTACCCGCCGGAATTCCGGCGGCAGATGGTGGCGTTGGCCCAATCGGGTTGAACCACGCAGGACCTTTCGCGAACGTTCGAGCCGAACGCGCAGTCGATCACGCACTGGGTCCGCCAGGCGAAGCGCGATGCCGGCGATCGCCTGGACGGGCGCGCGACCAGCGCGGAGAGAGAGAGAGGAACTGAGCAAGCGGCATCGTGAGAACCATCGCCTGTGCCAGGAGCGCGGCATCCTGGCGAAGGCGGCGGCCTGGGTCGCGGCCGGGTAGAGCGCCAAAGGCGATCGACGGCCCCGTCGGGGTCGTCGAATTCATGCGCGCGAACAAAGTCGAATTCTCCGTCCGCGTCATGGCCCGCGTGCTGCGGGTCTCGGGCTGCGTGCGCTCGACATGGCCGGCACCGCGAGGAAGCCGGTCGATGTCGCGCAGCACAGCGACCAAGGCAGCCAAGGTGAATCCACACGCTCGTCGCAAGACCTTGGTGGAGGCTAGTGCGATGGTGGTTCGGCGGCGTTCGGATGGGACTTTGCGGTCCAAGGCGCGGTCGCCGGGGCGACCGAGTGTGGCACGCCGGTAGGACCGCAATGTTTCCGCTCCCAGTCCGGGGCGCGCATGGCCGTGTTCCACTTCATCGAGGATTTCTGAAGCCCCACCAGGGGGTAATTCGCCCAGGGCTACCTCTCGCTCATCGAATAAGAAGCGACGAGAATGCTCATGAACGACTGATCTTTACCCGCAGACCGTCCATGGAAGTGGAACACCGGCAACTTCAGGACTTCACCGCTATGTGATTCCCGATGTACTAAGGCCGTCGTTCCGGCGGTGCTGCATGCAATGAAGGACTCCGCTCCGATCTCCACCTGCGACATGCCCTCTCGCAAGCCTGCGGCGGACGGCCCATCGCTGCGACCGGAAGCGGCCGCGGACAGGGACAGCGCCTTGCTTCCGCTCGCCGTCGACCTCGACAACACGATCCTCGCGACCGATTCACTGCACGAACAGGCAGCCTGGCTTCTGTTCCGTCGCCCCCTGGCTCTTTGGCGCGGGGCCATGGCCGGACGGCGCGGTGGCGTGGCCGGCCTGAAACACAGGCTGGCCGAGGAGGCCGCCGGTCTCCACGCGGCCTGGCCACTGAACGAGGATTTCGTCGCCTGGCTGCGCGACGAGGCCAAGGCGGGACGCTCGCTTCACCTCGTCACCGCAGCGCATCAGTCCGTCGCCGATGCGGTCGCCGACCGCCTCGGCATCTTTGAGACGGCCTCCGGCACCGTTGGCCTCAACCTCAAGGGCGCGGCGAAGGCGCGCCATCTCGTGGAACGCTTCCCGGAGGGCTTCGTCTATGCTGGAGACAGCCGCGCCGACCTCGCCGTCTGGTCGTCCGCCCGCGGCGCCGTGCTGGTGGGAACCAGGCCCGCGACGCGCGACGCCGTCCTGCGCAATGGCATCCTGGTCGAGAAGGAATTCGCGACGCCGCGCGCCGGGCTGCGCGACTGGATCGACGCAATCCGCGCCCATCACTGGGCGAAGAACTTCCTGATTTTCGTGCCCCTGGTCCTGGCGCATGGCTGGACCGACGCGCACGAGGTCCTGCGCGTCGTCCTTGGTTTCCTGCTGCTGCTCGCTGTCACCTCCGCGACCTATCTCGTGAATGATCTCGCCGACCTTCAGACTGATCGCCGGCACTGGTCGAAGCAGCGACGCCCGGTGGCGCGGGGCGCAATTCCCATCCGCATAGCCGGACCGCTCGCGGTCGGGTCAATCGGCCTCGGCCTTCTCGGCGCCTTCCTGCTGGAGACTTCGTTCGCGCTGGTCCTAGGTGGCTATGTCGCGCTGACCGTCGCCTACACCTGCGGCCTGAAGCGGATCCCGCTGCTTGATACGCTGGTGATCGCGGTCCTTTTTGTCTCGCGCGTGGGCATGGGCACCGCCCTTACGGGACATGCCGTCTCCGACTGGCTGCTGTCCTTCTCCGCCACGCTGTTCTTCTCCCTCGCGCTGGCGAAGCGCCATACGGAAATCCTGCGTGCCACTGAGGCGGGGCGGCACGACGCGCTGGGAGCCCGCGGCTACCGCGCGGCAGATGCCGATCTCACCCTCGTGCTCGGCGTCGGGGCCGGACTGCTCTCGATCCTCATCCTGATCCTCTATATCGTGGAGGATGCATTCGCTTCGGTGGGCTATGGCAGCCCGGGCTGGCTCCGGCTGATCCCGCTTCTGTTCGCGGTCTGGGTGGGCAGGATCTGGCTGCTCGCGCATCGTGGAGAGATGTCGGACGATCCCGTCTCCTTCGCGCTGCGCGACAGGGCGAGCCTCGTGCTCGGCACCGGCGTTGCCACGGCCTTCCTTCTCGCCCTCTGAACATGTTCGAGCCGACCGAGTCGCTTCTGTCGTGGGGTCGCGTGCCGCGCTGCCGCCAACTTGCGGCGACCGTTGCCTGGCAGGACCAAGCGCTGCCGCTGGTTCGCGAAGCGACGGCCCGGCACGGCAGCGTATTGGTCCGCGGCATGGGCCGCTCCTATGGCGATTGCGGCCTCAATCCCGAAGGTCCGGTCATCATGGCAACGTCACTCGACCGCCTCATGGCTTTCAATCCCACGACGCGGCGCCTGCGGGTCGAGGCGGGCGTTACGATCGCCGCGCTGCTGCGGTTCCTTCTCCCGCAGGGGTACTTCTTGCCGGTCGTGCCTGGTACCAGTCTCGTCACCGTGGGCGGGGCGATCGCCAACGACGTCCACGGCAAGAACCACAGGACGGCCGGAACCTTCGGCGGCTGGGTGCGCAAGATCGCGCTGCTGCGCTCCGACGGGTCTGAGCACGAACTTGACCCCAGCGATGGCGGGGGCCTCTTTGCGGCGACTATCGGCGGGATCGGCCTGACGGGGCTGATCCGATGGGCCGAGCTCGAGGTCGTCCCCGTCCCGGGCCCGGCCATGGAGACCGAAACGCGGCGGTTCGACAGCCTGGAGGAGGGCCTCGCCCTGGCTGCGGAGCCCGATCCCGCATGGACCCACGACGTCGCCTGGGTGGACTGCAACGCTACGGGCCTGAGCCTGGGGCGCGGGCTGATGTTCTACGGCCGGCATGCGCCCGGCGCCGTGCGCGGCAGCCTCGCCGGGCCGCGGCTCGCCGTTCCGGATATCGTGCCGGGCTGGGTCATGAACGGGGTGACGATGAAGGCATTCAACGCGCTCTATGGCGCCATGGGCCGACTTCGGGCAGGGCGGCGCCGTTTGGCGCATGTCGCGCCGTACTTCTTTCCGCTCGACGCGATCGGTGAATGGAACCGCCTCCATGGCCGGCGCGGATTCTTCCAGCACCAATCCGTCGTCCCCTGGCAGGAGGCGCGTCCGGTGCTGCGCGCGATGCTGCGCGAGGTTGCCGCCGCCGGTGAAGGATCTCCGCTCACGGTGCTGAAGGCCTTCGGCGACACGGTCTCTCCGGGCCTCATGTCCTTCCCGATGCCCGGCGTCACCCTCACGCTCGACCTCTGCAACCGCGGAGGCTTCACAGGCCGGCTTCTCGCGCGCCTGGACGGGCTGGTGCGCGAAGCCGGTGGGCGGCTCTATCCGGCCAAGGATGCGCGTATGGATGCGGCCACCTTCCGCGCGGGCTATCCGCAGTGGGAGCACTTTGCGACTTTCGTCGATCCGGCCTTCTCCTCGCAATTCTGGCGCAGGATGACCGCATGACCGGCAATCTCCTGCAGCACGGCCAGGGCCTGCGCGTCCTTGTCCTGGGCGGCACCTCGGCGATCGCCCAGGCGACCGCGCGGCTCTATGCCGCGGAGGGTGCGCGGCTGGTGCTGGCCGGTCGCGACGCAGCGCGGCTCGATGCCGTCGCGCGGGACCTCGCTTTGCGCGGCGCGGGCGCCGTCGCGATCGAGGTCGGCGACTTGTCGCAGGACGCGGGACCCGCGCGGCTCGAGGCGATGTGCCAGCATTTCGGTGGCTTCGACCACGTGATCATCGCCTATGGCGTGCTGGGCGACGAGGGACGCGCGGCAAGGGACCCGCATGAGGCGGCACGCCTGCTGCAGGTCAATCTGACCTCCGTCGCACAATGGGCCGACGCCACCGCGGCTATGCTGGAGGCGCAGGGCTCGGGCTCGATCGTCGCGATCGGCTCAGTCGCCGGGGATCGCGGCAAGCGTTCAAACTACCTGTACGGAGCGTCCAAGGCGGGGCTTGCCGTGGTGCTGGAGGGCATCGAGCATCGGTTCGCCGGTAAGGGCCCGCGCGCGGCCGTCGTCAAGCCGGGTCCGACCGACACGCCGATGACGACCGGGATGCGCAAGGGCGGCCCGCTCTGGACGACTCCTGAGGTTGTGGCGCGTGTCGTCCGGCACGCCGCCGATCGTGGCGGCGAATACTACGCCCCGGCCCGGTGGCGCTGGATCATGGGTGCCTTGCGTCTGCTCCCGCGATTCGCGTGGAACAGGCTGGACATCTGACCATGCGGATCGTCGTCACCGGCGCAGCAGGTCTCGTCGGACAGAACCTGATCGCGCGGCTGTGCGCGAAGCCCGGCTACCGCCTGCTTGGCATCGACAAGCACGCCACGAATACCGCCCTGCTCGCCCGCCTGCATCCGGGGATCGAGGTACTTCGCGCGGACCTGGCCGATAGCGGCCATTGGCAGAATGCCCTCGCCGGGGCTGATGCCGTGGTGGTGAACCAAGCGCAGATCGGCGGCCTTCGACGCGAGGACTTCATCCGGAACAACATCATGGCGACCGAGCGAGTCCTCGAAGCCGCCGCGCGCCATCGCGTGCCCTACCTCGTCCAGGTCAGTTCCTCGGTTGTGAATTCGCGCGCGCAGGACTTCTACGTCGAGACGAAGACCGCGCAGGAGGCGCTCGCGCTCGCCTCAGGCCTTCCGATGGTGGTGCTGCGCCCGACGCTGATGTTCGGCTGGTTCGACCGCAAGCACCTGGGCTGGCTGCGCCGCTTCATGTCGCGTAGCCCCGTTGTCCCGGTGCCCGGAAGCGGGCGCTTCATGCGCCAGCCCCTTTATGCGGGGGACTTCGCTGCGATCATCGTCGCATGCCTTGAGACGCGCGAGCGGGGCATTCACGACATTTCCGGGCTCGAGCAGATCACCTACATCGACTTGATCCGTCTGATCCGCGAAATCGTCGGCGCGCGGTGCCTCGTGCCACGCATCCCCTATGCGCTGTTTGGCCTCCTGCTGGCGACTTACGCCCGCTTCGATCCCGATCCCCCTTTCACCACCAAGCAACTGGAGGCGCTCGTGCTGCCCGAGACCTTCCCGGTTACCGACTGGCCCACCCGATTCGGCGTACGCGCGACGCCTCTGCGCGAGGCGCTCGAGGAAACCTTCCTCCATCCCGTGTATGGCCGCGTCGTGCTCGATTTCTAACCGTGGCACGAGTCGTCGTCCTCGGCGCCGGGCCCATGGGCCTTGCCGCCGCCCATCGTGCCGCGACGCTTGGCCACGACGTCGACCTGCTCGAAGCCGACCGCGTTGCGGGCGGCATGGCAGCGCATTTCGACTTCGACGGCACGTCGATCGAGCGCTTCTATCACTTCGTCTGCCGCGCAGACACGCCCACCTTCGCGTTGATGCAGGAACTCGGAATCGCGGACCGGATGCGCTGGGTTCCCACCTCGATGGGATACTGGATGGGCGGGCGTGTGCATCGTTGGGGCGACCCATGGGCGCTGCTGTCCTTTCCGCACCTGGGCATCCTGTCGAAGATCCGCACCGGGCTGCAGATGTTCCTCGCCACGCGCGCGACGAACTTTGACGCGATCGAGGGCCTCACCGCGCGGGAGTGGATCGAGCGTGGTTCGGGCCGTACGGTCTACGAGACACTGTGGCGGCGCCTGATGGACCTGAAGTTTCACGAACTGGCCGACGGTATCTCGGCCTCCTGGATCGCCACGCGAATCCGCCGCGTCGGCACGTCGCGCCGGTCGATCTTCCAGGAGGAACTCGGCTACATCGAAGGCGGATCGCAGACACTGGTCAGCGCGTTGGTCGGCGCGATCGAGGCAGGTGGCGGACGAATCCACCTTGGCGACGCCGCCAAGTTGGTGGAGACGCAGGCGAACCGCGTCACCGCCGTCCATACGAGCTCGGGGAAGGTGTATCCTGCCGATGCCGTAATCTCGACGGTGCCGGTACAACTCGTTCCCGGCTTGGTGCCGGATCTGCCCTCCGCAGCGAAAGCCGCCTACGAGGCCATCCCGAACATTGGTGTTGCCTGCGTGCTGCTGCGGCTCGCACGGCCAGTCACGCGACATTTCTGGGTCAACATCGTGGATCCGGACATTGCGATCCCCGGGGTGATTGAATTCTCCAATCTCCGTCCTCTTGGAAGCAGTTTCGTCTACGTTCCGTTCTACATGCCGGTAACGAACCCGAAATGGGGTTGGACGGACGACGAACTGGTGAGCGAGAGTTTCGCCACGATCCGCCGCTTGAACCCTGCGGTGACGGAGTCGGACCTGCTTGGCGCGCGCGTGGGGCGCCTGCGTTACGCGCAACCCGTCTGCGGTCCTCGTTTCCGCGACGGCCTGCCGCCCGTGCAAACGGCCATCGCGGGGCTGCGCGTCGCCGATACCTGCTTCTACTACCCAGAGGATCGCGGTATCGCGGAGAGTACCAGACTGGGGCGGGAGATGGTTGAGAACCTTGAGGCCGGATTCCATTCGGCCTCGGCGCCCTGAGCATCCATGGCGGGCTTCCTGGGCTTCCTTTTGGCCGGTGGCTTCGCGGCCATCCTCAACATGGCGTCGCGCCTCCTGCTGTCCGCCTTCATGCCCTTTGAGGTGGCAGTCGCGCTAGCCTATCTCATTGGCATGACCGCGGCCTTCCTGCTCATGCGACGGTTCGTCTTCGACGCTTCGGAGATGGACCCCGGCGCACAGTTTGGCCGCTTCGCGGTGGTCAACCTGGTCGCCTTCTGCGCTGTATGGCTCGTTAGCGTCTCGCTCGCGCGGATCGCCTTTCCCGCCGTTGGCTTCACTTGGCATGCCGAGACGATCGCCCACATGTTCGGTGTCCTCAGCCCGGCGGTCCTGAGCTTTTGGGGCCACAAGGCATTTACCTTTCGACGCCCAGCCGCATGACGCTGGCGTGGCCGCCAAAGCGCGCGACGGGGACGTCACGATGCGGTGTGCCTGAACCTGATGTCCGCGACACTTTTGATCGCGGCTGATGCTGTCGCAATTATCGACTTCGCGCCGCTGATGCACGAAGCTGACCTTGATCTGCGCTGAGTGTTCGTCATGAATGGAGCGCGTAGCGAGGTCGCGCCTGTCAATCGACACCCAGACGAGACCCTAAGAATTAGTGCGCCCGTTGGGATGGACAGGTTGAGCCATTGAGATGACCGTCGGACCGAGTTTTCTGGAGTGGCCTGACTGCTTCAATCGTACGCTGCGGCTACAGTCGCGCGCTTTCGGAAGTCAATTGCCACGGGCCTCGCGGCGAAGTTCCAAATGGGATCCCAGGCATCGGAGCTTCAAACGCACCCGTGGCTGTTCATATGCGCGATGGATGAAATTACCAAGAAAATACAAAAATGCGGAAACACGATCTGCTACGCATAAACTTTGTATTGGAGTTGAATGTGCATAAATTCTATTTTAAAATGGTGTGCGTCTTGAATCGAGATCGCTCGTTATTGTTTCTTTTGTTTCTGCTCGGTTTGTGTGCCGTGCAGGGGCTTATAATTACGCGGGGCGTCGAATACCCGCCGGATCTTGATGCTTGGCGTGACATTGGGTTGACCCAGGCGATCTTGGATGGCAACTGGTTCGGGGATCCCACATATCCTGGCGAGGTGCGTCACTATCCGCCGCTTGTACCCGGTCTCATGGCGGTGCTCTTCCAGATCATCGGAGCTGATGACCTATTGCTGTTCTGGGTCCGCGCTGGGGTGTGGTTGGGGCTGGTTCCGGTATTTATGTTCTTCTTTATGGCGCGCGCTATGCTCGGGCCGCGAGCTGCGTGTGTTGGCACTGCGCTTTTCGTCTTACTTAATTCGGTTGTGACGCCTCCCTGGATTGGCGGCGGTTACTCGCCATGGCTACTGATTCCGTTACTGGCTCAGGCATTTTTCTTCGGCACCCTATGGCTCATCCATTCACTTGTGACGCGCGGTGGCTGGCTGTCCGCCGGTGCAATCGGGGCTGCTATTGGCGTAACATTTCTTGCCCATACTGTTCCTGGTCTTTTGTTGGTTGGAATTTTTGTAATAACAGTATTGCTTACTCGAGAGTATAATTGGGCCACAGTAGCGTGGTTAGCGATTTCTGGGACTTGCACTTTCGTTCTCGCGGCTCCTTACATTGTCCCTTTGGCCTTGAGTTACCCAGGTGGGATAATACATCTTCCTCCGGGCGCGTATACGGAGCGCCTCTTGCAGCCAAACATCCAAGCCACCATCACGTTATTTATTTTAAATATACCATTGCTCATCGGAATAATTATAAATTTAGTGCGAAAATCATGGCCAAATCAGAAGACACTTATCTTGCTGAGCGCGTGGATTGGCTTGTGTGCATTCATGTTGTTTCGTCATTATATGTGTGCTGCATTTAATATCACAAATACTTTTTGTGCTACACTACGAATCCCCGTTCATCATTATCATCTTTATTTTCAGGCCGCTGCGCCATTGGTCATTGGGATGGTATTTTCTCAGGTCACAGCATTGAGGGGCGGGGTGAGGATTTCCTTGTCGTTCTGCGTCATTATAGGGATGATCGTTTTTATTAATCGTCCCTACGATGTTGGTGCAAGAAACTGGGTTGTAGGAAACCAGTCGAACCCGTTTGGGCGCAGCCTGGATCTTTACCGTTGGCTGCGCACCAGCGCGCCGGGCAATGTTGTCTACATTACCCTACCAGGCACACCATTGGGTCCGGTCAATGAATCTGACGACCCTGAAAAAAGTCTGAATTTCGCGCCATTTATAGTTATGGCTGCGGCCAAGCCGCTGTTGGTGGCAAACCCATTTTTTTCGAATCCTTACGTCGACTGGGAGTCACGTCATCAGCAGAGGAATTCGTATTTCAATTGGATCATGGGTTTTTCTCAGATTGCACCTGATACGAGGTGTTTAAATATGTTATTGATAATTCCTTACAATGATACGGTTGTTTCGGCTAGAGCAAACTTGCTTTGGCGGGGAGCATACTATGGCGTGTTTCAGATTGATCGCACGGACTGCCTGCCTTCCTAATTGCTGCTGATCAGCGATCACCTTGAGCCGCAAATCCTCTGACAAGGTCTTCGCCGTTGCTGCTGGCCCCCGCCTAGGCTCAGGACTCATTGACCGAGCCAGAAGATGACGGAAGCGCCGCGGGCGACGCGTATCCGCCGCGTCTCCGGCGGCGAAGCCGGTCTTGGCAATCCCGCCGGATCGCCACACCTTCGCAACGGGTGTCCCGCCCAGCCCCTCGGAGTGACCACAATCATGACCAGGCCGATCCATCCGTCAGCCCTGCGCGCGGGGGCCGTCGCACTCGCCGTGCTTCTGGGCACCGCCACGCCCGCACCCGCCCAGCCGGACCCTGACACCATCGTCAATGCCTTCGAGGCCGTGCTCGGCCCCGTCCGCAGCTATCGGCCCAGCCATCCCAAGGGCACCTGCGCCGCCGGTCATTTCACCGCCACGCCTGACGGCACGCGCCTGTCCGTCGCGCCGGTGTTCAGCGGGCAGCGCAATACCGCGCTGATCCGCTTCGGCGTGGCCGGCGCCAACCCGAATGCCTCCGACAGCGCCCGGGGCACGCGCGGCCTGTCGATCCGCTTCGAAGGCCCGGCCGGCGACCTGTTCGAGATGGCGAACATCTCCGCCCCGGTGTTCGGCGCGGACAAGCCCGAGACGCTGGTGAACGGGCTGCTGTCGCGTGCCAACGACCCCGCGACGGGGCGCCCGAACCCCGAGCGCGCGGCGGCCTATGCGGCCTATGTCGCGGCGAACCCAAGCGTGGGGAACCAGGGCCGGTACCTCGCCGCCAACAACCCGCCGGCGAGCTTCGCCACGACGCCGTACTGGGGCGTGAACACCTTCCTGTTCCGTGGCCAGGACGGGCAGCAGCGCCCCGCGCGCTGGGTGTTCGAACCGCGGGCCGGGACCGCGCGCCTGACCGCCGAGCAGATGCAGTCGATGGGTGCCAACTTCCTGGCCGACGAATTGCGCCGCCGGGTCGCCGCCGGGCCGGTCGAGTTCGACTTGGTGCTGCAATTCCCGGGGCAGGGGGACGACCTGCTGAACCCGACCATCGCCTGGCCGGATGACCGGCCGCGTACGGTGGTGGGACGGCTGGTCGTGACCTCGGTGGAAGCCGGGCCGGGCGGGCCGTGTGACCCGATCAGCTTCATGATCCTGGACCAGTCGCCGGGGATCGAGATGAGCGACGACCCGGTGCTGCAGGCGAGGGCGGCAGCCTATGCGGTGAGCCTGTCGCGGCGGACGCCGTAGCGCGCGTCAGCCGATCGGGTGGATATCGACGATCCCCGCCGCCACCAGCCACGAGAGTGCCGAACGGGCGGGGGGATAGTCGGGTGGCCCGAGGCAGTGGGCGGCAAGCACGACCTCCATCCCGGTCAATGTGCCTGGAAGACAACGCAGCAGGCATTCCAGGCGCGGCGCCCGTGAGCCGCGTGCGGTAGCGTCGAGAGCGAGCCAGCGGATCCCGAGGCGATCTGGCCCGTGCGTCGCCAGGATCTCCGCGATCCTGGCGCGTGCAACTGCCTTCGTCCCGTTGCTCTCCACCGCGGAACGGCTGGCTATTTCTTGCGTGCCTGGACGATCACGCCGTCCTGCTCCAGCGCCGCGATCTCCGCCTCGCTGAACCCCCGCGCCACCAGCACGTCCCGCCCATGCTGGTTGAAGCGCGGCGGCGCGCTGCGCGCACCACCCGGCGTGCGCGACAGCTTGATCGGCGTGTTCAGCGCACGGAAATCGCCGATCTGCGCCACCATGTTGCGGAACGCCGTGTGCTCGGCGGCCATCGCTTCGTCCACATGCAGCACCGGGCCGGCGGGCAGGCCGGCGGCGAGCATCCGGCGCGTGAGGTCGTGCCCGTCCTCGTCCGCGAAGCGGGCGTTCAGCACCTCGGTCAGCGCGGCCTTGTTGACCACGCGCTCGCCATTGGTGGCGAAGCTCGGGTCCTTGGCGACCTCGGGCATGCCGAGGAAGTCGCAAAACTTGCGGAAGGCCGGGTCATTGCCGGCGGCGACGAAGATCTCGCAGGTGCGCGTGGTGAACTTGGAATAGGGCGCGAGATTCGGGTGCGGATTGCCCGTCGCCTTGGGCCGCTTGCCCGACAGGAAGAAATTGGCGGCATGCGGGTGCAGCAGCGCCATGCCGCAATCATGCAGCGTCATGTCGCAATACTGGCCGCGGCCGGAGCGCTCACGCTCATGCAGCGCCATCAGGATGGCGATGGTGCTGAACAGGCCGGTGGCGATGTCCACGATCGGGTTGCCCAGGCGCGTCGGCCCGGAATCCTCTGTGCCGTTGATCGACATCAGGCCGACCATTGCCTGCAACACCGCGTCGTAGCCGGGGAAGCCGCCGAGCGGGCCGTCCGCGCCGAATCCCGAGACGCGGCAATGGATCAGGCGCGGGAATTTCTTCGACAGCACGGCTTCGTAGCCGAGGCCCCACTTCTCCATGGAGCCAGGCTTGAAGTTCTCGACCAGGATGTCGGCGCCTTCCAGCAGGCGCATCAGCACCTCGCGCCCCGCCGGCTTGGACAGGTCCAGCCCGACCGAGCGCTTGTTGCGGTTCACGCCGACGAAATAGGACGCGTCGCCATCGGCATTGAAGGGGGGGCCCCAGTCGCGCACCTCGTCGCCCTGCGGCGGTTCGAGCTTGATGACCTCCGCGCCGTGGTCGGACAGCACCATGGTGCAGTAGGGGCCGCCGAGCACGCGGGTGAGGTCCACCACGCGCAGCCCGGCCAGCGCGCCGGGCGACAGCCTTGCCGTGCCGCCGAGTGCCGCGTTGTCGTCCATGTCCCGGTTCCTCCGATCGCGGCGCGGAAGATGCTTGAATCGCCGCTGTTTGTCGAACGTCGCCGCGCTGTGTCAAACCTCAGAAGCCCAGCAGGATCGACAGGCCGAGCATCGCCATCAGCCCGCCGGCGACCGCACCCGCCAGGAGCGGCATGGGCGTGCCGGGCACGGCGGCCTCGGGCTGGCCGGGCGGGTGGCTGAGGGTGACCACCTGGCCCTCCCGGACATTGCGCCGGGCGGCCGGCAGGTGCAGGCGCAGGGTGCGGGGTGCGCCATCCGGGCCGGGGAACTCGATGCCGGTCAGCGCGCCGGGGTCGCGCGGGTCGGGCGGGATGCGGACCACGCCCTCGGTCACCACCCAGCCGCGCCGCGCCCGCCACAGCGCGAGGCACAGCCCGCACACCGCCAGCCCGCCCGGCAGCACGAGCCAGGTGACCAGCGCGGACAGGACCGGGTCCTGCATCACGTCAGCACCGCGTACGGAAGCGCCCAGAACACCGCGACACCGCCCATGACGCACAATGACAGCGTGGCATGGGTCCAGCGTGAGAGTGCCAGGCCTTCCCCGCGCCACAGCGTGACCGCCTGGCCGGGCCGGTGCGGCGGGTCGGCAGGGACAGCCACTAAGGCCTCTCCCTGCCTTCGGTCGCGCACCCGCGTGTCGAGCAGCAGATGCGCCAGGCCGCCATCGCCCGGGAGCATCACCTCGCGCACCCGCGCCGGCACCATGACGGCGCGGAACACCCCCGGCACGCGCCACGCCGTCCAAAGCATCGTCATCAGCAGCAGGAAAGGTGAGCCGGTGACGACGGCGTGGATCATGCCGCGCCGGTGGTCATGCGGCGGCGCGGCGCCCCCAGACGCGGGCGCAGAATTCGGGATAGGTCTCGACCATCTCGTCGCAGACCGGCCCGCGCAGCAGGGCCAGTTCGGCCTCGGTCGGGTCGGGGGTTGCGGGAACGGTGTCGGGCACGTCGAAGGCGAAGCCGGTGGCCTCGCGCACGCTGTCCACGCTCTCGCCGGGGTGCAGGCTCTCCAGCGAGAAGCGCGCGCGGTCGGGGTGGAAGCGGAAGACGCAGCGCCCGGTCACCAGCGCCTGCGCCGTGCCGCGGCGGAACACGCCGGGCGCGGACACGCCGGGGGCGGAGATGTTGTCCACCTTATCGACCAGGACGCGCGGCGAGTGCTCCTCGCGAAACAGGATGGTGCGCGGCGTCATGAAATACATGAAGGCGGATCCGAAGGACCCCGGGAAGCGCACGCCCATACCCGGCCATTCGCCGGTGCCGACCAGGTTCAGGTTGGCCTGCCCGTCGATCTGCCCGCCGCCCAGGAAGAACAGGTCGATCCGCCCCTGGCCGGTCAGGTCGAACAATTCGCGCGTGCCCTCGGTGAAAGGATTGCCCGACCGCTTGTGCAGCAGGGACAGCCGCACCTCGTGGCCCATCAGCTTGACCAGCCAGCAGGCGGCCGCCGGCATGGGGGATGCGGCGCCGACCGCGATGTGGCGCGCCGGCGGCGCCGCGGGATCGAGGATGAGGCGCGCCAGGGCGGCGACGATGCGTTCCTCGGGCGCGATGATGCCGCTCATTCCGCGGCCGCCTGCTGCGCCGTGGCGAAGACCTCGCGGTCGAGCCAGGCGCGGAAGCCTTCATCGGTGCGCGCGGCACGGGCGTAGTCGGCGACGTAGGCGGCGTCGAAGCCGTATTCGTCGAGCAGCGCCGCCGGGCGCGCGCCGCGCGCGGCGATGGCGGTGGCGGTGATGTAGGTCGCACTGATGGCGCCCGAGGCCAGGCGCTCATCCTCGAGGAAGTTGCCCTCGACCACCCGTTCCACCGTGACCAGCGCCGAGTTCGAGGCATGCGCGATCGTCGCGCATTCGCGCCGCCGGCCAAGCCAGACATTGCCCGCGGAATCCGCCATCGCCGCGTGGAAGATCGCGAAATCCGGCTGCTTCGCCGGCAGCAGCACGATCGGGTCGGCGCCGTCCTCTGCGAAGGGGTTGGGCACCACCTTCCAATCCGGCCGGTTGGCCAGGATGTCGGAGCCGATCAGTCCGCGCAGCGGCATGAAGGGCACGCCCTTCTCGCTGGCCTGCAACATGCTGTGGATGGCTGGGCAGGTGGCGTCGCGCACCACAATCCGCCCCGCTTTCAGCGCCGCCGAGAAACGCGGCGCGAAGCCGGCCTCGCCCAGCGAGACGGCGGAGGTCTCGACCTCGGCCACGCAGCCCGCGCCGATCAGGATGTCGGTCGCGAAGCCGCTGACCGGCACGCCCAGCAGCCGCAGCCCACGCGCGCCCCTGCGAATCAGCGCCTTGGCGATGGCGACCGAGGGCAGCGAATTGTCCGGCGGGATGGCCACCAGCGCACCATCGGGAATGCGCGCGGCAAGGGCATCGGCGGATGGCAGCAGCATGGGGCAGGTCCTCCGGGCGCGACCCTACGCCGGGCGGGCCGCGCGCGGTAGGGCCCGCGCCCGCGCGCCCGAAGTGACGGCGCTCACACCTGCGCCGGGCGCGCTTCGCTATGCTCGCCGGCCCATGACACCACGGACGCTCACCGGTCCCCGCCTCATCCTGCGCCCCTGGCGCGCCGAAGACCTTGACCCGCTCTTTGCCATCAACGGCGACCCCGACAGCATGCGCCACTTCGCCGCACCCATGACGCGGGCGGAGAGCGATGCCTGGGCGGAACGCATGCAGACCCACATGGAGGCCCATGGCTGGGGCTTCTGGGTGGTCGAGGAACGGGGCGTTGCGCCCTTCGTCGGCGTGGTCGGCCTGATGAACATTCCCTGGGAGGCGCGCTTCACCCCGGCGGTCGAGATCGGCTGGCGCATCGCGCCTGCCTTCCGCCGGCGCGGCATCGCCGAGGAAGCGGCGCGCATGGCGCTCGACTTCGCCTTCGGGACGCTGGCGCTGCCTGAGGTGGTCGCCTTCACCGTGCCCGACAACGCGGAATCCTGTCGGTTGATGGAGCGGCTCGGCATGCGCGCCGATGGCGATTTCGACCACCCGCGCCTGCCCGAGGGCCACCGGCTGCGGCAGCATGTGCTGTATCGGCTGGACCGTGCCCGGTGGCGCCAGGCCGATCCGGGGCGCATCGCCCAGCCGTGAAGCGGCGCATGGCCGCGGGCATGTTCGCCCTGCAACGTTCCTGCGCTAGCATCGCCCCATCGTCGATCAACGACCCGGCAGGAGGTTTCCATGATCCGCATCCCGCTTCGCACGGCTGCCGTCGGGCTGGCACTGGCCCTGGCCGTGACGCCCGCGGTCGCGTCCTCCGTCTCGACCGCCTGGGTGCAGCTCCAGTCGAGGGACCAGGAGGATTGCCTGGCGATCGGCTCGCGCGCCATCGAGAGCACGGGCTTCCGCGCCAATATCTCGCAGGACCGCCAGACCATCTTCGGCTGGCGCGGCGAGGAGGCGCTGACGGTGCGCTGCATCTCCGGCCACGGCGTCGCGGTGGTCTTCGCCTGGGTCACCGACCAGGCCAATGACAGCGGCCCGCTGGTCGAGGCGGTGACCGCCGCCTATCGCAACCGCGGCGGCCTGGGCGCCGGCCGTGCGCCGGCGGGCAACCTGGGCGGCGGCAACCTCGGGCCGGGCAATTTCGGGGGCGGTGGTGGTGGCGTCGTGAAGCGCTGAGCGTCCATGGCGGGCAGCCGGGCCAGGACCGCTACACCGCCGGGCGCAACGCGGTGGCGCCTGCGCGCCCTGGCGGTCGCCGCGGCGGGCATGCTCTGCGGCGCAGGCCCGGCGACGCACTGGCACGAGGGAGGCTGGTCCGGCATCCCGCGCGCGCGCCTGACCCCGGCGGGACCGGATGCGGTCGCGGTGTCGGCGAGCGGGCAGGGCGGCTTCGTCTGGCGCTTCGAGCGGCGGGCGGCGGAATGTCTGTCCTGGCGCTGGCGGGTCGATGAGGGGCCGCCGCCCACACGGCTCGACCGGCGCGGCGGCGATGACCGGGCCTTGTCGGTGACCATCGGCTTTGGCGATTGGCCGGCCCGCGCCAGCGCCTGGCAGCGCACCCAGCATTCCGTGGCGCAGGCGAGCGCCGGCGGGCGCCCGTTGCCGCGCGCCGCGCTGGTGTTTGTCTGGGGCGGCACCGGCGAGGAGCCACGCGGCTTCGAGAGCCCCTACATGGCCGGGCTCGGCCGGGTCTGGGTGCTGCGCCCGGCGCAGGCCCCGCGCGGCACCTGGAAGCAGGAACGGGTCGACCTGCGCGCACTGTGGCGCGACAGCTTCGGCGGCGTGGCGCCGGCGGTCGAGAAGATCGCGATCTCGGTCGATTCCGACGACACCGGCAGCCGTGTCGAGGCGCGGATCGAGGCGATCCGATTCGGACCCTGCGCTGGCCCTTCGTGAGCCTCGCGTCGCAGCCGGCGCCCTTTCCCCGGCGCGCCGCCGGGGCCAGGATGGCAGCTGCATTCAGGACAAGCCGCATGACCGTGACCCGACAGGATTTCCGCGACGCCATGGCCCGACTGGCGGCCGCGGTGAACATCGTGACCACCGACGGCCCGGCCGGCCTGGGCGGGCTGACCGTGAGCGCGGTGTGTTCCGTGACCGACGACCCACCGACGCTGCTGGTCTGCCTGAACCGCGGCAGCCCGCAGAACCGGCTGTTCAAGGACAATGGCGTGCTCTGCGTGAATACGCTTGCGCCGGGTCAGGAGGCGCTGTCGGGCCGCTTTGCCGGGCGCAGCGCCGAGGCCGACATGGCCGAGCGGTTCTCCCATGCGAGCTGGGGAATCATCGAGACCGGCGCGCCGTCGCTGGATGGCGCGACCGTCGCCTTCGACTGCCGCATCGCCGAGGTGGTGGAACACGGCACGCATTCCGTCCTGTTCTGCCAGGTCGAGGCGGTGCGCCAGGGCGCCGCATCGCGCGGGCTGATCTGGTTCAGCCGCGACTATCACCAGATCGGCGCGGGGTGATCCAACGCACGCGGCCACGCATGGCTTCACCCGCTGCACACGCACCACCCATGCCGAGGTCGCAAAGGCGCCGTAAACCGATTGCAGACTATGCTGCAGACGACGCGCAGCCTGGAGCCGCATGAATGACCGAAGTGAGAGTGGAATTGCCGGACGAATTGGCGGAGCAGATCGCCCGCCGTGCCGCCGCGCTCGGCACCACGGCCGAGGAATGGGTGGCCGCGGTGGTGCAGGATCTCGCCGCCGACCTGCCGGAGGACACCAATGACGGGCCGGACGGGTTCATCGCGCGGTAGCGCGCCTGCCGTCACCCGCGGCGCCGTCGCCTACCACTCGCCGTAGAACACCCCCGCCGCCTTGTGGCGGTCGGTGCGGAGCTCGGCCTCCGCCCAGGTGAGGGTCGTGCGCCGCTTCAGGCCGGTGAACCAGGCCAGCAGGCGTGCGCGCAGCGCCTCGCGCACGCCCTCCAGCGCCGGGTCCGCGCCCAGGTCGTGGAATTCCTGCGGGTCGGCCGCCAGGTCGAACAGCATCGGACGGAAGCCATCCGTCCAATGCACGTATTTCCAGCGATCCGTCCGCACCATCCAGGCGTGGTGCTGGCCGGTGCCGAGGCCCAGCCGGCGCCGCGCGCCGCGGAAGGTCCAGTCCAGCTCGCTGAACACCGCGTCCCGCCAGGTGTCCGCGCCCGCGTCGCGCGTCAGGGCCAGCAGGGACCGCCCCTCGACCAGATGCTCCGCCGGATCGAGGCCGAGCGCATCGAGGATGGTCGGCACCACGTCGATCGCCTCGACCAGCCGGTCATCCGCCGTCCCGCGCGTGCCGTCGGCGTCGCGCGACGGATCGACCACGATCATCGGCACGCGCTGGATGCAGTCGTGGAACAGCTCCTTCTCGCCCAGCCAATGGTCGCCCAGGTAGTCGCCATGGTCGGAGGTGAAGACCACCAGCGTGTCGTCCCACCGGCCGAGCCGCTCCAGCGCGGCCCAGACGCGGCCGAGGTGATGGTCGAGCTGCGCGATCAGCCCCTGGTAGGCCGGGCGCACCGTCGCGATGCAGGCATCGTCCTGGAAGGACCGCGCCACTTCCTCGGCCTGGAATTCGCGCAGCACCGGGTGGGCGGCATTGCCGCGCTCGGCGGGGTCGCGCGCCACCGGCAGGCATTGGTCGGGTGAATACATCGCGTGGTAGGGCGCCGGCGCGATGTAGGGCCAGTGCGGCTTCACATAGGACAGGTGCAGCACCCAGGGGGTGTCGCCCTGCTGCTCCATGAAGGCGATGGCCTGGTCTGTGGTGTAGGCGGTCTCGCTGTGCTCCTCGCGCACCCGCGCGGGGTGGCGGGCGTGGCGCATCTTCCAGCCATTCTGCGTGGCGCCGGCTTCGTCCGTCACGGCGATGACGTAGTCGGTCCAGGGATCGGCGCTGTCATAGCCCTGCCCGCGCAGCCAAGCGGCATAGGCGCTGTCGGTCTCGGCATGGTGGCCGTCATGGCGATCGACCAGCGTGAACCAGCCCTCGCGCAGCAGCACCGCCAGCTCGTCCTGGCCATCCAGCAGCAGCCGCTTCATGCCGCGCGCATCGGGCAGCATGTGGGTCTTGCCGGCGAGTGCCAGCGTGCGGCCGCTCTCGCGCAGGTGCCAGCCCAGCGTGACCTCGCCGATGCTCAAGGGCACGCGGTTGTGCGTGGCGCCGTGGGACGACACGTAGCGCCCGGTATAGGCGCTCATGCGCGACGGCCCGCAGATGCCCGACTGCACATAGGCCTGCGCGAAGCGCACGCCGCGCGCGGCCAGCGCATCGATGTTGGGCGTCTTCAGGAAGGGATGCCCCGCGCAGCCCAGATGGTCCCAGCGCAGCTGGTCGCACATGATGTAGAGCACGTTGCGGATGGTCATGCGCGGGTCCCGGGCGTTTCGCCGCGCAGCCTAGAGTGTCGCCCGCTCCGGCGGAATCCGTTGAGCGCTTCGGCACGCCCGGAAAGGCGGCAGGGCGTGGGGCGCGACCTTCCGCCCTGTGAATGGACCGCGCTGTCGCCACGGCGCTTCGCCCCTGGCGCCTTGAACGCAGAAGGCCCCGGAGGTTTCCCCCCGGGGCCTTCCCATCGCGCGGCCGGTTGCCGGCCCGCGAAACCCTGGTGACCTGCAGGCCTTCGCCTGCCGTCGTCGCCGACGGTCAGGCGCCCGCAGTGATCCGGGCCACGGGCGCGACGGCCCGATTGAAGCGATGAGACACCGGATCACCTCCTTTCGGTTGTTGAGGACACGATGCTGCGCCGCAGCGCCGCGCCGATGCAAGACAAATCACGAGATCTCGGCGTAGGACCCGTTGCGCCAGATGTAGAAGACGTAGTCCGGCACGGTCACGTCGCCCTTGGCATCGAAGCTGATCGGGCCAAGCACGCTCTGCCACGGCCCATCCGCCTTCAGCGACGCCGCGATGCGCCGCGGATCGACGCCGTTGGTCTTGGCCGCGGCGGCCGCGAAGATCTGGATCGCGGCATAGGTGTAGAGCACATAGCCCTCGGGATCGACGTTGCGCGCGCGGAAGCGGGCCACCACCTCGGCCGCCGTCGGGCGCTTGCGGGGGTCGGAGGAGAAGGTCATCAGCGTGCCTTCGCCGGCGGCGCCGCTGATCTGCCAGAACTCGTTGGTCACCAGCGCATCGCCGCCGATCAGGGTGACATTCATCCCCTGCTCCTTGGCCTGGCGGATGATGAGGCCGCCCTCGGTGTGGTAGCCACCCAGGTAGATGACCTCGATGTTGGCCGCCTTCATGCGGCTGACCAGCGCGTTGTAGTCGCGCTCGCCAGGCGTGTAGGCGGCGTACATCGCCTCGGTCAGCCCACCGGCGTTCAGCGCCTTCTTGGTCTCGTCCGCCAGGCCCTTACCGTAGGCGGAGTTGTCGTGAAGGATCGCGACGCGGCGGTTGCGCATGTTCTGGAGGATGTAGCGCCCGGCCACCTGGCCCTGCTGGTCGTCGCGCCCGCAGACGCGGAAGGTGTTCCACTTGCCTTCGTCAGTGAAGCGCGGGTTGGTCGAGGCCGGCGACATCTGCAGCACGCCTTCCTCGGCATAGACATCGCGCGCCGGGATCGACGAACCCGAGCAGAAATGCCCCGCCACGAAGGACACGCGGCGTCCGGCCAACTGGTTCGCGACGGAGACCGCCTGGCGCGGGTCGCAGGCATCGTCGCCCACCTCCAGCGCCAATTGCCGCCCGAGCACGCCGCCGGCGGCGTTGATGTCGTTCACCGCCTGGGTGGCGCCCTCGCGCATCTGGGTGCCGAAGGCGGCGTATTGGCCGGTCATCGGCCCGGCGGTGGCGATGCGGATCGGGCCCGCGGCGCCCTGCGCGAAGGCGTCGCGCCCGATGGCCAGCGTGCCGAGGCCTGCGCCCAGCACCAGCCTGCGTGTCGTGAGCATGTGTGATCTCCTTCATGGCAGCCGGCCGGCGCCGCGCCCAGGATGGCGTACGTCCGGTCGTATGGTCGCAGGCTAATGGACGCCGGGGCGCCTTGCCCAGCGTGACCTTGCGCACGGAGATGAAGGCGCTGCACTGGCAGAATGAGTCGCGCCCTGGTAACCTGTCTCGCTCGCTTCCCCCCGGAGTATTTTTGATGCGCTCCTCGATCCGTCGTTCCGTGGCCAGCATCACCGCCGTCGCCATGCTGGCGGGGTGTTCGACCCAGATGGGCCGGATCGGCCCCGATGACGGGCGCGACGCCTGCCGGGCCTATGTGGTGCAGCTCGATTCCACCGGGGATTTCTACGGCGAGGACATCCTGCGCGGTGCGGCCATCGGCGCGGGCACCGGTGCGATCGCCGGCGGGCTGCTGGCGGCCGCCACCGGGCGGCGCGGCAGCGACATCCTGGCGGGGGCCGCGATCGGCGCGGTCGCCGGCGGCGTGATCGG
Organism: Roseomonas sp.; assembly: GCA_051860065.1. GTDB lineage: Bacteria > Pseudomonadota > Alphaproteobacteria > Acetobacterales > Acetobacteraceae > Neoroseomonas. Next base: position 57,657 of record JBHYEQ010000014.1, read on the forward strand.
CGGTACCGCGGGCTACATCCAGGCGCGCCAGCGCCAGGCGGCCAGCCAGGGTGCGCTGGTGCAGGCGGTCGGTGGCGACCTCGCGAACGAGAACCGCCAGCTCGCCGCCACGCAGCTGGCCTTCAACCAGCTGGTCGATTGCCGCGTGAACGCTGCCAACCGCATCCGCGCCGATGTGCGCGGCGGGCGCATGTCGCGCGACCAGGGCATGGCGCTGATGACCTACCAGCGCGACCTGATGCGGCGCGACGTGGCGCTGGCGCGCGCCATCAACGAAAAGATCGGAACCCGCGGTGGCGAATTCGACACCGCGATCGAGACGCTCGCCCCCGGCACCAAGGGCCAGGTGCAGGCGCGCCGCAGCGCCGCGCCGCAGCCGACCACCGCGCGCGTCTCCGCCCCCATCCGCATCCGCCCCGATGGCGGGTCGGCCACGGTCGGCCAGCTCGCCCCGCGCGAGTCCGTGACGGTGACCCCGGCCGAGGGCAATTTCGCCCGCGTCGAGACCTCTTCGGGCGTGGTGGGCTATGTGCCGGCTTCCTCGGTCGGCGTGCGCGGCCTGGGCAGCCCGACCGCGGGCGTGGGCGGGCGTGGGCAGGATGGCGAGTTCCGCCAGCTGGCCGCCACGAATATCGCCCGGCGCGACAATTTCTCGGAGAGCGTGCAGAACGCCGACCGCCTGGCGCAGGGCCAGGGCTTCGACCTCGCCCCGGCCTGAGGCGGCCGCGGCGATTGAACGCCCAGCGTGAGCATCGGGCAGTGGGGCGCCGGCCGGGAAACTGGCTCGGCGCCCTGTGCCTTGGGGTGGCGCTGGCGGTGCTGCCCGCCACGCCAGCCTGGGTCCAGGCGACCAACGAACCGCCGCAGCAGCCCTTCCTGCTGATCGAGGCCGAGGCGCATATCGCCTCGGTCGGGCGGCTGGCGATCGATGCCGCCGGCACGGTCCTGGCGTCGGTGTCGGACGACAAGACCCTGCGGCTGTGGAACCTGCCGGAGGGCTCGCCGCGCCACGTCATCCGCCCGCCCATGGGGCCGGGGCCGGAGGGCGAGCTTTATGCGGTCGCGATGGCGCCCGACGGCGGGCGCGTGGCCGCCGGCGGCTTCACGGCGCCGACCTGGGATGGGCGCTTCGCCGTCTACATCTTCGATGCGCGCACCGGGCGGTTGTTCGCGCGGCTGCCGGGGCTCGCCGCGCCAGTGCAGCACCTGGCCTATTCGGCTGACGGCACGCGGCTGGCCGCCGCGCTGGGCGGGCGCGCCGGCATCAAGGTATGGGACGCGCGCAACGGCCGCCTGCTGTTCGAGGACGCGTCCTACACCGCGCCGGCGCGCATGGTGGCGTTCGACGCGCAGGGCCGGCTCGCTTCCAGCTCGGCCGATGGCGCGGTGCGGATCTACGATGCCGAGGGGCGCCGCGTGGCGCAGCGCGTGCCGGTGCAGGGTGGGCGGGCCTTCGGCATCGCCTTCTCGCCCGACGGTGCGCTGGTGGCGGTGGGCTACGAGGACCGGCTGCGGGTCGAGGTCCTGGCGACCGCCGACCTGCGGACGGTGTTCGTGCCCGATGTCTCCGGCCTCGGCGGCGAGGGCCTGCCGGCGGTGGCCTGGGCGCATGACGGGCGCGGCGGCGTGCAACTGCATGCCGCGGGCTATGCGCGCCACGCCCGCCCGGGCGCGACACCCGTGCAGGCCACGCGGATGCGCAGCACGCCGCCGGCCAGCGGGTCGTCTTCCTCGAGCCAAGGGGCGCGTGGACTCGTGGTGCGCGACCAGCAGCCCGCGCCGGCCCCGACGCCGGCGCCGGCCGCCGTCGCACCGCCCGAGACTCGCCGCGAATTCGTGATCCGACGCTGGGCGGATTTCGGCCATGGGCCCTTCACCGACATTCCCGCGGCGCGCGACGCCATCTCCCACCTGCTGCCGCTGCCACAGGGCGGGCTGGCCTATGCCGCGGCCGATCCGGGCTGGGGGTTGCTGGCACCCGACGGCAGTGTGGCCATCGCCCCGCGCCCGCCTGGCGGGGATTACCGCAATACCGGCGTGACCCTGGCGTTGTCGGCCGATGGCACGCAGGTGCGCTTCACGCTGCGCGCGGGCGGCGCGCCGCTGGTCTTCGACCCGCTGACCGGCACGCTCGGTGCCTGGGGCGGCGAGGCCGGGTTCAGCGCCGCGCGCACCGAATCGGCGCGCATCCGCGTGACCGACTGGCAGAATTCCAATCGCCCGCGCCTGGGGAATACGCCGCTGCGGCTCGGTGAGGGCGAATTCGCCCGATCCCTTGCCATCCTGGTGCGCGAGGACGGCTTCCTGCTCGGCACCGACAATCACCTGCGGATGTTCGACGCACAGGGGCGGCTGATCGATTCCGTGCCGACGCCGGGCGCGGTCTGGGGCGTGACCGTCGCCGGCGACATGGGCGTCGCGGCGCTGGGTGACGGCACCATCCGCTGGTACCGCTTCGAGGCCGGCGCGCTGCGCGAACAGGCGGCGCTGTTTGTCCATGCCGAGACGCTGCGCTGGGCGCTCTGGACCTCCGAGGGGCTGTTCGACCACGCGCCCAATGGCGGGCAGGAGCTGGTCGGCGTGCACCTGAACGGCCGGCGCAACGAGACGCCGGAATGGGCGTCCTTCCAGCAGGCCTATCGCGCGCTGTATGCGCCTCGGGCGGTGCGCGGGCGCATCGCCGGGGACTACGCGCCGGCGCAGGAACGGCTGGTGCAACTGGGTGAGGTGCGTAGCCGCATCGGTCGGTTGCCATCGCTCGCCGGCGGTTCGCTGTGTGCCGTGGTGGGGGCCGAATGCCGGCCGCTCGCCTGGGATGCGCGGGCGCTGCCGGAGGGGTCCACCGCGCTGCGCATGGGTTTCACCGCGACCGATCGCGGGCTGGGCTTCGGGCCGCTCGACGTGCTCGTGAATGACCGCATCGCGGCGCGCGCCGAACCCTCGGCGGGCGATACCAGCGTGGAGGTGCCGCTCGACCCCGGCACCAACCGCGTGGCGACGCGGCTCTATGCGAATGATGGCGCGTTGTTTGCCGAAGGCCCGTCGATGGTCCTGCGCCGGCCGGGCGAACCGGAGGCGCCGCCCGGCGCCGGGCGCCTGGTGGTGTTGGCGATCGGCGTGAACGAATACGCGCTGGCGGACCTGAACCTGCGTTTCGCGGCGCCTGATGCGCGGTCGGTGGGCGAGGCCCTGCGCGGTGCCGGCGGCGGGCTGTTCCGCGAGACCGATGTCCGCATCCTGCCCAACAACCGCGCGACCCGCCGCGGCGTGCTGGATGCGCTGGCGGCGGCGGCGCGCGACACGGCGCCGGCCGATACGTTCATCCTGTACATCGCCGGCCACGGGATCGTGGCGCAGCCGGGCAACCGCTTCCTGTTCCTGCCGGCCGATGTGCGCGACACCTCCTCCATGACCGCGCTGCGCCAGCAGGGGCTGGATGATGCGACACTGGTGACCGCACTGGCGCGCATCCGCGCGCGCGACGCCTTCATCATGATCGACACCTGCTATGCCGGGCAGATCGACATCGACCAGCTCGCCGCCATCGGCAACGACACGGGGCGTTTCCTGCTGGCGGCGTCGTCCAGCGTGCAGGAGGCGCTGGATTCCTACGACGACCGCAATGGCGTCTTCGCCTATGCGCTCATGGAAGGGCTGCGCGGGCGCGCGGCGGTGGATGCGGAAGGGCGCGTGACGGCGCTGGCACTCGGCGAATGGGTGATGCGCCGCGTGCCGCAGCTGGCGCGCGAGAAGGGGCACCAGCAGAACGCGGTGTTCCGGGCGGCGCAGCGTGACCTGCGGTCCTTCCCGCTGGCCGTCGTGCAGCGGTAGCTCAGCGCAGGATCATCGGCGCCAGGACCGGCGCCATCAGCATCTCGAACTCCAGGTTCGTCGCGCTGACGATGTTCTCGACGATGCGGCCATCCCGGATCCGCGCGACATGCGTCTCGTCGAACAGGATGACGCGGTTGGTCGCCGCCACGCCGAAGAAATCGGCCGCGTGACGCTGGCGGGAGTGGAAGCGCGTCACCACCCGCGTGCCGTCCGCCGAGGCGAACTGGTCGATGATGCGCAGCGGCTCCGCCGCCGGGAAGGCGGCGACGAAGGCCTGGATGATCCCCTTGTATTCGTCCAGCCCGTCGATCGGCCCCATCGGCTTCAGGCCGGTGATGCCCTGGATGCGCGGGTCGGCGGTGGCATCGGCGGCGGCGAGGTCGGCGCGGCCGAGGAAATCCTCCACGAAGCGCCGAACGATGGCCTGCGGGTCGGTCATGGGGTCTCTCCTCGTGGGGGTCAGCCGCGAAAGATGATCTCGGCGCGGAAGGCGCCGGGCGGATCGCGGTGCAGGTCGAAGAACGCATCGGCGATGCGGTCCGGGTCGAAGGCGGTGCCGGGCGCCACCGTGCCGGCCACCGTGACCATGCCGGCATGGATGCCCTGCGGTGCGAGTTCGGCGTGCAGCACCTGCGCCAGGCTGCGTAGCCCCGCCTTGCCGATGGCGAGCGAGGCCGCCGGCAGCCAGCCGGTGGGGTCGAGCGCCAGGCCGCCGCCCGTGAAGACCAGGCTGCCGGCGCCGCGCGCCCGCATCCCCGGCAGCACCGCCTGCGCGGCGGCCAGCGCGCCCGCGACGTTCACGCCGAAATCCGCGACGAGCTCAGCCGGGTCCAGTGCTGAAGGCGCATCCACCATGGTCGCGCGGTAGGCGTTGTAGACCAGCACATCCGCGCCGCCCGAGAGCGCGCCGGCGAGCCCCGCGGGATCGCCCGCATCCGCCGCAGCCAGCGTCACCCCCGGCGAGGCAAGCGCTGCATGCCGCGCCGGATCACGCGCCAGGCCGAGCATGGCGAAGCCCTCCCGCGCGAAGCGGCGCGCGATCGCCGCGCCGAGGCCCGGGCCGAAGCCCAGGATGATACAGCGCTGCTGCCGGTCGGGTGCGTCCATGCCGTTGCATAAGGGTGGCGCGGCGTATTTGTTCAAATCGATGGGCGTGGTTTGCTCTATCATTCGCGGTGATGCGGCTGGCCGATTTCGACCTCAACCTCCTGCTGGCCTTCGAGGCGCTGGTCGCGGAGCGCAGCGTCACCCTGGCGGCGCGGCGGCTCGGCGTCGGGCAGCCGGCGGCGAGTGCTGCGCTGGCCCGGCTGCGCGGGCTGCTCAACGACCCGCTGTTCCTGCGCGGGCCCGAGGGCATGCGCCCCACGCCCCGGGCGCTGGAGGTCGCGCCCGGCATCGCGGCCGCGCTGGCGGAGCTGCGCCGCACGCTCGAACCCGTGGCGCGCTTCGACCCGGCCGTCGCGACGCGGTGCTTCGCGCTGGCCAGCACGGACTATACCTCGCTGGTGCTGCTGCCGGCGGTGGCGGCGGAGATCGGGCGGGCGGCACCGGGCGTGGACCTCCAGGTGGTCGGCTATGCGAAGGATGACGTCCCCGCGCTGCTCGCGCGCGGGGCGCTCGATATGCCGCGCTCGGCGTGTTCCCCGAACCGCCCGGCTCGGCGGTGGCGACGCCGCTGTTTGCCGAGGCCTTCGTCGGCGTCGCGCGGGCGGGCCATCCGGCGGTGGTGGATGGCGCGATGGCGCTGCCGGCCTATTGCGGGGCCGCCCATGTGCTGGTGACGACGCGGCGCGACCGCACGGGGGAGGTCGATGCCGCGCTGGCGGCGCGCGGCCTGTCACGCCGCGTGGCGCTGACCGTGCCGCATATGCTCGCATTGCTCGGCGTGGTGGCGGAGTCCGACTTGGTCGGCGCCGTGCCGATGCGCGTCGCGGCGCGGCTAGCGCGCCCGATGGGCCTCGCGATCTTCGCCCTGCCGGTCGCGGTCGCGACCTGGCGCGTGACGATGCTGTGGCCCGCCGTTGCGCGGGAGGACCAGGGCGCGGCCTGGCTGCGCGGCGTGGTGCGCGCGGCGGCGTCGCGGATCGACGGCGCGGCGCTGGGTCAGTCCGGCGGCGTCGCCACGCAGCCCGTGCCGCGCCGCGAGAACGACGCGACGCGCGCCGCCCGGATTTCGAACGTGACCGAACAGGGCGGCGGCAGCGCCACGACCGGGTAGGTCGCGCCGATACCCACGCCCGAACCGAAGCCGCCGCGCCAGCCAAAGCCGCCCACGCCAAGGCCGATCGTCGGCGCGGCCACCGGCGCTGCCGTGCCGAGCCGTTCGTATTGCAGGAAGCGCCGCCCCTCGGGCGTCGTGAAATCGCCATCCGGTACGCCGATCTGCTGCACCAGGTCGCCTTCGGACATGCCGACGAAGCCCTGCATGCGTTGGTCGAAGCCGGCCTGGGTGGCGCAGGCGGACAGGGCGAGGACGACCGGGACCAGGAATGCGCGCATCGGCTTAGGATGGGGTGCTCGCGCGGCGGAATCCAGGGCGGCCGTGGCTCGCTGTAACGCCTCTGGCCTTGCGTTTTCGCGAGCGTCTCGACCCGGTGACGCGCTACGCGGCCTCGCCTGCCACCCAGCCGCTCGACCAGGCCCACTGGAAATTGTAGCCGCCGAGCCAGCCGGTGACATCCACCGCCTCGCCGATGCAGAACAGGCCGGGGACGGCCTTCGCCATCATGGTCTGCTGCAACAGCGCGGCGGTGTCGATGCCGCCGAGCGTGACCTCGGCCTTCGCGTAGCCCTCGGTGCCGGCGGGGGTCAGCGCCCAGCGGTTCAGCAGCGCACCCAGCGCCTTCAGCGGCGCGTCGGCAACCTCGCCGATCACGCGGGGCGGCAGGTGCAGCGCCGCCATGGCCTGCGCCAAGCGCTGCGGCAGCAGGTCGGCGAGGATGGTGCGGGCTTCCGCTTTCGGGCGCGCGCGTTTGGCGGCCAGCAGCGTCGCGCCGGCGTCGCGGTCGGGGGCGAGGTCGAAGGTCACCGCATTGCCCGGCGTCCAGTAGGATGACGCCTGCAGCACCGCCGGCCCGGACAGGCCGCGATGGGTGAACAGCATTGCCTCGGGAAAGGCGGCGCGCCCGGCGCGCGCGACCACCGGCAGCGCCACGCCGGCCAGTGGGCGCATCAGGTCGAGCATCGCGCCATCGAAGATGAAGGGCACCAGGCCAGGGCGCGGCGCGACCAGCGGCAGCCCGAAGCGGCGCGCGACATCATGCGCGAAGCCGGTCGCGCCCATCTTCGGGATCGACAAACCGCCGGTCGCGAGCACCAGGCTCTCCGCGCTGAACGCGCCATGGTCGGTGGCGATGGCGAAGCGGTCGGCGCGGGTGATGTCGGTGACGCGGTGCGACAGGCGCAGCGTGACGCCCGCGGCGGCGCATTCCGCCAGCAGCATCGCGACGATCTGCCGCGCCGACCCGTCGCAGAACAATTGCCCGAGCGTCTTCTCGTGGAAGGCGATGTCGTGGCGGCGCACCAGCGCGATGAAGTCATGCTGCGTGTAGCGCGCCAGCGCCGATCGCGCGAAATGCCGGTTGGCCGACAGGAAGCGCTCCGGCACGCAGCCCGTATTGGTGAAATTGCATCGCCCGCCTCCGGAGATGAGGATCTTCTTCCCCGCCTCGTCGGCGTGGTCGATCAGCAGCACGCGCCGCCCACGCTGCCCGGCGCGCATGGCGGCGAACAGCCCCGCCGCGCCGGCGCCGATCACGACCACGTCGAAAGGCGTCACGCCGCCGCCGCGCCCGCACCGGCCATGGCGCGCCCCAGCGCTTCCGCGACGCGGATGCCATCCACGGCAGCCGAATAGATGCCGCCGGCATAGCCCGCGCCCTCGCCGGCCGGATACAGGCCTTGCGTGTTCACGCTGACGCAGGCGGCATCGCGGCGGATGCGGATGGGGGAGGAGGTGCGCGTCTCCACGCCCGTCATCACCGCTTCGGCCATGTCGAAACCGCGGATCTGCTTGCCGAAGGCGGGCAGCGCCTCGCGGATCGCCGCCACGGCGAAGTCGGGCAGGCAGAGCGCCAGGTCGGTCGGTGTCACGCCAGGCTTGTAGGACGGCACCACGGCGCCGAGCGACGTGGATGCGCGCCCCGCCAGGAAATCGCCGACCAGCTGCGCCGGCGCGCTGTAGTCGCCACCGCCGGCCACGAAGGCGCGTTCCTCCCAATGCCGCTGGAACGCCACGCCGGCCAGCGGGTGGCCCGGGTAATCCTGCTCGGGCGTGATGCCCACCACGATGCCGGCATTGGCGTTGCGCTCGGCGCGCGAATACTGGGACATGCCGTTGGTGACCACGCGGCCGGGTTCGCTCGCCGCCGCGACCACCGTGCCGCCCGGGCACATGCAGAAGGAATAGACGCTGCGGCCATTGCCCGAGTGATGCACCAGCTTGTAGTCCGCCGCGCCCAGGATCGGGTGCTTGGCGAAATCCCCGAAGCGCGCGCGGTCGATGATGGATTGCGGGTGCTCGATCCGCACGCCGATGGAGAAGGGCTTGGCTTCGACAAACACGCCGCGCGCATGCAGCGCGGCGAAAGTGTCGCGCGCCGAATGGCCGATGGCGAGCACGACATGGTCGGTCGCGATGGTCTCGCCGGCCTGCGTCACGACACCACGGATGCGGCGCACCCCGTCGCGCCCGGTCGCGATGACGAAATCGTCCACGCGCGTGCCGAAGCGGTATTCGCCGCCCAGCGCCTCGATCTTGGCGCGCAGCGATTCCACCATCGTCACCAGGCGGAAGGTGCCGATATGCGGCTTGGCGACGAACAGGATCTCCTCCGGCGCGCCGGCGGCGACGAATTCCGTCAGCACCTTCCGCGACACCGCTTCCGGCGCCTTGATGCCGGAATAGAGCTTGCCGTCGGAGAAGGTGCCCGCACCGCCCTCGCCGAACTGCACGTTGGATTCCGGCGTGAGTTCGCGCCGCCGCCACAGCGCCCAGGTGTCCTTGGTGCGTTCGCGCACCACCTTGCCGCGGTCGAGGATGATGGGGCGGAAGCCCATCTCGGCCAGGATCAGTGCGGCGAAGATGCCGCAGGGGCCTGTGCCGATGACGACCGGGCGTTGCCAGCCGGCAGCGGGGGCGTGCGCGACGTGGCGGTAGCGCGTGTCGGGCGTGGGGCCGAGCACGCGCGCCAGCGCTGGCTCGCGTGCGGCCCGGGCCAACAGCGCGGCCTCGTCCGCCACCTCGATATCGAGCGAATAGACCAGGTGGATGTCCGACCGCCTGCGCGCATCCCAGGCCCGGCGCGCGACATGCACGGCGCGCAGCGCATCGCCCGGCAGGCCGAGGCGCGCGCGCACGGCGGCTTCCAGCGCCTCGGGCGCGTGGTCCAGGGGAAGCTTGATCTCCGTCAGCCGCAGCATGGCCGCCCTATAGCGTCAGTGGCCCCCGCCAAGATAGGCATCGCGCACCTCCGGCATGGCCAGCAATTCGCGCCCGGTGCCGGCCAGGGTGATGCGCCCGTTCACGAGCACATAGCCGCGATGGGCCAGGCGCAGCGCCTGGTTGGCGTTCTGTTCGACCAGCAGCACGGTCAGGCCCTCGCGCGCGTTCAGGTCGCGGATGGCGGCGAAGATCTGCCGCACGATCAGCGGCGCCAGGCCCAGCGAGGGTTCGTCGAGCAGCAGCAGCCGCGGCCTGGACATGAGCGCGCGGCCGATCGCGAGCATCTGCTGCTCGCCGCCCGACAGCGTGCCGCCGCGCTGCGCCTGGCGTTCGTGCAGGCGCGGGAACAGGGCATAGACCTGTTCCAGAAGCGGCGCGGGATCGTGCCCCGCCACCTGCGCGCCCATCAGCAGGTTCTCCAGCACCGACATGCGCGGGAAGACGCGCCGGCCCTCGGGCACCTGCGCGAGGCCGAGGCGCATGATCTGGTGTGTCGGCAGCGCGGTGATGTCGCGCCCTTCGAAGGTGATGCGCCCGGCGCGCGCGCGCGGGTCGCCGCAGATGGTCATCAGCAGGGTGGACTTGCCCGCGCCATTGGCGCCGACCAGCGTGACGATCTCGCCGGGCGCGACGGCGATGGTCACGTCGTGGAGCGCCTGCACGGCGCCATAGGCGGCGGAGACGCCCTCAATGGACAGCATGGGGGCGGTCATTCCTCGTCGCCCTCGCCGAGATAGGCGGCGATGACGCGCGGGTCGGCGCGCACCGCGGCCGGCGTGCCGTCGGCGATCTTGCGGCCGTGGTCGAGCACCACCACGCGGTCGGAGATGCCCATTACGACGCCCATGTCGTGCTCGATCAGCAGCAGCGAGCAGCCGCCGTCGCGGATGCGGCGCAGCAATGCGGAGAGTTCGTCGGATTCGCGCGGGTTCAGCCCGGCCGCCGGTTCATCGAGGCACAGCAGCAGCGGGTCGGTGCACATGGCGCGCGCGATCTCGAGCCGCCGTTGCTGGCCATAGGGCAGGGCGCCGGCGGGGTCGTCGGCGCGCGCGGTCAGCGCTGTCGCTTCCAGCCAGTGCCGCGCCTTGTCGATCGCCGCGCGTTCGGCGCGCCGATACGCCGGCGCGCCAAGCAGCGCGCCGATGCCCCAGCCGGTCGAGGCCATCAGCGTATTGTGCTGCGCGACCAGCAGGTTCTCGAGCGCCGTCATGCCGGGGAACAGGCGGATGTTCTGGAAGGTGCGCGCCACGCCGGCACGCGCGATGCGGTGGCCGGGCAGGGCTTGCAGGTCCACCGGCGCGCCGTCGCGATACAGTCGCAGCCGGCCCTCGGTCGGCCGGTAGAAGCCGGTGATGCAGTTGAACATCGTGGTCTTGCCCGCGCCGTTCGGGCCGATGATGGCGGTGATGTCGCCGCGGGTGGCGGTGAAGGACACGGCATCGACGGCGGTGAGGCCGCCGAAGCGCATGGTCAGCGCGTCGGCTTCGAGGATGGGGGCCGTCATGGTCAGCCGCGCCCCTCGGCGACATGCTCGGCGCCGATCGCACGGCGCGTGCCGAGTGCGACCGTCGGCGTGCGGCTGCCCACCAGGCCGCGCGGCCGGACCACCATGATGAGCACCATCGCGCCGCCGAACACGAGCATTCGCCATTCATCGAGGTCCCGGAACACCTCGAACCCGCCGATCATCACGAGTGCGGCGATGGCGATGCCGATCTGGCTGCCCATGCCGCCCAGCACGACGATGGCGAGGATGATCGCGCTTTCGATGAAGGTGAAGGATTCCGGGCTGATGAAGCCCTGCCGCGTGGCGAAGAAGGACCCCGCGAAGCCGGCGAACATCGCGCCCAGGGCGAAGGCCGTCAGCTTCGTGGCGGTGACGTTGATCCCGAGCGCGCGGCAGGCGATCTCGTCCTCGCGCAGCGCCTCCCAGGCGCGGCCGAGCGGCTGGCGGCGCAGGCGCATGCTGACCCAGTTGGTCAGCAGCGCAAGCGCGAGGATCAGGTAGTACAGGAAGATCACGCGATGCACCGGCGAGGGCTCCAGCCCGAAGAAGCCGGCGAAGGTGTCGGATTCGCCCGACATGGAGAAGGGCAGGCCGAAGAAGGAGGGGCGCGGGATGCCGGTGATGCCGTTCGGCCCGCCGGTCAGCGACGCCCAGTTGATCAGCACGACGCGGATGATCTCGCCGAAGGCGAGGGTCACGATGGCCAGGTAGTCCCCGCGCAGCCGCAGCACCGGGAAGCCCAGCAGGATGCCGGCGAAGGCCGCCAGGATGCCCGCCAGCGGCAGGCAGATCCAGAAGGACAGCCCGAAGGTGGTGGCCAGCAGCGCGTAGGAATAGGCCCCGACCGCGTAGAACGCCACGTAGCCAAGGTCGAGCAGCCCGGCGAGCCCGACCACGATGTTCAGCCCCCAGCCAAGCATGACGTAGGTCAGCACCAGGATGCCGAGGTCGAGCTCGTAGCGCCCGGTGCCGGGGATGAAGGGCAGCGCCACCGCCAGCAGGATGAAGACCGGCGCGACCAGCCGGCCGATGCGGCGCAGCGTCTCGGTCCGTGCGGCGGTGGCGGGCCTTGCTTCGCCGCGCAGACCGCGCCAAGTGAGGAGGCCCAGGCGACCGAAGAACGCCAGCACGACCAGGATCGCGACCTCGCCCCATCGCTGCCGCAGCACCAGGCCGCCGGTCGGCCCGACATCGGTCCGCAGCCCGACCAGCATGAAGAACAGGCCGAAGGCGACCAGCGCGGTGATGGCGGCGTCCTTGACCGCAGCGGCCGCGACCTTCGGGCGGGCCGCCATGGTGATGGCGGCGACCTCGCCGTTCATACCTTCTCGACCTCGGCGCGGCCGAGCAGCCCGGTGGGCATGAAGATCAGCACCAGCACCAGGATCGAGAAGGCCGCGACATCCTTGTACTGGACCGAGAAATAGGCCGACCAGAAGGTCTCGATCAGCCCGATCAGCAAGCCGCCCAGCACCGCGCCGGGCAGGGAGCCGATGCCGCCCAGCACGGCGGCGGTGAAGGCCTTCACGCCCACCAGGAAGCCCATGAAGAAATCCGCCACGCCATAGCGCAGCAGGTACAGCGTGGCCGCCACCGCCGCGAGGGCCGCGCCGATCACGAAGGTCAGGCTGATGGTGCGGTCGGTGTCGATGCCGAGCAGCCCGGCCATCTTGCGGTCCTGTTCGCAGGCGCGCATGGCGCGGCCCATCGGCGTGCGCGTCACCAGCCAGGTGAAGACCACCAGCACCGCCAGCGTCGTGCCGATGATGAGCATCTGCATGTAGGAGAACTGCACGGCGAAGCCGTCCATGCTCATCACCTCGACCCCGCCGGGCAGCAGCGGTTCGATCGGCTTCGGGCGCGCGCCCTGGGACACCTGCACGTAGTTCTGCAGCACGATCGACATGCCGATGGCGGAGATGAGTGGCGCCAGGCGGAAGGATCCGCGCAGCGGGCGGTACGCCACGCGCTCGACCGTCCAGCCATAGAGCGCGGTGACGCACATCGACACCAGCAGCACGATCAGGATGGCCGCCGGCCCGTCCATGATGCCGCCCGAGAGCAGCATGACGATCGAGATGAGTGCGACGAAGGCGCCCACCATGAAGATGTCGCCATGGGCGAAGTTGATCATGCCAATGATGCCGTAGACCATGGTGTAGCCCACGGCGATCAGGCCGTAGATCATCCCTAGGCTGATTCCGTTGATCAGCTGCTGCAACGCGTAGGCCACGCAACGCCCCCTGTCGGCGGGCCTTGGGTGGCCCGGCATCCGATCGCGACGCTACGGCACGGGTGGCGCGGTCGGAAGCGGATTCGCCCCGGCGGAGGGCAGGCACGGTCCGGGCCGGGGCGGCCTGTGCGGCGGGCGTGATGGCGCTGTCGCTTCAGCGCCTTCGGTCGGCAGGATGAATCATGCAGGAGACGGTGGTGCGGCAAAGCGAAGCGACGTCGCGCCGGCGTGATGGCTTGGCGCGCGGCATAGCTCGGGAAGGAATGGCGGGTGTGAACGGAGCACCCGCGAAACGCGCCAGCAAGCAGGGTTGGTGTGGCGTCGGCCCGCGGGAGAGGGTGGTGCGGTTGCGCGAGGGGACATCGCATGGGCGCGATGGATTGGTGGGCGGCATCGCGCGGGAAGAAGTGGTGCCCAGGGCCGGAATCGAACCAGCGACACTGCGATTTTCAGTCGCATGCTCTACCAACTGAGCTACCTGGGCCCATGGCGCCCGAAGGGCACCGGAGAGGCGGCGGGGAATAGCGGAGCCCGCGCGGCCTGTCCAGCCGGTCAATCCTCGGTCTCCTCCGCCGGGCCGGCCGGGATGGCGTAGCTCTCGCTCAGCCAGCGGCCGAGGTCGGCCTGCGCGCAGCGCTCCGAGCAGAAGGGCCGGGTCGCCTCCGCCGCGGGGCGGCGGCAGATCGGGCAGCGCAGGGCGGGGCGCGGGCGTGGCGGGTCAGCCATTCGATGCGTCCTCGATGCCAGGCAGCAGCGCTGCCGCGTCGGGCACCAGCCGCAGGGCGAAGCCGGCCGACTCGGCGAAGGCCGCCAGCGCGGCGGGCTCGACTTCGAGCGCCGCCAGCACCGCCGGTGCAGCGCGCAGCGCCAGCGGGCGCCCGGGCCGCGCCGCCGCCTCGCGCGCGGCCTGGCGCAGCGCCGCGAGGCCACGCGACAACGGCAAGGCACGCCCGCCGATCACCTCGTGCAGCGGCGGGTGGATGCGGTCGCGTACCAGCTCCGCCAGGCCGAGCTGCGTGAAGCCCAGCAGCCGCACCAGGCGGTCGGGCGCCAGCGCTGCCGCCAGGGGTTCGGCCAGCGCGGCGCGGCGGCGGGGCGACAGGCCGGCGAAGTCCACCAGGATCGGGCCGGCCAGGTTGCGCGCGCGGATCTGCCGCGCCAGCGTCGGCAGCGCGTCCAGGTTCAGCGCTGCGATCGCGCCGGGGCCGCGTGCGCCGGCCGCGCTGCCGGCATCCATGTCGATCGCGACCAGCGCCGGCGTCGGGTGGATCAGCAGCCGGCCGCCGCCGGGCAATGGCACCTCGGCGGCAGCGAGTTCGTCGAAGGCGGCTTCCAGCGCGTCGTCGAAGGCGGGGGCGTGCTGGTGGCGCACGCGGTCGCCGAATGCGGCGCGCAGCCTGGCGGCGAGCGCCAGGTCATCGACGATGATGGTGGCCCTGCCGTGGCGCGTGGCGAGCCGCGTGGCGGCATCTGCGCCGCGTGCGATCAGGCGCGGCGCGCCGGGGGGTGCGGCGGCGACCTGCGCGCCCTCGGCGGGCGTCAGACGCGCCGTGACGCGCGGGCCCTTGCCGCCCTGCGCGGCGCGGGTGATGCGCAGCGGCAGGACCATGCCCTCGTTCACCGCCTGGGCAATCGGGCGGCGGGTGTCGCCGGATTCGCTTTCCGGCAGGAAGCCGGTCTGCCCGTCGGCCAGCGCGACGAAGGCGCCGGCCATGGCGGGTGCGACCGCGGCGATGCGGCCGCGCTGCAGGTCGCCGACGCCGTCGGGATGCGCGGGGCGCTCGACCCAGGCCTCGACCACCGCGCCGCCTTGCAGCAGGGCTGTGCGAACTTCGCCGGGGGAGACGCTGACGAGGATCGTCGCGCCGGCAGGCGCGCCGGTGGATGTCGCGCCGGCAGGCGCGCCGGTGGTTGTCGCGCCGGCTGGCGCGCCGGGCATCGCCGCGCCGCCCTGCGCGCCTAGGGACGCAGCCATCCGATGCCGCGCAGCAGCTGCGCCGTCTCGAACAGGGGCAACCCCACCACGTTGGAATGGCTGCCGGACAGGAAGCGGATGAAGGCCTCGGCCTGGCCCTGGATGGCGTAGCCGCCGGCCTTGCCGCGCCATTCGCCGCCGGCCAGGTAGGCATCGACCTGCTGTCCGGTCAGGCGCTGGAAGGTGACGGCGCTTTCCACCACGCGCTTCAACCGCCGCCCATCGGGCAGCGCCAGCACCACGGCGGTCAGCACCCGGTGCCGCCGGCCCGAGATGAGTTCAAGGCAGGCCCGCGCCTGCTGTTCCGTGTCGGCCTTGGGCAGGATTCGGCGGCCGACGCCGACCACGGTGTCGGCCGCCAGCACCAGCGCGTCAGGGGCCTGTGCGGCGGCAGCCTCGGCCTTCGCCAGCGCCAGGCGCGCGGCGTGCGGGCGCGGAACCTCTCGGCTCCCGGGCGTCTCGTCGATGTCGGTGGCGATCACGCGGGCCGGGACGATGCCGAGCCGGGCGAGAAGGTCGAGGCGCCGAGGGCTGGCGCTGGCCAGCACCAGCGCCGGGCGCTGGTCCGGCATGGCGTCGATTACTTGAATCGAAACGTGATGCGACCCTTGGTCAGGTCATAGGGCGTCATTTCCACGTTCACGCGGTCGCCCGCGAGCACGCGGATGCGATTCTTGCGCATCTTGCCGCTGGTGTGGGCGAGCACGAGGTGCTCGTTGTCCAGCTTCACGCGGAACATGGCGTTGGGCAGCAGTTCAACGACCTGGCCGCTGAACTCGATCATGTCTTCCTTAGACATCGGGCCTCATTCGTGGGGCGCGGGGCGCCCATGGGGTGAGGCGGCGCGCGACAGCGCCGCCGGAAAATCGGCCGGAACATGGTCCGGCAGCCCGGCCGGGTCAAGCGCGGCGGCGGGTCAGGCCTGGCCGAGCCTCAGCGCCACGCTGCGCGCATGGGCGGTCAGGCCCTCGGCATCGCCCAGCGCGACGGCCGCCGGGCCGACCGCGGCGAGGGCCGCCGCATCGGCCTCGACCCAGGTGGTGCGCTTGAGGAAGTCGAAGACCGACAGGCCGGAGGCGAAGCGCGCCGTGCGCCCGGTGGGCAGGACGTGGTTCGGCCCGGCCACGTAGTCGCCGATCGCCTCGGGGCAGAAGCGGCCGAGGAAGGCGGCGCCGGCATGGCGGATCCGCGCGAGCAGCGCGCGCGGTTCATCGACCATGAGCTGGAGGTGTTCGGGTGCCAGGCGGTTGGTCAGGGCGGCGGCTTCGTCGAGGTGCTGCACCAGGATGATGGCGCCGTGGCGCTTCCAGGACTCGCCGGCGATGGCGGCGCGGGGCAGGTGGCGCAGCTCCGCCTGGATGGCGGCGGCGACGGCATCGGCCAGGGCGGCGTCGGGGGTGATGAGGATGGATTGCGCGCTTTCGTCGTGCTCGGCCTGGGCGAGCAGGTCGATGGCGACGTGGCGAGGGTCGTTCGCGGCATCGGCGATGACCACGACCTCCGACGGGCCGGCGATGGAATCGATGCCGACGCGGCCGAAGACCTGGCGCTTGGCCTCGGCGACATAGGCATTGCCGGGGCCGACGATGCGATCGACCGGCGCGATGGTCGCGGTGCCCCAGGCGAGGGCGGCGACGGCCTGGGCGCCGCCGATGCGGAAGATTTCCGTGACGCCCGCACGCTTCGCCGCGGCCAGCACCAGGGGGTTGAGCGCGCCGTCGGGTGTCGGCACGACCATGGCGATGCGCCCGACGCCGGCGGCACGCGCCGGGATGGCGTTCATCAGCACCGAGGACGGGTAGGCCGCCTTGCCGCCGGGCACGTAGATGCCGACGGCGTCGAGCGCGCCCCAGCGCATGCCGAGGGTGAGGCCGGCGGCGTCGGTCATGTCCAGGTCGCGGGGGAGCTGGGCGCGGTGGAAGGTCTCGATGCGCTCGGCGGCGAGGTTCAGGGCGGCGCGGAGGTCCGGCTTGATGGAGGCGTCGGCGGCGTCGATCTCGGCCTGGGTGACGCGCAGGGCGGTGGCGTTGGCGGGCGCCCAGCGGTCGTATCGCGTGGTGAGGTCGATGAGGGCGGTGTCGCCGCGGGTGCGGACGTCGCTGATGATGTCGGCCACGGCGGCATCGACGCGCGCGGTGGTTTCGCGCGCTTCGTCGAGCAGATTGACGAATTGCGCTTCGAAGGTGCTGTCGCTCGTGCTGAGGCGCTTCACGGTCTTACGGCCAAAAAACGGAGGGGGATTCGGGGGAGGTGTCCTCCCCCGTTCTTGCTTTATCGGTCACCGCGCATCCCGTTCCGCCAGCGCTGCGCGGAACCGCGCGATCCATGCGCCAATCGCTTCCGGCCGGGTCTTCAGCGCCGTGCGGTTCACCACCAGGCGCGAGGTGACGTGGGCGATGACTTCGCCTTCCTTGAGTCCGTTGGCCTTCAGCGTCGATCCGGTCTGCACCAGGTCCACGATGAGGCGCGCGAGGCCCATCGAGGGGGCGAGTTCCATGGCGCCGTTGAGGTGGACGATCTCGGCCTGGACGCCGCGCGCCGCGAAGTGGCGCTGGGCGATGTTGGGGTATTTCGTCGCGACAGTGACGCGCGACCAGCGCGACGGGTCGTCGGGCTGCGGCGCCACGGGTTCCGCCACCGAGACCCGGCAGCGCCCGATGCCGAGGTCGAGTGGCGCGTAGATCTCCGGGTAGTCGAATTCCATCAGCACGTCGGCGCCGCAGACGCCGATCTGCGCGGCGCCGTGGGCGACGAAGGTCGCGACATCGAAGGACCGCACGCGGATGACGTCGAGCGCCGGGTCGTCGGTGGGGAAGCGCAGGCGGCGGCTGCTTTCGTCGGCGTAGTCCGCGGCCGGGACGATGCCGGCGCGGGCTAGCACGGGGCCGAGCTCATCCAGGATGCGCCCCTTCGGCAGCGCCAGCACGATGGGGCCGGCGTCGTCGGGCGTGGTCGGCGACAGCGGGGTCGGAATCGGGTGGTCCATGGCGGAGTCTATCACCGATTGCGTCGGAATTTCGTCATCGCGATTCGGTGTCAGCCCGGCAACCGTTCGATGTCGGCGCCGACAGCGGCGAGCTTCGACTCGACATGCTCGTAGCCGCGGTCGAGGTGGTAGACGCGGTTGACGATGGTCTCGCCCTGGGCGGCGAGGCCGGCCAGGACGAGCGAGACGGAGGCGCGCAGGTCGGTCGCCATGACCGGCGCGCCGGCCAGCTTCGGCACGCCGCGCACGATGGCCGACGCCCCGTGGAAATTGATGCGGGCACCCATGCGCGCGAGTTCCGGCACGTGCATGAAGCGGTTCTCGAAGATGGTCTCGGTGATCATCGCGGCCCCTTCGGCCACGCACATCAGCGCCATGAACTGGGCCTGCATGTCGGTGGCGAAGCCGGGGAAGGGCTCGGTGACCACGTCGGTGCCGCGCAGCCCGTTCAGGCGCGAGACTTTCAGGCCGCCATCGACCTCCGCGACATCGACGCCGGCATCGCGCAGGATGCGCACCACGGCGCCGAGGTGATCGAGCCGCGCGCCGCCCAGCAGCACCTGGCCACCGGTGATGGCGGCGGCACAGGCGAAGGTGCCGGCCTCGATGCGGTCGGGGATGATGGGGTGGACGGCCGAACCCAGCGCGGGGACGCCTTCGACCAGGAGGCGGTCGGTGCCCAGGCCGTCGATCCGCGCGCCCATCCGCATGAGACAGGCGCAGAGGTCGGAGATTTCAGGCTCGCGCGCGGCGTTGACGATCTCGGTGGTGCCCTGGGCCAGCGTCGCGGCCATCAGGATGTTCTCGGTCGCACCCACCGAGACCTGCGGGAAGATGATGCGCGCGGCCTTGAGGCCACCGGCGGCCTTGGCCTCGATATAGCCGGCGGTGATGTCGATGGTCGCGCCCATCTGTTCGAGCGCCTTGAGGTGCAGGTCCACCGGCCTGGTGCCGATGGCGCAGCCGCCGGGCAGCGAGACGCGCGCCTGGCCGAAGCGCGCCACCAGCGGCCCCAGCACCAGCACCGATGCGCGCATCTTCCGCACCAGGTCGTAGGGCGCCTCGAGGTTGGTGGCGCCACCCGACAGCGTGATGGTCCGCGCGGTCTTGTCGCGCTCCACCGACAGCCCGTGCTGCGCCAGGAGCCCGGCCATGGTGGTGACGTCCGCGAGGTCGGGCGCGTTGGTCAGGGTGAGCGGGCCGTCGGTGAGCAGCGCCGTCGCCATCAGCGGCAGCGCGGCGTTCTTGGCGCCGGAGATCGGGATGGTGCCGGACAGCGCGCGGCCGCCGCGGATGCGGATGCGGTCCATTTTACGCCTTTACCGTTTTAAAGCCTGGGCAGCGCGACGCCGCGCTGGCCCATGTATTTGCCGCGCCGGTCGGCGTAGCTGACCTCGGGCGGCGCGGCCCCCTGCAGGAACAGGAACTGGCACACCCCCTCATTCGCATAGACCTTGGCGGGGAGCGGCGTTGTGTTGCTGATCTCGATGGTGACCTGGCCTTCCCATTCGGGTTCCAGCGGCGTGACGTTCACAATGAGGCCGCAGCGGGCATAGGTGGACTTGCCCAGGCAGATCACGAGCACGTCGCGCGGGATGCGGAAGTATTCGACCGTGTGGGTGAGGACGAAGGAATTGGGCGGGATGATGCAGACCGGGCCCTTCCGGGTGACGAAGCCGTCCTCGCTGAACTGCTTGGGGTCCACCAGCGCGTTGTCCACATTGGTGAAGATCTTGAATTCATCGGCCGCGCGCGCGTCGTAGCCGTAGGAGGACAGGCCGAAGGAGATCACGCCCTCGCGCCGCTGCGCCTCGACGAAGGGGTCGATCATGCCGTGTTCCGTCGCCATGCGGCGGATCCAGCTGTCGGGCATGATGGGCATGGCGTTCGGGCGGCCTCAGTGTCGAGGGCGGGCGGGCGGGGCAGCGGCCCGGCGCGCCCTGGGGCGGCCGGATTAACCCATGGGCTTTTCGCGGGCAACCTTGGGGTCGGCGTCGGGGGCCGTGGCGGCGTCGCGGGCGCGGGCCTGGGCCTTGCGGCGCTTGAGGTTCTCCCGCAGGGCGGCGGCCAGGCGGGCGGCGCGGTCGGTCGGGGCGGCCGGCTTGGGCGGCGCGCCATCGGGAGGCTTGGCCATGGCGCATGGTCCTGCGGACTGCGTCGCGCCGCAAGTCGCTGGAATGCCTGCGTTCACTTGTTCTCGACTGTGCGCTTTGTGACGTGCCTTCGCAGGCGCCGCATGGTTAATGAAAATTCAGTACAAATCACGCCGGAGACTACCGAAATGGAGGATGATCCGCAATCAGCGCCTCGAACGGAACGGGGTTCGAGTCGCCAGGTTCTTGCGGATGCATGCGAAGTGGAAGGGATTTTTCCGTCCGGCATGGTCGTCACGATTGAGGGCGAGCGGTCGATCGATTCGATTTACCCGGGTGACATCCTGATGACGATGGGACACATCGGCTACAGCCCGGTGCAGCGCGTGACGGAGGTGACCTTCGACACCGCGCAACGTCCCGATGCCACGCCGATCCTGGTGCGTGCGGGCGCGCTCGACCTGCGGTCGCCGCTGCGCGACACCATCCTGGCGCCGCAGACGCTGCTGGGAATCGACGAAAGGCTGGTCCGCGTGGGTGCGCTGGTGAATGGGCGCAGCATTGCGCCGGCGCACAAGGCCGGGCGCATCCGCTACCTGCGGATCGAAATGCTGGTGCACGAGATGGTCATCATCGATGGCGTGCGGGTCGCCACGCAGGCTTGCGGCGGCGCGCTGTGCCGGCCGCTGCTGGAGGCCGGCCCGATGCTGGATGCCATCCGCGCGCGGATCGCGGAGCGGATCGACCGGCCCGGGGCGCCCGCCGCGGGCGGGGGGGATGCGACGCGGCGCCTGCCGATGCGCCGTTTGTCCTGACGTGCAGTCCGGGCTTGCGCTGATCGGCCCATCCGCCTAGACAACGCGCCGCCGCGCAGGCCCGGCGCTGTTGTAGCTCAGTGGTAGAGCACTCCCTTGGTAAGGGAGAGGTCGAGAGTTCAATCCTCTCCAACAGCACCATTCTCAGTGTCCGCCGGACATCTCCACCAGCTCAATCAGGATGCCCGCCGTGCTGGCGGGGTCGAGGAAGGCGATTCGATGGCCGCCATGGCCGATGCGCGGCACCTCGTCTCGCAGCGTGACGCCCTTCGCGCGCATCTCGGCCAGCGCTGCCTCGATGTCGTCCACTTCCAGGCAGATGTGGAACAGGCCCTCGCCGCGCTCGCGGATCCATTCGGCGGTGCGGCCGTCCTCGCGCAGCGGCTCCAGCAGTTCCAGCGCGGATTCGCCGATCGGAAGCATCGCCAGTCGCACGCCGGGGCCTGGCAGCGTTTCCTCATGGTCGCACGCGATGCCGATGCGCGCGAGCGTGTCGCGCACCGCATCCAGGTTCCGCACGGCGATCGCCACGTGCTCGATGCGCTTGAACTTCATGATGCTTGCCTCCGGTTCGTCATGTCCACGCAGCGCCGGCACCTGCAGCGATCAGGCAGGCCGCAGCCCGGCGAGCTGCGCCGCGCGGCGCGCATTCGCCAACTCGCTCGCAAGGAAGGCGGCGAAGCCGTCGGGCGAACGCTGCGCCTCGGCCGCCGGGATCGCGCCGACCTCGGCGATGCGCGACTGCACGGCTGGTTCCGCCAGCGTCGCAGCCAGTGCGGCATGCAGCGTCGCGACCACATCGGCGGGCGTCGCGGCCGGGGCGAGCAGCCCGCCATAGGACCCGGCGGTGAAGTTCGGCAGCCCGGCCTCGATGAAGGTCTGCACGTTCGGCAGCACGGGGGAACGCTGCGCCGTCGCGATGGCGATGATCGGCGCCTTGCCCTCGGTATGCAGCGGCAGGGCTGAGGGCAGCTCCACCATCCCGGCATCGACGGTGCCGCTGATGAGGTCCGGCACCATGGCGCTGCCGCCGCGATAGGGGACGTGGGTGGCGCGCACATTCGCCCCCGCCATCAGCAGTTCGAGCGCGAGATGCGCGGCACTGCCCGCGCCGGGCGTGGCGATCGTCACCTGGCCCGGGCGCGCGCGCAGCACGGCGATGAAGTCGGTCAGCGTGCGTGCCTCGATGCGCGGGCCGACCTGCAGGATCATCGGCAGGATGCCGACCAGGCCGATCGGGCGGAAGTCGCGCGCCACGTCATAGGGCAGGTTGGCGACCAGCACGGGGTTGGCGGTGAGCGGCCCGCCCGCGCCGAACAGCAGCGTGTAGCCATCGGGGGCGGCCTTCGCGACCATCTCGGCGCCGACAGACCCGCCGGCGCCGGTGCGGTTCTCGACCACCATCGGGCGACCCAGGCGCTCGCCCATGCGCGTCGCGACGATGCGCGCCAGGATGTCGGTATTGCCGCCGGCGGCGAAGGGCACCACGACGCGGATCGGGCGATCCGGGTAGGCCGCGAGGGCAGGGCGCGCCAGCGGCGCGGCGGCGGCGGCGATCAGGATCGCGCGGCGTGTGGTCATGTGGTTGTCCTCCCGACGGCCTGTGCGGCCTGGCGCGAAGCGTGGCATCGCGCGGCGCGCAGGGCAAACGGTCGCGCCTTGGCAAGGCGCGCTTGTCACCAGCGCGCCTTGCCCCGTCGTGCGCGCTGCCCCAGCATCCGCCGCGACACACGGGAGGCAGCGCGATGCAGACGCGGCGTTTGGGGAAGACCGGGATCGAGGTCTCGGTGCTGGGCTATGGCTGCGGTGCCATCGGCGGGCTGATGGTGAAGGGCACGGCGGCCGAGCAGGACCACGCCATCGGCCGCGCCATCGACCATGGCATCACCTATTTCGACACTGCCTCGGCCTATGGCGATGGCGTGTCGGAGACGAACCTCGGCCGCGCGCTGAAGGCGCTGGGCGCGCAGGTGACGGTGGCGACCAAGGTGCGGATCCGCGGGGCGCAGCGCGCCGACATCGCCGGCACCATCGTGGCCTCGGTGGAAGACAGCCTGAAGCGGCTGCAACGCGACAGCGTCGATATCCTGCACCTGCACGAACCGACGACGGCTGCCGGCGAGCCGCCCGACTTCACCGCCGACCAGGTGCTGAATGAAGCGGTGCCCGCGCTGCAGCGCCTGCGCGACCAGGGCAAGTTCCGCTTCTACGGCTTCACCGGCCTGGGCGATGCGCCGGCGATCGGCCGGCTGCTCGCCGAGGGCGGCTTCGCGACCACGCAGATGCCCTACAACCTGCTGAACCCGAGCGGCATCGCGCCGCTGCCCGCGGGTTCCGCCATGCCGGACCTTGGCGGCGTGATCGCGCAGGCGGCGGCGGCCGATGTGGGGGTGATGGCGATCCGCATCCTCGCCGGCGGCGCGCTCAGCGGCAGCGAGGCGCGCGGCGCCTATGGCGTGCCGAAGGTGGCGCCCATCGCCTCGGGCGCCAGCTATGCCGATGACGTGGCAGCGGCGCGCCGCCTGCTGCCTGTGGTCGAGGCCGGATACGCCGCCGACCTGGTGGAGCTCGCGCTGCGCTACGCCGCGATGCCGGCCGAGGTCTCCACCGCCATCATCGGCACGTCGAGCATCGCGGAACTGGACCACGGCGTCGCCGCGATCAAGCGTGGGCCGCTGCCGGCGGAGGCGATGGCGATGATCGCGGCGATCCAGGCCGGCTGATCACCACCCGCACAGCCGCCGCCCGGTCCGGTTGTGCGCCAGGATGGCGCGCGCGGTGGGCGGCGTCAGCGCATCCTCGTCGTGGACCAGGATGGGGCGCCAGGTGGCGCAGTCAGTCGCGCCGCCAGTCCCGGCGCAGCTCGCCAGCAGGATCGCCAGCGCGATCCACATCGCGGTCCACTTCATCGCGTACCTCCCGCGCGCGCGCGGCGCGCTGCTGTGTGCGTGCATCGGACAGCGCCCGCCCGTCGCGCCGGCCGGCCAGGTAGGCCGCGCCGAGCACCGCCAGCGCGGCGCCGATGGCGGCAACCCAGCCGGACGCGCGCGACCAGGCGGCGGCGATCAACGCCGTCATGCCGGCCGCCGCATGCGCTGCCAGATGAACCAGCCCGCCACGCCCAGGATCACCAGCGCGGCCACCCAGGGTGCCAGGCCCTGCAGCGCGGTCAGCGCCGGGGCGGCCTGCGCGGCCGCCTCGGCCATCGGCTGCACGGCGGCGGTCGCCGCCACACCCGCCGCCGCCGTGCCGGCCGCGGCCCGCACCGTGCCGCTGCGCGCCGCCGCCACGCGGCCCTGCGGCGCCACGCCCATCAGTCGCAGCCCGGTGTCGATGGTGGCGCGGTCATAGGGGTTGCCGCCGATCTCGTGGTGGATGATGGCCTCGACCAGCGGTCGCAGGTCGGCATGGGTGTGCAGGTCCAGCACGGCGCGCGGATGGCGGTTCATGCGCCGCGCCACGGCGGCGATATAGGCCTCGGTGTCGTTCTCGTTGCCCGGCGCCCAGCGCGAGACGATGCCGCGGATGGTGCGCAGCCCGTGGCGGTCCTGGTAGGTGGTCAGCAGCGCAGCCAGCGCGCGGATGCCGTATTCATGCGACACGAAGCGCGCGAAGCGCGCGCGCCCTCCGCCGGCGGGCGGTGGCTCGAGCGGCGGGTCCGCCAGGCCCTGCCAGCGATTGGCGGGGACGTGGTCGATATTGCCGGGATTGCGGTTGCGATAGCCGCGGGTCTGGCGCGGGTCCATGGCGGATTCCTTCAAGAGGGGTGCGGGCCGCGGCGGTTCCGGGCATCCTTCGCCCTGCAAGGGCGACAGGAGGCTTCGGTGCGCGCGGCGCTGGCGGGACTGGTGGGAATGCTCTGGGCAGGCGGCGCGGCCGCCTCCTGCATCCATGTCGTGCGCCACAACGAGGCGCGCGACGATGCGCTGGCCTTCACCGCCGGGCTGCAGCGGGAAGTCCGCATGCAGATCGACCGCGGCGGGTCCTGCACGCCCGAATTGCATGTGAGCTTCATGGTGGTGGAGCTCGCCATCATCGCCGGGCGGGCGGGGCAGGGGTTCCTGGTGACCTATGCGGTGGTGGACGAACGCGACATGGACCTGCGCCCGAACATGGGCGCCACCTGGGCGCGCGACCGCACCCAGGCGCTGCTCGATGCCGGGCGATCGGCCGGCGCGGTCATCCGCAACCGGGTCGCCGTGGAGTAGGCTCAGTCCGCGAGCACGGTCAGGCTCTCGGCCGGGACCGTGACGGTGCCCGCGGCATTCAGCGTGGCCGGCGTGCCGAGCGTGCCCCAGGCGAGCGCATTGCCGCCCGCCACCGCGTCATACAGCCCGACATGCGTCAGCGTGCCGACGCTGGCGGTGAAGGCGAAGCGCAGCGGCGCCGTGTTGCGCTGCGCGCCCGAGCCGGTGAAGACGACCGGCTGGCGGGCATAGCCCGATGCCGCCGCCGGTTCGCCGGACAGGCCGGCAGCATCGGTGCCGCCGGTGCCCAGCGCCGCCCAGGCGGCGACCGGCAGGGCCGGCTGCCGGCCCACCAGGGCGCGGGCCAGCAGGTTCTTCGCATAGTCCGTGAGGGAGGCCATGGCTGTCGTCTCCTTGTGCTGTTCCGCGTGCCTCAGCTGACCACCGCGCCGTCCGGCCAGCGCCAGGAGGTGCCGTCGCTGATCGCCAGGCGCTTGTTCGCCGTGCCGTCCACGACGCAGATCAGGCAGCGCGAGAAGGATGCCGCGGCGGGCAGCGTCGCCACCGTGTAGCCCGGCAGCTGGAACGGGCTGGACGCGCTGACCGGCGCCGTTCCCTTGGACGAGAGCTGCAGCGCCACGTTGGTGTCGGATCCCTGCGCCAGCAGCTGCGGCGCGCCGCCCGATGCGGTCGCGTTGACCCGGATGAAGTTGCCCGGCGTGCCGGTGGCATTGACCTCGAGCGCCGTGGCGCCGCGCGTCTGCAGCCGCACCGTGCCGGTGCCCTTGGCGGCCAGCGCGATGCCGGCATTGGTGTCGCTGCCCTGGATCGCGAGGCTGGGCGTGCCGCCGGCGATGGTGCCGGTGGCGACCACGCGGTTGGCCGCGCTGGCCGGCGTGACCACGCCGAAGCCATGGGCGCCCGAGCTCGCCCCCAGCGTCACGGTGCCGGCCGATGTGGCGCGCAGTACCTCGACGCCGGCGGTCACGACCGCGAGGTCGCTGGCCGAGGGCGCGAACAGGCCGGTCGTCTCGCTGCCCACCATGATGCCGGGGCGGTCGGCGCGCCCGGCGGGCGCGGCCAGGGCGACGAAGGAATTCGTGCCGGCATTGACCAGCGGACCGCCATTGCCGTTGCCCAGCAACGCGGGGCTGCCGAGGTACAGCGCATTCGGCGTGCCCACCGGGACATTGGCCAGGTGGATCGCGGCCGAGCCGTCGTTCAGCAGGTTGTACTGCTCGGCGCGGAAGGAAAACACATCGATCCGGTTGCCGGTGCCGTTGACGCGGATGGCGTTGCTCTCGGCGTCGTCGATCCTGAGGTTGCCGACCTGGATGCGCGTGTTGTTGGCATCGATGCGGATGCCGCTGCCCCCGGCATAGGGCGCGCCGCCGGCGCCGAACAGCTCGGACTGCGTGGTGATGTTGGCGATCTGGCCGGTGGTGTTCGACCCATCCACCCAGACGCCGTACTGTGTGAAGTCGGAATAGTAGTTGCCGACATAGAATTTCTGCGTGATGCCCGAGGCCGATGAGGTGAAGCGCAGGCCCGCGCGTGCGCCGAAGACGAACAGGTCATCGAGGAAGATGCCATCGACGCGGCGGAACACCAGCGCATCCTGGTTCGCCTGCTGCCAGCGCACGACATTCGGGTCGGCGTTCACGAAGGTCCAGAAATGGACGTGCTCGATGCGGCCGATGTCGTAGCTGCGGTCGATCTCGATGCCGCGGGTATAGACCTGCCCGCGCAGGCGCTGGATCGTGCAGCGCCCGGAATTGTCGATCCAGATGCCGCGGTTGATGCCGCACAGGAAGACATTGTCGAAGTCGACCGAGCCGAGGCAGTCCTGCACGCGGAAGACGAAGTCGTAGTCGGTCGGCGCCCAGGCCGGCCCGATCGCCGCGCCATGCGCCTGGCGCACCGCGAGGTCGCGCACGATCGACCCGCGCGCCGCATCGCCGGTGAAGGTGAAGGGCGTGAAGCCGGTCTGGTTGATGCTGAGCCAGGTGCCGTCGGCGATGCCCGGGCCCTCGGTGAAGCCGGCGCCCTGGAAGATGATGGCGGCGCTGTCGACGATCACCGGCGTGGCGATGCGATAGGCGCGCGGGCCGAATTCCAGCACGCCGCCGCCATTGGCCGCCAGCGCGTCGATCGCCGCCTGGATCGCCGGCGCGTCGTTGGTGGCGCCGTCGCCCACGGCACCGAAGTCGCGCACATGCACGGGGCGGTCGGCCAGCATGCCGGAGCGCAGCTGCGCGAGCGAGGCGCGGCGCGTCACGGCGCCGCCGCCGCTGCCCTGCACGACCGGCAGCAGGTCGGTATCGGACGCGGTGGCGATGGCGGGAAGGGCGCTGATCTTGGTGTCGGACATGGGGCTTGTTCTCTCGTGTGCGGGAGGGGCTT
This sequence comes from Roseomonas sp., assembly GCA_051860065.1. Classification (GTDB taxonomy): domain Bacteria; phylum Pseudomonadota; class Alphaproteobacteria; order Acetobacterales; family Acetobacteraceae; genus Neoroseomonas. The sequence continues at coordinate 85,133 of JBHYEQ010000014.1, forward strand.
GCGGAGGGCGGGCGGGCTAGAGCACCAGCAGGGCGCCGCTTTCGGTCAGCAGCCGCGCGCCGGACTCGGTGAGCAGCTTGGGCGGGAAGGTCACCGCGAAGGGCGGCGAGCGGACGAACAGCGTCGGGTCGGCGGTCTCCTGCGCGCGCAGGCGGTATCCGCCGCCTGGCGGCGGCACCGTGAAGGCCGCGCCGGCGCGCCCGCCGGCCACCGTCGCCGTCTGCGGCGCGCCGACGGTGGCGCCGGCGCTGTCGAGCAGCGCGAAGGTGACCTGCGCGACGGGGCCGGTGATGGTGGCGCCGGCCTCCAGCGTATCGCCCTCGAACAGCAGCTCGGCCGTCGGGTCGAGCACGATGGCGCGCGGCGTGGCGGTGGCGGCGAGGTCGATGTCGGCGACCAGGCTGGCCGAGCGCAGCAGCGTGGGCGCGCCGCCGGACCCGTCCACCGTGACGCCGCCCCCGGCCAGCGTGCCCCCGCGGATCGGCACCAGGGCGGTGGAATCCGACGCCTGGACGATGACGATGTCGCCCGGCAGCAGCCGGGTGCCGGCCGGCGCGAAGTAGCCGGGTGCGAGGACCGCCGCGCGCAGGTCGTCCGTGCGGTAGTGCCACAGCGTGAAGCCGTTCGCTGAGGTCAGGGCCGAGAGGCCGAGGGCGGAGAAGGGCATGCATGGCTCCTCGTCCCGCCGGGCAGGCGCGCGCGAAGGCGCCGCCTGGGCGGGGATTCTGGGTCAGGCTGTCGGGACGGGGCGGGGCGAGGTGCGTCGGACGCAGTTCGCCCCTTGGTGGGGACCAATTACAGGAAGTTTAGCCCATACGTCAAGGGAAAAAATCCTAGAACGGCTTTCGTCCGGCGGGGATGGCGTCGCCGCGCCGCGTGATACTCTGGCCGTCCCGCCCGCCCGAGGACCCTTGCCGATGCTCCGACGCCTGCTGCCGTTGCTTGTGCTGATCGCCGCCGCCGTGCCCGCCAGCGCGCAGGAGCGCGTGCTGAACGTCTACAACTGGTCGGACTACATCGACCCCTACGCGGTGGCGCGTTTCACGCGCGAGACCGGCATCCGCGTGCGCTACGACGTCTATGACAGCCTCGAGACGCTGGAGGGCAAGCTCAGCGCGGGGCGCTCGGGCTACGACATCGTGGTGCCGACCAGCGAACCGACCTTCGCGCGCCTGGTGCGCGCCGGCGCGCTGCGGCCGATCGACCGCGCGGCGGTGCCGAATTGGCGTGGGCTTGACCCCGTGCTGATGGAGCGCGTGGCGGGGATCGACCCGGGCAACCGGCATGGCGCGATCTACCTGTGGGGCACGGTGGGGCTGGGCATCCGCGTGGATCGCGTGCGCGCCGCGCTGGGGCCGGAGGTGGCGCTCGACAGCCTCGATATCCTGCTGCGGCCGGAGAACGCGCAGCGCCTGGCGCGCTGCGGCATCATGGTGATGGACAGCCCGACGGACGTGCTGCCTTCCGTCCTGCGCTGGCTGGGTCGCGACCCCAACAGCAATGCGGCAGACGACCTGCGCGCCGCCGAACAGGCGCTGATGGGCATCCGCCGGCATGTGCGGACCATCATCGCGTCCAGTTCCATCCTCGATGCGCTGGCGACCGGGGAGGCCTGCGTCGCGCTGACCTATTCCGGCGACGTGATCCAGGCGCAGGCCCGCGCGCGCGCGGCGAACCGCGGCGTCGAGGTCGGCTACGTGATGCCGCGCGAGGGCGCGCAGCTGTGGTTCGACATGCTGGCGATCCCGGCCGATGCACCGAACCCCGACGCCGCGCATGCCTTCATCAACTTCCTGCTGCAGCCCGATGTGATGGCCGGCATCACCAACCATGTCCGCTACCCGAACGCCGTGCCGGCCAGTCGGCCGCTGGTGGAGGAGGCCGTGCGCAACGACCCCAACGTGTTCCCGCCCCCCGAGGGCCTGGCGCGCACCTTCGTCGCCGGCACGCCGCCGCGCGAGGCGGAGCGCGAACGGACGCGACTCTGGGCGCGCTTCAAGCGCGGGCGCTGATTTGGGCGGGCCGGTTCTGACTTCCGCGCCGCCGGTTCTTCTGCGCGCCGAGGCGATCACCCGCCGCTTCGGCGCGACGCTGGCGCTGGACGCGCTCGACCTCGAGATCGCGCAGGGCGAGTTCTTCGCGCTGCTCGGCGGTTCGGGGTCGGGGAAATCCACGCTGCTGCGGATCATCGCCGGCTTCGAGGCGCCCGATGCCGGGCGGCTGCTGCTGGATGGGCGGGACATCGCCGCGACGCCGCCCTGGGCGCGGCCGGTGAACATGATGTTCCAGTCCTATGCGCTGTTCCCGCACATGAGTGTGGCCGACAACATCGCCTATGGCCTGCGCCGTGCCCGGGTAGCGCGCGCCGAGGCCGCCACGCGCGTCGCGGCCGCGCTGGACATGGTGGGGCTGGAGGGCTTCGGTGCGCGGCGGCCGCACCAGCTCTCGGGCGGGCAGAAGCAGCGCGTGGCGCTCGCCCGTTCGCTGGTGATGCGCCCGCGGCTGCTGCTGCTGGACGAACCGCTCGGCGCGCTGGATGCGGGCTTGCGCGAACGTACCGGCTTCGAACTGCGCGCCCTGCAGCGCGAGACCGGTGCGGCCTTCGTCATGGTCACGCATGACCAGGAGGAAGCGCTGGCGCTGGCCGACCGCGTGGCGGTGCTTGACGCCGGGCGCGTCGCGCAGGTCGGGCCGCCGCGCGCCATCTATGAACGCCCGGCCTCACGCTTCGTCGCGCGCTTCCTGGGTGCGGCGAATGTGTTGGAGGGCCGCCTGGCGGGTGACGCCTTCGACAGTGCCGAGGCCGGCGCGACCTTCGTGGGAGACCTGCCGGCGGGAACGGTCGCCGTGGCGCTGCGCCCGGAACGCATCAGCGTCGCGCCCGAGGCCGCCGGCGCGAATACCGCGCGCGGCACCGTGGAGGACGTCGCCTTTCGCGGCGATGATTCACTGCTGGTGGTGCGCCTTTCCGGCGGCGCCGCGCTGCGCGTCGCGCATGCCGAGGAGGATGGCGCGCCGCCCGCGCGGGGCGAGGCGGTGATGCTTGCCTGGGAGCCCGCTGCGGTCGTGGCCCTGCCGGCATGATGCGCCGGCTGCTGCTGGCGCCGGCCTGGGCCTGGCTGCTGCTGTTCGTCGCAGCGCCGGCCGGCATCCTGGTGGCGATCGCGCTGGCCGAGGCCGATTCCGGCGTGCCGCCCTTCCGCCTGGCGCTGTCGGGCGTCGGCTTCGGCACGCTGGTGGCGGATGGCTACTACCTCGATGCGCTGCTGAGCGCGCTGCGCGTCGCGGCCATCACGGCGCTGCTGTGCCTCGCAATCGCCTATCCGATGGCGATCGGCATCGCGCGCGCGGCGCCGCGGCGGCGCGTGCTGTTGCTGGCCGCGCTGATGCTGCCCTTCTGGACCGGCTTCCTGCTGCGCGTCGGCGCCTGGATCGGGCTGCTGCGCGACGAGGGCTGGGTCAACGGCATGCTGCGCGCGGCGGGCATCATCGAGGCGCCACTGCCGCTGCTGTATTCCGAAGGCGCGATGCTGGCGGGCATGGTGCATGCCTACCTGCCCTTCGCGGTGCTGCCGCTGTTCGCGGCGCTGCTGCGGCTGGATCCCACGCTGGAGGAGGCGGCGGCCGATCTCGGCGCGCGCCCGGCGACGGTGTTTGTCACCGTGACGCTGCCGGCCACCGCACCGGCGGCGGTCGCGGCCTTCCTGCTGGTCTTCATCCCGGCGGCCGGGGAATACGTGATCCCGGAGCTGATGGGCCCGCCGGAGGCGCAGCTGGTCGGGCGCGTGCTGTGGCAGGAATTCTTCCAGAACCGCGACTGGCCGGTCGCGGCCGCGCTGGCGGTGGCGCTGCTGGCGCTCCTCCTCGCCCCCATCCGGCTGTTCCAGCGCATCGAGGCACGGCGTTGAGGGCCGCGGGCTTCGTCCGCATCGCCATGCTGGCGGGCTTCGCGTTGCTGTGGCTGCCGATCCTGCTGCTGGTCGTCTATGCCTTCAGCGCCGACCGTATTCCCTTCCAATGGGGCGGCTTCTCGCTGCGCTGGTTCGCGGCACTCGCGGCGAATGAGCGGCTGGTGGAGGCTGCGCTGCTGTCCCTGCGCGTCGCAGCCGGCGCGGCGACACTGGCGGTGCTGCTGGGCGGCGTGGCCGGCTGGGCGCTGGCGCGCTTCGGCCCGTTCCGCGGCCGGGCGGCTTTCGGTGCGCTGATCGGCGCGCCGCTGGTGCTGCCGGAGGTCGTCACCGGATTGTCGCTGCTGCTGCTGTTCGTCGCGCTGGATGCGCTGACGGGCTGGCCCGGCGGGCGCGGTGCGACGACCGTGCTGCTGGCGCATGCGACGCTCGGTGCGGCCTTCGTCGCGGTGGTGGTGCAGGCCCGCCTGGCCGAGGCCGACCGCAGCCTGGAGGACGCCGCGATGGACTTGGGTGCGACACCCTCCACGGCCTTTCGCACCATCACGCTGCCGCTGGTCGCGCCAGCGCTGATGGCGGGGTGGCTGCTGGCCTTCACGCTGTCGCTGGACGATGTGGTGATCGCGTCCTTCGTGTCGGGGCCGGCGGGCACGACACTGCCGATGGCGCTGTTCTCGATGCTGCGGCTGGGTCTGACGCCGGAGGTGAATGCGCTGGGCGCGGTGGTGGTGCTGGGCGTGGGCGCGGTGCTGGCAACGGTGGCGTTGCTGTTGCGCCCGCGGTGATGCCGGGGCGCCATTGCCGGAATCGGACAAGGAAGCCCCGCGCCGGCGTCTGTCGGCTCGGCTATCGTTGCGGGGGCGCTGGCCTTCCTCCGCGGCCTTGGCCATGCTGGCCAGGCGGCACACCGGGACGGCGGCGCCGTGATCGACCTGGGGGATATCGTGCGCAGCCCACTTCTTCGCGGCCTGACGGCCGGCCTTGGCGCCATGGCGATGCTGGCGCTCGCGGCATGCAGCGCCGACCTTCCGCAGACGCCGCCTCCGGCCGATGCCGTTCCGGCGCCCAGCCTCTACACGCTCTCGCCCGGCACGCCGGTGGATGGCACGGCCCGCATCACGCTGTCGCGCGGGCGGGGCCTCGCGACGGGCGTGCTCGACACCAATGGCCAGCGCTTCCGCTTCACCATGACGGGGCTCGCGGCCACCGGCGCCATGCCCGGGCGCGTGACCGTCACGGCCCAGGTTTATGGCCTGCAGCGCAGCGGCGACTTTGCCGGCACCTACCGCGATGTCGGCGGTGCGGCCGCGGACCTCGATGCGGGGCTGCGGCTGGGCAATGACAACCTGGTTCTGATGGTCGTGCGCGCGACGGGGCAGGGGCTGTCCCTGGGCGTGCCGCCCGGCGGCGCCGTCGTCACGCTGCAACCCTGAGAGGGGCGGATCGATGGCCGGTTCGATGACCATGCGTCGCCTGGCGGCGCTGCTCAGCCTGGTCGGCGTGCTGCTCGGCGCATGCACCAGCCTGCAGGTGCAGATGAACCAGCCGCTGCCCATGGCGCCCGACGGGCAGCCGGACTTCGCCGCCAACTACGGCGTCGGCGGCTTCGCCCGGGCCATCGTGGAGGGCAACGCGGACTGGCCGGCGGCGCAGAGCGACCTGCTGGTCTTCGTGGCCTTCTCGGGCGGCGGCAAGCGCTCGGCCGCTTTCGCGCATGGCGCGCTGCGCGGGTTGCGCGCCATTCCGGTGCGCCCGCCGACCGGCACCGGCTGGCGGATGCTGGATGATGTCGACTACATCTCGGGCGTATCGGGCGGCAGCTTCCCCGCCGCGCATTACGGCCTGTACCGCGACCGCCACTTCGAGACCTTCGACCAGGATTTCCTGAAGCGCGACATCGACGCCTTCATCTACGGCATCTACCTGTTTCCGTGGAACTGGGACTGGCTGGCGAACCCGCTGGTCGGCACCAACGACTACATGGCGCAGGTCTATGACCGTCTGATGTTCCGCGGCGCCACCTTCGCCGATCTGCGCCGGCGCGGGCCGCCGGTGATCTCGGTGAACGCGACGGACATCACCAACGAGGTCTCCTTCCCCTTCACCGGCGGCAGCTTCGGCGCGCTGTGCTCGCACCTGGACAGCTTCCCGATCGCCCGCGCGGTGGCGGCGAGCAACGGCTTCCCGATCCTGTTCAGCCCCATCACCATCGAGAGCTACGCGGCGCGCTGCGGTGGCCGCCGCCCGCCGGGGGTGCCGCCGGCCTCGGCAGCGGCGCCGGCCAGCCTGACCTCGCGCCGGGCCGAATTGGCGCGCGTGGTGAATGTGTACCAGGACCCGCAGCAGACCCGCTTCGTCCACCTGATGGATGGCGGCATCGCCGACAACCTGGCGCTGCGCGGGTTGCTCGACGTGTTCATCGGGCTCGATTCCGGCGATGCGCTGTACCGCACGGCAGCACGGCGCACGCGGCGCATCCTGGTGCTCAGCGTGGACGGCGAATCCGCGCCCGACCGGTCGCTCGGCCGCAGGCGGGTGGTGAGCGGCATCGGGCAGATCTTCGGTGCGGTCAGCGGCACGCAGATCGACGCTTACAATTTCGAGACGCTGGCGGTCACGACCGACCAGGTGGCGCACCTGGTGCAGGAATTCCGCCGCCTGCGCTGCGCCGAGGGACGCGTGGTGAATGGCCGGCCCTGCGCGGATGTCGAGGGGCAGGTCGTGCATGTCGCGCTGTCGGCCATCGACGACCCGACCTGGCGGGCCCGGCTGGGGTCGATCCCGACCGGCCTGACCATTCCCGATGCCGATGTCGACGCGCTGGTGCAGTACGGCGAGCAGCTGGTGCGCGAGCATCCGGCGGTGCGCGCCGTGGCGGCCGCGGCGGGCGACAACCCCGTGCCGGCCCGGCGCCGCTAGAACGCCCTTCGCTCAAGCGGAATCGATTGAGGGAGCCGGGATGCGCGCCGCCCGACGCGAGCGGCGCTGACGCGAGCCAGGTCGCGCGGCCGCGCCTCTAGAAGCTGAAGTTCACCGCGAGGTAGGCGCCGCTGAGCGTCATGTCCTGCACCAGCGAGCTGCCGCCCTGGTCGTAGGACATGTACCGCCAGCCGAGCTGCACGCCGGCCCAGCCGGACTGGTAGCCGATCCCCGCGAAGGTCTGCCAGGTGACGTTCGAATCACCGGTGCCGAGGTCCAGGTAGTAGGGGACGAAGAATCCGCTCTCGGCGATGTTGATGCGCCCGCGCACGCCGATGATGCCATTCCAGATGTTCTCGCGCCCGGACAGCCGCCCGGAACCGCCGAATGTCGGCCCGGCATTGCCGCGCGGCCCGACCAGCGTCAGCGCCAGGTTGTAGTCGGTGGACGCCTCGATCCCGAGGTAGCGGAACCCCGCCAGCAGGTCGACATTGCCCCAGGTCCCGGACGCCACGGTGTAGCCGCCGGCCAGCGTCCAGAGCGTGGTCTTGAGCGTCGAATTCCCGCCGGCGTTCAGCTCGCTCGAGATCGGGTTGCGCCCGACATCGAGGATATTGACCGTGTCGACGCGGCTCGATCCGCTGTCGGCGCTGACATAGATCACGTCGGTCAGCACGCTGAAGCGGTCGTATCGCGCGGTCGCGGCCAGGGCGCCGGCGAAGTTCAGGTTGGCGAAGTAGTCGTCGCTGTCGGCCTTCACCTCGGCGGTGCCGGGCAGGGGGGAGCGCAGGTTGTCGTACCGAAGCCGCGCATCGACCGAGGGCAGCCATACATAGGGCGCGACCTCGAAGCTCCAGCCGGGGCGCAGCCCGGTGTCCTGCGCGCTGGCGGCTGTCGCCCATCCGAGGGCGACCGCCATCGCGGCGATGCCGCCGTGCGTGAAGCGAAGGTCCATCTGCCGTTCTCCGTGCGCCGGGCGGCGGCAGGATAGGACGCGTTTCGCCGCCCGTCGGACTAAACAATGTCCATTTTCGGCATGTCGGCGCCTGCCCGGGTGCGGATCGGCCCGTGCATTTCGCGTGCGGTCCTGGCAGCATGCTTCCGATGCGCATGTGGATCATTGCCTTTTCGCTTGTCGCCGGCTGTGCCGAACGATGGGAACGACCCGGTGCCACCGAGGCCGAATCCGACGCCGCCCAGGCGCAGTGCGGGGCGCTCGCGACCCGCCAGGTGCCGCCGGCGATGGTCTGGACACAGGTCGCCGCCGGGTATCGCGTGCCGGCCGAGCGCCGCTGCCGCAACCGCAGCGATGGGTCGCAGGACTGCACCTATCGCCCGGCGCGCTACGAACCGCCGCGCTTCGACTGGGTGGATGTGAACACCCAGCCGCGGCGCGAGGCCCGCAACGCCTGCCTGGTCGAGAACGGCTGGACCTATGGGGGCCTGCGGCCGCTGCGGCTGGATTGACGGACCGGGTTGATGGCGGGGGGGCGCGGGATTACGGTCCGCGCGGCCACCAGAACCGTACCGGACCCGCCATGAACCTGATCGCCGATCGCCTGAACCGCATCTCGCCGTCGCTCACCATCGCGATGACCGCCAAGGCGCGCGCGCTGAAGGCGGCCGGCAAGGACGTGATCGGCCTGTCCTCCGGCGAGCCCGACTTCGACACCCCGCGCAACGTGAAGGACGCCGCCATCGCGGCGATCGAGCGTGGCGAGACGAAGTACACCGACGTGTCGGGCACCGTCGCGCTGCGCACGGCCATCTGCGAGAAGTTCAAGCGCGACAGCGGCCTGGACTACAAGCCCGAGGAAATCCTGGTCGCCACCGGCGGCAAGCAGGTGATCTTCGATGCGCTGGTCGCCACCATCAACCCGGGCGACGAGGCGATCATCCCGGCACCGTGCTGGGTGTCGTATCCCGACATCGTCCAGCTGGCGGAAGGCACGCCGGTGATCGTGCAGTGCGGCCAGAATTCGGGTTTCAAGATGACCGGCGAGCAGCTCGAAGCCGCCATCACGCCCAAGACCAAGTGGCTGATCCTGAACAACCCCTGCAACCCGACCGGCGCGGCCTACAACGCGGCGGAGCTGAAGCAGCTGACCGACGTGCTGATGCGCCACCCAGATGTCTGGGTGTTCACCGACGACATCTACGAGAAGCTGGCATACGACGGCTTCAAGCCGGCCACGGTGCTGGAAGTCGAACCCCGCCTGCGCGACCGCACGGTCACCATGAATGGCTGCTCCAAGGCCTATGCCATGACCGGCTGGCGCATCGGCTTTGCCGGCGCGCCGGTGCAGCTCATCAAGGCGATGGACAAGCTGCAGGGGCAGTCCACGTCCAACACGTCGTCGATCTCCCAGGCCGCCGCCATCGAGGCGCTGACCGGCCCGCAGGAGAGCATCGAGGCGATGCGCGTGGTCTACGAACGCCGCCGCAACCTGGTGGTCGGCATGCTGAACCAGGCCCCCGGCCTGCGCTGCCACAACCCCGAGGGCGCCTTCTACGTCTTCCCGGACATGCGCGGGTGCATCGGCAAGACCACCGCCGGCGGCAAGAAGATCCAGAGCGACGAGGACTTCACCATCGCGCTGCTGGAGGAAGCCGGCGTCGCGACGGTGCATGGCGCGGCCTTCCTGTCGCCGGGGCATTTCCGCATTTCCTATGCGACGTCGGACGAGGCGCTGAAGGAAGCCTGCACGCGCATCCAGATGTTCTGCGCGTCGATGACGTGACGCTCACGCTGCGCCGCGCCGAGGCGGCGGATTTCGAGCCGCTGCTCGACCTCTCGGTGCGGGTGCTGCGGGCGGATCTGGAGCGGCTCGGCCGTTTCCTGCCGGAACGGCGCCGGGCGCGGATGCGCGCGGTGTTCGATGCCGGCGCCTTGCGCGTCATTGAGCACGCCGGCGAGCGTGTCGGCTGCATCGGCATCGAGCACGCGGCCGACCACATCGCGCTGCATTCGGTCTATGTTGAACCGCGCTTCCAGGGGCGCGGGCTCGGCGCGGCGGCGGTGGCGGCGGTGCTGGCCGGCGCGCCCGACCTGCCGCTCCATATCGAGGTGCTGCGCGACAGCCCCGCCCATCGCTTCTGGGAACGGCTCGGCTTCGTCAGGGTGGGGGAGGATGGCGTGGACTGGCTGTACCGACGCCCCGCCCGGCTTGGCGCCGCGCCGGCCCCGGCCTAGTTTCGCGAACGCCATTTCCCCAAGGGACACGGATCAAGAAAATGCCTGCTCTCGCCGCCCGTATGAACGAGGTTTCCATCTCCGCGTCGGTCGTCATGACCATGAAGGCGCGCGAACTTGCGGCGAAGGGCATCAAGGTGATCAGCCTGGGCACCGGCGAGCCCGACTTCGACACGCCCGCCCATGCCATCGAGGCCGCGCACAAGGCCGCCCTGTCGGGCGACACCAAGTACCCGCCGCAGGATGGCACGCCCGAACTGAAGAAGGCCGTGCAGCGCAAGTTCAAGCGCGACAACGATCTCGACTACGCGCTCGACGAGATCATGGTCGCCAATGGCGGCAAGCAGTGCATCTACAACGCGCTGATGGCGACGGTGGATCCGGGCGACGAGGTGGTGATCCCCGCGCCCTACTGGATTTCCTATGCCGACATGGCGAAGGTCGCCGGCGGCAAGCCGGTGCTGGTCAACTGCCCGCAGAACAACGGCTTCAAGCTGCGGCCCGAGGACCTCGACGCCGCCATCACGCCCAAGACGAAGTGGGTGATGCTGAACTTCCCGAACAACCCGACCGGTGCCGCGTGCTCGCGCGAGGAAATGCAGGCGATCGCCGCGGTGCTCAAGAAGCACCCGCATGTCTGGGTCATGACTGACGACATGTACGAGCACCTCGTCTATGACGGCTTCGAATTCTGCACCATCGCCGAGGTCGCGCCCGAGCTGAAGGAGCGCACCCTGACCATCAACGGCGCGTCCAAGACCTATGCCATGACCGGCTGGCGCGTCGGCTTCTGCGGCGGGCCCAAGGCGCTGATCAAGGCGATGATCAACATGCAGGGCCAGGCGACATCGGGCATCTCGACCATCAGCCAGGCCGCCGCCGCCGCCGCGCTGGACGGCCCGCAGGACCTCGTGGCCGAACGCGCCGCCATCTACAAGCAGCGCCGCGACCTGGTGGTGGACATGCTCAACGCGGCCCCCGGCATCGCCTGCCACAAGCCCGAGGGCGCCTTCTACGTCTTCCCCAACATCGCCGGCTGCCTCGGCAAGACCACGAAGGGCGGCAAGCGCATCGACACCGACACCGACTTCGCCCTGGCGCTGCTCGAGGAAAAGTACGTCGCCGCCGTGCAGGGCGCGGCCTACGGCATGTCGCCCTACCTGCGGATTTCCTACGCGACCGACACCGAAAGCCTGCGCGAGGCCTGCGGCCGCATCCAGGACTTCTGCCGGGAGCTGTCTTGACTTCTGGCGTCACGCTGCGCCCCGGCCGCGACGACGACGCGGCCGGGTTCATCGCGCTGATCGGCGCCTGCTGGGCGGAATACCCCGGCTGCATCCTGGACCTGGATGGCGAGGTGCCCGAACTGCGCGCCCTCGCCACCTATTTCCGCGACCAGGGCGGGGCGCTCTGGGCTGCGGAACATGATGGGCGCGTGATCGGCATGGTGGGCACGCGCCCGCTCAACGATGATGACGCGGCCTCGGAAATCTGCCGCATGTATGTCGATGGCGCGGCGCGCGGCATCGGCCTCGCGGCGAGCCTGCTGCGGACCGCCGAGGACCACGCCGTCGCCGCCGGCGCGCAGCGCCTGGTGCTCTGGACCGACACCCGATTCACCCGCGCGCATGGCTTCTACGAGAAGCAGGGCTACGTCCGGCAGGGGTCGATCCGCATCCTGGACGACATCTCGAACTCGCTGGAGTTCCGCTACGCCAAGCCGGCGCGCGGCCTGGTGGTGGAGGCGCTGGACGCCGCCGCGGCCGCCAGCGCGGAACGCCGCCTGGCGGACCTGCTGGTGGCCTGCGTGGCGGAGGATGCCTCGCTGGAATTCCTGCCGCCCTTGTCGCGCGATCGCGCCATCGGCTTCTGGAAACAGACCTCGGCGGCGGTGGCGGCGGGGTCGCGCGTGCTGCTGGTGGCGTGGCGCGATGGGGTGCTGGCGGGCAGCGTGACGATCGACCTCGCCACTGCGCCGAACCAGCCGCATGTCGCGGCGATCCAGAAGCTGCTGGTGGACCCTACGGCGCGCCGCGCAGGCATCGGGCGCGCGCTGATGCGCCGTGCGGAGCAGGCGGCGCGCGGGCATGGGCGCACCATCCTCAGCCTCGACACCCGCGCCGGCAGCGCGGCGGAGGCGCTGTATCGCGCGGAATCCTGGTGGGAACTCGGCCGCATCCCCGGCTTCGAGGTGGATGCGGCGCGCCGCCCCTGCGACACCGTGTTCTTCTGGAAGAAGCTCTGACGCCGGAGGCCGCGCGCATGGTCAGCCCCGCCTGGTGCCGCATGATGGCGGCCTACAATGCCGAAATGAACCGCCGGCTTTACGCCGCCGCCGACACGCTGGACGACGCCACGCGCCGCGCGGATGGCGGCGCCTTCTGGGGGTCGATCCATGGCACGCTGTCGCACCTGCTGTGGGGCGACACGACGTGGATGGGCCGCTTCGACGGCTGGGATCCGCCGGGCGTCGCGATGAAGGACAGCCCTCGGCTTGTCGAGGACTGGGCCGCGCTGCGCTCCGCCCGCGTGGCGGCGGATGCACGCATCGCGCAATGGGCGGAGGGGCTGACCGAGCAGCGGCTCGGTGAGTCGCTGACGTGGTTCTCCGGTGCCGTAGGGCGGGAATTGACCATGCCGCTCTGGGTGCTGGTCGGGCATGTCTTCAATCACCAGACGCATCATCGCGGCCAGGCGCATGCGCTGATCACGCGCGCCGGAGCGCGGCCTGGCGACACCGACCTGCCCTTCATCCTGGACTTCGCCGCCCTCGGCATCACCGCGTGACCGGGGCTGTGGCGTGGTGCAGCGGGTGCCCGCCCGCCGCGCCGTGCATCACCTGACGAGGAAGCCGTCGAGCCGGGCCAGCACCTCTTCCGGCGCCTCCTCGGCCAGATAATGGCCGGAGGCGATCGGCCCGGTCTCCAGCGGCCCGGCAGCATAGCCGCGCCAGACCGCCGCGGGGTCGTACCACTTGGGCAGGCTGCCTTTCGCCCCCCACAGCGCCAGCATCGGGCAGGCCACCTTGTCACCCGCATCGCGCGAGGCGCGGTCGTGGTCGAGGTCGATCGCCGTCGCCGCGCGGTAATCCTCGCACATCGCCTCGATCATGCCGGGCGTGTGCAGGGCAGCCAGGTAGTCCGCGCGCGCCTCCGCGTGGAAGAAGTCGCGCGGCTTGGGCTCGCGCGAGGTGTGGAAGTCGAACCACGGCTCGATATCGGCGCGGATCATGCGCTCCGGCCCCGGATGGCGCTGCGCCAGGAAGAACCAGTGCCAGTAGCCCATGCCGAAGGCCATGTCGGCGCGTTCGAAATGCTCGAGCGTCGGTATGATGTCCATCGTGCACAGGCGCTGCACCGCGTCGGCATGGTCCAGCGCCATGCGATGCGCCGCCCGCGCGCCGCGGTCATGCGCCACAACCTGGAATCGCGCATGCCCCAGCGCGCCCATCAGCGCGACCATGTCGGCCGCCATGGCGCGCTTCGAATAGGGCGCATGGTCGTCGGTGACAGGCGGCTTGTCGGAAAGCCCGTAGCCCGTGAGGTCCGGGCAGACCACGCTGAAGCGCCGTGCGAGCACCGGCGCCACCCTGTGCCACATGGCATGCGTCTGCGGATTGCCGTGCAGCAGCAGCAGCGGCGGGCCTTCCCCGCCGCGGCGCAGGCGGAACCGCCGGCCATTCGCCTCGCGGAATTCCAGCGTGAAGCCTTCGAAGAACATGGACGCCTCCGGTTGACCGCCCCGCGGGTCCGCGCAAGCCTGCGGCCACACCATTCCCCGAGGGAGCGAAACACATGTCCGACGACCAGGCGCTGTTCGACAAGGGCCTGCCGATCCGCCGCGAGGTGCTCGGCCCCGACTACGTCGATTCCTCGATGGCCAAGGCCGACGAGTTCATGATGTCCTTCCAGCGCGCCACCACCGCCTGGGCCTGGGGCTGGGCCTGGGGCGACCCGACGCTGGACCGGAAGACGCGCTCGCTGCTGAACCTCGCGATGCTGACCGCGCTGGGCAAGATCCCGGAGGTGAAGCTGCACGTGAAGGGCGCGCTCAACAACGGCATCACGGTGGACGAGATCAAGGCGACGCTGCTGCACGCCACCGCCTATTGCGGCATTCCGGCGGGCCTCGATGCCTTCAAGGCGGCGCATGAGGTGTTGCTCGCCGAAGGCGCGCTGCCGGGGAAGAAGTGAGCGCCATGGCCGCCATCAAGCGCATCGCCTTCGCCGGCATCGGCAACATGGGATGGCCGATGGCGGCCAACCTGGTGAAGGCCGGCTTCGAGGTCACGGTCTGCGACGCCGCCCCCGGCCGCGCCGCATCCTTCGCCGCCGAGACCGGGGCGAAGGCTGCCGCCAGCCCGGCCGAGGCCGCCGCCGGTGCGGACTGCGTCGTCATCATCGTCCCCACCAGCAAGCAGGTGGGCGAGGCGGTGGAGGCGATGCTGCCGTCGCTGGCGAAGGGCATGCTGGTGGTGGACATGACGTCCGGCCAGCCGGGTCGCACGCGAGAGATCGCGGCGATGCTGTCGGGCCACGGTGTTGCGATGATCGACGCGCCGGTCTCGGGCGGCGTGCCGCGCGCCAAGACCGGCCAGCTCGCCATCATGACCGGTGGCGAGGAATCGGATGTCGACCGCGCCGAACCCGTGCTGAAGGCGATGGGCACCTCCATCCACCGCTGCGGGCCGATCGGCGCTGGGCAGGCGATGAAGGCGCTGAACAACCTGGTCAGCGCCGGCGGCTTCCTGATGGGCATCGAGGCGCTGTTGATCGGCCAGCGCTTCGGCCTCGACCCGTCGAAAATGGTCGATGTGCTGAACGCCAGTTCCGGCATGACCAATTCCAGCCAGAAGAAGTTCAAGGAATACGTGCTGTCGCGCCGCTTCGATGCCGGCTTCGGCCTCGACCTCATGGTCAAGGACCTGTCGATCGCCCTCGAAGTGGGGCGCGAGACCGCCACCCCCACGCCCTTTTCGGCGCTGTGCCGGGAGATGTGGGCCGCCTCGGCGGCGATGCTCGGGCCGGGGGCCGACCACACGGCCATGGCGAAGCTGTCGGAGCAGATGACCGGCACGGTGCTGGGGGGGAATGTCGAGAAATGACCGGATCGGATGATCGGAGGGCGGAGACGGCGGAGCCGGCGAGCACCGGAGAGCGGAATCCGATCGGCCACGTATGGGAAGCCTATGCGCTGCGCTACGGCCGGCATGAGCGCACCGCGCAGACCAACCACCTCCTGCCGCTGCCCGACCCGCACGAGGCGATGCCGCTCGACTACTTCGTCTGGCTGCTGCGCGGGCCGGATGGGCGCGAGATCGTGGTCGACACCGGCTTCGACGCCGAACTGGCGGTGAAGCGCGGGCGCAAGCTGTCGCGCTCGGTCGGCGATTGCCTGACCGCCATGGGCACGGACCCGGCGAAAGTGCAGGACGTCATCGTCACGCACCTGCACTACGACCATGCCGGCAGCCTGGGCATCTTTCCCGCCGCGCGCTTCCACCTGCAGGAACGCGAGATGCACTTCGCGGTCGGCCGCCACATGTGCGTCCACGCCATCCGCATGCCCTTCGAGGCCGAGCATGTGGTGGCCATGGTCCGCGCGCTCTATGCCGACCGCGTGGAATTCCACGATGGCGACGCGGAGGTCGCGCCCGGCGTCACCGTCCACCGCGTCGGCGGCCACAGCGATGGCTTGCAGGTGGTGCGTGTCGAGACCGCGCGTGGTCCCGTCGTGCTCGCCTCCGACGCCATGCACTTCTACGCCAATGCGCTGTCGGGCAATCCCTTCCCGATCATCTTCGACCTCGGCGCGATGGCCGAAGGCTGGCGGCGGTCCAAGAAGCTGGCGGGGGGCGACGACAGCCGTGTCATTCCCGGCCACGACCCCGCGGTGCTGCACCGCTTCCCGGCTGTCGAGGGCCAGGAAGGCGAGGTGGTCGCGCTGCACCTGCCCCCACGCGCCTGAGCGCGGGGGTCAGCCCAGCAGCAGGACCGCCGCGGCGCCCAGCCCGACGATGCAGAACAGGTAGGACAGCATCGGCCAGGTCTGCCGCGGCCCGCGCCAGGCGATCAGCGCATTGACCGCCAGCGAAAAGATCACGGCCGAGACCGGCTGCGACCAGTGGAACCGGTAGAAGCCATAGACGATCAGGCCGAGCCACATCCAGAACGAAGCCCGCCCTAGCCATCGCCAGACCATGTCCGACGCGGCGGAGGCGGGGCGCATTTCCGGCGCACGTGACTTGTCCTGGATGAAGCTGCCGCCCGAGAGCAGCATCATGGCCATGAAATAGATCGACATCGGCGCCTCACTTGCGTCTTTGTAACCTTCGGCGCAAGAGCCCGTCCGCCCGTACCTCCATGGTGAAGTGACGCCTTGCCGACCGCGCCGCCCCCCGCCGTGTTGCAGGCCCTGCCGACCCTCGTGGCGGGCGGGGTGGAGCGCGGCACGCTGGAGATCGCCGATGCGCTGGTGCGCGCCGGGTTCCGCGCCTTCGTCGCTTCCGCCGGCGGGCCACTCGTGGCGCGGCTGGAAGGGCTGGGCGCGCGCCATGTGACGCTGCCGCTCGCCACCAAATCGCCGGTCGGCATCTGGCGCAACGCCGCCGCGCTGGACGCCCTGGTGCGGCGCGAGGGCATCGCCATCCTGCATGCCCGCTCGCGCGCCCCGGCCTGGTCCGCCTGGCTGGCGGCGCGGCGCAGCGGGGCGCATTTCGTCACCACCTACCACGGCACCTACAACGAAGGCCTGCCGGGCAAGCGGTTCTACAATTCCGTCATGGCGCGCGGCGAGCGCGTGATCGCCATCAGCCGCTTCATCGCCGGCCACCTCCAGGCCCAGCACGGCACCGACCCGGCACGCATCCGCCTGATCCCCCGCGGCGTGGACGAGGCCGCCTTCGACCCGGCGCGCGTGGACGCTGCTCGCATCGCGCGGCTGCGCGCGGAATGGGGCGTGCCGGAAGGCCGGCCGATCGTTATGCTGCCCGGCCGGGTCACGCGCTGGAAAGGGCAGGGCGTGCTGGTCGAGGCCATGGCGCGCCTGCCGGGCGACGCGCTGGCCCTGCTGGTCGGCGACACCGACGCCCGCGCCGGCTACCGCGACGAGCTGCGCGCGCGCATCGCTGCCCTGGGCCTCACGGACCGCATCCGCCTGGTCGGCCACGCCGACGACATGCCGGCCGCGCTGCTGCTGGCCGATGTGGTGGTGCATGCCTCGACCGATGCCGAGGCCTTCGGGCGCACAGTGATCGAGGCGCAGGCGATGGAGCGCTGCGTGATCGCCAGCGACCTCGGCGGCCCGCGCGAGACGGTGGACGAAGGCGTCACCGGCTGGCGCGTGCCGCCGGGCGACGCGGCGGCGCTGGCGGCGGCAATCGGCCGCGTGCTCGCCATGCCCGTGGCGGAACGCGCCGCCATGGGCGAAAGGGCACGCGCCGCGGTGCTGGCGGGCTTCACCAAGGCGCGGATGCAGGCGGCCACACTCGCCGTCTATCGCGAGCTGCTGTGATGCGCGTGCTGGTCATCAAGCTCGCCGCGCTGGGGGATTTCGCGCAGGCCTTCGGCCCCTTTGCCGCGATCCGCGCGCATCATCCGGGGGCGCGCATCACGCTGCTGACCACGCGCCCCTACGCCGCCCTGGCCGGCCTGTCGCCCTGGTTCGACGAGGTGATCGACGACGGCCGGCCCGACTGGACCGACATACCGGCCGTGCTGCGCCTGGCGCGGCGGCTGCACGCGGCGCGTTTCGACCGGGTGTATGATTTGCAGACCTCCTCGCGATCGTCGCGCTATCGCTGGTTCGTCGGGCGGCGGGCGGAGTGGTCCGGCATCGCGCCCGGTGCCTCCCACCCGCATGCCAACCCGGCGCGTGACGCCATGCACACCGTGGATCGCCAGCGCGAACAGCTGGAGATGGCGGGCATCCGGGACTTTCCTGCGCCGGACCTGACCTGGCTCGATGCCGATGTCGCGCATTTCGGCCTGCCGGATCGCTTCTGCCTGCTGGTGCCGGGTGCCTCGCCAGGCCGGCCGGCGAAGCGATGGCCGGCGGAGCAG
The DNA here is from genome assembly GCA_051860065.1 of Roseomonas sp. GTDB lineage: Bacteria > Pseudomonadota > Alphaproteobacteria > Acetobacterales > Acetobacteraceae > Neoroseomonas. The sequence goes on from JBHYEQ010000014.1 coordinate 103,213, forward strand.
TTCGCCGGGCTGGCGGCGGGGTTCGAGATGCCCGCGGCGGTGCTCGGCGGGCCGGCGGAAGCGCCGCTGGCCGCCACCATCCTGGCCGCCGCGCCAGCGGCGATCGATCTCACGGGCCGCACCAGCTTCGCCGAGATCGGCGCCCTGGCGCGCCGCGCCGCCTTCGCGGTCGGCAACGACACCGGCCCTACCCATCTGCTGGCGGCCTGCGGCTGCCCGACGCTGGCACTGTTCGGGCAGGACAGCGACCCGGCGCTGTGTGCCCCGCGCGGCCCGCGCGCCGAATGGCTGCGCCATGTGCCGCTAGCAGACCTGCAACCGGACGCCGTCAGGGCCGCGCTGGCCCGATTGACTTGACCCGACGCGGCGCGGTCCCCATGGTCCGCGGCCGATTTCAGCCCCTGGAGACGCCTGTCCGATGCCCGCGATCACCCTGCCCGATGGTTCCGTCCGGTCCTTCGATGGGCCGGTGACGGGCACTGCCATCGCGCAAGCGATTGGGCCGGGCCTGGCGAAAGCCGCGCTGGCCATGCAGGTCGATGGCGCGCTGATGGACCTGTCGCGCGAGATCGAGGCCGATGCCGCCGTGCGCTTCATCACGCGCCGCGATCCCGAGGCGCTGGAGCTGATCCGCCACGACACGGCGCATGTTCTCGCCGAGGCGGTCCAGGCGCTGTATCCCGGCACGCAGGTGACGATCGGCCCGTCGATCGAGAACGGCTTCTACTACGACTTCGCGCGCAACGAGCCCTTCACCCCGGAGGATTTCGGCGCGATCGAGGCGAAGATGCGCGAGATCATCGCGCGCAACGCGTCCTTCGAACGCATCGTGACCTCGCGCCACGAGGCCATGGCGCTGTTCGCCGAGAAGGGCGAGAAATACAAGGTCGAGCTGATCCAGGACCTTCCGCAGGGCGAGACGATCACGCTCTACAAGCAGGGCGACTGGGTGGACCTGTGCCGCGGCCCGCATATGCGCGGCACCGGCGATGTCGGCACCGCCTTCAAGCTGATGAAGGTGGCCGGCGCCTATTGGCGTGGCGACCACCGCAACGCGATGCTCTCGCGCATCTACGGCACCGCCTGGCGCGACCAGAAGGAACTCGACGCGCATCTCCTCCAGATCGAGGAAGCGGAGAAGCGCGACCACCGCAAGATCGGCAAGGAGATGGGGCTGTTCCATCTCGAGGAAGCCGCGGTGGGCTCGGTCTTCTGGCACCCCAAGGGCTGGAAGCTGTACCGCGTGGTCGAGGACTACATGCGCCGCCGCCTGGATGCAGGCGCGTACCAGGAGGTCAAGACGCCCCAGGTGCTGGACCGCAAGCTGTGGGAGGCGTCCGGCCACTGGGAGAACTACCGCAAGAACATGTTCATGGCGACGGTGGAGGACCAGGACGAGGCGCATCGCGCCCTCGCGTTGAAGCCGATGAACTGCCCCTGCCATGTGCTGATCTTCAACCAGGGTCTGCGCTCGTACCGCGAATTGCCGCTGCGCATGGCGGAGTTCGGGGCGTGCCATCGCTACGAACCCTCGGGCGCGCTGCACGGCATCATGCGCGTGCGCGCCTTCACGCAGGATGACGCCCACATCTTCTGCGAGGAGCACCAGATCGCCGCCGAGGCGGTGCGTTTCACGGAACTGCTGTCCTCCGTCTATCGCGACCTGGGCTTCGAGAGCTTCCGCGTGAAGTTCTCCGACCGCCCGGAGCAGCGCGCCGGCGACGACGGCATCTGGGACAGGGCCGAGGGCGCGCTGCACGAAGCCTGCAAGATCGCCGGCGTGGACTACGAGATGAACCCGGGGGAGGGCGCTTTCTATGGCCCGAAGCTGGAATTCGTGCTGCGCGACGCGATCGGCCGCGACTGGCAATGCGGCACCTTCCAGGTGGATTTCGTGCTGCCGGAACGGCTCGACGCGCAATACGTGGCCGAGGATGGCAGCCGGAAGCAGCCAGTCATGTTGCACCGGGCGATCCTGGGGTCGTTCGAACGCTTCCTCGGCATCCTGATCGAGCAATATGCGGGTCGCTTCCCGCTGTGGCTGGCGCCGGTGCAGGTGGTGGTCGCAACCATCGTGGACGAGGCCGCACCCTTCGCCGAGGAAGCCGCGGCCGCGCTGCGCGCCGCCGGGCTGCGGGTCGAGACCGACCTGCGGAACGAAAAGATCAATCGCAAGGTTGTCGACCATATCGAGCAGCGCGTGCCGGTGCTCGTGGTGGTCGGCCGGCGGGAGGCGGAAGAACGCTCCCTGGTGCTGCGCCGCCTGCCGGGGCGCGAGCAGGTGACGCTGCCGCTGGCCGAGGCGGTGGCAGGCCTGGCCGCCGACGCCATCCCTCCCGACCTGGCACGCTGAGCCTGCTTGCAATCAGGGCACGCCGACGACAAATGCGGCATGCCGATGGCGATGCCGGTTGCGATGCCGTGACCGGCGTTCCATAAAGCCCGCTTCTACCGGTTCAACGACGACAGGAGACGACCATAGCTCGTGGCCCCATGCCCGCGACGCCGCCTTCGAAGGACGGCCCGCGCATCAACGACGACATCCGCGTGCCGCAGGTGCGCCTGATCGACCAGGACGGCGAGATGCAGGGCGTGATGACCGCCCGCGAGGCGCTGATCCGCGCCTATGACGTCGGCCTCGACCTGGTCGAGATCTCGCCCAATGCCGTCCCGCCTGTCTGCAAGATCCTCGACTATGGCAAGTACAAGTACGAGCAGCAGAAGAAGGCCAACGAGGCGCGCAAGAAGCAGAAGGTCGTCGAGATCAAGGAAATCAAGGTTCGTCCGAATATCGACGACCATGACTACGACGTGAAGATGCGCCAGATGAAGGGCTTCATCTCGGAAGGCGACAAGGTGAAGGTGACGCTGCGGTTCCGCGGGCGCGAGATGGCGCACCAGGACCTGGGCGTGAAGGTGCTGGACCGGATCAGGGGCGAACTGGCGGAGACCACGAAGGTCGAGCAGTTTCCGCGGCTGGAGAACCGGCAGATGATCATGGTGTTGGCTCCAAAATGATGCCCTCAAGCGCCGGGCGCGGCCTCCGGCCGCTTGGCTTGCGCGCCGTGTACTGGCGCACTCTGCGCGACTGACACGCTGGGCGCGGTCGCGCCGTGCGCTCCCGGCCCGAGGCAGGGCCTCGGGCCGCCCCCAACCAGACGACGTCCTTGACCTCGCACGTGGCCGGGGCTATCCGACCGCTCCTGGTTCACCCCGAACCACCGGTCCGCCCCCTGACGGGGCAGGCTCCGCCGCTCCGCGAAGGTTCGCGCAGCGGCGCAAATTCGTTTGGGGTGGGCGCTAAAGCGTGATGAAGGACTGAACGGGCCGCCCGATGTTCGAGGCACTTTCCGGCAAGCTCAACGGGGTTTTCGACCGGCTGCGCCGCCGCGGCGCGCTGTCGGAAGCCGACGTGACGGAAGCGCTGCGCGAGGTCCGCGTCGCGCTGCTGGAGGCCGATGTCGCGCTCCCTGTCGTCCGCGACCTGGTCAACAAGGTCCGCGAGCGCTCGGTGGGGCAGGAGGTCATCCGCTCCGTCTCCCCCGCCCAGCAGGTCATCAAGATCGTCAACGACGCGCTGGTCGAGGCGCTCGGCGGCGGCGAGGGCGACGACGGCAAGCGCGGCATCGACCTGAACGCGGCCGCGCCCGTGCCGATCCTGATGGTCGGGCTCCAGGGTTCGGGCAAGACCACCACCTCGGGCAAGATCGCGCTGCGGCTCCGTACCAAAGACCGCAAGAAGGTGCTGCTGGCGTCGCTCGACGTGCACCGCCCGGCGGCGCAGTTGCAGCTCCAGACGCTGGCGACGCAGGCCGAGGTCACGTCGCTGCCCATCATCGCCGGCCAGTCACCCATGCAGATCGCCATGCGCGCGATGGACCTCGCGCGGCGCGAACTCTACGACGTTGTGGTGCTGGACACCGCCGGCCGCCTCGCGATCGACGAGGCGCTGATGGAGGAGGTGGCGCAGGTCAAGCTCGCCACCAATCCGCACGAGACGCTGCTGGTGGTCGATGCCATGACCGGCCAGGACGCGGTCAACACCGCCAAGGCCTTCCAGGACAAGGTGGGTGTGACCGGCATCGTCATGACGCGCATCGACGGCGATGCGCGCGGCGGTGCGGCGCTGTCCATGCGGGCCGTGACCGGCGCGCCGATCAAGCTGCTGGGCGCGGGCGAGAAGCTCGATGCGCTGGAAGACTTCCACCCCGACCGCATCGCGTCGCGCATCCTCGGCATGGGCGACATCGTCTCGCTGGTCGAGAAGGCCGCGGCGAACATCGACCAGGCGGAGGCCGAGAAGCTCGCGGCCCGCATGCAGAAGGGCCAGTTCACGCTGGAGGACTACGCCAACCAGCTGAAGCAGATCGGCAAGATGGGCAGCCTGCAGGGCATCCTCGGCATGCTGCCAGGCGTCGGCAAGATCAAGCAGCAGCTCGGCGACGCCAACCTGGACACCAGCATCCTCGGCCGCCAGGCGGCGATCATTTCTTCGATGACGCTGCGCGAACGCCGCACGCCGGAGATCCTGAAGGCCTCGCGCAAGAAGCGCATCGCCGCGGGCAGCGGCACCTCCGTCCAGGAGGTGAACAAGCTGCTCAAGCAGTTCGACGACATGTCCGCGATGATGAAGCGGATGAACAAGATCGGCCAGAAGGGGCTGATGCGTGGCGGGCTCGCCGCGCTTCTCCCCGGCGCCGGGAACAAACGACCCTTCTAGAGATAGACGACGAAAGGAAGCCTCATGGGCCTCAAGATCCGCCTTGCCCGCGCCGGTGCGAAGAAGCGCCCCTACTATCACATCGTGGTGGCCGACAGCCGTTCGCCGCGCGATGGCCGCTTCATCGAGGCGGTGGGCTCCTACAACCCGATGCTGCCGGCCGAACACGCCGAGCGCATCCGCCTGAAGGACGAGCGCATCACGCATTGGCTGAGCCAGGGCGCGGTGGCCACCGACCGCGTGGCGAAGTTCCTCGGCAAGGCCGGCCTGGCGCCGATGCCGGTGTTCAACGAGCAGCCGAAGCAGTCCGCGCCGAAGAAGCGTGCGCAGGAACGCGCCGCCGCGGCCGCCGCGGCCGGCTGAGCATCCGATGGCGGTGAAGCGCGTGATGGTGGGCGAGATCGGCAGGCCGCATGGCGTGCGCGGCCTCGTGCGCCTGCGCGCCTTCACCGAGGACCCCGCCGCCATCGCCGCCTATTCGCCGCTGACCGACGCCGACGGCCTGAAGCGCTACGCCATCACGTTGAAGGGCGGCGACATCGCCGCGGTGGACGGTGTTGCGGATCGTGACGCCGCGCAGCGCCTGACCGGCACGAAGCTGTATGTCGAGCGCGACCGCCTGCCGCCGCCGGATGACGAGGAATTCTACCTGGTGGACCTGATCGGCCTCGCGGCCGTGACGGAAACCGGCGAGGCGCTGGGCCGCATCCGCGCGGTCGAGGATCACGGGGCAGGGGCTTTCCTCATCATCGATGGTGCGGCGCGCGAACACCTGATGCCCTTCACCCGCGCGGTGGTGCCGGTGGTGGATATCGCGGGCGGGCGGGTCACGGTGGTGCCGCCGGATGAAATCCTGGTGCGGCCGCAACCGGGGCAGGAGGACGCGGCATGATCCCGTCGGATCGCCGCAGGGCGCAGGTGCCGGACGCGCCGAGCACCGAAGGCGTGAATCCCCCGGGGAAGCCGTGGCGCGCCTCGGTCCTCACGCTGTTCCCGGAGATGTTCCCCGGCCCGCTCGGCCTCTCCCTGGCCGGACGCGCCTTGCAGGACGGCCGCTGGTCGCTAAACGCGCAGGACATCCGCGCCTTCGCCACCGACCGCCACCGCAGCGTGGACGACACGCCGGCGGGCGGCGGGGCAGGGATGGTGATGCGCCCGGACGTGCTGGACGCCGCCATCGCCGGCGCCATGCCGGCGGGCGACACGCGCCCGCTGATCTACCTGACGCCGCGTGGCCGTCTGCTCGACCAGGCGACGGTGCGTGCCCTGTCGGAAGGCCCCGGCTGCGTCCTGCTCTGCGGCCGCTTCGAGGGCATCGACCAGCGCGTGATCGACGCCCGCGGCATGATTGAGCTTTCCATCGGCGACTACGTGCTGAGCGGCGGCGAGACGGCGGCGCTGGTGCTGCTCGATGCCTGCGTACGGCTGCTGCCCGGCGTGATGGGTGCCGCCGACAGCGCTGCCGAGGAAAGCCACGGCGCCGAAGGGTTGCTGGAATACCCGCACTACACGCGGCCCGCGGAATGGAACGGGCGCGCCATCCCGCCCGTCCTGCTGTCGGGCCACCACGCCGAGATCGCCCGTTGGCGCCGCGCCGAGAGCGAACGCATCACCCAGGAACGCCGGCCCGACCTCTGGGCCCGGCACGAGACGAAACAGCGCGGCGCGGGGGGCATGGACGGCCACCCCGCCGCCGCCTAAACGAAGACCACGAAAGGACACCGTCATGAACCTGCTCCAGCAGTTCGAGGCCGAGCAGCTCTCCCGCCTCACCACCGCGCGCGCCACGCCGGATTTCGCGCCGGGCGACACCGTGCGCGTCATGGTGCGCGTGCAGGAAGGCGAGCGCATCCGCACCCAGGCCTATGAGGGCGTGGTGATCGCGCGCTCCAACAAGGGCCTCCAGAGCAACTTCACGGTCCGCAAGCTGTCCTACGGCGAGGGCGTGGAGCGCGTGTTCCCGCTGCATTCCCCGAACGTGGTCGAGATCATCGTCGTGCGTCGCGGCAAGGTGCGTCGCGCGAAGCTCTATTACCTGCGTGGCCGCACCGGCAAGTCGGCGCGCATCGCCGAGAAGCTCGGCGCGAAGCCGACCGCCGCTGCCGCACCGGCCGCCACGGCCGAGGCCTGATTCCACTGCCGGGGCGCTGCGGTTCGCGGCGCCCCATGACTGCTCCGGGGGAAAACGATGTCAGCGCAGAAGCCGCGCACGCTGTTCGACAAGATCTGGGACGCGCATGTCGTCGAAACACTGCCCGACGGCACGGCGCTGCTCTACATCGACCTCCACCTGACGCATGAGGTCACCACGCCGCAGGCCTTCGACGGGCTGCGCGCGGCCGGGCGCGGCATCCGCCGCCCGGATGCAACGCTCGGCGTGATCGACCACAACATCGCGACCGACTCGTCGCGCTACACTGGCATCGTCGATCCCGAGAGCGCGCTGCAGGTCGCGACCCTCGAGAAGAACGCCGTCGAATTCGGCATGCCGCTGATCCCGTTGCTCGATGAGCGCCAGGGCATCGTGCATGTGATCGGGCCGGAGTTGGGCCGTTCGCTGCCTGGCATGACCATCGTCTGCGGCGACAGCCACACCTCCACGCATGGCGCGATGGGTGCGCTCGCCTTCGGCATCGGCACCAGCGAGGTCGAGCACGTGCTCGCGACGCAAACGCTGCTGCAGAAGCCGGCCAAGAACATGCGCATCAGCGTCGATGGCAACCTGGCCTTCGGCTGTTCGGGCAAGGACATCGTGCTGGCCATCATCGGGCGCATCGGCACGGCGGGCGGCACGGGGCATGTCATCGAGTATGCCGGCGATGCGATCCGCGCGCTCGACATGGCCGGGCGCATGACGGTCTGCAACATGACCATCGAGGGCGGTGCCCGCGCCGGCATGGTGGCCCCCGACCAGACCACCTATGACTACATCGCGCGCACGCCGAACGGGCCGAAGGGCGCGGCGCTCGCCCGCGCGATGGAATGGTGGAAGACCCTGCCGACCGATGCCGGCGCGCATTTCGACACCGAGCTGAAGCTGAACGCGCATGAGATTGCGCCGCAGGTCACCTGGGGCACCAACCCCGAGGCGGTGCTGCCGATCACCGGCGTGGTGCCGAACCCGGCTGAGGTGACCGAGGAAGCGAAGCGCGTCCAGATGGAACGCATGGTGCAGTACATGGGCCTGACGCCCGGCCAGAAGCTGACCGACCTCAAGGTCGATGTCGTCTTCATCGGCTCCTGCACCAATTCCCGCATCGAGGACATCCGCGCCGCCGCCGCCATCGCCAAGGGCCGCCGCGTGGCCGATGGCGTGCGCGCCATGGTCGTGCCGGGCTCCGGCCTGGTGAAGAAGGCCGCGGAGGCGGAGGGCCTCGATCGCATTCTCAAGGAAGCGGGCTTTGAATGGCGCGAGGCGGGGTGCTCGATGTGCCTCGGCATGAACCCGGACAAGCTCACGCCGGGCCAGCGCAGCGCCTCCACGTCGAACCGCAACTTCGAAGGCCGGCAGGGTCCGGGTGGGCGCACGCATCTGCTCTCCCCCGCCATGGCCGCCGCCGCCGCCGTTGCCGGCCACCTGGCCGATGTGCGCGACTACCAGCCGAAGGAGTCCCTGTGATGCAGGCCTTCACCACGCTGACCGGCATCGCCGCGCCGCTGCCCAAGGCGAATGTCGACACCGACCAGATCATCCCGGCGCGCTTCCTGAAGTCGATCAGCCGCTCGGGCTTCGGCAAGAACCTCTTCGCCAACTTCCGCTACAAGGAAGACGGCAGCGAGAACCCCGACTTCGTGCTGAACCAGGAACCCTACCGCCACGCGGAGGTCCTGATCGCCTTCGAGAACTTCGGCTGCGGCTCCTCGCGCGAACACGCGCCCTGGGCGCTGCTCGACTTCGGCATCCGCTGCGTCATCGCGCCGGACTTCGCCGACATCTTCCACAACAACTGCTTCAAGAACGGCGTCCTGCCGGTGCGACTTCCCAAGGAGGTCTGCGCGCAGCTGATGGAAGACGCGAAGCTCGGTGCCAACGCGCGCATCACGGTGGACCTGGAGCGCGAAGTGGTGGTGCGCCCGAACGGGGAGGAAATCCCCTTCAAGATCGACCCGCTGCGCCGCCACCTGATGCTCAACGGCCTGGACGACATCGGCCAGACCATGCAGCACGCGCCCGCCATCGACAGCTTCGAGGCGAAGCAGAAGGCCGCCCAGCCTTGGCTCTACGCCTGACCTGAATCACCCGGGAGGCAGGCCCGCCCGGGGCGTCTCCCGACACTGCAGGAGACGTCCGCGACCATGCCGTCCAACAAGAAGCTTCTCATCCTGCCCGGCGACGGGATCGGCCCCGAGGTGATGCGCGAAGTCCGCCGCGTCATCGACTGGATGGACCGCCGCCGCGCCGTCTCCTTCGACATCGAGGAACGCCTCGTCGGCGGCTCCGCCATCGAGGCCGAGGGCATGCCCTGCTCCGACGAGACCGTGGCCAGCGCCAAGGCGGCCGACGCCGTGCTGTTCGGTTCCGTCGGCGGCCCGAAGTGGGACAGCCTGCCCTTCGAGAAGCGCCCGGAACTGGGCGTGCTGCGGCTGCGCAAGGATCTCGGCCTGTTCGCCAACCTGCGCCCGGCGGTGGTGCTGGATCCGCTGGCCGAGGCGTCGTCGCTGAAGGCCGACATCGTGCGCGGCGTCGACATCATGGTGGTGCGCGAATCGACCGGCGGCGTCTATTTCGGTGAACCCCGCGGCATCGAGACGCTGCCCGACGGCAAGCGCCGCGGCTTCGACACCGACGTGTATCATGAGGACGAGATCGCCCGCGTCGCGCGCGTCGCCTTCGACCTGGCGCGCAGCCGCCGCAAGAAGGTGACCAGCGTCGAGAAGGCCAACGTCATGCAGTCCGGCCGCCTGTGGCGCGCCGTGGTCGGGGAGGTCCACAAGGCCGAATACGCCGATGTCGAGCTCGAGAACATGTACGCCGACAACTGCGCCATGCAGCTCTGCGCGCGGCCCAAGCAGTTCGACGTCATCCTCGGCAACAACCTGTTCGGCGACGTGCTGTCGGACCTGGCGGCGGCGCTGACGGGTTCGCTCGGCATGCTGCCCTCGGCGACGCTCGGCGCGGTGGACCCGACCACCAACAAGCGCCACGCGCTGTATGAGCCGATCCATGGTTCCGCGCCGGACATCGCCGGCAAGGGCATCGCGAACCCGCTCGCGCAGATCCTCTCCTTCGCGATGCTGCTGCGCTGGTCCTTCGGCATGGAGGAAGACGCGACGCTGGTCGAGAACGCGGTCGGCAAGGTGCTCGCCGGCGGCCTTCGCACGGCAGACATCATGCAGCCCGGCATGGCCCGCGTGGGCACGTCCGTGATGGGCGAGGCGGTGGTGCGCGAGCTCGACAAGCTCGCCGCCTGACCCGCGCATTTTACTGATGACGGAGGGGTTGCGCGCTGCGGCCACCTCCGCTATTCCCCCGGCCTCGCCGCGATGGTGGCCAGGGCGCCCGTAGCTCAGCTGGATAGAGCACCAGACTACGAATCTGGGGGTCAGAGGTTCGAATCCTTTCGGGCGCGCCAACTTCCCACCATCGACGGACCCCGCGCGCGGATCGGGGCGCCCGTAGCTCAACTGGACAGAGCATCAGACTTCGGATCTGAGGGTTGGGAGTTCAAATCTTCCCGGGCGCGCCATCGCGCTGCGACAAACGGGATGCAATGACAAGTCTGTAATTCTCCGTTGCAATGCCCAGATTGCCTGCATGACCTCCTCCGGTATTCCCGCGATCGAGGGCCATTGGGCGCTTTTCCTCGATCTCGATGGCACGCTCCTCGACATCGCGCCCAGGCCCGATGCGGTTGTTGTCCCGCCTGACCTCGTCGCGACGCTCCAGGCCGTTACACAGCGACTGGGCGGCGCCGTCGCCATCGTCACCGGTCGCGCGCGTGTGGTCGCCGACGCGCTGCTCGCACCGCTGGCCCTGCCCGGCGGCTTCGGCCATGGCGCGGAGCTTCGCGACGGCACCGGACGCATCATCGGCATCGACGCGATGCCCGCCATGCCGGCTGACTGGGCCCCGCGCCTGTCCACCGACATCGCCGCCTGGCCCGGCGTCATCCTCGAGACCAAGCCGCATGGGCTGGTGCTGCATCACCGCGCCGCGCCGCAATGGCGCGATGCAACCCGCGACGCCCTGCTCGCGTTGCTGCGCGGCCATGACGACGACTTCGCGTTGATGCCCGCCCACATGGCCTTCGAGATCCGCCCGCGCGCCGCGACCAAGGGCCGCGCCGTGCGTGCGCTGATGCAATCCGCCCCCTTCCACGCCCGCCGCCCGGTCTTCGTGGGCGACGACGTGACCGACGAGGACGGCATGGAAGCCGCGCGCGCCCTGGGCGGGCTCGGCCTTCATGTCGGCCGCGATTTCCACGGCGGCCCGGCGCAGGTGCGCGCCTGGCTGGCGCAGCCGGAGTTCCGCCATGCAGCCCCTTGATCTCGCCGTCATCGGCAATTGCGCGGTCGCTGCGCTCATCACCCCGAATGCGCGCCACGAATGGTTCTGCTTCCCGCGCCTGGATGCCGAGCCGGTGTTCAACGCGCTGCTCGGCGGCAACGATCCCGCGCGCGGCTTCATGGACATTGTGCTGCGCGACCAGGCCAGCGCGCGTCAGCGCTACATCCGCAACACCGCGGTGGTCGAGACGCTGCTGACCGATGCCGCCGGCGGTGTCGTGCGCGTCATCGACCTCGCGCCGCGCTTCCGCCGCTTCGGCCGCATGTACCGCCCGCCCATGCTGGTGCGCCGCATCGAGCCGGTGGCCGGGCGGCCGCGCATCGCCATCCGCGTGCGTCCGTCCTTCGACAACGGTGCGGACGCTGGCCGGCACAGCATCGGCAGCAACCATATCCGCTACTTCAGCGCGGACACCGTGCTGCGCCTGACCACCGATGCGCCGCTGACCTACATCGCGCAGGAAGCCGAGTTCGCGCTGGACCGCCCGGTCTCCCTGATCCTCGGCGCCGATGAAAGCCTTCCCGAGAGCCCCGACACCGTCGCCCGCAACACCATCGCCGAGACCGAGGCCTATTGGCTCGACTGGGTGCGCGGCCTGAACCTGCCCTTCGACTGGCAGGAGGCGGTGATCCGCGCCGCCATCACGCTGAAGCTGTGTTCCTTCGAGGACACCGGCGGCATCGTCGCCGCACTGACCACCTCCATCCCCGAAGCCCCCGGCAGCGGGCGCACCTGGGACTACCGCTTCTGCTGGCTGCGCGATGCCTTCTTCACCGTGGGCGCGCTGAACCGGCTGAACGCCACGCGCACCATGGAAGGCTTCCTGCGCTTCATCATGGATTCCGTGCCCGACGGTTCGAACGGCCCGATCCCGCCGCTGTTCCCGATTGCGCCCGGCACCGAGGTCGCGGAGCGCATCGCCACCGCGCTGCCAGGCTTCCGTGGCGACGGCCCGGTGCGGATCGGCAATGCCGCCGTGACGCAGGTGCAGAACGACAGCTACGGCGCGATCGTGATGACCGCGACGCAGATGTTCTGGGACCAGCGCCTGTCGCGCCCTGGCGACCTCGCGCTGTATCGCCAGCTTGCGGATATCGGCCAGCACGCCGAAAGCGCCGCCTTCGAACCCGATGCCGGGCTGTGGGAGTATCGCGGGCGTGCCGCCGCGCATACGCATTCCGCGGCGATGTGCTGGGCGGCGCTGGACCGGCTCGGCGCCATTGCCGCGCGGCTTGGCCTGGGCGGCGAGGCGCAGGAATGGGAGCACCGCGCCGATGCGCTGCGCCAGCGCATCCTGGCTGCGGCGACCGATCACGGCGGCGGCTGGATTTCCGGCGTCCTGAGCGGCGACCCAGTGGCCGATGCCTCGACCTTCCTGCTGCCGGAAGTGGGCCTGATCCGCGCCACCGACCCGATCTTCCTGCGCACGGTCGAGGTGTTGGAGCAGCGCCTGGTGCGCGACGGCATCGTGCTGCGCTACGACCACGCGGATGATTTCGGCACGCCCGAGGTCGGCTTCCTGGTCTGCACCTTCTGGTACATCGACACGCTGGCGCGCATCGGCCGGCGCGACGAGGCGCGCGCGCTGTTCGAACGCGCGCTGGCCTGGCGCAACCATGTCGGCCTGTTGGCCGAGGACGTGCACCCGGGCACCGGCGCGCTGTGGGGCAATTTCCCGCAGACCTATTCGCAGGTCGGCCTGATCCTGTCGGCCATGCGTCTCTCCCGCAGCTGGGAGGAAGGCCTGTGGCGCGCCTCGTAATCGTCTCCAACCGCGTGCCGGGGCCGCGCGCCAAGGGGGCCGCGAGCGCCGGTGGGCTCGCGGTCGCGCTGCAATCCTTCCTGGCACCGGGCACGCTGTGGTTCGGCTGGTCGGGCAAGGTCACCCCGCAGACCGCGACGAAGCCTGTCATCGCCGAAGGCGACGGCGTCACCTACGCGACCATCGACCTGGGCGCGGAGGATTACGACCGCTTCTATGTCGGCTTTGCCAATTCCTCGCTCTGGCCGTTGCTGCATTTCCGGCTCGGTCTGATGCGCTACACGCGCGAGGACTTCGCCGGCTACGGCGCGGTCAACGACGCCTTCGCCGCGGCGCTGCTGCCGCTGCTCAGGCCTGACGACACGGTCTGGGTGCATGACTACCACCTGATCCCGCTCGGTGCCGCGCTGCGCGCCGCCGGATTCAAGGGACGCATCGGCTTCTTCCTGCACATCCCCTTCGTGCCGCCATCGGTGCTTGAGGCGCTGCCGCCGGCACGCGAATTGCTGCACGCCATGTGCGCCTACGACGTGGTCGGCTTCCAGACGCGCACGCACCTCGCTGACTTCCTCGACTGCGCGCGCCGCTTCAGCGGCTTCGCCGTGGAAGGCGAGGAAGTGGTCACCGAGGATGGCCGCCGCGTGTACGCCATCGCCGACCCCATCGGCATCGATGCCGCGAGCTTCGCGCGCATCGCCGCGCGCTCCGCCTCCACCGCCTACATCCAGCGCGTGCGCGAGAGCCTGGTGGGTCGTGACCTGGCCATCAGCGCGGAACGCCTCGACTACTCGAAGGGCCTGCCCAATCGCTTCGAGGGCTTCGCCCGGCTTCTCGCGCGCTACCCGCAGCACCACCGGCGCGTCTCGATGCTCCAGATCGCCGCGCGATCGCGCGAGGACGTGGCGGAATACCAGGCGCTGCGCCGCGAACTCGACCGCCTGGCCGGCGACATCAACGGCCGCTTCTCCGGCTTCGACTGGGTGCCGCTGCGCTACATGACTCAGACGGTCGCGCGCACCAAGCTTGCGGGGCTGTTCCGCATCGCGCGCATCGGCCTGGTCACGCCGCTGCGCGACGGGATGAACCTTGTGGCGAAGGAATTCATCGCCGCGCAGGACCCGGCCGATCCGGGCGTGCTGATCCTCTCCCGCTTCGCCGGTGCGGCGGAGGAACTCTCCGACGCGCTGCTCGTGAACCCCTACGACCCCGACGATATCGCGGACGCCATGAACGCCGCCCTGGAGATGCCGCTGGAGGAACGCGTGGCACGCCACGCGGTGCTCCGTCGCGCGGTGTTCGAGGTGACCTCCGCGCGATACTGCGACGTCTTCACGCAGGCGCTGGCCGGCTGAGGCATCAGCCCGCGCGCAGCGTCTCCGAGCTGACCTTCCCGAGTTCCGTCAACAGCAGCGGCCAGGACCGCAGCCCTTCCTCCAGCGAGGCCAGCCGGAAGAACTCGTTGGGCGCATGAACATCCTCGTCCGGCATGGCGAAGCCGAAGGTGATGGTGTCCAGGCCGAGCCGTTCCTTGAAGATCGCCGTGATCGGGATGGTCCCGCCCGCCCGCGCGCGCACCGGGGCGCGGTTGCGGGTGCGGCGGATGACGGTTTCGGCCGCTTCCAGCAGCGGGTGGCCTTCGCGCAGCGTGAAGGCGGGCGTGCCGGGCCCGGCTTCCTCGAAGGTCAGCGTGGTGCCCTTCGCGGCCTTGGCCAGCAGATGCTCGCGCACCCGCGCCTGCACGCGCACCGGGTCCATCCCGGGGCCGAGGCGCATGGTCAGCTTCGCATGCGCCTCGCAGGGCAGCACTGTCTTCGATCCCGCTCCGATGTAGCCGCCCCACATGCCGTTCACCTCGATGGTCGGCACGAGGGTGATGCGCTCGCGGATGGTGAAGCGCGTGTCGCCATAGGGCGCGGCGCCGACGCCGGCGTAGAATTCCGCTTCATCCACCGGCAGGGCGGCAGCGTCCTCGGCGTCGCGCGCGCTGACCGCGGGCATTTCCTCCATGAAGCCGGGCACGATGATGCGCCCGTCCTCGTCATGCAGGGACGCGATCAGCCGCGCCAGTTCATGGTTCGCATTCCGCACGGCGCCGCCGTAGCGGCCCGAATGCATGTCCTTGGCCGCCGTCCGCAGCGAGAAGCGCAGCGAGGTCAGCCCGCGCGACCCCACGCCCACCGTCGGCAGGGTCGTGCTGGCCCGCCCGCCATCGGCCGATATCATCGCATCGCCCACCAGCGCGTCCGGGAAGCGGTCGATGATTCTGCCGAGCGACGGGCTGCCGATCTCCTCCTCGCCTTCCAGGAAGAAGCGGATGTTCACCGGGCATCCGCCGGACTGGATGAATTCGATCACCGTCTCGATGGCGATCAGCGTCGATCCCTTCACGTCCGACGCACCGCGCGCATAAATCCGTCCGTCGCGGATGGTGGGTTCGAAGGGCGGGGTCTTCCACAGATCCAGCGGGTCGGGCGGCTGCACGTCGTAATGGCCGTAGATCAACAGGGTCGGCTTGCCGGGCGCGCCGTTCCACACGCCGGTGATGGCCGGGTGGCCGCCGCCATCCAGCAGGCGCACATCCTGCACGCCGCCTTCCGTCATCCGCGCCATCAGGAAGTCGCGCGTGGCCTTCATGCCCGCCGCATAGGCCGGGTCGGTGCTGACCGAGGGCATCCGCAGCAGCGCCAGCAGGCGTTCCAGGATCTCGTCCTTGCGCGCCACCAGGCGCTCGGCCACCACGTCGCTCATCCCTGCATCCCTCGCATGTGCGGGCGCAGCCTAGACCGTTGTCGCGCCCGGTTGCACAGTGCGGCCGACAAGTCCGAGGAATCCCGGGATGGAACGTCCACCGAGCACGGCAGCCCGCCGCGCGTCCTTTCGCGCCATTTTGTCGGGCGGCGCCTGCATCCACCCGGCCTCCGTGCATGACCCGATCGCCGGGCGCATCGCATCCGACCTTGGCTTCGAGGCGGCGATGTTCGCGGGGTCCGTGGCATCCCTGACCGTGCTGGGCGCGCCGGACCTGATCGTGCTGACGCTCTCCGAATTCGCCGACCAGGCGCGGCGCATCTGCCGCGGCGGTGCGCCGCCGCTGCTGGTCGATGCCGACCACGGCTACGGCAATGCGCTCAACGTCATGCGGACGGTGCAGGAACTCGAAACCGCCGGCATTGCCGCACTCACCATCGAGGACACCGACCTGCCGCGCGGCCATGGCACGGGCGAACCCGGCCTGCTGTCGCTCGAAGCGGGCCTTGGCAAGATGCGCGCGGCGGTGGCGGCGCGCGAGGATGCCGGCCTGACCGTCATCGCCCGCACCAGTGCGCTGAACCTGGTGAACCTGGACGAGGCCGTGCGCCGCACGAAGGCGTACGCCACCTGTGGCACCGACGCGCTGTTCTTCACCGGCGTGAATGACTGGGAGCAGCTCGCCGCCATCCAGGCGGCATCGAACGGCATGCCGATCATCCTTGGCGGCACGCCGGCGAACATGGCCGACAAGGCGAAGCTCGCCGCCCATGGCGTGCGCGTCGCGTTGCAAGGCCACCAGCCCTTCGCCGCCGCGGTGGCCGCCATCCACGCCACGCTGAAGGCGCTGCGCGACGGCACGCCGCCGGCCGAGCTCAAGGGCGTGGCACCCGCCGCGCTGATGAAGCAGGTCACGCGCGAAGCCGACTACGCCGCCTGGACCCGCGACTTCCTCTGACCCCGGACGAGACAGCCCATGCCGATCGAACCCGAAGCCCTCGCCGAGACCCAGACCAAGTACCTGGCGCTGCATGAATTCGTGAAGGCGGCGAAGAACCGCCTCGACGCCAACATGTGGGACTACCTGGTCGGCGCCACCGAGACCGAGGCCACCATGCGCCGCAACCGCATGGGGATCGACGCGCTGGCGCTGCGCCCGCGCGTGCTGCGCGACGTGTCCAGCATCGACACGTCCTCGACCCTGTTCGGCAAGACCATCCGCCTGCCGGTGATGCTGGCCCCGGTCGGCGGGCTGGAATTCATGGCGGTCGGCCACAATGGCGCGGTGACGGCGGGCGAGGGCGCCTCCGCCTTCGGCGTGCCGATCATGCTGTCGTCGGTTTCCAAGCCCGGCCTGGAACAGGTCGCGGCCGCCGCGGCGGGCATGAAGATCTACCAGCTCTATGTCCGCGGCGACGCCGCCTCCATCGAGGACAGCATCAAGCGCGCCAAGGACAATGGCTACGACGCCTTCTGCCTGACGGTGGACACCGCGATCTACAGCCGCCGCGAGCGCGACATCGTCCGCCGCTTCGCCAAGCCCTGGCGCGCCTCGGCCACCGGCGACGCGCAGCGCTACCAGGCGATGCTCAACTGGGACGACGTCAAGCGCATCAAGGATGGCCACCCGGACCTGAAGTTGATCCTCAAGGGCATCGGCACCGGGGAAGACGCGGTCATCGCCGCCGAGCACGGCGTCGAGGTGGTCTATGTCTCGAACCATGGCGGCCGCCAGCTCGATGCCGGGCGCGGGTCGATCGAGGTGCTGCCCGAAGTGGTCCAGGCGGTCGCCGGCCGCGCCAAGGTGTGGGTGGATGGCGGATTCTCGCGCGGGACCGACATCGTGAAGGCGCTGTGCCTGGGCGCCGAATGCGTCGGCCTCGGGCGGCTGTATTGCTACGCGCTGGCGGCGGATGGCGCGGCCGGCGTGGTGCGGATGCTGGAAATCCTCGAGAATGAGTTCCGCTCGGCGCTCGGCCTGCTCGGCGCCACCTCCGTCGCTCAGCTCGGCCCGAACTACGTCGCCGCGTCCACGCCCACCAACATGCCGCATGTCCACAGCGCCTTCCCGCTGCTGCGGCTGGATGATTCCGGGTATTGACCACGCCCGGCCCTGAACGAAGCCCGATCCGCGACCTGCTCGCGGACCAGGCCTTCGTCAGGCTCTGGGCCGCCGGCGGGCTGACCAACTCGATGCGCTGGGTCGAGATGCTGGTCAGCGGCCTGTTCGCCTTCCAGCTCACGGGCTCCGCCTTCGCCGTCTCGCTGGTGCTGATGTCGCGCGCGCTGCCCATGTTGACGGCTGGCGCGCTGGCCGGCGCGGTGGCCGAGAGCCTCGACCGCAAGCGCCTGCTCATGGCCGGGCAGGCGGCCACGGCGGTGGGCGCCATCGCCATCGCCCTGCTGGCGGCGACCGGGCAGCTCGCGCTGTGGCACCTGTTCCTCAACGGGCTGCTGGGCGGGCTCGCCTGGACCAATGAGCTGGCCACGCGCCGGCGCATGGTGGCGGAAGCGGCGGGCCCCACGCGCATCGTCCAGGCCGTCGCGCTGGATACCGTGACCAACAGCACCACCCGCATGGTCGGGCCGCTGGCCGGTGGCATCTTCTTCCAGACGGTGGGCGTCACCGCCGCCTATGTGATCGCGGCCACCTTCTACCTGGTGGCGCTGGCGATGGTCTCCGGCGTGGTGCACAGCCAGGAACGCCGCCAGCTCCGACCGCGCCGCCTGGTCGCCGACGTGATCGAGGCGGCGCGTATCGCGCTGGCGCATCCGATCCTGCGCCTGGTGCTCGGTGTCACCGTCGCGATGAACATCTTCGGCTTCTCCTACACCGCGATCCTGCCAGCCTTCGGCGCCATCGCGTTCAGCGCCAGCCCGGTGGAGATCGGCATCCTCGCGGCAGCCGAACCCTTCGGCGCGCTGCTGGCGGGCCTCGGCTTGGCCTTCCGCCGCGGCACGCCGCCGGGGCGCCTCACGCTGCTGCTGGGATCGGCCGGCTTCCTGGTGGTGCTCACCTGCGCGGCGCTGGCGCCAAGCCTGCCGCTCGCGGCCCTGCTGCTCTTCGTCGGCGGCATGGGCACCGCCGCCTTCGCTAGCCTGCAAACGGGCCTGGTGATGATGCAGGCGCCGATCGAGGCGCGCAGCCGCATCCTCGGCTTGACCACCACCTGCATCGGCATGGGGCCGGTCGGCGTGCTGGTGATCGGCGCGCTGGCCGATGGCTTCGGGCCGCGCACCGCGATCGCGCTGATGGCGGCGGCGGGCATCGCCGCGCTGGCGCTGGTGGCAGCGGCCACGCGAGCGTGATCGCGCAGCGGCCGAAACACTTCGCCGGTTTGTCTGCCATGCCGGCGCACCCGTGCTAGAAACAAAAGCACGCGCACAAGCGTGCCGCGACCGGGACCAGGAGACTGTCGACCGCATGACCATGGCCGCGACGCAACGCCGCATCCTCGTCGTCGAGGACGAAGCCCTGGTGGCCATGCTGGTGGAGGACGCGCTGATCGATGCCGGATTCGCGGTGATCGGCCCCGCACGCAGCGTGTCCCAGGCGCTCGAGCTGCTGAAGGCCGAACCGCCGGATGCCGCCGTGCTCGACCTCAACCTGGGCGGCGAGAATTCGGTCTCGGTGGCGGATGCGCTGGCGGCGCGCGGCATCCCCTTCCTGGTCGCCACCGGCTACGGCGCCGCCGGGCTGCCGGCGCATCTCAAGCACATCCCGGTGCTGCCGAAGCCCTATGATCCGGCCGACCTCACGGTCGTGCTGGAAAGGCTGTGCAACGGCGCCGCGTAGCGCCCGGCCATCCCGCCGAGTCGCGCGGCGCGTCGACCGCGCCATCGTGCCGCCGCCACGCTGCCGCACCGCCGCGTGACCTGTGACCATTGTGGAACGTTGCGCCCTGTTCCAGGGTGCGGGAGGACGCGTCTATGCTGCGGGCGGCGCGGAGGAAGGGTCGGATGGTGGTCGGAACCGGCGAGGATCAGCGAGGCGAAGGCGCGGACGCGTGCGCTGCGCCGTGCGGCGTGCCCGCTGCGCGCGCCCTGCCACGCATCCTTCGTCCCGCCCCGCGCCCGGCTCCGCTATACTGCACGCGATGAGCATCCTTCACGCCCCTTGTTGCCGCGCGGCGGCGAAATCCGGCCCGTGCGGGCTGTCGCCGCGCGCAGGAGCCTGCCGATGGAACTGACCCTGAGCGTCCTGCGCTGCCCCGACAGCGTGGTGCCCGAACAGCGCCGCGTGCCTGGTGGCGACTACATCATCGGCCGTGGCGCCGATGCCGGCTGGGTGCTGCCCGACCCCGACCGCCTGCTCTCGAAGCACCACTGCGTGCTGGAATTCCGCGGCGGCGGCTGGCAGCTGCGCGACCTGTCGACCAACGGCACCTTCGTCAACCATTCCGACACGCCGGTCGGGCGCGACCAGGTCAAGATGCTGGAGGATGGCGACCGGCTGCGCCTCGGCGCCTACGAGATCGAGGTGAAGGTCGAGCAGGCCGGGCAGCAGCCCGGTGGCTGGGGCGGCGCCCTGCCGGCAGCCGAACCGCCCCGCGGCGGCGGCTGGGACCCCGCACCCGCACCCGGCGGCTGGGGCGCCGCGCCGGCCGCCGGCGGTTGGGATTCGGCGCCCGCCGCTCCGGCCTCGGGCGGCTGGGATTCCGCGCCGGCCGCGCCCACGCCATCCTGGGGCGCCGCGCCGGAACAACCCTGGGGCGCACCGCCGCCGCGCGACGAACCGCTGCAGCCGCGCCTGCCAGGCGACCCCTTCCTCGGTGCTCGCCCGCCCGCCGCCGGCACGCCCGGGCTGCCGAGCGGCGCCGGCCTGCCTGGGGATTTCGACGCCTTCAACGACGGGCCGGCCATGCCGGACCATCGCCCCGCGACGTCCGACGCCTTCCTGCCGCCCAAGCCGATGCAGCAGGTCTCGGCCATCCCGGACAGCTGGGACCTGAGCCCGACGCCGGCCGCGCCGATGGCGCCGCCGCCACCCGCCGCACCGTCCGGCGGGGCCGGCAAGATCCCGGACGACTGGAACTTCGACTTCGCGGCGGGCGCACCCGCCGCGACGCCGCCGGCGCAGCCCGCGCCCTTCGCCCCGCCCGCGGCCGCACCACCGCCGGCAGCCTATGCGCCCCCTCCGGCCGCCCCGCCGCGTCCTGCCGCCTACACGCCGCCGCCGCCGGCCCCCGCGCCCGACCCCTTCGCGCCCGGCGCGACGGGTCCCTTCGCGGCCCCGCCGGCCGCCGCCCCGCCACCGGCGGCCTTCGCGCCGCCACCGGCGGCCCATCCCGCGCCGCCCGTGGCCGACCCCTTCGCACCCGGAGCGGCGGATCCCTTCGCGGCCTCGCCCCCGGCCGCCGCCCCGCCACCACCGGCGGCCTTCGCACCGCCGCCCGCAGCCGACCCCTTCGCGCCAGGCGCGGCGGATCCCTTCGCGGCCCCGCCGCCGGCCGCCGCCCCGCCACCGCCGGCGGCATTCGCAGCCCCGCCACCGGCAGCCTTCGCGCCGCCGCCGCCGGCACGCGATGTCGATCCCTTCGCCGAGCCGCCACCCCCGCCCCGCGCCGCGCCGCCGCCCGCGGCCGATCCTTTCGCCGAAGCGCCGCCGCCGCATGCCGCGCCGCCTCCGCCGCCCACGATGGCCGCGCCCGCCGCGCCGGGCGCCGGCGGCAACGAGGCTGGCCTCGCCGCCTTCCTCGCCGGTGCCGGCCTGCCCGCGCACATGGCCGCCAATGCCGACCCCGACGCGGCGCTGCGCGCGCTGGGCGCCGCCTTCCACGCGGCCATCACGGGCCTGCGGCAGTTGCTGATCGCGCGCGCCGACGTGAAGCGGGAATTCCGCATCGAGCAGACCATGCTGCGCGCCGCCGGCAACAACCCGGTGAAATTCGCGGCCTCCGACGAACAGGCGCTGGCCTCGCTGGTCACCGCCGGCCCGCAGGTTGGCCCCCGCGCGGTGCGCGAGACGGTCGAGGACCTGACCGCCCACCAGGTCGCCACCCTGGCCGCGACCCAGGCGGCCGCGCGGGCGCTGCTCGCGCGGCTCGCGCCCGAGGGACTGGAAGCCCAGGAAGGCGGCGGCGGTGGCCTGTTCGCCAGCAAGGACAAGAAGCTGTGGGAGTCCTACAAGCGGCTCCACCAGCAGGTCACCGAACAATTCGACGACGATTTCGACAGCGCCTTCGGCAAGGAATTCGCGCGCGCCTATGAACAGGCGTCGCGCAAGGATCGCTAGGGCCGGGGCAGGGGAGCACTTCGCGGATGCTGTGGCACGACAAGGTTGTCTGGCAGGAGGGCATGTTCCTCCGCGCCCAGCACTTCCAGCAGCAGGACCGGCATTTCGAATGGATGCTCCAGGCGCGCGCGGCCCCGTTGCGGCCGCACCCCTGGGGCATCATGGAATTGTCGCTGGATCGGGACCTGCTGGCGGCGGGCAAGTTCGCGATCGCCTCCGCCACCGGCATCATGGAGGACGGCACCGCCTTCTCGGTGCCTGGCCATGCCGACCAGCCCGTGCCGCTCGACCTGCCGGAGGGCACGCGCAACTGCGTGGTCTACCTGGCCCTGCCGGTGCGCCAGCCCGGCAGCCCCGAGATCGCCTTCAGCGAAGGCCCCGAGATGGCCGCCGCGCGCTACGGCATGCGCGGCTTCGAGGCCTTCGACACGCATTCCGACGCCACCGTGCCGGCCGAACTCCAGGTCGGCCGCCCGCGCCTGCGCTTCATGCTGGAGACCGAGGAACGCGCCGGCTTCTCCACCATCGGCCTGACCCGCGTGGTGGAGGTCCAGGCCGACCGCCGCGTGGTGGTGGATGACCGCTTCATCCCGCCCTGCCTGCGCGTGTCGGCCTCGCCGCCGCTGGCGAATTTGGTGGGCGAGCTGGTCGGCATGCTGGGCCAGCGTGCGGAAGCGCTGGGCGCGCGCCTGTCGCAGCCCGGCGCGCGCGGTGTCGCGGAAGTCGCGGACTTCCTGCTGCTCCAGGCGGTCAACCGCTGGCAGCCGCTGCTCGCCCACTGGGCCGATGCCGGCAATGTCCATCCCGAGGCGCTCTATGCCGCGCTGGTCCAGCTGGCCGGCGAACTGGCCACCTTCACCGACCCGAAGCGCATGGCCGCGACCTACCCGGCCTATCGCCATGAAGACCTTCAGAGGTCCTTCGCGCCAGTCGTGGCAGACCTGCGGCGCAGCCTGTCCATGGTGCTGGAGACCAATGCCGTTTCGATCCCGCTGCAGGACCGCCAGTTCGGCGTGCGCGTCGGCGCCATCACCGACCGCAACATCCTGCGCGCCAGCCAGTTCGTGCTGACCGTGCAGGCCGACCTGCCGTCCGAGCAGCTGCGCCGGGTCTTCCCGAACCAGGTCAAGATCGGCGCGGTCGAGCACATCCGCGAACTGGTCAATGTGGCGCTGCCCGGCATCCAGGTGCGCCCGCTGCCGGTCGCACCGCGGCAGATCCCGTTCCACTCGGCGGCGGTCTATTTCGAACTGGACCGCGGCAGCCCGCATTGGGCGCAGATGCAGAATTCCGGGGCCTTCGCCATCCACGTCTCCGGCGACTTCCCGCAGCTGAAGCTTGAACTCTGGGCGATCCGCGGATGACCGCGACCCCTGACCCGAAGGACCGCGCGCGATGAGCGACAATCCCTTCGCCGAACCGGATGACAGCGACCGCACGGTGGTGCGCGGGCCAGGCGGGGCAGGGGCATCGCGCCCCATGCCGGCCGGCCCGGCGCCGGGCCAGCGCCCGCCACCGCCGGTCGGTGGCTATGGCGCCATGCCCTCGGGAGCCGGGGGGCCGCCTCCGGCACGCGCCGAATCGGCCCCACGCCTGGCCGGCGAGGCCGAGGCGCTGCCCAAGATCGGCATCGGCCCGCTGGCCGCCGCCGCGCAGCCGCTGCTGGACCTGCTCGGCCGGCTGTCGAATGCCGGCATGACCGCGCCGCCGCAGGGCGAGGAACTGCGCGAACGCGCGCTGCGCGCCTTCCGGCAATTCGAGACCGACGCCCGCGACCTCGGCATCAGCGCCGAGCAGGTGCGCGCGGCGCACTACATCCTCTGCGCCAGCCTTGACGACGTCGTGCTGTCCTACAATTGGGGCCAGGCGAGCGTCTGGTCGGTGCAGTCGCTGGTCGCGACCTTCCATCAGGAAGTGAAGTCGGGCGATCGCTTCTTCGACGTGCTGGCCGGCATGCAGAAGGACCCCGGGCGCTGGAAGGATGCGCTGGAGGTCGTCTACCTGTGCCTCGCGCTCGGCTTCCAGGGCCGCTACCGGCTCTCGCCGCGCGGGGCCTCGGAGCTCGAACGCATCCGCGAGGGGCTGTACCAGCTGCTGGTGCAGGTGCGCACGCCCTGGGAACGTGAGCTCTCGCCGCATTGGAAGGGCGTCGATGCGCCGCATCGCGGCCCGCGGCGCGGCATCCCGGCCTGGGTCGCCGCCTGCGTCGCGGTCTTCGCGCTGGGCATGGGCTATGCCTGGCTGGCCAATGCCATGAACGAGAGCTCGGACGGGCTCTATGAGCGCATGGCGTCGCTGCCGCCGGGCGCCTACCCGGAGATCGTGCGCCCCGCACCGCCGCGCCCGCCCGCGCCGCCGCCGCCGCCGCCTGCCAATGTCCCGCCGCCGCCGCCGGACTTCCTGCTGACCCTGCAGCAATTCCTCAAGCCTGAGATCGACCAGGGGCTGTTGACGGTGTTCGGCGACGCGCGGTCCGTCACCGTGCGGCTGAAGGGCACGGGCATGTTCGCCTCCGCCTCCGCCACGGTGGAGCCGCGCTTCATCCCCATCCTGCAGCGCGTCGGCCAGGGGCTGCGACAGGAGCCGGGCCGCGTGCAGGTGATCGGCCATTCCGACAACCAGCCGATCCGCACGGTGCGCTTCCCGTCCAACTTCCAGCTCTCGGCGGCACGCGCCGAGGCCGCGGCTGCCATCATCTCCGCCGCCGCCGGCGATGCCTCGCGCTTCACCACCGAAGGCCGCGCGGATGCCGAGCCGATCGCCGACAATCGCACCGCCGAAGGACGCGAGGCGAACCGGCGCATCGAGGTCGTGCTGCTCCGAGGGACGAACTGACCATGCAACTCCTGATCGTCCTTCGCCCCTTCCTGACCGGCCGCGCGCTGGCCGCGCTGATGGCGGTTGGGCTGCTGGTGCCCATCGTGTGGCTGTTCGGGCCGATGGTGAACATCGGCGGCTTCCGGCCGCTGGAAACCGAACTGAACCGCATGGCGCTGTGCGTCGGCCTGTTCGTGCTCTGCCTGCTGGTGCTGTGGTTCGCCGACCGCCGCCGGCGCCGGCGCGACGCGCTGCTGGTGCAGGGCATCGCGGAGCCCGACCCCGGCGCCGACCGCGCCGCCGAGGAGGAGAGCGAGCTGCGCGACCGCCTGACGGCCGCGATGGAGCGCCTCAAGGCCAGCAGCGGCAAGAAGGGCGGGTTCCTGTACGAACAGCCCTGGTACGTCATCATCGGCCCGCCCGGTTCGGGCAAGACCACGGCGCTGGCGAATTCGGGCCTTGATTTCCCGCTGAGCGACGGCGGCAAGCTGCAGGGCGTGGGCGGCACCAGGCTGTGCGAATGGTGGCTGTCCGACAATGCCGTGCTGATCGACACGGCCGGGCGCTACACCAGCCAGGATTCCGACGTCTCGGCCGACAAGGCCGGCTGGGAACGCTTCCTGAACCTGCTCAAGAAGGCGCGCCCGCGCCTGCCGCTGAACGGCGTTCTGGTGACCTTCGGCGTGGACATGATCTCGCGCCTGGGCCCTGCCGAGCGCGAGCAGCACGCACGCAGCGTGCGCCGGCGCATCAAGGAACTTGAAGACAAGCTTGGCCAGCGCCTGCCGGTCTATTTCATGATCAGCAAGTCGGACCTGCTGGCCGGCTTCATGGAATTCTTCGACGACCTCGACAAGACCGCGCGCGAGCAGGTCTGGGGCTTCACCTTCCCGGCCGAGACGACCGGGGAAGTGGGTGCGGCCGGCAAGTTCACCGAGGAATTCCAGCTTCTGCTCGGGCGCCTGCAGGACCGCGTGATCGAACGCCTTCAGCAGGAACGGGGGCCGCAGCAGCGTGCCGCGCTGGCCGGCTTCCCGGCCCAGTTCGCCTCGCTCGAGCAGCCGCTCGCGGCCTTCGTCACCGCCGCCTTCGCGGGCACGCGGCTCGACCCCGCGCCGATGCTGCGCGGGGTCTATTTCACCTCCGGCACGCAGGAGGGCAGCCCGCTCGACCGCCTGGCCGGCGCGCTGTCGCGTTCCTTCGGGCTCGACCCCAAGCGCCCGGCATCGGTGATGCAGCAGAAGGGCCGCGCCTACTTCATCACGAAGCTGCTGAAGGATGTGGTGTTCAACGAGGCGCGGCTCGCCTCGGGCGACCGCAAGGCGGATACCCGCCGGCGTCGCGTGGCGATCGCCGCCTGGTCGATCGCCGGGCTGCTGGTGGCTGGTGGTGGCCTGTATGGCTGGTCGGCCTGGAGCGAGGAGCAGGCTCGTGCCACCCGGCTCGCCGAGCAGGTCGGCAAGGCTGAGCAGGCCGCCCAGGGCATTCCCTTCGAGCGCATCACCGATGCCGAGTTCCGCCGCATCCTGCCCTACATGGATGCCGCGCGCGGCCTGCCGCCGGCGGCCCAGGGCGACGGGCCGCTGTTCGGCCTCAGCCAGGGCGACAAGCTGGAAGCCGGCGCCAATGCGGCCTATCGGCGTGCGCTCGACCGATCCTTCCTGCCGCGCCTGCTGGCTCGGCTGGAGGACGCCATGCGGACCTCCTTCCAGCGGCCGGATGAATTGTACGACGCGACCCGCGCCTACCTGATGCTCGGCCAGGAAGGGCCGATGGATGCGGCGCTGGTCAAGAACTGGTTCATCCGCGACTGGTTCCGCGCCTTCCCCGGTGCGGTGAACCAGCCGATCCGCGACGCGCTGGCTGCCCACCTCGATGCCACCATCGCCGGCCGCTACCACCGCTACCCGGTGGATGGCGCGCTGGTCGATGCGTCGCGGCGCATCTTCTCGCGGCTGCCGCTGGCGGATCGTGTGTTCTCGCGGCTCCAGACGGCGGCGACCACGGCGAACATCCAGCCCTGGCGTCCGTCCGATGCGCTGGGCCAGGCGGGGCAGCGGTATTTCGTGCGCGCGTCCGGCCAACCGCTGACCGAGGGCGTTCCCGCGCTCTACACCATCGACGGGCTGTATCGCGGGCTGCTGCCGGTGCTCGGCCAGTCGGTGCGCCAGGGTGTCGCGGAATACTGGGTGCTTGGGCCGGAGGGTGCGAACCTCGGCACCGACGACCCGGCGGCGCTCGAGCAATCCGTGTTGCAGCTCTACGCGCAGGAATATGCGCGGCAGTGGCAGGCGATCATGGACGACCTGAACCTCGCGCCCCTACCGCCCGCGCTGGCCCAGCAGGCCGAGGCGCTGAACCTGCTCGGCGCGCCCAATTCGCCGATGAAGGACCTCCTGCGGGCGATCGCCCGGCAGGTCACGGTGGGCACGCCGCCGCAGGGCTGGGCGCCGCCCGGCCGGCAGCCGCGCCCGCCGCCGGCGGCCGGGCAGCCCGCCCAGCCGCCCGAACCGACCGGCGCCGAGCCCGTAGCCGCCATCGTGGAACCGCGCTTCGAGGCGCTGCGCGCCGCCGCCGGGGACCCGATCGACGGCGTGCTGCGTATCGTCAACGACCTGTTCGTGCAGGTGCAGCGCCTGGCCACCGCACCGCCGGGCACGGTGCCGGCGCAGGCCGCCGGGCTCGACCCGGGGCAGCGCCTCCAGGCGGAAGCGGCGCGCCAGCCGCCGCCGCTCAGCCGCTGGCTGAACGCCATGGTGGGGGCGACCAACGTCGCGCGCGGCGGCGGCGCCAAGGCGGCCATCGCGGCCGCCGCGGCGCAGCAGCTCGCCCCGTTCTGCCGCGGGCTCGACCAGCGCTTCCCCTTCAACATCAACGGGGAAGACCTGCCGGTCGACGACTTCATGCGGCTGTTCGGCCCGGGCGGCGTGTTCGACCAGTTCTTCACGCAGAATGTCCGCCAATACGTGGACACAACGCAGACGCCCTGGCGGCCGATGGCGACCGACGGCCTGCCGCCGCCGATCAGCGCGGCCGACCTGATGCAGTTCCAGCGCGCGGTCGCCATCCGGATGGCCTTCTTCCCGGCTGCCACCTCGCTCGGGCTGCGCTTCGAGCTGGTGCCGCGCGGGATGGACCCGGCCGCGCTCTCCGCCACGCTGGAGTTCGAGGGCACGCGCACCGAGATCGCCCAGGGCGGCCCCGGGCGACCCATCGCGCTGTCCTGGCCGGCGCGCGGCAACCTGACGCTGTCCTTCGATCCGCCGTCGTCGGTCGGGCCGCTGGCCTATGACGGCGCCTGGTCGGCGATGCGCCTGGTGATGCGGCGCGGCAGCACGCTGGCGGCGATGGGGCCTTCGCGCGAACGGATGCGGCTGCGCGTGGTGCAGGGGGAACGCAGCATGGATTTCGAACTCCGCGCGGGCAGTGCCCAGCACCCCTTCGGCCTGCCCGAACTCGCGCAGTTCCGATGCCCGACCCTCGCCCCTTAGCAGGCCCCCCCTTGGCGGGCCTGTACGGCAAGGTCCCGGCGCATGGGGACTTCGTGCGCCGGGGCATGCCGTCGAGCTTCGTCGGCCCGTGGGATACCTGGCTGGCGGCCGGCATCGCCACGGCGCGGGAGCAACTCGGCGCGCAATGGGAAGCCGCCTGGGACAGCGCGCCGGCCTGGCGTTTCGCCCTGCCGCCGGGTGCCTGCGGCCCCGATGCCGTGGCGGGCGTGATGCTGCCCAGCCACGACCAGGTGGGGCGGCGCTTCCCCATCACCCTCGCCGCGCTGCTGCCGCCCGATGCTGCCGCGCCCGAGGCCGATTGGTTCGACGCGCTGGAGGCCGCGGCGCTGGCCGGCCTGTCAGGCCGCGCCGATGCGGATGCGCTGGCGGCCGCGCTGCCGCTGCCGGGCGCGCCGATCCTGGTGCAGCCCTTCGCCCTGCCGCCGATCCTGCCGGCCGCGCCGCCGCAGCACGACGATGCGCCCGCGCCATGGCCGGCGAGTGATGCGCCACCGCCGCCATCCGCCGCCTTCGACGCCGACCATGACGTGCTGTCGCTGTTGGCCGAACCTGGCGCGCCCTCGACAGTCGCCGATGCAGCACCGTCTGCGCATCACGATGCGGATGCCCTGGCGCTGCTGATCGGCGCGTCCGGGCCGACGCCTGGGCCGGCCGAGGCAATCGACACCGATGGAACACTCGCCGGGTTGATCGGCGCCGGTGCGACATCCGCACCGCCTGAATTCGCCGACGCGCCATCGCACCCCTTGCCGCCCACCCATGGTGATGACGGCACGCTGGCGGGGCTGATCGGTGCGAGCGCCGAGTCGGATCCGCCTCCACTGCCGCCGCAGGACGCCACATTGTCTGACCTGCTCGGTGCGCCTGCATCCCCGACGACCGAGGCCGACGACGTCCTTGCCGGCCTGATTGGCCCGGAACCGGCTGCCCCGCTGCCGCTCAGCGCCGGCGAAGGCACGCCGGATGACGCCCACGGCCCTGACCTGCTGCCGGAGAGCGTGCCGATGGACTGGCCCGATCTCGCCCACGCCGCCACCACCGCCACGCCGGTCCACGATGTCTCGACGGCGCCGCCGGCGCCCGAGGGCGGCGGCTGGTGGACCCGCGGCGGCGCGCATGTCCCGCCGATGGTCTGGCCCCTGGCGGGCCTGCCTGATCCCGCCGACTTCGCATATCTGCTGGAAGCCGCCGCATGACCTGGCGCCTGATCTCCCACGCCGCCACGCATCCGGGCGCGGTGCGCCCGCGCAACGAGGATGCGGTGCTGGAACGCCCCGATATCGGCCTGTGGGTCGTCGCCGATGGCGCCGGCGGGCATGGGGCGGGGGATGTCGCCTCGAACGCCATCGTCGCCGGGCTGGCCACCGTGCCGCCGGGGCTTTCGGCGGCGGAATTGCTGGCGCAGGTCCGCATCACCCTGACCGGCGTGCACCAGGAACTCCAGGCCGAGGCCGAGCGGCGCGGGCCCGGGCGCATCCTGGCCTCCACCGTCGTCGTCATGCTGGCGCGCGGCGAGCATTTCGCGATGCTTTGGGCTGGCGATTCGCGCGCCTACCTGCTGCGCAACGGCGCGCTGACGCGCGTCACGCGCGACCATTCGCTGGTGCAGGAGCTGGTCGACCAGGGCACGCTGAGCGAGGACGAGGCCGAGCACCACCCGCAGGCCAATGTCATCACGCGCGCGGTCGGCGCGCAGGGCGAACTGGAGCTCGACAAGGTGTCCGGCCGCATCGTCGAGGGCGACCGCTACCTGCTGTGCACCGACGGCCTGTTCAAGACCATGTCGGAGGCCGAGATCGGCGCCATGATCGCCGGCGGCAGCGACGCCACCGCCATCGTGACCGAGGCGGTGAATCGCGGCGCGCGCGACAATGTCAGCGTGATCGCGCTGGCCTGCCAGGGCTGACGCGAGCCCCGGCGCGGCGTCTATGCGCGCAGGGCCTGCGGCAGGTCGTAGGTCACGATGTCCTGCGGCCCGCGCAGGCTGTCACCCACGTTGACGACGGTGAGCGTCAGCTTCTCGTAGGTGAGCTGGATCGTCTCGATCGGGTTGGTGCCTTCCGCCTCCTCGGTCATCGAGGTGATGAGGGCGTTCTCGAGCTTCAGCTTCAGGTAGGCGATCGCACCGTCCGGGCCGGTCCGCAGCCAGGTGAACTCGACCGTCTTCTTGGTCAGGGTGAGCATCAGCTCCCACAGTTCCGGCGTGACGTGGTCGCTGTCGCGCACCACCTTCACCGCGCGCAGCTGCGGTGCGGCGGCGAGCGTCGAGATGGCGCGCCGGTCCGAGCTGCGCTGCTGCACCGTGCCGCGCGTGCCGCCCCAGAAGAAGCCGCTCAGTTCCATCCAGTCGGCATAGCCCTGGATGCCGCAGGAACCCGGCACGCCCGCGATGGACATCAGGATCGGCATGGCGTCAGGCTCCGTTCTGCAGGACGGCCGAGGCTTGCGCGCCGCGCCCGCCATGCCCGCCGCCATAGGTGATGACGCTCAGCTGCACGTAGTGCAGCTGGAAGATCTCGAAGGGCCGTTCGACGAGCGCGCCGTCGAACTCGAAGCCGACGACGTGGCAGCGGTCGAGCTCGTATCGCAGGAATTCCGCCGGCCCGTCGGCGTCAGTCCGAACGAAGGCGACCACCGCCTTGCGTGCGGTCTTGCCGACCAGCAATTCCCGCATCAGCCCAAGCGTCGAGGCGTCGGTGCGCTTCTTGATATCGAGCGGCGGAGCCTCGCCGCCGAAATCGACACGGCTGCTGCCCTTGCCGATCGCGCGGGACTGGGCATTCGCATCGGCGCCGAAGCGGCAGCCCACCAACGTCGCCCAGCCATTGCCCGGACCGGGGCGCACGGTGCTGGCCGGCAACTGGTGCTCGCCGGCCACGCCTTCGAAGGACAGGTAGATGTCGCTCTTTGCCATGGTGCGGTCCTTCCGGAGCATCATCCGTCCGTACGGAGGGGGATGCTCGCCACGAGACGGAACGAGGACGGATGCAGCGGGCCCTCGTGCCCGGAGCGCGCCTTCCGTGCGATCCGGTCAGAAAAAATGCCGCCCGGATCGCTCCGGGCGGCATGCGTGGTCGCGCGGCCTGCGAGGGTCGCGCGACAGCGTCAGCCGCCGCTGCTCTTCTTCGTCGCGAGGTCGTAGGAGACGATCTCGGGGTTGCCGGTCAGGTCGTCGCCGATCGCGTTGTACTTGTATTCGATCTTGTCGAAGTTGAGCGACAGGCTCTCCGTCGGACGGTCCGAGCCGTTGCCCGAGATGGAGTAGCTGGAGACGCCGGTGCCGGTCAGCGTGTACTGCATGTAGACCTGCTCCTCGCCCTTCGCGGTGCGGACGAAGTCGATCTTGACCACCTTGTCGAGCGTGCCGGTGGCGCCGGCGACGAACAGCTTCGGCGAGGCGCAGTCGGCCATCTTCGCGATGTTCACGTCGGAGATGTTGACCGTGCCGCTCTCACGCGTGGAGCCGCCCTGGCCACCGATCAGGCCGCGGCCTTCGCCCCAGGAGAAGGACAGCAGTTCGATCCACTTCTCGTGGCCCGTCGCGGTCGATTCACCCTCGATCCCGTCGTAGTTCATGTAGATCGGCATAGTCGTTTTCCCTTTCCCATCCTGCCCCCGGGAGAGCGGCACCGTGCCGTCCCCTGGTGAGCCATTCTATATCTCACTCGACGTCGTAGCGGAACGACCCGTCGTCGTTCAGCCCAACCTTCACGTGAAGGATTTCATGCCCCTCGGCGAGGCGCGCGAGGATGCGCGCAGACAGTTCCGGCAGCACGGTGCGGCTGAGGATGTTGTCGATGTTGCGCGCGCCCGAGGACACTTCCTTGCAGCGTTCGACGATGGCATCGACGACGGCGTCATCCACCTGCAACGGCACGTTGTAGGCTTCCTTCAGCCGCTTGCCGATGCTGCGCAGCTTGAGGCCGGTGATCTTCTTGAGGATCTCCGGCGGCAGCGGATAGTAGATCACGACGTTGGTGCGCCCGAGGAAGGCCGGCTTGAAGGACTTCAGCAGGTCCGGCATCAGCGCTTCGCGCAGTTCGTTCGGCTCGGGCGCCATCTCGGGATCGGCGCACAGCTTGTCGATGGTGTCGGTGCCGGCGTTCGATGTCATGATGATGACGGTGTTGCGGAAGTCGATGTCGCGACCCTCGCCATCCTTCATCGCGCCCTTGTCGAAGACCTGGAAGAAGACGTCCTGCACGCCGGGATGCGCCTTCTCCATCTCGTCGAGCAGCACCACCGAATAGGGGCGCCGACGCACCGCCTCGGTCAGCACGCCGCCCTCGCCATAGCCGACATAGCCGGGCGGCGAGCCCATGAGCAGGGAGACCTTATGCTCCTCCTTGAACTCGCTCATGTTGATGGTGGTCATGTTCTGCTCGCCGCCATAGAGCAGGTCGGCGACCGCCAGCGCCGTCTCGGTCTTGCCCACACCCGATGTGCCGGCCATCAGGAACACGCCGATCGGCTTGCGCGGATCCGTCAGCCCGGCGCGCGAGGTGCGGATCGCCTGCGCGATCGCGTCCAGCGCATGGTCCTGGCCGACCACGCGCTCCATCAGGTGGTCCTTGAGCTTCAGGACGGTGTGGATCTCGTCCGAGACCATGCGTCCCACCGGGATGCCGGTCCAGGTGCCGACCACATCCGCCACCGCCTGGCCATCGACCACCGGGAAGACCAGCGGTTCCTCGCCCTGCAGCTTCTTCAGCGCGGCCGAGGCCTCGCCGAGCTGCGTCTTCAGCGCCTCGGTGTCCACGGGCTCGGCGGTCTTGCCGTCGGGGCCGGGCATCGGCACGGCGGCGACCTCGATCTCGTGGCGCAGGTCGCGCATCTTGGCGACCAGCGCCTTCTCCTCCTCCCAGCGGTTCATCAGTTCCGCCAGCTCGGCCGAGACCTTCGCGTGCTCCTGTTCGAGCAGCACGCGTCGCGATTCGTGGCTGGTGCCCGTCGCTTCCTCACGCGCGATCGCACCCAGCTCGGTGTCGATCAGCGACAGGCGGCGCTGGCGGTCCTCGACCGGGGCAGGGATGGAAGCCTGCGACATGCCCACGCGCGCGCAGGCGGTGTCGATCAGCGACACGCCCTTGTCGGGCAGCTGCCGCGCCGGGATGTAGCGCGCCGAAAGCTTCACCGCCTGGGTGATCGCCTCATCCAGGATGCGCACGCCGTGATGCTTCTCGAGCGTCGCGACCAGGCCGCGCAGCATGGCGGCGGCCAGCGGCTCGGACGGCTCCTCGACCTTCACCACCTGGAAGCGGCGGGTCAGGGCGGCGTCCTTCTCGAAGTACTTCTTGTACTCGGCCCAGGTGGTGGCGGCGATGCAGCGCATCTCGCCGCGGGCGAGTGCCGGCTTCAGCAGGTTCGCCGCGTCGTTCTGCCCGGCCGCGCCGCCGGCGCCGATCAGCGTATGCGCCTCGTCGATGAACATCACGATCGGCGTCGGCGAGGACTTCACCGCGTCGATGACGCCCTTGAGACGATTCTCGAACTCGCCCTTCACGCCCGCGCCCGCCTGCAGCAGGCCCATGTCGAGCGAGTAGAGCTTCACGCCCTTCAGCGCATCGGGCACGTCGCCCTCGGCGATGCGCAGCGCCAGTCCCTCGACCACCGCGGTCTTGCCGACGCCGGCCTCGCCGGTGAGGATCGGGTTGTTCTGGCGGCGCCGCGTCAGGATATCCACCATCTGGCGGATCTCCCCGTCGCGGCCGAGGATCGGGTCGATCTTGCCGGCCTTGGCGTGGGCCACGAGCTCGGTGCAGTACTGGTCGAGCGGGCCGCCCGAACGCGGCGCCTCGCCGGCCGGCGCGCCACCCGGCGCGCCGCCGCCGGCGGGCTCGGACGCGGCCTCGGCGGCTTCCTCGCTGCCCTCGGCCATCTCGCCGAGGTTGCGGCGCACCGCATCGGCGGGAAGGTTGAGCAGCGACGGCGCGCTCTCCTTCACCGTGCGGCCCAGCGTCTCGTCGTTCAGCAGCGCGGCCAGCAGGTGGCCCGAGCGGATCTTGGGCGCGCCCGATTCCAGGCTGGTCAGCAGCCAGGCCTCGCGCAGCCAGGTGACGATGTCGGGCGACAGCGACGGCGCGCGCGAATTGCCCGTCTTGAACTTGTCGAGCGCACGCGTGAGCTCGTTCGCCACCCGCCCCGCATCGACGCCGCCCTTGCGCAGCACAGCGGCCACGTCCGACCCGCCGGTCTCGACCAGCTTCATCAGGACGTGCTCGATCTCGACGTTGTAATGCGTGCGCGACAGGGTCAGCCCTGCCGCCGCCTCCAACTGCCGGCGCGTGAGCGCGTTCATGCGCCCGACAAGGGATTTCAGGTCGATCGCAACCATGCCGGACGCACCCCATGTTCTCGAATTGCGCCGCGGCGTTTCCGTGCGCGGCCGGGACGTTAGGGGGGCGTGCGAAACGAGTCCAGCGTGCTAGCGTGCGCCGCCCGGGGCCGAAGCCGCCGGTGTTAGGCGCGTCACACGGGGGTTGAGCATGGGTGAAGGCGTACTGGAAATCGAGACCCTGCTGGCGGCTCTGCCGGCCGGCGAGGGCGCGGGCGAGGACCTGCGCCCGGACTACTCGCCTACCTCGCTTTATCAGCGCATCCGAACGCAGCGCAACGATGCGCGCGCCGGCGAGCGCGCGATGGATGGCGGCGACCCCGACGCCAATCCCGCCGCCGTGCAGGGCGCCTGGCGCGAGGTCAAGAAGCTCGGCGTCGAATGCCTCGCGACCAAGGCGAAGGATTTCGAGATCGCGTCCTGGATGACCGAGGCGGTGGTGCGCCTCGATGGGCTGCGCGGCCTCGCCGACGGCGCGTCGGTCATCGCCGGGCTGTGCGAGCAGTATTGGGAGACCGGCTTCCCGCGCCTCGACGACGAGGACGGGCTCGATGGCCGCGGCGCGCCGATCGGGGGCCTGTCGGGCGAGGGGGCGGACGGCACCCTGATGGCCGCCATCCGCAACTACCCGCTGTTCCGCCGCGGCGACGGCGCGCCCTGCGACCTGTTCACCTGGCAGCGCGCGGAGGAGACCGCCTCGCTCGCCGACGCGGCACGCAAGGCGGCGCGCATCAAGGCCGGCATGCCGGATTTTGACGCGCTGCAGAACGAGGCGCGCGCCGATGTCGCGACCGTGCGCGCCGCCGGCGATGCCGCGCGGGCCGCGGCGACGGCCTGGGCGGCGCTCGATGCGGCGGTGACCGCGCGCTTCGGCGGCGACGCGCCATCCACCCGGCGGGTCGCCGAGGCGCTGGCCGCCATCATCGATATCAGCGTGCGGATCGCGGGTGCGCCGGCGGCACCCGAAGCCGCGGCGGAGGAGGGCGAGGCGGTGGCCGAGGGAAGCGATGGCGCGGTGGCCGCCGTGGGCGGCGTTGCCGTGGCGGCCGGCGGGCCGCGCGTGCTGCGGACCCGGGAGGACGCGATCCGCGCCCTCGAGGAGATCGCGACCTTCTTCCGAAAGACCGAGCCGCATTCGCCACTGGCCTTCACGCTGGACGACGCGGTGCGCCGGGCGCGGATGCCGCTGATCGACCTGCTGGCCGAGGTGCTGCCCGACGCCAACCAGCGCAAGCTGATGCTCACCTCGCTCGGCATCCGCGTGGCGGAAGAATGATCACGCGATCGCCGCTGGCGCCCGCTGCGCGGCGTGCTAGCCTCCGCTCGGCGACGGCGCGACCGGGCGCCGCGGGATTATCCATGCGCTTGTGATCCGGATGCGTTGACCCGGAACGGGCTGACTGCGTAATCTTCTCGCGAACCGAAACCCTTGGGCACCGGACCTCGCCCTCAGGAGGAAGCTTATGAGCAGCGTGCACGACAAGCTCGCGCGGGTCCGCAAGCCGCGCGTCCACATCACCTATGAAGTCGAGACCGAGGGCGCGCAGATCGAGCGCGAGCTGCCCTTCGTGGTCGGCATCATGGGCGACTTCGCCGGCGATCCGACCGAGCCGCTGAAGCCGCTGAACGAGCGCAAGTTCGTCCAGATCGACCGCGACAATTTCAACGACGTGATGGCCCGCATCCAGCCGGGGCTGAACATCAAGGTCGACAACACGCTGGCCGACGATGGCAGCCAGATGTCGGTCGGCCTGAAGTTCCGCTCGCTCGAGGATTTCGAGCCGACCCGGGTGGCCGAGCAGGTGCCGGCGCTGAAGGCGATGCTCGAGACCCGCGCCAAGCTGCGCGACCTGATGTCGAAGGTCGACCGCTCCGACGAGCTGGAAGGCCTGCTCGAGGAAGTGCTGAAGGACAAGGACAAGCTCGACAAGCTGTCGGCCGAGCTCGGCCTCGACAAGAAGGAGGGCTGATCCATGAGCCAGACCCAGTCCGAAGCCGCCGGCGCGGCGACGACGACCGAAGCGGAGGGCGGCCTTGGGCTGCTCGACCAGGTCATCGGCGCGACCAAGCAGACCGAGCGTGACCGCGCGCAGGACCTGATCAAGGCGCTGACCGAGGAAGCGCTGAAGGGCACGGTGACCTTCAGCCGCAACCTCAGCCAGACCTTCGAGCGCGCGATCGCCGCGATCGACCAGAAGGTCAGCACGCAGCTCAACCAGATCATGCACCATGAGCGCTTCAGCAAGCTCGAAGGCTCCTGGCGCGGCCTGCACTACCTGGTGATGAACTCCGAGACCGGCACGTCGCTCAAGCTGCGGCTGCTGCAGATGAGCAAGCGCGAGATGTCGCGCGACCTGCAGAAGGCGGTCGAGTTCGACCAGTCCCAGCTGTTCAAGAAGATCTACGAGAACGAGTTCGGCACCCCCGGTGGCGAGCCCTATGGCGCGCTGATCGGCGACTACGAATGGTCCAGCCACCCCGACGACGTCGAGACGCTGCGCCTGGTGTCCTCGGTCGCGGCGGCGTCCTTCGCGCCCTTCATCTCGGCGGCTTCGTCGCAGATGTTCGGCATGGAGGATTATCGCGAGCTGTCGAAGCCGCGCGACCTCGCCAAGATCTTCGAGACCGCCGAGTACACCAAGTGGCGCTCGCTGCGTGACACCGAGGATGCACGCTTCCTCAACCTGGTCATGCCGCGAACCATCGCGCGCCTGCCCTACGGCGCCGCCACCGTGCAGGTGGAGGACTTCAACTACGAGGAAGCGCCCTACGACGCCGCCGGCAAGCCGAAGGCCATGGAGCACCAGGACTATTGCTGGATGAACGCCGCCTACGTGATGGGCGCGCGGCTCACGGACGCCTTCTCGCAGTATGGGTTCTGCGTCGCGATCCGCGGTGCGGAAGGCGGCGGCAAGGTGTCGAACCTGCCCACGCACGTCTTCACCTCCGACGACGGCGACAGCGACACCAAGTGCCCGACCGAGATCGGCATCACCGACCGTCGCGAGGCGGAACTGTCGGGTCTCGGCTTCCTGCCGCTGTGCCACTACAAGAATACCGACTACTCGGTCTTCTTCGGTGCCCAGTCGGTGCAGAAGCCCAAGAAGTACGACCGGCCGGAAGCCACCGCGAATGCGGCGATCTCCGCCCGCCTGCCGTACCTGATGGCGACCTCGCGCTTCGCGCACTTCCTGAAGGTGATGGCGCGCGACAAGATCGGCTCCTTCATGGAGGCGACCGATGTCGAGACCTGGCTGAACCGCTGGATCAAGAACTACGTCAACACCAGCCAGAACGCCGACCAGCAGATGAAGGCCAAGTACCCGCTGCGCGAGGCCAAGATCGAGGTCAAGGAAGTCCCCGGCAAGCCGGGCGTGTACAACGCAGTGGCGTATCTGCGCCCGTGGCTGCAGATGGAGGAACTCAGCACCTCCATGCGCATGGTCGCGCGCATTCCGCAGAAGGCCTGATCGCGGCCGGGCGGGACAGGAGCACACGGCGCGATGCCGCCGTCAGCGCAGCCTGACCCGCCCGTCGCATTG
This sequence comes from Roseomonas sp., assembly GCA_051860065.1. Classification (GTDB taxonomy): domain Bacteria; phylum Pseudomonadota; class Alphaproteobacteria; order Acetobacterales; family Acetobacteraceae; genus Neoroseomonas. The sequence continues at coordinate 141,391 of JBHYEQ010000014.1, forward strand.
CGCGCGGTCGTCCTGTCCGGTCGTTTCATCGGGCAGGGCGCCGGCGCGGGCGGCGCGGAAGCCGTGGCGGCGTTCATCACCGAACGCTCGGCGGCGGCCTGCATCAACGCCTGGTTCGGCGCCGGCCTGGCGCGTATTCTTCATCACGACGGAACACCGCGCGGTCGCCGGTCCGCCATGCGGCGCCTGGAGGAAGCGGTCGATCGCGACATCGCCGCGCTCGACCGCCTGATTGCCGTGCAGCTCGACGCTGTGCTGCACAACGACCGCCTGCGACGTCTTGAAGGCTCCTGGCGCGGCATGGCGTGGCTGAGCGACCGCGTGCCCTTCGGCGCACGCGTCAAGCTGCGCTTCCTGCCGGCGCGCTGGGCGGAATTGTGCCGAGACTTCGAACGCGCGCTGGAATTCGACCAGTCCGCCCTGTTCAAGATGGTCTACGAAGGCGAATTCGGCACGCCTGGCGGCGAACCCTTCGGCATGCTGGTCGCGGATTACGAAGTCCGCCACGCACCCGGCCCTGGCAGCCCGACCGATGACGTGGCGGGTCTCGATGGCCTGTCCGGCGTGGCAGCGGCCGCCTTCGCGCCCGCCGCGATCGCCGCGCATCCGGCGCTGCTGGGCTTCGACAGCTGGTCCGGCCTCGGTGCCGCGGCCGACCTGACGGACGTGTTGCGCGCCGCCGACCGCACCCGCTGGCGCTCGCTCCAGGGTCGCGAGGACAGCCGCTTTCTCTCGGTGGTGCTGCCGCGCGCGCTGGGCCGTGCGCCCTGGCCGGATGACGGCACGCGCGCGGATCGCTTCCGCTATCGCGAACACGCGGCGGGGTCGGAGTCGCGGGTCTGGATGAATGCCGGCTATGCGCTGGCGGCGGCAGCGGTCCGCGCCTTCGCCCGCACCTCCTGGCCGGCCGACGTTCGCGGCGCGGCGGTCAACCGCGACCCATCCGGCGGCGTGATCGAAGGGCTTCCGGCCGAACGCCTGTCGGGCGACCCGCGCGAGACAACGCTGCGCCCGCCTGTCGAGGTCGCGCTGACCGACGACCAGGAACGCCAGGCGGTGGAAGCCGGCTTCGTGCCCTTCATCGGTCTGGAATTGCTGCCCGAGGGATCCTTCGCGGCGACGCCATCGATCCATCGCCCGCCGCGCATGACGGGCGAGACGGCCAATGCGGCCAATGCCAACCAGCGCCTCTCGGCGCAGTTCAACGCGATGTTGTGTGTCAGCCGCTTCGCCCATTGCGTGAAGCTGATGGGGCGCGACATGGTGGGGTCCTTCAAGACCGCGGACGAGATCGAACGGCGCTTGCAGCGTTGGCTGCAGGGCTTCACGAACATCTCGGCCGCCGGCGGCGACACCGGCGCGCGCTACCCGCTCAGGGATGCGCGGGTCGAGGTCGCGGAAAAGCCCGGGCAGCCGGGTGTCTTCGGTTGCATCGTGATGCTGCAGCCGCATTACCAGTTGGACGAGGTGGGGGCGGCCTTCCGCCTCGTGACGGATCTCCAGGCGGCGAGGCAAGCGGCATGACCACGGCAGGCGACGCGTTCAAGGCAGGCGACATCGAAGGGGCCGTGGCGGCCGCGACCGCCGCGGTCAAGGCAGCCCCGCGGGAGGCCGGCGCGCGCTGGCTGCTCGCGGAGATGCTGGTCTTCGCCGGCGAGTTCGAGCGGGCGGACCGCTCCCTCGATGCCGTGCTGGAGGAAACGCCCTCGCCGACCGTGATGGAATTCCGCCAGCTGATCCGCGGCGAGGTTGTGCGCCGCCAGGTGCTGACCGAAGGCCGCGTTCCGAAGTTCCAGGGCGAGGACCCGACCGACGCGCAGAAGGCGGCGGCGCAGGCCGTCACGCTGCTGCGCGCCGGCGACCAGGCCGGTGCCGCGGCTGCCGCCGCCGAGGTCGAATCGCTGCGCCCGCGCGTGGCCGGCAAGGCGGGCGATGTCGCCTTCGACGATTTCCGCGACGTGGACGACGTGTTTGCCGCGATGATCGAGGTGCATACCGCCGGTGGCGAGTACCTGTGGGTGCCGACCGAGCGCCTGCGCGCGCTGTCCTTCGACGCGCCCAAGCGCCCGCGCGACCTGTATTGGCGCCGCGCCAGCATCGAGATGAAGGACGGCCAGGAGGGCGTGGTCTACATCCCGGTGGTCTATCCGTGGACGGCGAAGGACATGCCGAACCCGCTGCGCCTGGGGCGTGGCACCGAATGGCAGGAGAGCGCCGGCCTGGTGCGCGGCCTGGGCGGCCGCGAATTCCTGGTGGGCGACGACGCCAAGACTCTTGCCGAATTCGACGAGCTGATTTTTGACTGAAGCCCTCAAGCGCCGGGCGGCCCCATCCGCGGCCTTGGCTTGCGCGCCGTGCACCGGTGCGCCAGGCACTGCGCGCAGGTTGGGCGCGGTCGCGCCGTGCGCTCCCGGGTCGCGGCATGGCCGCGACCCGAAGCTAGGTGGTGCACGCGCCATCGCGTACTTTCCATCGCTCGCCGCCTGCACCGCCGGTACCATCGGATCGCGCTCGGCGCGATCCGGGAGCGCACAGCGCGACCGCGCCAGACGGCCCGCCGCCGCCACGGCGCCAGTGCGCGGCGCGGAAGCCAAGCCGGCGCATGCCGGCGCGTCACGCCGCACGCGTGCCTTCGGCACGACGCGCCTGAGGGCATAAACAATGTCCGACACTCGTTCGAGCCCGCGCATCCGCCTGCCGTTGCTGGACCGCCTGCTCGATTCCGACCCGGACAGCCCGCGCGACCCTCCGCTGTCGCAGTCGCTGGCGGTGGAGCAACTGCGCGTCGCCGTGCGACGCGACCTCGAAGCCCTGCTGAACGCGCGCCGCCGCCGCCTGCCGCCGCTGCCCGGCCTGGCCGAACTGCCGGTCTCGCCGGTCGGCTACGGCGTGCCCGACCCGACCGCAGGCTCCTTCACCGAGGAAGACCGCCGCATCGCGCTGTCGCGCGAGATCCAGGCGACCATCACGCGCTTCGAACCGCGCCTGACCAATGTGAAGGTGCAGCTGCGCCAGGAGGAACGCGAATCGATCGACCGCGTGCTGCGCCTGCGGATCGAAGCCGTGCTGCGAACCGACCCGGTGCCCGAGCACATCTCCTTCGAGACCCTGGTGCGCCCGACCACGCTCGACGTGGCGGTGCGGGAGGCCTGATCCGTGTCCGAGAGCCTGCTGCCCTACTACAACCGGGAACTCGGCGCGATCCGCAAGCTCGCCGGCGAATTTGCCGACGCCTATCCGAAGGTTGCCGCGCGGCTGCGTGTCACGCCGGAGGCGGTGGACGATCCTTATGTCGAGCGCCTGCTGGAGGGCGTCGCCTACCTGGCCGCGCGCGTGCAGCAACGCCTGGACGACGAACTGCCGGAATTCAGCGAGACGCTGCTCGAAATGCTCTCGCCGCACCTGCTCGCGCCGGTGCCGTCGATGACCACGCTGCGCCTGGGTCCCGCGCCCGACGCCCAGGGCCCGATGCGCGTGGCGCGCGGCCTGATGCTGGAAACCGAGCCGGTGCGCGGCGAACCCGTGCGCTTCCAGACCTGCCACGACGTCACCATCTGGCCGGTCGCGGTCGAGACCTTCAAGCTCGGCGGCCAGCCCATCGCCGCCCCGGCCAATAACCGCGTGCAGGCGGCGCTCGCCTGCCTGCGGATCGGCCTGAAGGTGACCACGCCCGAGGCCACCTTCGCCAAGATCGGCCTGGACAAGCTGCGGCTGCATCTGCGCGGCGTCGGCGCGGTGCCCGCGCTGCTGCACGAATTGTTGTGCACGTCGTGTGTCGGCATCGCGCTGGCCGACAGCCCGGCCGACCCGCGCCCCACGCTGCTCGATCCCGACCGGCTGCAGCCCGGCGGCTTCGGCCAGGACGAGGCCGCGCTGCCCTGGCCGAACCGCGCCTTTGCCGGCTACCGGATGCTGACCGAATGGTTCGCCTTCCCTGAGAAGTTCCTCTACCTCGACCTCTCGGGCCTCGAGGCGCGCACGCTGCTGCAGGAGAGCGACCGGCTCGACATCTACATCTACCTCAACCGCGCCATGCCGGAACTGGAGCGCGTGCTCGGCCCGGAAAACGTCGCGCTGGGCTGCACGCCGGCGATCAACATCTTCCCCCATCGCTGCGAACCCATCGCGCTGGACGGCACGCAGTCCGAATGGATGGTGGTGCCCGATGCGCGCCGGCCCTCGGCCCTGGAAATCTACGCCATCGAGTCGGTGCGCGAGAGCCGCCCGGACGGTCTGCGCCGCCCCGTGCTGCCCTTCTACCGCCTCGGCCGCGACGAGGCCGATGCCGAGGAAACCACGGCCGCCGAGGCGAACTACGTCACCTTCCGCCGCGGTGCCACGCCGCCCATCACCGGCACCCAGACCTGGATCGAGCTGCGCGACGACGGCTTCGACCCGGCGCGCCTGGCCGAGGGCGTGCTGACCATCGAGGCCGCCTGCTGCAACCGCGACCTGCCGGGGCTGCTGCCCTTCGGCGCCGGCCAGCCGCGGCTGCGCGTGAGCCAGGGCGGGGCAGCGATCGCCGCGGTGGACTGCCTGTCGCCGCCGACACCCACGCTGCGCCCGGGGCTGAACGACCGGGGCGCCTGGCGGCTGATCTCGCACCTCGCGCTCAACCACCTGTCCGTGACGGGCGGGGAGGCGGGGGCGGCGGCGCTGCGCGAGATCCTGCGCCTGCACGACCTGCGCGACACGGCGGAGACGCGCGCCGCGCTGGCCTCCATCGTCAGCGTCGAGACCCGCCCAGGCGTAGCCCGCCTGCCCGGCGGGCGCGCCGGCGCCTTCGCCCGCGGCCTTGAAGTCACCCTGACCTTCGACGCGCAGACCTGGGTGGCCGCCGGGCTCTATCCGCTGGCGCAGGTGCTGGAGCGCTTCCTGGCGCTGCAGGTCTCGGTCAATGCCTTCTCGCGCACGCAGGTCGCGCTGCGCGGGCGGCCGGGCGTGGTGGCGCGCTTCCCCGCGCGCAGCGGCACCCGGACCCTGCTGTGAGCGGCGCCCCGCAGGACGACGGCGCCCGGCCGCCTCCGGAGGCACTGCCCGCCCTCGAGGAATTCACGGTCGCGACCGAACAGGCGGCCGAGGCGTCCCGCCCGCCGCCTGAACCGCCGCCTTCGCCCAAGCTGGCGCCGCTTTCGCCGATCGACCGGCTCAAGCGCGAGCCAGCGCGCTTCGACCTCGACCAGGCGGTGGCCGTGGCGCTGCGCGCCTCCGGCATGCCGGCCGACCAGCCCGAGGCCCTGCACCTGCGCTCATCGGCGCGCCTCGCGATGCCGGCCGGCGCCGTGGTGCAGGCGAAGCCCGAGGAAGGCGAGCTCACCCTGGGCACTTTCGGCCTGGTGGGTGCGGGCGGCGTGCTGCCGCGCCACCACACCGCCATGGTGGCGACCGAACAGCGCAAGCGGTCGCTGGCGCTGCATGCCTTCCTCGACATGGTGGCGCGGCGCAGCGTCGGGCTGTACCCGAAGGCCGGCGCCAAGTATCGCCCGACACGCAACCCGCAGCCGACCACCGATGCATTGTCGGCGGCGATCGGCATGGGCACGGGGCATCTCGATGGCCGCATGCGCGTGGACCGGCAGGCGCTCCTGTATCACGCGGGCAACCTCGCCTCGCGCACGCGCAGCACCGAGAGGCTGCGCGCCATGCTCCAGGCCGAGACCGGCCGCAAGGTCGAGATCGAGGAATTCGCCGGCGGCTACATCCGCCTGCCGGAATCCGAGCAGACGCGCATGCCCAGGGGCCGAAGCGCGCCGCAGCATTGCGCTCTGGGTGTCTCGACCACCGCGGGCGCGCAGGTGTGGGACGCCCAGGCGCGCTTCATCATCCGCTTCGGTCCGCTGACCCGCGCGGAATTCGACGCGCTGCTGCCCGGCACGCCGTCCTGGCAGCGCATCACGCAGCTCGCGCGGCTGTTCGTCGGGCAGGACACCGCCTTCGCTGTGAACCTGGTGCTGCGGAAGGATGATGTGCCCGCCTCGCAGGCCGGCGCCGGCGCGCGGCTGGGATGGTCGACCTGGACCGGGACCTCGCGCCCGCGCCGCGCCGATGCGCGCGACGCGCTGTTCGAACCGCGGGACGTGGTGTGATGACCGACGCCAAGGGCCGCTACGGCGGCGCCGAGACCCGCTACGTGCCGGCCTTCGGCGTCGATGCCTCGCCGGCGCGCCTGCACCTCGCGCTCGCTCTGGCCGATGTGCATTGGGAACCGGCGGATCGCGAACGTCTGCGCGTGCTCGACATCGGCTGCGGCCGGGGCCTGACCGCCTGCCTCCTGGCGGCCGCCAATCCGGGCTGGGAGGTGATCGGCCTCGACCTCCAGCCGGTCCATGTCAGCGAGGCGCGCGAGATCGCCGCCGAGGCGGGCCTCGCGAATGCCCGCTTCATCGAGGCCGACATCGCCGAGCTGGACGAGGCCGCCAGCCGCGCCCTGCTGCCCGAGGTCGACATCGTCATCTGCAACGGCGTCTGGACCTGGGTGCCGGATGTGGTGCGCCAGGGCATCGTCGCCCTGCTGAAGGCGCGGCTCGCGCCCGGCGGCCTGCTGCTGATGGGCTACAACGCGCTGCCCGGCTTCGCCGACTGCATCCCGATGCAGCGCTTCCTGATGGAGGCCGCCCGCGGCGTGCCCGGCGGCGATGCCGAGAAGGCGCGCGCCGCCTTCGCCGTGCTGCGCCGCATGCGCGATGCCGGGTCGCCGCATTTGCCGCGCCCGCAGGTGCTGGACCCGATCCTGGAGGCCGCCGCGATCGCGCCGGCCTATGCCGCGCATGAATGGTTCACGCCCTTCTGGCGCCCGGTCTTCCAGGCGGACCTGCTGCGCGACCTCGCCCCCGCGCAGATCGAATTCGGCGCGCCGTCCCGCCCCTCGGCCGCGCTGCACCAGCTGCAGTTCACCGCGGCGCAGCGCGAGGCCTTCGCGACCCTGCCGGCCCACATGCCGGAGGAAACCCTCACCGACAGCTTCATCGAGCGGCGCTTCCGCAACGACATCTTCGTGCGCGGTCGCCGCCCCGCCGCACCCGGGGCGCTGGGCAGCATCCGCCTCGCCCTCGGCGTCAACCCGGAACACGCGGTGATGACGCTCGGCACGCGCACCGGCATGGCCAGCCTGACGGATGCGCAGAACGCCGCGCTGCTCGCCGCGCTCGCGCAGGGGCCGCAGCGCCTGGCCGACCTCGCGGCGCTGCCCGAATGCGCCGAGCTCTCCGAACGCGACATCGCGCTGATGCTGTACGAGACCTACACCGCCCATCCGCTGTGGCGCGACATCCCGGCCGACCCGGCCTTCGCCGCGCGTGCCACCCGCTGCAATGACACCATCGCCCGCCGCCTGGGTGCGGAGGCCTTCGCCAGCCAGGCGCCGCTCGGCGCGGTGGTGCCGGCGACCGGCAGCGCCTTCGCGATGGGCATGACCAGCCTGGCGATCGTCGCGGCGATCCGCATGGGTGTGCCGGCCGATCCCGACCACCTGACCGACCGCCTGGTGCAGCGCCGCGACGACCCCGCCGGCGTCGCCGCCGTGCGACGCAGCATCGCGACCACGCTGGAGCGCCATCTGGCCGCCTGGCGCGCGATCGGCGTGGTCTGACACGAGGACCGCCATGTCCGACGCGAAGGCCCATTACGCGGCCGCCGACATCCGCTACGTCGCGGCCTTCGATCCGGTGGTCGCGCCGGCCCGGCTGCACCTGGCCACCACCCTGGCAGGCACGGCCTGGGCGCCGCGTGACCGCGACCGGCTGAGCGTGCTCGACATCGGCTGCGGGCGCGCGCTCACGCCGATCATCCTGGCGGCGGCCAATCCGGGCTGGGACGTCACCGGCCTCGACCTCCAGCCCGCCCATGTCGCCGAGGCCGCCGAGATCGCCGCCGATGCCGGGCTCGACAATGCCCGCTTCATCGAGGCCGACCTCGCGGCGTTCGACGACGACCGCGCGGCGCGGCTGCTGCCCCGGGCCGACATCGTGCTCTGCCATGGCGTCTGGACCTGGGTACCCGATGCCGTGCGCGCGGGCATCCTGGCGGTGCTGCGCGCCTGCGTGAAGCCAGGCGGCATCGTGGTGATGGGCTACAACGCGCTGCCCGCCCAGGCGCCCTACATCGCGCTGCAACGCCTGCTGCAGGATGCCGTGCGCGGGGTGCCCGGCACCCCGGGCGAACGCGGCGCGCATGCGCTGGCGGTGCTGGCGCGCATCCGCGCCATCGGCTCGCCGCACCTGCCGCCGGCGGCGGAGCTCGACCGCATCGTGGCGCGCGCGCAGGCCTCGCCGCACTACATGGCGCACCAGTGGTTCACCGATTTCTGGCGCCCGGTCTTCCATGCCGACCTGGCGCGGGACCTGGCGCGCGCGCAGCTCGACTACGCCGGCCCGGCGCGCCCGGCCGCCGGCATGGCCGACCTGCAGCTGCGCCCGCCGCAGCAGGCGGGGCTCGACGCCCTGCCGGCCTGGATGGATGGCGAGACGCGGCGCGATGTCTTCCTCGACCGCCGCTTCCGCACCGACATCTTCGTGCGCGGGGCGCGGCCGCCGGCGCGCGGCGCGCTGGGCGCGATCCGCCTCGCATTGGGCGGCGACCCGGCGCGCGCGAGCGTGCGCCTGCCCACCCAGGCGGGCGTCGCCGCCCTGTTGCCGGGGCAGCAGGCCGCGCTGCTGGGCGCGCTGGCCGCCGGGCCACAGCGCATCGCCGACCTTGCGGCGCTGCGCGGCGCCGAGGACCTCACGGAGACCGACATCGCCGTGATGCTGACCGAGACCTTCGTCGCGCATCCCGTGTGGCGCGACGCGCCGGCCGATCCGGCGCTGGCCGCCCGCGCCGCGCGCTGCAACGCGGCGGTGCTGCACCACTACGGCGCCGAGGCCGGGGCCAGCGGCACGCCGCTCGGCGCCGTCGCGCACCTGCTGGGCAGCGGCATCCAGGCATCGGCCAGCGAGCTTGGCGCCATCGTCGCCCTCCAGGCGGGGCTGCCGGCCGATCCCGCGGCGCTGGCGCGCCACCTGGCCCCCGGCGATGCCGCGGCGCAGCAGGCGCTGGCGACCGGGCTTGCCGACCGGCTGGCGACGCACCTGGATGCCTGGCGTGCCCTCCGCGTCGCGTGATCCGCAGCGCACCGGTCCCGCTGCGAAGCGGTTCGCATGCATCCCAGGCGCCGACATGATATTCCTGTCCTCATCCAAGGAGGTCCGCCCATGACCCGCACTCTGCTTCTAGCCGGCGCCGCGGCGCTGGTCCTCGCCACCGGCGCCCCGGCTGCCTTCGCGCAGTCCGACCCGGCCGCCCTGAACCTGATCGAGCGGCTGCGCCCGCAGGCCGGCGGCCAGACCCGCGGCATCCGCGTGCCCGGCAATGTCGAGGGCGCGCCGCCGCCTTCCGCACCCGTGCAGCCGGCGCCGGTCTTCACGCAGCCGCGCCCGGCGCCCACGCCCGCGCCGGGCGTCGCCGGCCCCGGCGCGCCGACCGTGAGCCCGACCACCACCTCCCGCCCGACCCCGGCCGTCGTGCGTCCGCCGGTGCGCGAGACCACGGCGGATGCGCCGTCGGCGTCGATCACCGTCACCTTCCCCTCGGGCTCCTGGGCCATCACGCCGGCGGGTGAACGAGCGCTGGCGCCGCTCGGGCGCGCGTTGTCGTCGCAGGACCTCTCGGCCTTCCGCTTCCGCATCGAGGGCCATACCGACACGGTCGGCAGCGCCGAGCTGAACCAGGCGTTGTCCGAACGCCGCGCCGCCGCGGTGCGCGACTACCTGATCGCGAAGTTCGGCGTCTCGCCCGAGCGTCTCGTCGCGGTCGGGATGGGCCAGACGCAGCTGCTGGTGCCCACGCCTGACAACACGCCGAATGCCAGCAACCGCCGCGTGCAGGTGGTGAATATCGGCAGCTGACGCCGCTGCGGTGACGGACAACGACCCCACCGTCCGCATCGCCGCGCCGCATGTCGCGACACGGGCCGCATCCGGCCCGCCAGCGATGCGCGCGCGCGGCGTTCCGCTGATCCTGGGCGCCGCCGCGCTCGCGGCCGTGGGTGTCGCGGGCGGGGCCTGGTGGTGGCGTGACGCCGGCGAGGCCGAGCCACCCCCCAAGCCCGACCTTCCGGCCCTGCCGGTGCCCGCGCCCGTGGCGCCGGTGGCGCGGGTGGCCGCCGCGCTTGGCCCGGCCATCGCCAGCCAGGCCGACATCCTGGCGCATCGCGCCAGCGGGCCGACCATGTTCCGGCTCGATGCCAATCCACGCATCTTCATCGCGGACCTGCCCAACCTCGACCGCCAGGGCGCGACCTTCAACCGCGCCGCCGCGCTGATCGAAAAGGCCGGGCTGCCACGCGACCGCGTGCTCAACGATGCCGACCTCGCCGCCGCGATCGCGCGCAGCGGCGATACCCCGGCCACCTACTACTACGGGCACAATTATCGCGGCCGGGACCTCGAGCGCTTCTTCGCCCTGGCCGAGCGCGACGCCATCGCCCTCAACCCCGACGAAGCCTGGCTGCGCGAGGAGGTCGCGCGCATCCGCCGCCTGGTGCCCGCCCCGGCGGAATTCGCCGTGGTGTCGGTGCCGGGGATCGAGGAACGGGTCGATGCCCCGATGCGCCAGGCGATCCTGCAGCACGAGATCGGCCATGGCCACTTCTTCGCCGATGCCCGCTTCGCCGCGCATGTCGAGAGCGTGTGGCGCGAGAGCTTCACCGAAGCCGAGCGCGCCAATTTCCGCGCCTTCCTGGCGCGCGAGGGCTACGACCCCTCCATCGAGGAGGTGATGATGAACGAGGCGATGGCCTACCTTATCTTCACCCCCGATGCGCGCTTCTTCCAGCCGGCGCATGCCGGCCTGACGGACGAACGCGCCGAGCGCCTGCGCGCGGCGCTGCGCGAACACGCGCCGCGCTGAGGCGGCAGGCCGCTCGCGCTCACCCACCCCTCTCATTTCTACGCGACATTGTGGCGCGTGGCGTCGGCGCGCGATGGCTGGAGGCTGCCCTTGCGCTGCGGCCCGGCGCGTCGCCCGGCGCCTGTGAACCATTTCAGTCGCCGTCGCCGCCGGGCCCGCGGAGGCGCCGAACGACGCTGTGGAAATCGCCCGCAAACCCAGGGATAAGCTGGTGTTTTCGTCCATCGCACCAGCGCCGCGACGCATGCTCACGGCGTTTGATGCGCGCAATCATTCCAGATAGGATTTTCTTACCGAACAAGGAGCGGCACGTCATGTCGATGCAGCAATTCGTCAACCGGGTGCGCGCCACCGCCACCAAGGCGGGGGGCGGCTACGTCCCCTATTCTCAGTGCCTGGAGCCGACCTCGACGCTCATCAAGATGATGCCGCAGACCAATGGCGGCATCTGTGAGGCGCTGTCCGCCAAGTGGATCGCCGAACACGCGAACGACCGTTCGCTGTGGAACTGGCTGTGCACGCCGGGCACGATGAACGTCCGCCAGGGCATGATCGCGAACATCATGGTCAACTTCATCGAGGGCGATTCGTCCAGCAAGTCGAGCCCGACGCACAACCCGACCATCCGCCTCACCCGTGCCGAGAGGAAGGCGAACGACTTCCAGGCGGCGGCGACGCGGCGCTATCTCGGCGTGCATGGCGTGATCCCGCGCGGCGCCGCGCGGTCGCGCATGAAGAACATCCATTCCTACAGCAACGGCCACGCCATGGGCGTGCGCATGGCGCAGGACCTGGACCCCGACCTGTGGAACGGCCAGAACTTCTACCTGATGATCGGCATCATGGGTCCTGACGGCGGCCACGCCATGGCCGCCTTCGTCGGGCGGAACGACGTGGCGTTCTTCGACCCCAATTTCGGCGAGTTCTATTTCGAGACCCGCGCGAAGTTCAAGACCTTCATGCGCGACTTCTGGCGCACCTCCGGCTACAGGGACGACTACACCGGCTATCAGATGTGGGACTACGGCCGGAAGGTCTGACCATCGTCGCGGCGTGGCGCCCCGGGCTGCTGCGCCGCTTCGCCGCCGGTCGGCGGCAGGCGTGCAATCGAAGCGGCCGGCGCGAGGTTCCCGCGCCGGTTTTTTGTTGATCGGATGTCGGGTCGCGGGATCAGGCGCGTCCGTTGACCGGCGCGCCGCCGCCGCGCGGCACGCGCCCCAGCACATCGAACACCACAGCCCAGTGCCGTTCCGCCGCCACCGGGTCGAAGCCGCCGGAATCCGGCTGCGCGAAGCCATGATGCGTGCCGGGGTAGTGCTCGATGCGATGGCGCGCGCCGCTGCGCGCCACGGCCTCAGCCACCGTCGCCGGAACGCCGCCGGGCACATAGGGGTCGTGTTCGGCGAAGCACAGGTAGGCTTCGCCGCCGCCGATCCGCGGGATCCACAGGTGCGGGCTGTCGGCGGCGTCGGTCACCAGGCGCGTGCCGTAGAACGACGCCGCCGCGACCACACGCCCGGACTGCTCTGCCAGCGCCTGCAGCGCGAAGCGCCCGCTCATGCAATACCCCACCGCTGCCGCCGGCCGTCCCGCCGATACGCCGAGCGCATCGAGCATGGCCGGCAGGTCGTTGCGAAACTGCGGATGCCCATAGCCGCGCGCCAGCGTGAAGATGCGCTCCCGCTCCGGATCGCCGTCGCGCGAGAAGGCGGCGCGATCGAAACCCACCTCGCGCGTCGCGCGCCAATACAGGTTGGGCAGCAGCGCGCGATACCCCGCGGCGGCGATGCGCGCGGCCATGCCGTGAAGCGCAGGGCGCACACCCGGCGCATCCATCAGCACCAGCACCACGGGTGCGGAGTCCGGCACGGCCTCGGGCGCGTAGAGATGCGCATTCAGCGTGCCGTCGGGCGTCGCGATATCGATCGCTCGGCCGGTGATGGCCATGCCGCTGGCCGTCAGCGCCGCGCCACCGTTTCGATCACCAGCGGGCGCACGACCACGCGGGTGCCGCTGGCGCGTGCGGTTCGCAACGCCCCGGCCAAGGCGGCCAGATAGGCCTCCTGGCTTTCGACCACCGGGCGGGAATTGCCGAACAGCGGCCGGTCCGAGGCGATCATCACCGCCAGGTCGGTGCCATAGGGCTCGTCGACCTCCCAGCCGGTGAAGCTGCCCTGCGGTTCGCCCAGGCGCACCCGCGCGCCGGCGGCCTGGAGCGCGGAGGGCACCAGGTTCGCCACCTGCCCCGACTGCATGAAATACGCGACGTACAGATGCGCCGGCCAATCCGGCATCTGCACATCAAGGCGCATCAGCTCGCCCTTCTGCAGCGGCAGGCGCCCGACGGCCTCGAGCGACGGCGCGACACCCGCCGCGCCGAGCACCGGGCGCAGCAGGTCGAGCGCCGGGCAATAGGGACCGTCGAAGGTGGCCAGCGACAACCGCGCCGCATCCTCGGGCACGCCGCGCGCCGCGAGGTTCTGGCGGATCGTCGCATCGTCGCCGCGCCGCACCACGCCCGACAGCGCCATGGTCCGGTCGGTCGCCGACCAGGCGATCAGCGAACAGGGCGTGCTGGTGGCGAGCGCCTGCGCCGCGGCGCGCATGTCGAGGCGCGACAGCGCGGCCATCTGCTGCTGTTGCTGCTGGCGCTGGGCTTCCTCGCGCGCGGCCTGTTCGCGTGCCGCGGCATCGCGTGCCGCGGCATCGCGGGCGGCCTGGTCCCGGGCGGCAGCATCGCGCGCGGCCTGTTCGCGTGCGGCGGCGTCGCGGGCAGCCTGTTCGCGCGCGGCGGCGTCACGCACCGCCTGTTCGCGCAGCGCCTGTTCGCGCGCCGCGGCCTCGCGCGCGGCCTGTTCGCGGGCGGCGGCGTCGCGTGCCTGCTGCTCGGCGGCGGCGCGCTCGCGGGCCGCCTGTTCGCGCGCGGCGGCATTGCGCGCGGCCTGTTCGCGCGCGGCGGCGTCGCGGGCGGCCTGCTCGGCGGCCGCCTGCTCGCGGGCCGCGGTGGCCTGCTGTTCGGCCGCGGCCTGTTCGCGGGCGGCGGCATCGCGCGCGGCCTGCTCGCGGGC